>NZ_MRCM01000015.1 GCF_002303885.1 Flavobacterium sp. ACN2 | reverse complement strand
GCTTTAACAGCGTCTATTTCTACTGGGGGTTTGAAATAACTAATTTTAGGTAAATCAAAATTAATAACATTTTAAATATTTGAAATTATGAAAAAGAATATCGCCATATTAGCAACAAACGGTTTTGAAGAATCAGAATTAGCATCGCCTAAAGCGTATCTGGAAGAGCAAGGTTGGAATGCAGATATCGTCAGTTTGAAATCTGGAACTATCAAATCTTGGAAAGACGGAAATTGGAGCAAAGAATATAATGTTGATGTCGTATTAGATCAGGCAAATGAAGCAGATTACGATGCTTTGGTTGTTCCAGGAGGAGTAATAAACCCTGATTTATTGAGAAGAGAAGAAGCGGCTGTAAATTTTGTACGTTCCTTTTTTGAAAGTAAAAAACCAGTAGCCGCTATTTGCCACGGACCTCAAATTCTGGTAGATGCCGATGTTTTACAAGGTCGAAAAGTAACTTCGTTCTTCTCTATTAAAAATGATTTGAAAAATGCCGGAGCACAATGGGAAGACTCAGAAGTAGTCGTAGACAACGGATTAGTAACCAGCCGAAACCCGAATGATTTGCCCGCTTTTAATAAAAAAATGGTGGAAGAAATTAAAGAAGGAATACATGAGCGCCAGAGAGTCTAAAAAAGAAATTTCTATTTAGATTTATCAAATTATAAAAAAATGCAGGATCATATTTTGATCCTGCATTTTTTTTTGTTGAATATTGTGGGGCTTTGACCTCGATCATCCTAAAATTTGTTTCGTCGTTTTGCTTCCAGTTTGTCATTTCGACCGAAGGGAGAAATCACACTCGTACATCTACAAAGATTGGCGAAATACTTTGTAGAATTTCTGGTGTGATTTCTCCTTACGTCGAAATGACAATTTCAGAACTAACAAACATTATGAGATATATGTTTTTATTCAAAATGAAAATTAAGAAATTCAAAAGTTTCATTAAAACTTCTTATCAATTCAATTTTCTTATCTCTTCGCCATTTTTTTAATTCTTTTTCTCGGGCGATTGCTTCCTGTATCCAAGTGAATTTTTCGTAATAAACTAAAAACTGAATATTATATTTTGCTGCAAAACTGTTTATATTCAAGTCTATGTTTTCTTTATGTTTTGCCAATCTTTGTTTTAAATTATTGGTTACACCAATGTAAAAAGATGTTCGATGTTCATTTGTTATGATGTAGATGTAATAAGTATGAAAGCCAAGTTGCAGATTAAACATTGTATTTTTTGTACGAATATACATGTTTTTAATTCTTATTTGTCATTTTCGAGGAACGAGAAATCTCCACAAGTAGCTCGACAAAGATTAGAAATGAATAGCCCCTAGTTTTAACTAGGGTATTTGATAAGATTTTATAATAATAGGCTTTAGCCAAAATGCGCATTTGGCTAAAGCCTTTTTTCTCGCTTTTATTTATACCTCTAGTTAAAACTGGAGGCAATTGATTTTTTAAATAAAATGAGGATAAATCTTTGCGTTCCTCTGGTTGAAACCGGAGGCTATGTTTTAAAATGATTGTGGAGTTTCTCCCGATGCCTCGGGATTGCTCAGCCTGACAAATGTTTAAGTACAGTTTGTCATCCTGAGGAACGAAGGATCACACGCGCATATCGACAAAGATATTCGATTTAGTTTGCGTCCCGAAGCTTCGGGATCGCGAAGATTTCTCCTTACGTCGCAATGACAAAAATGCGATAAGTACCTCCTGAAATATAGATTTCTTATATTTGATAAAAGTAATATATTAATTGAGAGAAAAATCTTTCTTTTTAAAAAAGTTTTTCTCTACATTTGAAGCTCTTAAATCTTCACATTTAAAATAAAGTAAAATTTGCCTTTATGGTTTGACAAGTAATTCACGTTACAATGTCTTACCAAAGGCTTTAATTCACTAAATGGAAGACATGAACAAAAACACCCTTTCCAAAGAAGCCGAAACAAGGCTGATTGATTTTTTTAACCATATTATAGATCCCGAAGATATGGCTAAAGTCTTAAGACAAGTAAATTGCATTTTAGCTCTCGGCGTAATGCGACAACACGAAACCCTCCAAATTGGACTAACCAATTTTGAAGATAATTATTATTGGCTCAATGAATTGGCAGAGATTTTGAATCCTTATTTGAGTGAGGAGTAAGGTTCATAAAATGGAAAAACCTCGATTTTTAAATAAATCGAGATTTTTTGTTTTTAGAAATAGAATATGTTCATTGGTTTGCGGGCACGGATTACAAATCCGCGCTATCGGGTTCTTTAGTTTGGCAAGCGAGACTAATTACAGCGTTTATAATAATTTGATTTATATTAAATATTTTCTTTCTTTGTTTGGCACAAACCAAAGCATTTACAGAATTTAAAACTTTTTAGTTTTAATGGTTTAAGTGCTTTTTTTTAATCTAATAAATAATTTAATTAATTCTATGAAACATTTTTATTTAGTACTTTTTATTTTTCTTTCAGCATTTAAGTCAATTGCTCAAAAAGTAAATATTCAAATTATTACAAAGAGTAATGATACGATAAAAGATTATAAAATAGATGGAAATTATTCATCTGAAAATTTAATGGTTCTTGACTTAGAAAATAAATTGAAAGTTTATGATGCGAGCAATAAAAAGAAAGAATTTTTACCTACTGAACTGAAATCTTTTGCTTTTACGAATGATGGTAAACTAGTTGAGTTTATCACTATTGAGGATAAAGTATTTGGATTATTACTTTACTCAAATAAGCTTAAATTATTCAAAGTAATAAAACCAGGTCATACAGCAGTGAATTTTTATGTGGTTGAAAGACCTAATAATGGTAAAATATCCTATATGGAAGCAATGGGCTTAAGCAGATTGGTTTCGAAAAAAGTTATTACTCGAGAGATGTCAGATTGTCCAGTAGTTTTAGAAAAGGTGGAAAAAAAGATTTTAAAGATTAATGGTCAAGAAGGAGTAATTGAATTAGTGAAAAGTTACGAAGCAGATTGTTTTTAAAGCTATTCTTTGTCACTCTATCGTAGAATAAAATAAAGTTATTGAAAGAAAAATCTTTCTTTTTAAAAAATTTTCTCTACATTTGAAGTTCCTAAAAAATTACGACTTTAAATTAGAGCAAGATTTGCCCTTGTATTATGTGTACGGTATCGGAAACGACCGTAAACGCCGTCGTAAGCGTTAGGAACACTTAGATGCAAGGGTTTTTATATTCCTAATATTACGACATTATGAATTCAAACACCCTTTCCAAAGAAGCCGAAACAAGGCTGATTGATTTTTTTAACCATATTATAGATCCAGAAGATATGGCTAAAATCTTAAGACAAGTAAATTGCATTTTAGCTCTCGCCGTAATGCGACAACACGACACTCTCCAAATTGGACTAACCAATTTTGAAGACAATTATTATTGGCTCAATGAATTGGCGGAGATTTTGAATCCTTATTTGAGTGAGGAGTAAATTGTAAAAATGAAAAACCTCGACTTTTTAAGGTCGAGGTTTTATTATTTATATACGATAATCCTTTTCAAGTAAAGATTTTATTTCAATAAACTCCTCAATGTAATTATTTTTTACTGTATGAAAATTATCACCATAATTATTTAGAATTATTTCATTTGAAGGCTCATAATCCAAATTTTCTAAATGATAAATTCTGACCTGAGATAATATTTCGTCTAAATTTTGTAGTGAAAAATAATGACTTTCTTCGTCCATTTTTAAAATTATGTTTTCGATGTGATTTATTAAAATATTTTTTATTTCATCTGAAATTATAAACTCATTAAAATTAAGAAAGGCAAACATGTCTATAAATATATTATCGATGTTTTGAACGAGTTCCCTTTTTAGTTCAATAAAATATTTATTATCATTTTTTAGTTCGTCAAAGAGGAAAATATAAAATACCAACAAAAAGCCATCTTTGACCCAAAGCTTTCCATATTTATATTCTAATTTACTTTCAGAAGGCATACATTATTGATTTTAATAGACGAACGTTATTTGTGAAAATCAAATTTATAAAAAGTTTATCGTTTTCCTAGTAACTCTCGGCGTAATGCGACAACACGAAACCCTCCAAATTGGACTAACCAATTTTGAAGACAATTATTATTGGCTCAATGAATTGGTGGAGATTTTGAATCCTTATTTGAGTGAGGAGTAAAGATTTATTAAATTTAAAAACCTCGATTTTTTAAGGTCGAGGTTTTAAAACAGTGTTTGGAGAATTTAAATCAATTTGTATTTGGCTTTTTTAAGGTTTTAAATTCTTTATCGATTATTTTATCTAATTCTTGGATCATATTTTCATTACCATATAAATATCGCATAAATCGAATACCATCAATTTTAATATCAACACTGTATTCATCATTTCTTATCCAAGTGTATTGGATGGCAAAGATAGCATTAGCCGTTTTTACTTGTCCATATTGAATATAAGAAACTTCAATTCCTACAGGAATCATATTTCTGTCAGATATTGAGACTATCGAATCTTTATGAGTTGAATTAGCAAGGACTAATTTTTCTAAATAGGCTTTTAACATAGTCATATGAAAATTGAAATCTGGCCCATCGATGTTCCATTTGTTTGACTTTTTAAAAAATAATTTTTCCGAAAAATAAGCAGTTGCAATTTCAAGTTTGACATCTTCCGTAAAAGGTTTCATTTTTGCAATCGAGGTAGAATCATTAATCTCAAAATGCCAAATAGGTAGTTCTTTTTGAGATTCTTGTTTTAAAGATAATTGCAGTTGATAATTAGAAATCTCTACGCTTTTGTACGTTAGATAAATAATATACAATCCAACAATAATACCAATAGCTTGAATAGTTGGTTGATAATTGTCACAAATCTTATTTAATTTTTTAATGTTTTTTTTTATTGAAGCTTTTATTTCTTTCCAATTTAGAGTCATAATTTTATAATGATTTTAAAAGCTAGATTAAGCATTTATTTTTAGATGTTTTGGCAAACTTGAATACCAACGAATAATACTATAACTAGCTTTATGCATAAAGTGATTTAGCTCAGGTAAGTCATTTATTTCAATTTCACTTCCTTTAATATCATAATTTGATTTCGCATGAACAATTGAATTTCTGGTTTGATAAAGAATAGCTCCTAATTCATTTACAATTCTATCTTTAGTTTCAGTTTTTGAATTATATTTTAATTCATTTTGTTTCAATTTTTTCTTCACAGTTTGTGGCAAATCATCATAAAGATCGACTAAATCAAATGCCGTATTTATTAATGATTTTATTAATTCACTATCTCTAACACTTCGATCATAGTTTTTAGCCAATTCAAAAATAGATGCTATAAAATTTGCGTCATGAGTTAAGGCTTTTGAAGATGATAGCTTTAATTTCATTGACTCAAAAGCTTCTATTTTTGCTTGTATTGGCGCGTAATATTCAAAAATTTTATAATATGATATAAATTGAAGATCAGGACTTAACTTTTGATTTGCATTTAAAAATAAGTCCATTCCATAATTATATTCTTCAAGAGGAATATTATATATAAAGTCAGTCGAATGCAAAATATCAATTTTAGCGTCGTCGAAGTCATATTCCTTTTGCAACATATAAGTAGAAAATTCAAAACTAATGTTATGAGCGTGTGACAATTCAAACATAAAAATTTTTATTAGTTCGTTTTCTTTTTCTTCCGAAAGTCTAGAATCAAAATCGGGATAATTTATCTCAATAGCTAAATGGCTTGAGCATGGGGGATTATAATCGTTGTAATTGTTTGATTTCACTGCTCCAATGCCAATTAATAATGGATTTTGAACGATATTAATATAAATGTTTTCTGGAGTTTGCTTATAAAAAAGACCTAAAGCGAGTAAATAGTAAAAATTTGATTTAGAGGAAATTTGAATTACTTTTTGAGTAATTGTATTAGTTGTAACTTTTGAACAATCCTGATAAAATTTTATTGAATCTAGTTCATCTAGATATATTTCAATTTGATCAATTGAGTATTCTATCGATTCTTCTTCTTCATGAGGAAAATGCAGATAAATACATTCAAACATATTGTCATATTCATAATCAAATTCCTTGACTTCTAATTCGTTTACAACTTTTTTTTTAAATTTTTCAATAATATTGCGTTCTTTTTGAGTCATCAGTTTATAAAAGTTTTTTAGATATTGTAGGAAGAATAAACAAATATATTATTTCAAACAAAAAAAGTACCTTCAAACTTAAAAAAGTTCTTAGGTATTCTAAAAAAAAACTAAGGTAGTTATGATAAGGAATCATGTGGGCTATTTTGCTAAAAAAAACAAAAAAAAGGACAGTCCTTCCAATTAAAGAAGAACTGCCCTTTTAGGCAAATTTTTAAATTTGCATTCCTAAGAATGCGTACAGTTTTTGGTAATCACTAAATTGAAGACTAAAACGCAGGTTATTCGTTTATGACATCGCCTTCCTTAGTTTCTTCGCTGGCAATTTTTACCAGTTTATCGTTTGGAGTTAAGTCGCCGAAAATTTCAATTTTATCTTCGATTTCTCTTCCTTTTTTAATGTCAACTCTTGTCGCTTTGTGGTTTACTACTTTCACCACATATAAACCTTCCGCAGAATTCACTACAGCCGATTTTGGTACTACAAATGTGCTGTCTTTCGCGTTAAGCGGTAACAAAACTTCGGCAACCATTCCAGGCAATAAATTTCCTTTGGTGTTATGAACGTCCATTTCAACTCTTTCTGAGCGTAATTTTAAATCTAATGCGCCAGACATTCTGGTAATTTTAGCTGTAAAAGTTTCTGGTAACGATTTTACATTAAAACTCATTTCGTCACCTTGGTGTAAATATCCCGTATACAATTCCGGAATAGAAACCGCCAAACGCAGTTTATCCTGCTGCTGAATCGTCAATAATGGTAAATCAGATCCTTTTCCTGCTGGGCCGACATAGGTTCCTAAATTCACATTTCTAGCTGCTACAACGCCGTCAAAAGGAGCGCGGATTTCTAGATAACCTCTCATAATGCCTACCTCTTTGTGCGCCGCAACGGCCGCTTGGTATTGTGCATAATCGGAGTTCTTTTTACCGCTTGCCATTTCTAAATCATTTTTAGAAATTGTTCCTTCAACTTTGCTTGTTTCATACAAACGGTTGTACGTGCTTTTGCTGGTGGCGTAAATGGCTTCCATCGATTTTAATCTTGATTCGGCTGCAGCCAATTGCGAACTGATTTCTGGAGCTTCCAATACAATCAAAAGCTGTCCTTTTTTTACTTTCGTACCAATATCAACTTTCAATAATTTTACGAAACTGCTCACTTTTGCGTATAAATCAACTTGTTGGAAACCCGTTAATTCGGCTGGTAAACGCAATTCTGTTGTTAGTTTTTCTTTCGCTAAAGCGAAAGTTTCTACTTTAGGTTCGATTTCCGCTTTTACCGTTTCTTCTTTTTTAGAATTACAGCTGTTCAGAAAAAATACTGCTGCTAGAAACAGCGGGCTATATTTTATAATTTTAGTGTTCATTTTTTGGTTTTAATGATGAGATATAATGGATACTTTCTTCGTCTTCAGGATCTAAAGAAACAGATTGTGTCGATGTTTTTTCTTGTGCCCACGCAAATATCTGCGGAAGGATTAATAATACGGCAAAAGTAGAAAATAATAATCCGCCAATAACCGCTCTTCCTAACGGAGAAACCTGATCGCCTCCTTCGCCGTGACCAATTGCCATTGGCAACATTCCCGCAATCATCGCAACCGAAGTCATGATAATCGGACGAAGACGCAACGCAGCCGCTTCACGCGCAGATTCTAAGGCATTTCCGTTTATTTTTCGAAGCTGTTCGGCATTCGTAACCAATAAAACGGCGTTGGCAATAGAAACTCCGACGGACATAATGATTCCCATATACGATTGTAAATTCAACGTTGAACCTGTAAGCGTCAGCATTAATAAAGATCCTAAAACTACGGCAGGAACTGTTGTTAAAATAACCAGCGAAACTTTAAACGATTGGAAGTTAGCGGCCAACATTAAGAAGATTACGAAAACGGCAACCAATAACCCCGTTTGCAAACTGCTTAATGTTTCGGTCAATACAGTACTTAGTCCAATTGGCGTGATAAACAAACCACGAGGTAATTCGCCCAAGGCACTAATTGTTTTGCTCACATCTTTTGATGCCGTACCTAAATCGGTTTGGTAGATGTTTGCCGTAACGGTAATGTATGGCATGGCCCCTAAATTGTCATTTTCACCGCTTACAAATCCCGGTGTAATTTTCGCAACGTCGCTTAAAACAGGACGAAGCGAATTTTTCAATACTGGAATTTCTCCAATATCGGTTTTGCTTTTCATTTTATTTAATGGCACTTGAACCTGAACAGAATACGATAATCCTGCTTTTTCGTCTACCCAGTTGTTTTTTTCGGTATAACGAGAAGATGAGGTTGAAGCAACCAATGAACGTGAAATATCATTCATGTCAACTCCCAATTCAGCCGCACGAGTTCTGTCAATATCAATATTCATTGCTGGATAATGAATGGGCTGACCAATCTGTACGTCTCTGAAATAAGAAATCGCTTTTAATTTGTCTACAATTTGAGTGGCGTACAATTCGTTTCGTTTTTTGTCTTTTCCGGCCACTCGAATCTCGATTGGAGTAGGAGAACCTTGGCTTAAAACTTTATCCGTCAATTCGATTGGTTCAAAAGAAAGTTTTGTATCAGGCAGTACTTTTTTAAGTCTTGCTCTAAACTCATCTTTAAAGTCGTCCATATCTTCATGATAGTCTTTTAAACTCACTTGGAAAACCGCTTCGTGAGAACCTGCCATGAACAAATAAATCGGGTTGATCGAGAATAGAGAAGGGTGCTGGCCGACATATACAGACGTAATTCCGATATGATCTTTACCCACCATTTTCTCCAATTCTTTTAAAACAACTCTGGCTTGTTCTTCTGTTCTTTCCAAACGCGTTCCGTCAATGGCGCGCATTCTCAATTGAAACTGACTTGAATTGGTTCTCGGGAAAACGTCTTTTCCGATAAAAGTAAGAAATACAATCGCCAGAATAATTGATCCCGTTAGATAAATAATAGTCGTTGCTTTTTTATGAACAAACAAACGATCTAAAGTTCGCATGAAACGATTTCTGAATTTTTCGAAACCGCTTACTTTCCCGTCGTTGTTGAAATCTTCTCTTTCAACCAAATCTTTTTTCTGACCAATTAAATTTTGCTCCGATTCAGGCGTTAATCCGCAGGCGTTAAACTCTGCTTCATCGTCTGTTATATTGGGTGCGTGTTCGTGTTTTTCATGACCTTTCATCATCCAGTTGGCCATTACAGGAACAAAAGTCTGCGAAAGCAAGAATGAAATTACCATTGAGAATCCAATCGCTAAAGCCAAAGGCAAGAACAATGCTCCCGGAATTCCGACCATGGTAAATGCTGGCGCAAATACGGCTAGAATACAAAGAAGGATCAACAATTTAGGCAAAGCAATTTCCTGACAGGCATCCCAAATGGCGAGTGCCTTGGGTTTTCCCATGTCGAGATGCTGGTGAATATTTTCGATGGTTACCGTACTTTCATCCACCAAAATACCAATTGCAAGAGCCAATCCTGATAATGACATTAAGTTAATCGTCTGTCCGAATAATTTCAGGAATAAAACCCCAGAAATAATCGAAATCGGAATCGTCATAATTACGATTAATGCCGCACGACGGTCGCCTAAGAATAATAAAACCATTAAACCAGTTAGAACCGCACCAATAATTCCCTCAGTAATCAAACTTTTAACCGAGTTGATTACATAAACCGACTGGTCAAATTCGTACGTAATGTTTACATCTTCAGGAAGCGTACTTTGAATTTTAGGAAGCTCTTTTTTCAATTTCTGAACCACATCCCAAGTCGAAGCGTCTCCCGCTTTTGCAATACTAATGTAAACCGAACGTTTTCCGTTTACCAAAGCATAACCTGCCGTAATATCGGCACCATCTTTTACAGACGCAACATCGCCTAATTTTAAGTTCTGAACACCGCCTTTGAATAACGGAATCTGTTCAAAATCTTTAACTTCTTTAATCGTATTGTTAGTTGGCGTAATATAGTTTTTGTCGCCCATACGCACGTTTCCAGATGGAGCCGTTTGGTTGTTCAAACGAATCGCATCAACAATCTGGTCTGGCGTCATATTATGAGAACGCAATAAATCTGGATCAACGTTTACCTCGATAGTTCTTGGGCTTCCGCCGAAAGGAGCTGGAGATAATAAACCAGGAATCGCCGTAAACGAAGCACGAACATAAACGTTGGCTAAATCCTGTAATTCGTTGTTGGAACGTATTTTACTGCTCAAAACCAATTGTCCAATTGGAAGTGAAGAAGCATCAAAACGAATGATAAACGGAGGCTGTGTTCCTGGAGGAAAAGCCGCTTGGATTCTGTTGGAAAGCGCACTTAACTCGGCAGCTGCCTGAGCCATGTTGGTTCCTTCATAATAGGTTAATTTCATAATCATTAACCCCTGAATATTTTTGGTTTCTACCGATTTGATACCGTTCGAGAAAGGTAAAACGTTTACGTAGTTTTTGGCAAAATAAGCCTCCATCTGGTCTGGCGTGTAACCTCCAAACGGATGCGCAATATAGATAACCGGCAAATTCATTTTTGGCAGAATGTCTACCTTAATGTCTTTGATGGCACCAATTCCGAAGAAAAATAGACCCGCAACCAATACTAATATGGAAATGGGTTTGCGGAGTGCAAAACGTATTAAATTCATTTGGATCTATAGTTAAAATTCATTTATAAATAAGTCAAAATTGCCCGTTGCGGCTACTTTTAGCAAGAACGACTGCCATACATTATTGTTGACAATATCACGGTCGATTTCGGCACGGTTTAAAACATACATCGTTTGTGTTAAATCGGTCAGATCGGTTAAACCGTTTTTGTATAATGTCGATTTCTGTACGTAAGCTCTTTTTGCCGCATCAACCTGAATAGGCGCTTCGGCATAATTTTCTAACGTAATTTTGATCTTATCTTCGGCAAAATTCAATTGCGATTTCAATTCTCTATCGGCCTGATTGTATTCTTCCTGTAAAGCCTGAGAAACAAATTTCTGAGCGCTTACTTGTTTGCTTGATCTAAAAGGAGTGGTTAAATTCCATGTAATTCCAACACCAACCAAATAATTGGTACGGTCTGGATTTACGCCATCCCAATAGTTTCTGCTAAAAGCATTTTGGTCTGTAGCATAAGTATTGTCAAATCCTGAAGCTCTGGTTTGTAAAACCCCAAAAGCACTCATGGTCGGATAATAAAAACGCTTGAATAATTTAACCTGCTGATTGCTGTAATCGATTTTGGTTTTGTACAGTTGCAATAACGGATGAAGACTGTCATTTGCTGCATTTCCTTGAATCAATTCTTTTGGAATCTGAGTTACAAAAAGCGTATCGGTAACAAAATCCTGAGGCGCAACGCCCATTAAATCGACCAATTTATTGTTTTGTTCCTTAACGAAATTCCTTGCTAAGTTTAAAGCAATTTTAGCTTTAGAAACTTCAGCTGTAGCCAATGTAGAATCGACTCCGGCCAATAATCCGTTTTTAACTCTTGCAACAGCTGTCTTTTTGAAAACTTCTGCGCGATCTAGATTTTTCTGCTGAGAAATCAGCAATCTCTGACTTGCCAATAGATTTAAATAGGCAGCCGAAATTTTAATTTCCTGCTGGAATTTTTCCTGCTGTAAGTCTTTTTCTTTGGCCTGAACATCAATTTTAGATAAATTGATTTTTTCCTGTGTTTTTCCGAAAGTGAAAAAATCCCAGTTCATGTTGACTAGATAAAGCGCACCAAACGCCGAATTCCAGTTTTGTTCAGGAAGAGGTAAACCTGATGAAGCAACTCCTAAACCACCAAAACCATACAACGGTCCGTTTTGTCCGTTTACAGTTCCGTAATCTTGCTGTGCCGATAAATTTAAGTTCGGCAGATAATCACGTCGAGATTGTTTTAGAGTCTCTTTTGATGCATTGGTGTAATTGTTTTTTGCCCGGATAGAACCGTAGTTTTCAAGACCTGTTTTTACTGCTTCTTTTAAAGACAGGGTTTGAGCGTAACCGATTGAGGCAAAAATCAAGAAAAATAATAAGGTAATTTTTTTGAAATACATAAACTCAAGGTGTGATATAAAATGTTTTGATGAAACAAATTTATTTCTCTTATACTGATAAAAGTCAGGTTAAGTGATGTACTGCACTAGTAAATGACGAATTGAATTGGTCATTTTTTGAAAAAATTAATTAAATATTTGTTCGTACTTTGTAAACTATTTCAAAATTAAGAATGAACAAAAAAATTGATAACATACTGGATAACAAATGGTGGCAGGAGGTTGCCGTTGTCCTTTTCTCCTTTACAATATATACCCTAAAAAATGATTGGATGTTATTTAGTTCTTTCGTTTCTATTGCAATGGGTATATTTTTCTATTGCGTTTTGTACATGCATGCCCAGTTTAATCGCTTTTTTCTGCTTCCTATTTTATTCAAAGCAAATAAACCTTTTACCTATATCATTTTAACGCTTTTTGGAGTTTTTGTATTTTCTGTCATTTTGTATGAAATTACAAGAATGGATATGTTTGCCAAATGCCATTTGTATCAGAACTCACATCAGAGAAGTTATGCCTACCAGTTGGCGAGTGTTTTAGGGACTTTGGTCTGCATTCTGAGTCCGATTATTGTTTTTAAGTTTTATCGTATTCACAGAAAACAAACCGATGCGGCTTTATTGTTCAATCAAATGCAATTAAATTCATTGAAAGGACAATTAAATCCGCATTTTTTATTCAATACATTTAATACGCTTTACGGAATCAGTCTTCAGTTTCCAGACAGAACGCCAGATTTGATTATGAAAGTTTCGCAATTAATGCGTTACCAATTAGAAAGCAACAGCAAACAATGTGTTTCTTTAGAAGACGAATTGGAATTTATAAACAGTTACGTTCAGCTAGAAAAAGAGCGTGTGGGTTATCGTTGCGAGATTAATTTTGAAAGTAAAGTAGATATCGAATACACCTATAAAATTTCTCCGATGCTGCTAATTGCATTTATAGAAAATGCTTTTAAACACGGAACTTGTGCTATCGAAAATTGCTTCGTAAAAATTAATATTACTGTTGAAAGTGGATTGTTGCATCTTCATGTAGCCAATTCAATTCCGAAGAAAAACGATGTGATTTCGACCAAAATCGGTTTGAAAAATACGATTGAACGTCTGAATTTAATTTATGGAAAAGACTATAAATTGGATGTAAAAGACGATAAACAGACTTATATTGTAGATTTACAAATACAGCTTAAAAAGTTTGTAGGATGAGAGAAACAAAAAGATGCATTATTATAGATGATGAACCCGCTGCGCATTATGTTCTGGCTAATTATATTAAACAGAATCCGCAGTTAGAATTGGTTTTTCAAGGATATAATGGCATTGAAGCGATGAATTATCTCAGAGAAAATTCAGTCGATTTAATGTTTCTAGACATAAATATGCCTGAGATTTCGGGAATGGAACTGCTTAAAATTCTTCCAACGCATCCAAAGACTATTTTAACCACGGCCTATTCTGAATTTGCATTGGAAAGCTATGATTACGGAGTGATTGATTATTTGCTGAAACCAATCTATTTTCCAAGGTTTTTAAAAGCAATTGACCGTTTTTTTGCTACAGAAAGTGCAAAACAAAAAACAGAAGAAACGGTAAACTCAGTAAACGTAAAAGTCGATGGCTATTTAATGGAAATTGAATTGGACCAGCTTTTGTATGCACAGAGTTTTGGTAATTACGTAAAACTTCACACCATCAAAAGAACGTATCTGGCTTCTATCACGACAACAGAGTTTGAAAAATGTCTTCCTGAAAAGAGTTTTATGCGCATTCATAAATCGTACATCGTGGCGCTGGATAAAATTGATGCAACCGAAAAAGATTTTGTGGTGATTAAAAATGAAAGAATCCCAATCGGAATTACTTATAAAAGAGAACTAACAGACCGATTAAAAAAGCTAGAATTGTAATTGAATGCTTGATTTTAAAAGAGTTTTTTCTTCCGAGAAAAAATGTTAATTTCTTCCTATTATCGTAATAGAAAAAGTAGTACTTTTAATACGTTATTAAAGTTTAATTTAAAAAATGAAACTATGAAAAACGTGCTTTTGTCTTTTACTTTTTTATGCAGTAGTTTTTTAATTGCGCAGGAGGGAACCAATATGAAAAAAGTGGTCACACCTCCAGAAAAAATCCGATTTGCTTTTGAGAGAGAATATCCGGGAAAAGTACCAGTCTGGTCGGAAGAATATGTTGGTGACGACGCAGATGAGATCAGGTATGAAGCGCGATACAATGTAGATGACAGAACAAAAGCGGTAGCGATTTACGATAATCTTGGAAACATGAAAGCATATGAATTGCAGATCTCGTTTAAACAGCTTCCGATAAAAGCACAGTCGTATTTAAAAAAGAATTATAAAGCAAAAGCGATTCTAGAAATTGCAATGGTGGTAGACGATAAGAAAAAAACAACATACGAAGTTGGTATAGAAAAAGATACTAAATTTTATGATATTGTTTTTGACGCAGAGGGCGGTTTTAATGTCTCTGTAGAAAAAAACTAAAACGCTTTACTAATTCAAATATTATTTGAAATGACAAACCCGATAAGTTTTTGGTTACTTATCGGGTTTTGTTTTTTTTTGTTTCAAGTTTCAAGTTTCAAGTTGATATTGTTTGTGTGTTTTAACCGCAAAGTGCGCAAGGTTTTTTCTAAGCTTTATGTTTAGATAAACGCAAAGTTCGCAAAGCTTTATGTAAAAAACTTTGCGAACCTTGCGTAAACCTTTGCGTTCTTTGCGGTTAAACATGAAACTTGAAACTTGAAACCTCTTATAACATCATTCCACCAGAAACTTCGATTCTTTGAGCATTTACCCATCTTGCATCTTCGGAACATAAAAAGGCAACAACACCGCCAATATCGTCAGGTAAACCAACTCTTCCTAAAGCCGTTACAGAAGCGATTTGCTGGTTCATTTGTTCGTTATCGCGAACTACACCGCCTCCAAAATCAGTTTCAATAGCGCCAGGAGCCACAACATTAGCTCTAATTTTTCTTGCTCCTAATTCTTTTGCTTGATATTTGGTTAAAGTTTCAATAGCGCCTTTCATAGATGCATAAGCTGCATAACCAGGGAAAGAAAATCTAGCTAAACCTGTCGAAATGTTTACAATTCCGCCACCGTCATTCATTACGTTTAATCCTTTTTGAGTTAAGAAAAACGGTCCTTTAAACTGAATATTAGTCAATTGATCAAACTCAGCTTCGGTTGTTCCAATGAAAGAATTGTGAATTCCGATTCCGGCATTGTTTACTAAAAAGTCGAATTTATCGGTTTTGAATGTGTTTTTTAAAGTTGCTTCTACTTCTTTAAAGAAAGAATCAAAAGTTCCAGATTCAGCTACGTTTAATTGTAATGAAGCTGCTTTTTGACCTAACTCTTCAATTTCTTTTACTACTAAATCAGCTTCTTCTTTTTTACTGTTGTACGTGATAATTACATCAAGTCCTTTTTTTGCAATTGCAATTGCCATGTTTTTTCCTAAACCTCTGCTACCGCCTGTAACTAGAGCTATTTTTGTATTTACTGCCATTTTTTATAATTGTTTAATTTGTAAAATGTTAGATGTAAAATGTGAGTTGTAAAATGTTTGGTGTGAATGTTTCTGTCTTTTTACATTTCACCTTTAACATTTTACAATTATGGATGCATTGCATTAAAATGATTTCTCAATTCTTCTGCGCTTGCGTTTAATCTGGTTTCGCTTGTGCCGAAGGTCAATTCCTGTCTGCCTTCTTTTAGTTGTTCGAAGATAGATTCGATAAAACTGCTTACGCTTGGATGTGCGTCGTGAAGACCGATTCCGCCTAAATCTGTGTTTAATGCTGGTGGAATAATTTCGACTACTTCAATATTTTTTTCTTTTAATAAATGACGAAGCGAAAGTGTAAACGATCTAAAAAATGCTTTTGTAGCCGAATAAACTGGAACTTTTGCAAAAGGAGAAAAAGCCAATCCAGAAGTTACATTCATCACTGTTTTTAGCGATGGCAACTGAATAAATAAGGAAGTTAAATGCAAAGGCGCTTCAATATTGGTGCTGATTTCTGCTTTCATACTTTCGTAAAAATCAGCATCAGTAACCGAAACCCAATTCTGAATTCCCGCATTATTGATTAAAACGTTTAAATCAGGATGATTTGCAGCAATCCATTCGTAAAGAGCGATTCGTTCTTGTTCTATAGATAAGTCGCATACTTTTGTTATAACCGTAGGAAATTTTGCTTTTACGTTTTTTAAAACCGATTCTCTTCTTCCGCAAATAATCACGGTATTGTTTTCCTGAATAAATCGTTCGGCAAGTCCAAGTCCGATACCGCTCGCACCGCCAGTTATTAAGATTTTGTTGTTTGATAAATTCATCTTTTCGTTCTTTTAATTTGATGAGACAAAGGTAGGAGCGAAGTAGAGTTGGGGAGTTGTAAATATCAAATGAATGTTTGCGAAATTCAAATCACGAGTGATAAATTCCAAAATTCAAATTCCAAATTCCAAAACGTTGTGTTAAACTTTGTCAAAGTTTCAAACTTTGACAAAGTTCTACGAAACCTGAAACCTGAAACCTGAAACCTGAAACCTGAAACCTGAAACCTGAAACCTGAAACCTGAAACCTGAAACCTGAAACCTGAAACCTGAAACCTGAAACCTGAAACCTGAAACCTCAAACTTGAAACCTCAAACTTGAAACAAAATTTAAGCTCTAAAAGCTACCGGCGTATAAGAAGTTTGTTTTTTAAAAAAATTAGAGAAATGCGCTAATTCTTCAAAACCAAGCGAATAAGCAATTTCAGAGATATTCCAATCGGTTTGTTTTAAAAGTATTTTGGCTTCGTTTGTTAGTCGGTTACTGATTAATTCGGTTGTGGTTTTTCCGGTATTTTCTTTTAAAACCTTATTTAAATGATTCACATGAACAGATAATCTTTCGGCAAAATCTTTCGCTGTTCTCAATTCTAATCGCTGATTTGGAGATTCAATAGGGAATTGTCTTTCTAATAATTCAGCAAATAAAGATGAAACTCTTGCTGCCGAATTATGCTTAGAATATAACGCTGTAATAGGCTGTAATTTTTGTCCGAAGTGGATTAATTCAGCCACATAATTTCGGATTAAATCATACTTGTAAATATAATCAGAATTAATTTCCTTTTGTATTTTGTTGAAAATCAATTCTACTTCTGAAACTTCTTCATCAGAAAGCTGAAAAATGGGATAACCGTCTGAAGCAAAAATAGGAAGTTCGTCCAGATCAATTCCGCTTTTGTTTTTAGATAAAAACTCGCTGGTAAAAACGCAAAATTGCCCGCCTTGATTGGTGTCTTGCGGTAAATAATTGTACGGAATTTTTGGAGTTGCAAATAATAATCCTTGTTTTTCGATTTCGATTACTTTATCGGCATATTCTGCTTTGTTGTGGCCTCTAATTAAACTTATTTTGTAATACGCTCTGCGGTCATAAGGCATTCCAGGTTTTCCTTTCATGCGCTCCAGCAATTCTTTTATGTCGAAAACATTAAAGTGCCCGATTTCTTTCTGAATGTCATTTGGCAATAAAGAAGTAGGATCAACAGTTGAGCCTTCGGTAATATCTTGGTAAAAGGAATCTAGGGATTTCATATTTGTGAATTGCGAAATTCAAATATACGAAAAATATAAAGATTGGTTTTGGTTTGTTTTGTTTCAGGTTTAAAGTTTCAGGTTTAAAGTTTCAGGTTGTTTTTCGTTGTGTTTATTTAAACGCAAAGAGCGCAAAGTTTTTTTCGCAAGGTTAGCAAAGTTTTATACACATTTTATGTCATTTCGACGAAGGAGAAATCTTCGCAAGAAACTCCGCAAGCTGAATCTCCAATCTTTGTAGAGCTACTTGTGGAGATTTCTCCTTTGTCGAAATGACAAACTTTACGCTTACAAATTGCTTAAATCTTTGCGAACCTTGCACCGTCTTTGCGCTCTTTGCGGTTAAAAAAGACTCCCCTGCAAAAACTCAGGTTCTGGATTACTTCCAAAAGGAAAAGCATCAATCACAAAAAACTGTTTTACTTTGGGATCAAATTCCCTTAAAACAATTTCATTGCATTCAAATTGAAGATCAATTGTGGTAAAAAGCTCAGAAGCAATTTTCAGATTTTCGGGAGTTAATCTTCGTCCGATTGATAGGTGCGGGTTGTCGCTTTTTTTGAGTTTTAAAAACTTCAAAGTTTCATGAATCTTTTTCATAATCGGAACAAGATTTTTTTCTGAATCTTCATTTACACCAATAAAGAAAGCGCCAGCATTCGGAAAAGAATCAAAGTGATTTAAAGACACTTCAAAAGGCGTAAAAGTATCCGAAACTTTAGAAAGCTTTTGTTTGATAGAATCGAATTGAGACTCGTCAATTGTAAACTCACAAATCGTAATATGCGCTTCAGAATTGCAGCTGTTGTACCAATCGATTTTGCTTTTCAAAAAGTCTTTCAATTTTTTAACAGGCTCGACTAATCCTTTCGAATAAAATACAACTGAATATGTTTTTTCCATAGCTGAAAAATGTTTTTACAATTTTAAAATTGGAATTATGATTTTACTATCAGAATACCATTTTATTTGTAAAGGTTCTTTGGCGTCAGCAATGGTTTCGTCGCTCACATTTTTACCTGTACCGTAATTAATTTCCCAATTCGGATTTTTGTTAGCTCCTAATACGATTACAATCGAACTTCCCTTTTCTAATTCTTTAGAAATTATAAAAGTTTGCTCAATGTCAATTGTTTCTATTTTATTAGGAATCAATAATTGTCTTTTGGTTCTATCTTTTGCAAAACTGGCCCTTTGCAAATTGTTGGTTAAAGCAAAATATTGACCTTTGGCTGTTTTTTCGTAAAGCTGTATTTCTATATCAATATCTTTTTTGTTGGTACTTATTTTTAACGATGTTTTTAAGGAACCGCTAATTATAGTTGCATTTTCAAGAGGATCACTTTCAAAAACCAACAGATGTTTTTCTGGTTTAAAAATCGAATCTATAACTTTAGGAAAACCATTTACGTAGTCATCATTATAGATATTAATTTCAGATCGATCTGTTAAATCAACCGTTTGGTTAATAGAAACGGCTTTTTTAGGGGCTGTTTTTTGTAATGAATATTTCGAATTGCTGCCGCTTAAATAAAAGGTTAGATTATCATTGTGCATTTTGTCTAACGAAGCAACACTTTTCCATTCATTTTTGCCCATAATTTCAAAGTTTACTTTATCCTTTAAAATTTCAGGACGTTTTGCACCTTTCAAAATATGGTCAAACCATTGAAAGATAATGGCATTAATTGGAATATTTGCCGCCTCATCGATAGTGTAACCTCCTAATTCTTTTCGAGGAGTGCCTTGCGAACCGCCATGATCATACGGCCCGATTATAAGATAATAATTATCGCTTTTATTATATTTTTGGTACTGATTGTAGTAGTACATCGCCCCAAGCTGGTCGTCATCATAATAACCAGTTGTGCTTAAAATAGGAATATTAATATTGGCAAAAGCTTCTTTTTGAGGCGTCATATTTTGCCAGTAGCTATCATAAGCAGGATGATCCAGCCATCTTTGAAATAGAGGAGAAGGATTGCCTTCAATTTTGTCTAAGGAACGGAAACTCGCTCCGGTTTTATAATATTGCGTAAAAACTTCGTCCCATTTTTTGCTGTTCAAAAAGCTATTGAGATCTGTTAATTTAGTATTGGTAACCAGATGAATCCATTTTAAGGCATAGCTCATAAAAATTCCATTTTGCATCGGAAAATCGATTCCGGCACCAACAGAAACTAGCGGTACAATTGTTTTTAAAGCAGGATGTACTTTTTTTACAGCGCTCCATTGGCTAAAACCTAAATAACTGCCGCCGTATAATCCGATTTTACCATTGCACCACTGCTGTTTGCTAACCCAGTCCAAAATATGATACGCATCGTCGCCATCGTGTTCATAAGGTTCTATTGGATCATTGCTTAAACGTTTGCCGCGTGTATTGGCAACAAAACCCACATAGCCCATATTCGCAATTTCTTTGCAGTCACTAACTTCATTTCCTGCATAGATATTATATTTCATTACCACGGGCTGTGGTTCAGATACATTTTTAAGTCTGACCATCGTAGCAGAAATTGTACTTCCGTTGGGCAATGTAATAATGATATCGCGGTCTATTATATAAGTATCGGCTTCGATTTTTGCAATTATTTTATGAGCAAGTGAAAGTGTTTTGCTTAAAATCAAATAGCGAGAATATTGTCGGCATAATTGCGCAGCATTTTCTACACTAATGCTGTCATTATCTTGAACCGCTTTAAGCTGTGTTTCAAAATCGTTTTTAATGTCGGATAGTTTTAATTCATAATACCCTTCGGCCCAGCTTTTTCCATCTACATTTAAAGTATTGTATAATTTGTAGAACTCGGTTGTAAAGGTTTTTTCAAAATCAGCTTTAGTTTTAGGTTCTTTTGAGGCTGTTTTTGCATACGTTTTGTAAACAAATCCTAGAGGTCTGTTGGTAATACTGTCACCTAAAATTTCCTGCGAATAGGTCACAAAAGTCTCATGCATTCCTTTAAAATCTCCTGCAACAGATTGTATTCTGGCATAATTGTCTAAGTAAGAGGCCTTGCTTGGATTTTTATAAAGAGGAAGTACTTTTTTGGCAAGAAGCGGTATGCTTTTGCTAAGAGACAGACTGTCTTTGTAATTGCTTTTTTCGAAATAGATTTTTTGTGAAGTTCCTATTTGAAAGGAAAAACAAATTAATAAAAGAATGATGCTTTTTTTCATCTTAAGAAACTTACTTTTTGAGGTATTGGTTTAAATTTGTGTTCTCAAAAGTAGCATAAATTTCTTATAATCAATAAGTGGATTTTTATTATGTTTAAAAAAGAGTAATGTATGCTAAATCTTTCCTTTTAGATGCAATCGATGCAGAATTTCAGATTTCAACAAACCGCTTCCGCCGCCAAAATGCTCAATGACTTCAACATTTGGCTGATTTTTTAAGCAGAAAGAAGTAAATTCTTTTTCGACATGATCTTCAATTGCAGAACTCAAAAGAACAATATCAATGATATTATTCTGAAAGTATTCTTGTGCTTCTTTTTCATTATTAAAAGCTACTGCGTTCCAATTTTCATCTGCATTAACGAGACGAAGTAGAATAGCCAAAATAGCTTCATTTTTTCCTAGTAATAAAAATTGCAGTTGTTTCATTTTTTTGAGGTTCTAAGATTCTAATTATCTAATTAAAAGAATTACATGCAAATGTAGCGAGGGTTTGGGAAAAAGAGACTTAATCTAGGACAAGAAATATTTTTTTTGGCTTTTTTCGTCCTTTTTATGTATGAATTTGATATTTTATTATACTAAAATTTAGTTAAAGTATATTTTGGCAATATTTTGCAGTACAATCACTTAAGGTTTTTAATTGTAAATAATATTGTTAATTTTTTCATGCAATGAGGAAAACCGTAAGGTATTCTCTTTTAAGGGCTCTACTTTTGGCATGTTGAAATTTAAAAACAAATGCTGTTTTTTACCTTTTTTAGAATGTCATTTTTTAGATTTTAACTAATTCATGTTTTTTGGAGAAACATTTTTTTTGAATTAAATTTTGACATATTCATTTGATCGTGGGTATTTGTATAAAAAGTTTAGATTATACATTAATGTCTTATTTTAAGGGTTTTAAGAGGAAGTCGACGGACTGAATTTTAAAACCCTTTTTTAGCATATAAATGAAAAAGCGAGAAACCAAAACTGAAGGATATCGGTATTGATTTTAAATTTTTGGGGAGAAAATCCGTAATAGTTTTTGAACGCGGCCGAGAAATGAGAAACGTCTTTATATCCGCATTTATACGCCGCTTCGCTTACCGTAAAGGCTTTGGCTTGAAATAATTCTTTGGCATGCTCCATTCTAAGTTTTATGATATAGCTTTTGACAGTTGTTCCAAAACAAGCTTTAAAGCCTTTTTTTAATTTGAATTCGTTTAGCGAAATAAGTCTGGAAAGTTCAGGAAGAGTAGGTGTATTGCGATAATCGTTTTCTAGTATTTTTTTTGCTTCTAAAAGTTTGCTGTAATCTTCTTCGTTGATATTTTCTGCTGGTAAAGGTTTGATAATTAATGTTTCGAGCTGATGAATAAGGAGCTCTTTAATTTTACTTTCGATATAAATTCTTTTTAAAAGACCTTCTCTTGTACAATTTTTTATCTCCGAAGTTACCCACTGAATTGCTGGTGTAAACGGAAGATATTTTGAGATTAAATAACCGGATTGCTTCTGAAGAATTTTTTTTGAAAATTTTTCATGCAGCTGCCAATCTTCGTTAATGATGTTATAATAAAACTCTTTAGAAAGAATAATCGAAAGATAGTTTACATTTTTGTGAGCCGGAATTTTAAATGATCCTTTAAAATTATTGGTGTAAAATATATTGTGTGTATTTTCTTTAGAATACTTTTCACTTTCCAATTGATCAATATGAGTTTCTATGTTACTGCTATAAATAAAATTCATAACAATTGATTCTTCGTCAATTTCAAAAAGAATAGTTTTAGAATTGGAGAAATACAATTGCGTATCCAATAGGACTAATCCGTCGGTTATGAAATGGCGGCTAATTATTTTTTCCGAATGGTCATTTTCAATATGGACATTTTCTTCGGTTAAAATACTTTTCGGATAATATTTATCTCCAATTTGAATTTTAATGATGGGCGTTTGAGAAGTTAGAAGAGTGGCTTTGATTTTCAAAATATAATCCGTTTTTACAAAATAATAATCCGTTTTTCCCTATCTTTTTTGGAGACGTTGATGGTACTTTTGCAGCAAAGTTATTTATAATTAGTCTAATTAAAGATATGTCAACTCAAAAAATTTTATTTGCCAGTTTATTTTTTCTAACCACGTTCTTATCATTTTCCCAGCAAAATCAAGGTTTCACAGTGTCTGGAAAAGTTGTTGAAAATTCTGGAGAAACAATTCCATTTGCAACAGTTATCATTGAAAAAACAGGTTTAAGTGTTATGTCAGATGAAAACGGAAACTATATTTTAAAAAATGTACCATCAGGAAAACATACATTAAAAATCTCAGCAATGGGATTTGCAGTTCAGAAAAAACAGATTGAAGTTTCAGGCAATTTGGATGTTTCAATTAAAATGGAAGGCGAATTGCAGGAGTTAGAAAGTGTAACCGTATTGGGAAGATCTCAAGCGGATAAAGTAAATAAACAATCTTATAGTGTAACCGCAATCGATGCTAAAAAATTACACAACTCAACTTTAGATTTATCGCATGCTTTGGATCGTGTTTCTGGTGTGCGTAACCGTGAAGCGGGTGGAGTAGGTTCTAGATCGGAGCTTTCTATAAACGGATTCTCAGGAAATCAGATTAAAGTTTTTATTGATGGAGTTCCGATGGATAATTTCGGTTCTTCTTTTCAAATTAATAATATTCCGATCAATCTTGCAGATCGTGTAGAGGTTTACAAAGGGGTTGTGCCAATTTGGTTAGGAGGAGATGCTTTGGGTGGAGCAATAAATATTGTAACGAATAGCAAACCAAGAACTTTTGTGGATGCTTCTTATTCCTTCGGATCTTTTAATACCCATCGTTCCAGCATAAACGCGGGTTATACGGCAAAAAGCGGTTTTACAACAGAAATTAATGCTTTTCAGAACTATTCAGATAATAACTATTGGGTAAATGTAGATGTAGCCGATTTAAATACGGGTGCTTATTTCCCCAATCAGAGAGTGAGACGTTTTCATGATAAGTACCGTAACGAAACCGTGATTGTAAATGTTGGGGTAACGGGTAAAAAATATGCCGATAAATTGATGATTGGTTTTACTGGAGGAGAAAATCAAGCAGATATTCAGACTGGTGCAAGAATGGTAAGTGTTTTTGGAAAGATTTACAGAAAAGGAAGCATCGTAATGCCAACTTTAAAATATCAGGTAAAAGATTTATTTACTAAAGGACTTAATGTAAATGTAACAGGTAATTACAATTTTGGTTACGAACAGAATATTGATACTGTTTTTAGAAGATACAACTGGTTTGGCGATTACAAACAATATGAAGGTGCGGGAGGAGAAAGAAGCCGAACGCTTCGTAAGTTCTATAACAACAATGGTATAGCAACAGCCAATGCAACGTATACACTTAATGACAGACACTCTTTTATGGTCAATAATACGTTTAATACGTTCGATCGTAAAGAAAGTGACGAGTTGGTTCCTGAATCTTTGGTTTATAAACAGCCTAAAAAAACGCAGAAAAATGTTTTAGGATTGGGGTATAAATTAGATTACAATGATAAGTGGAGTACTTCTGTGTTTCTAAAAGATTATTCATTAAAAACTACTTATTCTAGAAGTTACAATCCTTCAGGAGCTACAGGAGATATTGCTTATCAGAAATATGTAGACCATACTTCTACAACGGGTTATGGAGCGGCTACGAGTTATTATTTAAAACGTAATCTGCAGATTAAAGCCTCTTATGAAAAGACGTATAGATTGCCAACTCCAGAGGAAATCTTTGGTAATGTTAATGACAATTTAGAAGGAAATCTTGCTTTGAAACCAGAATCTAGCGACAACTATAATTTAGGAGCAAGTTATCAGACGAGTTTCAGCGAAAAGAATGCTTTATCATTTGATGTAAATCTTTTGCACAGAAATGCAGTAGATTTTATTCGTCCGACATTGAATAATAACCAAACCATGACAACCAATGTCAATCAAGGAAAAGTGACGAATTACGGTATCGATGGTGAGGTTAGATATTCATACGCGAATCGTTTTACGGCTGGTTTCAATGCTACATACCAGAATATTAGAAACAAAACAATGTACGAGCCTAATCAGAACTATGTGTCTCCTTTCTATAATGACAGAATTCCGAATATGCCTTATTTATTTGGTAATGCAGATGCGACAATGTTTTTTAATAATGTCTGGAAAAAAGGAAACAATCTTTCTGTTGGTTACAACTTGCTTTATGTGCATACGTACTATTTGTCTTGGCCAAGTATGGGAAGCAAAGACAGCAAACTGGAAATTCCGCAGCAGTTTAGCCATGATTTGAATGCCGTTTATACGATGGCAAACGGAAAATACAATATTGCTTTTGAATGCAAAAACCTTTTAGATAATAAGCTTTACGATAATTTCTCCTTACAAAAACCAAGTAGAGCTTTTTACATCAAGTTGAGATATTACTTCAGTAAATCAAATAATTAAATTTAATACAAACACCATAATACAATGAAAAAAAGTACAACATTAGCTTTATTATCAGCTGTTTTAGCTTTTACAGCATTTTCTTGCAGCAGTGATTCTGATAAATCAGGAGGTGAAACTGGCGGAGGAAACGATACAGGAAAAACGAAATATATTATTACTGCAACAACTGGTGCAGCAGGAATTGCAGATTATTTATTAACTGCAGACGATGTTTCTGCTGGAGTTATCACAACTACAGGAAACGGATTGGAGCAAGACGGAACATACCGTTATTATATTACAGCACAAAACAATTTCTTTAGTTTACTTTACGGACAAGGAAATCCAGGAGCTGTTACCACTTATAACCTAAACTCTGAAGGAAAACTAGTTAAAAAATCTGATTTTCAAGCAGAAACGGTACACGTATTTGCTGCTGTAAACCAAGATATTTTAACGATTAAAGTTCCAAGAAGTGGTGCTTCTATTGCTTCTATGTACAAAATTGATGCTACAAAATCGCTTATTACAGGTGAAGCGCAACAAGACACTAAAGTATTGGCTAAAAATGGAGAAAGAGCTTTCTTTACTTGGGCAACTCAAGTTGGAGATAAAGTTTACATGCCTTATATGAGTATTAAAGGAGACGGTGTAGACAACTTTGGAACTGTAAATCCAGATAGTACTTGGGTTGCTGTTTACAACTACCCAGAATTGAAATTAGAAAAAGTAATCAAAGATAACCGTACAAGTTATTTAGGAGCTTATTTCACAAACGGATTATTCCAAGATGAAAATGGAGATGCTTACGGTTTCTCTGGTGCAATTGCAACTAGCAATGCTGTAATGACTTCTACAAAACCATCTGCGGTTGTGAGAATCAAAAAAGGAACTACAGAGTTTGATAAAACGTACTTCTTTAATGTTCAAGAAAAATCTGGTGGATATAAAATTTCTTCTACAAGCTACATTTCAAAAGGTAAATTCTTATTGTTAATGTACGGAAATGTTGGAAAAAACAACGGTGCAGTTAAAATGGCAATTGCAGATGTTTACAACCAAACATTTACTTGGGTAACAGGTGCTCCAGAAACATTAACTTCTGTAACTAGCCGTTACAATATTACTTCAGAAGACGGAAGCTCTGCAATTGTAGGTATTAATACTCCTGACGGAAACTGGATTTACTCAATCAACGGTACAACTGCTGTTGCAACAAAAGGTATGAAAGTGGAAGGCGGACAAATTACTGCAATCCAAAAATTAAAATACTAAATATTTTTTTGCCGTAAGTCCTTATTTTATGAGGACTTGCGGTTTTTTCATTTATCCTATTTATCTATCCAATTATGTTTTCTTCTTCAAAACCAAATAATAAGAAAAAAAGTAAAAAGTCGCTTTTTAAGCGCATCATGGCTTGGCTGCATTTGTGGCTCGGTTTGGCATCTGGAATTATTGTAGTTATTGTCAGTCTTACCGGCTGCATTTATGTTTTCGAAAATGAAATAAAAGATTTTATTGAAGACTGGCGTTTTGTAAAACCTCAGAAAGAAGCATTTTTACTGCCATCGCAATTGGTTTCGATTGCAGATAAAAAAATGAAAGATAAAAAAGCTACCAGTGTAACTTTTGGTACAAAAGATGAAGCTGCGATTGTAGGTTATTTTGTTGAGAAAAAAGAAGAAGGTGAAAGAGGAGGTCCTGGTGAAAAAGGAGAACAAAAAAGAGGAGAAAGAAAAAAAGACCTAGCCCAAAATAATGAAAAGGCAAAATCTGAACTGAAACCTCAAGGAAAACCTGGCGAAAAAGGAAAAGGAAAGGAAAAGAAGGGTAAAGGAGGAAGAAGACAAGGAACTTTTATAAGCGTTTACATGAATCCGTATACGGGTGAAGTATTAAATGTGAAGACTTTTTCTAGAGGAGACTCACCAGATTTTTTCAGATGGATTTTGAACGGACACCGCGCATTATGGCTTCCTTATGATATTGGAAGACCAATCGTTGGAGTTGCAGTTTTAATTTTCGTTGTATTGTTAATTTCGGGCATCGTTTTATGGTGGCCAACCAAATGGATTAAGTCCATTATAGATAAAAGTTTTAAAATTAAATGGGATGCCAGCTTTAAACGTGTTAATTATGATATGCATAATGTATTTGGTTTTTACAGCTGTATTTTCCTGTTTTTTATTGCCGTAACAGGCTTAGTGTGGAGTTTTGGATGGTGGAGTAAATCTTTGTATTGGGTAACTTCTGGAGGAAAACCGTTGACTGAAAACCGCGAATCTCCAAAATCTGATACAACCAATGTAAAAGAGTTTAATATCACAACAGCGGATAAAGTTTTATTGAATTTAAGAAAAGAAAATCCTCAGGCAGCCGGAATCATGATTAGTATTCCGGGAAAACCTGCAGATCCGATTGGTGCTTTTGTTTACAAGCAGAAATACACTTTTTACAACATGGATCGTTATAGTTTTGATCAGCAAAGCCTGAAGGAAATTTCGATTAAAACTCCTTTTTCAGGAAAGTATATCGAAGCCAATATTCCAGACAAAATCCGACGTATGAATTACGATATTCACGTAGGAAGCGTTCTTGGACTTACGGGTAAAATTATTGCATTTTTGGCCAGTTTAATTTCTGCCAGTTTACCAATTACAGGATTTATTATCTGGTGGGGAAAACAGAAATTTGGTAAAAAGAAACCTGCTGCAAAACCAAAAGTGGCTAGTAAAGCAATTCCCGCTCCTAAATTGAAAAATCCAGCAGAACAAGAAATTACTGCTTAAACATATTAAATCGGTTTTTATAATTCCTTTTTGTTTTTTTTTTTTTTTTGATAAAAGGCAAAACTTGTAAAAGTTTTGCCTTTCTGTTTTTTAATTATATCCGTTTGCTTTGAGCCAGTCAGCGCAATCTCGAGTCCAAAATTTGCTAGTGTCGGCAACGCCTAATCCAAATCCGTGACCGCCTTTTTCATAGATATGCAACTCTGCTGAAACGCCATTTTTCTTTAAAGCCAAATAGTAATTAATACTGTTTTCTGGTATAACAACAGTATCATCTGTAGCATGAATTAAGAAAGTAGGTGGCGTTTGAGAAGTCACTTTCTTTTCGTTCGAAAAAGAATCTATTAACTCTTTTGAGGGATTTTCTCCAAGCAAATTGGTTTGAGAACCTTTGTGCGTAATTTCATTTTCCATAGAAATCACAGGATAAATCAGCAGTGAAAAATCAGGGCGTGCGCTTACTTTATAAGCAGATTCATAAACTTTATCATCATAATGAGTTGATGCCGTTGAAGCCAAATGTCCTCCAGCAGAAAAACCTAAAATTCCAACCTTATTAGGATCAATATTCCATTTTGCCGCATTTTGTCTTACGTAGCGAATGGCTTCCTGAGCATCTTGCAAAGGTCCAACGTTTTTGTTCTTCATTGTTAAATCAGTCGGCATTCTATATTTTAAGACAAATGCCGTAATCCCTAAGCTATTAAACCATTCAGCGACTTTTGTGCCTTCTTTATCAAAAGCCAAATGCGTGTAGCCGCCACCCGGACAAATTACAACAGCAGTCTGATTTGGTTTTGTTGCTTTAGGAATAAAAATGCTCAAAGTAGGAACAGAGACTTGACTTGTGCTTTGTAATTTTCCGTCTTTTAATTCTGGTTTCTCTTTATAATTGGTTGCTTTTACTTCATCTGGAATTTTATCCCATAACGAGATTACTTGATTTTGTGCATTCATAGAAAATAGCCCCGAAAAAAGAAGAAAACTCAATGTAATTCCTCTTGAAAATTGTGTTCTTGTAGTTTTCAATTTTGTTTATAATTATTTGGTTTGTAATACTATACGTTTTTTGCTTAAAAAATTGCAACCGATAGTCTTAATGAAGTGAAATTTACAAAAAGATACTTTCATAATTGTAAATTTCAGGACAATTTTACCCCTTAAAAAGGATGAATTTCACCCGTTCACTTTTAACAAATATATTGTTTAATGTGTAATTTTGTATTCTTTTTTTTATGTATTATGTTTATTTTAGAAGCTAAAATAATTTTTTATACAATATTATTTGGATTGTACAGATTAAAAACTATATTTGTGCAATCGATTACATTAATTTTCTTTGAAGGTGTTAATTTATTGATTTTAATATTTTTAGAAAGCAGTAAATATAGTCTTTTAAGATGACCAAAAATTACAAAACTATAATACCCACTTACTATGAATCAAACCGAAACTGTTGCAGTAAAACAAAGCATTAAATCTACAGGAAAATACCGTTGGAGTATTTGTGCATTGCTGTTTTTTGCGACTACCATCAATTACTTGGATAGGCAAGTACTCTCGTTAACATGGAGCGATTTTATCGCGCCAGAATTCCACTGGACCAATAACGACTACGGAAATATTACCGCTTTGTTTTCTATTTTTTACGCAGTATCCTTATTGTTTGCAGGAAGATTTGTAGATTGGTTAGATACTAAAAAAGGATTTCTTTGGGCAATCGGAATTTGGTCTGTAGGAGCTTGTCTTCACGCTTTTTGCGGTATTGCAACTTCAGGAATTATTACAGGAGAATGGTTTGTAGGGTTTCACGGTTCAAAAGAAATAATCAGCACAATAAGCGATACAGCATTGGTAATCAATGTAAGTGTGGCTTTATTTATTTTTGCTCGTTTCGTTTTAGCAGTTGGAGAAGCAGGTAACTTTCCTGCGGCTATTAAAACAACAGCAGAATATTTTCCTAAAAAAGATAGAGCTTTTGCAACTAGTATTTTCAATGCTGGGGCAACAGTTGGAGCTTTGGCGGCGCCCATTACAATTCCGTTTATTGCAAAATCTTTCGGTTGGGAAATGTCTTTCATTATCATTGGAGCTTTAGGATTTGTTTGGATGGGATTCTGGATGTTTATGTACGATAAACCTGAGAAACATACTAAAGTTACGCCAGAAGAATTGGCTTATATTCAGCAAGATGACATTGCCGACAGTAAATTAGTTGGTTATGTACCAGAAACGACTTCAAAAGTTTCTTTAATGGAATGTTTTAAATACAAACAAACGTGGGCTTTTGCATTTGGTAAATTCATGACAGACGGTGTTTGGTGGTTCTTCTTGTTCTGGACACCAGCGTATTTAAGTTCTGTTTACGGAATGGATTCTACAGAAGCTGCATTACCATTATTTGTGCTTTACATGATTACATTATTGTCTATTATTGGAGGTTGGCTTCCAACTTATTTCGTAGAGAAAAAAGGAATGAATCCGTACGAAGGAAGAATGAGAGCGATGCTAATTTTTGCATTTTTCCCATTGTTAGCTTTAATCGCACAGCCTTTAGGATATATCAGTTACTGGGTTCCGGTTATTATCATCGGAATTGCAGGTGCGGCTCACCAATCTTGGTCGGCAAATATTTTTACAACAGTAGGAGATATGTTTCCTAAAAAAGCTATTGCGACCATTACAGGAATTGGAGGTTTAGCAGGAGGTGTTGGTTCAACATTAATTAATAAAGGATCTGGAGTATTGTTTGATTATGCAAAAGATACCAATATGGCCTTTATGGGATTTAAAGGGATTGAGGCTGGATATTTCATCATTTTCTCCATTTGTGCTGTTTGCTACTTAACGGGTTGGATTGTAATGAAATCATTGGTTCCTAAATATAGCCCAATCACTAATTTATAAAGAAAAATGAACAGAATTGAAATATTTTTTTCGTTTCAATTATGCTATTTAAATATAAAAATATAATTTTGTGCAATCGATTACATTAAATTAAAATTATGACAAAATATAGTTCAAGATACGCGTCAAGCCCTGAAGCAGTAAAAAAGTATGATACACAGCAATTGAGAGAAGAATTCTTAATTGATGACTTAATGCAGGAAGATGAAGTTGTATTGGTTTATTCACACTACGACAGATACATTGCAGGTTCTGCAGTTCCTGTAAAAGGCGATTTAGCTTTAGAAACTATTGATCCGCTTAAAGCTCCTTATTTTTTAGAAAGAAGAGAATTAGGAATCATCAATGTTGGAGGAAGCGGTTCGGTTGTGGTAGAAGGAACAACTTATGAGTTAGGTTTTAAAGATGCTTTGTACATCGGAGCTGGAAATAAAGAGGTGGTTTTTAAAAGTGATGACAAAAATAATCCTGCTAAATTCTATTTAAACTCTGCGCCGGCACATACCATTTATCCTACTAAGAAAGTAAGTTTAGCTGAAGCTAATAAACTGCAATTAGGAACAATGGAAACGGCAAATCACCGTACCGTAAACCAAATGATTATTGGAAGCGTGGTAACCACTTGCCAATTGCAAATGGGAATGACAGAATTGAAACCAGGAAGTGTTTGGAATACAATGCCAGCACACGTTCATGATCGTAGAATGGAGGTTTATTTCTATTTGGATATTCCAGAAAATCAAGCCGTTTGTCACTTTATGGGACAGCCACAGGAAACAAGACATATCTGGATGAACAATCATCAGGCAGTAATTTCTCCGCCTTGGTCAATTCACTCAGGTTCAGGAACTAGCAATTATACTTTTATCTGGGGAATGGCGGGTGAAAACTTAGATTACGGAGATATGGATGTTTGTAAAATCACTGATTTAAGATAAAAGAATGACAAATTTATTTGATATAAAAGGAAAAGTTGCCTTGATCACAGGAAGTACACACGGACTGGGAATGGCAATGGCAAAAGGATTAGGTGAAGCGGGTGCAACAATTGTAGTAAACGGAAATTCTTCTCAAGAAAAAATTGATAATGCTGTAGCAGAATTAAAAAGTGAAGGCATCAATGCAGTGGGTTACAAATTTAATGTAACAGAAGAACAAGAAGTTAAAGCAGCTGTTGCGAAAATTGAAAGCGAAGTTGGACCAATCGATATCTTGATCAATAATGCAGGAATTATTAAAAGAATTCCGCTATTGGATATGGAAGTATCAGATTTCAGAGAAGTGGTAGATATTGATCTTGTGAGTCCGTTTATCGTTTCTAAGCATGTTGCAAAAGGAATGATTGAAAGAAGACAAGGGAAAATCATCAACATTTGTTCTATGATGAGCGAGTTGGGTAGAAATACCGTTTCTGCTTACGCTGCTGCAAAAGGAGGCTTGAAAATGCTAACTAAAAACATGGCAACAGAATGGGCAAAATACAATGTTCAAATCAACGGAATCGGTCCTGGATATTTTGCTACAGAACAGACAAAACCAATTAGAGTTGACGGTCATCCTTTTAATGATTTTATTATTAGCAGAACGCCAGCAGCTAAATGGGGAGATCCTAGCGATTTGGCTGGAGCAGCGATATTTTTATCATCAAAAGCGAGTGATTTTGTAAACGGTCACATTTTATATGTTGATGGAGGAATCTTAGCTACAATCGGAAAACCTTCAAACGAAGAATAATTTTCAAATTATATTTTAAAAGACATGAGCCAGAAATTCATACACGATAATTTTTTATTAGAAAATAAATATGCTGAAGAGTTGTACCATAATTACTCTAAAAATCAGCCCATTATTGACTATCATAATCACTTAAATCCACAGTTTATTGCAGAAGATAAAATCTTTGATAATATCACGCAAGTTTGGATTAATGGTGATCACTACAAATGGCGTGCAATGCGTACATTAGGAATCAACGAGCAGTTTGTAACCGGAAACGGATCTGATAAAGATAAGTTCTTAAACTGGGGAAAAACAGTTCCGTACACGATGCGTAACCCGTTGTACCACTGGACACATTTAGAATTGGCTCGTTATTTTGATATTTATGATTTGTTGAATGAGAAATCGGCTGAGAAAATCTATATCGAGACTTCAGAAAAAATAAATTCTCAAGCTTACAGCACACAAAACCTTCTTAAAAAAGTAAATGCTGAATTAGTTTGTACTACAGAAGATCCAATTGACAGTTTGGAATTTCATCAAAAATTCGCTAATAACTCAACTGGAATCAAGATGAGTACGGCTTTCAGACCTGATAAAGCCATCTTAATTGCTAATGATGGATATAATGCATATCTGGACACATTAGGGGATGTGTCCGGAGTTGCAATTAACACTTATGCTGATTTACTTTCTGCATTAAGAAAAAGAATCGAATTCTTTAATGCAAACGGATGTAAATTAAGTGATCATGGATTGAATCAAATTGATTTTGAGAACTATACAGAAAGTGAAGTAAATGCTATTTTCAAAAAGAAAAGAGAAAACGGCGAATTATCTCCAGAAGAAGTTTTAAAATTCCATAGTGCTATTTTAGTTTTCTTATCAGAAACTTATCATGAGTTTGGATGGGTGCAACAATTTCACTTAGGAGCGTTGCGTAACAATAACGCACGTATGCATAGAATTTTGGGTCCAGATACAGGATGGGATTCTATTGGAGATTATCCGCAAGCGCAAAAATTATCAGCTTTCTTAAACGCTTTAGACAGTAAAGATAAATTGACTAAAACGATTATTTATAACCTGAATCCTGCTGATAACGAAGTTATAGCAACGATGATTGGAAACTTTAACGACGGAAGCGTTCGCGGAAAAGTACAATTTGGTTCTGGATGGTGGTTCTTGGATCAGAAAGATGGAATGACAAAACAATTGAACGCGCTTTCAAACATGGGCTTAATTAGCTGTTTTGTTGGAATGCTTACAGATTCTAGAAGTTTCTTATCGTTCCCAAGACACGAATATTTCAGACGTATTTTATGTAATCTTTTGGGAGACGAAATCAAACGTGGAGAACTTCCAAACGATATGGAATGGATCGGAAAATTAGTTTCTGATATTTCATATAACAATGCTAAAGAATATTTCAAATTCTAATTTTTTTTAAACCATTAAGGCATTAAGAAAATTAAGTTTATGTTCTAATAAGTAGTTACTTATAATAATAAAGAAGCGAGTGGGCTTAATAAACTTAATCTTTAATAGTAAAGAAAGCATACAGTTAAGCTTAATTTTCTTAATCTCTTAATGGTAAAATTAAAAATAAGAAAATTAAGTTTTTGGTTTAATAAATAGTTACTTAAATAATAAAGATAATTAAGCGATTTGGCTTAATAAACTTAACCTTTAGTCGCAAAGAGAACATAGAGTAAAGCTTAATTTTCTTAATGCCTTAATGGTAAAATTTAAAAAAGATAATATGAGTAGAGTAGTTGCATTTGGAGAAATCATGCTGCGTTTATCGACAGAAAGACATTTGCGTTTTTCGCAATCTACAGCATTTGGTGCTACGTATGGTGGCGGAGAATTTAATGTGTGTGTTTCTCTGGCTAATTATGGTGTAAATGCTGAATTTGTTACCAGACTGCCTGAAAATGAAATTGGCTTTTCTGCATTAAAAGAAATTAGAAAAATGAATGTCGAATCTAAAAACATTGTTTACGGAGGAGAGCGTTTAGGAATCTATTTCTTAGAAACTGGAGCAGGAACTCGCGGAAGCAATGTGGTTTACGATCGTGCTCACAGTGCTATGTCGACTATCCAAAAAGGACAGGTGGATTGGGAAAAAGTATTGGAAGGAGCTGAATGGTTTCACTGGAGCGGTATTACACCAGCGATTTCAGAAAGTGCAGGAGAAGCTTGTTTAGAAGCGATTAAAGTCGCTCATAAGAAAGGAATTAAAATTTCATGCGATTTAAACTATAGATCAAAACTTTGGCAATACGGAAAAACTCCGAGTGAAGTTATGCCAGAAATGCTAAAATACAGCAATGTGATTTTAGGTGATATTGATACGGCTTATTTCATGTTAGGAATTCCGAAAGTAAATCCGAATTATCAGGACGAAAAATCACTTCCAGCAGTATATGATAAATTGTTTGAATTGATTCCGAATCTACAGATTGCAGCGACAACACTACGTTATTCTGTAAGTGCTTCGCACCAAAGAATTGGCGGAATTTTATTTGATGGAAAATCAATTTACAGTGCAAAAGTAAAAGAAGTTACACCAGTTGTTGACCGCGTAGGAAGTGGAGATGCTTTCATGGGCGGATTAATTTATGGTTTATTAGAATATCAAAATAATAACCAAAGAGCATTAGATTTTGCAGTTGCCGCTTGTTGTTTAAAACATACAATTGCAGGAGATTACAACTTGGTTACCTTAAAAGAAGTTGAAAATATGATTGATGGTGATGGTTCTGCATTAGTATCAAGATAATTTTAAAATAAAAATGGCAAAATATTCAAGAATTGAAGTAGCTCAGACAATGAAAGAGAATGGTATGGTTCCGTTGTTTTTTCATTCTGATATTGAGTTGAGTAAGAAAGTTTTAAAAGCTTGTTATGAAGGAGGTTCCAGATTAATGGAATTTACAAGCCGAGGTGATTTTGCTCACGAAGTTTTCGGAGCTTTAAATAAATATGCTTTGGCTGAACTACCAGGAATGATTCTAGGAGTTGGTTCTATTACAGATGCAGCTTCGGCTTCATTATACATGAGTTTAGGAGCAAATTTTATTGTAACACCAGTTTTTAGAGAAGATATAGCTATAGCTTGTAATCGCAGAAAAGTGCTTTGGTCACCAGGCTGCGGTTCTTTGACAGAAATTGCTAGAGCAGAAGAATTAGGCTGTGAAATCGTAAAATTATTCCCGGCTGATACTTACGGTCCAGAGTTTATTAAAGCGATCAAAGGCCCATGTCCGTGGACAAACATTATGCCAACAGGAGGTGTTTATCCAACGGTAGAAAGTTTAAGTTCATGGTTGAAGGCTGGGGCAACTTGTGTTGGTTTAGGTTCGCAATTAATCTCAAAAGATATTTTGGATAACAAAGACTTCGACGGACTAACTGCAAAAGTGAAACAGGTTCTTGACATTATAAAAGATATTAGAAAATAGATTAAGGGGTAATCATGCCTAACTCCTTATTTTATAAGTTTTTTTTAGATTTTTAGAGATTGTAATAGAGCATTACGCTTGAAAAATGGAGTCCGCCATTCCTCACAGCAGATTTTATTTTACTCAATCGAGTGTGATGCTTCTTTTGCAATTTTAAAGGCAGAAATGAAGAAATAAGGTTTATAAATGGTTATTTATAACGCATTAAAGAAAATTTAAAATGAAAAAATTAAATAGAATAAATACAGGATTAGAAAAGTTACAGCCAATCAAGGTGGTTCAGTTTGGAGAAGGTAACTTTTTAAGAGCCTTTGTTGATTATGCTTTTGACAAACTAAATAAAGAAGTTGATTTTAATGCCGGTATTGCAGTAGTTCAGCCTTTAAAAGACGGTATGGTAAATATGATTAATGCTCAGGACGGTCTTTATACCTTGTTTATGAACGGAATCAAAAAAGGCGAAAAGATACAAGATATTGTGTTGATTAATAATATTGTAAAAACTATAAACCCATATACTGAATTTGCAAATTATTTGGCTTTAGCCAAAGAAGAAGAGCTTCAGTTTATTGTTTCTAATACTACAGAAGCTGGAATTGAATTTATTGAAAGTGATACTCCAGACATGCAACCACCAGTGTCATTTCCTGCAAAATTGACGGTTTTATTACATGAAAGATTTAAACATTTTAATGGAGATGCTTCTAAAGGAGTTACAATAATTCCTTGTGAATTAATTGATTATAATTCTGAGACGCTTAAAAAATATATTTTACAATATGTTGATTTATGGAAATTAGAGGATGCATTTAAAACTTGGGTATCAGATGCTTGTACGTATCATAGTACTTTGGTTGACAGAATTGTTCCTGGATATCCAAGAGCTGAAATTGAAGAATACAATAATAAATTAGATTATGAGGACAATTTAATTGTTGCGGCTGAACCTTTTTTCCTTTGGGCTATTGAAGGTGGAGAGGATCTAAAAGCAAAATTGCCTTTTCATAAAACAGATTTGAATGTGAAAATCGTTGATGATATACGTCCTTTTAAAATGATTAAAGTTCGTATTTTAAACGGTGCGCATACGGCAATGGTTCCTTTTTCACTTTTGCATGGCAATAAATTAGTAATGGAAACTGTTAACGGAGATTTTACCGGAAAATTTGTAAATAGCGTTATTAGTGAAATTAGTGAAACTCTTGATATGGACAAAAATGAAATTACGGCCTATTCTGAGGAAGTAATGGACCGATTTAAAAATCCATTTATCAAACATGCACTTGCTGATATCGCATTAAATTCTGTATCGAAATTCAAAGTAAGAGTTTTGCCTAGTTTATTAGGATATTATAAGGCAAACAAAGAATTACCTGTTAATTTGACTTTTTCATTAGCGAGCTTAATTCGTTTCTACAAAGGAACTTGGAATGGTCAAAGTTTACCGGTTAAAGATGGTGAAGATATTACAGCATTCTTTAACGGACTTTGGAAATCGGATGACTATGAAAAAATCGCTCGTTTAACATTGCAAAATAAAGGTTTCTGGGATGAAGATTTAACTGAAATTCCTGGATTGACAAAAGCAATTACAATTGCTTTAGAAGAAATAGATTCAAACGGAATTGAAACTGGTTTTGCTAAGTTTCAAGAAAGAATAAAATAAAAAAACACAACAAAAAGAACAAAGGTTAATTATGGCAACGCAGAAAAAATTAATAAAAGTTCACCCAACCGACAATGTTGCGGTTGCTTTGGTGGATCTTACTGCAGGCGAAGTGATTGATTTTGAAGGACAATCAATTACCGTAGAGTCTGATGTAAAAATGAAACATAAGATTGCAATGGTTCCTTTTAATGTAGGGGACAGAATCATTATGTATGGTGTTTTAGTAGGAAAGGCAAGCGCTAAAATTGAAAAAGGCGGATTGCTTTCTACTCTAAACGTAAAACACGAAAGCGATAAAGTTACAGGTAAAACTGAAACTATTGGCTGGAATGCTCCAAATGTGGACAAGTGGAAAGATAGAACGTGGCAGGGCTATCATAGAGAAGATGGACAGGTTGGAACAGAAAATGTTTGGTTGTTTTTTCCATTGGTTTTTTGTGAAAACAGAAACATCGAAATCTTAAAAGATATTTTTGAGAAAGAATTGATGAAACCAAAAGAGAACGATTATCAGTTATTGTTGCGTTCTTTGGTAAAATCAGAAACGGGAGGAGCAGGAAATCAAGAAGCTTCAAACGATGCCAATTTATTCAATAATATTGAAGTAAAATTCATTACACACCAAGGTGGATGCGGTGGAATTCGTCAGGATTCGCACAGTTTAGCGAAGCTTTTGGCGGGTTATGTAAACAATCCAAACGTAGCTGGAGCAACGGTATTGAGTTTAGGATGCCAGAATCTTCAGATTTCAATTTTCAAAGAAGCTTTAGATGCGATCAATCCAGACAGTAAAAAACCTGTTTTAATTTACGATCAACAGTCTATTGGGACAATTGAAACCATGTTGAGCAGTGTGGTAAAAGATACTTTTGAAGCTATTAAAAAAGCAAACGAAATTAAGAGAGAGCCAGCTCCATTATCTAAACTAAGAATTGGTTTAGAGTGCGGTGGATCTGATGGTTTTTCTGGAATTTCTGCCAACCCAACTTTGGGAGTGTTATCTGATCATTTAGTTGCTTTGGGAGGAACTACGATTCTTTCTGAATTTCCTGAATTATGTGGAGTAGAACAGGAATTAGTAAATCGTTGTATAGATGATAAGGATGGAAAACGTTTCTTGGACTTAATGCAATGGTACGAAAAAACAGTTGTTGATGCAGGTTCAGGATTTGATATGAATCCTTCTCCAGGTAATATTAAAGACGGTTTGATTACAGATGCTATGAAATCGGCTGGTGCTGCTAAAAAAGGTGGGACATCGCCAATTACAGGTGTTTTCGATTATGGAGAATATATTAACGAACCAGGATTTACATTGTTATGTACGCCAGGAAATGACGTAGAATGTACAACTGCAATGGTTGGTTCTGGAGCTAATATGGTATTGTTTACAACAGGTTTAGGAACTCCAACAGGAAACCCAATTGCACCGGTTGTGAAGATTTCATCAAACACGCAACTAGCAAACAAAATGTCTGATATTATCGATATTGATACGGGTGGAATTATCACTGGAGAAAAATCAATTGATGAAATGGCTGATGAAATGTTAGAATTTATTATTGATGTTGCCAGTGGTAACATTAAAACAAAAGCTGCTATTTTAAATCAGAACGATTTTATTCCTTGGAAAAGAGGGGTATCGCTTTAAGTTTTTTAGGTACAAAGGTACAAAGTTACAGAGATACAAAGTGACAAAGGTTTATATGTAGAGACGCACAGTAGTGCGTCTCTTTTTTTTTTGAGAAAGCTTCGGAGAAGCGAAATATTTATAGCAAAAGATTAATCGGTTACAACATACAGCTCCGGAGGAGCGAAATATTTATAGATAACAATTAGTCATTGAACATAAAGCCCCGGCGGAGCGACATATTTTTCTGCAGCCTAAATATATTTAGCTCCGCGGGAGCTGTATGTTGTGAATGTTTATTTTTTGCTATAATATTAAGCTTTTCCGAAGCTTGCATAAAAAAAGCCCATTATAAAATGGGCTTATATAACTTATGATAAAAAATATTAAAAATTAGTTCTTGTAGACGATTTACGAATATGTAATTCTGGAGCAAGAACAACTTTCTTTTCTATTTTAATTGTATCTGTTTTGTCAACCTGTTCTAAGAAAACGCGCGCAGACATTCTTCCCATTTCCAGTGGTGACTGATCTACAGAAGTAATAGATAATTCCATGAATTTAGTAAAAGGTTCGTTACTGAAACCTGCAACACAAAACTCATCTGGAATACTGATATTTCGCTCTTTTAACTCTTGTATTGCTCCTAAAGCAGCAAAATCGCTCGAAGAAAAAATAGCATCAGGAGGCGTTTGTAACTGTAAAAGTTTATCGACAGCATCTTTACCGGCCTCTACGCTACTTTTAGTAAAAATAACATGCTCTTCATTAAAAGAAAGTCCGTTGTCCAATAAAGCTTGTTTGTATCCTAAAAACCTGTTTTTGAAAATATCTAAAGATTGATCTCCAGAGAAATGCGCAATATTTCTACAACCTTCATCTATTAAATGTTTAGTTGCTAAATAACCGCCTTTAAAGTCATTAATAGTTACAGAACTTACGCCATCAATGTGTTTGCTTCTATCAAAAAATATCAACGGTACATTTTTTTCTAATACGTTTCTGAAAGCGCTGTCATTTTCATCTGAAATACCCGTAACTGACATCATAATTCCGTCTACTTGTGCATCTACTAATGTATGGAGGTTTTCGTTTTCTCTTTTAATGCTTTCATGCGTCTGACAAATAATAACCTGATAGCCGTGAGGATAAAGCTCTTCTTCGATTCCTCGAATTACCGACGCGAAAAAATTGCTGTCAATACGCGGCACAATAACTCCGATATTATTACTTCTACCGCTTTTCAAAGCTAGCGCCAGTTTGTTCTGCTTATAGTTCATCGCAGCAGCAGTTTTGATAACCAACTCTCGCGTCGCTTCCTTTATTTTAGGATTATTGTTTAACGCTCTGGAAACTGTTGCAGCTGTGATGTTTAATTTTTCAGCAATATCGTAAATAGTTACTTTTTCACTCATTCAAAAAAAGTTTTTCGGATTATTTTTAGACAAAAGTACATTTTTTTTCATTATGTAATAAAAATTGTTATCGATTACCGTATTGAAAAACTCAAACGTTTTAGATTCTACAATGATAATAAATTATCTAATTTTTTGCATTAAATGTAATTAATTTTTGTAATAAAAATTAAATATATAATTTTTTTCTAAATTAATTTGGTGTCTTAGAACAATTTTTCTACTTTCGTGTAATCGATTACATAAAACTTTATGTTTTTGATATTCCAATAAGAAAAATCTGTGCAAATGATTACAAATAAGATGATCACGTTTAAAAAGATTCTTTTTTTAGCTGCTTTAGGGCTGTTAATAGCATCATGTGCAAGACACTCTTCGTCAGTTTCTTCAGATAATCCATGGAAAAGAATGGATTTGGTTATAAAAAGCATTCCACAAACCCATTTCTCAGATAAAGTATACAACATAAATGATTTTGGTGCTATTGCAGATGGAAAAACGTTAAACACTTTGGCTTTCCAAAAAGCAATACAAGAGTGTTCAAAAAATGGTGGAGGAAAAGTTTTGGTTCCAAACGGAAAATACTTAACAGGAGCCATTCATTTAGAAAATAATGTTAATCTGCATTTAGATGATCATGCTGAGATTCTTTTCAGTTTAAATCCAAAAGATTATCCTATTGTTCATACTTCTTGGGAAGGAACAGAATTAATGAATTATTCTCCTCTTATATATGCAAAAAACAAAACCAATATTGCAGTTACAGGAAAAGGAACTTTAAACGGTCAGGCAGACAGCACCAATTGGTGGATTTGGTCTGGCGGAAAAGGTTATGGGTGGAAAAAAGGTATTCCTTCTCAAAATGATCCGACAAATCGTGAAGTTTTGGTTGATATGGCAGAAAAAGGAATTCCGGTATCAGAAAGAATTTTTGGTGAGGGACGTTATTTAAGACCCAACTTTATTGAGTTTTTCGAGTGTAATACGGCTTTAATAAAAGATGTGAAAATTATTAATTCTCCTTTTTGGATTTTACACCCTATAAAAACAAACAACATGATTATTGACGGCGTAACGGTTAATAGCCATGGTCCCAATAATGATGGTTGCGATCCAGAATATTCCCAGAATATTTTAATCAGAAACTGCACTTTTAATACGGGCGATGATTGTATCGCAATTAAAGCAGGACGTGACGGAGACGGAAGAAGAGTGGCAATACCAAGTAAAAATATCATTGTACAAAACTGCAAAATGGTCGATGGCCACGGTGGTGTTGTAATTGGAAGCGAAATTTCGGCAGGAGTGAATAATGTTTTTGTCGAAAACTGTGTCATGGATAGTCCGAATTTGGATCGAGCCATTCGTATCAAAACCAATTCAAAAAGAGGTGGAGTCATTGAAAATATATATGTGCGAAATCTAGAAGTGGGAACTGTAAAAGAATGTGTTTTGAAACTAAACATGTTTTACAATGTATACGGATCTCAGACAGGAAACTTTATTCCAGTAATCAGAAATGTAAGCTTAGAGAATGTAACTGTAAAAAACGGTGGAAAATACAGCGTTTGGGCAGAAGGTTATGCAGCATCTCCAGTGGAGAATATTACACTAAAAAATGTAAAAATCCAGAAAGTAGATTCTGTCTATTTACTAAAAAACGTAAAAAACATAAATTTTATAAATACCTATATCAATGAGAAAAAAGTAGAATCTATCAACAATTAAACACTATCAATTAACCAAACTTTAAACCACATGAGTATTAAACAATTATCTGAGAAAAAAGATAAGTACTTTGTATTTTTCTTTTTCCTGAATTTTTTGCTGTGCAGTTCTATTTATGCACAGTCAACAACAATTGAAGGGAAGATTACCGACGCTACCGGTATGTCGCTGCCAGGGGTAAACATTAATGAAAAGGGAACTAAAAACGGAACTTCGACAGATTTTGAAGGAAGTTTCAAAATTAATGTATCAAACAGTAAAGCTACCTTAATAATTAGCTATTTAGGATTTCAGACACAGGAGGTAAGTGTTGCTGGAAAAACTAAAATCAATGTAAGTTTAGCAGAACAATCAAACGCATTAACAGAAGTTGTGGTTGTAGGATACGGATCTGTAAAAAAGACAGATCTTACAGGTTCTGTTAGTACCATTAGTGCTGCTACTATCACAGAAAGAAATACAATTAATCCTTTGGAGGCAATTCAAGGTAGTACGCCTGGGGTGCAGATTTCATCTTCATCAGGACGTGCAGGAGATGGATTTAAAGTAGTAATTAGAGGAAATAATTCCCTAATTGCAGATTCAAATAATCCAAGTGTGGTTGGTTCTTCGCCTTTATATGTTGTAGATGGTGTGCCAATGGATGGAATCGATTTCTTAAATCCACAGGATATTGCCAGAATGGATGTTTTAAAAGATGCTTCTTCTGCTGCAATTTATGGTTCTAGAGGATCAAACGGGGTTATCATTGTTACAACAAAAAGCGGAACTAGCGCAAAAGCTGGAATTAGTGTAACTTTTGATACTTCTTACGGAAATAAAATTGCGACTAGATTGCCAAAAATGATGTCTGGAGAAGAGTGGTGGAAATTTCACCAAGTTGCTTATATGAGTGCAACGCCTCTTACCCAAACGCCGGCACAATTGGCTACTTTGGCTGGAAATCAGAGTCCTTTATTGGTTTCTCGTGCCAATAGCGGTTACAATTTTGACTGGTATGATGCTGTACTTAAATCGGGAATGACAGAGAATAATTATTTAAATATTTCTGGACGTTCAGATTCTGGTTTAAGCTATAACTTAGGATTCGGAATCCAGAGTGATCGCGGTCTTATTGAAAATGATGCGACAGATAAATACTCTTTTAAATTAGGATTGAATCATAAAATAAATGATAAATTTTCTACAGGAGTAAACGTTACAATTGCAAGATTAGACAATCAATTAGGAAGTGATTTGGCGATGCAGGACGCATTCAGATTAAGTCCATTAATGTCTCCTTGGGCAATTGATGCAAATGGAAATGAGCAAATTGGAACTTTGTTTTTTCTACCAGGTAAATTAACTTATCCTAATGGTGCTTGGGCTATCAATAAAACTTCGACAGTTAATCCTTTAATGGAGATTGCAAATTCTTCTCAAACAGAAAAAACATGGCAAACTGTAGGAAATGCGTATTTCCAATATCAGCCACTAAAATGGCTTTCGTTTAAAACAACTTTTGCTGCAGGAATTATGGATACCCAAAATTCTAAAGCTTACACAGCACAAACAAATGCAGGGGTAACCTTAAACGGAAAAAATTCAGCAACTTTAGAAAACATAAACAACTTCAATTATACTTGGGATAATCAAATCGATTTGAAACATACTTTCAATGAAGTTCACGATGTAAGTGTTTTATTATTGCAAAGTTTGTATTCAAATACAGACGAAAACTCTTATATGTATTCTAATAGTCAGCCTTTTGATGTTGGAACAGATAATATGGGTTCTGGTGCGCAAACGAGTTATGTAATAAAATCGGCTTTTGCGAAAAACACCTTAAACTCTTATGCAGTACGTTTAAACTATGCATTTAAAGACAAATATTTGATTACCGCTTCTACAAGATGGGATGGTTCGTCTGTTTTATCTGAAGGTAACAAATGGGAAAGTTTCCCATCATTAGCCTTAGGATGGAAACTTAGTAAAGAATCATTTTTAGCAAATAGCTCAGTTGTTTCAGATTTAAAATTACGTGCTAGTATTGGTTACACAGGAAATGATAACGTAGCTCCTTATACATCTCAAGCACTTTTAAACCAACAGACATTCTATGCACAAGGTTCAAATGTTATTCCCGGATGGCAGTCAGAAAACTTAGCAAATCCAAATCTAACTTGGGAGAAAACAAGAGAATACAACTTGGGTCTTGATTTTGGATTCTTAAAAAATAGAATTACAGGTAGTGTAGATGTATACGACAGATTATCAGACAATTTGATTTACAAACAGCAATTGCCAGCTGAGACAGGTTGGAAAAATACGTTTGCAAATGTTGGATCTGTTAGCAATAAAGGTATAGAAGCTTTATTGACTACAAAAAACATTAAGTCTGGAAAGGTAACTTGGGAAACGACTTTTACTTTTACTAAAAACGTAAATAAATTAGAGTCAATTTACAATCAGGACAAAGTAAGTGATATTGGAAACAAATTAATACTTGGTGCGCCATTAAACCCAAATTACAATTATGTTTATGATGGAGTTTGGCAAGAAAGCGAAGCGGCTCAGGCAGCCTCTTACGGAATGGCTCCTGGACAGGCAAGACCAAAAGATTTAAATGGAGATGGTAAATTTAACCAAGATGATAGAACAGTAATTGGAAATCCAAACCCAGAATGGCAAGGAAGTTTATATTCTAAATTAGTTGTAGGACAATTTGATTTTAATTTCTCAGTCTTAACAAGTCAAGGGCAAACTGTTTTAAGTACTTTCCACCAAAACTTTGCCGATGTAAGCGATAGAGGACGTCAAAAAATAGCAATGGATTATTTCATTCCAACAAATGGTGCAGGAATCGAAGCTAATGCAAATACTACAAACCCAAGACCAGGTCCTGTTGCAACAGGTGCAGGAGCTTATTGGTCTTCTCTTTTTGGGTACTATAGAGATGTTTCTTACGTGAAAATCAAAAATATATCTTTAGGTTACACTTTAGATTCTGAATTATTGAAAAAACTAAAAATTTCTAATTTCAGAATTTATGTGAATGTTCTAGATCCATTTGTGTTTACAGATTTTGATGGTTACGATCCAGAATGGGCAGCTTCTCCTTTTGGAGTAAACCGTCCAGCGGCAGTAACTACACAATTAGGATTAAGTGTTAAATTTTAATAAAGATATTCAAATGAAAAAAATATTAGTAATGATAGGAATAATCGCTGCAGCTGTAAGTTCTTGCAGTGATTATATTGAAGAAGATAGCCGCTCTTTTGTACCGGCAGACGCAACATATAAAACAGCATCAGGATTTCAGTTATTGGTTAACACAAACTACGCTTGGCTAAAAGGAATTTATGGTGGAAACCCATGGCTTTTTGAAGCAGGAACCGATATGTATGCTGAAGGAAGAACTCCAGAACCAGCAGGATTAAGCCAGTATACACTTTTAATTCCGTCCTCAGACAACGTAGCCGATTTGTACAATTCATGCTACCAGCAGATCCAAGCGGTTAACAAGACGGTATATTATTCTACAATTACAGAACAAACACCAAATTTAAATACACTTGTTGGTGAAGCACGTTATTTAAGAGCCAATGCTTATTTCTTATTAGTGCAGACTTATGGTGGTGTGCCGATTGTTTTGGATAATATTACTACTCCAGTTTTATCTTTTACAAGAAATACTGCTGAGGAAGTGTACACACAAATTATTGCAGATTTAGATTTTGCTTTGGCGAATGTTGGAACTACGGCTTATGGTACTACAGGAAGAGTAAATAAAAGAGCAGTAAACGATTTGTTGGCAAAAGTGTATTTAACAAGAGGATATGAAACTTTTGGAAAAGCAGATGATTTCTCTAAAGCAGCAGCTTACGCCGATGCAGCAATTGCAGGCCAGACTTTAGCAATTGCATTCGACCAGCTATTTAAACCAGGAAATGATTTAAATGCAGAAACCATTTTTTCTGTACAATATGATAAAGCCTCTACAAGTACAGATCCAACAAAATTGGGTAACAATCAGTTTTACTATTTCAGTTCTTATTTAGGAGGAGCAGAAACGGGAGCTCCATTAAGAAGTTACAATTTATGTCCTACCGATTATGCTTTAGGCTTATATGAAAAAGGGGATGCTAGATGGAATGCTACTTTCATGACTGAAATTTTAGAAGGACCAGAAACGACAAACGGAGTTACAAAAACTATTTTATATTATCCGTACTACAGAAGTTCAAATCCATCTTCTTTAAAAATAAGACATTTTTACGAACCAAAATGGTTTACAGCGGCAGATAAAACGGCATACATGACAACGAATGCTTCTAGATTAGCTTCGACATTTGTTTACCACCCTTGGGGAGAATATTCTGCAGCTCATACGCTAATTAAAAACTTAGATTGTTATACTATTCCAGTTAAGAAATTTGACGATCCAGATCCAACAACTCCATCAAGCACCGGGCCTGTAAGTACAAGAGATATTATTGTTTCTAGACTTGGAGAAACGTACTTAGTTGCAGCAGAAGCTTATTTAAAAGCAGGAAACCCAGGAACAGGATTAGCTCGTTTAAATGAAGTAAGAAGAAGAGCAGGTGTTGCCAATGCAACTGCAGCTCAATTTAATATCGACTATATCTTAGACGAAAGAGGGCGCGAACTATTAGGAGAATACAAACGCTGGTTCGACTTAAAACGTACAGGAACTTTAGTTGCAAGAGCTTCAGCTCATAATTATAAAATTAAAGAAGCAAATTTTGTTGGTATAGACGGAAAACTTAAAATTTTAAGACCAATTCCACAATCAGCTTTAGATTTGAATCAGAATAAAGATTTTCCTCAAAATCCTGGTTATTAGTAATTTGTTAGTTTTTTGAGAACTATGTTTTTTGAAGTAGTTAAAAAGGGGTTTGACTATAGGTCGAACTCCTTTCTTAACTAAAAAGTAAAGATTAAAAATGCATAAAATTAAATTAATCTTAGCGTTGTTTTTTAATGTCCTTGTAATGCAAAGTCAGCAGTACCAGGTAGATACGTCGTATACTATAAAAAGCACTTATGCTAAATTAATTAAGAAGCATCCGTTTATTACAATTCCAGAAATAAAAGCAAATCCAGATGTAAAAGAAACGTTTGATCTGGTTTACAATAAAGAGCAAGATCGTGTTTTGCATTTTGATGCTTTTATCAACACAAAAAAGAAAAAAAATCCGGCAGTGATTCTAATTCACGGCGGAGGTTGGAGATCGGGAAACAAAAACCAGATGCAGTTTATAGGAAAAGAAATTGCGGCAAAAGGCTATTCTTGTTTTGCAATCGAATACAGATTATCATTAGAAGCAAAATATCCTGATGGTGTTATTGATGTCAAGAATGCGATAAAATTTATTAAGGACAATGCGGCGAAATTTAATGTAGATCCAAACAAAATTGCGGTTTTAGGCTGTTCTTCGGGAGGGCAAATGGCAGCTTTGATTGGTACAACAAATAATTATCCGCTTTTTGACGATAAAAATTTCAAAAGCAATTCTTCTTCAAAAGTCCACGCTATAATAGATGTTGATGGAGTTTTGGCATTCAAGCATCCAGAATCATCAGAAGGAGATATGGCAGCATTTTGGCTAGGAGGAAAATCAGATGAGATACCAGAAAATTGGAAAAATGCTTCGGCACTAAGTCATACAGACAAAAATACGCCACCCGTGTTATACATCTGCAGCAGTATTCCGAGATTTCATGCAGGAAGAGATGATATGATCAAGATTTTGAACAATTATAAAATCTACAATGAAGTGCAGACCATTCCAGATTCGCCACACTCATTTTGGTTTTACGATCCTTGGTTTACGCAAACAATCACGTACAGCGTACGATTTTTAGATAAAATTTTTAAATAATTTAGAATACAGAAATGAAAGCAAAAATCACCACAGCAATTTTATTTTTCGCGGGTTTAACTGCCATAAACGCGCAGAAATACGATATTAAGACGAACAAAACTTACGCCGAAATATCTGCAAAAACAGACGGAAAATGGGAAGGAAGAAAGTATAAAGGCGGAACTGTTTTTAAAAATGTGGACCGATTAAAATTGGCTCCTGAACATACAGATCACTCTTTCGACATTCGTTACGAAGGACCAGGCTGGGAAAATAACAGAATTGGATACCGTTTGTACTTAGACTGGAGAAATGCTATCGATATCTTCGGAAAAAAGACTTCAGAGAATATTCTTCCACTTGTAGGGCAAGACGGATTTGATTCTTATCACAATATGAGCGATTGGGGAGCTGATATTTTAAAAGCAGGAAAAGGAATCGGAATTGGTTCTATCGATCGTTATTTAAACAGCGAAAAATTGCACTTCCGTGAAGTAGATTCAACAATTGCAACAGTGGCTAATAAGTCGAAGGAATCTACAGTAAAAGTAAATTACTATGGATGGAAAACAGCTTCAGATAAAATTGATTTTATTTCAGAATTGACAATAAAACCAGATCAGCTTTATACACAACATACAATTAAAGCTTCTCAAGCAATACAAGGAATTTGTACAGGAATTGTAAAGACAAAAACGGGTGAATTGCTTAAAAAAGAAAGCAAAAATAAAAAATGGGCATATTTGGCAACGTACGGAGAACAATCTTTGGTTCCAGACAAGTTAGGAATGGCAATTTTTTATGAAATTAGTACTATCGAAAATATTGCAGATACAGATTTAGATTATCTTTTAGTTTTTAAACCAACTACAAAAGCAGTGACTTTTTACCTTTTAGGGGCTTGGGAGCAAGAAGTAAACGGAATCAAAACAAAAGAAGAATTTGCACAATATTTAGATAAACAATTAGAAGTGCTGAATAAAAAAAGCAAAATGTAATTTTATGCGTAAATCTCTTTCTACAAAATTCATTTTTGGAAACATTCTGGTTTTACTGCTGATTTTTGGAAATAAAATCAATGCGCAAAATCAAACAAGTACAGAAAACAATGTTATTCCTTACGACTTAAAATGGTCGGAACGAACGGCACTTTCTATTTTAAATAAATATCCGAATGCTTGGCAGCTTGACGGAAATGAAAAACCAAAATGGGATTATAAAATGGGTTTTGTATTGTTGGGATTTGAAAAATTATATCAAAAAACAAACAATAAAAAATACCTGAATTACATCAAAGAATATGTTGATGGAATGATTGACAGTACGGGAAATATCAAAAAATATGATGTTAAGGAATATAATATTGATTGTTTAAATCCGGGAAAACTGCTGTTTAATTTATATGATATAACAAAAGATTCTCGCTATCTGAAGATTATTGGGCAGCTTAGAAATCAGTTAGAAAGTCAGCCGAGAACACCAAGCGGAGGATTTTGGCACAAACAGATTTACCCAAACCAAATGTGGATTGACGGTTTGTATATGGCAGAACCTTTTTATGCGCAGTTTACTGTTAAGTACGAAAAGGGAAAAAGTCTGGATGATATTGCGAAACAATTTGAATTGGTTCAGAATCATCTTGTAGATCAAAAAACAGGTTTGGTTTACCAAGCGTGGGATGAAAGTAAAGAGATTGCGTGGGCAGATAAACAAACGGGAACTTCGCCTACAATCTGGGGAAGAGGAATTGGTTGGTACATGGTGGCGCTGGTCGAAACATTAGATTATTTCCCGAAATCGCACCCAAAACATAAAGTTCTGGTGGAGTATTTGAATCAGATTGCAAAAAACGTGAATCAATACAAAAGTGATACAGGACTTTGGTATCAAGTTGCTGATAAACCAGAATTGTACGGAAATTATGTAGAACCATCAGCTTCTGGAATGATTATTTATGCTTTTGCAAAAGGTGCCAATAAAGGCTATTTGGCTTCAAGCTACAAAACCACAGCTAAAAAATCATTTGACAGTTTTGTAAAAGAATTTGTGAAAGTAGATAAAAAAGGAGAAGTGAATGTTTTGAATGTTTCATCAAATGTAGGTTTGGGCGGAAAACCATTCCGTGATGGAACAAACTATTATTATCTAGTTTCTAAAACAAAAGAAAACGGTGCAATTGGATTGGGGGCTTTTTTATTAAGTGCAATCGAATTAGATAAATAAATGTTTTTTATGGATAAAAAGAGAAAATATTTTGGTTTACTGTTTGTAATTATGGGGCTGCTTTTTTCATTTATGAATGCAAGAGCTCAAGAAACGACAATTGTTATATCTAAAGACTTGAAGTGGTCTGAAAGAATGGCTCTTTCTATTATGAAGCGTGACCCAAAAGCTTGGCAGATTGATAATAACGAAAAACCAAAATGGGATTATAAGCTTGGTCTTATTATGACTGCTTTTGAGAATCTGTACAATAAAACACAAAATCCAGTTTATTTCAATTACGTTAAAGAGTACTACGAGACAGTTATAAACAATTCTGGCGATATTCTAAATTATAAACTAGAAGATTACAATATTGATTATATAAATGCTGGAAAAGGACTTTTTGAAATTTATAAACAAACCAAAGATGATCGTTATCTTAAAGCGTTACAGCTTTTAAGAAAACAATTGGAAACGCATCCGAGAACAAATTCAGGTGGTTTTTGGCATAAGAAAATTTATCCAAATCAGATGTGGCTGGATGGATTGTATATGGGAACTCCTTTTTATGCACAATATACAGCTGAGTTTGAGCAAAGAAAAAGTTTTGATGATATTGTAAAACAGTTTGAGCAGATTCACCAGCATACTTTAGATCCAAAAACGGGTCTTCTTTTTCATGCTTGGGATGAAAGTAAAAAAATGGATTGGGCGAATAAAGAAACCGGAACATCTCCCAATTTTTGGTCTCGATCTATAGGCTGGTACATGATGGCTTTGGTTGATGTTTTAGATTTTATGCCGAAAGAACATCCGAAAAGAAAAGAACTGATTGAGTATTTGAATGAGATTTCGAAAGCTGTTGCAAAATATCAAGATAAATCAGGATTATGGTATCAAGTTACAGATGCTGGAAATAGAAAAGGAAATTACCTTGAAGCATCTGGTTCTGAAATGTTTGTTTATGCATTTGCAAAAGGAGTAAAAAAAGGGTATTTACCAAAAAGCTATAAAAAGTTGGCAGAAAAAGGATTCGACGGAATTACAAAAAAACTCGTTACAGTAGATCCAGACGGAGAAATACATATTACTCAAGTTTGTGCCAGTGCAGGGTTAGGTGGAAATCCTTATCGAGATGGTTCTTACGAATATTATATAAGCGAAAAAATAAAAGTAGATAATTCGCATGGATTAGGTCCTTTTATTTTAGCAGCAATTGAATTAGAAAAATAGTAGAATTTAAATATATTTTGAAATGAAAAATAGTAGAAAGCAAAGTTATTTTATGTCGATTTTGATGGCTTGTTTTATGACCATTACAAGTTGTAAAGTAACATCGCAGGAACCAGCAAAAGAGATTGTGATTGGGAAAAATGCAAAATGGTCTGATAAAATGGCCTTGACATTGATGAAACGCCATCCAGAGGCATACATGATCGACGACGCTAAAAAACCAAAGTGGGATTACGTTCACGCTTTAGTATTGCATTCAATTGAAGAATTATACAAAAAAAATCCAGACCCTAGATATAAAGCTTATATAAAAGGGTATGTGGATAATTTAGTGCAACCTGACGGAAGCATTAATACATACGAATTTGATAAATACAATATTGACTTAGTATTGCCAGGACGTTTGCTTTTTGATGTTTATGCCTATACAAAAGAAGATAAATATTTAAAAGCATTGCAACTAATTCGCAAACAGCTTACAGAACAGCCAAGAACACAAAGCGGAGGATTCTGGCACAAACAAATTTATCCAAATCAAATGTGGTTGGATGGTTTGTACATGGGAGAGCCATTCTACGCAGAATACACAGCTAAATTCGAAAACGGAAAAAGCTTTGATGATATCGCGAAACAATTCGAATTGATTCAGCTTAAAGCAACAGATCCAAAAACGGGATTATTATACCACGGATGGGACGAAAGCAAACAAATGCCTTGGGCAAATAAAGAAACAGGAAACTCTCCAAACTTCTGGTCTAGATCTTTGGGCTGGTATGTAATGGCTTTGGTTGATGTTTTAGATTACATGCCAAAAGATCATCCAAAAAGAAAAGAGTTGATTCAGTATTTAAACAATGTTTCTGAGGCTTTACTAAAATTCCAAGATAAATCTGGATTGTGGTATCAAGTTACAGACAAAGGCGGTGAAAAAGACAATTATTTAGAAGCTTCTGGATCTGCAATGTTTTCATATGCTTTTGCAAAAGGAGCAAACAAAGGATATTTGCCAGCTAAATTTAAAAAAGCAGCCAACAAAGCTTTTGACGGGTTAACAACTGTATTAATCAAAAAAGTAGATCAAGATGGAGGAATTACGCTAACAAACTGTTGCCAAGTGGCAGGTTTAGGCGGGAATCCATATCGTGATGGATCTTACGAATATTACGTAAACGAAAGAAAAAAAGACAATGATCCTAAAGCAACAGGGCCATTTATTTTGGCCGCTTTGGAATTGAACAGATAATTTTTTTAAAGTTATGAGTTTGGAGTTATGATGCTCTACTTTGTCTTGCTGAGCGAAGTCGAAGCATCGCAAAGAAATTACTCACAGAAAAAACAAGTGACAAACCCGACAGGTTTCTAAAACCTGTCGGGTTTAAATAAAAAAAACAGTTAAAAATGAAAAATATAAAAATCATCCTATTTCTTCTTTCCATTTTTTGTTTCCAGAAGAATACCGCACAAGTCTGGACGCCAGATAACGGAGACGGAACATACACCAATCCGATTATTCATGCCGATTATTCAGATCCAGATGTTGTTCGCGTAGGCGATGATTATTATATGACAGCTTCTTCTTTTAATTGTATTCCAGGGTTACCGATTTTACATTCAAAAGACTTGGTAAATTGGAAAATTATAAGCTACGCTTTAGCTAAACAGCCTCCATTTGAAACCTACAATAGCGTACAGCACGGAAACGGAGTTTGGGCGCCAAGCATCAATTATCACAACAACGAATTTTACATCTATTATCCAGATCCAGATTTCGGAATTTATATGATAAAAGCTAAAAAAGCACAAGGGCCTTGGTCTGAGCCACTTTTAGTTAAAGCGGGAGTTGGATTGATTGATCCGAGTCCGCTTTGGGACAATGATGGCAAAGCTTATTTGGTACATGCTTTTGCAGGAAGCCGTGCTCAGATTAAAAGCTTGCTAGTCGTTTGTAACATGAATACAGACGGAACTGTAGTGAACAACGATGAAGTTATGGTTATTGACGGACACGAAAGCGAAGGCACAATTGAAGGGCCAAAATTTTACAAACGAAATGGATATTATTACATTTTTGCACCAGCAGGAGGAGTTCCAACAGGATGGCAGACTGTTTTAAGATCGAAAAATGTTTTCGGACCTTATGAAAAAAAGAAGGTTCTAGAACAAGGTTCGACCGCAATAAATGGGCCGCATCAAGGGGCTTGGGTAACGACTCAGACGGGCGAAGATTGGTTTTTTCATTTTCAAGATAAAGGCGCTTATGGCCGAATTGTGCATCTGCAGCCAATGAAATGGGTGAATGACTGGCCGGTTATGGGAGAAGATTTTGATAAAAATGGAATAGGTGAGCCCGTAACAACGTACAAGAAACCAAATGTTGGCAAAAAATATCCGATTGAAGTTCCAGCAACTTCAGATGAATTTAACGAGCCAAAATTAGGATTGCAATGGCAATGGCAGGCAAATAAACAGACCAACTTTGGTTTTCCAACTAGTTTGGGTTATTTGAATTTGTTTTGCAATACCACAACCAAAAATATTTTTAATGCTCCGAATTTACTCTTGCAAAAATTTCCAGCAGAAGAATTTACGGCGACTACAAAACTGACTTTTAATGCAAGATTAAATGGAGAAACTACTGGTTTGATCGTTATGGGGTTAGATTATAGTTATCTGAATTTCAAAAATGAGAACGGAAAATTATATCTGAATCAGAAAACAGGAACTTTTGATAAAACGGTTTCAGAGACTGAAACCAAGCCTGTATTAATTGAGCAAAATACAATTTATTTAAGAGTAAAAATTAGCAAAGGTGCGATCTGTAGTTTTTCGTATAGTTTAGACGATAAAAATTACCAAACCATAGGAAAAGATTTTACTGCTAAAGAAGGAAAATGGATTGGAGCGAAAGTCGGACTTTTTGCTTTGGGTGAGATAATTAAAAATGATTCGGGGAATGTTGCTGTTGATTGGTTCAGAGTAACAAAATAGGTTGGAAATGATACAGTTTAAAAAACAAATAATGCTTTTTTTATGCCTTTGCAGTTTTGCTGTAAATGCTCAGAATACTTATAAAAGATGGTCAGATGTTATTCGCAAGAGTGATGTCGCTTGGTTTGCAAACGCAGACGCGAAAAGAGTAGCAGAAAATGTACTGCTCTACCAAAGAGATATTGGAGGCTGGCCAAAGAATATTCAAATGCAGGATGAGCTGACCGAAAAGCAGAAAAAAGATTTGATTGCTCTTAAAAAAACAGCTGTAGAAACTACTACAGACAACGGAGCAACTTGTCAGGAAATGCTTTTTATGTCTAGAATGTATGCGCAGGTTAAAGACGAACGTTATAGAGAATCTTTCTTAAAAGGCTTAAATTATCTGCTGGAGGCTCAATATGCAAACGGAGGATGGCCTCAGTTTTATCCGTTAAAAAAAGGATATTATACGCACATTACCTACAATGATGATTCGATGGTTAATATTATGAATGTAATAAAAGCCGTTGCAGACGAAACCGATTATTACAGCATTAAACCATCAAAAGAAATTGTGGAAAAATGCAGAAAATCATTTGATAAAGGAATCGATTGTATTTTAAAAACACAATACAAGCAAAATGGTGTTTTAACCGCTTGGTGCGCACAGCATGATGAAGTGACTTTGGCGCCAGCAAATGCAAGAGCTTTTGAATTGGCTTCGTTAAGCGGTTATGAATCAACAAAAATAGTATTGCTTTTAATGTCGATTGACAAACCGTCAAGAGAAGTTGTTACCGCTGTAAAAAGTGCGGTAGAATGGTTTCAAAAAACTAAAATTACCAATTTAGAAGAAAAAAGAGTTTTAAATGACGCCGGAAAAATTGTAGATAAAAAAATGATTCCAGCAGTAAATGCCAAACCTATCTGGGCAAGATTTATGGATTTGGAAACCAATGAACCTTTCTTTTGTGACCGTGACGGAATTAAGAAAAAATCATTGGATCAAATAGGATCAGAAAGAAGAAATGGCTATTCATGGTATTCAGATGCACCAGAGGAAGTTTTAAAAAAATTTCCAGACTGGGCAGTTAAAAACGGTACAAAAGTAGGGGCAGCCGAAAAGAAAATTGTAGATTATATTACTGTAGCGCAAGATGGTTCGGGAGATTTTACCAAAATTCAGGATGCAATTTATGCAACACCCGCTTTTCCTTATGATAAAGTTACTATTTTTATTAAAAACGGAATCTACAACGAAAAAGTTAGAATTCCGGAATGGAATACTAATGTATTTCTGAAAGGGGAAAGTAAAGAAAATACCATTATTACTTTTGATGATAATTTTTCAAAAATAGCTTTAGGCAGAAATAGTACTTTTTATACCTACACACTTTTGGTTGAAGGGGACGATTTTACGGCATCAAATCTAACGATTAAAAATACTTCTGGTGAGCATGGACAAGCTATTGCGTTGTCTGTTGTAGCCAACCGCGCTAAAATTATTAACTGTAATCTTTTAGGAAATCAAGATACGTTGTATTTGTCTGGAAAAGAGGCAAAGCAATATTTTAAGGATTGTTATATAGAAGGCACAACAGATTTTATTTTTGGAGGCGCAACCGCCTTATTTGAGAACTGTACGATTCACAGTATCAAAAGCTCTTATATCACAGCTGCTTCAACCCCCGAAGGAACTTCGTTTGGTTTTGTTTTCAAAAATTGTAAACTGACTGCAAGCCCAGAGGCAAAAGAGGTATATTTAGGAAGGCCGTGGCGTATTTATGCTAAAACAGTTTTTATAAACTGCGAAATGGGAAAACAAATAAAGCCAGAGGGTTGGGAAAATTGGTCTAAACCAGAAGCTGAAAAGAAAGCTTTTTATGCCGAATACAATTGTAGCGGAGAAGGATTTCAGCCATCAAAAAGAGTAAAATGGTCTTATCAGCTTTCAAAAAAAGAAGCAACACAATATTCGATAGAAAATATCCTTAAAGATAAGATTGCGAATTGGTATTCTCTTTAGTCCCAGTCCCAGTTCTCAGTCGCAGTTTCAGTCGGCACTGAAAACTGGGACTGCGATTGCGACTAGCACGCACTTAAAATAAAAAAACATGAATTTCAAATACTTCTTTCTAATCTTCCTTTCGTGGGCATCATTTGCACAGAATAGCGATTTTCCGTCAGCTAAAGTGGATTCTATTGTGAAACGAATTCAGCTTCCAATAATAACTTCCTATCGGGTTAATGTTTTGACATTAGGTGCCAAAGGCGATTCTATTACAGATAATAAAAAGGCTTTTGATAAAGCAATGGCTTTGTGCAAAAAAAATAAAGGCGGAACAATTATAGTTCCAAAAGGAATTTATAAAATCAACGGACCGATACATTTTGTAAGCAATGTAAACCTTAGAATTGAAAAAGGGGCTAAAATAAAGTTCAGTGATAATCCGAAAGATTATCTTCCAATGGTTTTAACAAGCTGGGAAGGGACGATGTTGTATAATTACAGTCCGCTTATTTATGCTAATAATTGCACGAATATTTCCATTTCTGGAGAAGGAACAATTGACGGAGAAGGAGGAAAGACTTGGAAAACTTTTAAAGCAAAAGAAAACGAAGGTAAAAACCGAAGCCGTGACATGAATCACAACAATACGCCATTAGAGGAAAGAAAATTTGGAAAAGGCTATTTTTTACGACCACAGATGATTCAGTTTTTAAATTGCAAAAACATTTTAGTCGAAAATATCCGAATCGAAAATTCGCCGTTTTGGTGTCTGCATCTTTTAAAATCAGAAAGTATTACCATTCGCGGAATAAGTTACAAATCCTTAAATCACAATAATGACGGAATCGATCCAGAATACGCAAAAGACGTTTTAATTGAAAATGTGACTTTTGACAACGGAGACGACAATGTTGCCATAAAAGCAGGAAGAGATCATGAAGGAAGAGCTAATGCAGCAACGCCTAGCGAGAATATTGTGATACGAAATTGTAATTTTAAAGGACTTCATGGTGTGGTAATCGGGAGCGAAATGTCGGCTGGAGTTCAGAATGTATTTGTAGAAAATTGCAAAACGGCAGGATATTTAAAAAGAGGCATTTATTTAAAAACCAATGCCGATCGCGGAGGCTATATCAAAAATATATTTGTCCAAAATATCCAGTTAGATCAAGTAGAAGATTGTATATACATTACAGCAAATTATCACGGAGAAGGAAAAGGCTATCAGTCAGAGATATCAAATGTATATTTCTCTAATATCACCTGTAACAAAGCGTCAGAATCTGGTATCGTAATTCAGGGATTTGCAGATAAAAAAATCAAGAATATCTCTTTAAAAAACATAGAAATCAAAGAAGCCAAAAATGCGCTCTCGAATGAAAACGCAGAAAACGTTTTAATGACAGATGTTTTTATAGGTAAAAGAGCAACAGTGCCTACAGCAGTTTCAAAACATTAGATTTTTAACCTCATTTTATAGCTAAGCTTTTTTTTAACGCAAAGTGCACAAAGAAATCGCAAAGTTCGCAAAGGTTTAATAAAAAGAGGCAAAGGCTCAAAGGTTCAGAGATTCAAAGATTCAAAGATTTTTCGTAGAGATGCACTGCAGTTTTGCGTTAAAAAAACACTTCGCAATAAAACCCTCAGCATTAAAAAAAACAAAAGAAAATGAAAAAATATATCTTTCTAGCATTACTTATCACCACAGTAAGTTTTGCCCAAAAAAACTCTTTGTATTGCATTGGAGACTCTACAATGGCAAATAAAAAAGATCCGGACAAAAATCCAGAACATGGTTGGGCTCAGGTATTGCAGCCTTTTTTCAAAGAAAACATAACAGTAATCAATAAAGCGGTAAACGGACGAAGCACGAGAAGCTTTATCAATGAAAAACGCTGGGATTCTGTTTATAACAAACTTAAAAAAGGAGATTATGTTTTTATAGAATTCGGACATAATGATCAGAAAATTGAAGACTCAGCACGATTTACCAATCCGCATACAGCTTACAGATACAATCTGATTCGTTTTGTAAAAGAAAGTAGAGAAAAAGGTGCTATTCCGATATTATTAACTTCTATTTCAAGACGTAACTTTAACGAAAAAGGCGTTTTGGTACCCACACATGGCGATTATCCTTTAGAAACTCGATTGGTCGCAGAGGAATATAATGTGCCTTTTATAGATTTAGAATACTACACCGAATTATTAGAGCAATCTTACGGGCCAGAAAAATCAAAACAGCTTCATCTTCATTTCAAAGCAGGAGAAAATGCATTTTATGACACAGATAAAGCTGATGATACGCACCTTTCCTTGTTAGGAGCAAATAAAATTGCTGAAATTGTAATTAACCAAATTAAGCTTTCGAAAGACGCTTCGCTAAAGAATCTTAAAAGCGGAATTAAGTAAAACGTTTTTAAACTTAAAGTAATTAAAAGAAAGGGGGAATTTGTATTTCCCCTTTTTTGGTTTTTGACATTTCATGTAAAAAGAAGATAAAAAAGTAAAGATTAAAGAAATAAATCTAGCCTTATTTTAATATTATAAAAGCTTCTAAGTCTATTTAAGACTTTTTTGTTGATATACTTTTGTCTTGAATAATATACCTAAGAAGACAAAAAATATGAAAGCGGCTAATTTTTCATTAGAGTTTCAGTTAAATATTTCTGAAATTAGAAAACTTAACAAAATGTACTTTGAACACTTGTTTAAAGAGGGTTTAATCTATGTTTTTTTTGTTGTTGCATTAGTGATGCTTTTTCTTGATTTTATTAATGAAGCCGATTTTTTTCAGTGGCTGATAAGTTGTTTGGTTACACTTGTTTTTTTGGTGATCATTCAATTCTTTTTTCTGGATGCTATATCTAGAACGATTTTTTGCTTAACAAAATGGCTTATCCAGTATAACAAATTTTATAGCAGATATAAACTCACTTTTACTTATTCTGATGTTTGTGTTCGATCTCCGTTAAGAGAATTAAAACATAAATGGACAAAAATTGAAAAAGTTATTTCGACTAAAAATTTCTTATTTCTCTACGTAAAAGAAAGAAATGCTTATATCATTTCTATTTCAAAGAAAGATCACAATTGTCAAGAGATTGAAGAATTGGTTTCATTTGTTGAAAAGCATGTCATGCACGTGATAAAAGTCTAATCCATTTTTAATAATAATATCAAAAAATACCTTATTATGATTGTTTTATGGCTTATTGAAGCTAATGAATGATTGATACAGCTCTAATTTTGCTACATATTTTAGTAGCGAATCCCTCAGTTAATGGAGGAGTTTACTGTTTTAAAAAACAAAAAGATGCAAAAGGAGCGAGTTTTAGTGGTTGATAATCAAGGTTTTTTTCTGAAAATGTTTAAAAGAAAACTTAAAGATGAGTTTGAATTTTTAGAAAAATCTTTTACTGATCAATGTGAAGGGACAATAAATCAATATGATCGAATTATTTATGTAGTCTACAGGAGAGAAGAGTTGCTTAGTTTTTTACAAGAAGAAAAAAGAGCAAATACTTTAGTTTGTTTGTTTAATAGGCAACTTTACAAGAGCTTATCTTTTTTAGAAGAAATCAATAATTTGATTTTGTTTGATGAATCAAAAACTAGTCGTGAAATTTTTAAAGAAGTAAAACTCTTTTTGAAAAAGAAATTAGATTTCAAAAGGGAAAAAAAGACATTGAGGCCATCTAATCCATCACAATCAAAGTTTAATGAATATTACAAAGCAATGTATTTTTTAATGTGAAGTAATTTATTTTATTTTTTATATTTTTTTCGATCATATTATTTGATAGTAATGTGTTTAAATTGCAGGGTAATTGTTGTTCGTTATCCTGCTTTTTATTTATATTAAATTTCATTTTTTTTAGAAGTTTTTGATTTTTAAGTGTTATTATAACAATTAAAAATCTTAAATTGTTCTGAAAAAATAAAGAATAAAGAAAGAATGAAAAAAAGAGTATTATTTTATCTTCCAATTACTTTAGTTACAGTATTATTAGCGAGTTGCAAAGTTTCTCAAAATGTATCAGAAAAAACAATTGTTTTAAAAAATAGTAGTTCTTTGGCGCTCTCGCAAAAAGCAATTTCTATAAAAAGAGAGAATATTGGAGAAAGCAATGTAAAAGGAGCTTTTCCTATTTTAATTTCAAAAACAGATACCATTCCAGCACAGACAAACGATTTGAATGGCGATGGAAAATGGGATGAACTTTTCTTTACAACTGATTTTTCACCAAACGAAGAAAAAATCATTCAGTTAAAATGGTCTGATATAGATCCGAGGTTTACAATAAAAACCAGTGCACGTTTTGGAAAAAGAGAAGGGAAAGATCTTCCTGTTCATCCAGATACACAAGAGGTTTTAATGGCGAATCAGGTTCATAAAAAATTAGGTTATCAAAAATACCAAACAGACGGACCGACTTGGGAGAACGACAAAGTTGGTTTTAGACATTATCTAGACGGAAGAAATTCTAAAGATGTGTTTGGGAAAAAACTTCCAGGAATAACTCCCGAAAACGTTGGTATAAACAGTAAAGGCGCGGTTGAAGATAATTATCACGTGATGTACGATTGGGGAAGAGATATTTTTCCTGTTGGGAATTCTGTTGGTTTAGGCGGTTATGCATTGCTGATTGATAATAAAATAAACCGACTTGGAATTTTAGGCAATGACACCATAAATAATGTAGAAAAGACAGCTTTTAAAATTGTAGCAGAAGGACCGGTAAATTCTGTTTTAAGCTACCATTATCAAAACTGGAAAGCCTCTGAAAATCTTTATCAAGTACAGGAAACAACTTCTATTTGGCCTGGAATGTATGGTTATAAAAATACTGTTTCAATAGATGGTATTAAAGGCAAAGAAACATTTCTAGCTGCAATTTCTAATTTGAATAATAAAAATCCGCTACAGGTTATAGAAGCTGGAGATTGGATATGTCTAATTCAGCACGATTATTTGACTTATGAACGCCAATGGATTTTGGGAACAGCAATTTTAGTTCCTTCAAATATTTATCAAGGTTATATTGAAGCCCCTAAAACAGGGCAGCTGACGGATTCGTATTTGGCAAAATTAAAAGTTGATAATAAAAAAGAGATCAGTTATTATGCGATTGCAGCTTGGGAACTGAGCGCCGATAAAGGTTTTAATGATTCTGCATTTTTTACTAATTATGTGACCAATTTGGCCAAACAGCTTTCGGCTAAAATAAAAGTCGAAGTAAAGTAATTTGAAACGATAGGCCGTTGTACAAATGAGAGAGTTTTTTATTGTTTTAGCTTTTATAAGCGGATTGAATTTTTCTTTCTCGCAGCAGGTAACTGATGTTTTTCCTGATGGCACTCCCATCAGCAGCTGGTTTAAAAATGATCAGAAATTGCAATTAAAGGATTTAGGAAAGCAATATCGTATAACAGATTTTGGAGCTAAAAAAGACAGCACAATAATCCAAACGCAAGCCATTCAGGCAATAATTGACCTTGCATCGGCAAATGGTGGCGGTGTAATTGTAGTACCGAAAGGTGTTTTTTTGAGTGGCGCTTTATTCTTTAAACCTAAAACAGCTTTATATTTAGCCAAAGGAGCAGTTTTAAAAGGCTCAGATAATATTATTGATTATCCAATTATGGCTTCAAGAATGGAAGGACAAAATCTGGATTATTTTCCCGCCTTGGTGAATGCTTATGGGGTAGATCATTTTTCTATTTCGGGAGAAGGAACAATAAACGGAAATGGAAAAAAGTTTTGGGAAGCTTTCTGGAAAAAACGTGGTGAGAATCCTGATTGCACGAATCTTGAAGTCTCTAGGTCAAGATTAATTTTTGTATGGAATTCAAAAAATGTTCAGTTTCAGGATGTAAAATTGATTAATTCAGGTTTTTGGACGAATCACTTTTATAAATGTAATAATGTAAAACTGCTGAATCTTTACATCTTTTCGCCACATATTGAAATTAAAGCGCCAAGTACCGATGCCATTGATCTTGATGTCTGCGAAAATGTTTTGATAAAAAACTGCTATATGTCTGTAAATGATGACGCCATTGCCTTGAAAGGAGGGAAAGGACCTTACGCAGATAAAGATCCAAATAACGGCCCTAATAAAAACATCATAATTGAGGATTGTACATTTGGATTTTGCCATTCGGCTTTAACCAATGGAAGTGAAGCGATTCATAATCGAAATGTAATTTTTAGAAATAGCCAAATAAAAGGTGCTTCTAGAATGTTGTGGCTAAAAATGAGACCAGACACGCCACAGCGATACGAATATATTTTAGTCGAAAACATTCAAGGCGAAGCAGAAACTGGACTTGCTATTTTTGCTTGGCGACAGTTTTATGATTTGAAAAACCGTCAAAATATTCCGTTATCTTATGGCGATCAGATTACTTTAAAAAATATCAATCTTAAGTGCACTAATTTTTATGGTGTGGAAAAAGATCCCAATGTGAGATTGAGTAATTTTAAATTTGAAAATCTAAATATAGAGTCTGTAAAAACTAAGATGGATAAAAGCATTATAGACGGACTTGTTTTAAAGAATGTTTACTTAAACAAGACTCTTATTGAGTAAAATTTTCCTTTTTTGAGGAATTTTTCCGCTCAAAAATTAACAAATAGAAGAGGTATAAGCCATCTTTTTGGATGAAACTAGTTTTAATTTGATACTTTCTGGAGCGTATTAAAACAGTTGTTATAAAAACACTTTTAAAGTAAGTGGTTGATTGCTAATATATTGTATTTGCTGGTTTTTAATAAAGAACAGAAGTCAATTTATTGTAAAGGAAATGAATGAAAAACTGCATTAAATTTAACAGCAAAATTGTTGTAACTATCACACAAACTTTTATTTTTGTGGCTTAATTTAACAATATATAAGCATGAAAGATTTATTAGTAAAAATCAACGCCGAAATTGAAACATTCAAAGCTGAAGCTGAATCTTTGACTGAAAAAGGAATTAAAGCTGCTGGACCAAGAGCACGTAAATCAACTTTAGAAATTGAAAAACTTTTAAAAGAGTTTAGAAAAGTTTCTATCGAAGAATCAAAAAAATAATACAACTAAAACCTCGTCAGTCGACGAGGTTTTTTTATGGGTTAAAGTTGTTGGGAGGTAAGAATAAAGAATAAAGAATAAAGAATAAAGAATTAAGAATTAAGAATTAAGAATTAAGAATTAAGAATTAAGAATTTCTCTTAACGTCTAAAAAAAAAACTTAGAATCTTAGAACCTTAGCATCTTAGTATCTTAGAAAAAACTCATATCCACTTTAGCTTCGTCGCAATCGAGCATGCTTCAACGGTATTATTAACTTTCATTTTTTCTAAAATATTTTGTCGATGACGGCTTACGGTATTGATGCTGATAAATAGGAGAGTTGCAATCTCTTTACTTTGTTTTCCTGCCTGAAGCATTTTAAGAATCTCTTTTTCTCGTGCAGAAAGAAAGAATTCATTTTCTTTCACATTCTGTTTTACAATATTTCCAGTTGCGGTATTTATTATTGCACCTTCATAGTGAAGGGCAAGAGAAAAATCAAAATTATAAAAGCAAAGTGCCAATTCTACATCTTCGTACTGATTCGAAAAATAGAACATCTTGTGTAATAAAGATTTCCCTGCGGTTTCATCATTCATTCTTAATTTACTGATTACACAAAAGTTTCTTCGTTCCTCAGTCGGAATCGTTTTTATGAACTGAAAAAAATGAAGTTCTAAAAGATATTTTTGCAGTACATCATCTGAGTTTAATTTGCCAAAAAGCTCTTCTTCCCAAATACTCTCAATTTCTTGCACTTGATCTTCTTTGAAAATTTCAAGTTCTTGAGCAATTTTGCCCGAATAGATGTAACTTTTATTGTTGTATAAATCGCTTAAAACGGCAATGCCATTTTCTAAATCAGCAAAATTCTGTGCCATTTCCTGACACGTTTTTAAAACCTTTTTATTATTTAAGTTTCCTGAGTTTTTTTGCTCCAAAAGCTGTTTGCTCAAATCATCTTTTATGTTTTTCATAAAAATGGTTATTTATAAGTATTGTCTTATGCTTTTCTGCCGAATATATTTGTATGATTATATGGACTGAAATATAATAAAAAATGGGTTTTAAAATAATTATAAAATTCTTAATCATTTTACTTGACTTATTATCAAGTTGTTTGAGGTAAACATATTGCTCAAAAGGCTTTGTGTGAAAGTTGAGTGAGTTGATTAATTAATGCTTAATAAATCAAAATCATGAAAAATCTTCTTTTAATCATTTTTTTTATAAGTATAATTGCTGTTCAAGCACAAAATTCCACCATAAAAAGGCTTGACCGAACTACAATTTCAACCGATAGTTTGACCGCCACTATTGAAAACCTGATGAGCAAAGCCGATGTGAAAGGATTGGCTATAGCCGTGTTTAATGCCAAAAAACCTGTTTACATGAAGACTTTTGGCTTTAGTAATGTCGAAACCAAAAAGAAGTTAGAGCTGCAGACCAATCTTTATGGAGCTTCTTTGAGCAAAGCGGTTTTTGCTGTTTTGGTTATGAAACTAGCAGAAGAAGGAGTCATAACCTTAGACAAACCACTTCAGGATTATCTTCCGAAACCAATTTATGAATATGATTTTAAAGTATGGCACGAAGATTTTACAGAATTAAAATCATATCCAGAATATAAAAAAATAACTGCTAGAATGTGTCTCGATCATACTTCTGGCTTGCCGAACTGGCGTTGGTTTGAATCTGATGAAAAGCTCAAAGTTAAGTTTGAGCCAGGAACTAGATACAGTTATTCGGGTGAAGGGCTTACGTATCTTCAGGTCGTTTTGGAAAAAATTACTGGAAAAACCTTAGAAGAAATGGCTCAGCAAAGAATATTCAAACCTCTGGGAATGTCAAATTCAAGTTATAAATGGCAAGAAAAATTTGAAAAAGATTATGCTTTCGGATATGATAATGATGGAAAGATTCAGGAAAAAGACAAAGACAATGCACCGAGAGGAGCAGGAACGCTAGAAACTACGATAGAAGATTATAGCAAGTTTATAACGGCAATTTTGAATAAAAAAATATTGAATGCTAAATCATACAAAGAAATGTTTAGTCCGCAGATTCGCATTCGTTCTAAAAATCAGTTTGGACCAGGAGCATTAGAAGATGGAAACTGGAATGACAAAACAGAGCTTTCATACGGTCTAGGCTGGGGATTAGTAAAAAGTCCTTATGGTTATGGCGCTTTTAAAGAAGGGCAAGGTTCAGGTTTCCAACACTACGGAATTGTTTTTCAAGACAAAGGAACTGCAATGGTCATCATGTCGAACAGTTATCCAACAGGAAAAATAATTAAGTATTTACTGGAAACAGGAATAAAAGACTCCTATACACCATGGGAATGGGATCAATACATTCCATATGATAAAAAATGAGGTGCGGAGGTTCTAAGATTCTAAGGTGCTAAGGAAGTAAAAACTTAGCACCTTAGAATCTTAGCATCTTAGCATCTTAGAACCTTAGATAGAATTTCTATCGATAAAATTAAAAGGTACTTTTACCTGACCTTTTTCTTTGTTCAAAATCATTCTCGCAGCGGTTTCTCCCATAACATTAAAATCGGTTGACATTACAGTAATGCCAAGCAAATCTTTTAAAGGAGTATCGTTGTATGAAATGATCCCAATATCTTTTCCTAAAACAAACTCTTCATCGCGAATCTGTTTCACTAAATTTACCAGATCAGATTCTTCAATAGTGATAAATAAATCTCCTTTTTTAAGAATCATATCATCGTAAACTTCACTCAGAATTTCAAAATTGATTTCGTGTTCCACACAGAATTTTCTAAATCCGTGCAAAATTCTTCTCGGATAAGGATAAACCGCTTTATCAGGATATACTAGAATTAAACGCTTGTATTTTGATATTTTAGAAAGACCTTCTTTTAAGGCATTATAAATGTCATTTTCAAAATCCTGGTAAATCTTAATGACATCGTTACCTGTTCCTAATTTTATATTATCTAAAACTACGAGTTTTTCTTGTGGGATTTTTTTAATTGCACTTACAACATCATCAGTAAAGCTCAAATGTTTTAATTCATCTGTTTTAAAGTGCGTTGTAATAACATAATAATCGTAAGCACCTTCAAACTTATCTAAAATATTTAAGAATAAAGTCTCATCACAGTGATAAATCTGTAGATCAACATGTGCATTTGCGCCTAAAGTGTCAATAAATGAGCTGTAGGTTTTCATTTTATACGAACTCAATTTATTAGTCAGAAATAAAATATTGACCTTAGATTCCAATTTTGTTCGAGTAATGTAATAGCCTTTCCCTCTAATGGAAGAAATGATTTTTCGCTCTTTTAAAATATTATAGGCTTTCTCAACAGTATCGCGAGACATATAGAATTCTTCGCTGAAACTATTTATAGAAGGAATTTTTTGATTGATTTTTAAATTTCCGTTGGCGATGTTCTGAAGAATAGAGTCAACAATTTGTTTGTATTTGGGAACTCGAGAGTCTTCGTCTATTTTAATAAGTTTAATCATGTTCATTGTGAGGAAATTTATTTCGCATTTTAGCGAAACTCATTTTAATTCTAAATAATTTTTTTAAAAATCTCTTCTTTCAAAAAGAATCTAATTCACAGAATCATTTTTGTCATAAAAAAGAGAATTCGTCAAGGCTTGTAATCTTTTTTTTATGATTTCTAAATTTTGACCTTAATGCAGAATCAATAATTACGAAATCGATTGCTAAAATAGCCATTTTAAATTTATTTACCCAATAATTACAAGTCGTTATTTCTAATAATCTTTAGTTTTAACAAAAAATATGAAATACGTAAAGGATAGTACAGGACAGTTTTGTTTTTGACATTCTCTTATTTTACAAAACCAAATCACTATCTAACAAACCAAAAACTAAAAATTATTAAATGGAATCATTATTAGGAATCATTTTTCATTCTATCGGAGGATTTTCTTCAGGTAGTTTTTATATGCCTTTTAAAAAAGTAAAAGACTGGGCTTGGGAAAGCTATTGGCTTGTAGGAGGATTTTTCTCTTGGCTGATCGTGCCGCCAATTGCAGCGTACTTAACGATTCCAAATTTTACAGAAATTATTGCAGCAGCTTCTCCATCCATAAAAACCTTCACTTTTACAATGGGTTTAATTTGGGGAATTGGCGGTTTAACATACGGTTTAGGCGTTCGTTATTTAGGAATGTCTTTAGGAAATTCAATTACGTTAGGATTCTGCTCTGCATTTGGAGCTTTAGTGCCATCCATTTATTATGATATTGTTCCAACAGAGGGTAAGATTTCGTTTTCTCACATGCTTACTAATACTGGCGGTCAGATCGTTTTATTGGGTGTGGTTGTATATCTAATCGGAATTGCCATTTCTGGAAAAGCAGGAATGCTGAAAGAGAAAGATTTTGCAACAGGTCACGAAGATAAAGACAAAGATTTCAACTTAGTAAAAGGTTTGATTGTAGCCGTGATTTCAGGAATTTTAAGTTCCTTCTTTAATTACGGAATCGAAGCTGGAAAATCTATGGCAGAACATGCTGTAGTAAATGGTGCAAATCCGTTATTTCAAAACAACGTGACTTATGTTGTTTTGCTTTGGGGAGGGTTAACGTCCAATTTTATCTGGTGTCTTTATTTAAATTTTAAAAACAAATCAATTAAAAATTACACCGATAAATCTACTCCAATAACTAAAAATGTCTTGTTTTCTGCTCTTGCTGGAACCATGTGGTTTTTACAGTTTTTCTTTTACGGAATGGGAGAAAGCAAACTTGGAAATGGTGCCAGTTCGTGGATTCTGCATATGGCAACCATCATTTTAACAGCAAACTTTTGGGGATTTTATTTGAAAGAATGGAAGGGAGTTTCTAGAAAAACTTTAAGAACTTTTTTCTGGGGAATCGGACTTATTATGCTTGCAATAGTTTTGGTAGGAATTGGTAACTCATTATAAATACAAGAAATAATTTAAAATACTATATGTCGAATACAAACACAATTAATAATATGAATTTTAAGCATGTAAGCTACCTTTGGGATGAAGCTAAGGCAGCCGCATTAGCAGGTGATGAAGTAGCGCTTTTTATTTATCGTTCTAACTTGTTAGGGGCTGATTTAAGATTGACCAACTACGGCGGTGGAAACACTTCTGTGAAAATTACAGACAAAGATCCTCTTACGGGAGAATCTTCTGAAGTAATGTGGATTAAAGGTTCTGGCGGTGATATTGGAACGTTGACAAAATCTGGTTGTGCAGCTTTGTATTTGGACAGACTTCGTAACCTTGAAAATGTTTACAGAGGTATTGAGTTTGAAGATGAAATGGTAGAATTGTTCAACCACTGTATTTTTGATTTAGCATCTAAAGCACCTTCTATTGATACGCCTTTACATGGTTTTCTTCCGTTCAAACATATCGATCATTTACATCCAGATGCGGCAATTGCTATCGCTGCTGCTAAAGATGGAAAGAAAATCACAGAAGAATTATTTAACGGAGAAATTGGCTGGGTAGGCTGGCAGCGTCCAGGATTTGATCTTGGTCTTCAGTTGAGAGCTTGTTTGGAAGAAGCAGAAAAAAACGGTAAAAAACTACGCGGAATCATGTTAGGTTCTCATGGTTTATTTACTTGGGGAGATACTGCGTTTGATAGTTATATCAATACGCTGGAAGTAATCGAGAAATGTGCTTCTTACTTAGAAGATAATTACGGAAAGAAACGTCCAGTTTTTGGAGGTAAAAAAATAGAAAGTCTTCCAGAAGAAGACCGTAAATTAAAAGCAGCAAAAGTAGCGCCAATCTTAAGAGGTTTCTGTTCGTCAGAGCGTCAAATGATTGGTCATTATACAGACGATGCAAGAGTTTTGGAATTCATTAATTCTAATGATCTTTCAAAATTAGCACCATTAGGAACATCTTGTCCAGATCACTTTTTGAGAACTAAAATCAGTCCATTGGTTTTAGAATTAGATCCAAATGAAGATTTATCTGATGTTGCTGCTGTAAAAGCCAAACTAGCTCCTGCATTTGAGGCTTACCGTGCCATGTACAAAGACTATTACAATGCATGTAAAAAATCAAACTCGCCAGCAATGCGTGACCCAAATCCAGTTGTGATTTTATATCCTGGAGTTGGAATGTTCACTTTTGCTAAAGATAAAACAATGGCGCGTTTGGCATCTGAATATTATATCAATGCAGTAAACGTAATGAAAGGCGCTGAAGCAGTTTCAGAATATACTTCTTTACCGCACCAAGAAGCTTTTGATATTGAATATTGGTTGCTAGAAGAAGCAAAATTGCAGCGTATGCCAAAACCAAAAGCATTGTCTGGAAGAGTAGCTTTAATCACAGGTTCTGCGGGCGGAATTGGTAAAGCTATCGCTAAAAAATTCGCTCAAGAAGGTGCTTGTGTCGTAATTAATGATATTAATGAAGAGCGTTTGCAAGGCGCATCTGATGAATTTATTAAAGCTTTTGGTAAAGATGCCGTTTCTAGCACTTTATTGAATGTTACAGACGAAGTAAGCACAGAAAAAGCATTAGACGAAGCTTGTTTAGCTTTTGGAGGCGTTGACATTGTAGTGAATAATGCTGGAATCAGTATTTCTAAATCTATTGCAGAACATACTCTTGAAGAGTGGGATAGATTATATGATATCTTGGTAAAAGGACAATTTATTGTTTCTAAAGCAGGAATCGAAGTAATGCGCAAGCAAGGTTTTGGAGGAGATATTGTAAATATCGTTTCTAAAAACGCTGTTGTTGCTGGTCCGAATAATCCTGGTTATGGATCGGCTAAAGCAGCGCAAGCGCACTTAACACGTTTAATGGCTGCAGAACTTGGAGCTGATAAAATTCGTGTCAATACAGTAAATCCTGATGCCGTAATTTCAGACTCTAATATTTGGTCTGGCGGATGGGCAGAAGGTCGTGCAAAAGCATACGGAGTTACAGTTGAAGAACTTCCGGCTTACTATGCAAAACGTACGCTATTAAATGAAATCATATTGCCAGATGATATTGCTAACGCTTGTTATGCTTTTGTTGGAGGTTTACTTGGTAAATCTACAGGAAACGCATTAAACGTAGACGGTGGCGTAGCCATGGGCTTTTATAGATAAAGATTGTTTAGGTTTTTTATATAAGTTTGTTTAAGCAAAAGTGGTTTTTTGTGGTCTAGCGTTCGAATTCTTTCGAACGTTAGATTTTTTTAGACTATAACAATTTGCTTTACAAAAGAAAACGTAACAAAAAAGTGAAGTAAAACCAGAGTTTAGTTGCTATAAAATTTTTAAGTTGAAAAATAGTAAGCACATGGAAATTATAGTACGCGGATGACACAGATTTGCTATCGCGAAGACGCGGAAAAAGACGAATTTTTTTATTTCACGCAGATTTATATAGATTTAAGCAGATCTAACAGATTTTAATTTTTAGATGATTAAAAAAAGATTTGCGTTATCTGCTAAAATCCTTTTTAAATCTGCGTGAAACCAGAAAATAAAATCTGCGTCAATCAGCGTCTTCGCGATAGCGAATCCGTAAAATCAGCGTCAAAAATTTCGGGATTATGTTGTTAAAAAAATATACTAGAAATATAAAAGTTATATCTTGTAGACTCTATTAAAATATCAATAACTATGTTAATCGGATCAAACCACATCGAATCTCATAACGAAGATTTAATCAAAAAACACCAGAATAAATTAGTTTTTACAGCTTCAGAAATTAATGATACAGAAGCGATTATTCAAAAATTAATCGATTTTCAAATTGCAATTCCATCTTGGGCTTTAGGAACAGGAGGAACAAGATTTGGACGTTTCGCTGGAGGAGGAGAACCTCGTTCTTTAGAAGAAAAAATTGAAGATGTTGGTTTGCTTCACAAATTAAACAATGCTTCAGGAGCCATTTCACTTCATATTCCGTGGGATATCCCGACTGATTATAAAGCAATCAGAACACTTGCAAATCAGCATGGGTTAAAATTCGATGCTATGAACTCGAATACTTTTCAAGATCAAGCAAGCTCTGAGCACACTTATAAATACGGTTCTTTACAAAATGTAAACAAAGCGGTTCGCAAACAAGCAATTGCTCATAATATTGAAGTTATTAAACACGGAATCGAATTAGGTTCTGAGTCTTTAACTATTTGGCTAGCTGACGGTTCTAACTTCCCTGGGCAGTTAAACTTCAGAAAAGCATATCAAAATACTTTAGAAAGTTTAGAGGAAATCTACGATGCATTGCCTTCAAACTGGAAATTATTTTTAGAATACAAATGTGCTGAGCCTAACTTTTATTCTACGACTGTAGCAGATTGGGGGCAGTCTTATTCGTATGTTAAAAAGTTAGGCGACAAAGCGCAGACTTTAGTCGATTTAGGGCACCATCTTCCAAACGCTAATATTGAGCAGATTGTTTCTTTATTATTGATGGAAAACAAATTAGGAGGTTTCCACTTTAATGATTCAAAATACGGTGATGACGATTTAACGGCTGGAGCATTAAAACCATATCAATTATTCTTGATTTTTAATGAATTGGTTGAAGGGATGGATGCAAGAGGAATGAATCACGCCAAAGATTTAGGTTGGATGATCGATGCTTCTCATAATATCAAAGATCCATTAGAAGATTTATTGCAATCTGTTGAGGCAATTATGATTGCTTATGCTCAGGCACTCTCTGTAGATAGAAAAGCATTGGAACAAGCACAAGAAGAAAATGATGTGGTAAAAGCACAAGAAATTCTTCAAAATGCTTTCCGTACAGATGTTCGCGCATTAGTTGCCGAAGCTCGTCTTCGTTCTGGAGCGGCTTTAAATCCTGTAGCATTATACCGTTCGATTCAAGTAAGACAAAACCTTATCGAAGAAAGAGGTTTAAAAACAATGGCAACGGGATTATAATTATCAATTATTAATTGTTAAATTATAAATTGACAATTGATAATTAACAATTTACAATTAAAAAGAATGAATGTAGTTGCGATTTTTGATATTGGTAAAACAAACAAAAAGGTTTTTTTATTTAACGAAAATTATAAAATTGTCTGGGAGAAATCGGTTAATCTAGAGGAAACCACAGACGAAGATGGATTTCCGTGTGAAGATATCGAAGTACTTAAAAATTGGATTTTAGATCGATTATCTGAAATAAAAGAGCTTAAAGATTATGTTTTAAAAGCCATCAATTTTAGCACTTACGGCGCCAGTTTTGTTTATGTAGACGAAAACGGAAAAGTTTTAACTCCTCTGTATAATTATCTAAAAGATTATCCAGAGGATTTAAAATCTAATTTCTATGAAAAATATAAAGGAGAGAAGAAGTTTGCTATAAAAACAGCTTCTCCAGTTTTGGGTAGTTTAAATTCGGGAATGCAGATTTACCGATTGAAAGAAGAAAAACCCGAAATTTTTGAAAATGTAAAATACTGCTTGCACTTGCCACAGTTTTTAAGTTTTCTTTTAACGAATGAAGCATATGCTGATATTACAAGCATTGGCTGTCATACCAATTTGTGGAATTTCAAAAAAATGAAATATCATAAATGGCTGAAAGAAGAGGGGATTTCAGATAAAATACCACCAATTCATTTTGGAAAAGATGTTATTATGACTCGCGATAATCTGGCAATTGGAGTTGGTCTTCACGATAGTTCATCGGCCATTATTCCGTATACAATCAATTTTACAGAACCTTTTGTGTTGTTGTCTACAGGAACTTGGAGTATTTCTTTAAATCCATTCAATAATAAACCTTTAACGTTTGACGAATCGCAAAACGATTGTCTGTGTTATATGCAGTACACAGAGAAACCCGTAAAAGCGGCTCGTTTATTTGCAGGAAACGAACACGAAGTGCAAACCAAACGTTTGGCGCAGCATTTTAATGTTCCAGTTGATACCTACAAAGAAGTTTATTTTGACAAGAAAATTGTAGCCAATCTACGTGCGCTTAATTATCAAATTTTTTATCCTAAAAAATATAATTTTGATATACTGAAAGAGTGCCCTTTTCAAAATAGAGATCTTTCGCATTATAAAAATTACGAAACAGCCTATCACCAATTAATGCTGGATTTGGTAGAACAGCAAGTTTTTTCTACCAATTTGGTAATTCATAACAGTCCTGTAAAAAAGATTTTTGTGGATGGAGGTTTCAGTAAAAATTCAATTTATATGAATTTATTGGCAGAAGCTTTTCCAGATATTGAAGTCTACGCCGCATCGATGGCGCAGGCGAGTGCTTTGGGTGCTGCATTGGCGATTCATGATAATTGGAATCCGAAACCAATTCAGAACGATTTAATTGACTTGAAATTCTATAAACATTAGGTAAAAACGATCTGTATGTTGTAAATTTGCTGAGAAACGTATTTTTTACATTTTTACAGTACACGCCAAAATGAACAACACACTAAATACTACAACATGAAAATTGGACTTTTTATACCTTGTTATGTCGACCAATTTTATCCTAAAGTAGGAATCGCAACCTACGAATTACTACAAAAATTAGGTTGTGACGTCGAATTTCCGATGGGGCAAACTTGCTGCGGACAGCCAATGGCTAATAGCGGTTATGCGCATTTAACAAAAGGATGCGACGCCAATTTTATTGCCAATTTTTCTGGATTTGATTACATAGTTTGTCCTTCTGGAAGTTGTGTTTTGCATGTAAAAGACCATTTGCATGACGAAAAACAAGAAGAGAAGGCAATAGCAATTCGAAATACGGTTTACGAACTTACTGAGTTTATAACCGACGTTTTAAAAATTGACCACATTGACGGTAGATTTCCTTTTAAAGTGGGAATGCACGTGAGCTGTCACGGTCAGCGCGGATTAAAGCTTTCGCAAATGTCTGAATTAAATGCGCCATTTTTCTCGAAACCAGAACAACTATTACACAATATTGAAGGTCTTGATTTGGTTGCTTTAACGAGAAAAGATGAATGCTGTGGTTTTGGAGGAACGTTCTGCGTTACCGAAGAAGCGGTTTCTGTAAAAATGGGGCAAGATCGTATTAAAGATCACGAAAGTCATGATGTGGATTATATTACAGGTGGAGATATGTCTTGCTTAATGCATTTGGATGGAATTTTAAAAAGGCAAAAAAGCAGAATCAAAACCATTCACATTGCTGAAATATTAAATTCACTTGAAAACTAAAAATAGATGTTGAGTATTTAACCGCAAAGTGCACAAAGAAAAACCAGAAAGCACGCTAAGATTAAAAATTAGCTTTGCTCCCGATAGCTATCGGGATTGTGTAAAACCTTGCGAACTTTGCGGTTAAATAATTCATTATAAACATTTCAAAATTGACTTTTAAATCATTAAAAATGTCATCAGAAAAAACAATACCGCACAGCGAAGCCGCAGCAAAATTTAATAAAGACGTAGAGCGTGTCAATTGGCATGATGAAACGCTATGGTTTGTGCGTGCTAAAAGAGATAAATCAGCACATCAAATTGAGGACTGGGAACTGTTGCGTGAAACCGCTTCTCAAATCAAATTTAATGTGCTTTCTAATATTCATGATTATTTAGTTGAATTTGAAGCTAATGCTCAACGAAACGGAATAATTGTGCACTGGGCAGCCGATGCCAAAGAACACAACGAAATTGTGCATTCGATCATGGCTAAACATGATGTAAAGCAAATGGTGAAATCCAAATCGATGCTTACAGAAGAATGCCATTTAAATGATTATTTAGCCGAAAAAGGAATTGAAGTAATCGATTCTGATTTAGGTGAATATATCGTGCAGCTTCGAAAAGAACCACCGAGTCATATTGTACTTCCGGCCATTCACTTAAAAAAGGAAGACGTAAGCGAAACTTTCCACGAACATTTGGGCACCGAAAAAGGAAATTTTAATCCGCAGTATTTGACAGAATCTGCTCGTCATAGTTTGAGAAATACTTTCTTGACTAGAAAAGTAGCTTTAACCGGAGTCAATTTTGCGGTTGCCGAAACAGGGGAATTTGTGGTTTGTACGAATGAAGGGAATGCCGATATGGGTGCGCATTTGGCAGACGTTCATATCGCTTGTATGGGATTCGAAAAACTGATTCCGAAAAGAGAACATTTAGGCGTTTTCTTGAGATTATTGGCAAGAAGCGCAACGGGCCAGCCTATTACAACTTTTTCAAGTCATTTCAAGAAGCCAAGAGACGGAAAAGAAATGCATATCGTAATTGTAGACAACGGAAGAAGCACACAATTAGGAAGAGAAGATTTTAGAAATTCGCTAAAATGTATTCGTTGCGGAGCATGTATGAACACTTGTCCTGTTTACAGACGAAGCGGAGGACATAGTTATCATAATGCGGTTGCAGGACCAATTGGTTCTATTTTGGCACCAAACTTAGACATGAGCAAAAATGCCGATCTGCCTTTTGCAAGTACACTTTGCGGTTCTTGTACCAACGTTTGTCCCGTAAAAATTGATATTCACGATCAATTGTACAAATGGCGTCAGGTTTTGGTGAAAGAAGGGCATACGCCAACTGCCAAAACGGTTGCAATGAAAACGATGGCGACTGTACTGGCGAATCCAACGGTTTTTAATATTGCTGGAAAATCGGGAAGATTTGTAATGAAGAACGTTCCAGGAATGGTCAATAATAAAATGAATAAATGGTACGATCAGCGCGAAATGCCAGATGTTCCAGAAGAATCTTTTAGAGAATGGTACAAGAAAAATTCGAAAGAATCTAAAAATAAAAAGAATGAGTAGTAAAGGCGAAATTTTAAAAAGAATAAAACTAAATCAGCCTAATGAGGTTGCAGAACTGCCTGATCTAAATCTTTTAGGTTCCGAACAATTTGATGTATTAGAAACCTACAAAACAGTTTTAAAAGGAATTGGAGGCGATCCTGTAGAAGTTGCTGATTATAATGAAATTATCAATTACATTAAATCGAATTACAATCTGGAGAAACGATTAATTACAACGCTTCCAGAACTTTCTGAGATTGCTTCTTTAGATTGGAAAACAGTTGATCCGCATTCGCTTCAAGATGTGGAATTAACGGTTGTAAAAGCACATTTTGGAGTAGCAGAAAACAGCGGACTTTGGGTAACGGATGCTATTTTAGGACAGCGTGTTGCACCTTTTATTGCGCAGTATTTAGCGATTATCGTTCATAAAAAAGATCTTATGCCAACAATGCAGCAAGCCTATCAGAGAATTGGAAACATGGAATACGGTTTTGGAACTTTCATCGCAGGTCCGTCAAAAACAGCCGATATTGAGCAATCTTTGGTTCTTGGTGCACATGGAGCAAGAGGGTTGATTGTATTTTTATTGGATTAAGAAAACAAATAAAAAATATAAAATAGTGAATGCAGAAAGGGTAACTTTTCTGCATTTTTTATTTTCATTTATAAGTGATTGATCATACGAGAAATAAAAAAAAATCAGCTTGGTACGTTTTTTTTATTATTTTTAAAGTGTATAACTTACACTTAACCATACTTGCAATGAAAATCAAAAACTTATGTACAATGGCGATAGGAATATTTTTTCTGTCTACATTATCAAATGCTCAAACCAAAGCATTTCAAAAAGAAGAATTCAAACAATGGGCTCAAACTCCTCCAATGGGATGGAATAGCTGGGATTGTTACGGACCAACAGTTGAAGAACACGAAGTAAAAGCCAACGCCGATTATATGGCAAAAGAACTGAAGAAATTTGGCTGGGAATATATCGTAGTCGACATTCGTTGGTTTGTAGAAAACGACAAAGCAGGAGGCTATAACCAGACCGATCCGCGTTACGTAATTGATCAATACGGAAGATATCTGCCAGCAGTTAACCGATTTCCTTCAGCAAAAGACGGCCAAGGTTTTAAGCCTTTAGCAGATTACATTCATAAAAAAGGATTAAAATTCGGAATTCATATCATGCGTGGCATTCCTAAAAAAGCAGTTGAAGATAAACTGCCCATAAAAGGAGCAAACGGAATTACAGCAGATCAGGTTTATACCACCGCTTTGCAATGCGAATGGCTGAGAGACAACTATACCGTTGTGGCTGACAAACCCGGAGCGCAGGAATATTATGATTCTATTTTTGAATTATATGCACAATGGGGAGTAGATTTTATTAAAATTGATGATTTGTCAAGACCGTATCATGAAGCTGAAATCAATTTAATTAGAAATGCGATTGACAAATGCGGACGCAAAATTGTATTAAGCACATCGCCAGGAGAAACGCCAATTTCGGCCGCGGCGCACGTAAGCACTCATGCCAATATGTGGCGTATGGTGGATGATGTTTGGGATACATGGCCACACATTACGCACTTAATGGATGTAGCGCAAAAATGGTATCCGTATATCGCGCCAGGAACTTGGCCAGACTGCGATATGATTCCGCTAGGACGCATTTCGGTAAGGGGAGAAAGAGGCGAAGATAGAATGACACGTTTAACCAAAGACGAACAATATACTTTGATTACATTTTTCAATATTTTCAAATCGCCATTGTTTTTTGGAGGAGATTTGCCAAGTAATGATGCTTTTACTTTATCATTACTAACTAATAAAGAGGTCGTAAAAATGCATAACGAAAGCAGCGATGTAAAACAGCTTTTTCAGAAAGAAGGAAAAATTGCCGTGACATCAAAAAATGCAAAAGACGGCAGTGTTTATCTGGCTTTATTCAATATCTCAGATAATGCTTCGCAAAAAGTTTCTGTGAATCTTTCCGATTTAGGAATTTCTACTTCAGCCGAAGTTTTGAATATGTGGACAGGTGAAAATTCAAAAGTAACTTCAAAAGAAATAACAGCCGATTTAAAACCTCACAGCTCTATTTTATATCAGTTAAAAAATAAAAAATAGAATGATTTCAGAAGGAGCTTAGCATATTCTACATTTTTTCAGATATTAGCTGAAAGAATGTAGAATATTTATTTCCAAGTCAAAATTAGTTATGAATGATATAGACGAAAGTACAATTCCCTTTTGTTGGACAGAACATAAAAAGTTTGATTGGGGAGAACCTTATACAGTTTATCATCCTATTTTTAAAATATCTCCAACAAGCGCTGTATTGACATTGGAAGATTCTATCATAATAATGGGTGAGAATAATTTGAAAAAGCAATTGCTGTCTTTACACAATGTGATAATCAATTATGAAGAATTGGACCGAATTGAGAATTACAATGAAGAAAAATTCGATAGAATCAGAATTTTAGAATTGATCGATTTTTATATTAAGGAAAATGAAGGTAAACTTACCCCTTCTCAAAAATATGATGGGTATAATGATGAGCTATATTATATCTCTTCAATTGAATGTAAAGCGAACAGAAAATTGCAATTTGTAAATTGGACAGAATAAAATTATGGCAATATTTTCAGATCTTGAACTATCAGCTCCAGAAGTAATTTCAAAAGGAATATTTCCTATTTTGATCTTGACGTCGATTGCAGACCAAGAAAGGATGAAAGACTATTATAGCAAAAATCCAGAACATCCATTTAATAGTTTGAATTTGAAGGAAAATCAAATCTTAGCTGCATGTTGCTCCTATTACACAGACATTCCAATAGGTAGTAAATTCGATGTTGTTTTTTCAGGTAGAGATGTTGAAAACTTCTTGAATGTTACAGCAGTTTTAGAATATGCTTCCTACAATAGAAGTTTTGAAGTTGATATGGTGCCTAACAGTATTACATCAGTAGTTGCGATAATAGATTTTCCAGAAGGGAAACCTGAAATACTGAATAAATTAAGATTGGAAAATGAAAAAAGAGATTTCAATACCTATGACGAACTTTATTTGACAGAAAAAAAAGTACTGGACAAAATCTTAAAAGAATTTGATAAAAAGAAAGAATTATAAAAATAAAACGAGGCGTTTATGAGCCTCGTTTTTATTTTTAATTATATGTTTTATTTAAGCCGTTTGATCATCTATAGTTGCATCAGGAGCATTTTTCTTTACCGATTCGATTCCGTTTTCTCTAGCAGATACACTTTCGTACATTTCGCTTGAACCAATAATTTGACCATTTCCAGCTTTTAAATTGAAATAAGGTTTACCGTTACTAGATTCTTTTCTATCATAACGATTATCATCTCCCGCGTTGGTTTTAACAGATTCAATACCATTGTTGCAGGCCGCTTTTGTAGTATAGCCTTCACTTGTTAAAATGGTTTGGCCATTACCAGCTTTTAGATTGAACTGGAACTCTCCATTAGCTCTAGTAGTAATTACAAATTTTCCCATGTAGTTTATTATTAAAGTTAGGTAATATTTATTTTGCTATAGATAAAAATACAAAACTTAGTAATATAAATCATACGTCAATTTGAAAAAATAATTATGTTAACAATAACAATTTGTTTTTGTTCAAGAACTTAAAAGATCAAGATTAGATTCCTAAGCGAAAATCAGAAACACTTTTTTCTTCTAGATTAATCTCTTCAAAAATACTCTGCGTTCCTTTGTCTACAGGGCATTGAGTACTAATTCCCATCCAGATTTTTTTAGGATAATTGTTTTTGTATAAACGAACCATTTGCCAATTCTTTTTATCTAACGAATAATAACTGGCAACTGTTTTTGTGTCAGAAGAAATTTTCATGTAAACAAAAGGCTGTTTTACAATATCGTGATTGTTATCATCAGAAGTACCCATTGTTCGAACCGTTACAACTCGATGATTGCCTCTTTCATCTTGTTCGAAACAAAATTTTTGATAAAAGCTATCATTCACATAAATATATAAGACACCAGCATTATACAAACCTTTTTCTGTAAACTCAGGCGTAACTTTCGCGGTAAGCGTAAAAGGTTTTGTATTGTCTACTTCAGATAAAAGCATTGGCGCTGTTGTATTCGACAATTTCCCGTCTGGATCAGAAAAATAATCAGATTTTTCGCCAGCTTTAAAAATGACTTTTTCGTTAGCTTCGGTTTTAATTAGCGTATCGGCGCCGTTTATCGCTTTTGTAAAATGTATAGAAGATAATTTAATGTCGCAAGGAGAACCGTTTACAAATGCAGAATCTGTTTTGGTTTCTTCTTTCATGGCTGTTTTTGCAGTTTCGTTTTTAGTATTGCAACTCGTTAAAGCAGAAAGACCAAGAAGGATAATGGCGTGGTAAAAAAATGTTTTCATAGATTATTTTTTTGGGATAGAAAGTGATATTTTTAGTTTTCCAAAAATAGAATGGCTTCAATAAAGAGGCAATACCTAAAATTAACCAATTATACTTTCTAATGCTTCAAAATTCTTCAATAGAAAACCAATTAATGACTACGTTTTTAGAACAAAAATTTGAAATTGGAGAATCAAATGATATCGAAATGTACAAACAATTTGTTATCAATTATGTCAAAATAGAGCAATGTGTAGCCGTTTTATCCGATTATCAATCCGATAAAAGTTATATTTATGCCGGAAGTTTCGGCTCTATTTTCGGGCTTCCAGATGAAAATGCTGTAATTGATTCTGCTTTTGAAGAATGTATTTTTACTAAAATCAATTCAGACGATTTGGTTGAACGTCATGTTTTAGAACTCAATTTTTATCAGTTTTTAAAAGAAATTCCAAAAGAAGAATACAGTAATTACAGTACTTTGAGCCGTTTGAGAATGAAAGATTCTAACGATAAAATTACGTATATAAATCACCGTACAATTTATTTGAACACATTTAATAACGGAAGTATCTCTCTTGCATTGTGTTTATATCTGCCATCAACAGATTTGCAGCCTCGAACTGGAATTGACGGAAAAATTTTTAATATTCAAACAGGCGAGGTAATCGAACCAGAAAAGTATAAAAACAATATAGAAAATATACTTTCAAAAAGAGAAATAGAAGTTTTGACGAGTGTAGCAAAAGGAAATAAAAGCGAACAAATTGCGACAGAAATGCATATTTCGGTTTACACTGTAAGACGCCACAGACAAAATATTATTGAAAAATTAAAAGTAACCAATACCGCAGAGGCCGTACAGACTGCTATTATTATGGGAGTGATATCGCTGTAGATTTTAAGTTTAAAATCGACACACAAGTAAGAATATTCCTTATATTTGAAGAAAAAAAATATTATGAGAAAAATAATTATTCTTGCTTTTGCATCAGCTCTTATAGCATCTTGTAATTCTAAAAATAGTAAAGATGAAAATAATTCTGTTTTGACAGATACTATAGCTAGTAATGAAAAAAACGAACCAGATGATACTATTTCTGTTTTTGAAGGAACGCTGCCATGTGCAGATTGTGAAGGAATAGAAACGGTTCTAAAAATTGATGTTGCAGATAATACATTTCAATTATCTAGTACATACAAAGGGAAACAGCCTGAAAAAAACTTTAAAGAAATGGGTAATATCAATACCGAAAGAGGTTTAGAGAAAGATCCTGATGGAACAATCTATATTTTAAACTGGGATAAACCAGAAAAAGATCAGGTTTATTACGGTTATTACAGTAAAAATCCCGAAAAACTATATCTGCTAGACAGAAACAAAAAAATAATAAAGTCTAAGCTGAATTATTTTTTAGAATTAAATGAATAAAATAATTTAGGCAGTTTAAATAAGACTTTTCAAAAAAAATATTACAAACTTAAATGACTTTGCAGTCTTTAAGTTTGTAATATTTTTTTACTTTTAGGCTAATAAAAAGTATCATCAATATTAAGTTTCTATTGATGAAGAAGTATCTATGAAAGAAATCAACGAAATTCTTAAAGCCTATTCGCAAGCAAAATCCGAAGGAAAAAAAACAGCTCTAGCAACGGTCGTTAAAGTTGAAGGTTCGTCATATCGACAACCTGGCGCTCGCATGCTGGTTACAGAAGATGGAGAATTGACCGGTGCAATAAGTGGTGGTTGTTTGGAAGGCGACGCGTTACGAAAAGCACTTCTTTCAATCCATCAAAAACAAAATAAATTAGTTACTTACAATACGAATAACGAAGATGATGCGGAAGTGGGTTTACAGCTCGGATGCAACGGAATCGTTCATATTCTTTTTGAATATATTGATGAAGAGATTTCGAATAATCCAATTCAGCTTTTGCAGCAATTGGAATTAGAAAGAAAAGAAGCTGTAATTGTAACCGTTTTTTCTTTGAAAAGAAATGCTTTTCAGATTGGAACAACTTTGTTTTTTAGAAAAGACAGTCCTGTTTTAAATCATAATAACGAGGTTTTAAATTTAATTTCGGATGTAAAAGAAGTGCTGAAAACTAAAACTTCTGTAGTGAAAAAACTTCAGGAAGAAAACGACAACGAAGCTTTAATCGAATACATAAAACCTTCTATTTCGCTTGTAATTGCTGGTGCAGGAAACGATATTCAGCCTATAGTAAAAATGACTTCAATTTTAGGCTGGAAAATTACTATTGGCGAAGGACGCGCAACACATGCAACTAAAAAACGGTTTCCTAAAGCCGATCAAGTTTCGGTGGTAAATCCAGAACAATTTTTAGAGAATATTGTTATTGACGATCAGACCTATTTTGCTTTGATGACGCACAATTACAAATATGATTTAGCTGTTTTAAAAGCGCTGCTAAAAACCGATTTTCATTATATCGGAATTTTAGGTCCGAAGTCAAAATTCAACCGAATGATAGACGATCTTTTGATCGAAGGAATAACAGTAAGCGAAGAGCAGATGAAAAGAATTCATACTCCAATTGGACTCGATATTGGCGCAGAAACATCTGAAGAAATTGCTTTATCGATTGTTTCGGAAATAAAAGCGGTAGCTTCAGAAAGAATAGGAACTTCGCTGAAATATAAAGAAGGCAAAATACATGATGAAATTCATTATGGAGAATAGATTTCAAAATAAAACAGGCATTATTATTTTGGCCGCTGGTAATTCTTCCAGATTAGGCAGACCCAAACAATTGCTGGAATATAAAGAATCAACTTTGTTGAAAAACACCGTTTCAGAAGCTTTGAAGGTTGAAAATTCATTTGTAATAGTCGTGATAGGTTCAAACCATGATTTAATCGAAAAAGAGCTTAATTTACCCGAAGTCACATTTGCATTTAATTCTGACTGGGAAAACGGAATGTCTTCTTCAATTGCAAAAGGAATAAAGGAATTATTGCTTCTAAATCCAGATTGTGAGCAATGTATTTTAGCAGTTTGCGATCAGCCTTTTGTGACAAATGCTGTTTTTGAAAATTTAATTATTCAAGCCAATAAAACAAAAAAAGGAATTGCCGCTTCATCATACTCTGAAACTTTAGGAACGCCAGTTTTATTTCATAAAAAATACTTTCAAGAACTTCTGGAGTTAAAAGGGCAGGAAGGCGCTAAAAAACTCATTAAAAAGCATACAGAAAATGTAGTTTCAGTTCTTTTTGAAAAAGGGAATATTGATATTGATACAGAGGAGGATTATTTTAAGTTGATTTCTTGAAGAAAGGGACAAGGGACAAAGTTGCAGAGTGACAAAGTTTTTTTACACAGCTTTTCTAGATCCAGTTTGTCATCCTGAAGAAAGGGACAAAGGGACAAAGTTGCAGAGTGACAAAGTTTTTTTTACACAGATTTTCTAGATCCAGTTTGTCATCCTGACGAAGGAAGGATGACACTAGAAACTCCATAAAGTAAATCCTCAATCTTTGTCGGCTCCCGCGTGTGATCCTTCCTTCGTCAGGATGACAAAAATAACCTTTGCGTTTCCGCGACTTTGCGAGATTAAAAAAGTAAAACTTAGTGTCTTAGCGTCTTCGTGGCAAACTGCCTAGCGAGACTCAAAACACTCTCAATAGCAATATCAATTTCCTCAGAAGTAGTAAATCTTCCCAAACTAAAACGAATCGAACTCAAAGCCTCTTCATCAGACAAGCCCATTGCTTTTAAAACGTGAGAAGGCTTAGAAGTAACTGCAGAGCAAGAAGCGCCATTTGAAACGGAAATATTTCCCAAAGCCAGAATCAGTTGTTCTGAATTCACGCCTGGAAAACAAATATTAGAAGTATTGTAAATTCGGTTTTCTGTATTTCCATTTACAAAAGAACCTTCAAATTGTAATAAACCTTTTTCAAGTTTGTCTCGTAATAGAGAAATTCTATTTTGATCTTTTTCTAATTCATTTACAGCAATTTCCGATGCTTTTCCTAAACCTATAATTCCGGGAACATTTAGCGTTCCGCTTCGTAATTTTCTTTGTTGTCCGCCTCCAAGAATTTGAGAAGACAATTTTATTTTGGCTTTCGCCGAAACATACAAAGCGCCAACGCCTTTCGGACCGTAAAATTTATGTGCGGATAAAGTCAAAAGATCAATTCCGAGTTTTTTTACATCAACAGGAATTTTTCCAACCGCCTGCGTAGCATCACACATAAAAAGTACATTTTTGGCTTTCAATATTTTAGAAATTGTACTGATATTTTGTATGACACCAGTTTCATTATTAGAAAACATTCCGATGAAAACCAGAGTTTTATCTGTGATTATTTCTTCTAAAAGTCGAAGGCTCAAAAGTCCGTGGAAATCAGTAGGAAGATAAGTTACTTCAAAACCAATGCTTTCCATAAAGTGACAGGTTTCCAGAACCGCGTTATGTTCGGTCTGAATGGTGACGATATGTTTTCGGTCCTGATCGGCTAAACCTTTAATTGCGAGATTAATTGCCTCAGTCGCGCCCGAAGTAAATATGATTTCTTCTGCATCGGCATTTATTAAATCTGCCGTTTGCCATGCTGCGTTTTCAATAGCTTCTTTTACCGTTAATCCCGCTAAATGTGTTCCTGTTGAATTTGCATACAAATCAGTAAAATACGGAAGCATTGCATTCAAAACTCGTTTATCAACACGTGTTGTGGCATTGTTATCAAGGTAAATGATTTTTTGTTGTAGCATAATTTGGGCTTAGTTCAGTAAAAATACAATTTCAGAATTAATCTACTTGAAAAAAATTAACCGCAAAGGCGCAAAGGGTTTTCGCAAAGAACGCAAAATTTTAATGTGTATAATTTTTGTTTCTCGCAGATTTTGCAGATCTAAACAGATTTTTTATTTATTTCTATCAAAAAGAATCTGTGTAAATCTTTTCATCGTATTCAAAATCTGCATTATCTGCCAAATCTGCGAGAGAAAAATAACTTAGCGAACTTTGCGAAAACCCTTTGCGCTCTTTGCGGTTAAAAAAAAGAAAGAAATTGTAATTATTCTAAATAAGAGTAATGTTTGAATTTTATAATTTTTTCTTACATAAGATCGCTAAATTTGTTAGAATGACAAAAGCGAATTTGCTAATTTAACAAATAGATTGAATGGCTTCTAAAAAAACAAATCAGAATAAAGTAACACCCGAAGATTCCAATTCGCGTCGTGACTTTATAAAGAAATCAGGACTTTTTACCGCCCTTGCCCTGACGCCGCCTTCATTGGTTATGGCTACAGAAAAGAAATGGGATGAAAAAATAGCGGAATATTTAGAAACAGTACCGCTTTCTATTGAAGTAAATGGCACAAAACACAATCTAAATATTGAGCCAAGAACTACGTTATTGGATTTGCTTCGCGAACAGTTACAGCTTACTGGAACCAAAAAAGGATGTGACCACGGACAATGTGGTGCGTGTACGGTGCACGTAAATGGAACTAGAATTTTGTCGTGTCTGTCTTTGGCAACGATGCAGCAAAACGCACAGGTAACTACGATTGAAGGACTTTCGAAAGGAAAAAAACTGCACCCAATGCAGGAAGCTTTTATCAAACACGATGGTTTTCAGTGCGGCTATTGCACTCCTGGACAAATCATGTCTGGAATTGCTTGTATCAAAGAAGGCCATGCAAATAGCAGAGAAGAAATCAGTGAATATATGAGTGGTAACATTTGTAGATGCGGTGCTTATCATAACATTGTTGACGCCATAACGGAAGTGAAGGAAGGAGGGAAGGAAATATGAAAAACTTTCAGATAATTAAAGCTTTGTCGTCTTCTTCGGCAATTACAGGAAAAGCCAAAGATGATTCTTCTATGTTTATTGCGGGAGGAACAAATCTGGTGGATTTGATGAAGAAGAATATTGTCGCTCCAGATAAATTGGTTGACATTAACGGATTAGACTTAAAGAAAATAGAGTTCTTAAAAGGAAAAGTTTCGATTGGTGCATTGGCAAAAAATAGTCAGGTTGCCGAAGATGCTTCTATTAAAGAGAAATATCCTTTATTAGCGTTAGCATTAGCTGCTGGAGCTTCTCAGCAAATTCGTCACATGGCGACCGTTGGAGGTAATATGCTGCAGAAAACGAGATGCTCTTATTATTACAACACCGATATGCCTTGCAACAAACGAGTACCAAAAAGCGGATGCGGTGCGATTGGAGGTTCTAACCGAATGGCAGCTGTTTTTGGAACTTCGGATAGTTGTATTGCCGTTCACCCAAGTGATATGTGTGTGGCTTTGGCGGCGCTCGATGCAACAGTTTTGGTAGAAGGTCCAAAAGGAAAACGAGAAATTAAGTTTACTGATTTTCATAAACTTCCTGGAAATACACCAGAAAAAGACAATACACTTGACAGCAGAGAATTGATTACTGCTGTTGAAATTCCAGATAATAATTTTACTAAAAATGTGCATTATCTTAAAGTGCGTGACAGGACGAGTTATGCTTTTGCATTAGTGTCTGTTGCTGTGGCTTTAGATGTAAAAAATAATACCATAAATGATGTCAGATTGGCTATGGGAGGTGTGGCACATAAACCATGGCGATTGACTGAAACAGAAAAATTCCTGAAAGGAAAAACAGTTTCTGAAGATCTATTTAAACAAGCAGGCCATTTGTCTATGAAAGGTGCAAAAGGATTCGGGGATAATAATTTTAAAATAACGCTTGGAGAGAATGCAGTAGCAGAAGCACTTACAATAGCAGCATCAAAATAATTAAATTATGAGCAAGACAAGTAATATTAATAGAGTTGACGGATTTGCTAAAGTAACGGGTTCAGCAACTTATTCGGCAGAATATAAAACAGCAGGCGTTGTTTATGCTTGTTTGGTAGGAAGTACGATTGCGAAAGGAAGAATTAAAACCATTGATACTAAAAAAGCGGAATGGGCGCCAGGAGTTTTGGCTATAATTACGCATTTAAATGTGGATAAACCTGCTGGCTACGAAAAAGCAAAAGACAAGCATAATTTTGGTCAGCCCTTGCAGATTTTCAAGGATGATTCGGTTTTGTATTACGATCAGCCCATTGCCTTGGTTATTGCCGATACTTTTGAACGTATGCGATATGCGGCGAGTTTAATTAAAGCCGATTATTTTAAAGAAGAACATTCGACAGAACTTAAAAAAGCAGCTGAAAAGGAAAAGAAAGTCGAAACCGATAAAGGAAATGATTACCATCGTGGTGAACATGATGGTTATAAAAATGCTGAGGTTATTTTGGAAACCGAATATACGATTCCAACCGAGGTGCATAACCCGATGGAACTGGCAAATATTATAGCCAAATGGGACGGAAATAAACCCATTTTATATACCAAAAGTCAGGGTGTCGAGGGAACGCGTAAAAGTGTTGCCGGAGTTTTTGGAGTGCCTGTCGAAGATGTTGAGGTTCACGCCGAATATCTTGGAGGCGCTTTCGGAATGGGATTGCATACTTGGCCGTATGAAATAGCGGCTTTAATTGGAGCCAAAAAACTAAATCGTCCAGTTAAATTAGTACTGCATCGCGAACAGATGTTTACCAATGTTGGTTTCAGGCCTTACACGATTCAGAAAATGGGGCTTGGGGCAACTAAAGATGGAAAACTGACTGGATTAACGCATGAAGCGGTTGCAATGACTTCAAGCTATGAGGATTTTATGGAAGGTACCGTAAACATGTCCCGATTTATTTATGATTGTGCCAATGTTTCGACACGTTATAGAATTGTGCCTTTGGATACTTGCACACCAATCTGGATGCGTGGACCGGGAGAGGCGACAGGCTCTTTTGCCTTAGAAAGCGCAATGGACGAATTGGCTTATAAATTAAACCTAGATCCGATTGAATTCAGAAAACGCAATTATGCTGAAAAAGATCAGGAACAAAATAAACCTTGGAGCAGTAAATTTCTTTTAGAATGCTACGAAGCTGGAATGGAACGCATAGGCTGGAAAAACCGTAAAAATGAACCGGGTTCTGTTAAAGAAGGAAACTGGCTAGTGGGTTACGGAATGGGAACTGGAACTTTCGGCTGTTATCGAAGCCCAACTTCTGTAAAGGCAAAATTTTTGGCTAATGGAGATTTGGTATTGCAATGCAGTGTAAATGATATGGGACCAGGAACGGCAACTATGATGACTGCTATTGGAGCTGAAGTAATTGGTTTGTCAGCTGAAAATGTAGTTGTCGAAATGGGAAAAAGCGGATTGCCAAAAGGCCCAACGCAAGGTGGTTCGGCAACGACTTCGTCTGTTGGTTCTGCTGTTCATGATGCTTGTAATTTATTGTTGAATAAAATAATTGAATTAGGAAGTAAAAATCCTGCTTTAAAAGGAATCGCTCTCACAGATTTAACTTTTGAAAATGGTGCAGTTTCTTCTAAAAAAGACAAATCTAAATCGGTTACATTAGCGGCGCTCTTAAGCAGTAATAAATTAGAAGATTTTGAAGTAGAAAATCTTTCTAAAGCCGCAGAAGAAGCGAAGAAATATTCCATTTATTCGTTTTCGGTTCATTTCGTAAAAGTATTAGTGAATCCGAATTTGGGTAAGATAAGATTGGCTCATGTTGTGTCTTGTGCCGATATCGGAACCGTAATCAGTCAGAAAACTTCTGCGGGACAAATGTTCGGTGGAGCAGTAGGAGGAATCGGAATGGGATTGATGGAAGCATTAGAAATCGATCATCGTTTTGGCCGTCCAATCAACAATAATTTTGCTGATTATCATGTTCCTGTAAATGCAGATATAGAAAAACAAGAAGTGTTCTTCGTTAATAAAAAAGACCCAATCAGTAACCCAATGGGAACAAAAGGTTTAGGAGAAACAGCTTTAGTCGGAATGGCGCCTGCAATTGCAAATGCCGTTTTTAATGCAACTGGAAAACGTGTTAGAGATTTACCAATTACATTAGATAAAATTATTGAGACCGCAAAGGTTTAAGCATAAAAAACGATTACAATAATCCCTTTGAGAATAAGATCTTAAAGGGATTTTTTTGTGAGTAACCTCATTTTTGTCATTTCGACGAAGGAGAAATCTTCGCGAGAAACTCGACAAAGAATGGATTATTACTGCGGAGCTACTTACGGAGATTTCTCCTTCGTCGAAATGACAAGATTGCGTGATAAGGCTTTGAGAGCTTATGTAAAATCGGCTCTTTGTGCTTAAATAAAAAAGTCGCAAAGCTTAAAAAACTTTGCGACTTTGTGCCTTCGTGGCATATATCATTAAAACTTATTTAATCGTAATTGGTAATTCAACAGTTGTTTTATCCCATCCAATAACAAGATTTGTTACATTGCCTTGAGTTGTAAATGCAATAGATAAAGCTTCGATTGTTTCGCTTACAGATTTAACTGGAACAGAAACTCTTACAACGTCTTTGCTTTCATCATAAGCATAACCACCCCATAAATCCAATTCTTTATTGATAATGATCGTCCATTTATCTTTTTCTGGAATAGCGAATAAACTGTAATATCCTGCAGGAACTTTTTTACCGCCAATAGTTACATCTTTGTAGAATTTAATCTCTGTATTTTCATTAGCACCAACTCTCCAGATTTCTCCAAACTTTACAACATCGCCAAAAATAGTTCTTCCTTTTGCAGAAGGTCTTGCGTAAATAACTTTGATAATCGGATTTGGATTATCTGTTTTTTTGAATTTAACCGCCTTGTTTGGGAAATAAGAAATATCAACAGGGCTGTTGTCTAATGGAGCAAATTTCACCACTTCTTGTGCCTGAACTGTAAAGGCAGCAAACAATGTAACTGCCAGTAAATAAATTTTTTTCATAGGATTACAATTTTTAGAATAACTACAAAGTAAGTTAATAATGAAGAAAAATCATATAATTTACAGTTTGTTTTTTGTTAATGAATTGGTAATAACGAATTAATTCTGAGACTCCTTTTTCTTTTTAGCATACCAATCCTGCATAATGTAAAAAGCTTTTTTCTTTTCACCATCATTTGAAATTAAGCCTTTACGATTGTAACCGTCCTGAATACCTGGAAGCAATCTTTTCGGAGATCTAAAATCAACCAAAATCCACGGACTTGTCCCGCTTAAGTGAGGAATCTTTTCAATCATTTTTAGATTCTGAATGTATAAATATTCCTGATATTCCTCTGTCCAACGTTCGTTTTTCTCTCCATGAAAGCCCGCTTTTGCATCACCTCCAAATTCAGAAACGAAAACAGGTTTGTTGTATGGTGTAGTCCAGAATGTTTTTTCAGCATTTTCTAAGTTACCGCCATACCAGCCTAAATATTGATTGAAAGCAATAATGTCAAGCGATTTGCCAATTTCGTCGTCAATCTTTCCGTTATGCGTTAATAAAGCGGCGCTAATTAACCTTGTATTATCCAATGATTTTGTATGATTTACCAAATTCGTGATAAAAGTATTTCTAGCGTCAGAAACTGGAGTTTCATTTGCCATAGACCAAATCACAATACTCGCTCTGTTTTTATCTCTTGTAATAGCAGCCGTTAATTGATCTTGGGCATTTTGATACGTATTTTTATTAGTAAATTCAACAGTCCAGTAAACTGGGATTTCTTCCCAAACCATTAATCCCATTTTATCAGCTTCTCTAACCATGTTTTCGTTATGCGGATAATGTGCCAGACGAACATAATTACAGCCTAATTCTTTTGCCCAATTTAGTAAACGCAGCGCATCTTCTTCAGAATTAGCACGTCCGCCTTTTGCATTTTCTTCGTGAATAGAGATTCCTCTTAAAAAGACTGCTTTTCCGTTTAATAAGATTTTATCACCTTGCGTTTCAATTGTTCTGAAACCAATTTTGTCGTTTAATTTTTTTCCGTTAAAGTCAACAATAACATCATATAATTTCGGATTTTCTGGCGACCAATAAGAAATCTTTTTCGTTGGGATTTCAAAGTTTAGAATTCCCTGAGCATCTGCTTTTCCTTTGTAATTGATTTTTAATTCAGGAATAGCAATCGAAATCTGATTTTTTGATGGATCTAAATTATTAATCTTGATGAATCCCGAAATAACATTCGCATTACCTTTTTTCAGCTGAATAGTGTAATCTTCTACAAAAGATGCTTCTTCTTCAATTAAAGTTACATCGCGCGTGATTCCGCCATAATTCCACCAATCTGTATTCACAGTCGGAACATCTTCTTTATGGCGCGTATTATCAACTTTTATAACCAAATAATTGCCTTTGGGCTGAACAATAGAAGTCACTTCGTAATTAAATGGCGTAAAACCACCTTCGTGAGTTCCTAGTTTCTTTCCGTTCAAATAAACATCAGCTTTGTAATTGATAGCTCCCAAATATAAAAACAAACGTTTGTTGGCTGCTAAATTGTAATCGAAAGACTTTTTAAACCATACATTTCCTTCATAATATTTCAGTTCTGTAACCTGCGAATTCCAATCGCCAGGAATAGTAATTGTTGGCGATTTATCAAAATCATATTCTACCAATTCCTGTTTGTTTTGAGCATGATAATTCGTGAAAAATGCTCCTTTTGCTGGTTTTTCCTGTTTATCGTATTGGTCAAGGTGAAAGCTGTAAAAGCCAGTTTGGTACGGATCAATTATGTAATTCCAAATTCCGTTTAAAGAAGTAGTATTTCGGTTTGACACGTTAGAAATTAAACCTTGTGATTGTCCAATTGCGAACGACGTCAGGAATAATAATGTTAGAATTTTTTTCATTGTAAATTTGTTTATTATGTATTTTGCCACAAAGGCGCTAAGGCACAAAGATTTTTTCATTCGTTTTTTTGTCATCCTGACGAAGGAAGGATCACACTAGAAGCTCCGCAATCTTTGTCACCAATCTTTGTAGAGTTACGAGTGTGATCCTTCCTTCGTCAGGATGACAAACTAGGCGATAAAACTTAGAATCTTAGAACCTTAGCAACTTAGGATCTTTTCACTCAACTGGAATCTTCAAATATTCCCCTTTAAAACTCTGGTTCAACGCCGTCATTTCAATCGGATTGCCAGAACCGTCAGGGATAACCTCTATAGAAGCTTTTCCGTTTGCCATTCTAATAGATTCACTTCCCGTTGGTGTTCCTTGGTTTTTTAATGTTTTTCCGCCTTTTAGACATTGAAAATAGACACTCGCTTCATAATCCAAACAGCGTAAATTGTTATTGTCAATTGCAATTGCCGTAACCAGATAATTGCCGTTTTTTAATTTTTCCGAAGACAATTGAAGCGAAGAAGCAGTATCATTTTTATTGAAGCGATAATTGACTTTTATCGTATCAGAAACCGTTTTTCCATCTTTATTTTTACCAATGGCAATTAAAACGTTTTCTCCTTTTTTAAAATTGACATCCCAAGTTAAACCATTTGCAGGATAAAGGGAAAGATTACGCTGTTTTTCTCCCAAAGATTTCCCATCATGAAATAGCGTTACTTTCTCGCAATTACTGAAAACACTGATTGTTCTTGGCGTATTTTCTGGACCTTGACGTTCCGTCCAGGTATGCGATTCGATGTAAGCGAAAGGTTCTTTTGCCCAATAACTTTTAAAAACATAATATGCGTCTTTTGGAATTCCGTTTCGATCCGTAAGTCCTTTTTGGTTCATATATGGAATATCGTCTTCTGGACGCAGCGGCGTTGCAAAATCCTTAAATGCCCATTGAATATTTCCCACAAACGTTGGGTCATTCTCGGATATATGCAAATGCCAATCAAACAAATCAACTATATAGTTTTCGCTCCAATCGCCAATTTGGGCAATGTTAGCCACTTTAGTCTGTACAATAGCTTCTTCCCATCCTTCAGCTTTTATTACATTTTCGCCCGTTACAGGATTTTCGCTGTGGCGCCCAACATGACTGTCTCCGCCATACTCGGCATGAATAAAATGCTTGTATTCTTTTTTGTAGACATCAATTGCTTTTTGGTAGCTTTTATAACTTCCAGAATACCAACCAGACCAGATAGAGGGAGAGAAGATATCTACAATATGAGATCCTTCATAATATTTTCTGATAGCCGTTTTTCTTGTCGGATCAAGTTTATGAGCAATATCATTCAATTCATTTAAAAACACATTGGTTTTATCTGCGTTATCTCCATCAGGAAAATCTGGAAGCCAGTTGATTTCATTTCCTAAAGACCAAATTATAATACTTGGATGATTGTAATTTTGATTGATGATTTCTTCCAGCATGTTTTTGGTGTTGGTTTTCCACACTTCATTTCCAATTCCGCCACGACACCAAGGAAGTTCATCCCAAACCAAAAGTCCAAGTTCGTCGCAAGCTTTATAAATTTCAGGATCTTGCGGATAATGTGCTAAACGAACAAAATTAGCGCCCATTTCCTTAATCGATTTCATATCAGCCCAATGCTGTTCGTTGCTCATAGCAGCTCCAACTCCAGCTTGTTCTTCATGACGGTGTGTACCGCGAATTAATAAACGTTTTCCGTTAAGGTAAAACGGACCATGATCTTTAAATTCAAACCATCTGAAACCTACTTTTTCAGAAACACTATCTCTAATTTGATTTTTTTCTGATAAAACAGCAGAAAGTCGGTATAAATTTGGTTTTTCAGTATCCCAAAGTTCTGGGTTTTTGATGTTTTCGAAAGTAATTGTTGAAGTTTTATCTGAAACCAAAACGGTTTTACTTGCCACTTTTTTCCCTTTCGGGTTTTTTAAAGTTATCGTCAATGATAAATCTTTTGAATTCTCAGGGTTCACAAAAGTAGAAACAATTTGCACCGAAGCTTTTTTAGCAGAAACTTCAGGAGTTGTAATTTTTATATTTTCGATATGATTTTTGTATTTCGAAACTAGCCACACATCACGCGTGATTCCGCCATAAATAAAGAAATCGCTTTTTTGAGATGGAATAATTTCAATATCATAACTATTATCCACACGAACAAAAATATCGTTGTTTCCTTCTTTGATAAAGTTGGTAATGTCTATTGAAAAACCAATATAACCACCAATATGCGAACCAGCTTCTTTTCCGTTTACATATACTTTTGTGGTTACATTTGAACCTTCAAAGTATAATGAATAAACATGGTTTTTATCGATTTGCGCAATATTTAATTTCTTCTGATACCAACTGGCATCGCGTCTGTATCCTGGATAGAGGTCGGTTGCATCTTCGGCATTCCAAGTATGCGGTAAGTTTAAAGAAGTCCAGTTGGAGGCTTTTTGCGCTTCGTTTAGTTTTTGAGTGTCATTTTCTAAATAAAGCCAATTGTCATTGATGTTCATCTTTGTCTGAGCAAAACTGCTGCTCAGACAAATTTGAAACAAAACAAAAAGCGCAAAAATTGAAAATGTATTGTGTTGATATTTCTTCATGTGTGTTTAGGTTCAGAGGTTCAAAGGCTCAAAGATTTCAAGGTTCAGTAGTACAAAGGCAAAAAAGCTTTGCTACTTTGTTACTTTGTCACTTTTTCTTAATAGAGCTTCCAAAAAATAATAATCGGCGTAGATTATAGGTTCGTCAATTTCATCATGTTTTGGCCAGTTTCCTGTACTGTGATCAAATAGGAACGGTGCTTTAATTTTAGTATCTAAAATATAGTTATCCGTTTGTACCGAAGCCATCAGTTTATCGGCGAAAGCCAGATAACTGTCATTTTTGGTATAACCATGCAATTCATATAAAGCAGATGCCATCACCATTGCAGCCGAAACATCGCGCGCCGAATTTGGAATACTAGGATCTTTAAAATCCCAATATGGAATTCCGTCTTCTGGAAGGTTTTTATTCGTCATAAAAAACTTTGCCGTTGCTTCGGCTTGTTTTAAATAAGCAGGATCTTTTGTATATCTGTACGACATCGTAAATCCGTAAACTGCCCATCCTTGACCTCGTGCCCAAACCGAATCGTCATTGTAACCTTGAAGTGTGGTTTTCTTTCTAACTTCGCCTGTATTTGGGTTATAATCGATAACGTGGTAACATGAATTGTCTTCTCTAAACTGATTTTTCAAAGTTGTATTGGCGTGTTTAATCGCAACATCGCGGTATTTTGGATTTCCAGATATTTTGGATGCTTCAAAAAGCAATTCCAGATTCATCATATTGTCGATGATAACCGGATAATCCCAAATTTCTTTGTTGAAATCCCAAGAACGAATCGAACCCACTTTTGGATTAAACCTTGTGCACAAAGTTTCGGCGCCTTTAACAATTACCGCTTCGTATTCTTTCTTGTCTTCCACTTTTAGAGCTTCTCCAAAACTGCAAAACACTTTAAAACCTACGTCATGCGAATTACTATTGACACTTTCCTTTTTGCTGAAAGGAGTCCATTTTTGAGCTTGTTCTTTATATTTTGAATCGCCTGTTAATCGGTACAATTGCCAAAGATTTCCAGCAAAAAAGCCACTTGTCCAATCTCTCGACGGTACTTTGCGAATCTCAAGAGTTTTTATATTCATACTTCTAGGCATAGACATAGAATCTACTGGATAATCGAGTAACATTTTGTAACGCGTTTCCAGTTTTTCTGTCGCTGCTGAGGTCGTTTTTGTTTGAGTATTAATTCCGGATTTGCATGCTGTTACCAGCGATGCAAACCCAAGAATTAAAGAAATGAAACTGACATTCTTCATATTAAAATAATATATATTTTGTGATCGTGATTTTTAGACACGAATTTGACGGATTCGCTATTGCGAAAACGCAGATTTGGCTTTTTTTTCTTTTATCTGCTAAATCTGCAAGATCTGCGGGAAACCAATTATGCGAAACGTAATAAAAAAAACCGTTTCAATCCGCGCTTTTGAGATAGCAAACCCGTTTCATCCGCGTTCAATTAATAACCAGGATTATTTGGTTTTAAATTCGGATTAATAGCCAATTCTGTTCCAGGCAGCGGCCACAAATAATCTTTGTTTGGATCAAAATTGGCATGTGGTTCTAAGCCATCTGGGCCAAATACTTCGGGTCCGATTTTAAGTCTTTTAATGTCGTACCATCTTACATATTCAAAAGCCAACTCTAATCTTCTTTCATCAATAACCATTTTTCTGAAATCTGCCTGAGATAAGCCTGGAGTTACATTTGCTGGAAAAGAAACTAATTTACCCGCTTTGTTTCTTGCTCTTGCACGAACACGGTTTACATAACCATTAGCTTCTGTTGTTCCCGGATTAATTTCGTTTAAAGCTTCTGCTGCCGTCAATAAAACTTCTGCAAAACGCATGGTAATGTAGTTGTGCTGAGACGTTCTTCCATTAGCACCTGCTTTTCCCGGAAAACGGAAATATTTTGCAATGTGTGGGCGTGGTGCTTTTTCATTATCGCTTGAAGGAAAGACTTGTAATGCTCCTCCCGGTCCGGTTTTCTTTCTGATAATGGTATCAAAACTTACCGCTCTTCTATAATCTCTCTGATCCCAAGTATTGAACACTTTTAAAGACGGAACGGCAACAGAGAATCCTTGTCCGTAGCTATAACTATCATCTTTTAAAGATCCAGTAAAAAACGCGGTATAATCCTGACCGTAATTTCCTGATGTTAAGTTATTAAAGTCAATTGTAAAAAGAGGCTCTTTTAAAGAAGCTGTTTTAGTAGCGTTGAATAAATCCTGAAAATCAGCATCCAAACCTAAACCAAATTTAGCTTCGTTGGTAATCACAAATTTTGCTTCATCATAGGCTTTTTGAAAATTTCCTAAAGTCAAATAAACAGACGCTAAATATCCTGCGGCAGTACCTTTCCCCGGAACAGCTTTTACTTTTGGTTTATCCTCCAGCCATTGTTTCGCAAATTCTAAATCGGCAATAATTTTTGGGTAAACATCTGCTTCTTTTGTTTTTCCAATCGAGTTTACCTGATTCACATCATTCACCACAAAATCAACATACGGAATATCACCAAAAAGGCGCACTAAATGATAATAAGCAAAAGCTCTTGCAAAATACGCTTGAGCTGCAATAGCGTTGACTTTTGCTGGATCACCAGGTGTTTTTTTAGCACCTTCAATCGCCTGATTTGCTGCAGTGATAATTACATACGATTGTGGCCAAAAGTTAGCTACAAGTGCGTTTGTGTCGTTCATAGACATATCGTTCACATCAATACGAGCCGCTTGCGTCGTTCTGTCGCCAATATCAGACATGTCGTCACGAAGCATAAGGGCAATTGTAAATTCTCTTCCCCAATAATTATTGTGACCAATGTTGGCAAAAGCACCGTTTACAGCAGCCTGCAAATCGTCTGTATTATTAAAAAAGTTCTCTGGACGGATAATTCCTATTGGTTTTTCTTCTAGATCAGAACAGCTAAAAAACGCCATTGTTCCAAAGCAAAGAAGAGCTATATATTTTTTCATAGTATTTTTATTAGAGCTAATTGGATGTAATTAATTTTAACACATAGAAACATAGATTTAAGATTCTTAAAAAGGTGTTTCACTTATTTATAGAACACATAAAGAGCTATGTTTTAGAAACCATGTTTCTTTTTGTATTCTTTACTTGACACATAAAATCTATGTTTCTATGTGTTTAATTACGAGATCCAAAGAGGTTATTAGATTAAAATTTTAAATTGAATCCTGCTGTAAATGTTCTTACGTTTGGATATCCTCCATAATCCAATCCTAAATTGGTATTACTTCTAGAATTCGTGTCGTTCAAGTAATTCGTTTCAGGATCTGTTCCTGGATAATCAGTAATGGTCCAAAGGTTTTGTGCACTGATGTAAAAACGAACTTTGCTTAATCCCATTTTAGAAACAACTTTTTCATCTAAACTATATCCTATAGAAATGTTTTTTAAACGGATGTAACTTCCATCATAAACAAATCTTGAAGTGATTCTTTTAGTTCTTGCTGCATTTGCAGGAACATTAGTATCAGTATGAGTTGGTGTCCAAGCATCTAAAACTTCAGTTGTAGCGTTGTTATTTCCAGAAGCCAATTCCATCAAAGTATAGTTTAAGATTTGACCTCCTTGCGAACCTTGAAAGAAGATATTCAAGTCAAGATTTTTATAAGTGAAATCATTATTGAATCCGAAGATGAAATCTGGATTTGGATTTCCGATGATTGTTTTATCTTGAGAATCCAATTTTCCGTCACCATTTACATCTCTAAATTTTTCACCACCTGCAACAGTTTCAAAATTCCCTGGTAAAACCGCTTCACCTTGCTGAATTACGCCGTCATAAATAAATCCGAAGAAAGAACCAACAGGCTCTCCAACTCTTAAAATCTGCGATTCAGTTGCTAAGAAATGTCCAGGAGCAGAGTTAATTAAAAGATCTTTGTTATCAGCCAATTTTAATACTTTGTTTTTGTTCGAAGAAATATTAAAGTTTGTTGACCAAGTAAAATCAGAGCCAATAAAGTTTCTGGTATTAATTCCTAATTCCCATCCTTTATTTTCTAATTCTCCCACGTTTTGAAGCTGAGAAGCAATTCCAGAAATTCCAGGAAGTGGCCTGTTGAACAATAAATCTTTGGTAATCGTTTTGTAATAATCTGCAGTAATACTGATTCTGTTGTCAAACAAACCTAAATCAATACCATAATCCTGCTGATAAGACGTTTCCCATTTTAAGTTCGGATTGTCTAATGAAGTCAATTGTACCGCATTGGTAATCACGTCACCACTTACATAATAGATTTCAGAAAATCTAGAAAGAGTAGAGTAGGCACCAATTGAAGGGTTTCCTGTTGCTCCGTAACTTGCTCTTAATTTTAAGTTTGAAACCGTTTTATTGTCTTTTAAGAAGTTTTCTTTACTAATGTTCCATCCAATGGCTCCAGAAGGGAAAGTTCCGTATTTGTAGTTTTTACTAAAACTTGAAGAACCGTCACGTCTTGCTGTGAACGTTAGTAAATATTTATCTGCATAATCAAAATTCAACCTTCCGAAAGCAGAGATTAATTCAGTTTCAGATAAACCAGAATCAGGTTTTAAGAAAACAGTTCCGGCACCTAAATTTCTGTATGAATTCGTATTCGTCAAAAATCCTCTTGATGCAGCATACGAATTTTCGTTTTTATTTTTCTGGTAAGAGTATCCTCCAAGAACTGTCAGCATTCCTTTGTCGATAATTTCACGTTTGAAAGTCAAATAGTTCTCTGTCAAGAAAGAAGAAAATCTTGTGTTGTTTACAGAGGCTTCTCCTTTGATGTTTTTTCCAGCAATTAAAGTGGAAGGAATAAATCTTCCTGTTTGTGAATTATTATCGGTTAAACCTAAAGTAGTTTTAAAATCAAGATCTTTAGTAATTTGATATTGAGCGAAGAAATTGTTTCGGTTTACGATAGAAACAGTTTCCAAAATATTTTCCATTGCCGTTGCGTATGGATTGTCAATATCGTCACCAATTGGAGCAGTCGTTGTATAAGTTCCGTCTGCATTGTAAATTCCTTTATCAGGCATAAAACGATATGCAGAAGCAATTACACCTGCAGCACCAGTTCCTCCAGCACCTGTCTGACTTACGATTCCTTCTTTGTTCTGCTTGCTTGTAAAAGTGTTTAAACCTACTTTAAATTTTGGAGTTAAATCGGCCTCAAGATTTCCAACAATCGTGTATTTGTCAATTCCAGAATTGATTACAACTCCATTTTGGTTGAAATACGTTCCAGAAACATAATATCTGATATTTTCAGATCCGCCTGAGAAAGACAATTGCGTATTCGAAATCATTCCTTCACGATAAATTTCATCTTGCCAGTCTGTATTTGCAGGACCTTGCGTGTGCGTAGTAAAACTTTTTCTATAAGCCGCAAATTGATCTGCATCTAATAAATCTAATTTATTATTTACGGATTGAATAGAAGTCGAATTGCTAAACTCAATTACTGGTTTTCCTGGTTTTCCTTTTTTAGTTGTTACCATGATAACTCCATTAGATCCACGAGATCCGTAAATGGCAGTTGCCGAAGCGTCTTTTAAAACTTCAATAGAAGCAATGTCCTGAGGAGCTGGCATAGAAACACCTGCAAAGCCATCTACAACAATCAAAGCATCTCCGCTCGCGTTAATAGAAGTTCCTCCACGAACTCTAATTTTTGTAGGAGCTCCAGGTTCGCCACCATTATTGGTCATTACCGAAACACCCGCTGCACGACCTTGTAAAGCTTGTTCTGCATTTAAAACAGGAAAAGCTGTCAGTTCTTTTGCCGTTACAGAAGATACAGAACCTGTTATGTCGCTCTTTTTACGCGTTCCGTAACCTACTACAATAACTTCGTCAAGCGCTTTTGTATCTGGTTTTAAACTTACATTGATAACATTTTTGGTTCCAACTGGAACTTCAACCGTTTGAAATCCTACGAAATTGAAAACTAAAACAGCATTTTTCTCTCCTACAACTACAGTATAATTTCCGTCCATATCGGCAGAAGCGCCTACAGAGGAGTTTTTGATATAGACATTAGCACCTGGAAGCCCGAGCAAATCTTCGCTGGAAGTTATTTTTCCAGTTACTTTTCGTTCCTGTGCATGCATCACGATATTTACCAGTAAAAAAGATACTAGAAAACACCATCTAAACGATTTGTTTTTGTGGTTTGTAAACATTCATTTTTTGGTTTTAAGGTTAATAAGTTAGATAAAGTAGAAAAGCAATAAACTCATTCCGATTATGATGATGACAAAGAAAATTTGCAGCAATAAGAATTTTGTTTTTTTGATTTTCATATCGCAAATGTATAGGCCGAAAAAGAAATAGAAATACAAAAAAGGGTATCTAAAAATACAGATACCCTTTTTAAAGCCTTTAAAAATGCGAATTGTTTAAATAAGATTTTAAATGTGAGTTGTAAAAAGTAAAAAGTTTAGTTACCTCTAACAATTCACATTTAACATCTCACATTTGACATCTCACATTTCACAATTTAATCGTAGAAGATTTATAAAATTTGTCGGCGTATTGAGATGGAGTTTCACCGTACTTTTTCTGAAAGCATTTGCTAAAGTATTTCGGATTGTTGAAACCGACTTTATAACTGATCTCAGAAACCGTTAATTTGTTTTGTTCTAATAATTGAGCCGCACGTTTTAATCTGATTTCATGTATAAATTCGTTTGGCGTGCAATTGGTCCAAGCTTTTATTTTTAAGAATAACATCGTTCGGCTTACGCCTAATTCTGAACAGAAAAACGGAATATCGAATTGTTCGTTTGAAATATTTTCTTCTACAATTTTGAATGCTTTTTTCAATAATTCTTCATCCAGAGAAGAAACCGTAATTTCTGACGGAATAAAACTGTCTTCACTTGAAAATTTGATTCTCAAACGTTCCGTTGTATTTAGAAGATTTTTAACGCGAAGCCTGAATTCCATTAAATTGAATGGTTTACTAATGTAATCATCGGCACCGCTTTCTAATCCTTCAAATTTGTAAACTAATGACGATCTCGAAGTCAGCAGAATAACCGGAATATGGCTGGTTTTGATGTTTTCTTTGATTCGTGAACACAATTCAGTTCCTACCATTTCTGGCATAATCACATCGCTGATAATCAGATTTGGAACAAATTTTAAAGCTTTCTCTAAAGCAATTTTACCATTTTCGGCTTCGATAATATTGTAGTCTTTTTTGAGCAGGTTTTTCATGAACTTTCTCAAGACTTTATGATCTTCAACAATTAAAATCGTTTGTTTTTCTTCGTTTACAATTAAATCTTCAATGTCATCATTTTCTACAATTTCTGAAGTTTCTAACTGAGCTGCGTATTGTGCAATATCGTCACTGATTTTAAAATCAGGAATAATTTCGTTGTCCAGAAGATGTTCACGCCCAAGCGGTAAAGTCACTTTAAAAATAACTCCGCCAGAAGGTTTATTGGTAACATCAATTTTTCCTTTATGAAGTTTAACAATGTTTTTAACGATAGAAAGTCCGATTCCTGTTCCTTTATTGTAATTTTTCTGAACCTGATTATGTGTTGGAACTTCAAAAAACAGATCGAAAATTTTATCGATATGTTCCTCGGCAATTCCTACACCCGAATCTTCAACGGCGATAAACAGATTCTGCTGGTCTTGATTGATTTTAATTTTGATCGAACCGCCTTTTGGAGTGTATCTAAAAGCATTTGAAATCAGGTTATAAAATACGCGTTCCAGTTTATAGCGGTCAAAATAAAGCAGAATTTCTTCGTTTTCAGTTTCAAACGTATAATCGTATCCGCCGTCTTTGGCATATTCGATAAATGAAAGAAAGATTTCTTTGGTAAATTTGACAATATTTCCGTTTGCAGATTCCAGCGTAACCTGATGATTTTCCAGTTTTCTAAAATCCATTAAACGGTTAATTAAACTCAAAAGATGATTCGCGCTTCCTTCAATAACAAGAAGCTTTTTGTACATTTCGTTGGTTCCGTTGTAATCGGCTAAAATTTGCTGTAACGGCCCTAAAATCAAAGTTAAAGGCGTTCTAAATTCATGCGAAATATTGGTAAAGAAATCTAGTTTCAGCTTATTGTTTTCTTCAATACGCTGCGTTTCCAGATATTCCAGTTCGAGTTTTTGTTTCAATCTCGCTTTCGATTTCATAATCCAAATCAGGCCATATAAACCTAAACCAATTATAATTCCATAAAGCATAAATGCCCAAATACTGCGCCATGGAGCTGGATTTACAATAACGGTTAAAGTTGTTGGAGCCTGATTCCAAACGCCGTCATTGTTGGCTCCTCGAACCTCAAAAGTATAAGTGCCCGGATTTTGAATCGCAAAATTAGCTTCACTGTTTTTAGTAGTTGTCCAGTTATTTTCCAAACCAACCAAACGATAACTGTATTGGTTATTTTTGGATCGAATGTAATTTGGAATCGCAAAACTGATCGAGAAATTTGCCTTGTCATAATCCAAAGTGATCGTTTTAGTATAGCCGACGCTCTGTTCTAAGATTCCGTCTTTATCATGCGCATTTACTGTCTCGTTTTTAATTTTCAAATCGGTAATTAAAACCTGTGGAGCATACTTATTTAAGGAAATTTTTGTGGCATCGAAAAAAGTTGCACCGGACGGACTTCCAAAATAAAACTGATTGGAACCTAATTTTAAAGCCGAATTATCGTTGAATTCATTACTCGCCAAACCATCTTTCTGATCATAAATTACAACCGATTTTTTAATTGTATTATACTTGATAATTCCCTGATTGGTACTGATCCATAGGTTTTTATCGTCATCTTCTAAAATCGAATGAATGGAAGTAATGACTGTATTTCCAATTCTAAGATTGATTCTGGTAAACTTTTTTCCATCAAAAACATGAAGTCCTTTGGCTTTTGTTCCTACCCAGATTTTATTCTGAGAATCTTCAAACAAAGTCAAAATATCATCTCCCGACAAAGCCGAATGATCGTAAAAGAAATGTTGTATTTGGTATTTCTTGGAATCAAAATTTTGAAGCGAAATGCGATTTAGACCATTTTGTGTTCCGAGCCAGATTGAATTTTGTTTGTCGATCAAAATACTGCGAACCATATTATTGGTTAGAAAAACAGGTTTTGAAGTATCATTTCCAATAATTTGGAAGGTTTTGTCTAATGTGTTGTAACGAATTAAACCTTTACCAAAAGTGCCAATCCATAAAATTTTATTTTCAGCTTTAAGAGAATAAACACCGCTTTCTTTCAATAATTCGGTTAAATCAGATGCAATTCGATTATCTTCCATTCTTTTAGAAATGGTATTGTAAGCCGATAGTCCTTTCGAAAAAGTTCCAATCCATAAAATATGATCGTCTGCAAGACACATGGCCTTGATGTCATTTTTATGAGTTTGTCCAGTTTTGCTATTGATGTAACTTACAGCTTCGGTAGTTGTATTGTAAATGCTAATTCCACCGCCTTCAGTTCCAAAATAAATGTTTTGGTTTTTATCTGAAATAATAGAACTCACAACATCAAAACTCATCGGAATCTTTTTAGAATTCTGATTGTAATTGGAGAAATTGACATTCGAAACGTCCCAAAGATTAACGCCTTTGTAATAACAGCCAATCCAAATAGAACCTTTTTTATCCATAAAAATAGATTTTACTTTGTCGATTCCGTTGGCATTATTGCTATTATTGATTTTTTGAAGACTTTTATCTTTGCCTAAAATATAAATTCCGTCATAACCGCCAACCCATATAGAACCTTGATTGTCAATTACTAAAGAGCGAATGTCGGTATTGATTTCGCGGTATTTTTCAGCCGGTAAAAAAGAAATAAAAGCTTTTTCTTTTAGATCGAATTTTAAAAGTCCTTTGTTTTTTGTCCCAACCCATAAGCTGCCATCTTTGTCCTCAATAACCGATTGAACGTTTAGTAAGTCAGTTGTGTTTAATGGATAATTTTTAAAAGATAATTTACCATTTTTTCGACTGGTCAATTGGCATAAACCTTTCGTTGTTCCAATCCAGATTTCGCCTTTTTTAGTTTTTAAAATGCTCAGAATATTATTGCTTGGAAGAGTAGAAGCATCATCATCGGAATGAAATACGGAAGTAAATAATCCTGATTTTTTATTGAATATCGTTAATCCTTTTGAAGTTCCGAACCACATTTCTCCTCCAATTTCTCTCATGCTCCAAACTGCATTATTACTTATAGTATGATTGGCTTTGGTGTGAAGATATCTTGTAAAACGATTCGAAACAGGATCATAGCAATTTAGTCCGTTGTAAGTTCCTACCCAGATTTTTCCTGAATTGTCTTCTTCAATAGCCAAAATATCATTGTTGCTGATCGAAAATTTATCTGCAGCATCATTCCTGAAAATCGTAAATCGGCTTCCATCATATTTGTTTAAACCATCACGGGTTCCAAACCACATCTGCCCAAATTTATCCTGATGAATGGCAATGACAGAACTCTGCGAAAGCCCGTCTGTCGTAGAGAAATTTTTAAGACGGTATTTATTTTGGGAAAACAAATTCCCTAAAACAAATACAATTGCGAGAAAAGCTATTTTATATTTCATAGCGTTTAGTTTTGTTTTTTGCCACAGATTTCACAGATTATAAAGATTGTTTTTCTGTGTGTTGAAAATTAGCCACGAATTCACGAATTATTTATAATCTAAATTTGAATAATTCGTGAGTTTTTAGCCATTTCAACACAAATAAAATCAAGTCAAAGGATTAGAGAAATTCGTGAATTCGTGGCGAAAAAAACCTTGTAATTTGTGACAGATATTTGGCTATTTTAATCGTTTCTGTAATTGATAATCATACAAAGAAGGAATCTTCTCAATTGGCGTATTCAAAAATTCAATATACGGATCAATGTCGTATTTGATTTCAAATTTCGTATTTCCTTGAACACCAATGATTCTGGCTAAAGCGCCATCTTTCATTCCGTACAATAAAACTGGTTTTGATAGATCTGGATTTTCAACCTGAACATTCAGATTCCAAAACGTGCTGAAAGGACCGTGAGAAGGTTTCCAATAATCGGCTCCGCCTCCGCCAAATAAGGCGTAACTATTGTTTTTGTCGGCTTTTATGTGTACAGTAATATTATCAAATAAATTTTGATGATTGGCTCCTGAATGCTGATCTAGAAGTGGGTCAGTAAATATCTCGCAGTTTTGATACACATTTTTAGTTGCAAAAGTGTTGAAACTTAAAGGATGGACGGCAGAATTATAGATTTTGAGATTCTTAACCAAAATATTGTGCACGCCGCCTAAAGTTACGGTGTAATGCGATAAATGCGGTCCATCGGTTGTAATATCTTGAATGGTAACGTTAGCAACTTCTTCGGCTAAAATTCCGCTGTCGGCATTGGTGATTTTCACATCTTTAACCCAACTGTTGAAAAGACGAGTTAAGAAGATACCATTATTGCCAGGTTCTACGTGATGCGCGACTCTTGGAATATCAGGAAACGTAAAACGAAGATGCTCGATACCGACTTCGTTTAAATGTTTCCACTCAACCAATTGCGCCTGATAACTTGGCTTAATTGAAATGGTTAAAGGTGTTTTTAAAGTAATTTTTGAACCCGAAATTTTAGTGATTTCAACCTGCTGTCTCACAATGGGAAGTTTTGGAAATTTCCAATGATGCGAACCAGGTTTTACTTTTGCTCCTTGATATAAATCGTTGATGATTTCGCCATTTTCGCCATCTTTATTAAAAAGCTGCAATTCTACAACATCGCCGACTTTTAAACCTTTTATGTCAGAAACCGTAATAATATGTTCGCCCATTTTCCCCGAACTGACTTTCGCCAGCGGATTAGATTCTGGTTCGTATTTATCCAAATAGGATTTTACACGTTCGCCTGGAACCTGTGTCCAGATAAAACCTCCAGACCAAGCGTATTGCGAGAAAGGCAAATCGATATTGTTTTCAGGTTCGCGCTGTCTTTTGTCAAAAGTGGTTAAATATTCGCGAAGTTCAGCCAAAACATCAGAATCTTTAAGATACATCATCGGTCTTGGGCAGTAGATTTCAGTTCCGTTTTCGTTAGAACCTGTACCGCGAAGCACAAAATTGCTTCTTTCAATATAGAGTATTTCACTTAAGATAATGCGTCCAGCTGGCAATTGCAGAATGACATTTCCCTCAGCAGCATTCGCGGCTTTAAAGGCTTTTAAAAGCGCTTTTGAATCGTCTAAATCGTCATTTGCTTTTACGCCAAAATCAACTGCATTGATGACTTTTCCATTAGGTTCAGGAATCTGGCTTTCGCCGAAGTGATATCCTGCATAACTAAAATCTGGAAGATAATTGGTTTTTGAAGTAATAATTTTAGGTATTTCCTGTGCCAGTAAAGTGTTTATAAAAAAGCCACAGGATATAAGAATGGCTTGGCGAATCATGGTTTTGTGGTTTTTGTGGTTAGTTAGTTTTTTTGTTTTGCCACGAAGGCGCTAAGGCACGATTTTTTTTTAGCCACAGATTAAAAGGATTAAAAGGATTTTTTTTCACGCAGATTTGGCAGATTATAGCAGATTTTATTATGTATAAATTATCTGCGTTCATCTGCTTAAATCTTTTTAAATCTGCGTGAAACAAAAAAATAAAAAACTTTGCGTCTTAGCGCCTTAATGGCAAACAAAATTATAAAGATCGTTTGATCCCTAATTCAAGTCCGCGTAGTTCTGCTAAGCCTCTTAAACGGCCAATTGCAGAATACCCCGGATTTGTTTTTTTCTTCAAATCATCCAGCATTTGATGTCCGTGATCTGGGCGCATTGGTAGTTGAGTATTATTTCTTTTTTCAACTTCCAAAATGGCTTTTACAACTTCGTACATATCTACATCGCCTTCCAAATGATTTGCTTCGTAAAAACTTCCTTCTTCATCGCGCTGCGTGCTTCTTAAATGAATAAAATTCATTTTGTCGCCATGGCGTCTCACAATTCCAGGCAAATCATTATCGGCTCGAACACCATAAGAACCTGTACACATTGTAAATCCGTTTGATGGAGAAGGAGCGGCGTTCATTAATTCCATCAAATCTTCTTCGGTACTTACGACTCTTGGTAGACCTAAAATTGGGTAAGGAGGATCGTCTGGATGGATAGCCATCAAAACGCCTTTACTCTCAGCAACCGGAATAATTTCTTTCAGAAAATGAAAAAGATTATTCTTTAAAGCCTGTCTGTCAATATGATTATAAGCACTTAATGTTACTAGAAAATCTTCAACAGAATAAGCTTCTTCAGCCCCTGGAAGTCCAGCCAGAATGTTCTGCTGTAATTTTACTTTATCTTCGGCAGTCATGGCTTCAAAATAGCTTTTTGCTTTTTGTTTTTGTTCTTCAGAGTATTCGTTTTCTGCACCTGGTCTTTTTAAAATAAACAATTCAAAAGCAGCAAAAGCATTAATGTCAAAACGTAAAGCTTTTGATCCGTCTTCAACTGTATACGATAAATCGGTTCTTGACCAGTCTAAAACAGGCATAAAGTTGTAACAAACACATTTGATACCGCACAAAGCCAGATTGCGAATGCTTTCTTTATAATTTTCAATATATTGAAGATAATTTCCAATCTGTTTTTTAATGTCTTCATGGACCGGAATACTTTCTACAACCGACCAAGTTAACCCAGAAGCACCTTTTTTAGGATCACCGTTTTCGTGTTCGATTTCAACTTTTCGCTTAATGATCTCGTCAATACTCCAAACTTCTCCATTTGGAATGTGGTGTAATGCCGTTACAATTCCGGTTGCTCCGGTTTGTTTGATATCTTGTAAAGAAACAGGGTCATTTGGTCCGAACCATCTTAATGTTTGTTCCATTTTGTATTATGTTGTTTTGTGAATTAGTTTTTAAATACTCGTTGCAGCAAATCCGCCGTCAACTTTTAAGATAGTTCCAGTAACAAATTTTGACATATCGCTGCATAAAAATAAAAGCGCACCGTCAATATCTTCTGGAGTTCCAAATCTTCCCATTGGCGTATGATCGATAATTTTTTCACCTCTTGGAGTCAGTTTTCCTTCTGGAGTCAGTAATAAAGCGCGGTTTTGTTCGCCAATAAAGAACCCAGGAGAAATAGCATTTACACGAAGTCCTTCTCCATATTTTTGAGCCAGTTCCACTGCCATCCATTGTGTAAAATTGTCGATTGCCGCTTTTGAAGCAGAATAACCTACAACTCTTGTTAAAGGTCTTTGTGCCGAAGCCGATGAAATATTGATGATGTTTCCTGATTTCTGTTTGGCAAAAAGTTCGGCAAAAACCTGAGTTGGAAGCATTGTTCCGATAATATTTAAATCAATAACTTTTTGCAGATCATCGCTTTTCATATCATAAACCGCTTGATCAGGCTGAATGGTTGCGCCCGGCATATTTCCTCCGGCAGCATTAATTAGAATATCGAGACGTCCGTATCTTTCAACAATAAAATCTTTGGCTTTTTCTATTTCTTCTTTATTTAAAACATTCGCCTGAACTGCAAAACCTTGTCCGCCGTTTGCTTCTATGGCTTTTACTGTGTTTTCGGCTTTTTCCAATGATTGCGAAACGATTCCGACAATTACACCTTGTTGTGCCAAGGTATTTGCAAATCTGCTTCCTAGAACTCCAGCACCACCTGTTATTAAGGCAATTTTTCCTTGTAGATTGAATATTGAATCCATTTTAATTTTTAATTTTCAATACTTTAAATTCCAAATTCCAATTTGGAAATAAAGCACATTTTTGTATAATTAATTTTTACTTTTTTGATTTATTTAGCCCCATCAGTTCATATTGAGTTTGGAATTTGGGTTTTCAAATTTGGAATTTAACTTTTGATTGTTTCAATCAATTCCAAAACCCTTTTGGTTTCTTTTTCGATTGTCTCGTAAGCACCATATTCCATTACTTCTTTGCTAATTAATTTGCTTCCCATTCCCACAGCAGACACACCAGCGTTAAACCAAGTTTCGATATTTTGTTTAGTAGTATCAACACCTCCAGTTGGCATAAAAATTAAGTTTGGAAAAACATCTTTGATGGCACTCATAAAATCTGGACCTAAAATGTTTCCGGGGAAAAGTTTAATGAATTTTACTCCAGCATTTTCAGCAGCAATAATTTCAGTTGGCGTCATGCAGCCTGGAGCGTATAAAACTTCTTTAGAAATTAAAAACGAAGCAATTTCAGGAACAAATCCTGGGCTTATAAAAAAGTCGGCTCCAGTTAAATAATACGTTTCTGCTTGTGCTAAATTTTTGATGGTTCCAATTCCTAAAAGCATTCCTGGCATTTCAGCGTTTCTTACTTCAACCATTTTTTTGAAATTAGAAAGCGCTTCTGGACCGCGGCTTGTATATTCTACTGCTCTAATTCCAGAGTTATAAAGTGTTCTTAAAATCGTGATGCTTTTGCTTTCCTCTGCATTAAAATACAATGGAAGCATTCCTTGTTTTACAATGACATCAATCGAATTCTGAATAGTGCTCATGACTTATATTTTTACTTTAATAACGATTTTTTTCAGTGTTCCTTCACCAATCATTGCGGTGTGAACATCTTCTGGAAAAAGAATGGCGAATTGTTTTTCCTGCATTTCAAAAAAAGTATCTGGTGCATCATGGAAAAATCTAACGTCTCTTTCATCGCTGTAGTCGCCATTCGGATTCACGCATTTTTCTCTTGGTTTCCATGCAAAAGTTTCAGGTCCTTTAATCGAAATTTGAATATCGATGTTTTTATCATGACATTCAAATCCTTTTACGGCTTCTTCTTTTGTATTTCCTTGTCCAACAATTACAATTAGTTTTAAACCTTCTCCAATTTCAAAAGCACCTTCTTCTAGATTGGCAATGTCATTTTGATTTACATAATCAAAAGCTTTTTTGAAATTTGGATGCAGACCGTAGTATTTTGGTGCATTTTGTAATGAGTCTAGTATCATTTTAATTGATTATTATTTTTATTTTTCAGTGTTATATGTATATTTGCGTGTACGCACACGGTGTTTTACAAATGTATGCAAAAAGTGATGTAAAACAACTTATTTTTAATAAAATAAATTAATTTTACCCGACTGCTTTTATTTTTTTAACTTAAAAAGAATCAATATCATAACAATTAAAAAAATTGCCGAACTAGCTAATATTTCTGCCGGAACCGTCGACAGGATTATACACAAACGCGGACAAGTAGCGCAGGAAACCGTAGATAAGGTGAATGCAATAATTGAAGAGTTTGGTTATACCCGAAATATTTTGGCAAGTAATCTGGCACTGAATAAAAAGTTTCATTTTGCAGTTTTCCTTCCAAAATCGGAAACTTTGGAATATTGGAAAAGTCAAACGGACGGAATAGAAAAAGCAGCTTTGGAATTCAGTAAATTCGGAATTGTATTGGATTATTTTTTCTACGATTATAATTTGGCATCGTTTAAAGAATCGGCTCAAAAAGTATTGGAATTTGATTGCGATGGTTTATTGTTTGCACCAATTTTTTACGAAGATTCTGTTCAGTTTTTAAAGGAATATGAAAAAAAGAATATTCCGATTGTGATGATCGATTCGAATATTTCTGAAGAAAACGAACATGCTTATGTAGGGCAAGATGCTTTTCAGAGCGGATATTTAGCTGGAAGATTAATTAGTTTTGCCGTAAAAAATGAGCGACAAGTTTTAATTTTTAAGATTACTAGAGAAATCGAAAGCACTTCTGTGTATCAGCAACGTATAAAAGGTTTCTATTCGTATTTTCAAGACCATGATGAATTGACCAATTTTAAATTTTCTGAATTTACCTTAAAAGATTCCGGAATCGATCAATTGAGTTTAGAAATGTTTTCGGGTGTAAACAGCGTTTTTGTACCCAATTCTCGAGCGTATATTGTTGCCGAGTTTTTAGAAAAAAACAATATAAAAGGTGTTCGAATTATTGGTTTTGATTTGCTGAAAGAGAATATCGAATATTTAAACAAAGGCGTAATTGATTTTTTAATCAATCAAAGACCCGAAGATCAAGGTTATATGGGTATTAATTATTTGTATAAGAAATTGGTTCTGCAAGAAGAGACGGAGCGAACGCATTATATTCCGTTAGAAATTATTTTGAAGGAGAATTATTTTCCTGTTAAGCGATAGTTTTTTTGCCGCTACGGCACTAAGTTTTTTTAGTTTTACCTTTTAATCTCGCAAAGCCGCAGAGACGCAAAGTTTTTTGTTTCACGCAGATTTAAAAAGATTTAGGCAGATTTGTTTTAAATTAAAATCTAAATTAAATCTGCTATAATCAGCAAAATCTGCGTGAAATAAAATCATTTTAATCCTTTAATCTGTGGCCTAAAAACTTTCGTGTCCTAGCGCTTTAGTGGCAAAAATAATTATTTCTTCACCTTCACAATCAAAGGATTATTAATCTTGTCAGCAAAAGAGCTCAAATATTTTTCCCATTCCTGTTTAGTTTGAAACGGACTTCCTTTTTTCCATCCAAAGCCAACATAATAAATAGCTTTATTATTCTTAACGGCAATATTTCCGTACAGATTACTTAGATCTTTTTCGTCTGTTACATGATTGTCAAAACTGATTAAATTGCCTTCTGGAACAACCAATCCTGTGCCAATTTCAGAATCATCGATTGGCTCCCAATAACTTAGCCAGCCTTCTTTTACATTTGTTCCGATTGTTCCTTTTTTATCATGAAGTGTTAATCCGGCAGCAATTTGCTTGGTTCTCGTAATATTGATTTCAAAGCGAGAAAGCTGACTTCCGTAATCTAAACTGATTAATTTCGATTCCGTTATTTTATTGCCTTTTGCATCCCAATCGGCATAAGTCAGAATAAAACTCGTTCTGATTGGACCCATTGTAATAGTTTTCCAGCTGATGAAATTTTTAGAAAAATAATATTTTCCATCAACATTTACAGCAATTCCACCCACACCGCGGCTGTCACCTACATGAAAGTTGTCTAAACCTTCGCCGGTATCTTTATGATACGTTCCGGTTCCGTTTGTGGCTTTTTCATACCATTTATTAATGATTGGATAATCTACTCTTTTTAGCCAAGCATCGATTCCGCTAGTTAGAGTACCTCCAGGAATTTTATCTTCAACCATTTTTTGAGCCACTGGCCCGTAAGTTCTAAAAGCTACTTTATTGTTTTCCCACGCATAGTCATCTGTACGTTCTGGAACAAAACGAGAATAGCAGCTAACTACTTTTGAAGCATTTGGATTTGTTCCAACTAATACTTCAAAATCCTGTTTAGAAGCAGCTTTGATTTTTGGCTGAAAAAGCAAAACATCTGCATTTCCGTCGCCATCATTATCTACGGTTTGAGTTTCTAAGAAAGTATTACTGCTAATGTCTTTTACAGCATAGTTTTCAAGTTTCGAATCGGTATTTAATCCAAGTGACTTTTTAGTCAATTCGATGGTTTCAAATTCTCTGTCAACTTTTAAAGAGTTAGAAATTGTGATGATTTTATTCTGAGAAAAAGCAGCAAAATTGGCTGTCAGAATGGTTATGATAAAAAGATGTTTTTTCAAAATTTTGAGGGTTTACTATTTTTTAAAATTAGGTTTGATAGAATTATAAAAGTACAAATCAAAACTTAAATAAAAATACAGAATTGGAGTAATTCTGTACAGAAGTTTGAAAATGAGCAGAAAAGCTTTATCAAGAAAATAGATTATTTTCCGTAATTTACATTTCCTGATTTTGAGTTCGGGAAGAATTTATAAATAAATGAAAATCAACAGAAATGGTTAAATGCATAATTTTCGATTGTGACGGAGTATTGGTCGATACTGAGAAAATCGGTAACCGAATATTGTTGTCAATGGCGCAAGAACACGGATTCGAAATGGAATTGGAAGATGCGTATCGTTATTTTAATGGCCGAAATCTCAAAGATTGTTTCAGACATATTGAAGAAGCAATTGATCAGAAACTTCCAGAAAATTTTGAAACAGAATATCGCGAAAAGAGTTTTGAAGCTTTTAAAACTCAGGTAAAACCAATGGAAGGAATTGTTGATTTTATCGAAAATATCGAAAAATTAAAAATTCCATATTGCGTTGCCTCTAGCGGACCAGTAGATAAAATTCGTTTGAATCTTGAAGTTGCTGGATTGCTGGATAAATTCGAAGATAGAATATTTAGTTCGTATCAAATTGGAAGCTGGAAACCAGAACCTGGAATATTTCTTCACGCTGCAGCAGTAATGGGTTTTGAGGTAAAAGAGTGTATTGTGGTTGAAGACAGTAAAGCGGGCGTTAAGGCTGGAGTGAGTGGCGGATTTAAAGTTTATGGTTTTGCAAATGGTTTCAATAATGAAGATTTAGAAGAAGAAGGAGCAGAGCTTTTTAGCTCTTATGAAGAATTAAGCGAAAAACTTGGAGTTTAAGGTTTGTTTTGTTTTGTTTCAAGTTTCAAGTTTGAGGTTTCAAGTTAAACCCGACAGGTTTTTAAAACCTGTCGGGTTTGTTGTAAGAAGCGGATTTGTTTTTACGATTAAATTATTCCGTTAGGAATATCTGGTTGGTAGAAAAATAAAAACGCATTTGCATAGTGTCCTGTAGGGACACCTGTTTTGTGAAATGAATTTTATTTGCGTATTCAAACGTTCCTACGGAACGTGTACCTCTGAATCTAATTAAAAAATCTACCAACCAGACATTCCTACGGAATGAATAACATCTTTTTGAACCTTGACAAAGTTTAATTATCTAATTGGCAAATTTTCTAATTATCAAATTCTCTCATTAAAATGTAATTTGTTGCATTAAAATAAATTTTTATATATTTGAGTTTCGACATTCTCTTTTTTGATTTGGTAATATTGAATAATTGTTATTACTACATTTAAAAAGAAATGTTTTTTGTCCTAAAAAATGATTTTTCCCAAAGGATCTTTTTTAGGAAGTGATTTCCCAAAGTCGCTGCATTAACCTACAGACCGCACAAAAATGACGAAACTTAAAATCAAGATTTTATTTCTATTACTGTTATTTATTTCTCCAATTATCAATTCCCAAATCAAAAAGATTGGAGTTCCCTTTATAGCTAATTATAGCCCGAAGACCTATAAAGCTGCATCAGAAAATTGGGATGTTTTGCAAGATTCCAAAGGCATGATGTTTTTTGCCAATCATTTTGGTATTATGCAATTCGACGGTGTGCGTTGGGCTATTGTGACACAGCCAGAAAACCGAAGCATGGTGCGGTCGATGACAATTGATAAAAGCGATAAAATGTATGTGGGTGCGCAAGGTGATTTCGGGTTTGTGATTCAGCTTCCAAATGGGCAATATCAATATACTTCTTTAGTAAAATTGCTTCCTAAATCGGCTCGAAATTTTGGGGATGTACTTCATACGGTCATTCGAAATAATGAAGTTATTTTTTTCTCTTACGAAAGGATTTTTATTTACAAAAACAATACAATCAAGGTAATTAATGCCAAAACCTCTTTTGATGATTTCTTCGAAGTGGGAAAAGAAATCTATGTTACAAACAATGAAAAAGGATTATTAAAGCTGAAAGGAAATGAATTAATTCCAGTTGTAAATAGCCAGCAGTTTGTTGGATTGCAGGTTCGAAAGATTTTTCAAACCAAAAATGGACTTTTAGTATTAACTCAAAAAAATGGCCTTTTTATCTTCGATGGAGAACAGATTAAACCATTTATAACCGAAGTTGATCCTTTATTAAAACAAAATCAGATTTCGGCAGGAATTGAACTTTCGGACGGTTATTTAGGAATTGGAACCCGTCAATCGGGGTTGATAGTTATTGATAGTGAAGGATATTTGATTCAGCATATTGACAAACAAATGGGACTTCAAAACGAATATGTTACCAATTTTAAAATCGATGCGGAAGGCAATCTTTGGGTCACGCTCAAAGGCGGAATTTCATTAATTCAGATTTCATCTCCTTTATCCAAAATTATAGATAGTTCTAATTCTGAAACCAAAATTTACTGCAGTCAGATTTACCAGAATAAATTGTATATCGGCACAGACAATGGTGTATTTTGGCTCGATTGGGAAGCTTATAAAAGTGGAAAAAGAGAAAATGTAACGTTTCAGTATGTTTCTGGAATGTCTGAAAATGTTTGGAATATTGGTGTTTTTGGCAATTCGTTGTTAGCATTTGAAAAAAATGGCATATTTGAAATCAGTAGAAATTCCGCGAAAGCGTTAGCCAAAATTGATGGTGCTTGGCAAGGAATCCTAATCCCGAATCATCCTGATTTGCTTCTTGTTGGCGGTTATACTGGATTGTATCTTTTAAAACAAATAAACGGTTCGTGGGTTTTTCAGCATCGAATAAAAGGGTTTGAAGAAAGCAGTAGAATAATGGAAACCGATAAACAAGGAAACATTTGGATTGCGCACGGCTACAAAGGAATTTATAAATTGAAATTTAATGCAGTATATGATTCGGTTATTGATATTCAGTTTTATAATGATAAAAATGGATTTCCGTCGAGTTTGTTTTTGAATACCTTTAAAATCGATAATCAGATTTTGTTTGGAACCACAAAAGGCGTTTACAGACAAGATGTATCTTCAAAAAAAATGATTCCAGATCCTGTTTTCAAGAAATATCTGGGATTAGAAAATCATATCCGATTATTAAAACCAGATCAGCAGGATAATATATGGTACATTTCTGGTGAAAATACAGGAAAAATGAGCAAACAGAAAAACGGAAGTTTCAAGACAGAAGAACTTCCCTTTCGAAAACTTCGATACCTATATGTTCCTGGATTTGAAAATATACAGACGACAAAAAGCGGTGATGTGTTTTTTGGAACGCAAGAAGGTTTGATTCATTATAGTGCCATTAAAAACAAAAAATATCAAACGAAATATAAAGCGGTTATTTCAGAGGTAAAATGCATTTTTCCGAAAGATAGTCTGTTGTTTTCTAGCCGTTATGATGTTCTTCCAAATAAAACGGGATCGGTAAACGATAAATTTTCGACCGTATTAGCGTATTCTAACAATGCGCTTCATTTTTCTTTTGCATCACTTTGTTTTGAAGACGCCGATGCAACAAAATACGAATATTGGCTGGAGGGTTTTGAGCCAACATGGTCAGATTACAGTCTTCAGACCGAAAAAGAATATACCAATTTGCCTGAAAACGAATATGTTTTTCATGTTAGAGCAAAAAATATGTATGATGTGGTCAGCGAAGAAGCTGTTTTTCGATTTGAAGTTTTACCGCCTTGGTACAGAACTTTTTGGGCTTACTTATTTTATTTTGTGCTTTATAGTGTTGTAATTTATTTAATTGTGAGATATCAGAAATCTGTTGCTGAGCGTCAACGCCGTCAATTAATAGAGAATCAGGAAAGAGAATTGCTTCGAAGCCGTGCAGAACTTAACGAACAGAAACTGACATTCGAACAACAGAATATGGCTATTGTGCGAGAGAATCTCGAAACGACAATAAATCTTAAAAATGCTAAAGTAGCTTCAAATACAGTCAATTTGATTCATTTAAATGAAATTCTACTTTCTATTAAAGAATTGATCGGACAGATTGATAAGAAGAATGATCCGAATGTAAATTTCAGCCTGCTGACGAAAATCAATAAATTGATTGACCACGAATTGCAGGGAGACAAACATTGGAATGAATTTGAAGAAATCTTTAATCAATTGCATGATAATTTTATGCAGCGATTAAAATCGAGTTATCCAGAATTGACTCCGCGCGATATGCGATTGTGTGCGTATTTGCGAATGAACTTCAATACAAAAGAAATTGCTCCGCTTTTAGGAATTTCTGTTCGTGGTGTTGAAGATACCCGTTATCGCATTCGTAAAAAATTGCAGCTTCCATCAGATACAAACATCACCGAATTTATTCTCAATTTTTAATTTTTCTCATTTAAGTGAAATTTTAAGTGATTTTATGCATTTCATCGATGATTTGTTACATTTCTTCGATAGTACCGTAGTCAAACCGTACTCAAAAATGTAAGTCTTGCCTGATTTTTTAGTTAATATTGCTTTGTTATTGTCGGAAAATACAAACTATTTTTTTTAAATGGTTTTTATTGAAGAAATAACATTTACTAACTAAAACCTATTTAAAATGAAGCAAAAAGACTTTTTTTTCGGCCGACCACCGAAAAGTAATTCCTATTTATTAAAACAATTTTGTGTGGCAGTTTTATTTCTACTGCTGCCATTTCTTAAAACTCAAGCCCAATGTAATACATTGGTCTGGTCTGATGAATTTAATGGCACTACGGTAGATTTGACCAAATGGCAAAGCATTTCAGGAAATGGCTGTCCGTCGCTCTGCGGATTTGGAAATGCCGAGGCACAGCGCTATGATCCGAATCAGGCGACAATTGTAAAAGAAGGTGCAAACAGTTATTTGAACATTCAGGCAAAGTATGAGCCGAGCGCTTCATTCCCAGATCAGCCGTATGCTTCTTCAAAATTAACTACAGAAGGAAAATATTCTCTAAAATATGGAAGGGTTGAAGCCCGTATGAAGTTATCTAACGGACAAGGCGCGTGGCCCGCTTTTTGGATGCTTCCTGTAAACGGAAACTGGCCGTTTACCGGTGAAATTGATATTATGGAAGCCAAACACAGAAATCCGCAATCTGTAGACGGAACGATTCATTATGATGGAAACGGATATCATTTTACGGGTAGAAGCTATAGTTCTCCAACAGATTTATCTTCAGATTTTCACGTTTATGCGGTAGAATGGGGACCAAATTTTATCAAATGGTTTGTTGATGATGTTTTATTTCATACAGCAACTCCAAATACGACCGTTAATGGCGGATGGCCTTTTAACGATAGTCAGTTTTATATCATTTTAAACCTTGCTGTTGGTAGCGCAGGAACGCCTTATACCAGTGTAAATGGAGCGGGAGTAGCGCCAGTTCCAGGTGATTTCCCAGCAAAATTACAAGTCGATTATGTTCGTGTTTACGATGGGAGTTTTAAATATGCGGTAGCAGGAGATAACAAAGTTTACCAAAATGAAACTAGTAAAACCTATTCTGTAAATGCAATTGCGGGGGCGACCTATAACTGGACAGTTCCAGCAGGCGCAACAATTGCATCAGGGCAGGGAACAAATTCGATTACTGTAAATTGGGGAACTTCTGGAGGAGATGTTTCTGTAGCTGCAACGGTTTCTGGCTGTAATGTCAATACTTACAAACTTGCCGTTACAACCGAACCAGCATTGCCAGTTGAAAAAATACATGAAGATTTCCAGAGTAATCGAAATGTATTGTATCCTGTAAAAACGGGAGTTTTGACAGAAGCTGTTGCGAATCCTTCGGCTACAGGAATTAACACTTCTGCTTTGGTTGGAAAATACGTTCGAAATTCAAGTGAATTGTACGATGTTTTGAATATCAGAAATGTAACCATTACCAATGCGAACGATTATGTTTACGGAAGAAAAAGACTTTCGTTTGATATTTATACTTCGGCTCCTGTTGGAACAAAAATTTCGATGCAGTTAGAGAACAGCAATGTTACGACGGCAACCAATTATCCGTCAGGAAGACATAGCGGTTTTAAAGCTACTACAACAGTTCAGAACAAATGGGAAACAATTGAATTTGAATTTGAAAAAGTAATCGATCCAAATACGAGCGCATTAGCGATTAATAATGTTGTAATTCTTTTTGAATCGAATTCTAATTCTGGAGCGACATATTATTTTGATAATCTGCTAACAAAAGCAGCGCCAGAGAAACCGATTATTGCCACAGATGTTTTGCAAAATTATGATGGAGCAAATAAAATTATAAAAGGAACTACAACGGGAACGTATTCTGTTGTGGCAAATCCGGGTTCTAATTCTGTTAACTCATCTGCAAATGTGGCGAAGTACGTTCGAAATGCATCTGAGCAATACGATGTACTTTTTTTTAATACACAAACTTCAATTGAAGATGCAGGATTATTCAAAAGTCAGACCAATAAAATTATGATTGATGTTTATACAACGGCGCCAATTGGTACGGTTGTAAGCATGAATTTTGAAAATAGTGCGACTTCGCTTCCAGCCAATTATCCGACAGGAAGAAATAGTAGTTACGTAGCCATTACAACCAAACAAAACCAATGGGAAACATTAACTTTCTACTATAATTCCAGTCCGGATGCTGGAACTTCGAATCTGGCAGTGAATCAAATGGTTTTATTGTTCAATTCGGGTTCGTACACAAGCGATACATATTATTTTGATAATATTAGAATTGGATCGACTAAGCTTCCAGATAGTTTTACGCCTGGCGTAGTGTATGAAGATTATCAAACGATTCACAATATTACGTTTAGAGATGCTATTGGAACGTATACAGCAAACACAGCAAATCCAAATGCAAGCGGAATCAATACTTCTTCGAATGTTGGAAAATACGTTCGTAAATCAACGGAGTTGTATGATAATTTCTCGTTCAACACGACTTTAAACAACATAGGTGATTTTAAAGCGGGAACAAGAAAGTTTGCAATGGATGTTTACACTTCTGCGCCAGTTGGATCTATTATTTCTTGGCAGGCAGAAAGCAGCGCTTCGGTTCCGTCCAATTATCCTGTTGGAAGACACAGTATTTATCAGGGAGTTGTAAAACAAAGTAACGCTTGGCATACCATAACTTTTACCTATGTAAGCACGCCAGACGCTTCGACTCCAGATAATGATGTAAACCGTTTTGTTTTCTTGTTTGAACCGGGAACCAATTCTGGAAATACCTATTATTTTGATAACCTGAGAGCTTTAAATTTAGTCTCTACAGAAACTCCAAATGTGAATTTAGCTTTGGCTAAAACAGCAACGGCTTCGACATTAGAAAATGCGACTTTTACTGCAAACCAAGCAACAGATGGAGATGGAGGTACAAGATGGGCGAGTTCTTTTGCCAATGCAACCGAATGGATTTATGTGGATTTAGGAAGCAATTATACACTTAACAGAGTAGTTTTAAAATGGGAAGCTGCTTATGCAACTCAATATAAAATACAGCTTTCAACTGACAATGTTTTTACAGAAAATGAAACCATCAGTACACAAACGGCAAGCGATGGCGGAACGGATGATTTAGCGGTAAGCGGAACAGGAAGATATCTTCGCATTTTATGTACAGCAAAAGCTTTGGCTCCTTACGGATATTCATTGTATGAAATTGAAGCTTACGGATCTTCGTCAACGGCTAGAATGGCTTTGAATGTTGCCGAAGAGCCTCAGGAAGAAGAAACTGTTTTTGCCGTCTATCCGAATCCGACAACAAACTATGTTCAAGTTTCATCTCCTGAAAACTTAGACAATAAAGTGATCACTATTTATGATAACTCTGGAACTTTGATTTTACAGAATAAACCTCAAGGAAATGAAAGTGTAATTGACGTGAGTAAACTTCGCAGAGGAATCTACATTCTGAACTTCAAATCAGATCAAAAAAGTTGGAGTAAGAAGTTGATTAAGAAATAATTTTTAAATCCGTTGGGTGCAATTCAAGGAGGGCAGACCAATTGCACCTGGCGGAATTATTTAGTCATTTTCAAATGACTTCAGTTTTAGAATCTAATTATTATGTAACCCCAAAATTATTTAGATATGAATAAAATTAGACTTCAAAGATTTTCTTTTTTGATGACACTTTTTTTAGTGTTTTCAAGCCTAATGCATGCTCAAGGGCCTGTACCATTTACGATTAGTAATAATTCGACATTTGCAGACAGCGACCTATATGTTGCCATTGTAGGAATCGATTATACTACAGGAAATCACGTTTGGGTCAATGCCAAGACAAGTCAGGTTTTGCCCATGAATGCTTCTTATAATACCGTTACAGGACCCACTTATGGCGGAAACACAGGGCCAGGACAAAACTCAAAATATGCCGCATGTTTTACAAAACTGAGTGAAATTCCAAACAAAACCTTCACTTTGCCATTAATTGCTGGGTGTCGAGTTTTTATTTCAAAAGGTTCACAATTGTACTTTTACTTTTTTGGAGCAAGCGGAGCACCTTCGGGATATGCATCGCCAAATCCGCAGAACGCAACAGATCCAAATCAGGGAATTTTGTATGAAATGATCGAATTGACTAATAATCAATATGGTTTCTTCGGAAATCCAACAAGAGTCGATTCATATAAATATCCAATGGGATTGGAATTGTTTGGTGCCAACGGATATCAAAAGAAGGTGGGAGATTTAAAAAAGCATGCAGATATTGTTGCAGCTTTTAAAGCGAATGTTCCAGCAGAATTTCAAGGCTGTGTCAATGATGCAACTGGAGAAATTACCGCTCCTTCTAAAACAGCTACTTATGCTGAAGGATCAGGACCATACGCTAATTATTTAAAATCATATATCGATGCGATTTGGAATAAATACAAAAATGAAGACTTGATCTTTTATGCAGGAGATGCGGGAGTTTTTAAAGGAAGAGTTATTGGAGAACAATTAGAAATGGTGGGACAATCTGGTGCTTTTGTCGGAAGAACTGGACGTGTTCAAAATAGGCCAACAACGCAAGAAGCACTTGAAGGAAAAGGTGTTTTGGACAGAAGATTGGTTGATGGAGATTTAGACTTAGTAATTCAGGCTCAGTTAACAGCAGCGATCAACCGACATGTGGTAAATACTACAACAGCAAATCCGCAACAGCAAAATTGGTACGATGCATCGAAATATTATCAAGTAAATCCAACCAATCATTATTCTAAATTCTGGCATTTACCAGGAATTAATATTGATAATTTGGCTTACGGATTTGCGTATGATGACGTTGCCGATCAGTCGCCATCGCTTCATTCGCCACAGCCAACAAAAGTCATTGCTACATTTGGAGGTTATTATGGACTTACTACTCCTTCAGTTCCAGCTACAACAGATGTAATCACTGTTTATAAAGATTGTAACTACACAGGTTTTTCTGGCGGATTAACGATTGGAGATTATAATCTGGCTCGTTTAAATTCTTTAGGAGTTTTAAATGATGATATTTCTTCGCTTAAAATTACTCCCGGTTATCAGGCGATTTTATATCAAGATGATAATTTCGGCGGAGCTTCAACTGTAATCAATTCTGATAATTCTTGTTTGAATACCACTTGGAATGATAAAGTAAGTTCAATCAGAATTATTGCAAACGGAACGACAACTTTAGGAAACCAGACTTTCTTTCTTCAAAACAGAAACAGCGGATTATATATGGATGTTTGGAATTCGAGTATGTCAAACGGAGCAGGAATCAATCAAGGCGCTTTGAATTCTGGAAATAATCAGAAATTTACTTTCACGCATTTAGGTGATGGAATGTATAAAATCATTGCCAACCACAGCGGAATGTCAATGGACATTAATAACTTCAATAAAGCAAATGGCGCAAGAGTAGAACAGTATCCATACAATGCTACAACAAATCAGCAGTTTATTTTGGTTGCTACAGGCGATGGCTATTATAAAATTGTGGCCCGTCATAGCGGAAGAATTGTTGAGGTGGCAGGAGCTAGTACCGCTTCTGGAGCAATTGTACAGCAATGGGATAACAACAATCAAACTTGCGGACAATGGAAGTTGGTTCCAGCAACTAGTTCTCAAACTTCTGTATTGATTCAGGCAGAAGATTATTCAGCAATGAGCGGTATTCAAGTTGAAGCGACTACCGATACAGGTGGAGGCTCAAACGTTGGTTATACAGAAACAGGGGACTGGCTGGCGTATAACAATATTAATTTCCCAACAACTGGTTCTTATTTAATTGAATATCGGGTAGCAAGCGGTGTTACGGGAGGAAGATTATCTTCTGATTTGAATGCTGGAGCTGTCGTTTTAGGAAATGTTGATATTCCGAATACGGGAGGTTGGCAAAATTGGCATACCGTTTCGCAGACTGTAAATGTAAATGCAGGAACATATAATTTCGGAATCTACATTCAGAATACAGGAATGAATATCAACTGGATTAAAATTACAAAAGTAGTAGGAGGAACAGCAAGAATGGCTTCAGTTGAAACTCTTGAAGAACCAGAAGAAGCTGTTTTAAATGTTTATCCAAGTCCAGTTGAAAATACGTTGTATGTAACAACAGATCTTTCTGGAGGAAGCGTAAAAATAGTCGATTCACAAACAGGATCTACTGTAGCATCTCAAAAAATCAACAACAATAGTTTTGATGTTTCGCATCTTAGAAAAGGAATCTATTTTATAGTTTTTGAAAAAGATGGCAAACAAACCATCAAACGATTCATAAAGAAATAGTTTAGATTAAAGTGATTTTAGATTGCAGATTTTAGATTTTAGATTATTTTGAAATCACTTGTACACTATCCTAGTTGGGATTTGGCAAAGCCAAATCCCAATCTAAAATCTAAATAGAAAGTACTCAAATAACCGTCCCATGTTTACGAGTTTATTAATCTATTAAAACAATTATTATGAAAAACAATTACAAAAGAATGCTGCAGAAATGCATGATTATTTTAGTGTTGGGTGTCTTTAATTTAGTTTCGGCCCAAAAGAAAGTAATAGCTTACGTTCCCAACTGGATCGACTTGAATGCTTTTTCGAGTACGATTCAGTACAGTAAATTAACGCATATTAATATTGCTTTTGAAAATCCTGATGCCAACGGATATTTGAGTTTTAATTCAGGAAGTAATGCCATTATTAATGCGGCGCATGCCCAAAACGTAAAAGTTTTTGTATCGCTTGGAGGTGGTTCTGTTTCTGAAGGCGGACCAATTCGTGATAATTATTTCAATTTAATTACGCCCGCCAACAGAACGGCTTTCATTCAGAAAATTTACGATTATGTTGTAGCCCATAATTTTGACGGTGTAGACGTAGATCTAGAAGGTCCAGCAATTAATGGAGATTACGGCGGATTTGTGATTGCTTTGGCTAATAAATTGCATGCCAATGGCAAATTGATTTCAGCAGCGCTTTCAGAAGGATATGGTGGTGCCAATGTACCTTCATCTACTTTTGCAGCTTACGACTGGATCAATATCATGGCTTATGATGCAACTGGGCCTTGGGCACCAAATAATCCGGGACAGCATTCGCCTTACAGCATGGCGGTAAATCAGTTTAATTATTGGACAGGGAGAGGATTGCCAGCAAGTAAAGCTATCATTGGACTTCCGTTTTATGGTTACGGTTTTGGAGCCTCTGCTAATCAAGGAATTTCTTATGCGAATATTGTAGCGCAATATCCAGGAGCGGAGAATCTGGATCAGGTTGGAAATACGATTTATTATAACGGAATTCCAACTATCAAACAAAAAACGACTTTTGCGATTCAAAACGCAGGCGGAGTTATGATTTGGGAATTGTCTCAAGATGCAACAGGATCTAAATCTTTACTGACAGCCGTTAATCAGGTAATTACAGGAAGTAATCCTCCAGCAACTGGAACTACAATTCAGGCTGAAAATTATAATACGATGAGTGGTGTTCAAACCGAAGCAACAACCGATACAGGTGGTGGATTAAATGTTGGATATTGCGACACAGGCGACTGGATGGCTTATTACAATATTAATTTTCCAACTTCTGGTTCCTATCAAATAGAATATCGAGTAGCAAGTGCAGTTACGGGCGGAAGATTATCATCTGATTTAAATGCAGGAACTATTCAGCTTGGTGCTATAAATGTGCCAAATACAGGAGGATGGCAAAACTGGCAGACGATTACTCAAACGGTAAATGTAAATGCTGGAACGTACAATTTCGGGATATATGTTCAAAACACAGGTTTTAATATAAATTGGTTTAGAATTACAAAATCGGGTTCAACGGCTAAATCTGCTCCTGCAAGCACAGAACAATCAATTGCGAGTTTAGAAATTTATCCGAATCCGACTGAAAGTCAGCTTTTCTTCAGCACAGAGGTTTCTGGTGGAAATGTAAATGTAATCAATACAGAAGGCGGTGCGACTGTTTTTTCTCAAACCGTAAACAATAACAGTATTGATGTTTCGACTTTAAAAACAGGAATTTATCTGATTTCGGTAGAGAAAAACGGAATAAAGACAGTAAGACGTTTTATTAAAAAATAATCATAACCCATTTGCCATAATGGTTTTAGATACATTAAATTTTAGGTTTTAATGTGATGAAAAGGGCTGTCTATTTGGACGGCCTTTTTTATGATGAAAGCTTTATGTTTAACCGCAAAGAACGCTAAGGTTTACGCAAAGAGCGCAAAGTTTTTTAAGACTAAATTTTATAAAATAAAAAAAGTTCGCAAAGCTTTAGGTTTAGCTTTGCGAACTTTACGTTTTTAATAGGTTTGCAGAGATAAAAAACTTTGCGTGCTTTGCGGTTAAAAAAGAGAATCACTTGACACTCTTAATCTCACCATTTTTCAAATCAACTGTAAAATGATCTGCTGGAACTTCGTGCATGAATTTATTGAAGATGATTAGGAATAACTTCATCTGTTTTTGCAACGGAGTATCTTTTGAAAGATCAGCTTTGGAACCTTCTAAAAATAAATCAGACAAAACTTTATATTCTTTTGCTCTTTGAATTCCAACATCAGCCAAAGCCAATTCATCTGCACTTCTAAAACGATAAAAATCTACTAGAAGATCATAACCCGTCCAATTAAAGTTTTCTTTTTTGAGTTTATTCTGAGTTAGGATTTTTTCTGATTTAGCTTCAGCTTCTTTCCATTGTTCTTGAAACTGCTCTTTATTTTTTAGTATAAAATCAAAATCTTGATTGGATTGCATATTGGCTAAAACCAGTAAATCCTTCGCAGAAACATTCAATATTAAATCTTTGAAAGCAGAAGGCCAATCGTCTTTTAAGAAACGAAGTCGAACTAATTCTTTTAAATGAAAATCGGTAAAATCGTGATAATTTTTTGTTTTTAAAATATCGGCATTCCAAATGTCTTGGGCGTTCTGACTTTGTAAAAACTGATATTCCATTTTGTATAAATCAAAAAGTTCGTTGTATCTCGGAACATTATCAATAGTAATGGTTTGAATATCTACGAGATTATCTTTTTTGAAACTCAATAATTTATAAGCAGGAATGTAGGCTGCAAGCGATGGAGTCTGAATGTTAACCAAAGTATTTCCTTTTGCTGAAGTTCGAACTCCCGTATCGTTGATATGCATATGACCTCCAAAATGAATCTTCAATCCCGCATCTGCAAAAACTTGTGCTACTTCTTCGACAGGAACTCGGTTTAATTGCCATTTGTTTGGACCAAGCAATTCTTTAATTTCCGCGGAAGCGTCATCATTAAAATCAATCATAGGGAAATGGCTGAAAGCGATTAAAGTTTTTCCTTGTTTTTTGGCTTCCGTCGAAATAGTTTCAACCCATTTTATAAGATGTCTTTTGTTCGAAAGCACATTGTTATAACCCGTGCTGGCTTCGCTGTAATTTTTGGAATCTTTCTCTGCAGAAGCATTTTTCTTTGGGATATAAACATTTCCGTCAATGGCCATCAGCCAAAGTCCGTCGATAGGTTCTACGACATAACTAACATCTGGAACTTCGTAACCAGGTGCTACTTCGTATACGCGATTTGCCAATTTTGCACTTTCTAAAGCTTTTTCGAATGTATAATTCTTGCTTGAATATGTAGAAAATGGAGTTGCCCAGAATTTGTATTTTTTATTTGGATGAAAACCAAAATCATGAAGCTGATCTGTAATTCCTAAATAACCCATTTTAGCAATATCGGCGGTAACAACTACTGGCTGTTCGGTGTTTACATTGGGCTTATAAAGGCCGTCTTTGCTAAAAATGGGCTGACTTTTGCCATCATTCCCTAAGAAATCTTCTTTTCCAGATTCTTGAGCAAATGGCCCAACCGGATCGTGATTTCCTGTGGTGATGAAGAATTCTATTCCGTACTTTTTGGTGTATTGTTCTAATATTTTGGCTAATCCGCGAACGTGAATTGGCTGTCCGTCATCGGTATAATCTCCAGGAAGTGCGACGTATTTGATTTTGCGCTTAGCGATATCTTCTAAAGCGGCTATAAAGGCGAAATAATTTTCATTGAATATTCGAGTAGAATGCAACTGAGATGACATCGTTCGCACCAAAACATATTCTCCCGTTTTCGGATTTATAACGCCTTTATAATCTGAATCTGAAAATCTTCCGAATAAATCCTGTAGATGGACATCTGATAAAAATGCGATTTGCGTTCCGTTGAGGTTTTTTACTTTTTGTGCTGATGAAGTATTGTTGAAAAAAACGACAAAGAACAGTATATGTAAAAATGTATATCTTGAATTCATAGGTTTTGTTTTTTTTTACCGCAAAGAGCGCAAAGAGTTTACGCAAAGGGCGCAAAGATTTTTGAGCATGATTTATAAAAATCAAAGAACACAAAGCTTTGCTAACTTTGCGTTTGTAAACGCAATCTTAAATAAAAAATCTTAGCGCTCTTTGCGGTTAAAATTATTATTATTTCAATTTTCACGTTTCCCGTTCCAGAAATAACTTGAAACTTGAAACCTGAAACAAAAAAAAACTATTTTCCAGTAACAGGATTATTTCTAACATAACTTCCATCATCGTATTTAATTTGGTACGGTGAATTAAAGAAAGTGCTTGGAAGATAATAATCGGTTGTGATGATTTGTGCGCCTGATTTTTTAGCTGCTTCAAAATGCGAATAATCGTTAGCACGCGCTTCTTTGGTGTGAGAATCTGCTCTTGTTCTTATTAAATATCCTCTTTTAACTAAATCTTCAATCTGTGGATCTTCAGAATTATTTCTGAATAATGCTGCGGCTTCTGGTTTTCCGGGTTCGGCGTTAATGAAAACGGCGCGTCCCTTAAGGGACGGATGATTCAATGCGTACAAATCTCTTTTTGCGCCGTTATTATCTAATAAGAATAAGAATCGTCCTTTTGCTTCTTTTAAAGTTGGCCAGTTGTCATGCAAAACGGCTTCTTCAAGTGTTTTGTATTTTCCTCGTACCATATCTGGCGTAATCAATTTGTCTTTTCCTAATTCTTTTCGAATTACTTTATCCATTTCATCAAAAACGGATGCAGTGAAATCTTCTGGTTTTGTTCCGAAGAAATTAGCATCGCCGTCTTTTGGCTCTAAAGTGATAAAAACGGGAATATGATTTGGATTGGCATTAGACCATTTTTTTAGTTCCTGCAAACAGATTTCAAAAGTGTAGCAAGAAGTTCTAAAATCGATATCCGGCATGTGGAAAACTTTAAAGCCAGGTTTTTTCATTAATCCATCTGGGTCGTACGCTTCTTCAGATTTTGCGATATCTAAACCTTTCGGATGAGTATATTTTCCGCCTTTCGCGTCAGCAAAAATATCAATTTCCAGATTGCGTAGACCTTTGTTTAATTGATCTGTAATACTGATGTGAGTATATTGTAAACCCTTAAGCGAACGAGAAGTGTCTCGTGCCTGAATGGTATTGTATAAGTCCGTTTCGATCGCGTGACGGTAACTGTTATGCGATCCGATAACTTGAAGCTGGTTCATTTTCAGATTGTCGTTTTGGGCCTGAACGCTTAAAGCTCCTGCTAATAATAAAGTGAACAAAAATGGTTTCATAATTCTAAAATGTAATTGATACTGTTGATTGGGACGCATCAAAAGAAAATTGCATTTTTTGAAAGGGACTAAGTTAAAAGCTGCTATTGGTTTCTATGTTAGATTAAAAAAAAGAAATCGCAAAGACATTTCTATTTCTGTCTTGAAAAAGTAGTATTAATACAACAAACGTGTTTATTTATTAATTTAAAGATAACCTTGACGCAAAAAGCATTGGCTTTTCATTTTATTATTTTACGATATTAAAAAGCCTGTAATTATAATATGAATAATCCTGAAATTTTTGAACAAACGTATAATCAATATTGGAAAAAGCTCAATGCGTTTTCTTATACGATGACTCAGGATAAAGACTTGGCGCAGAACATCGTTCAAGATGTTTTTGTGGATTTATGGGAAAGAAAAGAAGAGCTGAATATTAATGCGATTGAACCTTTTTTGTTTCGCGCGGTTAAGAATCAGGTTTTCAAACATTATCAGAACAATCGTTTTGATAAGACGATTCTGGAAGAAAAATTCGAAGACTACATTATTGACAATTTTTCGACAATTGATCCAGAAGTGATGGATCTGCTTTATGCTGCATTAGATAAACTTCCGGAGAAAAGAAAAGAAGTTTTGCTGATGTATAAATTTCAAGACATGACAATCGATCAGATTGCAGAGGAGCTTGGAATTTCGAAACAAACCGTAAAAAATCAGATTTCATCTGCGGTAAAACAACTTCGCGAAGGCTTAAAAGACTTGGCTTGGCTGGCGCCATTCATTATTTTCAATCAAAAATTTTAAAATAACTTTCGCTTGATGTTTTCATAATATTTGGCGATAGTACGATTTCGAGATTCTGGTACTTATTCATAACAATAAGTATTTATGATAAAAAGAATCAAACATAGTTTAGAGTATTTGCTAGATAAAAGTTCGCGAGGAAAAACTTCATCAGCAGAAGAAAATTTATTACATGATTTTGCTTTCAGCGAATATCAAAAATCAAAGTGGGATAATGATTTTATGGGAAATCCAGAAATCGAATCTCAAAACATGTACGATGAAATTCAGTTAAGAATTGGAAAGAAGAAATCTTTCCGTCCTTATTTAAAATATATAGCTGCTGCCAGCATTCTTTTTCTGCTTGGTTTAGGATTTTTCTTGAGACCAAATGTTTTAAACCAAAAACAAATCACATTTAAAACGTCATCGATTCCCAAATCTATCCAATTAAGTGACGGTTCGAAAATTTATCTGGCAGCAAACTCATCATTTCAGTATCCTGAAAAATTTGTAGGCGATCAAAGAACAGTTTCTTTAGTAAAAGGAAACGCGTTTTTTGAAGTCGCCAAAGACAAAAAACATCCTTTCATTATTCATTCTGGCGAAATACAGACAAGAGTTGTGGGAACTTCATTTCACATTCAATTATCAAAATTAAACTGTAAGGTAATTGTAGTAACCGGAAAAGTAAATGTGTCTGGAAAAGGGCAGATTGTTGATTTAGTACCGAATCAGGAAGCTTTATTTGAAGGTAAAAAATTAACCAAACAATTGGCCGATAAAGCATTTTTGGTGAATTGGTATAATGAAGATGTTACGTTAGATCAAACTACTTTAAAACAAGTAATCACCATTTTACAATATAAATACGGAGTTTCATTTGAGTATAATAATAAACACGTATTAGCAATGCCGTTAACGGTATTCATTAAGAAGGACGCGACATTAGAAAATGTTTTGGAACAAATAAATTATATCACAAACCTAAAATTCAAAGTCTATGGCGAAATAGTAAAAGTGGATTAAAAACAAAAAAAGCAGTTGCGGGAACAACTGCCATTAATAAATTAAGCATCGTAAAAACAATTACTTAAATCATGTATTTTAAACCTTCTTATTTAAATCTAAAGAGTTTTGTCTTTTTAGTTCTAGCTTTACTTGCCTTTCAGAGCGGTTATAGTAAAACTTTATTAAAAGAGTCAAAAATAGCAAATAAAATAGAAAAAGCGACTCTTGTCTCTATTTTTTCAAAATTAACACAGCAAACCGATTACAAATTCAGTTACGGACAAGCCATAATTGCTGATAATACAGCTTATACAGTAAATTATAATACAGAGTCTATTACTGCTATTTTGAATGATCTTTCTAAAAAAGCCAATTTCAATTATAACATTAATGGTAAATTAATTTTAATTCAAAAAACAGCTGAGCCAAAAGCAGTAAATACCAAAGCTATTGAGAGAATTAAAATAAAAGGAAAAGTCGTTGACGAAAATAAATTGCCTATTCCTGGTGCATCTGTAATAGAAACGAGCACTTCAAACTCAACAGTGACGGATTTTGACGGTGTTTTTGAACTTACTGTAGGAGAAGGAAAAACAATCGATATTTCGTATGTAGGATATAAATCTAAAACGGTTCCTGCACAGAGCGGTTTTATGACAATTCAGTTAGAGCCAGCTACTGCAGAATTAAATGAAGTTTTGGTTGTTGGTTACGGAAAACAATCTAAAAAAGACGTTACGGGAGCAGTTACGCAATTGGAAGCGGCTAACTTTAAACAAGGAGTAAGCATTTCGCCAGATAATTTAATTCAAGGAAAAGTTGCGGGTGTTCGTGTGGTTAGTACAAGCGGTGAGCCTGGAGCTGGAGTAAATGTAACGATTAGAGGTGTTGGATCTATTAGAAGCGGAAGTACGCCTTTGTTTGTTGTTGACGGAATTCCGTTGTCTAATGACGATGTGAGCCCATCTGGAACGAATGTTGGTTTTGGAAGTTCGCAAGCTAAAAACCCTTTAAACTTTTTGAATAATAGCGATATCGAATCGATTACAGTTTTGAAAGATGCATCTGCTTCTGCAATTTATGGAGCAAGAGGTTCTAATGGAGTTGTTTTGGTAACGACTAAAAAAGGAGCAAAAGGAGATGGAACTCTAACTTTTGATTCGTCTTTAGGAATTTCTACTGTCGCAAACAAATTAGATGTTTTAAGTGCAGGACAATATAGAAATGCAATTAAAGATAAAGCTTTTGATCACGGTGGGAATACAGATTGGCAAGATGTTATTTTTAGAGAAGCTATTACAAAAAGTAATTCGCTAGCATTTTCTAAACAGACAGAATCAGGAAATTACTATGCTTCTGTATCACAATTGGATCAAGAAGGTATTATTAGAAATAGCAATTTTAAGCGTTTGACAGGAAGAATTAATGCTGCTGAGTCATTTCTAGACAATAAACGTTTAAAATTAAAATTTAATCTTACGGCTAGTGAAACCAAAGACGATGGTGTTCCTACAAGTGATGACGGAGGTTCTAACGGACAATTGCTGGTACATACCTTAATGGCAAACCCAACTAGATCGGTTTTTGATGCAAATGGAAATTACACCAATTTTAATATGAATGCGCATTATAATCCAGCGTATTTATTAAGCATTTATACCGATCAGACTCGTACTTTAAGAGTTTTAGGAAACTTTGAAACTTCTTTTAGAATCGTTAACGGATTAGAGTATAAATTGAACCTTGGTATCGATCGTTCGATGTCAGAGAGAAATACTACTATTTTTCCAAACTTAACAGATTTGAATCCGAAAGGGAAATATGTTCAGAATAATTTAGATTCTAAAAACTCTTTGGTAGAGCATTATCTGACGTACAATTTAAATTTGGATAAGCATAAAATTGAAGCTTTAGGAGGTTTTTCATATCAGAAATTTGAAAGATCGGGAACAAGTTTCAGTATCGACGGAATTTCAAACCAAGGTGAAGGTGTTCCTCCTTCAATAAATCCAGGTTTTAAAGGTACTCAATCTGGAACAACAGGTTATGCGCAGGAAAATGAATTGCAGTCTTATTTTGGAAGATTAAATTATGGTTTTGATAACAGATATCTTTTAACAGCTTCTATGAGAGGTGACGGATCAACTCGTTTTGGTAAAAACAACAAATATGGTTATTTCCCATCATTTGCCTTAGGATGGAATATTGCTAACGAAAGTTTCTTAAAAGAATCTTCTACTTTAAACAACTTAAAACTTAGAGCGAGTTGGGGACAGACAGGAAACCAAGAAGTTGAAAATAAAATTACGCAGGCAAGTTATTCATTGTCTGGAGCTGATGGATATTATTTATATGACGATTTAAATCTAGTAAACGGAGTTTCGGTAAATAGAACACCAAATCCTGATTTGAAATGGGAGGTTGTGACGCAATTTAACGTAGGTTTAGATTTCAATTTATGGAATGACAAATTGTACGGAACGTTAGATTATTTCAATAAAACAACTACAGATGCTATTTTGAATGTTCCTTCTCAAGCTTTGAGTCCAACCACTACAATCTGGACCAATATTGACGGTAAAATTATCAATAAAGGTATCGAGTTTATGTTGGGGTCAAAAATAGTAGATACTAAGAATTTTTCTTGGAACATTGACATGAACGGTGCAACATTAAATAACAAAATTGAAGATCTTCCAGTTTCAGAAATCTTAACGGGAACAATTTCAGGACCTGGACAATCTGGAGTAAATGCAAATATTTATAAAAGCGGATATGCAGCGGGATCATTCTATTTGTTGGAACACATTGGTTTTGATGCAAATGGAGGGAATATCTTTAAAGATCAAAACGGAGACGGTGTAATTGATAATAGTGATAGAGTTATTATTGAAGGAGCACTTCCAACTTTCTACTACGGATTTAATAGTGATATGAGATATAAAAACTTTACGTTTTCTTTCTCTATCATCGGGCAAACAGGTGGTTATTTATTAAATAATACAGGTTTAAATGCATTAAACATAAACAATTTAGCATCAGACCGTAACGTGGCAACAGGTTATTATGAGTCTGGAGCAAATGCTGCAAACTCACCAATTTTGTCAACTCTTTTCTTAGAAAAATCAGATTTTATTAGATTAAATACAGCTCGTATTGGTTACAATTTTGACTTGAAAGGATTAAACTGGATCAACGGATTAACGCTTTACATAACAGGTCAGAACTTAATTACGATTACAAACTATACAGGTTACGATCCGTTAATTAACAGTCCGAAATCAAACGGAGGAAATCAATCTATTGGTATCGATTATGCAAGTTATCCAACTTCTAGAACATTCAGTTTTGGAGCAACTTTAAAACTATAATTATTATGAAGACAAATACAATTTTTAATATAAAAACATTAGCAATATTTTCTTTTATATGGCTTTTTGCAAGCTGTACCAACCTTGACGAAGTTGTTTTGGATGAGGTTTTAGGAGAAGATGCTTCAAACCCTGCCGGAGCTCTTGCAGCTGCTTACGACCGTTTGGGAGACGGAACTTTTGTAGATCACGGAGGTATTTTTTCTTTGCAGGAATATACGACAGACGAAGCAATTTTGCCAACACGAGGAAGTGATTGGGGAGATGGCGGAAAATGGAGAGATATGCATGAGTTTACATGGAAATCGGATAATGCTGTTGTAGTGGATAACTGGAATAAATTGACAAACGGAATTACACGTTCGTTAACTGCAATTCAATCAGTTGAAGAAAGTTCAATTCCCGAGAAAAAATTGTTTTTAGCGGAAGCGAAAGGTCTTTTAGCGTATTATTTGTACACCACATTAGATTTGTACGGACAAGCGCCTTACAGAGATCCGATGAATCCAAATGCACCATTACAGATTTTAAAAGCCGATACGCAAATTGATCAATTAATTAAAGATGTTGAAGCTTTATTACCAGATTTAGCAGAAATGGGAACGCAGCAAACGCATCACGGAAGATTTACAAAAGAAGCGGCGTACGGATTCTTAGCTACAATGTATTTGAACCGTGCTGTTTTTAAAGACCGTTTTAATGCGTCTTCAAGTTTTAATTTTACTGAAGCTGCCGCGACCGGTACAGGAACAGATATGGATCGTGTAATTTATTATACTTCACTATTGATTGATTCTGGAAAGTATTCTTTAGAAAGTGATTATTTCAAAAACTTCGCAAGAGACAATGATAAAGGAAAAGAGTTGATTTTTGCTATTTCTCAGAAGATAGATTACATCAGAAACGGTTCTAACAGTTTTGCTTATGTGTGTATGGAACGTAACCAGAGAACATCTGCAGCCAATAGAGGAACAAATGCGGCATGTACAACTCCTGAGTTTTTTGCAACATGGGATGGAAATCATGATGATCCGAGATTTCAGCAAAAATACCAATATGCTGACGGAACTTGGTTTAAAAATGATGGTACAGATGTAAGCGTTCCAGCAACAGATATTGTTCCTAAAAGTGCTAATTTACCTTGGTTCCATTTCAATAGAGGAATTGAATTTGGACCGCAATACGGACCAATCTTATTATCGTCTGGTTCTCTGGAAATGGTTAACGGACGTATTAAAGTTTCTCCGTTATACATGGAAAAAAGTACAACAACAAGAATGGATTTTACGCCTTCGTTAACTTTCAAAAATCCAGCTCAGGCAGTTTTTGCTCAGAACGAAATCAATCAGGGAGCACGTATTTTCAAATATGAGTTTGATCCAGAAGGAGGAAATGGAAATAGTAATGTTGATATTCCATTATTCCGTTTAGGAGGAATTTATACCATGAGAGCCGAAGCTTATTTCAGAAAAGGAAATACGGGTCAGGCAATGGATGATTTAAATAAATTGCGTACAAGCAGAAAAAGAGAATCTCTATACGGAAGCACACCAGGAAAAGCTTTGACTGCAATCGATCAGACTGTTTTATATAACGAAATTGGTTTCGAATTATACTGGGAATTATACAGAAGACCACAAATGATCCGTTTCGGGAAATTTGATCTTCCAGGAACAGCAAAACCAGCTTCAGAACCATACAGAAGAGTTTTCCCAATTCCGCAGTCCACTATCGATGTGACTAAGGAATTCAAACAAAATCAAGGATACAATTAAGTTTGTGTGTTAGTTTATTTTTTATTTTTTTTCAAAAAGCCTGCTTCAAAAAAGCAGGCTTTTTCTTTTAAAGACGCTAAGGTTCTGAGATGCTAAGATTCTAAGTTTTTTTTTAAATCTATAGATGCACTGCCAAAGTATATAAATCTTAGCATCTCAGAACCTTAGAACCTTAGCATCTTAAAAAAATATAATAAACGAATAGTTAAATGTAAGTGTTATCTGATTGATAATGAGTATATTTGAGTATGTGTTGAACATCCTTAAAATGTTTAAAAATGAACAGTATTAAATAACTCAAAATGAATAAAAATCATGATACATCAAATTGACACGACAGATAATATTGTTGCTTTTAGGGCATTGGCAGAAGTAACAAAAGAAGATTTTTTGACTACAGTAACTCCAGCGGTTGAGCATTTGGTAAAACAAGTCAATGAAATTAATTTTTTATTGGTCTTAGATACAGACATTAAAAATTTTACACCCGGCGCATGGCTAGAAGATGGACTTTTGGGACTTAAGCATTTAGGAAAATGGAATAGAGCTGCAATTGTTACCGATACAGAAGAAATTATCTCCTTTACAAACGGATTTAGCTATATTGTTCCAGGGGAGTTTCGTGGTTATAAAAAGGCTGATTTCAATAAAGCATTAAATTGGGTTGAAGGAAATATTTCTTAATCCCCATCTTCTGAAAAATAAAAAAGAGCGCTTATTACTTTATAAGCGCTCTTTTTTATGATAGTTTATTTAAACGTTTAATGATTGTATTCGATACCGCTGCTTGCCTGCGCATCAATTTTTTCTTTAGATACCTGACTGTATTTTTTATAACAAGCCGATGCTAAAATTGGTAACGCAAGACCCCCTACAACAGCACCTACTTTTTTATGTCCCGTTTGTTTTAAAACTGCCGCTGCAAGAAGAGCACCGACACCAGCACAAACCATTTGTTTTACTGACAGATTTAACGGTTTACTTTCAGGTTTAATTCCGTGTAATAATGGGTCTATAAAATTCAAATTCTCCATAATGCCAATTAATTTTAATTATACTTATTTGTTATTTTTTAATTTTTACTGTTTTCAGTGTCAGTTTCACTCTCAATTTTCTCAATTTCGACCTTTTCTTTTTTTATAGCTTGGCGCAATAGAGCAAAAAGACTCATATAAACATTTGCCATAAAAACTAGAGAAAACCCTGCCAAAAAATATCCTCTCCAATCATTTAACAAAAGTTTATAATCGCAAATAATCAGAAAGGCAATTGTAACATAATGGCTAAAGCAATATTCACAGGTGAGAAGATAGAAAAACTTTCTTGACAGTATAAATTTGTCATTTTTAGAATGTCTGACACACCATTCATGCGGTTCTCTAAAAATCTCTTCATGTGTGACAGTCCAGCTGATGCAGGCAATCGGAATTGCTAATACAAAAAGCCAGACAATTTGAACTGCTATAGACATATGAATTAATGCTTTACAATTTACGATAATTTTTGCTATTCTCTAGGATGGTTTTCAGGATAATGTTCTGCGTCAAAATCATTCAATTCTTCATCCTTATCCAAATCTTCCTCTTTTTCACGATTATTTTCGTAATCTAAATCAGGATCATAATCATCGTTTAAGTCGTCTTCTGTACCGTCATTTGTAATAGCATCATCTTCATTGATGATTCTTTCCTCATTCGGAATGTTTTCTGAACGAATAGTGGTATTCGGCCCAAAATCGCCTTTTGGATGTGAAGGATCTTCTACAAACTCTTCCTGATATTGATACGGATCTTCATCTCGTGCATAATTATCATTATCAACTAGCGTATTTTGTTCGTAGTGATCGGGATCGCTTTCGCCAAATTCTCGGTCATCATGTTTCAGAACTTGTTTAAATTCATCTTCATTAGAATAAGTACCATCTACAAGTGTGTTTTGTTCGATATAATCAGGATCAAATTGACCATAATCATGGTTATGTTGCTTTTCCATAATAGTGTTTTTTTGATTTGTTATTTATTTCCAATATTGAATCTTCACGATGAAGACCTTTCTAATTCTTTACAGTTTTCACTGTAATCCGTGTCCGTAGCTTTTCTTTAAATAACCTATTTTCGGCTTTTAATTTTTTCTGGCTTATACTTTTATAAGATCCCCAAGAAAAGCTGTATTTACAAAATTACCCTGTAAATAGATCAGAAACCTTATAGAAAAAAACATTATAGTTGCATAATTAACAGTTATTTATATTATAAATGTTGTAAGAAATTATGTAAGGCAATTGTGTTTAAACAATCTACATTTGAAATGAGATTAATGTGCAATTAAATTTAAATCGATATGGCATCAGATAAGGTAACGGCATGTTGTAAGGCTTTAATAGAAAAGAATTTAACTATAGCATTTGCTGAAAGCGCTTCGGCAGGAAAAATGTGTTATGAATTTTCAACGGTTTTTAATTCCGGAAGAATCCTTAAAGGAGGAATGGTTTGTTATCATTCGTCTATGAAAGAAGATTTGCTTCATATTCCGTGGGGAACAATTGAGCAATACAGTGCCGAATCTGCAGAAGTGACCAAGTTAATGGCTCAGAACTTTTACCGTTATATTAATTCGGATATCTGTGTGGGTTTAACGGGATTAACTACACCTGGCGGAAGCGAAAGTGAGTCTAAACCTGTTGGAACTATTTTTATCCATATCATTTTTGGCGAGATACAAATTGCCAAACGTTTTGAGTTTAAAGGAAATCCAGAAGAGATTATCAATCAGGCAATAGATGTTGTAGCCGATTTGATTTTGAGAGAAATATAAATAATCAATGAAAAGCAAAAGCCGTAAAGTTTAATTTCTTTACGGCTTTTAATTTTAAAAATTTGAAAACATGCATTACTAGTTTTATTTTTTAATATAAAGCGAACCATTTTTAATTGTCTTTTTATCCAACAAATCTTGCTGATATAATTTTTCTAAAATAGAACTAGCTTCAGAAGTCGATTTATCCAAAATTACAGCATACTCTTTTGGAGCTAATGTTGGGAAAATTTCAAACAAATCTAGTGGAGTTTCATTTTTAATGGTTTTCTTTTTTGCATCGGGAAATAATGCTAATAAAGCATTTTCATAGGCAGCATAAGGTTTAGAACCGTAAACCGTTAATTGGTTATTATCAGCATCGGCTAAAAATAAGGTTGGGAAACCTCGTACTCCAAGCGTTTTGGCTAAATTTAAATCTTCTTGAAAAAGCTTTTTGGCATCTCCATCATAATCGGTTTTTAGTTTTTTAACATCCAAACCGGCAATTTTTGCTGCTTCTGCTATGTTTTTCCATTTGGCGATGTTCTTTTTATCGATATAAAGCTTTTCGCGAAGAATACGCATAAATTTCACAGCTTTTTCTTTACTCTGCATTTGAGCCGCTTTCATTGCGGTGCAAGAAGGATAAGAAGAATCTAACGGATCTTCAATCCAAACATTTCCGTCAATGGGCATTTCGTAATATAAACTCGCTTCATTCCAATGATGTGCAACGTCAGAAGGTTTGCTTATTCCGCCACTGTTATAACTCCAATCGGGTAATAAGCCGCCCATTCGGTAATCAATTTCAAAATAATCGCCATATTCAAGTTTTAATTTTCTAAGCTGAGGTTCAATTCCCCAGCAAGAAGAACAAATAGGATCGGTATAATAAATAATTTTTACAGGTTTATTTTCCGTTGGAATAGCCGTTTTTTCATTCGATTTTTCGCCAACAGGCATCTCGCACATTCCGCTAACAGGATCACACAGTAGCGGATTTGTTTTGTCTTCACTCATTTTTGAATTTGTTTGTGACTGGCAGCTGGCACTGCAAATCAAGATTAATAGTAGCGACAGTATTTTCATAGAAATTTTTAAAATGACTCCCGAGTTTTTTAACTTACTGCAAAGTTCAGCCGAATATCATCGCCAGTCAATTAGTCAAAAAAAAGTGACTAGAAAAAAAACAATTTTTACGAATTGTCTATTCTTCTAAAAAAAATAAACTTCTAGTATTAAGTAGTTGCAATCTTACACTGTTTTTGTGTATTTTCACATTTGATTAAATCTACAGCCAAAATGAATTACATTCAAAAAATTAAACGCCTCTTCAATTTGTCTGAAAATGAAAACTACGGATTTTCAGAAAATCAAATCCTCGATCTTGAGAAAACATTAGAGATTAAACTTCCCTCACAACTCAAAGAATACTATTTGAAATTAGGGAAAGAAGAAAATCTTAATTACAGTTTTAACAGACTTTTGAAACCTGAAAATGAAATCGGATTTTCAGATGATAATTTTCTGGTTTTTTACGAAGAAAATCAAAATGTAGCTTTTTGGGGAATTAAAAAGGAAGATTTATCAGAGGAGAATCCTCCAGTTTACGGCAATTACGATACAATCGAAAAATCAGACTGGGAAATTGAAACTGAAATAACGGAGAACTTTTTTCTACTAATGGCAGTTTTCAACGGTACATTGGGCGGACTTCAATTTAATGGAAATCATTTTGGAGAAATTGATTTGGAAATTGTAAAGTTGATTGAAGAAAATTATGCACTTGTTCCTGAAATCAGTAGAGAAAACCAAAAGGTATATACAGATGATTTTTATGCTGTAATCAGTTTGTCATTCGATCAAGAAAAAAATTGTACGGGAGCTTTTATTGGATCAAGCAATCAAGAACGGTTTGATGCCATTCTGGAGAATATTGATATCGATTGGTCATATCTTTCGTATGATGATGAAGATGCTTATGAAGATGATGAAACAGAATAAATATGTGGTTCAGTAAATTTACTTTTTTCGATAAACAATCGGCTTTAACAGAATCAGTTTCAGAAGATTTCTTTACCAAATTATTTTCAAAAGATGAGTTTGACAATTTTCCTGATATCGAGAGTTTGTATCCAAATGGTAGAGATCCAAAATATTTCCCTATTCCTCAACAGCTAAGGCTTCCGAAAGAATATATCGAACTTTTGCAGTATTCAAACGGTGGTGGAATTATAAATGGCGAACGTGAATTTGGCTTTTTTTCGTTAGAAGAAATTCGCCAGATGTATATAAATTACGGATTTCCAATTTGGGCGCCGGCATTTCTTCCAATAGCTTTTAATGGTGGAGGGAAGTTTTATGCTTATGATCTCAGAGAAAACGAGGGTTTCCCGATAATTCTCATTCCTGCTGGAAATCTTGGATATGATGATGACTGTTGGGTGTTTTTAGGAAACTCGCTAGAAGAAATCTTGAATAAAAACACAAATGTAGAAGATGAGCTGGATGTGCTTTATCCTGAAAAAGAACTATCAGAAAATGAGATTCGATACAGAGAACTCCGCCTTGAATTAAAGGAACTAGAAGACAATAAATCAAAAGGAAAAATGGATTTAAAAACTTTTCTGCTTTCGAAAAAACGAATCGAAACGGATTTAAAGAAATTATAAGAAAAACGAATAAAATATAATGAGAGAATTAAACTATTTAGTAAAAATAGATGGCAACGAAGCGCTTTTAGAAAAATTCATTGAAGCGATTGATAACAATACAGTTACAATTGATAAATCGTATCCAAATCCTTATGTATTAGATTCGGGTGAAAAATTTCTATTATCATCCATAATTGAATATTTTTTCCAGACCAGACCTTTCTCAAAAGAATTTTATATTTCATTTGTCGAAAAACTTAGAAAACTTACTGGATTTGATAGTTACCGTTATACATTAGGATTGCAAGCAGACGAATTGGTTTTTAATAGTTTTGAAAGAGTAAAAAAAGGCAAATACAAGATTTTTATACCCAAAACAACAGAAGAGATTCCAGAACCCATATTGACGGAAGAGCAAAAAGAACTTTTAAGTTTTATATGCTATATTGCTGTTTCTCATATTAAATACGGTCCAAGTTATGCCACAGTTACTGCAAATGAGTATTTTAATGTTGTAACAGAATTGGGGTCTGACGAAGTAGCTCAACTAAAGCAAAACGGAACAGGAAAACTTCCAAAAGAATTGAGTGCACATAAAGACAGTGATCTAACAGCTAAAGCCAATGATGTTTTTGCAACAATAAATATAAAACTGATTACAGAAACAGAAAAAAGCTATAGAAAAGCATTACACTTTGTAAATAATCTTCTGAAGACCGATTTTCCTAAAAGCTATGAAATCGCATTTTCATCTAAAAACAAAGAGTTGCTTCCAATAAAAGGACTTCCAAAATGCGGACAGAACTATCTCTTTGCAGGAGCTGTTCAATATTCGAACCTTCACAAGGATATTTTAGAATATATTAATCTGGCTAAAAAAGAATACGAATGGTACAACAATCTTGAAGACGAGAATTGTGCGATGCCATCGACTTTTGCTGTTTTTGCTTTAGGATTACAAAAAGAAAAATATTTTGATACGCTAATTGAGTATTATAAAACAGTAGATGGCGAACATCAGTCTCTTCAGGTCAAATTTACGCCTGTATTTTTGGAGAAGTTCGGCATAACCGAAAAATCTATAAAAGTCTTTATCAATGCTGTTTTATCCATGCAGGAACATCCGCATAATAAGACTTTCATTTCTCATTTTTCAAATGAGAATAGCTTGAAATTATTGTTGGATAGCAAGGAGAATTTCATTTCGTATTATTTTACTGAAGAAGATTTAAATGAATATTCAAATAGTGGAGATAATCCTCAGGAAATGGCAGATTATTGTTGGGAAAGCATTATGTATACGATTTTTGGGCAAAGTAAAGATTTTGCTAAAATTGCCAGACAATTATCAGACGAACAAAAAATACTATTTGAAAAGTTGTTTTAAATAATTTCAGTAGTTTATAACCTGAGATCAAACGAAAAAGTAGTTAGAAATATTTGCAGTATAGATATAATACTCAAAAAGGAAATAAGATTAATATGAAAATGTACATTTTAGTAAAACAGGACGTTCCAGACAAATTGGTTCCGGTAATAACTGCCCACGCATCTTTGGCTTGTTTTAGAAAATTTGAGCAAAACGAAAATATGCAGAAATGGGTAAACGGAATATTTAAAAAAGTGGTCTGCGTGGTTTCTGAAACAGAATTTATAAATGCAGGAAAAGAACCGGACCATATTATTTTAACCGAGTCGGCATTAGATAACCGAGAAGTTTGTATAGCATTTGTACCACGGGAAGAATACTCTAAAATATTTAAATTTTTTAGAATGTGGACACCTCAAGATAATTTGTAATTATGAATACAACAATACAAATCGAAGAACTCAGCCATAATACCTTTTTCTGGAAGTATTATTTCTGCTGGTCACGAGGTTTTGATGAGAAAGAAGAAGTAAATATTGATGAAGCTCTAGAAGTTGTAGAAATTAATGAAACAGAAGCTTATGAATGGGAAAGTATATTTTTTAATTATGATGATATAGAAGAAAATCCAAGACATGTTGCAGGCAGAATAAATGATAATTTAAATTTTGCAGTTGAGTTTGCCGAATATGAAATCAATTTTTTTCTGAATGATATTTACATAGGAAATTTAGGAGGACATTTTGAAGCTTGGTTTTTTACTTTGGATGAATTATTGGCTTTTGAAAAATATCCTAATTTGTTTCTTCTTTTTCTTCCAATGACAGGAATAAAAGAAAATGAAAAAGCTGTTTTAAAACCAATAATGGTAAAACATTTAAATGCAATTCCGAAGTTTGATGCACATTCCAATTATATTGCAGATTGCCTCCTAAACGGATTAATTATGCAATCTCCATTTGAAGAAATAGAAGAAATTGGTTTGACAAATAATCAAAATCATAGCGTGAGGAATGTGACAGCATACCCGCGTTATCAGGAAGATGTAATAGAGCTGAACAAAATTCTAAAATAATACCTTTAAACTTAGCGCCTTAGTATCTCAGCATCTTAGAATCTTAAAAAGTACATTAAATTTTCATTAACAAAATCTAATTAAGCATTAGTTTATATTTGTAAGAAACAAATTAAATTTAAGATCAAAAGGTCTATGAAAAATAAACTTTTAAAAATTTCTTTTCTTCTGTTTCTGCTTTTTTCCGTAAAAGGATACAATCAGAACGTAAAGCTTTTAAATATAAATCAGCTCAACGAAAGAATTAAAAACGGAAAAGACAGCACTTATGTAGTCAATTTTTGGGCAACTTGGTGCGCACCATGTATAAAAGAATTGCCACATTTCGAGAAATTGGGAGCAGAACATAAATCAGAGAAAGTAGCTGTTTTATTGGTAAGCTTAGATTTTAAATCCAAATTGCAATCGAATGTAATTCCGTTTGTGAAAAGGAAAAATTTAAAGAATGAAGTCTTTCTTTTAAACGAAAGTAATCCACAAGAGTTTATTGATAGAATTGATCCGAGCTGGTCTGGAAGTATTCCAGCTACGCTTTTTATTAAAAATGATAAAAGAAAATTTGTTGAAAGCGAATTTACCTACGAACAATTATTAACTGAATATAAAAAACTGTAAACCATTATGAAAAAAATAATCTTATTACTAGCATTAGCATTTTCTGCTTTTCTATCTCATGCACAAAATGCTGTAACACTTAAAGCGGGCGATGCAGCTCCAGATTTCAAACTGAAAAATGTGGACAACAAAGACGTTTCTTTTGGATCTTTTAAAGATGCAAAAGGATATATTGTTGTTTTTACGTGTAACACTTGTCCCTATGCTATTGGATATGAGCAGAGAATTATTGATTTAGATAAAAAATTCAAATCTCAAGGATATCCTGTAATTGCAATCAATCCAAATGATCCCGAGGCTTCTAATGCAGATACTTTTGCAAAAATGCAGGATTTGGCCAAAGAGAAAAAATATTCTTTCCCATATTTATTTGATCCAGGACAAAAAATCACTGATGAATATGGTGCAAAACGTACGCCTCACATCTTTATCGTTTCTAAAACTTCAAAAGGAAATGTGGTAGAATATGTTGGAGCAATCGACAATGATCCAGAAGGAAATAATCCGCAGAAAATAAAATATGCAGAAGATGTAATTGCATCACTTAAAAGCGGTCAAAAACCAGCAATTACACAAACTAAAGAAATTGGCTGTACAGTAAAAAGAAAAGCAAAAGCTTAATTGTTTTGTTTCAAGTTTCATGTTTTATTCCGTTGCGTTTAACCTGAAACCTGAAACTTGAAACCTGAAACAAAAAAAAACATAAAATACAAACGCCCCAAATATGGGGCGTTTTTTTGGCATGTATGGTGAACAAGTTTACTTTCTATTTTTTATCAATTTTGTAAAGTCTTCCTTGATCGGTAACGGCGTATAATGCTTCATCTTTTCCTTGCGTAATATCTCTAAATCTTTGACCTTGTCCTGCTAATATTCTTTCTTCACCCGCTACTTTATTGTCTTTAAAAGCTAAACGTATAATATGCATGCCGCTCAATGAACCAATAAAAAGGTTATTTTGCCATTCTGGAATACGGTTTCCGGCGTAGAAAGTCATACCACTTGGTGACACTACAGGATCCCAATAATAGACCGGTTGCTCCATTCCAGTTTGTTGTGTAATACCTTCTCCAATTTTCGTACCACTATATTCAATTCCGTAAGTAATTGTTGGCCAGCCGTAATTTGCTCCAGCTGTAATTCGGTTAATTTCATCACCACCTCTTGGGCCGTGTTCACTTTGCCATAAGTCACCCGTTGTTGGATGAACAGCCAAGCCCTGCGGATTTCTATGACCAATAGTATAAAGTTCTGGCAAAGCCCCCGTTTGTGTAAAAGATGGATTTCCTGGTGCTGCTTGTCCGCTTGTTGTAATGCGTACAATTTTACCCAAACTGCTCGTTACAGCTTGCGCCAACGGACGAGTTTGTAAAACAGATCTTTCTCCAATACTTACAAATAAATTTCCAGTTTTGTCAAATACAATGCGGCTTCCGTAATGCAGCGTGCTTGCGTTTGGCGTATTCGAACGATAAATAACTGTTACGTTTTCAATTGCAGTTTCATTATCAGATATTTTTCCTTTCGCGACAGCGGTAATATTTCCCCCAGCAACAACTTCAGAAAAAGCCCAATAAATCATTCGGTTAGTGGCATATGCTGGATCTAGGCAAATACCTAATAATCCGCCTTGATCTGCAGGATTTACAGCAGGAACACCTGTTAATGCCTCACCAATAACTCCTGCTTGGGTTACAATTTTAATTTTTCCTGCTTTTTCGGTTACCAAAAGACGTCCGTCAGGAAGATACGCAACTCCCCAAGGAGCGCTTAAACCGCTGGTGATTATTTTAGCTTCATATTCTGTGGTAGTTTGAATACTTCCTGCTCGTGTTTGTCCAGAAAATGCGGGCTGATAAGTAGTGTTGGCTGTACCCGTTTCTACAGGTGGGCCAGTTGGTCCTGGGTCGGTGCCTGGATCAGTATTGTCATTATTCGAACAGCTGCCAAAAACAAGAATGGTGGCCAGAAGGAAAATACTTTTTTGAATTATCATAATGCTTTCATTTTAATGGTTAAAAAATAATTTTTGCATTATCGAACATTTCGAAAAAGAGGTAGAGATTCGTTAATTTGAAATGGTCAGTTTCGAACGAAATTCTCGGTTCTATTTTCAATTAAGAATGCCTAAATGCTTATGCCATTTTATATGAAGCAGAAGAATTTCAAAAACAGAAATTAAACTTCTTTTGGAAAAAGCATTTAGTGGGACATGCCTAATTGGAACGGAAAATTGTGACAAAATATTGCCAGTACGAATTGTATTGTTTTTTTCTTAGCAGAAATTTAACATTCAAAACTTCAATAAAAATAGGGCTGAAGTCTTATTTTTAAAGAGAATTTTAAAGACTCTTTAATTTTTTCATGAAGACCGGAAAAACTTCATTTAATTCTTCAAAAAGAGGATTTTTGCGGTTTTTTAATTTGATTTCGCTAAATAATTTTAACCCTAAAGCAAATTGAACTGCTTCAGATTCGTTTGCGAAAATGTTCTTAGATTTTATTCTTTCGATAATTCCGAAGATTTCGTCGTGATTATCAAATTCGATTCCGAGTTCTTTTGCTGGTTCGGTCTCACCATTTGAATATTCCTTAAGGCTTAAAGTAAGATAATATTTGTTTGATCTTTTTTCCATGATATTTGTAATTCTAATTTTATTTTAGCCACTTTTCGACCAATGTTTTAAAAGCTTCTTTGTATTGTTCGCCGACTGTGATTTCTATTTTATCTATAAAAATGGAGTTTTTACTAATAGCACTTATTTTGTCAAGCGAAACAATAAACGAACGATGAACACGCATAAATTTTGATGATGGAAGTTTTTCTTCTAATGCTTTAAGCGAAATAAGAGACATTAAAGCTTTTTGAGAATCTTCAAGATGTACTTTTACGTAATCTTTTAAACTTTCGATGTAAGTGATGTCTTTTAGAGAAATTCTAACCCATTGGTATTCTACTTTCAGGAAGATAAATTCGTCATCTGCAGCAATTGTTGTAAAGGTATTATTGGCTTCTTCGGTTAATTGCAAAACTTTGCTTGAAGCACGTAGAAATTCTTCGTAACTGAAAGGTTTTAAAAGATAATCTACAGCGTTTACGCGATAGCCTTCAATTGCATAATGATTGTAAGCTGTTGTAAAAACGATTTTAGGCAGTGGTCCAGCTTGATCTTGAAGAAGTCTTGCTAATTCCATTCCAGTCAAATTAGGCATATTAATGTCTAAGAAAACCAAATCGGGTTTTGTTTCTCTAATGATGCCCATTGCGTCTACAGCATTATCGCAAGTTGTTATTAATTCTAAAAAAGGAGTCTGCTGTATAAACGTTTCTACCAGTTTTAAAGCCAATGGTTCATCATCTACTGCTATACATTTTAATACGGTCATTGCTCTAAAGTTATTTTGAGTTTAATGTTATATGTTCCGTGATCGGTAACTCCAAAAGATATATAATGCTGATTTGGATAAATCAATTGCAATCTGCGTTTGGTGTTGGTTAAACCAATTCCGCCTTCATCTGAAACCGATGTTTTTTCGAAAAAAGTATTTTCTACTTCAAATTCTAGATGTGTGTTATTTTGCGAAAGTTTAATGTGTATTTCACTTTTATCGGTTGCATGAACACCGTGTTTAAACGCATTTTCTACTAAAGGTAGTAATAACATCGGAACAATTGGATAATCGTGCAGTTTTTCGGGGATTTCTGTGGTAATAGTCAATTTGCTATTGGCACGAAGTTTCATCAAAGCGATAAAATCTTTTAAGAATTCTACTTCTTTAAGCAATGTAGTTCGTTCGCCTTCTGTGCTGTAAAGCAAGTAACGCATCATTCGGCTTAAAGTATGTAGCGCATTTCTAGAATCTTCGATATCAGTATAAGTCAAGGAATAAATGCTATTCAAAGAGTTAAAGAAAAAATGCGGATTAATTTGCGCTTTCAGCATGGCCAATTCTGCCATTGTTTTGTCTTGTTCCAGTTTCTGTTTATGCTGTGCTGCTTTTTGCCAATGCGTTAGCATTGCCCAACTGGTGCTTATTCCTAAAACCAATAATGTCAAAGTAAATACGTAATTATCAAAATACGGATTTTTATATTTTTTAAAGCCGATAGCCTTGCTAATTTGAGTATGAAGATCGGTTTGTGAGGTATAAAAATAGGCAATTAATTGCATGGCAATAATCGCAGCAAATGCCCAAATTAAAAATGCCGAAGTATTGTCTTTAATGATGGTTTTTGGAACTATTTTTTTTGCCGTAGAATAAAAAAGAATCATTAATAAAAACAATATAATACTCTGCCAAAGCCAGAATGCTTGCGGAAGCACAACATTCCAAGTCAGTGGAATATAAAACAGCATAAGATACCCTAATAGAGACCAGCCAAGAATGTGTAGTCCAGTAAATAAATAAGGTCTAAAAAAGTTCGGTGCCATTATAATTTGTGATTTTTAGGGCAATATTACATTTTATTTGAATATGAAAATCGGGCAATCGCTAAACCCCGATTTAGAGTCTCTAAAAAGCATTTTAGAGCCGACGGGATAAAAATTAAACACTTGTTTAATATTTAAAAAAAATCCATCGGTTGTCATCTAACCTTTATCGATTATATCGGGCTCTTCGTCTATTTGAAAATTTTTGCATGTTATATTTTAGTTCTTTTGTTGTCATATAATAGATAATTACACATTTTTCAAGATGAATAAGCAATCATTTTTAAGCATTCTTGCAGCATCACTTATTATCGCTTCTTGCGGTAAAAATGACAAATCGGCACAAGCCGGAGGAGCTCCGCAGATTAAAGAATATAAGACTGTTACATTACAGCCAGAATCAGCTACGTTAAACAGCGATTTTCCGGCTAGTATACAAGGACAGCAAAATATAGAAATCCGCCCAAGAGTTGAAGGATACATCGATAAGATTTTTGTTGATGAAGGAGCAGTGGTAAAAGCGGGGCAGCCATTGTTTAAAATCAGTGCTCCAGAATATGAGCAGCAAGTTCGTACTGCAACAGCAAGCATTAAAAGTGCTCAAGCAGAGGTAAGTACAGCAAAATTGGCTGTAAATAAAGTGAAGCCATTGGTTGAAAAAGGAATTATCAGCAAATACGATTTAGAATCGGCTCAATATACTTACGAGTCAGCTTTGGCCTCTTTAGCGCAAGCAAATGCTGCTTTAGTAAATGCTAAAGTTAATTTAGGATATACAACAGTTACAAGTCCAGTAAATGGAGTTGTAGGATCAATTCCTTTCCGTTTAGGAAGTTTGGTAAGTTCTAATACTGCAGAACCTTTAACTACAGTTTCAAGCATTGGTAACGTGTACGCTTATTTTGCAATGAATGAAAAAGCACTGCTAAGTTTTACTAAAGATGCAGGAGGTTCGTTAAATCAAAAAATCAAAAGTATGCCAGCAGTTTCTTTATTGCTTTCTGATGGTTCATTATACGATCAAAAAGGAAATATCGAAACGGTAAACGGATTAATCAATACAGAAACTGGTACGGTAAACGTTAGAGCACGTTTCGCAAATCCAAAAGGAATTATCAGAAGCGGAAGCAGTACAACAGTTCGTATTCCGACGGATGTAAAAGAAGCTTTGATTATTCCTCAAAGTGCCACTTTTGAACTACAAGATAAAATGTTTGCAGTAGTTGTAGGTAAAGACAAGAAAACAAGAAATGCCAATATCACAGTACTTGACAATTCAGCAGGTAATTATTATGTAGTTTCAAGCGGTTTAAATCCTGGAGATGAAATTGTATTAGAAGGAGTAGCCTCATTAAAAGAAGGAACTGAAATTAAACCTAATAATCAAAGCCAAGAAGCAGTTTACGCCGATTTAAAATAAAAAAAATGTTTAAAAAATTTATACAAAGACCCGTACTCTCGACGGTAATATCTATTATTATCGTCATCTTAGGTGTTTTAGGCCTAATTGAGTTACCGATATCGCAATATCCAGATATTGCGCCTCCAACTGTAAACGTTGCAGCTAGCTATACAGGAGCCAATGCTGACGTGGTACTGAAAAGTATCGTTATTCCGTTGGAAGAACAAATTAATGGTGTAGAAAACATGACTTACATGACTTCTACAGCAACCAATGATGGTAATGCTTCTATTAAAGTTTTCTTTAAAGTAGGTACCAATCCAGACTTAGCAGCGGTAAACGTTCAGAACAGGGTTTCTAGAGCAACAAGTTTATTGCCAGTAGAGGTAACTCAAGCAGGGGTTACAGTAACCAAAAGTCAGAGTAGTAACTTATTGATTTTCTCTTTATACAGTGATGATAAAGCTTACGATCAGACGTTTCTTCAAAACTATGCAAAGATTAACCTTGTACCGCAAATTCAGCGTGTTGTTGGGGTAGGAGATGTAACCGTTTTTGGTGCAAAAGATTACTCGATGAGAATCTGGCTGAAACCAGATGTAATGCAACAATATAAACTGATTCCAAGTGATATTTCGGCAGCTTTAGCCGAACAAAATATCGAAGCGGCACCAGGTAAATTTGGTGAAAATGGAAATCAGGCATTTCAATATGTAATTAAATATAAAGGACGTTTAACAAGTGCTGAGGAATTTGGAGACATTGTTATAAAATCTGTTGGGAATGGACAGATGCTGAGACTTAAAGATGTGGCTAAAGTAGAATTGGGATCTTTAAGTTATTCGTCAACAATTAAAACAAACGGTGTAGAATCGGCTGCGATGGCAATTAGCCAGACGCCTGGATCTAATGCTCGTGATGTAATTATCAATTCTAAAAAATTGATTGAAGAAGCGGCAAAAAGTTTTCCAAAAGGAATGAAGTACACTATTATGGTGGACGTTAACGAAAACTTGGATGCTTCTATCGAAAAAGTAATTCATACTTTGGTTGAAGCCTTTATATTGGTTTTCATCGTGGTGTTTATTTTCCTTCAAGATTTTAGATCAACTTTAATTCCGGCAATTGCAGTTCCGGTTGCGATTGTGGGAACGTTTTTCTTCCTGAATTTATTCGGATTTACGATTAACTTATTGACGCTTTTTGCGATGGTTCTTGCCATTGGTATTGTGGTCGATGATGCGATTGTCGTCGTTGAGGCCGTTCACGCCAAGCTCGATCACGGATATAAATCGGCTAAAAAAGCTACAATTCATGCGATGGACGAGATTTCTGGAGCAATTATTTCGATTACATTAGTAATGGCCGCGGTATTTATTCCGGTAACTTTTATTGGAGGATCTACAGGAGTTTTCTACAAACAGTTTGGTATTACACTGGCCGTTGCGATTATTCTTTCGGCAGTAAATGCCTTGACTTTGAGTCCGGCTTTGTGTGCGCTTTTATTGAAACCGCATGCTGACGATCATAAACATAAAAGTTATTTACAGCGTTTCTATACTTCATTTAACGTGGCGTTCGATAACGTTACCGCTAGATACAAACGTTCAGTAAGTTTCCTTTCTGTAAAAAAATGGATTGCATTAGGTTCTATTATAGTTGCTGGTGCGGCATTGGTTTATATGATGAAAACTACGCCTTCAGCTTTCGTTCCTTCAGAGGATCAGGGAACTGTTTTTGCTAACATTAGTTTGCCGCCATCAGCTTCGATGGAACGTTCAGATATTATTGCAAAAAGAGTAGATAGTATTGCAAAGACAATTCCAGGCGTTAAAAATACACTTCGTATTGTGGGGCAGAACTTTACCGCTGGAGCTGGTAGTGCCTACAGTATGGTTATTGTAAAATTATATCCTTGGGATCAGCGTGATCTTAGCGTTGATGATGTAATCGGACAGCTTTTTGCTAAAACAAGCGGTATTCGTGAGGCAAGTATATTCTTCATTTCGCCTCCAACCATTCAAGGTTTTGGACAAAGTGGTGGATTTGAATTCCAATTGCAGGATAAAGGTGGACACACGACTTCTGAGTTCTATAAAGTGAATAATGAATTCTTAGCTAAATTATCTGAGCGTCCAGAAATTCAATATGCAACAACGCCGTTTAACCCTGGTTTCCCTCAGTATATGATGGATATTAATTTAGCGAAAGCGAAAGATGCGGGAGTTTCTATCAATACGATTCTGTCAACCATGCAAGGTTATTATGGAGGATTGTACGCTTCGAATTTCAACAAATTCGGAAAACAATATCGTGTAATGGTTCAGGCAGCGCCAGAATTTAGAGCGAATACTGAAGGATTGAACAAGATATTCGTTCGTAATAGCGCAGGAAACATGGCGCCAATTACCGAGTTTGTAAAAATGACAAGAGTTTTTGGACCAGAATCTATTTCGAGATTTAACTTATTTACTTCAATCTCGATTACAGGAGCGCCAAAACCAGGTTACAGTTCTGGAGATGCAATTAAAGCAATTCAGGAAGTAGCGGCAGAGAATCTTCCTGCAGGTTATGGTTACGAATTCTCGGGTTTAACGCGTGAGGAATTAGCATCAGGAAGTGAGACGATTTTCATCTTTATTTTATGTTTGGTTTTCGTTTATTTCTTGTTGAGTGCACAGTACGAAAGTTACATTCTGCCATTTGCCGTATTATTATCAATTCCGTTTGGACTGGCAGGAGCCTATTTGTTTTCGATTATTTTCAAATTAAATAGTAATATTTACCTGCAGATTTCCTTAATCATGCTTATCGGACTTCTGGCGAAGAATGGTATTTTGATTGTCGAATTTGCTTTGGACAGAAGGCGTAAAGGATTGCCAGTTGTACAATCTGCAATTGAAGGAGCTGTAGCGCGTTTGCGTCCAATTTTGATGACATCATTTGCCTTTATTTTAGGATTGGTTCCCTTAATGTTTGCTTCTGGAGCTGGAGCTGTTGGTAATAAATCGATTGGTACTGGAGCCGTTGGAGGTATGTTAATTGGAACTATTTTGGGAGTATTTGTTATTCCGGTTCTGTTTATCATTTTCCAAAACTTGCAAGAAAAAATAAGCGGTCCAGCGAAAGATGGTTATGATGATGACGATGACGATGAAGACGAAATTCATTTAATAGAAGCTCACAAAGAGTAAAATTTAATTACAAGAAAAATGACGAATAGTTCAAATAAATATATTCTACTGGTAATAACAGCCGCACTAATAAGTGCGTGCTCTGTTACCAAGAAATACGAACGCCCCACTACTTTAAAAACAGATCAATTGTATCGCGATGAATCTTCTACAGATTCAACTACAATTGCAGATATGCCTTGGAATACCGTTTTTAAAGATGAAAAACTGAATGCTTTAATTCAAAAAGGATTAGAACAGAATCTAAATCTGAAAAATGCAATTGAGAATATTGTTCAGGCAAGAGCTTCTTTACGCCAGAGTAAATTGGCTTATTACCCGTCATTGCAATTGGATGCGAATGTAACGCACAATAAACAATCTCAGGCAGGATTAAACTTTCCAGCAGGAATCAATATTAATACCCTTACTACAACTTATAAATTAGGTGTAAGCAGTTCTTGGGAAATTGATGTCTGGGGAAAATTAAGCAGTTCTAAAAGAGCCGCTTTGGCAACCTATTTAGCTTCCGATGCTGCAAAACAAGCAGTTCAAACGCAGTTGATCGCCGATATTGCCAATAATTACTTCTTGTTATTATCGTATGATGAATCGCTAAGAATTACGGAAGAAACGTTAAAAACCCGTATCGAAAACGTTGAAACTATCAAAGCTTTAAAAGAAGGAGCAATTGTTACAGGTGCAGCGGTTGTTCAGAGTGAAGCCAATCAGCATGCAGCAGAAGTTTTAATTCCAGACTTGAAACAAAGTATTCGTGAAACCGAAAATGCTCTTAATATTTTACTTGGACAAGGGCCTGGGCCAATTGATAGAGGCGTTTTAGGAACACAGATTATTCCTGAAAAAATTGCAATCGGAATGCCTGCTCAGTTATTGAATAATCGTCCAGATGTCCGTCAAGCGGAATTTAATTTCAGAGTTGCTTTTGAGTCAACTAATTTGGCTAAAACGTATTTTTATCCAAGTCTAACGCTTACCGCAAGCACAGGATTTTCAAATTTAGAATTGAATGATTTCTTCAGCCATTCTATTTTTTATTCGATTATTGGAGGATTAACACAGCCTTTATTCAATAATGGCTTAAATAAAATGAGATTGACTACAGCGCAGTCACAACAATTACAAGCATACAATAACTTCCAGCAAAGTCTTTTAGTAGCAGGTCAGGAAGTTTCAAATGCCTTGTATGCGTATCAAATGGCTGTTGAAAAAGAAGATTCTAGAGCGAAACAAATTGCAGCTTTAGAAAAAGCAGTAGACTTTACGCAAGAACTTTTAGAATATAGTTCTGCAACTAACTATACAGATGTATTAACATCACAGCAAAATCTTTTAGCAGCACAATTGAACGGAGTTAATGATAATCTTCAAAAATTGCAAGCTGTTATTAATTTGTACAGAGCGTTGGGTGGTGGTTGGAAATAATTGTTTATAATGATAAAAAACGTCTCAATTTTTTGAGACGTTTTTTTGAAATGTATATCGTTTAAAAAGCACTCTTCGTCGATTACTTTAGTAATTTTGTATAATGAATGCTTAACACGCAAATTTTTGGCATTACTTTCGATTATTATCTATTAAGATTAACATTTAAATTCTAAAGACATGAAAAAGTTAGTATTCGCCTCAGTGCTTTTTATGAGTGCATTTTTTGCTCAAGCACAGGTATCTGTAAATGTAAACATCGGAACACCGCCTAATTGGGGGCCACAAGGTTATGACGACAGCAGGTATTATTACCTACCAGACATTGATGTATATTATGATGTAAATCAGAGCGTATTTATTTACGATAATGGCGGAAAATGGATGCGCGAAAAAAGACTTCCGTCAAGATATAGAAGTTATGATTTATATTCAGGATACAAAGTAGTTTTGACTGATTACAGAGGAGATTCTCCTTATTACTATCACACAAAACATAGAGCCGAATATCCGAAAGGTTACCACGGAAAACCTCAAAAAAATAGAGGAGAAAAACCAAAAGGCAACAACGGAAATCATTACGGAAATGATAAAGACAATAAAGGAAAAAACAAAGGAAATAATAACTCCAAACAAAAGTCAGACAAGAACCACGATCACGGTAATGGCAAAAACCATTAATAAACATGACTAAAAGAAAACGCCTCCAATGGGAGGCGTTTTTGATTTTATACCATAAGGAAATAAAATATATCGTTTATATATTTTAGATATAGCCCGCGGTTTCAACCGCGGGAATTCTATTGTGATGATATTATATCGCTCCTCCAGAGCTTTTTTTCTTGCGCTGGTAATTTTTGCTATAAATATTTCACTCCTCTGGAGCTTTTGTATTTTATTTGCTAATTCATGGCTAAAATGAATTGCTTCCAGCTTTAGCTGGAGGTTACTAGATTCTATATTTATTGGCTTTAGCCAAACTAAGCGCAAAAGTTTGGCTAAAGCCTTTTTCTTTGCAATAAACAAAAAACCTCCAGCTAAAGCTGGAGGCAATTGATATTTAAATATTTTATTAAAAAGAAATTCGTGTTAATTCGTGCAATTAGTGGCTAAAAAACTATTCAGAAACCGTTTTCACCTTATGTCCAAAAGCTCCAAAAGAAAGAATAATCAAGAAACAAACTAATGGGATAATATATCCTGATTGAATATCGTCATGATTCATGTCGATTAAAGTTCCCATTCCGTAAGGAATAATAGCACCTCCAACAATTGACATTACCAGCCAAGATGAACCCGTTTCTGTATTCGATTTTAAGCCCTTAATTCCTAAAGAGAAAATCGTAGGGAACATAATTGACATAAAGAACCCAATTCCTCCAAGAGCATAAATCACTACGATTCCAGAACCGTAAATAGCTACTAAACATAGTAAAACGCTCATTACGCAGTAGATTGACAATAAAACGTAATCTTTTACGAAACGTAAAAAGAATGTTCCAATAAAACGTCCCGCCATAAAAAGGAAACCATAGATTCCTAAGTAATATCCAGCCGTTTTTTCGTCTAACCCAGCACCTTGCTGTGCGATACGAATAAAGAAACTTGTGATACAAACCTGAGCACCCACATAAAAAAATTGAGCCGCAACTCCCCAGCTTAAATGTCTGAATTTTAAAACAGAGAAAAAACCTGGTTTAATTTCAGCTTCTGTATGAGTAGCTTTCATTGAAGGCAGTTGTACAAAGTAAAATATAATAGCAACCAAAACCAAAATGCTTCCCAAAACGATGTATGGCATTTTTACAGAAGCTGCTTCGCCTAATAAATAAGCCGCTTTTTCTGCCTCAGGCATTGCTGCCATTTGTTCTGGCGTATGATTGGTTCCTGAAAGAATAAACAACGAACCTACAATAGGAGCAACCATGGCTGCCAATCCGTTGAAAGAAGCTGCTAAATTTAGTCTTTTAGAAGAAGATTCTGCTGGCCCTAAAATCGCCGCATAAGGATTTGCGCTAGTTTCTAAAATGGTTAATCCACAGCCAATTACGAATAGAGCGAATAAAAATAATTCGTAAGTTCTGGTATTAGCGGCAGGAACAAATAAAAAGGCTCCAACAGCAAAAACTAACAATCCTGTAATAATACTGTTTTTATAGCCAAACCTTTTAATTAGCATTCCGGCTGGAATCGCCATAATAAAATAAGCAAAAAATACGGAAGTATCAATTAGAGTAGATTGGCGATTGTTTAATTCGCACGCTTTTTTCAAGTGCGGAATCAAAACAGAATCTAAATTGTGGGCCATTCCCCAAAGAAAAAATAGGCATGTAACTAGAATAAAAGGCAAAAGGTACTGATTTCCTTTTCCCCCTTCTGTCGGCACTTCGTGTTGATCACCGGCTTGGTTTGTAATTTGCATTTAGATAGTTTTTTAGTTTATTTTTTTATAGGTTCTAAGGTTCTGAGGTGCTGAGATTCTAAGTTTTTTTCTTTTGCCACGAAGGCACTGATACTCAAAGTCTTTTTATTTTTTCTTTGTGACTTTGCGTCTTTGCGAGATTATTTTTAAGCAGTGTTTTTTTAGTCTCGCAAAGAAGCAAAGACGCAAAGTTTTTAAAAACTTAGCACCTTAGAATCTTAGCATCTTAGTACCTTTTCTTCACAAGCAATAGATGATCACATACCAAAACGACTTCACCGCGCTGGTTAATGATTTCTACATGTTCTGTTACAGTTCCCATTTCTGGATTTTTGGCTTCTCCTTTTTCAGAAATCGTAATTTCAGAATGGATGGTGTCGCCGATATGAACAGGTTTTACAAATCGCATTTTGTCGTATCCTCTAGAAAAGGCTTCTGTATTTATTTCTGAAGCAGTTAATCCGATTCCGATGGCAAAAACCATAGTTCCGTGGGCAATTCTTTGTCCGAAAGGCTGTGTTTTGCACCATTCTTCATCCATGTGGTGCGGGAAGAAATCTCCCGTGTGTCCGGCATGAACTACGAAATCGGTTTCTGTAATTGTTCTGCCTAAAGTTATTCGTTTATCGTCGATTTGATAATCTTCGAAAAAAGTCGATTTAAAGTACATAATTTATTCTTTTTATTTGTCAGCTCTTTCAAATAGATTTCAAAATCAGGTTTGTTTTGAAAGTGGACTTAAATTTTGTTTTTTGGTTTTGAAATATAGTGTTTTAATTACACTTCATCAAAAGAAATGCCGCCATTTTTACTGCTTACATAACAAGCTTCTACAACCTTCATTGTGCCTAAAACATCCTGAACACTTGCAGAGAATGTTGAGTCAGAACCTTCTTTGTAACGCATCAGATTGGACATTGCACCAATAAAAGCTTCTGGAAACCAAGAACCTTCCAGTTTTACTTCAGTCCATTCGTATTCATTTTCGTTATCTTTTTTTGGCAGCGCGTACTCAAAAACGTCCGGTAAACCGTCAGGATAGTTCATTAACAAGCCCATTTTTGCTTTAACAGCGCCCTTTGTTCCTTCCCATTTGATGTAGCTTTCTTCGTGTTTTGAACCAAAATGATGATCATGATTCGTATTAATCACAACATGTTTATCTTCGCCATAATCTAAAATAATAGTAGATCGGCTTGAAGATAATTTTTTAAGCGGATGTTTGGCTGTTTTTGCCATTACGCTTTTAGGATTTCCCAGAAAAGATCGAATGCAGTCAATATAATGCACACTGTGAAAAAGAATCTCCAATCTTGGGTGTTCTTTAATTAAAGGAAACAATTCCCAAGGGGTATTTACGGTAATTTTGAATTCTAAATCGTATAATTCGCCAATAATTCCCTGATCGATTAAATATCTTGCAGCGCTTACAAAAGAAGCAAAACGCAGTTGGAAGTTGATGGCAGCAACCAGATTTTTTCTTTCACATACTTCTACAATTTCGCGTGCCTGAGCCAAATCATTTCCCATTGGTTTCTGAATCAAAACCGCAGCGCCGTCAGGCAATTGTTCTAAAATTTCGATGTATTGATCAGGTAAAACGGTAATATCGTAAACAGCATTTGAAGGCGCATTTTTAACTGCGTCGGCAACACTTTCAAAAACATGATCGATTTTGAATTGTTTCTGTAAATCGTATGCCTTTGAGATGGTTCTATTGGTAATACCAAAAACTTTAAAACCAGCCATTTCGTAAGCAGGAAGATGTGCATCTTTTACAATACCGCTCGCTCCAATAATCACAATGGGCTGTTCTGTTTGGGGAAGTAAAGGTTTATAGGGAATATTCATTTGTTCTATATTTTGAAATTAAGCCTGTCAAGTTTAATTTTTGACAGAGCCGTGTAATGTTGTTCCTTGACTTAATTCTCTAATTTTTTTCTGAGTTTCCTCTAAAAGTATTGCCGATGAAATATCGGTTTCAATAGCTTTTAAAACTGCGCCGTCAACAAGTTCAGCAACTTTTGGCCAGATTGGCGTTTGAGGCAGTGTCAATGCATTTTCATGAAGCATTTCCAGTTTATGATAAAACGGAATTAAAGTATTAATTTCTGCATCTTTCCAAGTTGATTTTCTACATCCGATTCCGCCTTCTGTAGTCAATAATTTGTCACTTTCGGGCGTTGTAGCAAAACGTAAAAAATCGTAAGCTAGCTTTTGGTGTTTGCTTCCAGAACCAATGGTATACAGCCAATATACATTCAAAGAAGCCGTTTTATAACCTGGATCGGATGGGAGAGAAGTGATATCGATTTTTCCTTTGACTTTTGATTCTTCTATAACTTCTGCCATAGAAGCAAATCCGAACCAGTTGATAGCCATTGCCGCTTGTCCTTCGGCGAAAGCCAAACCAGCTTCAACCGAACCAAATTCTCTCGATTTTGGATGAACCGCATTTTTGTCATTGACCATTTTTCGATAAAAATCCAATGCTTTTATCGCTGCTTCATTATGAATGTCAATCTGATTTTTTTTGTTTAATAAAGAACCGCCGCGTGTCCATAATTGCAGAGAGAAGTCGAAAACCATATTGTGTCCGTCGGGATAATTGGCAAAAACAGCACCGTATAAATTTTGTTCGGGACGATTAAAAAACGTTGCTATTTCAGTAAATTCCTGCCACGTTTTTGGTGTAGCAAGTTCGTAACCAAACTGTTTTTTAAAATTCTCTTTTTCTGTTTCATTTTCGAATAAATCTTTTCTGTAAATCAGGCATTCCGGCCCGTCGTGAAATGGAAGTCCGAAAATGCCGTTACTCAGCTTTTGTAAATGTAAAAGTGATTTATGCCATCCGAAAGGATAATTTTCGGGCGGATTTTCTCCAATTAATGAAAATAAATTAAGAACCGCATTTTCGTTTACAGCATCAAAAATCCAATCGGTATTGATATGGGCAATATCCCATTTTCCTTCTTTTAAACCTTTATCTGAAATTGTGGTTTTATATAAATCATGAAGTTCCAATGCAACCATTTCCGCTTCCATTTTTATATTGTTTTGAAGTGAAAATGCATCCCATAATTTTCGAAGTGTACTTTCGAAAGGATCGAATTTTCGAACGGCGATTCTAATTTTTTCCATCAGCAGTCTATAAATTCTTTAATAATTTTCTCGTTGTCTTGACCCAGTTTCGGCGAACCTTTTCCTGAAGTCAGATATTCGCCGTCAATTTTTATCGGACAGCGTGTAGTTTTATAAGTATAGCCGTCAAGCATTTCGACTTGCTGGGTAAAATTTAAAACCTTAAATCCATCTTCCGCAAATAACTGCTGATAGTTTAAAACTCCTGCACACCAAATGTCTGCGGGTTCTAAAATATCCAGCCAAAATTGTGTTTCCTGCGTTTGCAGATGATCGGCAAGAATATTTTTGATATCGTCTCTAAGCGTAAATTTATTTTCTGGGAAAGCCAGTAAAGCATCACATTTTAGCAAAGAAGCCAAAACGGGAATCGACCCCATTGCTAATGCCAAATAGCCGTTTTTAGTTTTGTAAATTCCGTATGGCGCGCCCAAATAAGCGTGAGCATTATTGGTTTTGGTTCGAACTGGCAATTCGCCTCCGTCATTAAAGAAGGTCGTAATAGTTTCAAACTGAAAATCAAATGCCGATTCTAGCATACTGACTTGAATTTGTGCTCCGATATTATGAGTTGCTTTTCTATATAAAGCGGCTAAAATTCCTTGTGCTAAATGAGCTCCGGCAAGCATATCCACAATCGACAATCCCATCGGAACGGGACCATCTTCTTGATTGCCACTTAACAAAGTTAAAGCGGTTAAAGATTGTAAAAGCAAATCTTGTCCCGGTAAATCTTTCAAATCGGGATGTTCTCCAAAACCTGAAATTGATCCATAAATCACATTTGGATTGATGCTTTTTACGTCATCATAACTTAAACCAATGCGTTCCATAACGCCGGGTCTGAAATTATGCATCACAACATCTGCTTTCGCTAATAATTTTTTTAGTTTTTGAAGTTCCTCTGGCTGTTTAAAATCAATTGCAAAAGATTCTTTGTTTCTGTTGATGGTATGAAAAACAGACGATTCGCCGTTCATAATCAAATCAGAAGTATATAAAGTACGGCAGATATCTCCCGTTCCCGGTTTTTCAATTTTTATGACGCGCGCTCCCAAATCGGCCAGACGCAAACTCGCCGACGGACCCGAAAGAAACTGACTGAAATCTACAATTAAATAATCTTCTAATGGTTTCATTTTTTTTATGTTTAACCGTTTAATCGGTTATGTGTTTAATCGTTTTTATTCAACAATTAAAAATCTAATTTGATCTGCTAAAATCTTTTTAAATCTGCGTGAAATACTTTTAGCGCATAGATTTTTTCACGCAGATTTGTGCAGATTAAAGCAGATTTGCACAGATTTTGATTTAAGCTGTTGCGTATCATTTAACTTGAATAAACTCTTTGTGTATGCTTAAATTATCTTGTCCTACTTTTGGTGCTGCTTTTTCGCTTAACAGAATTTCTCCATCCAATTGTATTGGACTTCTGGTTGTTACCAAAGTTTCGCCGTCAGTATTTTTTACGGTTTGTTTCAATTGTAATTCATTTACAAAAGATTGACTATCTAATTCTTCGTAATTGAACACTTTTCCGCACCAAATCCCTTCTTTCTGCAGGATTTCGATCCAATAATCAGAATTTTGGGTTTGAATTCTTTCGCTTAAAATTGTTCTGATTTCATCGCGTTTTTCAAACCAAAGATGTTTATCAGCGAAAGCGTTTAAATCCAATCCTAATATTTTTCCAATAAAAAGTAAATCACCCATGGCAAGAGACAAATAACCATCCTGCGTTTGATAAACTCCATAAGGAGCACTCAGAAAAGCATGTGCACTTCCTTTAATATCGCCGCGTTCAGGTAATTGGCCTCCATCATTTAAGAAAGAAGTAATCGCTTCAAATTGTACATCGAGAATAGATTCTAGCAAACTCACTTCTACCAAAACTCCTTTTTTGGTTTTAGCTCTTTTTAGAAGTGCTGCTAAGATTCCTTGTACAAAATGATTCCCGCACATTAAATCGGCTACAGCCAATCCAAACGGAACTGGGCCTTGACTTTTGCGTCCGCTTAACCAGCTTAATCCAGAAAGCGATTGTAACAATAAATCTTGTCCCGGTTTTTTTGCCCACGGACCTTCATTTCCGTAACCTGTAATGGTTCCGTAAATAATCTGTGGATTTATAGAAAGCGTATTTTCAAAATCTAAACCGATTTTTTCCATCACTCCGGGTCTGAAATTATGCGTCATAATATCCGCCTTTTCGATTAGTTTTTTGATTAAAACTAAATCGTCAGGATTTTTTAAATCGGCTGCAAAAGATTCTTTATTTCGGTTTATCGTATGAAAAAGCAAACTGCTATCGTCTACAAATAAATCTTTGATGCTCAATTGTCTGCAAGCTTCACCTTTTACAGGACGCTCGATTTTGATGACGCGTGCGCCCAAATCAGCCAATTTTAAACCAGCTGAAGGTCCTGCCAAAAACTGGCAGAATTCCAGAACAACTAATCCTTCTAAAGGTCTCATACGGTTTGGATTTTTAGAGATTCCGCGTAAAGCGAATTCATTTCTTCCAATACTTTTAATTCGTCTCCGCCATTCATCAAATAATTGCGAACCACATCTCCAGCATGATCTTGGAAATACATGTGTCCGTAATATCTCGGACGAAGGAAAGCGCGTTCTAAAGCTGGCAACGTATTTTTGAAATAATCGTGCGTTACACCATTAATTCGCTCACTTTTCCAAGCTTGTAAATGCCCTGGCTGACCGCCATTATCGGTATAAATATTCTGTTGAACTTGAGATGAACAAGTAAATTCAGCATATTTTATGGCTGTTTCATTATGTTCGCTGAATGAAGAAACCGCTAATCCAGTTCCTCCCAAAGAAGAAATCATTGGGTTGTCATTCAATTTTACTAAATCATAAAAATGCAAAAGGTTTTGGCTGTAGCCAACGCGGGAATAATTAGAATAACCATAAGCGAACGGACAATAGGCAATTTCGTCTGAATTCACCATTGCTTCGTAAACTTGAATTGGATTACGGTTGAAGTTAGCTGGATCAATTAATTGTGCTAATTCTCTAAACATTTGAAGCGCTTTGATTCCTGTGGTTTCGGAAATCACTTTTTCTTCCGAAAGAAAAGGAGCTTCACCCAAACTGCAGCAAAACATATAAAAACTCATTAAAACATCTACCGGAATTCCAGCAAAAGCGACTAAACCCTTTTTCGCTAAAGCCAATAAATCATCATAAGTTTTAGGAACTTCTAAATTGTTTTTTTTTAAAAGATCCAATCGGGCAGAGGCAACCGGAGTTGCGGCATCGATTGGCAACGCCCATAATTTATCGTGAAAAACATAACTTCCGTACGATTTTCCAACAGTATTATTTTCTTGATCTTTAATATATTCGTTTGACAAATAATCAGATAACGGAAGAATCGCCTTGGTCTGTGCTCCAAAACCTGTCCAAGGATGATCAATTACCAGTAAATCAAATCTTTTGGCTAAGTCTTCAATAGAAGCATCTGCAAACTCTTGTAAACTTCTTTTCTCCCAAGAAATTTCAACATCAGGATGTAGTTCTGTAAAACGCTGTGATGTGGCAACCATAGGAAGCAAACCTCTTGTATGATTCCAAGTTATGCCTTTTAATTTTATCATTTTTATATAGGAATTTTGGGTAATGAAATCGTTTGAAATAATAAATGTAAAAAATACAATTACAAAAGTAGAAATAAGATTTAAATGCACAAGAAATCCTTTATTTATTAAAGAATCTTTTTGTAGAAAAGGACAA
>NZ_MRCM01000014.1 GCF_002303885.1 Flavobacterium sp. ACN2 | reverse complement strand
TAGTTACTGCAGCAAACAATTTTTTTATTATTGATAAAGAAACTGAAAAAAATTATAATCTTTTTCATCACACAAAACCAATAATTCAAAAAGGATTGTATGTTAATGGAAGTGTTGTGTTTAGCAATTCTGATTTAAAAAAGCTTGAAGAAAATAACCTTCCAACCAAATTACTTCACCTCAATGATAAAGATAAAATTTCAAAAAATTTAAAAGAATACTTATCTATAGGAGAAGAAAAAGACATCCATAATCGCTATAAATGCAAAATCAGGAATAATTGGTACGTTATTCCCAATGTTTCTGAAAAACCAGATGCTTTCTTTTTTAAAAGAAGTCATTTATACCCAAAATTATTAAAAAACAATTCCGATGCTTTCGTAACTGATTCTGCTTATAAAATTGAAATGAAAAATGGATATAATATAAACAGCTTCATCTTTTCATTTTATAACACATTAACATTAATACTATCTGAAATTGAAGGGAGGTATTATGGTGGTGGTGTATTAGAATTGACCCCTAATGAATTTAAAAAATTAGCTATTCCGTATGTAGAAATTAGTGATTTTCAATTTCAAAACTTTACAAACAATTTTGAAAATAAAAATAACATTGAACAAATACTTGCGCAAAATGATTATAAAATATTAAATTCAATTCTTAATTTAAGCCAAGAAGACATTGAAAAACTTATTTCAATCAGACAAAAATTATTAAAAAAGAGAATGAGGTACTAAAAAAATCTAATAAAATAATAGAATAAATATAACTTATATCAATATAAAAAAGCGCCACAATTCTAATTGTAGCGCTTTTCTATTTTCTGTAAAACTCTCAGGTTAATTAAACCCCTAATTTCTTAGCAATTTCAGCAGGAATTCCTCCTTTGTTTACTAGTAATGCAGTAGTTTTATATTTTACGAAGTTCTTAGTTACAAACAAGAAACCTTTGTAGTCGTTTGTTTCTCCCCAAGAATTTTTTACGATATAGTATTCTTTTCCAGTTTGATCTTTTGCAAGACCAATAATGTGCATTCCGTGGTCGTCTGTTGTAGTGTAGTTATCAAACGCCGCTTGACGCATTTCTGGAGTAATTTCTGGTTCTGCTTTTGGTCCGTTAAACATGTCTGCTTTTTCTTCAGCCGTCATGTCGTCGAATTTTTTAGACGCTACATACGCTACACCGTTTTTCCAGCTAAAGCTTTTCTCGCTAACATCTGTTGCCCAAGCTACAGTGTATCCTTTTTTAAGAGCGTTGTCGATAACGTCTGTCATATCGTTCACTTTTACGTTGTAAACTTGATCCAATGACCAGTTGTCTGGCACCATCATAGTTGTTTTTTGGTAGTACGGAGCGTTTGTAAAAGATGACATTTCTACATACTCATCTGGGTTAATTCCTACTACTTCTTTAGCAAAAGTTTGTGGTGTATAGTTTTTTCCTTTGTAAGTAAAGTTTTCTGGCACTTTTCCTAAGTAAGAATCAATAACAGCTGCGTACGCTTTTTGCCAGTTTGGAGTCAATTCTCCGTTCGGGTTTTTCACCACTGCTGCAAGAACACTTTCCATAAGAGCTCCCATTTCTGCAAATTTGTTTTTGTCTGTTCCGTAGTTTAATCCTGTATAAACTTCTCTTGGTACAGTTCCGTATTTTTTATACATATTAATTACATCGTGAAGAGCACCTCCGTCACCAAGCGTAATTGCTCCGTGCATGCGAACATAGTTTACTCCTTTTTCTACATACACGTTTCTTGCAGAATAAATTTGAGAAAGCTCAACTGGCTGTTTTCCTAAACGAATCATTTCTGACTCTAAGAATGAGTTTGTTGAGTAACTCCAGCAAGTTCCAGATGATCCTTGAGATTTTACCGATGTTGTACCTAGGTTAATTACTTCTGTAAATTTGAAGTTCTCTTTACTTTTGTCGCTTGCATTTAGTTTAAGTGAATTTACTAAAATGTCTTGCGCAAAACAGCCTGCAGTTCCAGCCAAAAAGATTGAAGCAGCAAACACTGATTTGAATGAAAATGTATTCATAATTTATGTTTAAGATTTAACAAAATTAGTCTCCAATGTTTCCAATTTGTTACAAAACAATTAAATATTATACAATTTGTGTAATGTTTAGTTGTTAATGTTTTCTTAACGGCATTAATTATTAAGGCATTTAATACAAAAAGCCTCCATAACGTATCATTGAGACTTTTTGTGGTTATTAATTTATAAATTAACTTCTTACAAGTTTTTTGCTTCAAAATCTATCGCATCCAGTTGCTTCCAAAAACAATATAGTAGGCCCACTCTTCTGGCCCTCTGGCAACGTCTACTCCCATTCGGAGTTTAAACTTTCTGGCAATGAGATATCTAAAACCGGTTCCGTAACTGTAAATAACGGGTTTGGCAAAAGCCTGATCCCAATCGTTAAAGGCGCTGGCGAGACCTCCGTAACCCATTAAGCTCCATCGTCTGTAGAGATCCCATCTAAATTCTAACTCGCTCACAATACTGGTGTTTCCCATGTATCTCGCGGCTGGAATTCCGCGCATATTAATTCCTGGTTTTAAATAAAAAGGCGGACTCCCCAACGCCTGCTCTCCTTCAATCCTGAGTCCGCCAATTAAGGTTTTCGCCAACGGATAATATCCAATTGCCGATAAATTGATGCGCCACGCCTGATAATCGCTTCCTAGCGCTTTATCTGACCAGAAAAAATCGGACTGAAGCCGTATTCCTTTATCTGGCGTAAATATATTGTCACGTCCGTCAAACTGGAGCGCGGCTCCAAGCTGACTTATCGTACTTTTTATGTCTTTTGGGTCTACAAATGGCGGCGGAAGATTAAAGTCGGGCAGGTTTATTTTTGAGTTTAAAAACAAATACTGAGGTCCTACACTCCATTTGGCATTGTTAAACTGTTTGAGCCATTGTGTATAAAAAATAGTCGATTTAAAGTTCAATTTAAATTCCTCATCTTTCTGATTGGGCAAGTTATTGGCATAAAAGGATAAATTCATATCGCCATAAGCCGCAAAAGCCCGGTACAGAATTTTAGGTTTTACCAAGGTTGCAGAACGGAAAGCGCCAGCCATCCAGCTTTTGTTAGCCGTATACATTCCGACTCCTCCTGTAATATCTGGATTTATAAATCGTTTTTTTCCGTCTGCTTCAATAACAGGAGCGCGTTTTTTTAGAAAAATTGGTGCAACAGCAGCCCCAAATCCTCCAACAGCAGGCTCTGTAATTATGGTTGGCACGACTATAAATCCGTTGGCATAAATAAGAAAGTCGCTTAAATCAAAAGCTCCGTCTAGCGAATCTTTTAAAACTGCATGGTGTTTTTGTGCATTTAAAACATTAAACGATATTATCATACAAAGCAAAAACAGAACGCTTTTTTTTGTTGTTTTTTTGTTTTCCATACAGTGTTTATCGTTTTAGATTTAAATTTTCACTTCGTCAAGAAAAATCTCCAGCAATTATTTTTTCTTAAAACTGAATACGTGTGCCAGCGTAATAAAGAAAGTATTTCCCTGAAATCTATTTACCGCATTTACTTCGCCAATCCATCTAAAACCTGCCGAGGTCATACAGCCAAGATGCAAGTAATTTACCTCAGCGCCTAGTCCGCCAACTCGATCTTTGTCGGGTTCAACAACCAGAATGCTTCCTACTGGAATTTTATCGTCTGAAACTTTATATTGCAAATAATAAATCAGACCTGCATTGAATATGCCTTTGGGTGCGGTTTTTTCGGCATTCATACAATAAAACGTTTTTCCCAAACCTCCTTCAATACTTAAAATGTCTCCCGTTTTTATATCGGTGTCTTTCTTTTTTCCGTTGATTTCATAAGAGGCTAAAGCTGAAAAATGAATTGTCTTTTTATCATTAAAGAATAAAGTTGTCCCTGCCGAAAACTCATTCATAAACATTCCTAAACCGCTATTATCGCTAGCTCCAAGTTCATATTTTCCTGTTGGCATATACAATTGGTAACTGAATACAAAATCGGCTCTTTTGTTGTGCCAGCCTAACTGAACGGGCTGTATGTACATATCTGTAAATGCAAAACTGCTTTTAGAATCTACATAACTTCCTTGAATAGTATTAGACGCTCCAGCCAACAGAATTGTAGCACCGTAATTGGCTCCTAGAATTTTAAAATCGGTTACATAATTGGCTCCAGCACCTGTTATAAACATGGTAAGATCTGGATTGCCCATTTTATCTCCGTCAGCATTTCTTAAAGAAGATGCGCTATAAATATAGCCTGGAATGTAGACGCTCAATGTTTTATCTGGAGCCTGAGTTCCAGATTGGAGCCCCATTGCACCCAAAATATGTCCGCCTTTTAATTGAGCATTCCCACAAAAAGAAATCAATAAAAGCATTGCTGCATATATTGATCGGAATGTTTGTATTGAAAAAATTTTTTTTGCCTTCATGCTGAAATGTTTTAAAATAAATTAAGACTTTACAACCGCTGTCAACAACGCTATTTTGGAAGGGGATAATTTTATTTAAAATAATATGCTCCTTTATGATCCGGATTTATTCGTATGGTTTTAAAATATTCTGAAGGAGATTTTCCTGTATGTTTTATAAAAGCTCTAAAACACGTTGTTCGGGATTTAAAACCAGAGCCCCAAGCCATACCTTCTAAGGATAAGTCTTTCCACTCGGGATCGTTTATTTTATCTTTAAAATATTCAATCCTTTTGAGATTGACATAATCCTGAAAATGAAGACCAAATTCTGAATTTATCAAATTGGATAAATGATGTACCGATATTCCTGTTTCTTCAGCCAAATCTCTTATTACAAAATCTTTTTTTAAGAATAGATTTTTAGAGTTTAACTCATAATCTAATTTTAAAAGGTATTCTTCTCTTTTTTCAAGAGTCAGTTCGTTTGCAATGGGAAGCGTATTCTTTGTTTCTTTTGTTTTTACCATTAATGTATTGTCGACAACAAAATCGAATGACTCTTCTTCGTCATGAAAGATTTGAGGTTTGAAATAAAGCCAGCCAACCGTAAAAAACAATACAGAAGAAATGAGAATGTAACACGAAAGATCTGTTGCCTCTACTTTTTGCAATAAAAAATGATGTACAAAAAGTGCCGAAAATAAAAACAAAATCATGAGATTGTATACTCTAATCCAGTTAAGTACTTTATTATGATGAAATTGGTTTCCTGTAAATTTTTTCAGATCATAGTTTAAAATCAACATGGTTTGAAAAAAGACATAGAAAAGCCAAATCGTCAGTGTTAAAACAGAAAATGGATTTTTAATTAATCCCGCAATATAGTGGACCACTTTTATATTAGTGTAACTTCCGACATAAACAACGAGCGTTAAAAAGAAATAAATAGCAAATGGCACAAAATGCAGCCAGTCGTATTTTCTGAAACTTTTATTTAATGATAAAATGTTTCTAACGTACAAAAATGAGCAAGGAGCGGTTAAAAATATAAACGCTTTTGTGATGGTAAATAGATCTGGGAAATTTTTAAATAAATTGGCCGACAAATAAAAATTGTAGATACTTACCAACGCAAGACTCAATAAGAACATTCCCAAAAAGAAACTCTTTGAATAGTTTTTTTTGGAAAATAAAACCATAATTGCAGTGGCCAGGCCAGCAATTGTGGCTATAAAAAAGAAAAGGGAAAGTAAAATATCGATCATTTTTTTAAGCTTAAATTAGTAACAATTATTTTTCTTAAAATCTTAAAAATAGAATACGATGGGGGGGCGTATGCAGAAGTATAAAACATTGTACTTGCCAGACTTTGGCAAGTACAATATTGGGCTGTAGTTATTTTTTAACTGCTCCCGGAGGAAAACCAGTTAATATTTTTTTGATTGCATCGTTGATGAATTGTTCTGGATTGTCTGGTTTACTGTCAATTTCGGCATTTCCGATTCCTTGCCAAACCAGCTTGTCTGTTTTTGAAGATACGATATCTATAATTAATGATCCATCAACATAATCGTATGAGTTAAATGTTGTGGTACCGCCACCCATCATAGCACCGCCACCCCAATATCCATACGGACGATACATTCCGCCATAGCCATAAAAATTACTATCGGCTGTTACTTGAGTTTTATTTTTTAGAATAGAAACGGCATTAACTTTTAAATCAGGATTGCTGGATTCTGTAAATCCTTTTGCAAGCATTTCATTTCGGATTGCTTTTGCAACACGATCAACATTTAACTGATTTACTTGACCTTGCTGCGCTTTTAAGTCATAAACCGCAAAAGTTTTGTATTCGCTGAAGTTAGCAGAATGATCATAATCAGTTGTAACTTTTACAGTTGGAGAGCAGCTGTAAAACAAACCCAAAAATAAGACTGGGAGTATACGAAGACTTGTTCTTTTAATATTCATGTTGTGGTATTTATTAAATTAATAATTAAATCAGTTTAACTCGAATGTATTAAAATCGTAAAAATCTTGAACGGAGGACAAAAATGTATTAATAATTGTCAGCATGACACAAAGACCTACTAAACAATTACTTAGATCACTCTCAAAGATAAATCATTTTATTTAATTAACAGTATTAAATAAATAAAATCTTACTTTATCATTTTTTAACCTATTTTGTTCAAAATTTTAAGATTGTTTAAAGTTCTATTTACCTTGCACAGCTACATCATTATCTGTATGATGCTTATTAAATTTCTGCAGCTATAGGCAGTTTGCCATGTTTTATTGCTTCCAGCATTTTATTATAATCCGATTCGTTTTGATCGGCGTATAAAACTGAGAACTCCGAAATGGCATTAGCAAATTCGTTTGTATCTCCAATATAACCTGAAATCAGCGAAGGATCTCCCGAACGTGCGTGAGCCCTTGCAAGTGCCCATCCGCAGGCTTTGGCGTACTCTGCCATATTTTTAGGTTTCATCACTTCTAGCACCGGTTTTACTTTAGCATCTCTAAGCTGGCGTATGTAGAAGAACTTGTTTTTGCTGTCGTCTGTCCAGCCCAGAAACATATCAGATGCCGATTGCATTAGTTTTTGTCCCAGTACAATTCGTTCGCCCTGATGACTGTATTTTCCTTTTGTTTTTACATTTCCTTCCAATACGCTTTTCCGGGCTTCTTTAAACTGTAAAAAAATAGGTTCTCCAGTTGCTGACATCAGCAAACTAATCCCGCACAATGTTCCAACACTGCCAACCCCAACAACTTTTATGACTATATCATGAAGCTTATATCTGCTTAGCAAAACTTGTTTTTCTTCTGAAAGGGATTCTAAATATCTATTATGGATAATTTCTCCTTCTTTGGCAACTTGTTTTTCAAGATCTCCGGTTGGATGAAATATCAAAGGCGGATCATCTTTTATACGTGCTCTGGCTCCATCAAAATAGGTCATTTTGGCAAACTCCTTTTCATGGGCAGTATATTCTGATGCTTTTTTTATTCTCTTTTGGTCAAATTCTTTAAAGTCTTTGTCTCGGCCTAATTCAATCAGTTCTGCCAGATCAATATCGGCATACCAAATTTGAAGCGCTGAGAGTTTACTATAATCCAACATGTGCCGTTTATAACTGTCTGCAACATTCCAAGCAAATTCTTTACAATTTTTATTGGAAAATTTTCGCCATCTTCCTGCGATAACAAAACTGGCCGCAAGTCTTTTTACATCCCATTCCCAGGGTCCTGGATAAGTTTCATCAAAATCATTAATATCAAAAACCAGTTTCCGTTCTGGAGTTGCAAATCCGCCAAAATTCATCAAATGGCAATCACCGCAAAGCTGTAAATTTATACCCGATACCAGAGTGTGAGCCAAGTCGGCAGCCATGATAGCAGCGGCACCTCTGTAAAATGAAAAAGGAGATTCCATCATTCTTCTGTACCGAATAGGCAAAAGACTTTCAACCCTTCCCACACTGGTCTGAATTAAAATATCTACTGGATCTTTTCGGTTTTTAAAAGAATTCCATTCTCCATGCTTCGCTAAAGGGATTTTCTTTCTAATTGAAGCTCCTTTTTCATAGCGTTCAGCCTTTGATGCTATCGGATTAAATACGGTTTCGGCTGTATGTTTTGAATCTTCTTCCATAATTTCCGATAAATAAAATTAAAAAAACCGTTTTAAACTTCTTTTATTATTGTGGAAATATAAAGGCTACGACCGCTCTTAATCCCCAGTCTGGTCTTATGCTTGAATGCCCAACAACCGGAATTAAAGGCATAACAGCAAATTGCATGGTCTGACCTCCTAATTTTGTAATGGCGCCAACGTTTGGGCTAACGGTAATAAGAGTCGTTTTTCCTTCCCAGTTTTGGGTTATTTCTGAAGTGATTCCTAAACTTGCACCGCTTTTATAACTATGTGTTAGAAATAATTGCGTGTAAAACTGATTAAAATCTGCTCTGTCGGCATTTCCTGCAACAGACCAAATTTGATTGGCTAGAAAACCAATCGAAAGTCCTTTTCCTTGATGCATGACCAAAACGCTGGGTCCAATTCCAAACTTTTCTGTTCCTAAAAGTTTCTCTGTAGCAGTTGGCACCAAAAAAGCAGGACCAACTCCCAAGATAATTCCCTTTGTTTTAGGAGCAAAAAATGCTGTGACTGTTGCATCACTCAAACCAAACTCATGTGTGTTTTCTCCCGTAACATCCTGCTGATCTACAACTGGAAGAATATAACGCGTAATTAAATTTAAATTTTCACTCAACTTAAAAGGAACAACCGGCTGTATATTGATCTGATATTTTGATCCATTATAAGCACCAATACCGTAAGTAAGGTTATTTTGCAACGGGACACTAATTAAACTTGCTACAGGGTTGGCCATTTTATCGGCGAGTTCCTGTGCACTATTTCCCGGCTTTGGCTCTTCTTGTGCAAAAGATCCTAGTGAAATTGCAAAAAACAGAGTACTGAAAAATAATTTAAGGTCGATAAAATGCTTATTTTGTTTCATGAATATATTTTTAAAAGTTCTATCACTTTCAAAATCAAATTATTTATCAGCGAAAACCTGTTTCCAATCGTCTTTCATGCTTATTACATGATATTTATATTTTGTTGCCGTATTTAATGAAAGATTATCTTTTTCCTGATAATTGTATTCTCTAATGGAGTCATTATGGTTTACAATTAACTGAAAAGATGGATATTTACTTCCAGAAGAATATCTCAACATGGCAAGGTCGCCAGCTCCACCTTCATTTCCGCAAGCAAAAACAGGTCTTTGACCAATGTGTAGCTGTATGCCAACAGGTTTTCCTTCTTTGTCATTAAAATGATCTAATCCTGGTTCTCTTAAAACTGCATTTTTGGCATCATCAAATTTATATTTGAAAGACGTTCCCACAACCTGATCTTTTGGAATCCCGTAAAAATCCTGAGATATTGCTCTAACAACTTCAACCGTTCCGCCAGTAACAATGAAAGTTTTGAAACCATTTGCACGCAAATAATTCAAAAGTTCCAATTGAGGCTGATATCTGATTTGTTTTACTGGAACATTTTTACCAGGATATTGCGCTGTTTTAAAAAAATCATTAACTGATGCTTCAAATTCATCTTCTGTCATTCCAGTATGAGTTGCCGCAACCAATTCTATAAGTGCTTTATCGCCTCCTTTTTCAAAAAACGTTTTGTCTTTTTCAACCACGGCTTTAAATGGCTGTTTTTGAGCTAAAGCAGGATTAGCTTCTACCATTTTTTTTACTTTATAAAAAGCAAAAAGTTCTTGTACGTATGGTTTTTCTGCCCATAGAGTTCCGTCATTATCAAAGGTTGCAATCCTACTTTCTACCGGAATAAAATCCGGACTTCCTTCTTTGGTTACTTTTTCAACGTAAGCGATAATGTCTTTTTTTAAAGCTCCATCATTCCAGCTTGGTAATGGATCTCCGCTATTTGCGGTAGTTTCTGTTTGTTTATTTTCTGTTGGAGCAGTTAAAGTATCTGATTTTTTACAGGAAAAGAAAAACAAAGACAAAACCACCAAAGACCAAATTGATATATTTTTTTTCATGATGTTTTTATGTTAGTAAAAAAGATTCAGACTTTTCAATCTGAATCTTTTTTTAGATTATTTATTTTTTCTTTTTTGAAGCTGCCTCTTCTTCTTTTAACTTAGGTAAAACATTTTTCTCTACATATTTTTGTGCTTTGATGTCTTTCATTGCTTCTTCCATAATAGTATAAGCAGAGAAACTTGGTGGAATTGATCTTGGAGGATATTCTTTAAATGTCTCTGCAAATGCAACCACATCTTGAATTGCACCGTACATTAACTGTACGTGATTTAACTGCCATTCCCAAAATGAATTAGAAGTTATATCTGCTCTCTCAAAAGGATCTTGATACAAATTGAAAATCTTTTGTAAACGTAGTTTTGTAAACGGTTCTGCCCAAACTCCCATTGTACCTTCTAGTCGCTGTTCTGCAAAAACATACTTATAATCCCCTTCTCTTAAACCAACTAAAAGTCCATCATCATCTGTATAAAAGAATTTTTCTCTGAAACTTTTTTCTGTCTTCCCTTCCAAAAATTTACTTTGATCAAAACCATCTAGATGCACCTTGTATGTTTTTCCGTTTGCAGAGTAACCTTTTAAAAGTTTGTTAACGATATCTGGTTCTCCCGCAATTGAAGCGAATGTAGGAATCCAGTCATTATGACTCATCAATTCTGTAGTTACAGCTCCTGGCTTAATATGCCCTGGCCAGCGTACAATACATGGTACACGGAAAGCTCCCTCCCAGTTCGTATTTTTTTCTGAACGGAAAGGTGTCATCGCACCATCAGGCCAAGTATTCATGTGAGGTCCATTATCTGTAGAATACACTACAATAGTATTATCAGCAATTCCTAACTCGTCTAGTGCTTTTAAGATACTTCCAATAGTTTCATCATGCTCAATCATACCGTCGATATATTCACTATCTCCGTGAGTATATCTACCTCTATGTTCTGCTCTTACGTGTGTACGAAGGTGCATACGAGTTGCGTTAAACCAACAGAAAAATGGCTTTCCCGAAGCGCTTTGTCTCTTGATAAAATCAATTGCTGCAGCAGAGGTTTCATCATCTATAGTTTCCATTCTTTTTTTGGTAAGGGCTCCAGTATCTTCAATTTTTTGTTTTCCAACTCTTCCAAAACGAGGATCGGTAGTAGCGTCATCAGCATTTGTTGCAGTACATTTTAAGACTCCACGTGGTCCAAATTTTTTCAAATATTCTGGATCTTTTGGATAATCTGGCAATTCTGGCTCTTCCTCTGCATTTAAGTGATACAGGTTTCCAAAGAATTCATCAAAACCATTAACGGTTGGCAAACTCTCATTTCGGTCTCCTACGTGGTTTTTACCGAATTGACCAGTCACATATCCTAAACTTTTCATGATTCCTCCTACTGAAGGATCTAACTGGCTCATTCCCATTGGTGCTCCTGGAAAACCTACTTTTGTAAGCCCAGTTCTTAAACCGTGCTGTCCTGTTAAGAATGCTGCACGCCCAGCTGTACAACTCTGTTCTCCATAATAATGTAAAAAACGTAAACCTTCATTGGCTAAGCGATCAATATTTGGGGTAGTATATCCCATAAGTCCATCACTATAAGCACTTATATTAGTAGTTCCAATATCATCTCCCCAAAGCACTAGGATATTTGGTTTTTTGCTCTGTGCTGTAACAGAAACTCCCGTAAAAAACAGCAATGCAAATACTCTCAAGGTATCTGCAAATCCGTACTTAAATTTGATTTGTTTCATGATAATAAAAATTCGTTAATGATCTTGTTTATATGAGTTTGAAAAGCAAAAAAATAAATAAGAAAAATGATAAACTATGAAAAGGCATTTCTAATCTGGGTTGCATTTTTTTGAATGTTTCAAATTCATTTTTATTTTAAAATCTGAAACAAAATAATTTTAACTTTTTCTTAAGTATCTCAAATTTAACTAGTAAAAGAGCGAACTATTGAATTTATTCGGCATGAACTTGTTTCATATTATAAAATGAAACAAGAAAATTGGAGAATTTGCACCAAAATGTTTCATTTTAAAAAATGAAACACATTAAAACATCAGAAAATTAAGAAGTTGTGTTTAATTTAAATAAGGACAAAAAAGAGGTAAATAACGATTTAAGTTCGTATTTTGAGTAGGTGTTTTTTAAAAAATGGTCAAATGAAACAAAAAATTCTTCTTTTTTAGGTAAAATTTTAACAAATTGTGAGTTGCAAAACATTCCTAAAAAGACAAAATAACAACTGGGGAAAAGCAAATGAAGTTTTGCAAAAACAGGCTAAAACAAAAAAAACCGCTTACAGAAGCGGCTTTTTTTAAATTATTAAAGAATAAATTATTCGATTTCAGAAACTCTCATCGTATTAACCATTCCTTTATCTTTAATTGGCATTGCAGCAAGGTTGATTAAATAATCTCCTTTTTGTGCATAACCTTTTTCGATTGCAATTTGATTTACATCTGTTACAGTATCATCTGTACTTTCTTCATTATCATAGTAGAAAGATTTAACTCCCCATAATAAATTCAATTGTGTTAAGATTCTTCTGTTTGAAGTAAATACTAAAATGTGAGCCGTTGATGGTCTCCAAGCTGAAATTTGGAACGCTGTATAACCACTATTAGTTAGCGTACAAATCGCTTTGGCTTCAATTTCGTTAGCTAATAACGCTGCTTGGTGGCAAACTGTTTTAGTAACAAAACGTTTAGTTTTAATTTGTGGTGTATTTTGAGGCACTTGAATAAGCGGAGAGTTTTCTACAGCCTCGCAAATTTGCGCCATTCTTTGAATTACTTGTACTGGATAGTTTCCTGTAGCAGTTTCTCCAGACAACATTACAGCATCTGCGCCATCCATTACTGAGTTAGCAACGTCGTTTACCTCTGCTCTTGTTGGAGTTAAGCTTGTAATCATTGTTTCCATCATTTGTGTAGCAACGATAACAGGAATTCTAGCTGTTTTAGCTCTTCTGATCAAATCTTTTTGTACCAATGGAACTTCGTGAGCAGGAAGCTCAACACCAAGATCTCCACGAGCAACCATTAAACCATCACAATATGCTACAATTTTGTCCATGTTCTCAAGAGCTTCTGGCATTTCAATTTTAGCAATAATTGGAATTTTAACTTCTGAATGTTTTGCAATTAACTCTTGCAAATCTTGTAAATCGCGTGGAGTTTTCACGAATGAAAGTGCGATCCAGTCTACTTTTTGTTCGATTGCAAAAATAGCATCTGCAATATCTTTTTCTGTTAAAGCTGGTAAAGAAATTTTTGTGTTTGGAAGATTAACTCCTTTTTTAGATTTTAATTCTCCACCTTGAATAACTTTAGCAACAACCTCTGTTTTTTTATCCGTTGAAACAATTTCAAAAATAAGTTTACCATCGTCAAGCAAAATACGCTCTCCAACATTTACATCATTTGGGAAATTTTGATATTTCATAAATGCTTTTTTTGCATTTCCGATAATATCTTCTGCAGTTGTAAAAGTGATTTCATCACCATCATTTACCACAGTTCCTTCTTCCATTACACCAACTCTAAGTTTTGGTCCTTGCAAGTCTCCTAAGATTGCAGTTGTGTAACCAAACTCTTCGTTTAATCCTCTAATAATGTCGATTTTTTCTTTTACTCCTTCGTAATCTGCATGCGAAAAATTGATTCTAAACACATTAACACCTGCATCGATCATATCTTTAATGATCTCTCTTGTACTACAAGCGGGGCCAAGTGTAGCAACAATTTTGGTTTTCTTGTTTGTTAGCATTTTTTTTAAAAAATTAGATTGTTTTTTGATTTTATTTTGTCTGTATCAACGGCATAAATAGCCGCAATACTTTCTATTGTGTTTAATTTTTGTTGAATTTCTGAAAAATTAAGCGCCTCTTCGCTATTATCAATTTTCAGGAAAAAATCGACTTTTTTAAATTCAGGAAGTAAATGAATTGTTGTAGAAACCTCACTTGTTTCATTAGAAAACAAATTCTGAAAATCATTTGTACTCACAGAAATGATTTCATTTTTATTCTGAATTAAATTCCAGGAAACAGCTTTTTCTTCATCATAATAATAGAATCTGGAAAAATTTGCTTCACCTTCCTTAGTTTGAGCATGGATCTCGTTTTTGCTCTTACTTAAGTTGATCGGAAGGATTTTATTGATAAAATAGGCTAATCTATAATCTTCTAATGAAGTATGAATTGCCATTAAATAATAATCAATTTCGTCAAATTCGTCTAAATCCAATTTATGAATAGCCATGTCTTGAAAAATCAAGTTGTAAATATACTATTTCTAAACGGAGCATCAACAGTTATGACATGCTTGTTTTGTTAAATTATAAACGAAAACGTTGTAGCCTTGTGATAGTTACAACATTTTTGCAGCTATTTCTTGTCAATTTTCTCTTGAAATGCAAAATAAGCTCTTTGCGATGCTTTTTCTTCTGCTTTCTTTTTTGATGTTGCGCGCGCTCTTGCGACAACTTTATCATCAATACTCAATTTGACACCAAATAAACGCTGGCCGTCTATACCATTGTCTTCAAAAATGTCATAATGAAAAACTCTTTTTTCCTTCTGACACCATTCGATAACAAGGCTTTTATAACTTATAACTTTTCCTTCTAGTCGAGCAATATCGACATAAGGAGTGACTACTCTTTTCTGGATGAATTTCTCGCAAAAAGAATAGCCTTTATCTAAGTAAATTGCTCCAATTAAAGACTCAAAAATATTACCATGAATGTTTTCTCCAAAGTGTTGAATAGGCACTTTACTTTCTACAAACTGTACTAAATTTAAATCTTTTCCTAATTCGTTCAAATGTTCTCGGCTCACGATTTTCGAACGCATTTTGGTTAAATAACCTTCATCGCCATTTGGAGCTTTATTAAATAAATGTGCAGCAATAACGGCACTTAACATCGCATCTCCTAAAAATTCTAAGCGTTCGTAATTTATAGGGTGCCCATTTTGATCTAATTTATTAGAAGAGCGATGCGTGAAAGCTCTTCGATAAAAATCAACATTTGTAGGCGGAAAACCAAGAATTTTCTGAATAGTGTCAAAAAAAATCCCGTCTTCTAGAGAACGGGATTTAGAAAATATTTTTTTGATAATATTCATATACAGAAAATTAATCAGCTAGTTTTTTAAACAATACGCAAGCATTGTGTCCACCAAAACCAAATGTATTACTCATAGCAACATTTACTTCTCTTTTTTGAGGTTTGTTTAGAGTAAGGTTTAAAGATGGGTCAATGTTTTCGTCAACAACTGTATGGTTAATCGTTGGAGGAACAATACCGTTTTGCATTGCCAAGATAGAAGCAATTGCTTCAATAGCTCCGGCAGCACCAAGTAAGTGTCCTGTCATAGATTTTGTAGAGTTGATGTTGATGTTTTTAGCATGATCACCAAAAACTTTACTAATTGCTTTTAACTCAGCAACGTCTCCTAATGGAGTAGAAGTTCCATGAGTATTGATATGATCAACTTGATCAGGTGTCATACCAGCATCTCTCAATGTGTTTTCCATTACTGCTATAACTCCAATTCCTTCTGGATGTGGTGCGGTTAAGTGGTAAGCATCAGATGACATACCTCCACCGCCAATTTCGCAGTAGATTTTTGCACCTCTTGCTTTAGCATGCTCATAATCTTCAAGAACTAAAGCTCCTGCTCCTTCTCCTAAAACGAAACCATCTCTAGTTGCGTCAAAAGGTCTTGAAGCCGTTTCTGGGCTTTCGTTTCTTGTAGATAAAGCGTGCATTGAGCTAAATCCTCCCATACCAGCAATTGTAACTGCGGCTTCAGAACCACCAGAAACAATAACGTCGCACATTCCTAAACGAATGTAGTTGAAAGCATCGATTAATGCATTTGCAGAAGATGCACAAGCAGAAACCGTTGTATAATTTGGTCCCATATACCCGTTACGCATAGAAATATGCGCAGGAGCAATATCGGCAATCATTTTAGGTATAAAGAAAGGATTGAACTTTGGAGTTCCATCGCCTTTTGCATAATACAATACTTCATCCTGAAAAGTTTCTAAACCTCCAATTCCTGCTCCCCAGATAACACCAACTCTTTGTTTGTTTACGTTATCATTTGTGATTCCAGCATCTTTAATAGCTTCGTCACTGGCAGCAATTGCATATTGTGCAAACTTATCTAATCTACGAGATTCCTTGCGATCCATGTAATCTTCAATATTGAAGTTTTTTACTTCGCAGGCAAATTTCGTTTTGTGTTTCTCGGTATCATAATATGTGATCGGAGCGGCTCCGCTAACTCCATTCACAAGTGCATTCCAATATTCCTGGATATTATTCCCAATAGGAGTAAGTGCACCTAATCCTGTTACAACAACTCGCCTTAATGCCATAAATATGTATTTTGTGTCTTAAACAAATAAAACCCATTGCTTTCTTAATCGTATTGCTACTTAAGAGCCATGGGTATTTATATAAATATATCTTGTTTGATTGAAAATCAATCGAAATTTAAAAATTTAAAAAATAATAACACCCGACTCTTAAAAATTTCAAATTTCAAAAATCAAATTCCAATTGGAACTTGGAATTTCAAAAATTGGGATTTTTAGAAATCGGGTGTGGTATTATTATTTTTTTGCTTCTTCGATATAAGAAATAGCTTGACCAACAGTAGCAATGTTTTCTGCTTGATCGTCTGGAATTTGAATATCAAATTCTTTTTCGAATTCCATAATAAGCTCAACAGTGTCTAATGAGTCAGCTCCTAAATCATTAGTGAAGCTTGCTTCTGTTACAACTTCGTTTTCGTCAACACCTAATTTGTCTACGATAATCGCTTTTACTCTTGATGCAATGTCTGACATAATCTTTAATTTTAGAATTTAATTTGTTGGCAAAAATAAAAAACTTTATTTTAAAACAACTATTTAGTTTATAAATGTGACACTAATTTATAAAATTAATTTCAAGAAAGGTCTTTTAAAGCTATTTATTTTCGTTTTTTATTCCGTTTTTTGCAGTCTCAAAATACACAACTCTATGAAAAAAATTATCGTTTTCGCCTCAGGATCAGGAACTAATGCAGAGAACATTATAAAATATTTTTCGAACACCGAAATTGCAAGGGTCGTTTCGGTATTTACAAATAATGCTTCGGCAAAAGTGATTGAAAGAGCAAAAAATCATCAAATTCCAGTCGAAATCTTCTCAAAAAACGAACTTTTAGAAAGAAACGTACTACAAAAAGTACAAGAAATCGACCCAGATTTAATAATCTTGGCTGGCTTCTTACTAAAGTTCCCAGAAAACATAATCGAACAATATCCAAACAAAATAATTAATATACATCCTGCACTTTTACCTAATTACGGAGGTAAAGGAATGTACGGAATGCACATTCATAGAGCAATTGTAAATAATAAGGAGAAAGAAACAGGAATCTCGATTCATTACGTTAATGAAAACTATGATGAAGGTGCCATTATCTTTCAAGCAAATGTTGCCTTAACTGATGAAGACACACCTGAAACAGTTGCAGAAAAGATTCATGAACTGGAACAAAAACATTTTCCAGAGATTATTCATAGAATATTGGAAAAATAAATCAATTCAAAAATCAATTTTAGATCAATCTGAAATCTAAAATCTGAAATCTAAAATTAAATGAATCACGAAGTACATATATATACAGATGGCGCAGCAAAAGGAAATCCTGGTAATGGAGGTTACGGCGTGGTAATGGAATTGGTTGGTACTCCTCATAAAAAAGAATTTTACGAAGGTTTTCGTCTTACTACCAATAATAGAATGGAACTTCTAGCCGTAATTGTAGGCTTAGAGAAACTCAAAAAACCAAACATGAAAGTCCTTGTAGTTTCCGATTCTAAATACGTTGTAGATTCTGTCGAAAAAAAATGGGTTTTTGGCTGGGAGAAAAAAGGATACAAGGATAAAAAAAATCCAGATCTATGGAAACGTTTTCTAATTGTGTACCGCAAACATCAAGTCGACTTTAAATGGATTAAAGGCCACAACAATCATCCGCAAAATGAGCGTTGCGATCAATTGGCTGTTATGGCATCTATGCAACCAAAACTTTCCGTTGATGTTTATTACGAAACCATCGGATCAAAAGAATAAAAAAAACGCATCAATTACTTGATGCGTTTTTTGTACTAACTTTATTTTTATTTACTCTTTATCCAAATCTTTTGCTGTTTTAAATCCAGTCAAAAGTCCGATTCCCGCCATGATAAAAATGATTGAAGGATAAACCGCTCCATCGTTTAAAGAGGTATAAGTTGTAATTAACAGCGCAAGAAAAATTCCAACACCGCTACCTATTAATAAGAATGCTAGATTTACTACAAAGATTTTCCAAGCTGGAACTCCATTTCCTTTTCCCTGAATAAAAATACTGGCATCTACTCCTTTTTCTATAAGAGCTAGACGCTCTCTGTTTCTTGTTGAATAAATAAGATAAACAATTCCGAAGATCATTAAGAAAAAGCTAATTGGAATTAAAATTTTGTCGTCCATGATATTTTACGTTTTTAATTGATTGATATATCCCATATGACGAGGGTTTTTAAAATCAGGTTACAACTTTTGGTGAAAAATTTCAATTTTTAAATTCCAAGCTCTAAAACTAACTGATAATCAACTAATTTTGACTTGAATTTATTCGTCGCTACAACTTTGTCAAAGTTTTAAACTTTGACAAAGTTCAACTCCTGTACTTTAATTATATATTAAAGAGTGGCAATTGGAATTTGATATTTGCAGTTTTCCTGAAAAATTGGAATTTATTTTTAATTTTCTTGTAACCTAAACAAACAACCTATCGTCCTATATAATATGAGCACAATACCTGATCAACATTATATCGATAAAATTCTGCAAGGCGAGACCAATGCGTTTGCCGTTCTTGTGGATCGTTATAAAGATATGATCTTTACTTTGGCTCTTAAAATGGTTAAAAACCGGGAAGAAGCAGAAGAAGTTGCACAAGACACTTTTATAAAGATTTATAATTCGCTGACGAAATTTAAAGGAGAATCTAAATTTTCGACTTGGATTTATAAAATTGCTTACAATACTTGTCTAGATCGTTTAAAGAAAAACAAAAAAGAAGATTTAAATATTTCTATTGATGATTTTTCGTCTCATTTAATCAAAACAATGGACAATGCTTTGAGTGCCTTGGAAGAAAAAGAACGAAAGCAAACCATTCAAAAATGTTTAAATTTATTACCCAGCGACGAAAACTTCCTTTTAACCTTATTTTATTTTGATGATCAAAATTTAGAGGAAATCGGAAAAATAATGAACATTTCGGCCAATAATGCGAAAGTAAAATTATTTAGGAGCCGACAGAAATTAGCTGTAATTTTGAGACAGCAGTTAGAACCAGAAATAATAGAATGTTATGAAAGAGAGCGATAAAAATATAGAACAACTTATTGAGAAAATGATGGCTGAGGAAAAACTGCAGTCACCATCAATAGATTTCACTTCAAAAATTATGGCAAATGTTCAAATTTTAGAGGAGAAAAAATTGAAAACATACAAACCTTTAATTTCTAAACCAATCTGGATTTCGATCGGCTTGGCGGTAGCGGCATTAGTAATTTATGTATCTCTATTCTCAGTTTCAGAAACTGATTTCAAAATTGACGAAGTTGGGAAATTATATTCTGATAGAATGTCAACAGCCTTTTCAGGAATTCATTTCTCTAAAAACATTTTGTATGCCATTTTAATTGTTCCCATTATGATTTTGATTCAGGTTGGGATTTTGAAAAATTATTTTGATAAGAAGTATCAACTATAGATTTAAAGATGAAAAATAAAACGGCAATATTTAAACACTCTTTAAGAGCAAAAAAAACATATACCTATTCTCTTTTAATATTGTTGTTTTCTATCACTAATTATGCATCAGCAATTTCAACAAGCTTTACTACTAAGGAAATAAAATTTGTTAGTGAAGGAATTTCACTCGCTGGAACTGTTTTTATACCTAACAACATTGAGGCTGCCGTTGTTATTGTTCATGGATCTGGGCAAGAAAAAAGAATGATAGACTTTGCTACAATTCTAGCCAACAATGGAATTGCCGTTTTAACGTATGATAAACGTGGAGTCGGAGAATCAGGCGGTGTATATGCCGGACCTGAAGTAGGAACTAACAATGTCGATTTCTCCAATCTAAACCTTTTGTCTTTAGACGCGAGTGCTGCTGTAAATAATTTATCTAAATCTCTATCCAATAATAAAATACCAATCGGTTTAATTGGAGGCAGTCAAGCGGGATGGATAATTCCATTGGCTGCAGAGAAAAATAAGAAAGTTAAATTTATGACCATCTTTAGCGGAGCTCTTATAACAGTTAAAGAACAATTGAGATTCCAATTTTATACAAATGGAAATAATTCTTTTTGGGATACGCATTCAGAGGAAGAGGCAAGAAAACATGTATTCAATGACCCTGATAAATACGAGTTTGTCGACACAGATCCTAAAGATGTACTTGCTAAAGTATCAATTCCTGGATTTTGGATTTTTGGAGGCAAGGATATTCAAGTTCCTGCGGATCTTTCCATCGAATATCTTAACGTATTAAAATCTAAAGGGAAACCTTATGAGTATAAATTATTTCCAAACTTAGGTCACAATACAGCTTTTTCAGATTCTGAAGAACCTATGAACGATGCAATCAATTGGATGAAAAATAGAAAAACAAATTAAGAAATCATGCGCAAGAATTTTTCGTGTTTCAATCGAAAAAGAAAATCTTCTTCATTTAAAAAATTAAGATAGAAGAATCGGCTGTAAATTATTCGCAATTATTTTCAAAAAACTTGCAATTTAAATCTAAAAAACATATTTTAATCTCGTTAAAAAATCAATTTTAACCAATTCATTTACAATAGTTTTACTCCGAAATCGTTGTCATTTTTTTAAGAAAATTTTGAGAACCTAAACCATTGCAAGATTGTAACTTATGAAGTATCTTTGCACCCTAATTCGAAATTCATAAAATGAATAAACTATTGATTGTTGGAACAGTTGCTTTCGACGCGATTGAAACTCCTTTCGGAAAAACAGATAAAATATTAGGTGGTGCTGCAACGTATATTGGTTTATCAGCTTCATTTTTTAACTTGCAATCGGCCATTGTTTCTGTAGTTGGCGACGATTTCCCTCAAGAACATTTAGATCTTTTAACTTCAAAAAATATTGATATCTCTGGTATCGAAATTGTAAAAGGAGGAAAGACTTTTTTCTGGAGCGGTTTATACCACAACGATTTAAATTCTAGAGACACTCTTGTAACAGAGTTGAACGTTTTAGCTGATTTTCAGCCGAAGGTTCCTCAAAACTACAAAGATGCTGATGTTGTCATGTTAGGAAACTTACATCCATTAGTTCAAAGCAGTGTTTTAGATCAAATGGAGAAAAAACCAAAATTAGTTGTTTTAGATACAATGAACTTTTGGATGGATTGCGCTCTTCCTGAATTATTAGACGTTATTAAACGTGTAGATGTTATTACAATCAATGATGAAGAAGCTAGACAGCTTTCTGGCGAATATTCATTAGTAAAAGCAGCTTCTAAAATCCAAGACATGGGGCCAAAATATGTGGTGATCAAAAAAGGAGAGCACGGAGCACTTTTATTCCACAACAGAGAAGTATTCTTTGCACCAGCTTTACCATTAGAAGATGTTTTTGATCCAACTGGAGCTGGAGATACTTTCGCAGGTGGTTTCTCTGGATTTATTGCGCAAAGCGAAAACATCTCGTTTAACAACATGAAGAATGCAATTATTTATGGTTCAAATTTAGCTTCGTTCTGCGTTGAAAAATTTGGAACTGAAAGGATGGAAACATTAAGCAAAGCCGAAGTAGCGATTCGATTACAACAATTTAAGTCGTTAACTCAGTTTGACATAGAAATATAATGCCTAAGAGCCTCGATAAAACGGGGCTTTTTTTATTACGTTAATACACACAACTTACAACAACAACACACAAATAACAAAAAACAATGAGCGACGCTTTAAAACACGAATGTGGTATAGCCTTAGTTAGACTACTAAAACCGCTTGAATATTATAAAGAAAAATACGGAACTGCTTTCTACGGAATCCAGAAGATGTATTTAATGATGGAAAAACAGCACAACCGCGGACAAGACGGTGCTGGTTTTGCTAGCATTAAATTTGATGTTGAACCTGGACAGCGCTATATTAGCAGAGTTCGATCAAATCATTCGCAACCTATCCAGGATGTTTTCAAACAAATCAATGAGCGCGTTAGTGAAGAACTAAAAGCGCATCCAGAACTGGGAGACGACATGAAAGAACTAAAAGCAAATATTCCGTACGTTGGAGAATTGTTTTTAGGCCACGTTCGTTACGGAACTTTTGGAAAAAACAGCATCGAGAGTGTTCACCCATTTTTACGTCAAAGTAACTGGATGCACCGCAACTTGATTTTGGCTGGAAACTTCAACATGACCAATGTTAAAGAGCTTTTCGAAAATCTGGTTGAATTAGGACAGCATCCAAAAGAAATGGCTGATACTGTTACGGTAATGGAAAAAATTGGTCACTTCTTAGACAAGGAAGTAATGCAATTGTACCAAGACTGTAAAGCTGAAGGATATTCTAAAAGAGAAGCTTCTCCAGTAATTGCAGAACGTTTGGATATCGCTAAAATATTAGGCCGTTCGGCCAAAAACTTAGATGGAGGTTATGCAATGGCTGGTTTATTAGGTCATGGTGATGCTTTTGTTTTTAGAGATCCAGCAGGAATTCGTCCAGCTTACTTTTATCAAGATGATGAAGTTGTGGTCGTAGCTTCTGAAAGACCTGTTATTCAAACTGTATTCAACGTTCCTTTTGAAAGTGTTCAAGAAATCGATCCGGGCCACGCTTTAATCATTAAGAAAAACGGAAATGTTTCTATGAATCAAATCTTGGAACCAACAATCAAAAAAGCTTGTTCGTTCGAAAGAATTTATTTCTCAAGAGGAAGCGACGCCGAAATTTATCAAGAACGTAAAGATTTAGGAAAATTAATTTTACCAGCTGTTCTTAAAGCTATTGATAGCGATACAGATAACACTGTTTTCTCTTATATTCCAAATACAGCCGAAACTTCTTTTTATGGTTTAGTTGAAGCTGCTCAGGATTTCTTAAACCAGAGAAAAAACAATTATATTCTTGATAATAGAAATACATTAACGACAGAAACCCTTCAGGAACTTTTAGCTGTAAAAATTCGCACAGAGAAAGTTGCCATTAAAGATGCTAAACTTAGAACTTTTATTACCGAAGACAGCAGCCGTGACGATTTAGTGGCTCACGTTTATGATGTTACTTATGGTGTAATTAAACCAGAAGATAATTTGGTAATTATCGACGACAGTATTGTTCGGGGTACTACATTGAAAATGAGTATCATTAAAATGATGGATCGCTTGAAACCAAAACGTATCGTAATCGTTTCATCTGCACCACAAATTCGTTATCCAGATTGTTACGGAATTGATATGGCAAAACTAGAAGGCCTAGTTGCTTTTAGAGCTGCTCTTGCTTTATTAAAAGAAAGAAATCTTTACCATATTGTAGATGAAGTATATGCAAAATGTAAAGCTCAAGAAAATTTCCTTGATAAAGATGTTGTAAACTACGTAACAGCAATTTACGACCAGTTTACAGACGAGGAGATTTCAGATAAAATAGCAGAAATGTTAAGCTCACCAGAAATAAATGCTGAAGTTAAAATCATCTTCCAAACCGTAGACGATTTACACAAAGCATGTCCTAAAAATTTAGGAGACTGGTACTTTACAGGAGACTACCCAACTCCTGGTGGAAATCGAGTTGTAAATCGCGCCTTCATGAATTTTTACGAAGGAAAAGATGCTCGAGCTTATTAATAAAATACTAACAAAAGGTTAAATTGTGCATTTCATCGGTTTTTTTTGCCGTTCATCCTATTTCTTTGGTGAAATTGAAAAGCTATGATACTTTTGAGATACCATAACATTAGTAGGTTAAGTTTATGGTAGATTTGGGGCAAAAAGGGTGGAAGAAATTCCACCTTTTTTATTGGAATTAACTCAAACAATTTATAAACAGCCGATTATATCTCTTAATCGGATTTACTTACCTTTCATCTAAATTTTTTTCATCACAAAAATATCCACCATACATTTACTACACCATAACATTAGTAGGTTAGTTTATGGTAAATTTGGGGCAAAAAAGGCAGAGTAATATCTGCCTTTTTTATTTTAATCCGTAATACACTGAAAAACAATTACTTAAATGATTTTTATCGGATATAATTGCGTTTCATCTAAAAAATTTTCTTTATAAAAATGTCCACCATACATTTACTGAACCATAACATTAGTAGGTTAGTTTATGGTAGATTTGGGGCAAAAAAGGTGGAAGAAATTCCGCCTTTTTTATTGAAATACATCCGCGATTCACAAAAACAAGCATTATACGCCTTTAATCGGATATACTTGCTTTTTATCTGATAAGTTTCTTTTAAAAAAACATCTGCCATACCTTTACAGGACCATAACATTAGTAGGTTAAGTTTATGGTAGATTTGGGGCAAAAAAGGCAGAGTAATATCTGCCTTTTTTATTTTTCTTTTTTTTGAGAAGAGAGGAAAGAAAATAGAGGAAAGAAAATAGAAGAAAGAGAATAGAACGAAAATGTATATATAAAAAAAGACGAGCACCTTTGGGCTCGTCTTTTATCTTTATTCTTTATTCTATTTTCTTATTTGTCTAAAGCAAATCTTCTAGCAACTTCTGTCCAGTTAATTACACTGAAAAAAGCTTCAATATAATCTGGTCTTCTGTTTTGGTAGTTTAAGTAGTAAGCGTGCTCCCAAACGTCCATTCCTAAGATTGGAGTCCCACCGTTACCAGCAACTTCTGGCATTAGTGGATTATCTTGATTTGGAGTACCTACAACTTCTAATTTCCCTCCTTTTTGAACTGTTAACCAAGCCCAACCAGAACCGAATTGTGTAGCTCCAGCTTTAGCAAATTTTGCTTTAAATTCTTCGAATGATCCGAAAGAAGCTTCGATTGCAGCCAATAAATCACCTGTAGGCAATCCTCCTCCGTTTGGAGACATTACAGTCCAGAATAAATTGTGGTTGTAAAAACCTCCACCATTGTTACGAACCGCAGCGTTAGATTTATCTAAGTTGATTAAGATGTTTTCGATTGTTTTTCCTTCCAAATCTGTTCCAGCAATAGCTGCGTTAAGATTTGTAGTGTAGGCGTTGTGGTGCTTTGTATGATGGATTTCCATTGTACGTGCATCAATATGTGGTTCTAATGCATCGTATGCATAAGGTAATTGTGGTAATTCAAAAGCCATGGTATTATGATTTTTATGGTTTATAAATAATTTATCCCAAATTTAGACATTTAACTTTGGAATTGAAAATACTATTTCGTTATAATTGAATTAAATTCTCTGATAATTTACATTTTTACAATATAAACATCTGAAAATCTTTATTTTCCATTAAATGTTGTCATTGTATTTTCTAAACCAGCCGTTCCAAAAGTTCTAATAATTTCTGCTGAAGTTTCTAAACGTTCTGGAAGTTTTGCTTCTTCTTCAGGTGTCCATTCTCCTAAAACATAATCTACCTGCTGCCCTTTTTTAAATTCATCACTAATACCAAATCTGTAGCGTGTATAATTCTGTGTATTTAAAACCAAATTAATGTTTTTTAAACCGTTATGACCACCGTCGCTTCCTTTTGGTTTGATTCTAATAGTACCAAATGACAGATTTAAATCGTCTGTAATGACCAAAATATTCTCCAATGGTATATTTTCTTTATCCATCCAATATTTTACCGCTTTACCGCTTAAGTTCATGTAAGTGTTTGGCTTTAAAAGAAAAAAGGTTCTTCCTTTAAATTTGTATTCAGCCAAAGCGCCTAGTTTTACGGTTTCAAATGAAAGCCCTTCTTTTTTTGCTAAAAAGTCTAGGACTTTAAATCCGATATTATGTCTGGTGTTTACGTATTCGGCTCCGATATTTCCTAATCCGACGATTAAATATTTTTTACTCACGCTTTCTATATTGTTTTTTTGGTGTTCGTGAACCTCCGGTTTGCTATTATCTTGTGTGTTCCCTTCTTTTGATGGCGATGAAAACAGTTTTGTTATCCATTTTATCATGATTGCAAAAGTAAGACTAATTAGAGAATGTGGCAATTGGATAATTAGATAATTTGAAAATGTGACAATTAGATAATTGACTGTTGCCCGAGATTTAACCGCAAAGATCGCAAGGGTTTTGCGCTAAGAACGCTAAGAAATAGCTTTTACTGAGATTTGCAAGGAACACAAAGACTTCGACTTCGCTCAGTCTGACAACGATGAAAAAACTTAGTATCTCAGACTCTTAGCAACTTAGGACCTTATGAAAAAGATATTTTCTTACTAGCCCTGACAGGAGCGGCATCCTTTTTCTGGCTTCTTTAGCCAGGAAAAGATACAGCGGATGGCAGGAATGTTACATCTTATGAAAACGGAAAGTTGCTGCTTCTAAAAAATAATTAGAGAATTTGAGAATGTGGCAATTAGAGAATTCTTAAAGTAGCTTCGACTCCGCTCAACCTAATACGTATACTATTTGTCAGGCTGAGCGGAGTCGAGGCACTTTTGCAGTAAAAAACTTAGAACCTTAGGAACTCAGCATCTCAGAACCTCAATAAAAAAGCCCCAATCGTAAGATTGAGGCTTTTTGTATAGTTTGAAAAAAAATTATTTTTTCTTTCCTTTTGCAGGAGCTTTTGCAGCTTTTGCAGCCTCTTGAGCAGCTTTCATAGCAGCACGAGAGATTCTCACTTGACAAACAACTGTGTTGTCTGGGTGCATAATTTTGTACTCTGGTTTTCCAACTTTAGTAACATATAATTTGTTACCCATTTCAAGTGGAGTGATGTCAGCTTCAACGAAATCAGGAAGATTTGCTGGTAAAGCTTTAACTTTTAATTTACGTTGGTTTAAACGTAAAACACCTCCCGCAAGAACACCTTTAGATGTACCAACGATTTTCACAGGAACTTCCATTGTGATTTCTTTATCATCAAATAATTGGAAGAAGTCAATGTGTAAAATTTTGTCAGTTACTGGGTGAACTTGGATATCTTGCAAAATTGCATTGAATGATTTTCCTTTTCCAAGCTCAATCACAACTGTGTGTGCATTTGGAGTGTAAACCAAGTTTTTGAACGCTGCAGCGTCTGCTGAGAAGTGTACTGCTTGATTTCCTCCGTATAACACGCAAGGAACCGCTCCAGCATTACGTAAGGCTTTAGTTGACACTTTGCCCACGCTTTCTCTTTCTGATCCTTTAATTGTAATCGATTTCATTGTAAAAAAAATATAGTTATTAATATAAATATTCTATTTTGTAAGCTTTAAGCACTAGACTTCAGGCTTTTTATGCAAAGTAAATAAGCTTACGGCCTAATGCCTACAGCTTACTGCTTTTACATAATGAATTTTCCACTGATGGAATTGTTGTGGTGAACCATCTGCATAACCTCAGCAAATAGAGGCGCACAGCTTACCACTTTTATCTTTTTTGACTCTTTCTTTAACGGAATAGAATCTGTTACGATTAACTCAGTTAATTTTGAGTTTTCGATTTTTTCGTATGCTCCGCCAGATAAAATAGCGTGCGTACAAATTGCTCTTACACTTAGCGCTCCCTTTTCGATCATTAGGTCTGCCGCTTTCGCTAAAGTTCCTCCTGTATCGATCATGTCATCTACTAAGATTACGTTACGTCCTTTTACTTCACCAATAAGCTCCATAGTGTCGATAACGTTGGCTGCTTTTCTTTGTTTGTAACAGATTACTACATCTGATTCTAAAAACTTAGAGTAAGCATATGCTCTTTTTGAACCTCCCATATCTGGAGATGCAATTGTTAGATTATCTAATTTTAAACTTTCTACGTATGGTAAAAAGATGGTAGATGCAAATAAATGATCTACTGGTTTTTCAAAGAATCCTTGAATCTGGTCTGCGTGCAAATCCATAGTCATGATTCTTGTTGCTCCTGCAGCAGTCAATAGGTTTGCCACTAACTTTGCTCCAATTGGAACTCTTGGTTTGTCTTTTCTATCTTGTCTTGCCCAACCAAAATAAGGCATAACAGCTGTAATATGTCTTGCTGATGCACGTTTTGCCGCATCAATCATTAACAACAATTCCATCAGATTATCTGCACTTGGAAAAGTTGAACATACGATGAATACTCGTAAACCTCTTATTGATTCTTCGTAAGACGGCTGAAATTCTCCATCACTATACGTTGACATCGTTACTTTTCCTAACGGAATTCCGTAATCTTTTGCAATTTTTTCTGCAAGATAAACACTTTGTGAACAAGCAAAAATTTTAGCTTCTGGTTCTAGGTGCGACATTGTAATTTGTTGTTTTATCCCGTTACTTTTAAAAAAATTCAACTTTATATTTCAATAAAGTGGAATGCGTATAAATGTCTCGGATGTAGTTAGTTGTGTGTGCTTCGTTTTAACGAGCTGCAAATTTATAAAATTTATTGAACACTGAAAGCAAAAATTTAAGTATTTTTAGTAGTTCGTTTAAAATTATTTTTTACATTTGCACCGTGTTAAAGGAATGGCGCCATTTATGACTTCATTCTATTGCGTTAAAATAATCGCTTTTGGTTATTTTTTCGTCTGCTAAGCCCGGATGGCGGAATTGGTAGACGCGCTGGTCTCAAACACCTGTGGGAAACCGTGCCGGTTCGACTCCGGCTCCGGGTACGAAAAACCTCTTCTTAACGGAAGAGGTTTTTTCTTTTATATTACTTCACAACTCCCCTCATGCAAAACAGGAAAATTGCAAGAATTAGCAATAAAACACAATTGATTTGCTTTATGATGCAACTCTAAAGCCAATTCTATTTGGTCTGAATTTGAGATTTTTACTTTCGGATATAATCTTGCCTCAACAAAACGTCCGCTTCCATCTGGATTTACTTCTAAGGTCGCTTCTGCATTGTCTGAATACTCCAGAACTTCTATTCCGTTTTGTGAGCAGACATATAAATATGACATCATGTGGCAGGAAACTAAACTGCTTAACAATAAATCTTCAGGATTGTATAATTCTGGATCACCTTTAAAAGCTTTTGCTGCCGAAACATCTAAAATGGGTTTTCCTTCAACTTGAATTTGATGGCTTTTGGTATAGAATCTTTTGGAAGAATCTGCTAATTTTTGTTTGGAAGTCCAGTTTGCTTCTGCTTTGAAAATGTGTTTGAAAGTCATTTTTTTTGTTTTTTTTAGCCACGAATTAAATAATTCATGGCTAAAATAACACAATTCTGTTGATCCAATTTTATTTATCCCATTTAGTAAAATCTGAATCTGGTCTTTTAAAAGGTTCTGATAAAAACTTATTTGCTATTGCATTAAATACTTCCGGGCTTGAAGCCGGCGCAAAATGGGTTTCTCCAGGCATAATACATAGCTGTGCCTTAGGTATATTTTCGAAAATTTCAACGGTATGCTCATTTCTGATTACGTCTCTATCTCCAGCTATTACAAGCACTTTTGCTTTTATTTTTGATAAATCTTTTGCTGCAATATTAGGTTGATATGCCAAAAGTCCAGTAAGTTGTTTCAGCAGATTCCAATTCTCACTAGTGTCTTTTTCTTTAATTTTTGAAATAATCAATTTCCTAAAATTCTGAACATATTTTGCCGCCCACGAATAAATAGCTGTAGAATCAGGTCGTAAATTGGCACCCATCGCTATAATTTTCTTTATTTTTGACTTCCCTGAAATCCCCATTTGTAATCCAACAATTCCTCCGTCACTCCATCCAATAATACTTATTGAATCCAGTTTTAAGTGATTAACTAATGCTTCAGTATCTTTTGTCATTTGGACAAATGTTAAAGAATCTGTTTTCAACTCTGATTTGCCTTGTCCTCTACTATCAAGAGCAATAACTCTGTATTTACTTTTAAAATAAGCAATCTGATTTCCCATTGTTTCAATACTTCCACTATTTCCGTGAATCAATAACAACGGTTCTCCCTTTCCATATTCTTCATAATAGATTTTAGCTCCATTGAGTTCGACAAACTTTCCGACAGCAGTATTGTTACCATAAGGCGTGTCAAATTTAGAATTCATCTGAACCTGAGCATGTACAATTCCAAATAATGAAGAAGTTAATAATAGCAGTAATGCTTGAAGTGGTTTTTTCATAAGGGAGGTTTTTGTTATAGTTATATTACAAACGTAAGAAATAATTTAACAAATTAACAAAGTCATTACAAATCTTAATGCGTTTTATTATTTACAAATAAAAAAACCTCGAAAGCATTTAACTTCCGAGGTTTTTAGAGAATTACTAAACTAATTAACAGATTCTAAAACTATTTTTTTACCGAGAATTTAAAAGTAGTTTTAGTTTTATAATTTTCTTCCGGGTTTAAAACCGTTGTTGGGAAATTTTTCTGGTTTGGAGAATCTGGATAATGTTCTGTTTCTAAACACAATCCTGTTCTGTGTGCAAAAGTTCCTCCATTTGACATTGGTAAAGTTCCATCAAGGAAATTTCCAGAGTAGAACTGAATTCCAGGTTCGTCTGTTGTCATTTCCATAATCCTTCCGCTTGCTGCGTGATATACTTTTGCAATAATTGTTTTTCCTTTTTCAGAGTTATTCAACACCCAACAGTGGTCGTAACCTTTTCCTTTTTCTAACTGCTCATTTTTAGCATTGATATCTTTTCCAATTAATTTTGGAGTTCTGAAATCGAAAGGTGTACCAGCAACATCTTCTAATTTTCCTGTCGGAATCAAATCTGCATCAACTGGAACTAATTTATCAGCATTTAAAGTCAATTCATGATCCAAGATTGTTTTGGTAAAATCTCCTGATAGATTGAAGTATGAATGTTGAGTTAAATTAACAACTGTTTTTTTGTCTGTTGTTGCTTCGTAAAGCACTTCCAACTGATTATCATTTGTCAAGGTATAAGTCACAAAAACCTTTAAGTTTCCTGGATAACCTTCTTCCATATCTTTACTTACATAAGATAATTTTAAAGAAGCTGTATCACCAGATTTAACCTCATCTGCTTTCCAAACTACATTAAAAAACCCTTGTGGACCTCCGTGCAAAGCATTTGGGGCGTTGTTTAAAGCCAATTGATATTCTTTTCCATCTAATGAAAATTTACCTTTGGCAATTCGGTTTCCGTATCTTCCGATCAAAGCTCCAAAAAATGGATTTTCTTTTTCATATTGAGCCAAAGAACTGAATCCTATTACTACATTTTCAGAAACACCAGCTTTATTAGGCACTTTCAAATCCGTAATTCTTCCACCAAAAGTGATGATGTCCACTTCCATCCCGTTTTGGTTTTTCAATTTATAGCTTTCTACTTTTTCTCCTTTAGCAGTAGTTCCATATTCCGATTTGTCAATTGTAACTAAAGCTTTTGCATCGGCTTCCGTTTTTTCTGTATCAGCTTTTTTATCGCCTTTACACTGAACTGAAACTATAGCAATACCAAGCATGCTTAATATGAAAAGAGAGCGTTTTAATACATTCATAAATGATAATTTTGGGTTTGTAAAAAAGTTAAATGTTAGATGTAAATTGTTAGATGTGAAATTTAATCATTTTAAAAATGTAAAAATTACCTTTTTAAGTTTTTTCACATTTTACATCTTACAAATTACATTTTACCGCCTTACAGGCCGTGTTGAAACAAATGGAAATACGCTTCGTTAGCATTGATTTTATCTTTAAACTCTCTTACAGTCGTTTTTTCATCGATTACCAATAATTCGATTCCAGCGATGTCTGCAAAATCTTCCATATATTCTGTTGTGATTGACTGGCTGTAAACCGTGTGGTGCGCTCCTCCAGCTAAAATCCAAGCTGTTGCTGCAACTTCTAAATTTGGTTTACAATCCCATAAAACTCTAGCAACTGGAAGTTTTGGTAATTCTGCCATTGGTTTTATAGCTTCAACTTCGTTCACGATTAAACGGAAACGAGTTCCCATATCAACCAAAGAAACATTGATTGCATCTCCTGCAGGCGAATTAAACACCAAACGAGCAGGGTCTTCTTTTCCTCCAATTCCTAATGGATGAACTTCACATGAAGGTTTTCCGTCAGCAATAGATGGACAAATCTCTAACATATGAGATCCTAAAACATATGATTTTTGTGGTGTGAAATGGTATGTATAATCTTCCATGAAGGAAGTTCCGCCTTCTAAACCAATACACATTACTTTTAAAGCTCTAACCATTGCAGCTGTTTTCCAGTCTCCTTCTCCACCAAAACCATAACCATCGGCCATTAATCTTTGTGTGGCAATTCCTGGAAGTTGTTTCCAAGCTCCAAGGTTTTCAAATGTATCTGTAAAAGCACCGAATCCTCCTTCTTCAAGGAAAGCTCTTAATCCTAATTCGATTTTTGCTGCTTCAACCAAAGAACTTCTTTGTGCACCGCCTTCTTTTAATGAATCTGTTAAGTTGTATGATTGCTCGTAAACGGCTAATAAATCATTTAATTCTTTGTCAGTTACTTTTTCGATATGTTTGGTAACATCTGAAGAATCGTAACCGTTTACAGACATTCCGAAACGAATTTGAGCCTCCACTTTATCACCTTCTGTTACGGCAACTTCACGCATATTGTCTCCAATACGAGCAACTTTTAAGTTTTGAAGTTCGTCCCATCCTAAGACAACTCTTGACCAGATTCCTAATTGTTTCTGCACTCTTTGATCTTCCCAATGTCCAACAACAACTTTACGTTTTTTACGTAATCTAGACATGATAAAACCGAATTCACGATCTCCGTGAGCCGATTGGTTCAAGTTCATGAAATCCATGTCGATGCTTCCCCACGGAATTTCAGCATTATATTGTGTGTGTAAATGGCATAATGGTTTTTTAAGGATATTTAAACCGCCAATCCACATTTTTGCTGGAGAGAAAGTATGCATCCAAGCGATAATTCCGATACAGTTTTTAGTAGAATTCGCCGCCAAACATACATCTAAAATCTGCGATGGAGATTTCACCACATCTTTGTAAACCACTTTTACTGGAATTGAAGACGAAGCGTCTAATCCTTTTGCAATTATCTGAGAGTGTTCCGCTACTTTTCTAAGTGTTTCTTCACCGTATAATTCCTGGCTTCCTACTACAAACCATACTTGTTTTTGAGATATATCAATCATTTTTTATTTTGTTTCAAGTTTTCTTTGTTTCAAGTTTGCTTCACCTGTTCGAGCAGAGCTCTCGAGTCAAGTTCTTGAAATGGCGAAAATCTTATTGTTATATTATTGTTTTTGTTTATTTTGTTTCAAGTTTCAGGTTTCACGTTGTTAGAATCTGAAAAAACTTAAATTGTTATTTTATTGTTTTGTTCATGTTTGTTTCACGTTCCAATTTTCACGTTCCAACAACTTGAAACAAAAAAAACCTGAAACAAAACTTTTATTGTCCGTAATACGAATCTTTTCCGTGTTTACGGTTGTAATGTTTCTTTATTAATGAATCTTTTAATCTTGGTGCGTTTGGATTTATTTGTAAAGTCAAGTAAGCCATTTCTGCCACAACTTCTAGAACTTTACTGTTGTAAACCGCTTTTGCCGCATTTTTCCCCCATGCAAACGGACCGTGATTTCCAATCAGAATCATTTCTACTTCTTCATAAGAAAGATTCTTTTCTTTGAAGCAATCTAGAATCTGAATTCCAGTATTGTGTTCGTAGTTTCCTTCAATTAAATGATCTGCCATCGGTGGCGCACACGGAATATCTGCCGTTAAATGATCGGCATGCGTTGTTCCGAAAATTGGAATATCTTGTTGCGATTGTGCCCAAGCCACAGAATAAGTAGCGTGCGTATGAGCCACTCCGCCAATATTTGGCCAATGTTTGTACAAATAAGCATGCGTTTTTGTGTCAGATGACGGACGCATTGTGCCTTCAATAACATTATTATCAAAATCGACAATTACGATATCTTCAGGTTTTAAATCTTCGTAAGGAACACCGCTTGGCTTAATGGCAAAAACACCATTTTTTCTATCCACGGCACTTACATTTCCAAAAGTATACACCACCAAATTCAATGCATTTAACTGCATATTGGCTTCGTAACATTCTTGTTTTAAATCTTTATATTGAGAGCTCATGTTGCGATATTTTAAGGTTTGGATCTGCAAAAGCACTTAATTTTTCGTATCCCAAAAGCAGTTTATGATACGCTTCAACTTGGTCTGTCTGAGGGAAATATTCACCATCAAAATCACTTCCGATTCTCTGACTTGCTTCAATTACATTTGGATAAATTCCAGCTGCAACGGCTGCATAAATTGCCGCTCCTAAAGCTGGTGTTTGGTCTGAAGCTGCAACTTTAATTGGCTTGTTTAAAACATTCGCCAAAGTCTGCATAATAAAAGGAGATTTACGCGCAACACCGCCAATTCCGATTACGCTGTCGATTTTTACACCTTCTTCTTCAAAACGATCTACAATTTTCTTCGCTCCAAAACAGATTGCGTTTACTAAAGCTTTAAAAATATGAGGTGCTTTTGTTCCTAAAGAAAGATTCGAAATCGCACTTTTTAATTCCTGATTGGCATCTGGAGTTCTGCGTCCGTTAATCCAGTCCAAAGCAATTGGAAGACTTTCTGAAACGGGGATTTTCTCTGCTTCTTTCGTTAATTCTACAATTAATTTATCGCTGAATTCCTCTCTTAACTGCTCTTTTTGAGCCTCATTTAAAACAGAAGATGTTCCTAATAAATGTTCAGTTGGCCACATTAATAATTCTTTGTACCAAGCCAATAAATCTCCAAAAGCAGATTGTCCTGCTTCTAAACCAATAAAGCCCGGAATAACAGAACCGTCAACTTGTCCGCAGATTCCGCGAACCGTTTTTGTTCCCACCTCATCATAAGAACCAACAAGGATATCACAAGTTGAAGTTCCCATAACACGAACTAAAGTATTCTCTTCGATTTTAGCTCCAACCGCTCCAGAATGTGCATCAAAAGTTCCAACAGCCACAACAGTTTCTGTCGAAAGCCCTAAACGATCTGCCCATTCTTTGCTTAAATTTCCGGCAACTAAATCAGAGGTATAAGTTTCATCGTATAAATTACCGCGAAGCTGCGCTAAATACGGATGTAATTTTTCTAAGAATTCAACTGGCGGTAATCCGTTCCAGTCTGCGTGCCACATTGCTTTGTGACCTGCGGCGCAACGGCTTCTTTTGAAGGTTTTTAAATCTTTATCTTCAATTAACAAATACGTCATTAAATCGCAATGCTCCATCCAGGTGTGCGCTGCATTTCTAACCGCTTCGTCTTGTCTTGCAATATGAAGGATTTTTGCCCAAAACCATTCAGAAGAATAAATTCCGCCCACATATTTTGTAACATCTTCTCCACCCCAGCTTACTGCCAATTCGTTGATTTCGTTTGCTTCATTTATAGAAGTATGGTCTTTCCATAAAACCATCATTGCATTTGGGTTTTCTTCAAAACCTTTTGTCAAGGCCAAGGGCGTTCCGTCTTTTGTAACCGGAACCGGAGACGATCCAGTTGTATCAATACAAATTCCTTTTACTAACGAAGGATCTACTTTACTTTCTTTTACAACGTTTTGAATCGTAATTTCTAATCCTTCGATATGATCCAAAGGATGCTGACGAAATTGGTTTATAGAAGCGTCACAATATTGTTTGTTTTTCCATCTTTTGTAATGAGAAACATTCGATGCCAGCTCCTGCCCATTTTCTGTATCAATTAGCACCGCGCGAACAGAATCTGTTCCGTAGTCCAATCCTATTACATAATTTTTCATTCGTATTTTATTTTTAAAATATTGACAAATATAATTATAAATAATTTATAAGTGTATAAAAAACACTTAATAAAATTCTGTTCTTTAATTTTTACAAAAAATGCATCAAAACAAAGATTTAAGCTCAAAACAAAAAATAAATGTCAATGTTACATTTATAATCTTGCGATTATTTCATCTTAATTTTCAAAACAGTCAAAGAATAAGCTGGAAAATCATACTGAACTTTACTTCCACTTATCTAAAACTGACTTTCTTTTGGACTAATTTTGGTTAGTGCTGTGAATGAATTTTCGTCATTACCATTTGGAGTTTTTAGTTAAATTCGAATGTTGGTCTACCACTTTCATCAAATTTTAATTTCATCATTCTCGCATGACGATTAGGATCATATAACGGATCTGCAATAATTTCTTTCAACGGTCTTTTATCTGTTGCAGGAACTACTTTTGGATCACCAACAGCTTTTTCGTAATCCCTCGCATGATAAATTACTAATGGTTCTCCGTTTTCATCCACCGTGAATGAGTTATGCCCTGGTCCATAAATTTTCTTTGCTTCATTGGTTTTTAATACTGGATATCTGGATTTTTTCCAAGAATTTCTATCTAGTAAATCAGCGTTTTCATCTGCTTCCATCATTCCCATACTGTAACAAGAACCAGTAGCACTTGCCGAAAAAGTAATGTAAATTTTTCCTTTGTTTTTAATAACTGCCGGACCTTCATTTACCCAAAAACCAACGCGTTCCCAATCATAATCCGGAGTTGTTAGCATGAATTGAACTGTTTTTAGTTTTACTGGCGATTCCATTTCGGCTAAATACAAATTGGAAGCAGCGAACTGTCCGCCTGTTTTTTCTGCCCAACAGAAATAGCGTTTATTTTTATGCTCAAATACAGTTCCGTCCAGAGAAAAATCGGTAAAGCTTTTCGGATCTGCATCAGCTGCCTGCATTTGCCCAAGTTCAATCCACTTGTCACGTAAAGGATCCTGACCTGTACATTGCAAAACATACGGTCTTAATTTCCAAATATCCTCTTCTTCACTTGCTGCAAAATACACGTACCATTTTCCATCTAAATAATGAATTTCAGGAGCCCACACATGACGACTCATTGGTCCGCTTTTATGTTTTTCCCATACTCTAAAGGTTTCAGCATTTTGAAGCTCAGCAATAGATTTTGCACGTCTTAACTCTATAGCGTCGTAGGTTGGTACCGATCCTGTAAAATAGTAGTACCCATCTGTATGCTTGTAAATAAAAGGATCTGCTCTTTGCAAGACTATAGGTTTATTAGTTAAAGTTGTTTTTGTAGTAGTCACTTCTTTAGACAGTTCTTTTTCTGCTTTTTTATCTGTACAGGAAGAAACACTTACAAAAACAATTGCTGAAAGTGCCCAATTTTTTAATAGGTTTGTTTGCATGTTATACTGGTTTGTTTGCATTTAATTTATTTGTGAGGAATTCAGTCTTTAAAATCAATCCACACTTTCATTTTCCCAACTCCACGATTTGACCAAGAATAATATGGAATGGCTTTGAATTTTGAATTTTCGATGACATTTACACCTTGCAATAAATTGGCTTCTTTTCTCACTTTGAAAGTATCTGAAGAAGAAATGTCGATTTTATCAAAGTTGTTTTTATTGTCGATTTCTTCAACAGCATATACTATCGGACCATATTCTAAAGACACTTTGTTTTTGTTTGTTTCAACTTTAGAATTAGTCTCTACTTCTTGAACTTCCATCGGGAAATTAAGCGCTATTTTGTCTCCTTTTTTCCAGCTTCTAGTCACATTGAAATAGCCATTTTCAGGCTGAATTGCTACTATTTCTCCGTTTACAGTAATGGTTGGTTTTTGAGTTGAAGCCTTCTTATACGTATACAAATCTCCTGGCAAAACTTCATTTCTTGCCCAGCCTGGAACTCTAAGTTTAATCGTGAATTGGCTTTCTTTTTTAGGATTAACCGAGATTCTAACTTTTCCGTTCCAAGGATAAGAAGTCTGTTGCGAAATCTGTAAATCGGTTTTTCCTAAGGTGAAAGAAGCATCGTTTGAAGCATATAAATTCACATACAAATCGTTCTTTGTTTTCGAATAAATCAATCCTGGAATTGACGGAATAAAACGAATTAAATTAGTTGGACAGCAAGAGCAGTCAAACCAAGCCTGACGCGTGCAAGAGCCTCTGTTTGATTTGTAAACACCATCGGCTTCTAAGGCATTTGGATAGAAAAATTGTTTTCCGTCAAGCGAAATACCCGAAATTAATCCATTATACATCGTTCTTTCTATGACATCAAAATATTGTGATTTCCCGTATAAATTATGCAGTCTATGATTCCAATATACATCGCCAATTGCCGCACAGGTTTCGTTGTAAGCCGTTAGATTTGGTAATTCATAATTGGCTCCAAAAGCTTCACCGTCGTGTCTTGAACCGATTCCGCCTGTGATGTACATTTTTTTATTGACCATATTATCCCATAAATTATTTACGGCATTTTCATAGGCTTTATCTTTGGTCATGGCAACAATATCGGTCATTCCTGCGTACATATAAACGGCACGAACCGCATGCCCCACAGCTTCATTTTGCTGAATTACAGGAATATGATCCTGTGCATATTCTCCGTATAATTTATGATTGTTCGGATTTCCGCGATTGTCCAAATAGTATTTTGCCAATTTCAGATAATCTTCTTTTCCTGTAATCTGGTATAATTTTATCAAGCCCGTTTCTACAATCTGATGCCCCGGAACTCCTTTTACCTGTCCTGGATTATCTCCAAAAGTTCGCACCAGCATATCGGCAGCTTTTATCGCAATGTCAAGAAAATTGGTTTTTCCTGTGGCTTCATAATGCACGATTGCCGCTTCAATTAAATGTCCTGGATTATACAATTCGTGGCTAATCTGCAAAGATTCCCAACGTTTTCCTTCAATTACAGGAACCCAAGGTGCTGGTGGTTTTGCGGGATTTATCGTTCTCCAAGTGGTAATATATCCGTCTGGTTCCTGACCAATTTTTACAATGGCAATCATCGAATCTAAAACTCTTTCCAATTTCGGATTCGGAGCACTGATTAAAGTGTTGGATGCTCCTTCTATGATTTTGTAAACATCGGTATCATCAAAAGGCATATCGCCTCGCACTTTTCCAGTTTTCTGTTTTCCAGCGATTAAAAAGTTCTCAAAACGACCTTCTTCATCACATTTCTTAATCGCATATTCGATTGTTACTTCCTGCACTCTTTTGATAATTGGAAGCCAAAAAGAATCTGTCAGTTTTACATTTTGAATGTTAACCGGTTCGATTTCATAACCTGCTTTTAAGGCCGATGTTTTATTTTGCACCACTTTATTTTTGGTTTCCTTACAAGAAGCCAAAACAAGTAATAACATCAAAATCGTTAAAATTGGTAAGTTATATTTCTTCATTGTATTTGTATTCTATTTTAAAACAGGCCAGAAATCGGCATCCCATTTAATTTCTCTAACCACTAATCTTGGCGTTCCATTGGACTTTTTTTCATAAGCATGATAAAACATATAATCTTTTCCGTCAAAAGTATAAGCACTGTTATGGCCTACGCCAAAGTAATTTTCATCCCCTTCAACTACTAAACTTCCTCCACCTTGATCGAGTTGTTTCCCTTCTTTATCCAAATAAGGTCCTGCTACATTTTTTGATCTTCCAACAACCACTTTGTAAGTGCTTTTTTCTCCGCGACAGCATAAATCCCAAGAAAGAAATTGATAATAGTATCCGTTTTTCTTAAAAATGAAAGGAGCTTCCAGCGCGCCATCTCCCGGATCTGAGTCTGCTAATTCAAAAGATCTTTTGCGTTTTGCAATCGTATGCCATTCCTGAGGTTCTGCAATCGATTTTAAATCGGGATTTAATTTTACCAATTTCAATCCTTCCCAAAAAGAACCGAAAGAAAGCCAAGGCGTGTTGTTTTCATCAAAAATTAGATTCGGATCAATAGCGTTCCACAGATCTCTGTTTGGTTGTGATTGAATGACAATTCCGTGATCAACCCATTTGTAATTTTTATCTTTTGGATCTAAAGTTGTATTAGTCGCAACGCCAATCGCCGATGTGTTTTTGGCGAAAGCCGAAACTGAATAATACAGATAATAGGTATTGTTGTGAAATGAAATATCTGGCGCCCAAATATGATTTTTAAAATCGGCCGCAACGCCATCTGCCCAAACTGGTTTTTCTTTGAAAACTTGTGGTTCTTTGTTCCATTTTTTTAAATCTTTCGAGCTAAAAACACTGATTCCGTTCCCTGTACAATACAAATAATAAGTGTCTTTTTGCTTAATAACAACAGGATCGTGTACGACAATTTCCTGCGCCATAATCACCGAAGTTGTCAGCATCAAAAAAATTGAAATTGTATATTTTATGTTTTTGTAAACCATATAAGTGATTTAAGTAAGTTTAAGTTTTGGCTAAATGAGAACTGCTTTAGATAATATAAATCAAACTGTAACGGAGCACTAAAAACCTCAAGACTGAACACTAAAAAAACTGAACACTGAACACTAAAATTTACTGTATTCCTTCAGATGTCATTACGACACGTTTCATTGTTCCGTCTTTGTTATAAAATAATTTATCTACACAAACAGATCTTCTAAAACTTCCTCCATGTGGTTTTGATGCTCCGTTATGATAAATGAAATACGATTGTCCTTTAAAATCAATTATAGATTGATGATTGGTGTTACTGTTTCCTGCTAATTCATTCAGAATTCCTTTAAACTCCCAAGGTCCAGTAATGGATTTGCTCATGGCGTAGGCAATTTTTTCAGGAAACTCATAAGCGTATGACAAATAGTACCAGCCGTTATGCTTATGAATCCATGGTGCTTCAGTGAAATTTGGTAATTTTATGTGATAAATTTCTCCGTCTATTTCAGTCATATTTTCTTTTAATTTGGCGTAATGACAGGCTGTGTTCCCCCAAAATAAATACGCTTGTCCGTCAGTATCAATAAAAACAGTCGGATCGATATCGTCCCAGCTTATATCACTAAACTTGGTCATATCGTTGGTGATTAATGCTTTTCCCAATGCATCTTTAAAAGGTCCAAGCGGATTATCTGCAACCGCAACTCCAATCGATTTTCCTGGAACAGTTCCATGTTCAACCGTTACGTACCAATAAAATTTTCCATTTCTTTCTATTACCTGCGAAGCCCATGCGTCACTTTTTGCCCATTTAAAATCGGTTACTTTCAATGGCACAGGGTGAGATTCCCATTTTTTCATATCAGAAGAAGAATACACCAGCCATTCATTCATTTTATAAAAGTTAAAATCGTTTGGCGCTTCATCATGACCTGCATACAAATACACTTTGTCTTGGTAAACCAATGCTGCAGGATCTCCTGTATATTTATCTGTAATAATGGGGTTGTTGAATTTTACAGATTGTGCTGTTCCCACAATTGATAAAAGCAAAACAGAAAGGTTTATAAATAGGTTTTTCATTTGTTGTTATTTTTTGCCACGAATTGTACCAATTTTCTCGAATTACATTTGCGAATTGCTTCGCCTATTCGCTATCGCTCGGGTCGTGACTTATTTTCTCTCGCAGATTATGCAGATTGAGCAGATTTTTTTAATTTTTTTAATTCTTTAATCTGTGGCTATTCTTTAAAAATTGGAATTTTCTAGTTTATTTTTTTACCCCAAACCGCTATTCCAGCACTATTAATTCCGGTGTAACTTAAAGTCACTTTTCTGGTTGCCGATTCCCAATCCCAGGCATCAATTACGTTGCATTTCACTCCGTTTATGGTAGCAATTTTTTTTGCAGGATCGTAAGACCAAGTGCCTGTTATATCACCACTTACTTTTTTGTCGGCAGTTAAAAAAATCGTAACCGCTTTCTGCATGGTTTTGTACTGATAATTCATCGTAATTTGTTCCCATGTTCCAACCAGATTTCCTTCTGCAAAAGTCGTTGTTGGAACTCCAGCATAACGTTCTGGTTCTATTACAGGCCAGCCGTCTTCTGTCCATTGAATTCCATGCACATGTCCCATCATGACTGCATTTGAAACCGCAATTCCCGAAACTCCTTCTGGCAAACGTGCCTGCGAAGCATAAAACCATTGTTTTGTTTCTGGATTTTGAAAAACAGCGCAGTGCGCAAATCCAACCCAACCTGTATGATTTTTAAACTGATAGGGATGCGTTACCAACGGAAAACATTCTGCACCGTTTGTAATACTCATTCCAGTGTTGGTTACATAAGGACCAAGAATGTTTTTAGAACGCGCAACTCGTGTGTTATAAGCAACCGATAATTCGTCATAAGCCAGAAACAAATAATAATATTGCGTGTCTGGATTGTAGATAATTTCTGGTCCTTCAAGTGCTTGCCAACGATTTGTATTTACATTTCCACGACCCGCGATTCGAACTCCGTAATCGTCGATTGTTTTTAATTTATCTGGTTTTCCTGTTGTCGGATTTAGTTTTAAAGCTGCAATTCCAGAATGCCAAGAACCGTAAATTAAATATTGTTCACCTTCTGGGGTTTCAATAAAACTCGGATCAATGGCATTGAATTTAAAATAAGCATCCCAATCGTTTCCTCCATTTCTAACATAACTTTTTACGCCGTCAGGTTCTGAGCAGACTACCATTCCTTTATCAACCCAATTATTAGAAGCCAAATCTGTTGTTTCAGCCAAACCAATAAAAGCACGTTCTGTCCAAGAAGTATTGGTGTCTGTTCCAGTAATGGGATTGGTTACGACGATGCTGTAATACATTCTGAAAACATTACCTACTTTTCGAACGCACGGTGCCCAAAATCCGTAATTTGGATTTTCTATCGGAGGAAGAGCTGGACTCATTCTGGCTCTTTTATTATTTAAAGAATCTTTTACCCAAGCTGGAGCCTGAGCCATTGAAGATCCCATAAATTCCCAATTGATTAAATCTTTTGATCTTCTGTAAAAAAAATGTCCGTTACCCTCATGTGCGTTTCCGTACGAAGCATCGGTTTGGTACATATAATAGTATTCTCCCGATTTTTCGACTGACGGATCATGTACATTTGCCAGATTCCATTGTGATCTAGTGTTCCAACTTGCAAATGCAGTATAATTATCTGCATAAGTTGGCCCTGCAAATGTTGGCGTTACCACTGGAGGTGTCACCACAGGATCTGGATCTGGGGTTTCTACCGCTGGATCATCTTTGGAACAGCTTGCCATTAGAATTGCGGCTACAAAAAATCCGATGGGAGAAATGGTTTTCAAAATGAAGTTTTTCTTTTTCATCTGCTTCTATTTTATTTTCCTTCTAAAACCACAACTGAAAAAGGAGGAATAGTAATTTCCAATTTTCCTTTTTTGTTTTCGAAACCTTTAAAAGCTGCTGGAACAATTTTACTTGGGTTTTCAAATGAATTGTAATCTTGTAATTTAGCCGATGTTATAACCGTTCCTGTGAAGTTTTTCACACCTAAATCTTTTATATCAATTTCGATTTTGTTTTTGTTTTTTGCATCCACATTCACTAATGAAATATGAACTGCGCCATTTTTATCTTTTGATGCTGAAACCGAAACCGCAGGAAGTTTTTCTCCATTAAAAGTGTATGATGGTGATTCGAAATTTACTGGCAATAGCTTCGCATCTTGATGCACGCTGTACATTTTTATTACATGATACGTTGGCGTTACAATCATTTTAGCTTTGTCTGTAAGGATTACAGCTTGTAAAACGTTAACACATTGTGCTAGGTTTGCCATACGAACACGATCTGCATGGTTATTGAAAATGTTAAGAGTTGCTCCAGCTAAAACCGCATCACGCATGGTATTTTGCTGATACAAAAATCCTGGATTTGTTCCTTTTTCTACTTCGTACCAGCCTCCCCATTCGTCAACAATCATGGCTACTTTTTTCTCAGGATCGTACTTATCCATAATAGCAGAATGTTTCGTAACTAATTCTTCCATTTTTAGAGCCGACTGCATCGTTTTAAAATAGCCTTCTTCTGTAAAATTTCTATCATCTCCTTTTTTACCCCAGTCAATTACAGCATAATGATGAACTCCAACTCCGCCTAACATATTTAGCGGAATTCCTTTCATTAAAACTTCTGTCCAATTGTAATCTGCACTGTTTGATCCAGAAGCAATTCTTGTGATTCCTCCCGTATTTTCCCAGTCAGACATGAAAGTCGCATATTTACGGTATTCTCCTGCATAATATTCTGCCGTCATATTTCCTCCACATCCCCAAGCTTCATTTCCAATTCCCCAATACTTTACTTTCCAAGGTTCTTTTCTTCCATTTTTAGCACGTAAATCACTCATCGGACTTTTACCGCTGAAGTTCGTATACTGAACCCAGTCTGCTAATTCTTGAACCGTTCCGCTTCCTACATTTCCAGATAAATAAGGTTCTGCTCCAAGAAGTTCACACATGTTCAAGAAATCGTGTGTTCCAAAACTGTTATCTTCAGTAACTCCGCCCCACCATTTGTTTACAATATTTGGTCTTTGTTCTTGTGGCCCGATTCCATCTTTCCAATGGTAAGTATCAGCGAAACAGCCTCCTGGCCATCTTAAATTTGGGATTTTTAAATCTTTTAAAGCCGCAATAATATCATTTCTTACTCCTTTTGTATTTGGAATTTTCGAAGTATCTCCCACAAAAAATCCTCCGTAAATACAACGCCCTAAATGCTCTGCAAAATGACCGTAAATATTTTTGTCAATTGTTGGCGCATCGGCCGTATTTTTAATGGTGATTGTGGTTTGCGCAAAATTCAGCTGACTGCAAAACGAAATAAGAAATGTGATTAAAAGTGCTTTTTTCATAGTGGTTTTTATTGTAGAGGAAAGCCCGAAAACTTTCCTCTGAATTTTAATTTTTTAATAAGAAAGTGTCGGCCATCCTGATGACCAAGTAAAGTATACAATTTCGAGTTTTGGATTTCCGCTGTCGGCTCCGTCATAATAATGAACCGCTCCCTTTTGCGTTCCTGTAATTCTTGACAAATGCCCTGGACCGATATAATTTCCTTGTGAAGCCAGAACGGTTGTTCCGCCGCCGCTTTTTAGAGATACTCCGTTTTTATCCACAAAAGGCCCAAACGGACTTGTAGAACGCCCAACTACAATATAATAGGTGCTGTTAACTCCATTACAGCAAGTTCCTCGGTTTACAAATAAGTAATAATAGCTTCCTTCTTTAATTAAACAAGGAGCCTCCCAAGATGCACTGTTTCCGCCAGCAACAATGGTTCTGCTTCCTGTTGTTTTTCCTGTCGAAGGATTAATTTGAATTACACCAATACCAGCATGCCATGAACCGTAAGCCATATAGACATTGCTTCCATCTACTAAAATTGACGGATCGATTGCATTAACATCTGATGCTGATGAAGAAGAAACAACAACTCCTCTGTCTGTCCATGTTGTTCCCGCGCTTTGCGAAATGGCTGGTGTTGTAACCAGTCCGATTGCAGAAGTGGCTGAACCAAATGTAGAACAGGAATAGTACATATTCCATCTGTTATTAAACCAAGCAACATCTGGCGCCCAAAAGGTCTTAACGAACCCTGGAACATATCCTGTAATCCAACTTGGCGTTGATGAAAACACCGATGTTCCCCAAGCCCAGCTTGTTAGATTTGTTGAATAGGTAACTGGAATATTATCTCCTGTAGTAAAAACATAATAATTAACACCACTTTTTACAATCGTACTTGGATCATGTGATGGCACATTTCCGCTGACTGTTTTTGCTGTTAAATTGGTAACCTTTGAATCCTCTGCATTTACAACTGCTGTTGTTCCTTCTTGTGTTGGGACAATATCTTCATTTTGACAACTCCCAAATAATATCGCTAATAAAATCAAACTTGTAATTGTTTTCATTATTCTAATTTTAGTTACTGTTAAAAATTACTTCTCTTGTATTCCAAATTCTAAGGCATAATATTATAGTCTCAGTTTTCAGTTACAGTATACAGTGAGACTGTGAGTGAAAACCGAGAGTGAAAACTTAATAACTGTCGTTTTGAACAGTTCCCGGGTTGTTATCCATTTCTAATTGTGGAATTGGGAAATATTCTCTTCCTGCTGTATAAGAATTAAACTCTGCATCTCTTGCTTTTAACCAAGCTAATTTAGCAGGGTCTTGAAGCCATCCCCAACGGCGGATATCGTCAAAACGGTGTCCTTCTAGAGGAAATTCTAAAAATCTTTCGTGACCAATCTGCTCTCTCATTTGCGCTTGAGACAATCCTGGTTTTGCAGTGGCTAAATCAGGAAGATTTACTCTGTCTCTTACCATTTGAATGTAAGTATAAGCTCCTTGAGTATCGCCTGTTTCATTTAAACATTCAGCATACATTAAAAGAACATCGGCATATCTTAATAAACGCTCATTGATTCCGGAACGCCAATCGTATTCGTCTGCAAATTGTCCGTCAGAGTTTTGGTATTTTCTGCAGAATAAATCATTTAAATCGGCTGGACTTGAAGCATAGAATGTGGCAAAATCTTTTCCGTACAATTGCATTCCGCCTGGTTTATTGTAAAAAATAGTAGCATCTAGACGAGGATCATCTTGTCCTGTTTTTGTTTTTTCTTCTTTAAATTCATTAAACAATGCCCAAGTTGGCTGAACGTCTGTCCATCCAAAAGCACGTGGTGCATAGGTAATGGCTCTTGCAGATGTTTTTCCCCATCCAGAAGCAGGAGCACCTCCCCAACCTAAATCGACACCTCCGGCATCACGGCTAAATTGCACTTCAAAAAGAGATTCTGAATTGTTTTCGTTTGCTGTTGTGAAGTTATCACGGTAATTTGCGACCAAAGAATAAACTCCTAAATCTATTACTTGCTTAAACGTTGTTTTAGCATTTGTAAAATCTTTTGTAAACAAATAGGCTTTTCCTAAATATCCTAACGCTGCCCCTTTAGTTGCACGTCCTTTTTGTCCTCCATCTAATCCTGAAAGGCCAACATAAGAATTTGGAAGTAATTCTGCTGCTGCTTTAAAGTCTGCAATAACTTGTGCCCAGCCTTCGTCTTGTGTTTTTTGAGGATAATAAACCGCTAATTCTGTTGGAAGAGGCACATTCTTAAACATGTTTACTGCATGAAAAAAGTACAATCCTCTTAAGAAATAAGCTTGTCCTATAATTCTGTTTTTTAAAGCTTCGTCTTCAAATTCAATTCCGGGTACATTTGTCAATACTTGATTGGCACGGTAAATACCTTGATAATAAGTTTCGTAAGCCCATCCATAAATCGCTGCATCTGCAACATTTGAATTAAAGTGCCCCACATTATACATTGATGCCCAAGGGCTGTTTGTACGAGAATCATCTGCTTTTGCATCTAACAATAATGGTGTACTTCTCATGTAAGTTCCATCTGTTAATAAACTTCCGTAAGCAGCATTTACACCTTGCAATGCATCTTCATCTGTTTTCCAAAAGTTATCGACTGAATCATTATTTGGATCTAGTTGAGTCAAATCTTCGTTATCCACACAGCTTGTGGTTACCAAGGCTAGTGAAAGGAAAACGGTTATATAGCTAAAAAATTTAGATTTCATTTTAATACGTTTTAATGGTTAGACCTGGTTAGAAGCTTACTTCTACTCCTAAAGAAATTGTTCTTGGATTTGGAAAAGATCCTGCATCATATCCTCTTGAAAGTAATCCGTCACTGTTAAAGTCAGGATCATATCCTTTATATTTAGAGATAATCAACAGATTTTGACCATTTAGGTAAACCTTAGCTTTTTCAATAAATTTATCTTTTATCGGGATGTTATACCCGATTTCCATTGTTTGCAGTTTCACATAATCACCGCTTTCAATAAATCTGTTTGAATCTCTGCTGTTTCCATTTGGATCTCCAATAACTGGAGCCGGAATATTGGTATTGGTATTCGTTGGTGTCCAATAATTTAACTCATCTGTATGATGGTTTGTATATTGTCCGATCATCAAATTGCGGTACATTGCATTAAATACTTTGTTACCTCCCGCTCCTTGCCAAAACATAGAGAAATCAAAGTTAGAATAAGAAGCACTGAAATTGAATCCGAAGCCATATTTAGGAATTGTTACTCCCTGGAAAGTTCTATCTGCATCTGTAATTATTCCGTCGCCATTTACATCTCTAAATTTCACGTCTCCAGGAGCTGCACCCGTTTGAGTTGGAGAAGCCGCAACTTCAGCTGCATTTTGGAAAATTCCAACTGCTTCCCAAGCAAACATTTCTCCAACAGATCTTCCTACTTCAGTTTTAGAAACTGCTCCGTAGATCGGATTTCCGTTTACACCGATTTTAGTAACTTCATTTTTCAGTGTTCCAAAGTTTGCAGAAATATCATATTTAAATTTATGATGATGATTGCTGTAAGCTGCTGTAAACTCAACCCCTGAGTTTTTCATTGATCCTGCATTTGTGGTAACACTTGCTGGAAATGCCCCTGTAGAAAACGGAAGCGGAACGCCTAACAATAAATCATCTGATTTTTTTACAAAGTATTCTGCTGTAAACTGTAAATCATTGTTTAAAAAACCTAATTCGATACCTACGTTTGAGTTTGTAGATTTTTCCCATTTTACATTAGGGTCCAGTGCCGCAACTACAGTTGTTCCTGGAGCGAGCTCATTATTAAAATCATAACCTGCAAAACTGTTTACCGTTGAAGCAAAGAAATATTGCGAAATAGTATTATTTCCTAATGTCCCGTAACCTCCTCTAAGTTTAATATTGCTTATCCATTCTGGCAATGTCCAGAATTTTTCGTTACTAAGTTTCCATCCTCCTGAAAAAGAGTAAAAGTTTGCCGAATTATTTTTTTCACTAAAAAGAGACGTTTTATCTTGTCTAAAGTTAGCCTGCACTAAATATCTATCATCATAAGAATAATTTAATCTACTGATGTATGATATTCCTGTAATCGTAAATTTATATTCAGATGCATTTCTAGCATCAGCATATTGAAGCATCGGAATGTCGTTTGGAGTGTAACCTACACCTCTTGAATTATATCTGTGATAATCTCTTTTTTCCTGAATCCAACCTGCAAGAGCGTCAATTTTATGCTTCCCAAGAGTCACTTCATAAGTTAACAAATTATTCAAAAACGTTCTTAGCTCATTTCCTGTTTCAACATCTAGAGATGCTTCGTCATTTGTAGTAATATAATACCATCCTAAATCACTTGGTGGAATAAATTTTCTATTTTCCCAATCAGTTCTATCGTAACTTACATCCAGTTTGTATTTAAGACCTTTAACGATTTCTACTTCTCCCCAAACATCTCCAATAAAACGGTTTCTTTTTCCATTATTATCAATCAGATTGTTGTATCCAATAGGATTCATAGAAATTGCTCTCTGAGTCAGATTGTCTGTACCTCCATAACCACCAAGTCTGTTTGCATCATAAACGGGCATAGTCGGAATAGCTCCTAAAATATCACTTACAACCGTTTGACCTGCATTGTATTCATTAAAAATTTCCTTATCAGATTGTGTATAAGCTATTTTTGCACCGTATTTAAATTTTCCTTTTTTACCATTTAAATTTAAATTGGTAGACAATCTCTCATAGTCCTGAGGTGTTTTAATGTAACTTGTATTTTTAAAATAGTCAACATTAAAGCTGTAAGCAATACTTTCTGCACCTCCTGTAAATGTCAAGGCTTGATTTTGTACAACACCAGTCTGAAAAGATTCTTTCTGCCAATCTGTATCAACATTTGATATGTACGATGCACTATTTGGGTCATTTCCTGGAGCAATGCTTACTGGAACGCCTGCTCTAATATCTCTGTTTCTTTCGGCCTCGCTAGTAATTTTCTGGTAACCAACGCGATCTGTAACATCCCACTTTTTAGCAACATTTTGAAGACCTACAATAGACTTGAATTTAATGTCCATTTTGCCTTGCTTACCTTTTTTAGTCGTAATAATTACAACACCATTTGCACCGCGAACACCATAAATAGCAGCCGATGATGCATCTTTTAAAACCTGCATAGATTCTATTTCTCCTGGGGCAAAATCATAAGGTGAATCGACCATAATTCCGTCGATTACAAAAAGTGGATTATTGTTGCTAAATGAAGTTATACCTCTAATCTTCACATTAACAAAGCCTCCCGGTTCTCCTGAAGATTGTACAGTAACACCTGGCACTTGTCCTTGAAGCATTTTTGCGGCATCATACGTAACTACTTTTTTAGCCGATTCTAAGTTAACAACACTTACAGAACCTGTTAAATCTGATTTCTTTTGAGTTCCGTAACCAATAACAACTACCTCATTAAGTTTATTAGTGTCTTCGCCCAACGCCACATCAATTTTAGACTGGCTTCCTACGACTATCTCTTTGTTCTGAAATCCTATAAATGAAAAAACTAAAACATCATTTGTGGATGCTTTAATCGAATACTCTCCATCAAATCCAGTTGTAGCAACTGTTTTGGTTCCTTTTATTATAATGTTTACACCCGGCAAAGGAAGATTGTCTTGCGCCGATGTAACAACCCCTGTTATCGTTTTGCCTTGAGCAGACATCTGATTAACAGAAAATAATAGCATTAATACTGCTAAAATCCAATTTGTTTTTGGCAATAGAAAATTGCAATACAAAAGTAATTTTTGTTTTGTAATCATAATGGTTTAGTTAAGATTGGTTAGTGGTTTAGTTAATAAGTGTTAATCTTACATTTGTAAATTTAACTAAAAAAAAATCATGTAAACAAATTAATATCACAAAAAAAGAGCTCGAAAAAAACACATATCGCAAATTAAGTGTCAAATTAACATTTAAAAATTCAAGGTTTTTTCAAAAAAACTGCTGTTTTAATGATTTTAATTGTGTAAAAAATACACTTTTACTGAAAAAGTCGTTTTATAATCAAAAAAAGAGGGGAATAAAAAAAAGTATAAATAATCTGTTTTTTAATGTTTTGAATTCAAAAAAAAGATTGTTTTGTAGGTAAAAGATTGTTTATTTTTGAGTGTTTTTGACTAAACAGAACCTATTTTTATAAAAAACTATCCTTGACTGTCCTGTTTTTTTCTTAAAAAAATCTTAAAAAGACAATTTGTATGTTATTTTTATGTAAAAAGTAGCTTTTTTAACTATACATTTGAGTAGTTAATTATGTAAGTGTGAAATCTACATTAATAAATTATGATACGTTTTAAGAAGTTCATATATTTACCCATCCAAATTAATAATATATGCTAAATAGTTATAGCTCTGCTGATAAAGTTTTACTGGCAGTAGACTGCATCATTTTCGGATTCGACAATGACGGTCTAAAAATCCTTTTAATTCAAAGAGATTTTGAGCCAGAAAAAGGAAAATGGTCCTTAATTGGAGGTTTTCTAAAACGCGATGAAGTCTTAGATGCTGCCGCAACCAGAATCTTAAATACCTATACAGGTCTTAACGATATTTATATGGAGCAACTTCATGCTTACAGTGAAATTGATCGTGACCCTGTAGAAAGAACCATCTCGGTTTCTTATTTCGCGTTAATTAACATCGAAAACCACAATGCAGAATTGATCCAGAATTACCACGCTGAATGGTTCCCGATTAACGACGCTCCAAACTTAATTTTTGACCATAACGAAATGGTTCAAAATGCGATTAAGAGGCTTCGATATAAAACTTCTGTAAAACCAATTGGTTTTGAATTGCTTCCGGAGAAATTCACCATGCGTCAGCTTTTAGAACTGTACGAAGCTATTTTGAGCAAAGAATTGGACAAAAGAAATTTCATCAGTAAAATAAACTCTCTGGAAATTCTAAATAAACTAGAAGAAAAAGATATGCAGTCTTCTCGAAAAGGTTCTTATTTATATACCTTCAACAAAGAAAAATATGAAGAAAAACTACTCAATAATTTTGTATTGAATTTATAAACTGTATTTATTCTCGCAGATTTAGAAGATTTGGCTGATTTTATAAAAGAAATCCCCTGCATCTGCTAAATCTGCGGGAGAAATTTATAACGAATTACGCAATATAAGAGCAGATCTATTTTCGATCTGCTCTTTTGTTCCTTTTAAAACCATATCGGCCAGAATTTTTCCCATCAATTCAAAATTGGTTGAAATGGTGGTAATTCCGTTTGCGGCAATTTTCTTCAATGGAGTTTCATTGTAGGATATAATTCCGAAATCTTCTCCCAATTTTAAATTTCTGCTCATTGCATTTTCTATAACCAAAAGCAAGTCACGATCATGCGGTATAATGTACAGATCTCCCAAAGCAATAGATTGATTGCCGAAATCTGAAATAATTTCATAATCAAAACCATAAGTCTGGCAAAACGACTCAAACCCTAATTTCATTCCTGGAGGTTCTCTAAAACCAGGGAAAATTAAAATCAGTTTCTTGTATTTTGATAATCGCGATTTGCCTTTCATCAAACCTTCAAAGATATCTTTTTGGTGATTTTGATAAATTGCGGGAAACATTTTTAAGTCCGGATTGGTCTGATCCAAAATAATTACGTCGCTTACTGGTAGGGTTTTTATAGAATCGACGATATCGTTTAAGTTCGTCGGCATAATAATGTATTTTGTATAATTTCCGTTGCTGTCATTTAACAGCTTTTTGAAAACTTGAACATTAAAGTGGTGAAAAAAAATATCGACTTGAACATTTTTTCCAATGTTTTTTAAAAACGAATTATAAATATCTTCTTTAAAAATATTCAACTCATCAAAAAGCAAAAAAACCTTCTGAGTTATAGTGATTTCAACGCTTTTAACGTAATATCCCTTTCCTGGAATAGCGTAAATGATTCCTCTTTTCTTCAATTCGTCATACGCCAATAATACCGTATCACGAGATAAAGAAAAAGCCAGACAGACTTTATTTACCGACGGAAGCCTATCGCCTTTAATCAAATTTCCTTCTTCAATCGCTTTTTCGATTGAAAGAATAATCTGCTTATATTTTGGCAGACCGATGTTATTGTGAATTGAAATAATGTTCATAATAAAAGTCATTTTGACTATAAATAGCAAAAACTGGTAGGTACTGGTATGCAAAAATAATAAATGTTTCTATTTTTGGATTTCATTTTTGGTAAAATTTTTATGGAAATAAAACACATATCGCATTTAAAAGAGACTCACAATTGCAAATTATTTGGTTTAATGCCCAATAAGGAAGAAATTTATTCTTTTGATTTGGTTAATAAAAATGGAATGAAAGTTCAGATCATCAATTATGGTGCAACTGTAACTTCAATCCAAATTCCGGTAAACGGAAAATTAACAGATGTTGTATTAGGGTTTGATAATTTAGAATCGTATTTAGAATCATACAATTTACCAAGTGCTCCATATTTCGGAACTACTGTGGGTCGTTATGCAGGTCGTATTCATAATGCAACTTTTAGCCTTGACGATAAAAAGTTTCAGCTAGACGGAAACAACAACGGCAACACGCTTCACGGAGGAGTAATGGGATTTGGAAGAAAAGCATGGAGTGTTGTTAATGCAACTTCTGGCGAAAATCCTTCTATTACTTTTGCCCTTTTGAGCGAGCATTTAGACGAAAATTTTCCTGGAGAAATGACGGTTTATTTGACTTATACTTTGACCGAAGAAAATGAATTGAAGTTAGAATACAAAGCAACCTCAACAGAAGATACTATTATCAATTTGACGCATCATAGTTATTTTAATCTGGATGGACATGACGGAAATGTTTTAGAACAGCAAATGTTTATCAAATCGGCTAAAATGCTGGAAACCAATTCTGATAATATTCCAACAGGAAATTTTACTGATTTAACCAATCATGAATTTGATTTTAGAAATCCAAAAAGCTGTCCGTTTCCAATTGACAATTCTTTTGTGGTGAATTCTAAAACTGAAATCGTAGCGCAGTTAATCAGCTTAAAAAATAACCTAAGAATGAATGTTTATACCGATCAGCCAAGTGTACATATATATGTAGGCGGAAATTGTTTCGGAAAACTGAAAGGAAAAGAAAACGTTGATTATAATGCGCAAAGCGGAATTTGTTTTGAAACTCAAAATTTCCCAGATGCGCCAAATCATGCTCATTTTCCAAATGCAGTTTTGAAAAAAGGCGAGGAATACACGCAAAAAACACTTTACAAATTTGAAAGTTTAAATTAATATAATAACTGCTGGATAAAATAAAAATAATTTCATCCATCAAGTAAAATCTAATTGAATCTGCTGAAATCTTTTAAAATCTGCGTGAAATACTTTTGCCAAGATTTTTTCACGCAGATTTTAAAAGATTAAAGCTGATTTAGACAGATTTTGATTTAAGCTATAAGTAGTAGGTAGAATAAAAAAAATAATTTCACTCAACACATATAAAATTCCAAAAACCACAATACACTAACTATATAATGAATGATATTTTAATACAGAATACCGTTGCTTTTTTTGAGAAATCTTTCGGATCTTCTCCTCAAAAAACGGTACTTTCTCCAGGCAGAATCAACATCATTGGAGAACATATTGACTACAATGACGGTTATGTTTTGCCTGCTGCAATTGACAAAGTGATTTGCTTTGCTTTTGAAAAAAACAACACCAAAACTTCTAAAATAATTGCCATCGATTTGAATGAAGAATTCGAAATCGATTTGACTCAGGAAGTAAAACTGAGCGATGTGGTTTGGACCAATTACATTCGTGGCGTAATCAAACAATTGCAGGATAACGGATTTTCTTTTGAAGGTTTCAATTGTGTTTTCAGCAGTAATATTCCGGTTGGTTCTGGATTGTCTTCTTCTGCAGCTTTGGAATGCGGAATGATTTTCGGAATCAAATCGCTGTTTGATTTAAAAATTGAGAAAAAAGACATTTCATTATTAGGGCAAAAAGCAGAACATTGGGTTGGTATCAACTGCGGAATTATGGACCAATTTTCAAGCGTTCACGGTCTTGAAAATAAAGTGATCAAACTAGATTGCAACACTTTAGATTTTGAATATCACAATGCCGACTTCAAAGATTATTCTCTGATTTTATTTGATTCTAATGTAAAACATTCGCTTTTTACATCAGAATATAATACCAGAAGAATTGAATGTGAGGAAGGTTTATCTATCATAAAAAATCATTTCCCAGAAGTAAAAAGTTTCAGAGATTCTTCTGTAGAACAAGTTTTGAGCTTAAAGGATAAAATGACTGAAAAAGTTTTTGACCGAGTTCATTTTGTTGTAAAAGAAATCAACCGCGTTATCAAAGCTTGTGAAGCTTTAGACCAAGGAAACATTGAACTTTTAGGAGAACTGCTTTTTGAAACACATTATGGTTTATCTAAAGAATACGAGGTAAGCTGCGAAGAATTAGACATGCTTGTTGATACCGCAAAAGAAGATGATTCCATTATTGGTTCCCGACTTATGGGAGGTGGTTTTGGAGGATGCACTATCAATTTAGTTAAAAAAGGAAATGAAAATGAGGTAAAGCGTAAGTTCTCTAAACTTTATTTAGATACATTTGGAATTGAATTAAAATTCTATGATGTAAAAATCTCCAACGGAACAACGCTACTTTAAAACCACAACTGTACAATGAAAAATTTTGACATTAACGAAGATCCGCACAGACGCTTCAACCCATTAATTAACGAATGGGTCTTGGTTTCACCTCACCGTGCAAAACGCCCTTGGCAAGGACAAAATGAAACTATTTCAACTGAAGAACTTCCTAAATACGACCCAACTTGTTACTTGTGTCCAGGAAATGTTCGTGCCAACGGAATGAATAATCCGCAATACGAAAGCAGTTTTGTTTTTGAAAATGATTTTGCTGCTATGAAACAGGACGAAATCATTTTTGAAGATGATATTAAACATACTTTTTTTAAGGCAAAACCAGAACAAGGAATTTCGAGAGTGGTTTGCTTTTCGCCAAGACACGATCTGACTCTTCCAGAAATGGAAATTGCCGATATTGAAAACATCATTAGAACTTGGCAGAAAGAATATACCGATTTAGGAAACATTAAATTTATCAACCACGTTCAAATTTTTGAAAACAAAGGAAGTGTTATGGGCTGTAGTAACCCACACCCACACGGCCAAATTTGGGCACAATCTTCTCTACCAACTCAGGTTGAAAAAACACAAAACAGCTTAAAATCGTACTACGATAAAAATCAGACAACATTGTTAGAAGATTACGTAAAAGCTGAATTGAAAGCTGGCGATCGTATCGTAATCGAAAATGATCATTTTGTGGCATTGGTTCCGTTTTGGGCAATCTGGCCATACGAAACCATGATTATTAGCAAAAGAGCTGTAAACAAAATCACCAATTTTACTGCCGATGAAAGTACCGCTTTCGCGAAAATCTTAAAGCAACTTACAACGAAGTATGACAATTTATTTAATACTTCATTTCCATATTCGTCAGGAATTCACCAATCGCCAACAGATGGTTTAATACATCCTGAATGGCATTTCCACATGCATTTTTATCCGCCTTTGTTGAGATCTGCAACGGTAAAGAAATTCATGGTTGGATATGAAATGTTGGGCGAATCGCAGCGTGATATTACACCTGAAAAAAGCGCTGAAATTTTGAGACAGCTTTCAGATGTACATTACAAAAGCCTAGTAAAAGCGTAACGGTTTCGTGTTGTACTTCATCCAAATCTAAAAATTTAACACAATTCCTGTTGGATAAATGTAAAAAACACATTTACTAATAGTTAATTTCTAAATTTTTATTTTACATTTGGCTTCTGCTTTATTTTCGCAAAAAAATAACAGAAATAAAACACATCTTGCATTTTTAACAAGATTTGACAACACAAAAACTTATTTAAAACCACATAAACAAACAACCCTATAATAATTATTTAAAATACTACTAACAATGAACCAAAACCTCGCTTTCGCAGACTATGCGGTTTTTATTATTTATTTCATCGTAGTCTCGGTCTACGGTTATACCGTTTACCGCAAACGTAAACAAGACGAACAAGATGCTAAAGCTTACTTTTTGGCTGAAGGAAATTTAACTTGGTGGGCAATTGGAGCTTCTCTTATTGCTTCTAATATCTCTGCAGAACAGTTCATCGGAATGAGCGGTGAAGGATTCTTTTTAGGAATCGCTGTTGCTGCTTACGAATGGCTTGCTGCCGTTGCACTTATTATTGTTGCTGTGTGGTTTATTCCTGTTTATCTTAAAAACAAGATTTACACGATGCCACAGTTCTTAAAAACACGTTACAACGAATCTACTGCTTTGATTATGGCGGTTTTCTGGTTGTTCTTGTACGTTTTTGTAAACCTAACTTCTATTCTTTATTTGGGAGCTGTTGCAATTAACGGTCTTGCTGGAGGTCAATATCTTCATGCGATCATGATCGGCTTAGCTGTTTTTGCTCTATTTATTTCTCTTGGAGGAATGAAAGTGGTAGCTTATACAGACGTTATTCAGGTTGCCGTGTTAATTATTGGAGGTTTGGTAACTTCTTACATCGCTCTAACAACTGTTGGACAATATTTTGGTGTTGGCGAAAATGCAATTGCTGGTTTCAAAGTTTTAATGAAAGAAGCGCCTGAGCATTTTAAAATGATTATTCCAAAACCAACTGCGACATCTTCTCAGCTTGAAATCGATAAATATTTAACTTTCCCTGGATTGTTATCTTACGCTGCAGGTATCTGGATCATCAACTTAAATTACTGGGGATGTAACCAATACATTACACAAAGAGCACTTGGAGCAGATTTGCAAACCGCTCGTACAGGAATTTTATTCGCTGGTATGTTAAAATTATTAATGCCACTTATCGTAATGTTACCTGGTATTGCTGCTTACGTTTTATACACAAACGGACATTTACCACAATTAGTTGGAGGAAAAGATGGAGCTTACTCTGCTGTATTAACATTCTTGCCAACCGGTTTAAAAGGACTTTCTGTTGCCGCTTTAACTGCTGCAATCGTAGCTTCTTTAGCTGGAAAAGTAAACAGTATCTCTACAATCTATACATTAGATATTCATAAAAAATACATCCAGAAAGATGCTGGTGAAAAACAACAAGTAAACATTGGTAGACTTGCCGTTTTTGCTGCAATGCTTTTAGCTGTTTTATTTACTTGGAATGACGTTTTAGGAATTGGCGGTGTTGGAGGATTTACCTACATCCAAAAATACACTGGATTCATTAGCCCTGGGGTTTTCGCTATGTTCTTCTTAGGTATGTTCTGGAAAAGAACTACTGGAACAGCTGCAATTGTTGGGGTAATTTTAGGATTCTTATTATCTGTTTTATTCAACGAATATGCTCCAGCTATATTTGGAAACGACACACTTTTATATACCGCTTACAATAACGGAAAAGGAGCTTTTGAAATTCCTTTCCACATCTGTATGGGATTATCATTCTTATTCACAATGATTGCAATGATTTTGATAAGTTTCGCTGGTCCAAAAGTAAACCCAAAAGCATTCGAGACAGAACCTGGAATGTTCAAAGTACAGCCACAAACAACAGTTTTAATCGTAATTACATTACTGATTATCGTGGCTCTTTATGTTAAGTTCTGGTAATAAATTATCAGTTCTATTCTCTCTATCTTTACAGCTGTTGTTTGTCATGAACAACAGCTGTAAATTTTTAAGGTATATTCATTGAATAAAAAATATATCTGATTTTGTCAGGCTGAGCGGAGTCGAAGCCCACGTCCAATTGGAGCGCCCTTCGTCTCCACTCAGGGTGACAATCTAATTCATAAAACAAGAATTTTAAATTATAATATATAAATACCATGCAGTTATCATTAACCCAAAAAATCATTATCGTTACGGGAGGTGCAAAAGGAATCGGTTTAGGAATCGTTAAGGTTCTAGCCGAAGAAAATGCCATTCCGTTTATCGTTGGACGTAACGAAAATGATAACATCAAAGCCGTAGAAGAATTAAAAGCCATTGGAAAAGAAGCGCATCAAGTTGCTGCCGATTTGACAAAACCTGAAGACTGCAAAAAAGCCGTTGAAGCCGTAATCGCAAAATTCGGAAGAATTGACGGATTGGTAAACAATGCCGGCGTTAATGACGGTGTTGGATTAGAAAACGGAAATTATGAAGATTTCGCTGCTTCTCTTCACAAAAATTTAGTGCATTATTATTTGATGGCGCAGCACGCACTTCCGTATTTGAAAGAATCAAAAGGAGCAATTGTAAACATTGGTTCTAAAACGGCTGAAACAGGTCAAGGCGGAACCTCAGCGTATGCCGCTTCAAACGGCGGAAGAAATGCTTTAACCAGAGAATGGGCTGTTGAATTATTAAAATACAGCATCCGTGTAAACGCTGTAATCGTAGCAGAATGTTACACGCCGCTTTACGAAACGTGGATCAACACTTTTGAAAACAAAGAAGAAAAATTGGCTGCGATCACTAAAAATATTCCATTAGAAAACAGAATGACAACCGCAGAAGAAATCGCGAATATGGTGGTTTTCTTATTGTCTGAAAAATCAAGTCATACAACAGGTCAAATTATTTATGTTGATGGTGGTTATACGCATTTAGATCGTTCTATTTAATTTTTTTTTAGCCACGAATTCACGAATTATTTTTTGATAATCTTTGGGAATAAATTTATGAATTCGTGGTTTTCTTTTTTATCTCACTTAGATTTCACAAATTTTTAAATCAACTTAATTTGTGAAATTGTTAGCTAGTTTTTGATTCAGATTTTCACAGCTCTTTTGAATTGTTTTAATTCGTGAATTCGTGGCTATTTCTTTTCAAACAGATTTGTATCCTCTTTAATCTTTATTCCCGATAGCTATCGGGAGTGGCAAAACTAACCTTCGCATTGTTTTTAAAATCAGATGGTGTAATTCCCTTAACTTTTTTGAAGAGTTTATTGAAGTTTGAAGCCGTTTTATAACCGCATTCATACGCAATTTCAGACATGCTTTTATCCGTTTCCAACAACAATTTACAAGCATTCGAAATTCGGATTTCGTGCAGATAATCTACAAAATTCTTCTTCGTTTTTACCCTGAACATTCTGCAGAACGAAGTCCGCGTCATATTCGCGACAGCGGCAATTTCTTCCAAGGAAATATTCTTTTTATAATTTTTGTTGACGTATTGAAAAACCTCCGAAAGACGATCTACTTTCGAATCCTTCTGCATCAACGAATAAATTTCATCGTTGATGTAAATCGTATCCTGACTTTCGGAAAGAATAGATAAAATTTCAAAAAGTCCGACAATAACTTCGAAGTCTTTTTTAGCAACTAACTTCTCTAGTTTCTTTGCGATCTGTTTATTGGTTTTTCCGATAATCGAAATTCCTTTTCCTGCCTGAAAAAAAAGTTCGTTTATTTTCTGAGTTTCTTTTAATTCGTAAAAAGTCGGTCCGAAAATATCTTTATGAAAATATACGACAATCGAATTGGCTCTTAAATCTTCAATTCCATGATAGTATTTTTCATCATTTAACCAAACGTGCGGAATATCCGATCCTAAAAAAACCATATCTCCCGGTTCAAACGGCATAACCGAATTTCCAATAATTCGCTTGCCGAAACTCTCTTTTACATACACCAATTCCAATTCCGGATGCGAATGAAAAGGCGCTTGAAAAAAAGGTTCAATACGATTCAGCACCGAAACCTTCGTGTTAAGATAAGACGCTATTTTGGTTTGTTCCAATTTCATACTGCAAAGATAATTAAAGATTATATACGGATAATATTAGACTATTAACCAATGTTTAAAAAAACTAATTTTATTTTTCGTTAACTGCACGAATTCTATACAAAATCAAGGGATTAAATTGTTATAAAACGAAAGCAGTGACATCAAAAAAAAAGAAAAAACAAACAACACAATGTCTGAGAATAACACAAAAAAACTGGTTGTAAAACTGCATCCAGACGATAATGTATTGGTTGCCTTAACCGATCTTCAAAAAGGAGAAACCATTCATTTTGAAAATGAAACTTACGTTTTACAAGACCTCATCAAAGCCAAACATAAATTCTACATGCAGGATATGAAGCAAGGAGAAGAAGTAAATATGTACGGTGTTTTGGTCGGAAAAGTGCAAAACGATTTGGCAAAAGGAAGTCTAATGACAACCGAAAATCTTAAACATGCTGCAGATCCTTATGCTTACAGAAATGCTTCTTACGAATGGAATGCACCTGATGTTTCTAAGTTTGAAAACAGAACTTTTAAAGGTTATAAAAGAAAAGACGGACGCGTTGGAACGGCAAATTACTGGCTTTTTATCCCGACTGTTTTTTGTGAAAACAGAAATCTTGACGTAATCAAAGAAGCATTACACAAACAATTGGGCTATGCTGTAACGGACAAATACAACCAATTTACACACGAATTATTGGAAGGTTATTTGAGTGGAAATGACATTAACGATATCAATATTGAATTAAATCCGACTCCAAAAAACAAACGTGTTTTTGAAAATGTAGACGGAATTAAATTCTTAAATCACCAAGGCGGTTGCGGCGGAACACGTCAGGACGCTTCTACTTTGAGCGCTTTATTGGCTTCTTACGCGAATCACCCAAACGTGGGCGGAATCACGCTTTTGAGTTTAGGATGCCAGCATTTACAAGTTCAGGATTTTGTAAATGATGTAAAAAGACAAAATCCAGAGTTTGACAAACCGTTGTTTATTTTTGAACAGCAACAAACAGAAAGCGAAGAAGTTCTGATTACCAATGCCATCAAAAAAACTTTTGAAGGTTTAATCGAAATCAATAAATACGAAAGAACAGATGCGTCTTTGAGCGATTTATGTATTGGTGTAAAATGTGGTGGAAGTGATGGTTTCAGCGGTGTTTCTGCAAATCCTGCGGTTGGTTATACTTCAGATTTAGTCGTAGCTTTAGGTGGAAAAATTCTTTTGGCTGAATTCCCAGAATTATGTGGTGCAGAGCAAAATTTGATTGACAGATGTATTACAGAAGATAACGCTAAAAAATTCATCAATTTAATGGAATCTTATGATGAACTGGCGCATAAAGTGGGTTCTGGTTTCCATATGAATCCGTCTCCAGGAAATATCAAAGATGGTTTAATTACCGATGCTATCAAAAGTGCTGGAGCAGCAAAAAAAGGCGGAACTTCTCCTGTTGTAGATGTTTTAGATTATACAGAACTAGTTACAAAACCTGGTTTAAGTTTGGTTTGCACGCCAGGAAATGACGTTGAAGCAACAACTGGAAAAGCAGCTTCGGGAGCAACTTTAATTTTGTTTACGACTGGATTGGGAACGCCGACAGGAAATCCAGTTTGTCCCGTAATTAAAGTAGCTACAAACTCTGTTCTGGCAACCAGAATGAAAGATATTATTGATATTGACTGCGGACCAATTATCAGTGGTGAAAAATCTATTGAAGAAATGGGCGAAGAAATTTTAGAATACTGCATCAAAGCGGCAAGCGGTGAAATTATTCCGAAAGCGGTTCAATTAAACCAAGACGATTTTATTCCGTGGAAACGCGGCGTATCTTTGTAAAAGACTATTAAAAACAACTCATAAAAATTTATATCAAATGTTTTCATTACAAAATAAAAAAGCAATTATCACCGGCGGTGGAAGCGGAATTGGAAGAGCGATTTCGGTTTTATTTGCAAAACAAGGAGCTGAAGTTCACATTTTAGAATTGACTGAAGAAAGCGCAAAAGAAACAGTAGAAGAAATTAAATCCGCTGGCGGAAATGTTTTTGCTCATGCCTGCGACGTTTCAAACCACGAACAAGTAAATTCAACTTTCCAAAAAATCGGAAATATCAATATTCTAGTAAACAATGCTGGAATTGCTCACGTTGGAAAAGTAGACACCACTTCAGAATCTGATTTTGACAGAATTATGAATGTAAACGTAAAAGGAGTTTACAACTGTCTTCATGCTTCAATTCCGGCGCTGAGAAATTCTGGCGGAGGTGTAATTTTGAACTTAGCTTCAATCGCTTGCTGGGTTGGAATTCCAGATCGTTTTGCTTATTCTACAGCAAAAGGAGCGGTTATGGCCATGACTTTATCGGTTGCAAAAGATTATTTGAATGATAAAATCAGATGTAATTCTATATCTCCTGCGAGAGTTCACACGCCTTTTGTAGACGGATTTATTGCTAAAAATTATCCTGGAAAAGAAGAAGAAATTTTCGAAAAACTTTCACAATCACAGCCAATCGGCCGAATGGGAAAACCAGAAGAAATTGCAACTTTAGCGTTATTCTTATGCAGTGACGAGTCATCTTTTATCACAGGTTCAGATTACCCAATTGATGGTGGATTTATTAAATTAAATAACTAAAAATTTATTTAGCCACAGATTAAAAAGATTAAAAGGATTAAAAAAAATCTGCTCGATCTGCAAAATCTGCGTGCAAAAAAATAAGCCACGAATTTCACGAATTTCCACAAATTTTAATTCGAGAAAATTTGTGCAATTCGTGGCAAAAAAAATTAAGCACAGTTTTAAAAATCATTTTAATCCTTTTAATCTGTGGCAAAAAAAATACACATTACTAAAAAAATAAAAATATGAAACTTATTAGATTCGGAGAAGAAGGAAAGGAAAAACCAGGAGTTTTACTGAATGATAAAAGATATGACGTTTCGTCTATCGTATCAGATTACAACGAAGCTTTTTTTGAAAATGACGGTTTAGCGAAATTAGAAGAAGCTTTAGAAAATAATCCTGCATTACCAGAAGTAAGCGATTCAGTACGTTTAGGTTCTCCAGTTGCACGTCCTTCAAAAATTATCTGCATCGGGTTAAATTATGTAGATCACTGCGAAGAAACTGGTGCTGCAATTCCAGAAGAACCAATTATCTTCTTTAAATCTACGACTTCTTTATGTGGGCCAAATGACAATTTGATCATTCCAAAAAACAGTGAAAAAACAGACTGGGAAGTAGAATTAGCATTTGTTGTAGGTAAAAAAGCAAGCTACATTTCTGAAGAAGATGCGCCAAATTATATTGCCGGATATTGCCTTTTGAATGATTACAGCGAAAGAGCATTCCAAATCGAGCGTGGCGGACAATGGGCAAAAGGAAAAGGTTCTGATACCTTCGCTCCTCTTGGACCAATTATGGCAACTCCGGACGAAGTGGGCGATGTAAATAACTTAAAGATGTGGTTGACTGTAAACGGAAAAACATTCCAAAACAGTAACACTTCGAACTTGATTTTTAAAATTCCGTTTTTAGTGCATTACTTAAGCCAGTTTATGACATTGCTTCCTGGCGATGTAATTAGTACTGGAACGCCTCCGGGAGTTGGATTAGGAATTAAACCAGATCCAATTTACATTAAAGCGGGTGACGTAATCGAATTAGGAATTGAAGGCTTAGGTACAAGCAAGCAAACTGCTGTAGCGTATCAACAAAACTAAAATTATGGCAACTCAAAAATTCTATCTGGCTTTAGACTTAAAAGACGACGCCAATTTGATTGCAGAATACAAAGAACTGCATGAAAATGTCTGGCCAGAAATTAAAAAAAGCATTCAAGATTCTGGAATTGAAGTTTTGGATATTTACTGTACAGGAAATCGTTTATTCATGATCATCGAAGCAGATGCCGATTTTACTTTCGAGAAAAAAGACAAAGCCGATGCGGCAAACGAAAAAGTTCAGGAATGGGAAACTTTAATGTGGAAATTCCAACAAGCTTTACCTTGGGCAAAACCGGGACAAAAATGGATTTTAATGGATAAAATATTTGGATTATAATTCAAAAAAAAGCCCTGATTATTCAGGGCTTTGTTCTTTTTGCATATTTAGTAAATACGCCATATTCGCAATTACGTGATCATGTTTCTTGACAAACGAGTTTTCTTCGTTCCAAACATAACCTGCTAAAACTGCACATATTTTTTCTTTTACTTCAGGATTTTCTGGCTGATGGAAAAACAGTGTCTGAAGATTTCCTGTGTACCATTCTTGAACATACGTGGTGAAAACGGCAATTCCGCGTTTCATGTATTGCGTAAATTCCACTTCCCAATCTACCGGAATTCCTTGTGATTCTTTCAAATATAATTTTGCTGCCAGCATTCCAGATTCGGTTGCAAAAGCTACACCTGAAGAGAAAACTGGGTCTAAGAATTCAGAACTGTTTCCTGTTAAGGCAAAACCGTCGCCATACATTCTTTTTACAGCTCTTGAATAGTTTTCTAATTTAACTGGTTCAAACAAAAATTCTGTTCCCGCAAATCTTTTAATATAATAATCCGATTTCTGAATGGCATTTCGCAACGCCTCAGCATTGTCTTTATTTTCAGAAAGAGAATTAATAAAATCTGTTGGACCAACAACACCCAAACTTGTATTTCCGTTAGAAAATGGAATTACCCAAAGCCAAACTTGAGTTTCTAGAATGTCAAACGAAATTTGAGTTCCTTCTACTCCTTCTTCTCTATTAATATCTTTAACATGCGTAAAAATCGAAGAATGCGGATCTAGTTTTGAAGGCGTATCCAAATCTAAAAGTCTTGGTAAAACGCGTCCGTAACCACTAGAATCAATGATAAATTTAGCGTGAATTTCTTTTAAGTTTCCGTCCTTATCTTTTACAATAGTTTTTGAATTTTTCCCTTCAAAAGAAACTTCCAAAACTTCAGTTTCAAATTCTAAATCAATTCCTTTTCTTATGACTTCTTGAGCCATTGTATTATCAAAATCAGCTCTCGGAACTTGCCAAGTCCAATCCCAGCCTTCGCCAAATTTTACACTAAAATCAAAATTGCAGATTTCTTCTCCTCTAATAAAACGAGCTCCTAATTTCTTTTCAAAGTTCATTGCATCAAGGGCGTCAAACAATTCTGCTTCAGCAAAATGATCCATCACTCGCGGAATAAGGCTTTCGCCTACTACAAGTCTCGGAAACTTTGTTTTTTCTACAACTTTAACCTTTACGTTGTTCTTAAAAAGATACGATGCCGAAACACATCCAGACGGTCCTGCACCAATCACTAAAACATCAACAAACTCCTTTGTCATATTAGAATTATTATCATTAATTAACCTACATTTGCCATCATCAAAATAACTACATTTATTTTGATAAATAAAATTAAATTAGCACAACCAAAAACGATTTGATGAATACAATAAATGAATATCTAAGTTTAGCAGAATTTGAAGCCATAATCTTTGGAAAAAACAAAGTTGCCATAAGCGATGTGGTTTTAAATCGAGTAAACGAAAGTTTTAATTTCTTAAAAGAATTCTCAGGAAATAAAGTAATCTACGGCGTAAATACAGGATTTGGTCCGATGGCTCAATATAGAATTAAGGAGTCAGATCAAATTCAGTTACAATATAATTTAATCAGAAGCCACTCTTCTGGAACAGGAAAACCTTTAAATGCTGAGTGTGCAAAAGCGGCAATTTTAGCTAGATTGAATACGCTTTCTTTAGGAAATTCAGGAGTTCATCCTTCTGTTATTCATTTAATGGCAGAATTAATCAACAGAGATATTACGCCTTTAATTTTCGAACACGGTGGTGTTGGTGCAAGTGGAGATTTAGTTCAATTATCTCACTTAGCTTTGGTTTTAATTGGCGAAGGCGAAGTTTTTTATAAAGGTGAAAGACGCGCAACTCCAGAAGTTTTCGAAATTGAAGGTCTTAAACCAATTCAAGTTGAAATTAGAGAAGGTTTGGCGTTAATCAACGGAACTTCTGTAATGACAGGAATTGGAGTGGTAAATGTTCATTATGCAAAAAAATTATTAGACTGGTCGTTAAAAGCTTCTTGTGCAATTAACGAATTGGTTCAAGCGTATGACGATCATTTCTCTGAAGAATTAAACCAAACAAAACGTCATAAAGGACAACAGGAAGTTGCCGAAAGAATGAGACAAAATCTTTCTGACAGTACTTTAATCCGTAAAAGAGAAGACCATTTATATTCTGGCGAAAATACCGAAGAAATCTTCAAAGAAAAAGTTCAGGAATATTATTCATTAAGATGTGTTCCTCAAATTTTGGGGCCAGTTTTAGAAACTATAAATAATGTTGCTTCTATTCTAGAAGACGAATTTAACTCGGCAAACGACAACCCAATTATAGACGTAAAAAACAAACACGTTTACCATGGCGGAAATTTCCACGGAGATTATATTTCGCTTGAAATGGATAAATTGAAAATCGTTATTACAAAATTAACGATGCTGGCAGAACGTCAATTGAATTATTTATTGAATTCAAAAATCAACGAGATTCTTCCTCCATTCGTAAATTTAGGAACATTAGGATTTAATTTCGGAATGCAGGGCGTTCAATTTGTTGCGACTTCAACAACTGCCGAAAGCCAAATGTTATCTAACCCAATGTATGTGCACAGTATTCCAAACAACAATGACAATCAAGACATTGTAAGTATGGGAACCAATGCAGCGGTGATTACATCAAAAGTAATTGAAAACTCTTTTGAAGTTTTGGCTATCGAATTAATCACGATTGTTCAGGCAATTGATTATTTAAAACAAAAAGACAAAATTTCGTCTGTTACTAAAAAATGGTACGACGATATCAGAAATATAATTCCAGAATTTAAGGAAGATCAGGTAATGTATCCTTTTGTTCAAAAAGTAAAAGATTATTTGATAAACAGTTAAAAATCTTTAATTTACAGTATTAATATTGAATCTTAAAATCATGAAAAAGTCACTTGTTTTTTTATTGCTAAGCTGCATTCAATTTGTTAATAGTCAAGAATTAGCATTAGTTAAGAAAAATTCCAAAATTGGATATATCTCTAAAGATGGATCTTTTAAAATCGAACCTCAATACAAATCTGCCAGAAGTTTTTCTGAAGGCTTAGCCGCAGTAGAAAATGGCGGAAAATGGGGGTTTATCGACGCAAAAGGAAGCTGGATAATTCCAGCCGATTTTAAAGATGCCAAAGATTTTAACAGCGGAATCGCAGTTGTACAAAAAGACAAAGACTGGGTTTATATTAATACAAAAGGAGAAATTCAAAAAGGACCAACTACAGACAAAGTATTTGATTTTAATGATGGCGTTGCTTTCTTTAGACAAAATAATAAAGTGGGGTTAATCAACAACAAAATGACTGTTGTTTTAGAACCAAAATACGATCAAATCAAACCTTTTGAAAATGGTTACGCCAGAGTTGAGCTGAACAAAAACTGGGGAATTATTGATACTAACGGAAAAGAACTAGTTGAACCTGTTTATGCCGAAGTTGGAAATTATTTTAAAGGAACAACTTGGGCAAGAAAAGATAAAACTTTCGGATTGGTAAACGGCGGAAAATTTATTCCGGTTGATGGAGCCGAAAAAATCTGGGATTTTGAAACTTATGATTTGACGTTTGCTAAAAAGAATGGAAAAATTGGTTATATCGATTTAAAAGGAAATTGGGCCATTCTTCCTATTTATGACAAAGGGAAAGCGTTCTCAAAAAATTTAGCTCCTGTTTTAGTTGGAAAAAAATGGGGATTCATTAATCCAGAAGGAAAATTTGTTATTGAACCAACTTACAGCGATGCAGAAGTTTTTAGCACAAACGGTCTGGCTCCTGTAAAAGAAAGTAATTGGGGATTTATCAATGAATCTGGAAAATTGGTTATCCCAACTCAATACGGTATCACTGCAAATGCCATAATTGCAATGTTTGTACAACAGGACAAAGGATTTATTGATGGCGTTGCCCGAGTAAAAAACGAAGGAAAATGGGGATTTCTTAAACCAGACGGAACCGTTTTAGCTAACCAATGGTTTGAAAACGCTGAATTGTTTTCTAAAAGCGCTGAAAAACCTCAGCCAGCTGCAGCTCCTATTTCTGCCGAAAAACCAAAACAAGAGACTAAGCCAGCAGCGAAACCAGCTGCAAAATCAGCACCTAAAAAAAAGAAATAATATTTATCTCCAAATAAATTAGACATTTGCATAAATGAAATCGCATTTTATAAAGCGGTTTCATTTTATGACGAATAAAAATAAACCCTACATAAATGAAGTGTGTATTAGTAACAGGCGGTTCAAGAGGAATTGGAAGTGCGATTTGTAAAAAACTGGCCGTAGAATCCGATTATCATATTCTGATTAATTATCATTCGAATAAAACAGCTGCCGAAGAGACATTACAAGAAGTACAAAAATTAGGCGCGACAGGAGAAATCTTAGGTTTTGATGTTTCTAATTTTGAAAACGTACAAAATGTTTTAACTGCTTGGCAGGAAGCAAATCCTGAAAAATTGGTTGAAGCAATTGTAAACAATGCCGGAATCACAAAAGATGGTCTTTTTATGTGGATGACACCAGAAGACTGGAATGGCGTTATGAATACAAGCGTAAACGGTTTCTTTAATGTTACACAATTTTTTATTCAAAAAATGCTACGCAATAAATATGGCCGAATCGTAAATATGGTTTCGGTTTCTGGAGTAAAAGGTACTGCAGGACAAACCAATTATTCGGCTGCAAAAGGTGCAATTGTAGCGGCAACCAAAGCTCTGGCTCAGGAAGTTGCAAAACGAAATATTACTGTAAATGCTGTCGCTCCAGGTTTTATTAGAACTGACATGACAAGCGATTTAGACGAAAAAGAATTATTAAAACTAATTCCGGTAAATCGTTTTGGCGAAGCCGAAGAAGTTGCAGATTTGGTAAGCTTTTTGATTTCTAAAAAAGCAAGCTATATTACAGGAGAAATTATCAATATTAACGGCGGAATATATTCTTAAAGAATACTATGTTTGCGAAGTTTATTTTTAAGTTTTTTACTTAACAAAAAAAATGCTCGCAAAGTCGCAGAGTCGCAAAGTTTTATTAAAAAAAGACTTTAAAAAATAACCTTTGCGACTCTGCGCCTTTGCGAGATTAAAAAATAAAAACTTTGTGCCTTTGTTTTAAAAATTACACTTTAAGGATAAAAAATTACTTTTGAAAGACGATGAATAGACGAGTTGTAATTACTGGAATGGGAATTTATTCTTGTATCGGAACTTCTTTAGACGAAGTAAAAGATTCGTTATACGAAGGAAAATCTGGTATTCAGTTTGATTCTGAACGTAAAGAATTTGGTTTCCAGTCGGCCTTAACAGGGATGGTTCCGAAAGCCGATCTTAAAAATTTATTGACGCGCAGACAACGTATGAGCATCGGTGAAGAAACCGAATATGCTTATATGGCAACTATAGAAGCATTAAAAAATGCAAACATTGATGATGCTTTTTTTGATGAACACGAAGTAGGTATTATGTACGGAAACGACAGCGTTTCTAAAGCAATCATTGACGCAACAGATATTGTTCGCGAGAAAAAAGACACCGCTCTTATTGGTTCTGGTGCTATTTTCAAATCGATGAATTCTACTGTAACGATGAATCTTTCTACGATTTTTAAACTGCGCGGCATCAATCTTACCGTTAGTGCGGCTTGTGCCAGCGGATCTCACTCTATTGGTTTGGCTTATTTTTTAATCAAAAGCGGTTTCCAAGATATTGTTATAACTGGCGGAGCACAGGAAATCAACAAATACGCCATGAGCAGTTTTGACGGTTTAGGTGTTTTTTCTAACCGAGAAGGGGATCCTACAAAAGCTTCAAGACCTTTTGATACTGGCCGCGACGGATTAATCCCAAGTGGTGGTGGTGCAACTTTAATTTTAGAAAGTTACGAATCTGCCATTGCACGTGGTGCCAATATTATTGCAGAAATTGGCGGTTACGGATTTTCATCAAACGGCGGGCATATTTCTACTCCAAACGTTGAAGGACCAGCCACAGCAATGAAACGTGCACTTGACGATGCAAAATTAGAAGCTTCAGATATTGAATATATAAATGCTCACGCAACCTCAACACCTGTTGGAGATGCTAATGAAGCCAAAGCCATTTTTGAAGTTTTTGGAGAAAAAAATCCTCCTGTAAGTTCTACAAAATCTATGACTGGCCACGAATGCTGGATGGCAGGAGCCAGCGAAATCATTTATTCTATCCTAATGATGCAGCACGATTTTATCGCGCCAAACATCAATTTGGAAACTCCAGATGAAGATGCGTCAAAATTAAATTTAGTTAAAACTACGTTAAACAAAAAATTTGACATATTTTTGTCCAATTCTTTCGGTTTCGGAGGAACCAACTCTGCGTTGGTGGTTAAAAAGTTTAAATTGAACAATGAATAAAGAAGAGATTATAGCAAAAATTAATGGTTTTTTAGTTGATGAATTTGAAGTAGACAATGACGACATTGAACCAAATGCTAATTTGAAAGATACACTTGGGTTAGACAGTCTGGATTATGTTGATTTAGTCGTTTCAATAGAGGCAAACTTTGGTGTAAAACTAGTAGAAGCAGATTTTGTTGGAATTTCTGATTTTCAAAGTTTTTATGACTTAATCGAAACTAAAATAAAAGCCAAATCAGCTTAAATGAGTCAATGGGATGGTAAATCCAAAGGAACTGTATTAGGTTATAAAATATTCGTTTTTTTAATTCAAAAAGCGGGTGTCAAAGCGGCTTATGTCTTACTTTATTTTGTTGCGTCTTATTATTTTTTATTTCTAAGAAAAAGCAACAAAGCCATTTTCTATTATTTTAAAGAAAGACTGCAATACTCCTATTTCAAATCCAAAAAAATGGTTTTCAAAAGCTATTATACTTTTGGACAGACTATTATTGATAAAGTTTCCATTTCGGCAGGAATGCGAAACAAATTTACTTATGAATTTGATGGAATAGAAACACTAAAAAAATTACTTGCCGAGAAAAAAGGCGGTGTTTTAATTAGTGCCCATGTCGGAAATTTTGAAATTGCCGAACATTTTTTGGGAGATATTGATCTTAATTTCCAAATCAATTTGGTTACAACAGATTTAGAGCATTCTGCCATTAAAAATTATCTCGAAAGCGTTTCTCAAAAACCAACTGTAAAATTTATTATCATCAAAGAAGATTTATCTCATATATTTGAGATCAATGCCGCTTTGGCCAATAATGAACTAATCTGCTTTACAGGCGATCGTTATTTTGAAGGAACAAAATCGCTTTCTGAAAACCTTTTGGGCAAAGAAGCCAATTTCCCTGCTGGCCCGTTTTTAATTGCTTCACGATTAAAAGTTCCTGTGGTTTTTGTTTATGTAATGAAAGAACCCAATCTTCATTATCATTTGTACGCAAGAGAGGCCGAAGTCAAACACCGAGACGAAAAAGCACTTTTGAAGGAATATGTAAAAAGTGTTGAAAGCATTCTGCACACATATCCTTTGCAATGGTTCAATTATTTTGATTTTTGGAACGATATAAAATCCTAGGTTTTACTGCGATATTTTTCCGCCACAAATTCACGAATTTTCACTAATCATTTGGAACGAAATTTTAGTTGTGAATTTCACCAATTTAATTAATCTGTTTTTCGTAAAATCATAACTTTTGCACGAATGATAATTCGTGAAATAAATGTCATTCATAATTTAAACAAAATCAATCATCACTGCAGTATTTTAAATAATTCGTGAATTCGGGGCTAATAAAAAACCATTGGTCGAAATAAGAAAATTCGTTTAAATAAATTTACTTATTTTTGCTGACCACCAAAGCCGAAAAACCTAAAATGAAAAATGTTCTCGTAATTTATTATACGCAATCTGGACAGCTGGAATCTATTGCAAAAAATATTGCAAAACCATTTCTAAATTCAGAAGAAATAAATCTCACATTTCATGAAATACAATTAGAGAAACCGTTTCCTTTTCCTTGGAACAAAGAATCGTTTTTTGATGCCTTTCCAGAATCGTTTTTACAGATTCCGACCGCATTAAAACCTGTTCCTGAGGAAATTTTAAACACAAAATTTGATTTAGTATTATTTCATTATCAGGTTTGGTATCTATCTCCTTCTATTCCAATCAATTCATTTTTGAAAAGTGAAGATGCCAAGAAAATTTTAAACAATACTCCTGTTATTACGATCAGCGGTTCAAGAAACATGTGGATTATGGCTCAGGAAAAAATCAAAGTTTTGCTAAGAAAGGCCAATGCCAATTTGGTTGGAAACGTAGCTTTGGTAGACCGTGTTGGAAATTTAATAAGTGTAATCACCATTGTAGAATGGATGTTCTCTGGAGTTAAGAAAAAATATTTAGGTATTTTTCCGCTTCCTGGAGTTTCAGAAAAAGACATACAAGAATCGAGTCAGTTTGGAGAAATCATGCTGGATTCTTTACAGCAAAATAATTTAGCGCAATTACAGCCCAAATTAGTCCATGCTGGCGCTGTAAAAATAAGTTCGTATTTGGTAACGGTTGATAAAACGGCCAACAAAATTTTTAATAAATGGTCAAATATCATTTATAAAAATCAAAAAAACCGAAAACAGCTGCTTAAAGTATTTAATGTTTATTTATTCCTTGCGATATGGTTAATCTCACCAATAGTGTATATATTGCACCTTATTACCTATCCGCTTAAGTTAAAATCTATAAAAAAGGAAACTCAATATTATCAGGGAGTTTAGAAGACGAAATTTAAATTATGTTTGAAGTATATATTACAAAAGCTGCAAAATATTTGCCAAACGAAGCCGTTTCAAATGACGAAATGGAAGCCTACTTGGGCCTTATCAATGATACTGCTTCTAAAGCAAGACGCATTATTTTGCGCAACAATAAAATTACAAGCCGATATTACGCTGTTGACAAAGAAGGAAAAAGCACACACAGCAATGCCGAATTAACCAAAAATGCCATTTTACCGTTATTCGACGAAAATTTTACGCCTCAAGATTTAGAAGTACTTTCATGTGGAACCTCGACTCCAGACATATTTCTGCCTTCGCACGCTGCGATGGTTCATGGTCTGCTAAAAAATAAATCGGTAGAATTAAACTCTTCAACAGGAGTTTGCTGTGCCGGAATGAACTCTCTTAAATTTGGTTTTCTTTCTATTAAATCTGGAAATTCAAAAAACGCAATCTGCACAGGATCAGAAAAAGTTTCTACCTGGCTAAATGCTCAAAAATACAATCACGAGGCCGATAATTTAAAAAGCCTTGAAGAACAGCCAATTATTGCATTCAAAAAAGATTTTCTTCGTTGGATGCTGTCAGATGGTGCTGGAGCTTTTCTTTTGGAAAATAAACCAAGAGGACCAATTTCGCTAAAAATCGAATGGATGGAAGCTTTTTCGTATGCGTACGAATTAGAAACCTGCATGTATGCCGGAGGTGATAAATTGGAAAATGGTGAAATTAAAGGCTGGAGCGATTATTCGCCAGAACAATGGCTGAACGAATCTGTTTTTTCAATAAAACAAGACGTTAAATTATTAGACGAATTTATCTTGGCAAAAGGTGCTCAAAGCATGAAAGACGCCATGGATAAAAACAATATTAAATCGGAAGATATTACTTATTTTATTCCTCATGTTTCTTCAAACTTTTTTGTTGAAGGGTTGAAAAAAGGATTAAACGAAAAAGGTATCGGAATGAGCGATGATAAATGGTTCATGAATCTTTCTCGAGTTGGAAATGTTGGCTCTGCCTCTATTTACTTGGCTCTTGAAGAATTGATGAGTTCAGGGAATTTGAAAAAAGGAGATAAAATTTTATTATCTGTTCCAGAAAGCGGAAGATTCTCTTTTGCGTATGCCTATTTAACGGTTTGTTAATGGAAACAATGCTTTTAGAAAAAGAAATGGTCGAAAATTTACTGCCTCAAAAGTTTCCTTTTGTGATGGTAGACGCTATGCATTCTTATTCTGAAACTTCATTGGTTTCGGGTTTAGAAATTCAGCGCGAAAATATTTTTGTATCAAACGATATTTTTCTTGAAGCTGGATTAATAGAACATATGGCACAGTCTGTAGCATTGCATACGGGATATCAATATTTCTTGAAAAGCGAAATTGCTCCAACGGGCTATATTGGTTCTATTAAAGAAATTGAAATTAAGAAACTTCCAAAGCTGAGCGATACTATTCAATCTGAAGTTACGATTCTGCAGGAATTTGCCGGAATTACTTTAGTGGATATTGTTACGACTTTAAATAATGAAGAGATTGCCAGAGGACAAATGAAAACCGTTTTGGCAAAATAAAAACAATCGATGAAAACTACTTCTGCTGTTGACATACAAAACTATTTACCACACCGAGCACCGATGCTTATGGTGGATTTGATTTTGGATATAGATGCCAACTTTGTAGAAACCATATTTTTGATAAAAGAAGACAATATTTTTATTCAGAATAATGTTTTTATCGAAGCGGGATTAATCGAAAATACGGCACAGACTTGTTCTGCAATCGTTGGAAAAAAATACTTTTTTGACGACAACGGAATCGAGAATGAAAACGTAAATGTAATTGGATTTATCAGCGCTTTAAAAAGTGTCAAAATTCATGCTCTGCCAAAAGTTGGCGACACCATTATAACTAAAGCCGATTTGGTTTCTAAATTTACTGGTGAGGATTATACTTTATGCACAATGAAATGCAAAAGCTTAGTAGAAGACCAGATTCTCTTAGAATGCGAAATTAATTTGTTCATTCAAAAAACAATCTCGGTTGGATAATCCAAAAAAAATCATTTTACATTTAGTTATCAGGATTGTCATTTTAATCTTATTAACAGTATTAGTTTTTTTATTTTGGTATCTAACAACCGATCGTCATAAACACTGTCATGGAGATGATCACAAACATTTTGATACTGGTTTGGGCTTTTTTATTATGCTCTTTATGGTAATACAAATCTTTTATCTCGGATTAGTTGTAGAAATGATTTATTTATTTGTAAAGAGAAAAAGCAATCTGGCTTTCGTAAATTTTGGATTTTTAATAATTAGTATATGTATAGTTTTCTATTATATGTTTCTAATAAATTAAATTAGTAATATGGAAAAAGATCAAGTACCTCAGGATCAAAGCAACTTAACTAAGAACAACGTAAAAGAGCTTTTGTACGCAACTGATGAAAACGGCAATTATACCACAACATTAAGTACGGGCTGGGAACCGAAAACAATTGCCCTTTCAAATTCTATTGATGAAATAAACGAGCGTATTGCCGATGCCAAACAACAGGTTTTAAACGGCGAAGCAAGTCCGATTGTGTATTTTATGGAAGTCAATAAAATGGATCTTAACATATTATCAAGTTATGTGGGATTTTGGAAATGGCGCGTAAAAAGACATTTTAAACCAAGTGTTTTTGCCAAACTAAACGATAAAATCCTGAAAAAATATGCTGATACTTTTGGAGTATCAATCGAAGAATTAAAAAACAGCATTACCAAATAAATGGAATTAACTTTCACACATCATCAGTCTGCTCATTGCGAGAATGGAGTAGCGTCAAATCTGCTAAAAAATAGCGGACTAAACATTAGTGAACCGATGGTTTTTGGTATTGGCTCTGGATTATTCTTTGTTTATCTGCCTTTTATAAAAGTGAATCATGCACCAGCAATTAGTTATAGAACTTTGCCAGGACAGATTTTCAATAAAGTTGCCACTCGTTTAAATTTAAAAATAAAAAGACAAAAATTTTCCTCTATTTCAAGTGCCAATAAAGCTTTAGACGAAAATTTAAAAAATAATATTCCAACAGGATTACAAGTTGGCGTTTACAATTTAAGTTATTTCCCAGACGAATATCGTTTTCATTTCAACGCGCACAATTTAGTTGTTTACGGAAAAACCGAAACCGAATATTTAGTGAGCGATCCAGTAATGGAAACCGTTACGACTTTAACTTACGAAGACATGAATAAAGTCCGTTTTGCCAAAGGAGCTTTTGCACCTCGCGGACAAATGTACTATCCGATTCAGATTCCAAAAGAAGTCGATTTAAAAAGCGCCATTATTAAAGGAATCAAAAATACGTGTCGAGATATGCTAGCGCCAATGCCAATTGTTGGTGTTCGCGGCATCAAAATGGTTTCTCGCCAGATTCGTAAATGGCCTAAAAAACATGGCGTTAGAAAAGCCAATCATTACCTGGCGCAAATGGTTCGTATGCAAGAAGAAATTGGAACCGGCGGCGGTGGTTTCCGTTTTATTTATGCCGCATTTTTGCAGGAAGCTTCAGTTATTTTAGCTAACGAAGAACTGAAAGAACTTTCTAAAGAAATGACACAAATTGGAGATTCATGGCGTGATTTTGCTGTTGAAGCTTCAAGAATTTACAAAAACAGAAGTGCTAAAGAAGACGCCTACAACACTATTGCCGATGAACTTTTGGACATTGCCAATAGAGAAGAAATCTTTTTCAAAAAACTAAAAAAAGCGATCAGCTAAAATCATATTTTGCAATCTATCATTCAAATAGAATCCCTTTCGAAAAAGTACAAAAATGCAGAAATGTATTCTTTGAACAACGTTTCGCTAAATATAAATGAAGGTCAGATTTTTGGTTTACTTGGCCCAAACGGTGCCGGAAAAACAACCTTAATCTCGATGCTCTGCGGATTGGTAAAACCAACTTCTGGACATTTTACAATTGATGGTTTAGACTATCAGCACCACGCTTCAAAAATTAAAAAAATCATAGGCGTTGTTCCACAAGAATATGCTTTGTATCCGACTTTGACCGCCAGAGAAAATCTGCTCTATTTTGGAAGTATGTACGGTTTAAAAGGTTCTGATTTAAAAGATAAAGTAATCGAAACTCTGGATCTTTTAGGTTTATTGAAATTTGCCGATAAACAAGTTCAGACTTTCTCAGGCGGAATGAAACGTCGTGTCAATCTGATTGCAGGAATTCTTCATAATCCGAAAGTTTTGTTTTTGGATGAACCAACAGTTGGTGTCGACGTGCATTCTAAAACTGCCATTATTGATTATTTGAAAGTGTTGAACCAAAACGGAACAACTATTATTTATACCTCGCATCATTTGGCTGAAGCCGAAGATTTCTGTTCGCAAATCGCGATTTTAGATCAAGGACAGATTTACGCACAAGCAACTCCCTCGGCATTAATTGAATCTACAAAAGACGCTCGAAATCTCGAAGATGTTTTTATTTCATTAACTGGTAAAGCGTTGAGAGATGATATATAAAATTTGGATGTCGGTAGTAAAAGAATTCCTTTTGCTAAAAAGAGATTTGGGCGGATTGATTATTTTATTTATCATGCCTTTGGTTCTGGTAATTGCTGTAACCTTAATTCAAGACAGCACTTTTAAAGCCGTAACCGATTCTAAACTTCAGATTCTTTTGGTCGATCAAGACAAAGGATCTGTTTCTAAAACCGTTTTTGAAAATTTAGAAAAAAGCAAATATTTTACCGTTGTAACCCAACTTGACAATAAACCGATTACCGAAGAAATTGCCAAAGAAAATGTGTACAAAGGAAAATTTCAACTGGCAATTGTAATTCCAGAAAACCTAAGTTCTGATTTGCAGGAAAAAGTAAATCAGAATGTAGAAAAAATCGTCAGCAATTTAGGCTTGACTGACAGCACTTCAGCTGCCGAACCTCAGCGCGTTATTAAAGAAAAAGAAGTAAAACTGTATTTCGATCCAGCGGTACAAATGAGTTTCAAAAATGCCGTAATGAGTTCGATAGACAAAATGATTTCGCAGATTGAAACCAAATCGATTTACAGCACTTTTCAAAAACAGTTAGGAGAAGAAACAATCGATTTTGAGCAAAAAAACTTTATTACTTTCAAAGAAATAATTCCGAGAATCAACAACAAAGAAGTTCGTCCGAATTCCGTTCAACACAACGTTCCAGCTTGGACTCTTTTTGCGATCTTTTTTATCGTGATTCCGTTATCTATCAATATTGTAAAAGAAAAATCACAAGGAACTTTTGTTCGATTAAGAACCAATCCGGTTTCTAATCTGGTTGTGATTATTGGAAAAACCATCACCTACTCGATCATTTGTATGATTCAGTTTTACATGATGGTTGCCGTTGCCGTATTCTTATTCCCGTCCATCGGATTGCCTTCTTTAAATATTGAAGGTCATTTCTTGCTGACAAGTGTTGTGGCATTATTTTCAGGTTTTGCAGCAATCGGGTTCGGAATTTTGTTAGGAACTGTCGCAAGCACACAAGAACAATCTGCTCCTTTTGGCGCTACAAGTGTGATCATTTTAGCAGCAATTGGCGGTGTTTGGGTTCCTGTTTTTGCTATGCCAAAAATCATGCAATATATCGCAAAATCATCTCCAATGAACTGGGGATTAGAGGCTTTTTACGATGTATTGCTTAGAAACGTTTCTTTCGTTGAAATCATACCAAGAATAAGTTTATTATTTTTGTTTTTCATTATTACCACTTCCATCGCATTATTTTATGATAAAAAGAAAAGAGCAGTTTAAAGAAGCTACAGATCTAACCGTTTCGCACGAAATTAGGATTCGTTTTAACGAAACAGATCCGCTTGGAATTGTTTGGCACGGCAATTATATCACGTATTTTGAAGATGGACGCGAAGCATTTGGACGCCAACACGGACTTACTTATCTGGATATTGCCAAAACGGGTTATACCACGCCAATTGTAAAATCGACTTGTGAACATAAATTGTCTTTGCGTTATGGAGATGTGGTAACGATAGAAACAACAGTTGTTGACACTCCAGCCGCGAAAATGATTTACCGCTTTAAAATAATTGATGACAAAGGAGAAGTGGCGTGCACAGGCGAAACCACTCAGGTTTTTTTAGATGCAGCAGGAAATTTGATGTTGACCAATCCTCCTTTTTATGAGGATTGGAAACGAAAAGTTGGATTATTGAAATAAAATATTTTAACCAAAACATTATGAAACTAGCCTTCAAATTTATTTCCTTAATCTTACTTCTGTGTTTGATTAGCTGTAACAAAAACAACGTTGAAGATTCAACATTATATTATGGCAACAACAATTATTACATTCCTGCTTTAATAATAAACACAGACAAAGTTTTAGATAATGCAGAAATAGAAAAACTGATAAAAGGATATTACAAAGATGATCGCAGAATAGAAGGCAAAATTAAGGCCATATTAAAATACGACGAGAAGCCTTATAAAATTGTATATAGTGATAAAAAAATACTAGAAGGAAATATCGAAATTAATATTTTAAACTTTGATCAAGTCAAAAAAGAATTTGATGAGAAAATTGCAAAATTTAAATCTAAAAAAAGTTCGACTTCTTTAAAGGATCATAATGTTTATGGATATTATTTTAATCTTGGCAGCTGCGCACATTTGTCATATATAGATGATTTATACATTATTTCAAAAGATAAAAAGGAAACTTATTTTTTAACTTCTATATACAAAAATGAAGTATCAAGAAGTGATACCATTATTAGAAAGGGAAATAACTTTGAAAAAAATTATTTAGTTTGGCATGGGTTTGATGAACCCCAAACAAAATCAAAAGAAATTTTATACGAAACTAAAGATAAAGATATTATAGCGAAAGACCTTAATTATATGAGTGAAAGCGAGGAAAAATATGTTTATTTTTATTTTAAACTTGATAAATGATAAGAGAAATATACATTACAGAAACGAATTGTATCACGCCTTTAGGTTTTGATGTTGAATCTAATATCAGCGCCATTCTTCGTGGTGATTCTGGAATTCAGCTTCATAGTGATGTTTCTCTTATGCCGAATCCGTTTTATGCTTCGATTATTTCTGAGGAAAAAATAAACAGTGCTTTTTCAAAAATCAGCACTGAGACAAAATATTCCCGTTTAGAGAAAATGATGATTTTGGCTTTGGAGCCCATTATCAAAAATTCAAACATCGAATTAAATTCAAAAACCGCTTTTATACTTTCTACCACAAAAGGAAATGTAACCGCTCTAGCAAATGATTCTGAAGAAAGTTTTAACAATGCACATTTAGATGTTTTAGCTAAAAACGTTGCCGATTTCTTTGGGTTTCAAACACAACCAATTGTAGTTTCAAATGCTTGCGTTTCTGGAATTTTGGCGGTTTCTGTTGCCAAAAGAATGATTCAATCAGAACTTTATGACAACATTTTTGTGGTCGCTGGCGACGAAGTTTCAGAATTTGTTTTATCTGGTTTTAATGCATTTCAGGCAATGAGCGACCAACCTTGTAAACCGTATTCTAAAAACAGAACCGGCGTAAGTTTAGGCGAAGCGACAGCAGCAGTTTTAATTTCGGCGGAAGCTAAAAAAGCTAAAATAAAAGTTATCGGAGACAGTTCGATAAACGATGCGAATCATATTTCGGGTCCTTCAAGAACGGGTGAAGGTTTGTTCAGAAGTATTCAGAATGCTTTAAAAGAAGCACAAATTGAGGCGAACAAATTAGATTATATCTCAGCCCACGGAACCGCAACGCCTTATAACGACGAAATGGAAGCGATTGCTCTAACTCGTTTAGATTTACAAAATGTTCCCGTTAATAGTTTAAAAGGATTTTACGGTCATACACTTGGCGCTTCGGGATTATTGGAAACGGTAATTGCGATAGAATCTGCTAATCAAAATAAACTTTTTGAATCGAAAGGTTTTGATGAAATTGGAGTTAGTGAAGCTATCAATGTTATTGAGAAAAATGAAGAAAAGAAAATTGAATATTTCCTGAAAACGGCTTCTGGATTTGGAGGTTGTAATACGGCTGTGGTTTTTGAGAAAGTGAAATAATATGAAACTATCAAAACTCATATTTATAACTCTAGTTCTTCTTTCAACTTTTGGATGTAAGAAGAAAGAAGTGCCTGAATCTGAATTTGAAAAAGAGGTTTTAAATAGTGTTTTTGTCGAAATTGTAGATTCTATTTATATGGATCGAAGAATGATGCTTGGACCACCACCTCCATTATTTAGTTCTAAAACAAATAAAATAGATACCACAGGACATGCTGCAGAATTAAAGAAATATTTACAGTATAAAGACAGCATAAAAAACATTAAAAAAAGAATCTTATTAGGCGTATATGATCGTGTTGGAAAGATTAGTTCTTTCGAAACAGAAATGATTTCTAAAGAAGTTAATCTTTCAAACTTTACTTATGACACTTTAAAAGAAGGCGAAGAATTTAAATTTGATTTAAAACCTTTTAAGAATAATAAAAAGTTTCGTTTTGAAAATACTTCCAAATATCTTCATGAAAAAGAATGGAACTTAAATGATAAAAGTAATTCTTTGATACCTGTTGGAACTATTTTTATATCTAGAATTCAATTTGACAAAACAAAAAAATCAGGAATTTTATCAGCTGGTGCTTCATGTGGTGGTGGAAAATGCGGAAGAGGTTTTCTTGTTTTAATTGAAAATAAGGCAGGGAAATGGAAAGTAAATAAAATTATTCATCTTTGGGATTCATAACTTGAATTCGTTATTAAAAAATGACTCAATACAAAACCTACATACAATCCTATATCACCATTCAAAACAACGAAATTGTTTTGAACGGAGCTTCTGTATTCAAAATTGAACCAACAGATTTTGCTGATTTCTCCAAACAAGCCTATCGTAATTTTGAAATGCAATATCCAAAGTTTTTCAAGATGGACGCTTTGAGTAAACTGGCTTTTTTAGGATCAGAATTGCTTTTGAGTCCGATAACTTCGGCTGAGCAAGAAAACAATATTGCTTTGGTTTTAGCCAATAAATCCTCCAGTTTAGATACCGATGTAAAATATCAGGAATCGATTTCAGACAAAGAAAACTATTTTCCAAGTCCGGCGGTTTTTGTTTACACGCTGCCAAATATTTGTCTGGGCGAAATAAGTATCCGCCATCAGCTTAAAAGTGAGAATTCTTTCTTTATATTTGATGCTTTCAATTCAGAGTTTTTGTGGAACTATTCGGAGATTTTGTTAAACACAAATAAAGCTGATTCTGTTTTGTGTGGCTGGGTAGAATTTTTTAATGACAATTATAAAGCTTTTCTTTGCCTTATCAACAAGGAAGAAAACGAGAAATATACAAACGAAACTATCAATACATTATATAATAAATAATCATGGAAGCATTAAAAGAAGAATTAAAAAATAAAATCATTACTACTTTAAACCTTGAAGATATCACAATCGCAGACATTGCTGATAACGATCCTTTGTTTGGAGACGGTTTAGGTTTAGACTCGATTGATGCACTTGAATTGATCGTGATTTTAGATAAAGATTACGGAATTAAATTAGTAGATCCGAAAGAAGGGAAATCTATTTTCCAGTCTATCGAAACTATGGCGGCGTATATCAGCGCAAATAGAACTAAATAGATTTCAGATTTTAGACTTTAGATTTTAGATTCCATCCTGAATCTAAAATTTTAAATGTTTAAAAATCCGTCAACTTTGTCAAAGTTTAAAACTTTGACAAAGTTCTAAGAATCTAAAATCATAAATCTAAAATCTAAAATGGCAAGAGGTGTTGCAATAACGGGAATGGGAATTATCTCTGCGATTGGTAATTCGGTTGAGGAAAATTATATTTCGCTGACCGAAAACAAAATCGGTATTTCTCGTATTCAAAATATTTCGACTGTTCACGCAGATGTTATCAAAGTTGGTGAGATCAAAAAAACCAACGAAGATCTTGTTGATGAACTGAAATTAAATGAGAATAATAATTTCTCCAGAACCGCTATGATTGGCACTTTGGCAGCGAAACAAGCTGTTGAAAATGCCAGCATTACCGATATAAATGAATTTAGAACGGGACTTATTTCGGCGACAAGTGTGGGCGGAATGGACATGACGGAAAGACATTATTACGATTATTTCGAAAAACCAGAATTGATCAAGTACATTACTTGCCACGATGGCGGCGATGTTGCCGAAAAAATTGCTGAAGAATTAGGTTTAAAAGGAATGGTAACGACCATTAGTACGGCTTGTTCTTCTGCAGCCAATTCGATTATGTTGGGCGCAAGATTAATCAAAACGGGAAAACTAGATCGAGTAATTGTGGGCGGAGCCGATGCTTTGGCAAAATTCACCATCAACGGATTTAAGACTCTTATGATTTTATCTGACGATTATAACAAACCTTTTGACAACACTAGAAAAGGATTAAATCTTGGAGAAGCGGCGGCATTTTTAGTTTTAGAATCGGATGAAATTGTTGAAAAGCAAAACAAAAAAGTCCTGGCAAGAGTTTCTGGTTATGGAAATGCCAACGACGCTTTTCACCAAACCGCTTCTTCAGAAAATGGAGAAGGCGCTTATTTGGCCATGAAAAAAGCGTTTGAAGTTTCGGGTTTAAAACCTTCTGAAATTGATTACATCAATGTTCATGGGACAGCAACACCAAACAACGATTTATCTGAAGGAAGAGCTTTGCTCCGAATTTATGAAAACGAAAAAGTTCCAGATTTCAGTTCTACAAAACCTTTTACCGGACATACTTTAGCAGCGGCGGCAGCAATTGAAGCTGTTTACAGTGTTTTGGCAATTCAGAATAATGTGGTTTACCCAAATTTGAATTTTGAAGTTCCGATGGAAGAATTTGACTTGAAACCACAGACTTCATTAAAAAATAAAAACATCGAACATGTTTTATCTAACTCTTTTGGTTTTGGAGGAAACTGTTCAACTCTTATATTTTCAAAAAGCTAATGACAAAAAAAACATATATAAATGGAGTAGGCTGTATTTCGACTCAAAAAACATTTGATACTGTTTTTTTGGAAGAAGCTGTTGTGAATCATGACGAAAATGTACTGGCAATTGTTCCGCCAGCATACAAAGAATATATTTCGCCTGCTGCCAGCCGACGTATGGCAAAAGGTGTAAAAAACGGAATCGTAGCTTCGGCATTAGCCATGAAAGATGCTAATATTGAAAATGTCGATGCGATTATTACCGGAACTGGTTTAGGCTGTATCGAAGATTCTGAAAAATTCCTGAAAAGTATTTTAGATAATAACGAAGAGTTTTTAACTCCGACTTCTTTCATTCAGTCTACTCACAATACAGTTGGAGCGCAGATTGCACTTTTACAGCAATGTAAAGGTTATAATTTTACTTACGTGAATGGCGCGGTCTCTTTTGAGTCGGCTCTTATTGATGCCAAAATGCAGATTGAAGAAGCAGAAGTCAATTCAATTTTAGTGGGCGGTGTTGACGAAAATGGCGATTACACTACTTCTCTTTTTAAACTAAACGGTCGCATTAAAGCAGATGATACTGCTCCCTATGACGTTTTAAATTCTACAACGAGCGGTGCTGTGTATGGTGAAGGTGCCAATTTTTTTGTTTTAGAAAACGAAAGAAAAGAAAACACTTATGCCGAACTTCTAGATGTTTCTATTGTAAATACGCTGGAAGAAAATGAAGTTGAAGCAGCAGTTATTTCGTTCTTAAAATCCAATCATTTACAAATTTCAGATGTAGATGCTCTTGTTTTAGGTTTTGACGGAAATGCTGATTTTGAGAATTATTATAGAAATCTTGCCGAAAATTCGTTTGCTCAAACTCCTATTTTATATTACAAACATTTGAGCGGAGAATACGATACGGCTTCGGCTTTTGCTTTTTGGATGGCTTCTAAAATTTTGAAAACTCAGGAAATTCCTGAAATTACAAAAGTAAATGATGTTGAAAAATCAGAGTACAAAACGATTTTATTATACAATCAATTAAACGGAAAAAACCATAGTTTTACGCTGCTGTCAAAATGATAACGCACAAAAACATATCGCTGTTTTTTATCTTTTTATTGCTTTTATTGTTTCTCCTGAATCTGTATAACGCAATTCATTTTCTGTGGTTTATTGTTATAATTCTCGTTTGGATCGGAATAAATGCTTTTGGATCTGCACGAATTTCTTCCAATTATCATGTAAAAGCTTTTTGCAGTAATCCGTTAGAAATCGAAAAAAAAATTGCACTCACTTTTGATGATGGTCCAAGTATTTACACTTTGGAAGTTTTGGAACTTTTGAAAAAATACAATGCTAAAGCGACTTTTTTCTGCATTGGAAACAACATCGAAACGCATCCTGAAATTCTCCAGAAAGTAATTGACGATGGTCATTTAGTTGGAAATCATTCTTATTCACATTCTAAGTTTTTTGATTTTTATAATGCTAAAAAAATAACCGAAGAACTTCAGAAAACAGACGCGCTTCTGGAAAAATTCACTTCCAAAAAAATAAACTTCTTTCGTCCGCCCTATGGAGTTACGACACCTTCGATTAGAAGAGCTTTAGAAGTAACCGGACATAAAACAATAGGCTGGAATATTCGTTCGCTTGACGGAGGAACCCAAAATCAGGAATTAATTTTCAATCGGTTAATTCAACATATTTCTCCCGGTGGAATTGTACTTTTGCATGATACAGGCAAACATTCGGTTTTGGTACTGGAACAGTTTTTGCAATTTTTACAGCAAAATAATTATCAAGTCATTTCGATCGAAGAACTTTTGAATCTTAAAGCTTATGCAAACTAAAATATATCTTTTCTTATTTTTAATTATCAGCGGTTTCCATTTATCGGCGCAGGAACAAAAAATGACCGATGCCGAAATTGCTTCTTTTAAACAAGACGTAAATGTGGTGGCCAAAAAAATCAAGACTTTGACTACTGATTTTGTTCAGTATAAACATTTAGATTTTTTATCAAAAGACATTGAAACTTCAGGAAAAATGGTTTTTAAAGAACCTGCTTTACTTCAATGGCAATATAAAAAACCGTACAACTACAGCATCACTTTCAAGAACGGAAAAATCCTGATTAACGATGAAGGAAAGAAAAGCGCGGTTGATATTGGAAACAGTAAAATCTTTGCCCGAATTAATAAATTGATTGTGGGAAGCGTAAGCGGCAATATGTTTGACGATAAAGAATTTACGATTTCGTATTTTAAATTGAAAGGTCAGAATCTGGCGAAATTTATTCCGAAAGATGCGACACTTAAAAAATACATCAAACAAATTGAATTGACTTTTGACAAAGAGGAATCGACTGTTGTTCAGGTAAAATTGTTAGAATCATCTGAAGATTATACCCGAATTGTACTTAAAAATAAAGTGATCAATGCAAAAATCGACGATTCAGTATTTACTAATTAATTGCTTTCTGGCAATTGTATTAATTTCTTGTGGCTCAGTCACAAAAAATTATACGTCCAAAAAATTAGACAAAACGTCTTATACAGTTCCGTATTTTTCAGACTCAAAAACCGATTATGTTTATAAAACCAACATTAGTGTTTACGGAAATGAATTGTCTGGAATTTTTATTGCCAAGAAAATAAATGACACCACACACCGAATTGTTTTTACAACCGAATTCGGAAACAAATTAATGGATTTCGAAATTTCAGAAACCGATTTTAAAGTCAATTCGATTGTGTCTGAATTGGATCGAAAAATATTGATCAATACTTTAAAAGAAGATTTCCGATTGCTTTTAAAGAAAGAATATTCGATTCAGGAACAATTCGAAAACGAATCGGATGACATTTACAAATCGGCAGATGGCAAACGCGACAATTACATTTTTATCTCCAAAAAAGATCAGAAATTAGAAAAGATCGTCCATGCTTCTCAAACAAAAGAAAAATTTACACTGCTTTTCAGTTCAGAAAACAATATTTTTGCCGAAAGGATTCAGATAATCCATCAGAATATAAAATTGAAAATCGAACTGAATTATTTCAAATCAGAATAAAAACTTAAACTAATCCTAAACTTAAACCAAGCCCAAAATGAGAAAATTTGTTTTAATTGCATTTGTTTTATTAATCGGAATACAAGCAGAAGCTCAAGTAAAAGTTAGTCCAGGACTAAGAGGTGGTTTGAATGTATCAACATTAACGAATATTGATGATAATAGCTCTAAAACTGATTTCTATGTTGGTGGATTGGTAAATATTAAATTCAATAAATTTTTCTCGGTTCAACCAGAGATAAATTATTCTAGACAAGGTGATGAAGGAAGATATTTTGAAAACGGCCGTTATTATTCTGAAAAGTATGAGTTGAATTATATAACACTGGGAGCGGTTGCAAAATTTAACTTTGGAGGTGGAGGTTTTCATCTATTGGCAGGACCATCATTAGATTTAAAAGTTAGTGATAATTATATAAATACTAACCCTGAAGATTTTGATCTTGCATTTGTTGGAGGTCTTGGTTATACTTTGCCAAATGGTTTAACTTTTGAAGCTCGACTTAAACAAGGATTAATTGATATTTATGGTTATAACGGATATGATTATGACAATAATGGATATTACTATAATGATGTAATCTTAAATCAAGTTTTCCAAATCGGAATTAGTTATACGTTTAAAACAAAATAAAAATGAATAAAAGAATATTCTTCTTTATTGCTGTTTTTTTCTCGCTTTTAAATATACAAGCGCAAGTATCAGTTAAACCAGGTTTAAGAGCTGGATTTAGTTTTTCTACTATTTCTGAAATGCACGCCGATTATAAAACTGATTTTTATGCTGGTGGTTTTACAGAAATTAAGATAACAAGAATTTATTCCCTTCAGCCTGAAATTAATTACAGCAGACAAGGTTCTAATAATGTTGCGCGAAATTATTTTGATGAAAATACACAGACCAATAAAGTAGAACATTTAGATCTGGACATCAACTATTTGTCTCTTTCTATGATAAATAAGTTTACGCTGCCACAAGGAATTCAGTTTCAAGCAGGACCAACATTAGATATTTTATTGAATGATAATCTTGCGGTTAGAAAAGCACAAAATGATCTTGGTTTGGTTTTAGGAGTTGCTTATGCCCTGCCTTCAGGTTTGACATTTGAAGCTCGATTTAAAAAAGGACTGCTGGATGTTTTAAGCAGCGATTATTATCAAAATGACTCCAATAACCATTATTTATTTGGAGATTATAACACAAATATTAATTTTCAGTTAGGGGTTTCCTATTCATTTGGAAAATAAAAAATATGATTTTACAAGATTTTTATAAAATACTATCAGAAGAAAAAATATCTGATTCAAAATATACGATTACAATTTTAGTCAACGAAAAACATGAGGTTTTTAAAGGGCATTTTCCTGGAAATCCAATTATGCCTGGTGTTTGTATGATTCAGATTATCAAAGAACTTACAGAATCTATTACCAAAAGTTCGCTGATGATCCAGTCTTTGGCAAATGTAAAATTCATGGCGCTGATTAATCCAGAGGTTACTCCAGAATTGCGATTGGAATTGGATGTTACAACAACTGAAGACGGTTTGGTAAAAGTAAAAAACACGACTTACTTTAACGACACAACTGCTCTTAAATTGAGCAATGTGTACAAAAAAATATAAATTATGAAACTATTACTGACCTTATTTTTATGGGTAGGTTTTGCTGGAACGCCAGATTTGGCTTCGATCCGCAAAATGTATTCTGATGTGGCAAAATCAGAAACCAACGCCAAAGAGTTTGTAGCCAAACTTGCAGGTGTTTCAAGCAATGATGATAAAATTTTAGTGGCTTATAAAGCGGCTTCTATTTTATTGGAATCTAAATTTGAAAAGAAATTAAGCCAGAAAATGGAACGTTTTAAAGAAGGCGCAAAATTGCTTGAAGCCACCATAAAAAGCGACCCAAGCAATATCGAAATGCGAATGATTAGACTTAGTGTTCAGGAAGATGTTCCTGGAATTACAGGCTACAAGAAAAACATTAAAGAAGATAAAAAATTCATAACCACGTATTATGCATCACAAGGTGCGGCTTTGAAAGATTATCTTAAAGACTTTGTTTTACAATCTAAAAGTTTCTCCGAAAAAGAGAAGCAATTTGTAAAGTAAGCTCAATAACACCTCATGAAATCACAGCAAGAATTACTTAGTTCGACCAACTTTTGCGTTATTGTGCCTACGTACAATAATCAGAAAACGCTGAAAAAAGTATTGGATTCTATTTTAGATTTCACCACAAATGTCATTATTGTCAATGACGGCTCAACTGATTCTACGAGCGAAATTCTAAAATCATATTCACAGCTTACTCAAATTCACCATCCTCAAAATTTAGGAAAGGGACGAGCGCTAAGAAACGGATTTAGAAAAGCGCTTGAATTGAATTTTGAATATGCCATAACAATCGATTCTGACGGACAGCATTTTGCAGCAGATATTCCTGTTTTCTTGGAAGCAATTCCAGATGAGCCAAACGCTCTCTTGATTGGAAGCCGAAATATGACACAGGAAAATGTTCCGAAGAAAAGCAGTTTTGGCAACAAGTTTTCTAATTTTTGGTTCAAGTTTGAAACAGGAATTAGACTAGACGACACACAATCTGGCTTTAGATTGTATCCGCTTCGATTACTGCCAAAACGTTTTTATACCAATAAATTTGAATTTGAAATCGAAGTTATCGTGCGAGCAGCGTGGAAAGGAATTACAGTAAAAAATATTCCGATTCAGGTTTTATACGATCCTGCAGAAAGAGTTTCGCATTTCCGTCCGTTTCAAGATTTTACCCGAATCAGTATTTTGAATACGGTTTTGGTTACCAATGCTTTGCTGTACATAAAACCGAGAGATTTTTTTAGAAGAGCTAAAAAAAAAGGTTTTAAAAAATTCTTTCTAGAAGATATTTTAGAAAGCAACGATTCTAATTTTAAAAAATCGGCCGCCATTGCTTTAGGTATTTTTATCGGACTTTCGCCTTTTTGGGGATTTCAGACTATATTGCTTTTCACTTTTGCGGCCTTGTTCCGACTCAACAAAGTCATTGCTTATCTTACTTCAAATGTAAGTTTTCCGCCTTTTATTCCGTTTATTATTTTTGCTTCGCTACAAGTGGGGAGTGTTTTTGTGTCCAGCGATGCGCCACTGGTTTTGGATAGCTCGATTACGCTCGATGATATTCAAAAAAATGCTACGCAATATATCGTAGGAAGTCTTATTTTAGCAACCGTTTCAGCACTATCAGTTGGTCTCATAAGTTATTTGCTTTTAACGGCTTTTAGTTCTAAAAACAAACCGAATATTTAAGTTAAGTTTGCCACAGATTAAAAGGATTAAAATGATTTTTACATCTAGTTTGTCAGGCTGAGCGAAGTCGAAGCCCACGTCCAATTGGAACGCCCTTCGACTTCGCTCAGGGTGACAAACTAAAGTTAATCTTTTTATTCGTGGCGGAAAAAAAATAAAATTACCATGCATCAATACTTCTATGCCATTCATTTATTTGTAAACCGAAGAAAATCTCTTTCGGTTTTATTGGCTGTTCTGATGCTTTTGATTTTTGGATTTTTTGCTTCAAGACTAAAGTTTGAAGAAGATATAACCAAACTTATCCCAACCAACGACAAAACCGATGTTACTGCCAAAGTCTTAAAACAATTAAATTTTGCGGATAAAACAACCGTAATTTTTAGCTTGGATAAAAATGGTTCTGCCGAGGATTTAAAAGAAATGGCAACTGTATTTTCAGACAGCGTTTCTAAATCCTGCAAACCATACATAACCGGAATTCAAGGAAAAATTGACGAAGAAAACATTCAGGAAACTGTAGATTTTGTTTACAATAATTTGCCTCTTTTTCTAGATGATAATGATTATGCATCTATTGAAAAGAAACTCCAAAAAGATAGTATTGCGGCAACCGTTCAAGGAAATTACAAATCAATTATTTCTCCATCTGGATTTATAACTAAAGATTTTATTCTTCAAGATCCGTTTGGGATTTCTTTTATCGCTTTAAAAAAATTACAGCAATTAAATATTGGCGACGATTTTACACTCGAAAATGGTTTTGTAATGACAAAAGATAAAAAGAAATTATTGCTTTTTATCACCTCCAATATTCCGTCAAGCGAAACAGAAAAGAATACCATTTTTGCTGAAAAATTGAAATCGATTCAGGAAAATCTGAATACACAATTCAAAGGAAAAACATCTATCAGTTATTTTGGTTCTGCTTTAATTGCCGTTGCCAATGCCAATCAGATTAAAGGAGATATTATTTTAACCACGTCAATTGCGATGTTTACTTTAATGCTAATTCTGATTTTATTTTATAGAAAAGTCTTAATTCCGTTAATTATATTTTTGCCGACAGTATTTGGAGGTTTGTTTGCGGTTGCGTTTTTATATTTCGTCAGAGAACAAATCTCAGCAATTTCATTAGGAATTGGTTCTATATTATTAGGAATTACGATTGATTATTCCATTCACATTCTTACGCATTACAAACACAACAGCGATGTAAAGACGTTGTATAAAGACATTACGATGCCTGTCATCATGAGTAGTTCTACAACTGCCGTTGCGTTTTTATGTCTGCTTTTTGTAAAATCGGATGCGTTAAACGATCTCGGAATTTTCGCTGCTGTTATTGTTATGGCTTCAGCTATTTTCTCTCTTTTGATTATTCCTCATTTATATAAACCAAAAGAAAATCCGGCAGATCATAAAAAGAATGTGATCGATAAAATGGCGCATTTTTCTTTTCACAACAATAAAATCTTAATCGGGCTTTGTGTTATCATTACCATTATCTGCTGTTTTACTTATAATGATGTAGGTTTCAACAACGATTTATCGCAGCTGAATTTTATTCCGAAAGAAATTAAAGCCGCCGAAAAACAGTTGGAAGAAAGCACGAGTTTAACTTCCAAAACGATTTATGTTGCTTCGTATGGAAAAACGATGGAAGAAGCTTTACAGCATAATAGTAAACTTTTTGATGATTTATCTGCAGCAAAAAATCAGAATAAAATTTTAAATTTCAGCTCTGTTGGTGGAATTGTACTTTCGCAACAAGCTCAAATCGAAAAAATTAAGAAATGGAATTCGTTTTGGACTTCGCAGAAAAAACAATTTATAAAATCTGAATTAATTGCTGAAGGCGCTAAACTTGGTTTTAAACCTTCAACTTATAATTTATTTTTTGATCATTTAGATTCTGACTTCAAACCAGTTTCTGCAGCTGAATTTTTAAAAATAAAAGCACTTCAACTACAAGAATTCATAACCGAGAAAAATGGTTTTTACACGGTTTCAACTTTAGTAAAAGTAACGCCAGAACAGCGTGATGTTTTTGTAAAATCGGCTTCCGCAAAGGCAAACGTGATTGCAATCGATCGTCAGCAGATGAACGAAACGTTTTTCAGCACTTTAAAAACCGATTTTAATTCACTTGTAAATTATTCTTTTGTTGCTGTAATCCTGATTCTATTTTTCTTTTTCCGAAGAATCGAATTAGTAATCATAAGCTGTATTCCAATTATTTTGACGGGAATTGTAACGGCAGGAATTATGGGGCTTTTTGGCATTCAAATGAATATTTTCAGTATGATTGTCTGCACTTTGATTTTTGGTCACGGAGTCGATTTTAGTATTTTCATGACCAGTGCCTTGCAAAAAGAATATACTAATGGAGTTAACGAGATTGCTATTTACAGAACCTCTATCATCTTGGCTGTAATCACGACAATTTTAGGAATCGGTGCGATGATTTTTGCCAAACATCCTGCGCTTACTTCCATTTCACTGGTTTCATTAATCGGGGTTTTTGCAGCACTGATTATAACGTTTATCTTCTATCCGATTTTATTCAAACTGTTTTTATCAAATCGCCCGAAAAAAGGAAATCCGCCTTTTCAATTGCGAACTTTCGTTCATGGTGTAATTTCTTTTGCGTATTATGGTTTGGGCGGAATTGTAATGTCGGTTTTCAGTTTTACTATTATGCCGATTTTGCCTTTCAGCAAAAAATCAAAAATGAAAGCTTTCCGATATGTGATTTCAAAATTCATGAAATCGGTATTGTATTCAAATCCGTTTATTCGCAAAAAAGTCGTTAATAATTTCAATGAAACTTTTGAGAAACCAGCCGTAATTATTGCCAATCATTCTTCATTTCTAGATATTCTAGCAATCGGAATGCTAAGCCCGAAAATCATTTTCTTAGTGAGCGATTGGGTTTACAACTCTCCTATTTTTGGTGGTGTTGTGAGAAAAGCAGGTTTTTATCCCGTTTCTGAAGGTTTGGAAGGCGGTGTTGAACATTTACGCAAAAAAGTAGAACAAGGTTATTCTTTAATGGTTTTTCCAGAAGGAACTCGATCAGAAAATAATGTCGTGAAACGATTCCACAAAGGTGCTTTTTTCCTTGCCGAAGAATTTAAAATTGACATTATTCCGGTTGTTATTCATGGTGCTTCAGAGTTGATTCCGAAAGGCGATTTTGTCATTCACCACGGAAAATTGACGGTTACTATTTTAGAAAGAATTGCTCCAGATGATCTTTCTTTTGGAACTAATTATACCGAAAGAACTAAACAAATAAGTACTTTCTTTAAAGCAGAATATCGCAAAATAAGACAAGAACTTGAAGGTCCGGATTATTTCAAAACAATGCTAATCAACAGTTACGACTATAAAGAAATCGAGGTTGGAAATAGCGTGAAAAAAGATTTGAAACAGAATCTGGAAGTTTATTATAATTTAAACAAACACATTGCGCCAAAAGCAAAAATCCTGCATTTAGAAAATGATTACGGGCAATTGGATGTTTTGCTCGCTTTGCAAGAACCACAGCGAAAAATAGTTTCTTTTATAAATGATGAAGAAAAATTGCTGGTGGCCAAAACGAATTATATCGTTACAAAGAGAAAAATAGTTTATCTCGACAAACTTGAATCGGCACTTGAAAATCATTTGGATGTACTTTTAATTTCTGATGAAAGTTATAACGTTGAAATCGAAAAAGTAATTTCGAATGTTGCATTTATAATTTTAATCAATTGTTCTCGTTTGAAAAATCAATTTGAGAATTTTGAAATTGTTTCTGAAGAAAATGCTTTGCTAGTTTTAAAGAAAAAAGAATGAAAAAACAGTACGATGTAGTCATAATTGGCAGCGGTTTAGGCGGATTGGTTTCTGCGGTAATTCTGGCGAAAGAAGGCTACAGCGTTTGTGTACTTGAAAAAAACAATCAATATGGTGGAAATCTTCAGACTTTTGTAAGAGATAAAACCATTTTTGATACGGGAATTCATTACATCGGAGGTTTGGGCGAAGGCCAGAATCTTCATCAATATTTCAAATATATTGGAATAATGGATCATTTGAATCTAAAAAAACTAGACGAAAATGGTTTTGATATTATTTCTTTTGATGACGATCAAACCGAATATCCGCATGCGCAAGGTTTCGAAAATTTCATTCAGCAACTGACGACTTACTTTCCTGAAGAAAAAGAAAATCTCGAACAATATTGCCAGAAAATAAAAACGGTCTGCAAAGCATTTCCGCTTTACAATCTCGAATCGGAAGGAAAATACGATGATGAAATTGTAGCGCTTAACGCGAAAGAAACCATCGATTCGTTTACTCAAAATGAAAAACTAAAAGCCGTCTTGGCAGGATCTAATTTTCTATATGCCGGAATTCCCGATAAATCGCCTTTTTACGTTCATGCGCTTGTAGTCAACTCGTATATCGAAAGTTCGTGGCGATGTGTAAATGGTGGAAGCCAAATTACTAAACAATTGCTAAAACAATTAAAAAAATATAGCGGAGAGTTTTTCAAACATAAAGAAGTCACGAAAATCGAAGTCGAAAATCAAAAGGTAAATTCGGTACAAATGAAAGACGGAACTGAGGTTTCGGGAACGTATTTTATTTCTAATATAGAACCTAAAACGACTTTGAAAATGGCGGGTCAGGAAAACTTTAGAAAACCGTTTTTCAATAGAATTCAAAATCTTGAAAGTGTACTTTCTGCTTTCAGTTTGTATATCGTTTTTAAACCCAAAACTTTCAAATACATCAATCATAATTATTACCATTTTAAAAGTGCAGATGATGTTTGGACCGCTTATGATTACGACGAAAATTCATGGCCCAAAACTTTTATGGCATCTATGAATCCGTCGAAAAAAGACGAAGAATGGGCAGACGGAATGACGTTTTTAACGTACATGAAATATGATGATCTCAAAGCTTGGGAAAACACTTTCAACACCACTTTTGAAGAAAATGATCGAGGAGAAAGTTATGAGGAATTCAAAACCAAAAAAGCAGCTAAATTTTTAGAAGAAATCGAGAAAAAATTTCCTGGAATAAACGAATGTATTAAATCGGTTCATACTTCTACTCCACTTTCCTATCGCGATTATATTGGCGGAGATTGCGGAAATATGTACGGATATGTTAAAGATTCAAATAATCCGATGAAAACTATGATTCCGACTAAAACTAAGGTAGAAAATCTTTATCTTACAGGCCAAAGTATTAACATGCACGGTGTCTTGGGAGTTACGGTTGGAGCGGTCATAACCTGTTCTGAAATTGTAGGAAAAGAATATCTGCTGGGAAAAATTAAAAAAGCATCTGAATAATTGAATCATGAAAAGCCGAATTTTTTATTTCTTCCTTATCGGTTTTTTAAGCTTGATGACTTCCTGCGGTACTTCAAAATCAAAAAAACATATACCAGATATCACTGCTTTTAATTCGACAAAACCTGTTGTTGAAAAAATATCAGACAGTATTTTTCTCTCTGGAAAAAATTCACTTTTAAAAAACAAACAAGGTCTTTGGGAATTATACGTAGAAGGAGATCCGCTAGAAATTGGGCTTTCGACTGGCGCGCTGACTGATTCTCTTTTGCACAAACAGCAGCGTATTTTTTTCTCGAAAATAACCGATTTAATTCCGTCAAAATTCCAGCAGAAAATGCTTCGTCAGTTTTTAAAATGGTATAATCGAAAATTATACTTAAATGTTCCTGACGAATATCAAACCGAAATTTATGGCGTTTCGCAATATACTTCGAATGACTTTGATAATATCGCACCGCAATATCAGCGCAGTTTGTACTTACATGCCGCTCATGATATTGGACACGCGTTACAAGATTTAGCTTTAGTGGGCTGTTCTTCTTTTGCGGCTTGGAACGAAAAATCGGAAGATGGAAATTTAATTCTGGCGCGAAATTTTGATTTTTATGTCAATGACGCTTTCGCGGAAAATAAAATTGCGGCCTTTATCAAACCAAAAGAAGGATATCCGTTTATGATGGTAACCTGGCCAGGAATGATCGGAGCGGTTTCTGGAATGAATTATGAAGGATTGACTGTAACCATAAATGCTTCCAAATCTAAAATTCCGCTTAGTGCGAAAACTCCGATTTCGATCTTGACCCGCGAAATTTTGCAACATGCGAAAAATCTGGACGAAGCCATTGCTATTGCAAAAAAAAGAAAAGTCTTTGTTTCTGAATCGATTATGGTTGGAAGTGCCAATGATAACAAAGCCATTTTAATTGAAGTTTCGCCAAATAAAATGGATGTTTATGATGTTCCAAACAGCGATCAATTAATTTGTTCAAATCATTTTCAGGGTGACGCTTTTGCAAACGATAAACGAAATCTAGAACAAATTGCCAACAGCCATTCTGAATACCGTTATGAAAGAATGCAGGAATTGCTGTCTGAAAATCCGAAAGTAAATCCTGAGATTGCTTCTGAAATTCTTCGAGACAAAGAAGGCTTAAAAAATATTTCTTTAGGTTATGGAAATGAAAAAGCCTTGAACCAACTGTTGGCACATCACGGAATTATCTTTAAACCAAAAGAAAAATTAGTTTGGGTTTCGGCAAATCCGTTTCAATTGGGTGAATTTGTCTGTTATGATTTAAATCTGATTTTTGGTGAAAACCATAATGCAGCAAAATCTTTTCAAAAAGAAAATCTCAATATTGCCAAAGATCCTTTCTTGGAAACCACCGCTTTTCAGAGTTTTAAAAAATTTAAAATTGAAGATCATAAAATAGATTCTATTTTAGAAAAGAAAAAAAACGTTTTTCCCGAGTTTCTTCAGAATTATCAAGCGTTAAACCCTAATTATTGGGTTGTATATTATAAGGCAGGATTGTACTTTTACCAAAAAAAGGAATTTCTTCAGGCAAAGCTTAATTTTGAAAAAGCTTTAAGTCATGAAATCACTACAGTTCCTCAAAAAGAAGAGATTGAAAAATATTTAAAAAAAGTCAAAAGAAAATTACAATGATTCCAGCAATAGAAAAAGATTCTTTAGAAGAGATTAAAATTTTTCAAGAAAAAAAATTAGCCGAACTTTTATCTTATATCAGTGAGAATTCTCCTTTTTATAAAAGCCTTTTTGCAGGACAGAATATTGATATTTCGAAAGTAAAAACGCTGGAAGATTTACAACATTTACCTGTTACAACCAAAGAAGATTTACAGCAATACAATGATGATTTTTTGTGTGTTCCGCAGCATAAAATTATTGATTATGCTTCAACATCAGGAACTTTAGGCGATCCCGTTACTTTCGGTCTAACCGATTCTGACTTAGATCGATTGGCTTATAATGAAGCGATTTCATTTGCCTGCGCTGGAATTGCAGAAGGCGATGTGGTACAGTTAATGACCACCATTGATAGAAAATTTATGGCTGGTTTGGCTTATTTTCTAGGACTTCGAAAACTGAAAGTGGGCGTAATTCGTGTTGGCGCTGGAATTCCAGAAATGCAGTGGGATTCTATTTTAAAATACAATCCGTCTTATTTGATTACGGTTCCTTCTTTCCTTTTAAAATTAATCGAATATGCTGAAATGCATGGAATCGATTATAATAATTCGAGTATAAAAGGCGCCATCTGCATTGGAGAATCTTTAAGAGAACAGGATTTTTCAATGAATATTTTATCTAAAAAAATCACCGATAAATGGAATATTAAGTTGTTCTCGACTTATGCTTCTACCGAAATGAGTACCGCTTTTACAGAATGTGAACATGGAAAAGGCGGACATCATCATCCAGAATTGATCATTGTAGAAGTTTTAGATGAAAATAATCAGCCTGTAAAGAATGGAGAAACTGGCGAACTGACTTTTACTACTTTAGGAATTGAAGCGATGCCTTTACTGCGTTTTAAAACGGGCGATATGGTTCAGTTTCACGACGAGCCTTGCGCTTGCGGAAGAAACACCTTGCGTGTTGGTCCAGTTGTTGGCCGTAAAAAACAAATGATTAAATATAAAGGCACAACTCTTTATCCGCCAGCGATGAACGATGTTTTGAGCAGTTTTGATAATATCGAAAATCATTTGATTGAAATCTCTACTAACGATTTAGGTACAGATGAAATCCTGATTAAAATTGCAGTAAAAAATCAAACCCCAGAATTTTTACAGGAAATAAAAGATCATTTTAGAGCCAAATTAAGGGTAACTCCCAAAATAGAATTCGCTTCAAAAGAAGTTTTAAATCCGTTGGTTTTTAATCCAATGAGCCGAAAACCAATTCGATTTTTTGATTACAGAAACATATAAAAATTTTCCACCATGTAAGTGATATAAGTTCATTTAAAAAGATTGCGCATAACAATGCTTTAATTAAATGAACTTATATCACTTATATGGTTTAATTTCAGCTTCTTAAATGTTTTGCTGTGAATTAAACTAAATGTTGTAATTTTGCAAAAAATTACGAAGATGGTCAAGATTGGCAACATAGAATTACCCGAATTTCCTTTATTACTCGCACCGATGGAAGATGTTAGTGATCCACCGTTTCGCAGATTATGCAAAACGCATGGCGCTGACATGATGTATTCTGAATTTATTTCGTCGGAAGGATTAATTCGTGACGCTATAAAAAGCCGCATGAAGCTGGATATTTTTGATTACGAACGTCCTGTCGGGATTCAGATTTTTGGTGGTGATGAAGAGGCAATGGAAATGTCGTCTAAAATTGTTTCTACTGTAAAACCAGATTTAGTAGACATCAATTTTGGATGTCCGGTAAAAAAAGTCGTTTGCCGTGGTGCAGGTGCAGGAGTTTTAAAAGATGTTGATTTGATGGTTCGTTTAACAAAAGCGGTTATCAAAGGAACTGATTTACCTGTTACGGTAAAAACCCGTTTAGGCTGGGATGAAAGCTCAATTAATATTGATGAAGTTGCAGAAAGACTTCAGGATATTGGTGTTCAAGCTTTAACAATCCACGCAAGAACTCGTGCTCAAATGTACAAAGGTCATTCTGACTGGTCGCATATTGCACGAGTAAAAAACAACCCAAGAATTACAATGCCAATTTTCGGAAACGGTGATATCGACAGTCCGGAAAAAGCATTAAAATATAAAAACGAATACGGAATTGACGGAATCATGATTGGCCGTGCAGCAATTGGTTATCCGTGGATTTTTAACGAAATCAAACACTATTTCAAAACTGGCGAGCACTTACCTGCTCCAACGGTTATTGATCGTGTTGAAGCTGCAAGAAACCACTTAAAATGGTCTATGGATTGGAAAGGCGAGCGTTTAGGAATTGTAGAAATGCGTCGTCATTATACAAACTATTTCAAAGGAATTCATTCCTTCAAAGAATTCAAACAAAAATTAGTTACAACTGATGCTCCCGAAGATTTATTCGCGATTATGAAAGAAATTGAAGAGGTTTACGCGGGATATGAGTTTGTTTAAAAATCTCCATTCTCAATCTTTGTCGAGCTTCTCGTGGAGATTTCTCCTTCGTCGAAATGACAAAAATGTGTGAACTAGTTTCGAAAAGATACTGACACAAAAAAGCCCTTCAAGTTTTGAAGGGCTTTTGTTATTATTATACTTGAACTCGTTTCCATTTTCCTCTTTTATAGAAAAATATCCCAGCCAAAGTTATCGCAGTTTCAGCAACAGGAATAGCAATAAAAACTCCCGTTGGTCCCATATTGAAATGTTTTGCTAATACATAAGCCAGCGGAATTTGAAACAGCCAAAAACCAAAAAAGTTAATTCCAGTTGGTGTCCAAGTATCTCCTGCTCCATTGAAAGTATTGATTAAAACCATTCCAATTCCGTAGAAAATAAATCCTATGCTCATGATTTGCAATGCTTCAATTGCAATGGTTTTTACTTGCTCGTCATTCGTGAAAAACGAAATAATATACTGTCCAAAAACCAACGTAATAATCATAATCGAAGCCATGAAAATTACATTATATCTGGCTGTTGTATAAACCGATTTTTCTGCGCGTTCAATTTGTTTGGCTCCTAAATTCTGTCCAACCAAAGTCGCAGCGGCATTACTCAATCCCCAAGCTGGAAGTATGAAAAACATCATAATTCTTAAAGCCGTCTGATAACCTGCAGAACCATGATCGCCACCCGTCGTCGCAACTAACTGAGCTAAGAAAATCCAGCTACAAGAAGCAATCACGAACTGTAGAATTCCAGGTGCTGCAATTTTTACTAAAGCGCGTATTTGTTTAAAATCGGGAGCAAAATAAGGAATCTTAATTTTTAAAATCCCATTCCCAAAAAACAAATGGTAGACCTGATATAATACCCCAATACTTCTTCCGATAGTGGTTGCCAAAGCTGCACCAACTAGTCCGAAAGCGGGAATTGGTCCGAAACCATTAATTAGAACTGGACATAAAATAATGTTACAAATGTTCGCAATCCAAAGACTTTTCATGGCAATAGCTGCATTTCCTGCTCCGCGAAAGATTCCATTTATTAAGAACAAAAGCATAATGCACAAACTAGAGCCAATCATAATCTGAGTAAATCGGAAACCATGTTCGGCAGATTCTACAGAAGATCCCATCAAAATTAAAATCTCTTTGGCATAAATAACTCCAAAGATGCTCATCAAACTGTTAACTGCAAATGCAATTATGATGGCTTGCATTCCAGCTTTTGCCGCAGCGACAGGATCTTTTTCTCCAATTCTTCGTGCCACAACTGCTGTTGCTGCCATACTCATTCCAATTGCGAGAGAATAAATTACTGTCAATACAGATTCAGTCAAACCGACGGTCTGAATGGCAAAACTGCTATGTTCTAAATGCCCAACGAAATATAAATCGACTAAAGCAAAAACCGATTCCATCATCATTTCTAAAACCATCGGAATGGCTAGTAGAATTACTGCTTTTTTGATACTCCCAGAAGTATAATCAAAAGATTCGTCGCCTTTTAAGGCTTGTTTTAGTGTGGTAAAAATTTTAGAAAAGAAGCTTTTCTTTATAGATGTTTCTGTCATGATATTTTAGGATAAATAATAAAATTGGTCCAGATGTATCTTAATCTGAACTAAAAAAGTAAACGTAAGTATCCTAATTATCTAAAAAAATAAAATAGGATTAGGCAGAAACAATCATATGCTGTAGATTTTCAAGGCAGTAAATATAAGTAATATTTCTAAAGAAGAAATTAATCCAGTAATTTTTTACTTACTCGGCTGCTTGCAATTAATGAAGCAACAAACCCTAATGAAATAATGGTCGTCATTACTATTAGAACATTTTCTATTGTAAAAACAACAGGGTAAGCCAAAGTTGGCGTGATCATGATAAGTTCAAACTTCTGCTGTAATAGGACAAGGATTATACCTAAAGCAAGTCCAATTAAACCACCAAAAACACTCAATAAAGTGCCTTGAAGCAAAAATATTTTTCGAAGTCCAGTGATGTCTGTTCCTAAGTTGAACAGCGTTTTAAGATTTCCTTTCTTTTCTAAAATCATCATAATCAATGCGCCAATCAAATTAAAAAGAGCCACAATAATTACTAATGTAAAAATCAGATAAACTGCAATGTTTTCAGTATTTAGCATTCTATACAAAGACTCGTTCAGTTGTGCTCTATTTTTTAAAGTGATTTTTTCTTTAAAAATAGATTTGAGCTGTGTCTTTACTGCTCCCTCATGTGCATTTTCTTTTAATTTAAATTCAATTCCCGAGATTTGATTTGGTTTGTACATTAGTAATTCTTGTGTCAATCCTAAATCTGCAAATACATATTTTGAATCTAAATCTTCACTAATCGAATAAATTCCAACAGGCAAAACATCGGTTTTAGTGAACGCTTCTTCTGGATTTTCGATTGCGCCTTTTCCTGGTTTAGGAGCAAAAACCTGAAGTGGGTTTTCAAAATCAAGAATTCCCATTGAGAAATTTTGAGCCAATCCGTAACCAATTACAACCTGATAACTGTCTGGTTTGAGCCACTGTCCATTAAAAAGTTTTTTCTTAATATCGTTAACAACTGGATAAACACTATCAACTCCTTTTAGATAAGTAACTTGCTGTTTGTCTTTAAATAAAAACAAAACACGTTCTTCTATAATTTTGGTATAAGAAGCAACACCATTGATTTTCTTAATTTCGTTTTCCTGATCGGGAGTAAGTAAAAAAGACTTTCCATAGGTATTTGTCAATTTTAAGTCTGGATCAATTTCGTTTGTAAACGAAAGACTAAAAACCTTTAATCCGCTAAAAACAGATAAAACCACAAACAAAGCCATTGTTCCAACAATGATTCCCATGCTGGCAATACGATTGATGATATTGATAGCATTGTTTTTACTGCTACTAAAAATATAACGTTTGGCTATGTATAAGGGGAAATTCAAATTATGATTTTCTTCTTTTTTCTAAAAGATCTCTGTTTTCTATTGGGTTTTCTTTTCCTGCAAGTGCATTGTCGATTTTCTCGATGTAATCTAATGAATCGTCTATGAAGAATACTAAATTAGGAACACGGCGCAATTGCAAACGTACACGTTGTGATAAATCATGTTTGATTAAAGTGGTATTGGTTTTAATTGCCTCTAAAGTTTCTTTGGCTTTTTCTTGTGGAAAAATACTTAAATATACTGTCGCCACAGATAAATCTGTAGTTACACTCACTTTGGATACAGAAATTACCAAATTTGTAATTCCGTTTTTTCTCACTTCACCTTGCAAAATGTCAACCAGATCTTTCTGAATAACACCGCCTATTTTTTTCTGTCTATTTGTTTCCATACTGCAAAAATACTAAAATTTAGTCGTATTACATGCTCTTTTAATTGTTTTAAAAGCTGATAAAGGTCATGGCTTTTGAGGGAATTATTCTACATATTTGATATAAATATAAAACTAATCTATCATGAAAAAAAGAGAACCAATTAGTCATATTATGACTAAAACCGTAGTGACTGCAAACGAAAAAGATGATCTTAAAAAAGTAGTCGAAAAATTAAAAGCACATACAATACGTCACATTCCGATTGTAAAAGGTAAAGAAGTTGTTGGAATTATTAGCCGAACTGATATAAACCGATTAACTTTTGGAGCTTTATTTGAAGGTCAGGAAAATGCCGATGAAGCGATATTAGAAATGCTAACTATTTCTCAGGTTATGACTTCGAAACCGAAAACAGTATCATCTGATACCATAATAAGAGATTTAGCCGAAATTTTTGTGAAAGAAGAATTTCATGCTCTTCCAGTTGTTGACAATGGAGAATTGAAAGGAATTGTTACTACAACTGATGTCATGAAATATCTCTTAGAACAGTACGATTAACAAATATTCATCATACATACATTTATTCTTAGAAGTGGCAGAGCATTCTTCTGCCACTTTTGTTTTTTATACAACACATAATTCAATAAATTATACAATTTATTAAACATCATAATAAAAAACTAACCCATATTTGATTATTAAATAATTTTATTATTGTTAAAATTTTACATTTTTTTTGACAAAAATAAAATTAGTACTACTAAACTTAAAAAGCAGTAAATCAGCGTTTCAAAGAAAAAAAGACTCAAGGATTCTTGTAAAAAGAACTTATTCAATTCAAAACTAACAGGATAGAACAGGATACTAAGGGTTTCTGTTATAAATAAGTTTAAACAACTTTAACTAACCGAAATCTATTCTTATGAAAAACAAAATTAGCCATTTGTTAATTTTGATCTTTTCCATTTTTGTGCATCTAACCACACTAGCACAAAACAAAATGGTAACTGGATCAATCACGGATTCCAACGGAATTCCAATTCCCGGCGCAAATATTGTCGTAAAGGGCTCACAAATCAACACCATTTCCGACTTTGATGGAAAATATTCCATAAACGCCAATACAGGAAGCGTTTTAATTTTTAGTTCTACTGGTTCTAAAACAATCGAAAAAACGGTTGAACAATCCTCCATTATAGATATCACATTAAGCGATGAAGTTGCCGAGCTTAAAGAAGTAGTTGTTGTGGGTTATGGAACTATGAAAAAAAGTGATTTAACGGGATCGATCGCACAAATTAAAGGAGATGTTCTTAATACCGTTACCAGTTCTAATCCGTTAGAAGCTGTTCAAGGACGAGCTGCCGGTGTTGCCGTTTTAAACAACGATTCTTCTCCGGGTTCTTCTCCAAAAATAAGAATTCGCGGAAACGGATCTGTCAGTGCAGGCAATGATCCTTTAATTGTTGTTGATGGTTTTCCGCTAGTCAACAGCAACTTAAACGACATTAGTTCTAACGACATTGAATCTATGGAGATTCTAAAAGATGCTTCTTCGGCCGCAATTTACGGATCCAGAGGAGCAAACGGTGTTATCTTGATTACTACAAAAAGAGGTAAAAAAGGGCAAAATAATTTAGAGATCGTTGGAACTCAAGGAATCTCAACTCCTACCCGACTTCCTAAAACATTAAGCAGAGATAGTTTTGTCAATTTTATAAATGATGCCTATACGTATTCTACTGGAAAACCTGTTTACTCTGCTACCAATCCTGCCCCGAACATTAATACAGATTGGCAAGACGAAATTATCCAGAATATGGCGCTTATGCAAAACTATTCTTTGTCTTTTAGTGGAGGAAAAGAAAACACAACTTATCTCCTTTCTGGTAATATTTTTTCGCAAGACGGAATTGTAGAAGCATCTGGTTTTAAGAAACTAACTCTTAGAACCAATTTAAATCACGAATACAAACCTTGGCTTACCGTTGGAACACATTTGCAAGTTGGCCGTTCGCAAAGAGACATTCGAAACAATCCGACTGGAGATATTTTTAGATATGGCTGGCCCACAATACCTGTAAAAAACCCTGATGGCAGCTGGTATTATGCCACAGAAGATCCTGCAGTAAGCTCTTATTTTGAAGGAACTTGGAATCCTGTTTCAGAGGCATCAGAAATGACAAACGAAATTTCTACAGATCGTATTCTTGGCGATGTGTATGCCCATTTTAAAGTTGCAAAAAACTTGACTTTTAAAACCAATTATGGCGTAGATATTTCTAATGAAAAACAATATGAATACTACACTTCAAAATCTACAGCTGGAATTGGATCTGGAAACACAGGAACTGGAGGACAGTATTACAGAAGACAAAGTTCTCAGTTAACAGACAATATTTTAAGTTATGCTAATACTTGGAAAGATAAACATAGTCTTACTGCAACAGCAGTTTATTCATGGCAAGAATATGTTTATGAAGATTTGGGTGTAAAAGGATCTGGTTTCCAAAATGATGCTACAGGAGCACATGATATTACGTATGCAGATCGAGCAAGTATTACCAATTCTTCAAACAAATATTCCAGCAAATTAATTTCATGGACAGCCAGAACTTCTTATGCTTACAACGAAAAATATCTTATAACCTTAACTGGGCGTTATGATGGATCTTCTCGTTTTGGAAGCAACAATAAATGGGGATTTTTCCCTTCTGTGGGACTCGGCTGGAATGTTGACAAAGAAAACTTTCTTAAAGACAGTAACGTAATTTCTGCTTTAAAACTTCGAGCTAGTTATGGTGTTACGGGTAATCAGGAAATTGGTAATTATCAATCTTTATCTAAACTTGTTAAAGCAAATTATGTGTACGATAACAATCCGATTTTTGGATTTGTGGAGACAATTGGAAATCCAGATTTGAAATGGGAACGCAACATTCAGTACAATGCTGGAATCGATTTAAGCTTATGGAAAAGATTTGATTTGAACTTAGATTTTTATCAGAGACAAACTTCAGATCTTTTATACAACGTTCCTATTCCTACCACTTCTGGTTATTCTAGTATGCTTCAGAATATTGGCGAAGTCAAAAATATTGGTTTTGAAGTTACGGCAAGAGTAAAAGTAATAGACTCTAATTTTAAGTGGGATATAAGTGGTAATTTCTCTAAAAACAAAAACGAAATTGTGAGCCTTTACGGAGACGTAAGTCGCATAAATGTTGGAAGTTCTTCTGCTGGAATTGCTAAATATCTAATTGTTGGTCAGCCTGTAAATAGTGTTTGGGCTAGAGAATCTGCTGGTATTATTAAAACGCAGGAACAGCTGACTGCCTATCAGCAAATACGTCCAACAGCACAGCTTGGAGAAGAAATGTATGTGGACAAAAACAACGATAAAATCATTAATAATGACGATTACGTAAATATCGGAACAACTTCTCCTGATTTCTTTTACGGAATATCAACTAATCTAAGTTATAAGAATTTGACCTTAGACATTTACGGACAAGGCGCAACTGGTCTAGCTTCTGATGAAGATAGCAATTATATGATTTTTGGTGAAAACCAGATTCAGAACAGAAATTATATTCCGACTCAATATGCTTATGATAGAATGTGGAGTCCGACAAATCCGTCTGGAAATTTCCCAAGAGCAGGTGCTAAAGATGTGTATCTGTCTGATCGTACAAACGGAGATTGGAATTATTTTGTAGTTAAAAACATTAAACTAGCTTACAATTTATCTAGCGTAATCAAAAGTGTTGATTGGGTAAAACAGTTAAACGTGTATGTGAATGCGCAGAACTTTATCAATATTGCCAACCACAGAGGATATAATCCAGAAAGTGGAAATGTAACTTCTCCTTATGTAAAAACAATGCTGATTGGTTTTACTGCGAAATTTTAATTTAAAAAACTATACAAATGAAAATTCTAAAATATATCTTTTCGGGTTGTGCATTACTGCTTTTTTCACAGTGCACCGATTTGGCTGAAGAACCATTTACTTTCCTATCGCCTGGTAATTACTATAAAAATGCAGATGAATTAAATACTGCTTTGGTAAGCGTTTACGATGGTTATCAAAACGGATTTAATGGCAATTACAAATATATTATGTATTTGGAAGTGTTAACCGAATTTGGTTCGCCCGCTTACGCAAAAGACGATGCCCAACTTTGGAACGTTTGGTCAGACATGAATAATGCTGATAAAATGGTTATTACCAATTGGGATGATGCTTACAACATCATCAACAGAGCGAATTTGGTTATTGGCAGAGGTGCAGATGTTGAAATGGACGAAACGCTTAAAAAAAGATATTTTGCCGAAGCAAGATTTCTAAGAGCGGCAACGTATTACAATTTAGTGCGCATGTACGGCGGTGTCCCAATTCCGGAAACTTTTACAGAAGGTTTAAAAAACTTGGCAATACCAAGAAAAACAACCGAAGAGACCTACGCTTACATTATTGCTGATCTTGAATATGCTGAAGAAAATTTACCTCAAAAATCGGGTTATCAAAGCGACAATATTTGGAGAGCTTCAAAAGGAGCTGCTCAAGCTTTACTAGGAGATTTGTATCTTACTCGAGGAAGCATGACGGGAGATAAAACCTTTTTTCAAAAGTCTAAAGATTATACTGCAAAAGTTATTCAGTCTGGTCAATACGATTTACAATCCAGCTTTAAAGATTTATGGTTTTGGTGGAACATCAACAATAAAAACGGAATAGAATCTGTTTTTGAAATGCAGTATGGTGGTGTCGAAAATGAATACAACAATAACCATGTTATGTTTGGTGTAAATATAACTGAGACGACATTGGGCTGTTATATGTATCACAGATTTGGTCCTTCAATTCAGCATTATCTTTCTTATAGCAATGATGATACTAGAAAAGAAGGTAGTTTTTTAACAAAAGTAAATGTCACTGAAAAAGGAAATTCAAGTCATATTTTGCAAACCATCGAATTTGTTCCAGCTGACAAAGGTTTCTTTCCCGGATCTAAAGGATGGAAAACAGCCTCGCCAGGAAATCTGAAATTTTATGATAGAACCGAAAGTTCTGCTTCGCTAAAAAAGCCTCAGGCAAATTCTTATGTCATTCGTTATGCCGATGTATTACTAGATTATGCCGAAGCAGAAAATGAAATCAACGGTCCTGCTGCCGCTTACGCGTATGTAAACAAAGTACGAAACAGAGCAAAACTATCAGATTTAACTCCAGGCTTAAGCAAAGAGCAATTTGCAGACGCCATTTATAAAGAAAGAGGATGGGAATTTGTTGGTGAAGGATTATTGTTTTTTGATGAATTAAGAACCAATCGTATTGGAAAAAATGTTTCTGAACATGTCAAATACGGAAATGACAACGGAATTAATATGTACGTAAACAACCCTTTACAATTTATTCCTTCTAAAAATTTCTTATTTAAAATTCCGCGATATGATTTAGATTCTAATCCTGCATTAATTCAAAATCCTGACAACGTAAGCAATTAAAACCAGAAAATCCTTTCCATCAGTTTGATGGAAAGGATTTTTTATAGGATAATCTTTTGGAAGAACTTTATCTACTTTGCAGCCATCCTTCTGGATTATTATTTGATGTATTTTGAAGAATCAAGAATTTAATAATTGTTTTTCCTGTATCACCACTTGTTCTCACTTTTCCAATGTTTTGCTTAATAGTCACTTTATCTCCCTGACTCACAGAAACTGAACTTAAGTTCTGATACACGGTAAAAAAGTCTCCGTGCTGAATCACAACTGCTTTATTCACAGGAGATAAAACAATTACTTTAGAAACTTCTCCCGCAAATACGGCTCTAGCACTTGCTCCATCTTCTGTTGTGATCTCAACTCCAGAATTATGAACCGTAATTGACGGATGCAATGGGTGTGGTTGATCTCCGTAACCTAGAGAAATAAATCCTTTTTCAACTGGCCAAGGCAACCTTCCTCTATTTGCTTTAAAATCAGCCGCCAAAACTTTATCTTCTGGAGTCATTGCAATTTTGGAAGACGAAACTGTTGTAGTTTTTGTTTCAGTAGAACCTGGATTTGCTTTTGCTCTTTCAGCAGCAGCTTTTCTATTTGCTTCTGCAATGGCTTCACGAATTAAACGGTCAATTTGTTTGTCGATACGTTTAGATTCATTTTGTTTTGATCGAATATCTGCAGCAATTTTATTTTTATCTTTTTTAAGCGAGTTAACTAATTTTTGCTGCTCTTTTTTCTCTACTTCCAACGTAATTTTCTCTTTCTGGTTTTCAGCAATTACCTTCTTTTTTATTTGTCTTTGACCATCCAATTTAGCATTAAAATCTACTAATTGAGCCGTTTTGGACTGAATTTCAAGACCTTGATTTTTTCTGAAAGCAGTATATTGTTTTAGGTATTGCGCTCTTTTATAAGCTTGTAAGAAACTTTCAGAAGATAAAATGAACATAGCACGACTCTGTTCAGAACGGCTTTTGTATGATTTTAAAATCATCTCGGCATAGTCTTCCTTTAGAACTTTCAATTCTTTTTTAAGTTTATTAACCTGAACCTGATTAATGTACATATCATTACTAATCAGTTTTTCTTGTTTTGCTGTAGTATTGATTAATTTCTCTTTTAGCTTGATTTTGTTTGCCTGAATTAAATATTCATTTACAGCAGATTTCTCTTTTTTTCGAACAGACTGTAGCATCTTTTCGTTATCTCTGATTTCCTGCTGAATTTGAGCTTTACGCTGCTCCAGTTTTTCTTGCTGAGAATCTTGCGCCCATACAAATGTAGTGGCACAAACTAAAACTAGACTTAGGAGAAATTTTGGCATCTTTCTATTTTTATTTTTGCAAATTTACTTAATTGTAACTTTTTTATAACCGCTTGGAACACTATACGGAAAAGAAAGTTCTTCATTAAATGAAATATTATTGTAATTCAAGTTAATACTTGTTTTGCCTTTTGGCTGCACTGCATTAATTTCGATGCTTGTTGGTAAGGCTCCTTGATCAAAATTTTTAGTGTCAGAATACGCAATTTGTAAAGTTCTGTTTTCTGATGGCTGCGAAATTTCTTCTTTCTGAATTAAATATTTCTCTCCGTCTAAGAAAAAGGTTTTTTTCAAATTGGCATCTTTTTCTTCGTCTAGCCTAAAAAGATTATCTACAATAGTTTGAGTATATTTTCCTTTTCTTAAATCATCAAATGCTTCTCCAATCAACAGATTCTGAACTTTAGAATAATCTAAATCTGTTCCTAACCATTTGCTTAAACTAGTAAAATCACCCTCGTAATATGTACTGTTTATTTTCTCATAATAACTTACTGCATCGGGTGTTATTAAAGCTTTAGCCATTGTTATTCCTAAGAAACGAATGCTTATTAAAATCTGTTTATCTTTTTCGATTCTAATCTCAGCCGTAACATTTTGGCTTTGTTTTTCATCAACATATTTTGCACTTGCTTTGATGTATAAAGTCGAAAAATCTAACTTATTATCATAATGTTTTTCGATTACTTTTTTGTCTTCTTTTGGTGCAATTGTCTGGCTTGTATTTCCTTGTACTGCTACTGCTTTCGATTTACATGAAATTACAGCAATAGACAATACTAGTATTGATATATATTTTTTCATCTGAATTCTCTTTTATTTTTTCTTCTTTAATAATTCATTTGCCTTCAAAAAGTATTCCTCTTTTTTCTTTGCATCTCCTAAACCATTGTATGCCTCTCCTAACTGAATATTAAAATTTGATTCTAATTTTACGTCATCTACCACATAATCAAGACCCATTTCTAAGACGGTTTTTGCATTTTTAAACTGTTTCAACTGATTGCTTCCTAAACCTGCATAGTAATAAAATTGAGCCTGACTCGGATAAACTTCGATCAGCATCATGGCTCTTTTGGTCATCGGCTCGTATTGTTTTGCCTGAGCATAAGCTTCCAGTAATAACATATTGGTTTCAAGCTCAGTATCTGAATTTGCTTTTAAATCTTTTTCATAATATTTAATGGCATTTTCAAATTGTCCTTTGCTGTGATAAAACTTTCCAATTTCTTTGGCTACGTCAACATCTTTATCATTGTCAAAATAAGAAATGGCTTTTTCTAAATCGGCAGAATACTGTGGATTTTTATTTACATAAATCAAAAACTCATTCAAAGTTCTATGTTTGATTTTTGAATCGATTTTTGAGCTTGCTAAAATCACATTCATTGATTTTATAGCTTTATCCGCTTGATTCGCATCCAAATAAGTTTTAAACAGACTTACCTGCGCCCATTCAGAATTTGGTATCTCTTTTGCCAGCTGTTTTGCTACTTCGAGTGATTTCTCATTTTCATTATTTTTTGAATATAAAAGAATGAGATTCAAATAATTCGATTCTTCTTTAGGATCTTTTTTAATCTGCTGAATCAAATTATCAATTTCGGCATTCTGATATTTTCCTTGCGATAAAATTTGCGCTTTATAAATTTCGCGATCAGACGATTTTCCGAACTTATCGTTCATTTCGTTAATCGCTGTCAATGCCTTGTCATACTGATTGGTAATCATGTATAACGAAATCAAATCGTCTTTATATTCTTCGTCAAAAGCAATTATTTTTTGAATAATTTCAATTGCCAGCGGATAGTTTTTTGTCTCATAACTTACATCGTAAATTCCAAGCCAAAACCATTTGTTTTTAGGATCAAGCTGTGTTGCTTTTTCAAAAGCATCTTGCGCACTTGGATATTGCTTAAGCGCCAAATAGTTTTTTCCTAATTCAAAATAAGCAACTGCATCATTGGGTTTGAGTTTTATACATTTCTCCAATGATACAATGGCTTTATCATAATTTTCAATTCCTTTTTGTTTTAAAGATTCATAAAACGAGTCTTGGTATTCGTCTGGTGCCATGGCAATATCTTCGGGTTCTGTCTGTGCAAAAACCGAAAATGATATGCTGAATAAAGCAAAAAACAAAACTGTAAAAACTCTTTTTTTAATCATTTGTAAAAATTACATTTTAAACAAAACGAAATTTTGCTAATTTTTATTTTATTCCAAAACAGCGTAATCTCCAATGCTGATGCTTGTAAATTTACCATCGTAACTTACATGGTTTCCAATCATTGCATTATCAAGATTAGCATTTTTAATTTTAGAATACGTTTGTACCAAACTGTTTTTGATTGTACTGTCTGTTACGTGGCATCCATTTCCAAGAGAAACATTTGGTCCGATTGTCGTATTCTTCAAAACCACATTTTCTCCAATATAACAAGGAGGAATAATTGTTGAATTCTCTAAAGTCACACCATAATCTACTAAATGTTCTCCGTCATTATGAAGAAAACCTAACATTCTAGAATTAGTCTCAACAGTAACATCTTTGTTTCCGCAGTCCATCCATTCGTCAACACTTCCTGTTTTGAAAACTTTTCCGTTTGCCATCATCGCTTTGATACCGTCATTAATCTGGTATTCTCCACCATTCTGAATGTTATTATCCAAAACATTTTGAAGTTCGTTTCTTAAAACTCCAACTTCTTTAAAATAATAAATTCCGATAACGGCTAAATCGCTTACAAACTCTTTTGGTTTTTCAACCAATTCTACAATTTCATTATTTTGGTTTAGTTTTACAACACCAAAAGCCTCTGGCTGATCTACTTGTTTTACCCAGATTACAGCATCTGCTTCTGGATCTAATTCAAAATCTGCTCTAATTAAAGTATCTGCATAAGCAATTACAGCTGGTCCAGATAGAGATTCTTTTGCACACATAATCGCATGTCCAGTTCCTAAAGGCTGATCCTGACGGTAAATTGAAGCTTTAGCTCCTAATCCTTTTGCTAAATCTTCTAAGCTTGCTACAACATCATCTCCAAAAAAAGCCTCGTCTCCTAAAATAAAAGCAACCTCTTCAATTGGTTCTTTTAATATTTTGGCAATATCTTCTACTAAACGGTGAACGATAGATTTTCCTGCAACTGGAATTAATGGTTTTGGAACGGTTAATGTATGAGGCCTCAATCTTGATCCACGGCCCGCCATTGGCACAATTATCTTCATTTTCTTATTTGATTTTATGTGAAGATTTTATAAAAATCTTCATTGGGTTTGGTCTTTCTTTTTTATTATTTCACTCCAGTGCTTCCAAAGCCTCCTTCACCTCTTGATGTTTCAGTAAGTGTTTCAACTTCGATCCATTCTGCTCTTTCGTGTTTAGCAATAATCAGCTGTGCAATTCGTTCTCCATTTTCGATTACAAAATCGTCATTAGATAAATTTACTAAAATTACTCCTATTTCTCCTCTGTAATCTGCATCAATAGTTCCTGGCGAATTTAAAACTGTTACGCCTTTTTTTGCAGCCAGACCGCTTCTTGGTCTTACTTGCGCCTCGTAACCAATTGGCAATTCCATAAAAAGTCCTGTTTTTACAATAGTTCTTTCTAAAGGCTTTAACGTAATTGGTTCTATAATATTGGCACGCAAGTCCATACCTGCAGAAGCAATAGTTTCGTAATTTGGTAAATCGTGCTGTGATTTATTGATAATTTGAATTTTCATTTTTAAATATAAAATTTTTAAAAGCGTCTTATTTTCTCTTCATTATTCCTTTAATAGTATCTTTTTCAAAATGGTAAACCATATACATAAAGACTAAAAGAAGCGGAATTCCAACATAATATTTTTCTCTAAATCCGTAAAAAGAGATAATTGAAAACAATATTGAAACGCCTAGATAAGCGCCAATTTTGTTCATGTCATAAGGAATTGGATAATATTTATTTCCTAAAACATAAGAAATAAGCATCATACTACCATAAGCTGAAATGGTCGCAATTGCAGAACCATAATAGCTGTATTTCGGAATTAATAGATAATTTAAAATCAAGGTAACAATTGCTCCTACAATAGAAATGTAAGCTCCAATTTTTGTTTTATCCGTCAGTTTATACCAAACTGATAAATTGTTGTAAATCCCTAAAAAGAAATTTGCCAAAATAATTAATGGCACCACTTTCATGGCTTCCCAATACGATTTATTATCTAATAACAAATATTTCAAAACGTCGGCAAAAACAATTACACCTAATAAAATTAATGATCCCAGAATCACAAAATATTTAGTAATTACCGCATAAGTTTGCGGTGCATTTTCATTTTTAGCATGACTAAAAAAGAATGGCTCAATTCCTAATCTGAAAGCAGTTGCAAAAAGAACCATAAATAGTCCTAGTTTGTAACAAGCAGAATAAGCTCCAACTTCAGACTTTGCTAAATTTTCTGGAAGTAAATATCCTAATAGAATTTTATCGAAGTGTTCATTTACTGCAAACGCTAGTCCAGCCACTAAAATAGGCAATCCATACTTCATCATTTTCTTCCAAAGCACAGGATCGAATTTTCGTCCAAGCGAAAGATAATTTGGAGAGAGCACAATAAAAGTTGCCAAACTTGCCAAAAGGTTTGCAATGAAAATATAAGCAATTTGGAAATTTTGTACATATAAATTATCCCAAACAGAATTCGGATTTTCTGCCGCCAATTTTGGCAGATAAATCAAGAAAAATATATTCAGCAGTAAGTTTATAACAACATTTCCAATCTTGATCGCCGCATAAACCATCGGTCTCTGATTGGCTCTAAGTTTAGAAAACGGAATTAAAACCAGTGCATCTAAAACTAAAATCCATACGGTATAAGTAATATATTGAACATCGACTTCGGCTAGATTTGCCAGTGTGTTTCTAAAAATTAACCCAACGAAAAGAAAGATTATTGAGGTCCAAAATATAGAAATAGTCGAAGTGGCTATTACATTTTTCTTATCTTCTTCGGCACTGTAAAATCTAAAAAACGCAGTTTCCATTCCGTAAGAAAGGACCACGTTAAAGAAAACCATCCAAGACAATACGATCGAAACTTCACCATACTCAGCCGTAGGCAAAATTCCTGTATATAATCTCACTAATAAAAAACTTAGCATTCTAGGTAAAACTGTCGCCAGTCCGTAAATTGCCGTTTGCTTGAATAGATTTTTATATAATCCCAAAATATAATTCTAATAATGTTTGTGAGACAAAAATAACCATTTCTTTTGTTTAATGGAGTTTTTGTTGATGCAATAAAGAAAACTTCTGATTGTTTCTTAGACTGTCATTTTCTTTTCATCTAAAATTTTGACAAAATGAAATCCTTTTGGAGCATAACCTTGATTATAATAAAATCTATGCGCTCCAAAATTTCCTGTAAAAGCATCCAAAACTATACTGCTACAATTTAGCTCAATAGCTTTTTTCTCTATATAATCGGTAAGCAATTTTCCAATTCCTTTAGATCGATGATCCGGATTAACAACAAAATTGTCAATTTCTAGATATTTTCCCGTCCAAAGTTTTGTAGCCGACCAGCAACCTGTTAGACCGAGACAAATATCATCTTCAAATATTGCAATCTGAATATAGTTATGCGGAACCATTTCAGAAAGAAATGATTGATATTTTTCTAGAGATATATTAGGATACAAAAATCGAATTGTACTTATTTGAGCAGCCATATCCTCAATGGTAGTTAGCTCTTTTATTTGTAAAGCCATCGTTTAAAAATGAAATAGAAGTCAAAAATACTCAAAATATAATCATCAAAGAATCTGTTTTCATCCATCTATCTCTTCTTCTTATAAATCTTTAACTAATTTATTGGACATTAATTTTATCTGAGAAAAATAAATTCGATTTTTTTACGTTTTTACATAAAAGCAATGCTTTGAAAACTTCTTGATAGCAGACTAACTGAGGAATGTCTGAGCAAAACTACAGAAACATTCGTAATGTTTCATCAATCTCCTTACTTACAGATAATTATACTGTTTTTTAACACAACATGTGAAATATATAAAATACACATGAAAATTATGTAACATTTTTTTAACAGTCTTTTTTTAAATTTGTTTCAAAGGGAATGAGAAAGCTAGCAACAACCCTTCAGAAAAAAGAAAGCACTGGGACTAATAAAGCTTGTTTGTTCCCATAAAAGACAAAGCATAAGGGATTGATTCAGCTGTATTGTAACCCTAATAAAAACAGAGCACTGGGACTGATAAAGCTTGTTTGTTCCCACAAAAGACAAAGCATAAGGGATTGATTCTGCTGTATTGTAACCCTCAAAAAAACAGAGCATTGGGATTAATAAAGCTAGTTTGTTCCCATGAAAGACAAAGCACGCAGAGTTATCTGTCTATTTTTATAAAATGGTAGTGATTCTCAACTTAACTGTAATTTGAGAATCACCATTTTATAAAATTATTTTTAAAAAAGAATAAAACTTCCAATAAAAGAAAAGCCAGCATTAGCTGGCTTTTCTTTTTATATATAATAGGATAAATTATCCATTCAAAGCTTCTGCTCCACCAACGATTTCCAAAATCTCACTTGTAATCGCAGCCTGACGAGCTTTGTTGTAAGTTAATTTCAATTGGTTTCTTAATTCAGTTGCATTATCTGTTGCTTTGTGCATTGCAGTCATACGAGCTCCATGCTCAGAAGCAAATGAGTCACGAATACCTTTGTACAATTGTGTTTTTAAAGACTTAGGAATTAAAGCCAATACAATTTCTTCTTTTCCTGGTTCAAAAATATAATCTCCAGAAACAGCAGCACCATCAGTATTAATAGGCGCTAACGGTAAAAACTGCTCTACTTGAACAATCTGAGTAGCAGCATTTTTAAACTGATTGTATACTAACTCAATTCTATCGTATTCTCCAGATAAGAATTTCTCAGTCAAATTATCTGCAATTCCAGCAACATTTTCAAATGTTAAATGATCAAAGATTGCATTATGATGACCGTGAATTTTATGCGTTTTAACTAAAGCATCACCACCTTTTTTACCAATGGCAAAAACGTCAACTTGCTTTCCAGCATAAAAATCAGTACGATTTTTAATCTCTTTAATAATATTTGAATTGAAAGCACCGCATAAACCTCTGTTTGAAGTTACAGCAACTAACAATACTTTTTTTACTTCACGTTCTGTAGTGTAATCTCCTCCTATTTCACCTTCTAGTGTAGCAGAAAGATCTTGCAATAACTCCGTTAATTTCTCGGCATAAGGACGCATTGCAGTGATTGCATCTTGTGCTTTCTTCAGCTTTGCAGCAGAAACCATTTTCATAGCCGATGTAATCTGCATCGTCGATGAAACGGAAGTAATTCTATTACGGATTTCCTTTAAATTTGCCATCTATTAATTAGAAAATGCGACAATTTTAAAATTAGACAATTAGAATAATGATGGAACATTATCTAATTATCTAATTTACCAATTATCTAATTAGTTATATTTTGCTGAAACTTCTTTTGCCGCTTTTTCGATAACATCTGTAATAGCGTCATCTAATTTTCCAGCTTTCAAAGCGTTAAGTGTATCTTTATGTTTGCTGTTTAAGTAAGCTAAGAAATCTGCTTCGAATTCTTTTACTTTATTAACAGGAACATTTTTCAATAAGTTTTTAGAACCAGCGTAGATAATAGCTACTTGGTTTTCAACTGTATAAGGATCATTTAAACCTTGTTTCAAGATCTCAACGTTTCTTTTTCCTTTTTCGATTACGTTTAAAGTAACAGAATCTAAGTCAGAACCAAATTTAGCGAAAGCTTCTAATTCACGGAATTGAGCTTGATCTAATTTTAAAGTTCCAGAAACTTTTTTCATTGATTTAATTTGAGCATTACCTCCAACACGAGATACAGAGATACCTACGTTAATTGCAGGACGAACCCCAGAGTTGAACAAATCTCCATCAAGGAAAATCTGACCATCTGTAATAGAAATTACGTTTGTTGGGATATATGCAGAAACGTCACCAGCTTGAGTTTCGATAATTGGCAATGCAGTTAATGAACCACCACCTTTTACGATAGACTTAATAGAATCTGGTAAATCGTTCATGTTTTTAGCGATACCATCATCAGCGATTACTTTACAAGCACGCTCTAATAAACGAGAGTGTAAGTAGAAAACGTCTCCAGGGTAAGCCTCACGTCCCGGTGGTCTTCTTAATAAAAGAGAAACCTCACGGTAAGCAACAGCTTGTTTAGATAAATCATCATAAACGATAAGAGCTGGACGACCAGAATCTCTGAAGTATTCTCCAATTGCAGCACCAGCGAATGGAGCGTAAACTTGCATAGGAGCTGGGTCAGAAGCATTAGCAGCAACGATAACTGTATAAGCCATTGCTCCTTTTTCTTCTAACATTTTAGCGATTCCTGCTACAGTTGAAGCTTTTTGTCCAATTGCAACATATATACAGAATACAGGTTTTCCTGCATCGTAAAATTCTTTTTGATTTAAGATTGTATCGATACAAACAGTAGATTTACCTGTTTGACGGTCACCGATTACAAGCTCACGCTGTCCACGACCAACTGGAATCATAGCATCAACCGCTTTTACTCCTGTTTGTAATGGCTCAGTTACTGGCTGACGGAAGATAACTCCAGGTGCTTTTCTTTCTAAAGGCATTTCGTATAAGTCACCACCGATTGGTCCTTTTCCATCAATTGGAAAACCAAGAGTGTTAACTACACGTCCTACCATTTGCTCACCAACTTTAAGAGAAGCAATACGTTGAGTTCTTTTTGCTGTAGATCCTTCTTTAATTCCAGTTGATGGTCCTAATAATACAACCCCAACATTATCCTCCTCAAGATTCAATACGATACCTTCCATACCGTTATCAAATTCCACTAACTCACCATATTGAACATTAGATAGCCCGTAAACACGAGCAATACCGTCTCCAACTTGAAGTACTGATCCTACTTCCTCTAGCGTAGCACCAGATTCAAAACCTTCTACTTGCTTTCTTAATATTGCTGAAATTTCAGCAGGTTTGATTTCCGCCATCTTAATTTATAATTTAGACACTTTTTGTGTTATAAAACTAATTACTTAACTCTCTTTTTAATACTTGTAATCTGTTAGCAACTGAAGCGTTGTACTGATTATCTCCTATTCTCAAAATAAATCCACCAATAATTGAAGGATCTACTACATTTTCTATTGTAATTTTTTTATCTGATAAAGTTGCAACTTTTGCCAAAACTTTAGCTTCTAAAGCTGCATCCATTGGAATAGCTGTTGTAACTTTTGCTACTTCAACACCATTACTTTCATCAAATAATTTATTGTATTCTAATGCAATTGCATTTAGAATTTCGAATCTTTTGTTTTCAAATAATAAATGGAACAAACCTTTTGTTACTCCATTTACATCTGCAAAAACTTCCAAAAGAGCACCTTCTTTAACTTCAACAGTAGTTGTTGGGTTTTGGATAAATGTACTCAATTCTTGATTCGTCTCAATTGCATTTGCAATTGATTTCATATCGTTATTGACAGCTTCGGCAACACCTTTAGAGTTTGCTAAGTCTAGAATTGCTTTTGCATAACGAATTGCTGCTCTTGTACTTGCCATAATCTTAGTTTAACTTTACGTCACCTAATAATTTCTCTACCAATTTAGTTTGAGATTCTTTATTAGATAGTTCTTCTTTCAATAATTTTTCAGCAATACTCAAAGATAGAGTTGAAACTTGAGATTTCAATTCTGCCATTGCAGCATTCTTTTCGCTTTCGATAGCCGCTTTAGCTTGATCAATCATTTTTTGACCAGCTTCTTGAGCTTCGTTTTTAGAATCAGCAATCATTTTCTCTTTCATTTCGCGAGCTTCTTTCAACATCGCGTCACGTTCTGCACGAGCTTCATTCAAAATTCTTTGATTGTCAGCTTGTAAATTTTCCATTTCTCTCTTTGCGTTTTCAGCAGAAAGCAATGCATTTTTAATACCTTCTTCTCTTGCAGTAATAGATTCCATAATTGGTTTCCAAGCAAATTTTACTAAAAGCAAAATTAATATTACCAAGATTAAAGCCTGCCAGAAGAATAATCCGAATGAAAAATCGTTAATTAACTTATCCATTTTATATAACTATATTAAATATTTAATTTCTTTTTTAAAAGTAACAACATCTTTAACCAACCGTTAAAGATGCTGTTATTTCTCTCTTTATTATTTTCCTAAGATCAAAGCAGCAAATGCTAAACCTTCTAATAAAGCCGCGATAATAATCATCGCAGTTTGAATTTTACCAGCAGCTTCTGGCTGACGAGCAATAGCGTCCATAGCAGATCCACCGATTTTACCTAAACCTAAACCTGCACCGATTACTACTAAACCAGCACCTACTAAAGTTGGAATTGTTCCCATAACTATTTATATATATAAAATTAAACTTCTAAATTAAATAATTGCTGTTTCGTCTTCATGGTGGTGAGCATGATCATGATCTTGAACTGCCATACCAATAAACAATGATGATAACATTGTAAAGATGAATGCCTGTAAAAATGCAACTAAAATTTCAATAACAGAGATAAATAATGTCAATCCTAATGAGATTGGCAAATCTGCTGCTAAATTTTTTCCAACAAAAATCATTGCGATCAAACTCATAATTACTACGTGACCTGCAGTAATGTTTGCGTACAAACGAATTAATAATGCGAATGGTTTTGTTAATGTTCCTAAAACCTCAATTGGAGCTAAGATAATTTTCATTGGAACTGGTACTCCTGGCATCCAGAAGATGTGTCCCCAATAATCTTTGTTTGCACTAAATTGAGTAATGATAAATGTAAAGGCTGCTAAACAAACTGTAATAGCAATATTTCCTGTAACGTTGATTCCTAGCGGAGTCATTCCTAATAAGTTCAAGATCCAAACAAAGAAAAATACAGTTAATAAGTAACCCATGTATTTACGGTATTTTTTCTCTCCAATATTTGGAACAGCAATTTCATCTCTGATGAAAATTACTAATGGTTCTAAAACTCTACCAAATCCTGTTGGGATTGGTCCTTTTTTATATGATCTTGCTAAACCAGTAAACATTACTAATAATAGTACTGATACGAAAAGCATTGAAACAACATTTTTAGTAATTGAAAAATCTAATGGTTTTTCATTTGATGGATGACCGTGCTCATCAAAGTTGATTGTTCCGGCAGCATCTGTTTTGTAGATTTTACCGTGAACTAATTTGTAGTAGCTACCGTCAACTTCTGCAACTTCTTCTCCGTGGTGTAATTTTGAAGAAGAGAAAACTTTTAAACCACCATCAATTAAAATAACTGGTAATGGAAAACCGTAGTGTTTATTTTCTTTTTCATCTGAAAAGAAAACAAAGTCATGAGAATCTTGTAAGTGGTGATCAATAAAAGCATCTACTTTAGCTTTTGGATCAAGAGCAACATGCTCCCCTTCTTCGTGAGCAGTATGTGAAACTACTTTCTCTTCGTGAGCTGTTTCAGTTTGAACATGCGTCGAATCATTCTCTTGATTTGCAAAACCCATAATAGGTAGAGAAGCTACAAAAGCTGCAAGAATAAAGCTGAGTGGTTTGTTTGAAATCACCATATCGTGGAAAATCTTATTTTTTTACGTTTCTAAAATTTGGTGCAAAGGTACATTTTTTATTAATATTCAAAAGGATATGAAAAATTATTTTTAAACCTTGTTTTAAAGAATTGTTATTTTAACGCTTTTCATTTAATAATCGGACAGTTAAAAGCGTCTGAAATAACAAAAACAGCACAAATGTTATAAAAAAACTGACTTTTTCAACATTGCTTTCTCCAGTTTTATTTTTTAAGATCGGCTGAAGAAATAAATAGGCTAATAACATTTGTGTAAAAGTTCCAAATAAAAATGCCATTCCGACAATTTCAAAATTCTTCTTTTTTACTATTAATAATATAAGGTATAATAAAGACGAAATTGCGAAGAAAGAAAAATACAGTATTTCTAAACTGTAATGAAACTTCTCTGTACTAATTTCACTAAATAAAAAAACGGCTTTATGAATACTATAAGTTCCTAAAGCAAGACATAACAAATAAAAAACTGGTTTGTAATTTTTTGAAAGCATTTGAAATAATTTTTGTGCAAAGATGCAACTTTTATCTCAAGCCATTTTTATTTACAAACTACTTTGTTTTATTGATATCATTTACTTGTCGGATTACATTGTACAATGCAACTCCAACACCAGCTAATACAAAAATGGTGTTATAATATACTTTTGGGCTTGGATGTTTCTCGTCGAGCCAGGTTCCGAAATAAGAGAATACGAAAATGATTACTCCCATTTGAAAGGGAATATTAATAAATGCCAACCATTTATTTCTCCTATTATTATTCGGCTCCTTTTCCATCTTCTAGCATTATTACTGTATTTGAATGCGCAAGCATAGTGCAGGTTGCTGTAAAGTCAGCTCCTGGTTCTATTGAAAGTTTTCCTACTGCTACTTCTCCATGAATTTGAGCAGTCGATTTAATATTAAGGGTTTCAAGAACTTTTATCTTTCCATGAAATTCTCCTTCGATGTCTGCATTGTTACAGATAATTTCTCCTTTTACAACTCCTTTTGCTCCTATCACAATTTTGCCCTGCGAAGTAAAATTTCCTATCAATTCACCGTCTAATCTAAAGTCGGCTTGAGAGACTATATCTCCTATTATTGATGTTCCTTCAACAATTCTATTAGTTTTTCCTAATTGTTCAGTTCCGTTTTTTTTTACTTTTTCAAACATGGCGGTTAAGATTTAAGGGGTTTTCGGGGTAAGGTATGCGTCTAGATTTTTTTTAATCTGAACAATTTTGTAATTATCATTTGATATAATTATTGCTTGATCTGGGATTTTATATTTCTTATCTTCTCTGAAAACTCCAGCAATATCATTTGCATAAGCTTCAGATTTTAAACCATGAATAACTACAAAACTTTCTGTTTTATTGTATTTATCTAGAGATGTTGTCAATCTTTCGTAGTTTTCAACTAATAAAAACACTCTAATTGCTTCTTCTATTCTTTTAACCGCTTTTGTATCGTTGTTTGCAACACGATATACTATTTTCCAATTTTTAGTATCTGTTGTTGTAAAGTTAAGTTTCTCCAAAACAGGAACTTGTTTTTCTAAGATCTCTCTTGCATTTTTACCTTCTTCACTATTTGGGTAATTATCTGCAACGTTCTCAAGTCCTTTTTTATAGGCTTCTAAACCATATACTTTTCCTGAAGTATTGGCTTTTAGCAATTCGTATTTTGAAACAATATCATCTCCAGAATATTGATTAATTAGATTATCAATATTCGCCAAGACTTCATCAAAATGTTCTTCTTCAAAAAGTTTATACCATTTTTGATATTCTTTGTCTGGACTAGAATTTGGATCGTCTTCTTTATTGTTTAAAATGTGAGCATATCTCGAATCTGGATATTTAGATGAAATCTCGGCTTTTATAGCTTCGGCTTTTGCCGGATTTGTAATTTGATAAATTTTGTACAAATTATACATTGATGGCAATACCAGTTTTTCTTCAGGATTGTTCTGAAGCAGCTGTTCTAGTTTGTCGCTAGCCAAATTATATTCTTTAAACTTCTCCTTATATATAAGTCCTAATTGATAGTATGAAAAATTACGCTCTTTGCCAATACTATCCATTGCAGTTTGAGAACTTGGAAGCTGTTTTACATAATAGGCTACAGTATATTTTTCTGGTACAATTGTGTCATTGAGCACATTGGCAACTTCTTTAGTAGAAATCGTATCATTCATAGCATCGCTATTTGCGCCTTTTATACCTGACAATCGCCAGTTTCCGCCCATAGTTCTACTACCCCACATTTTTTTAAACTGTAGTTTTCCGTAAGCAACTGTTGTTGGATTATAAAAATAGAATGAACTGGCATTATCATTTCCTCCAGGAGGCATTCCAACTCCTTCTGGTTCTACTGGTTTACCTAAAGAATTAGGATTAACAGCTCCATTTCCTGAAAAATCTGCTTGAGAATTTCGATCAATATTAGCTAATCGTTCTTTTTCCTTTTCTTCTAAAAGTTTTTTTGCTTCGTCCTTCTTTTTAAGTTCTGCAATATAATTTTCGAAATAAGCTTTCTTATCGTTTGGTGGCAGATTATATACTTTAATAATACTGTCATTGCGTTTTGCAATAGCTTCGTACTTAATTACGTCATCCAGATTTTTTCTGTTTTTTTCTATAAATGCAAATTCTCTTGTTTTAGGATCCAGTTTAACCAAAGTACTATCATAATACTTTGCCGCCATCGAATAATCTGTATTTTTAAAATACATGTTTCCAATGTTTCTATAAGCAGAAGCCATTAAATACGGATCTTTAGATTTTCTTCCTAAAGACTTATTGTAAAATGTTAATGCATTTTCTTGATCTTTCTTTTTATCATAATAAACTCCCATTTCATAAAAAAGAACATCATAATAAGGACGATTTTCACGATCAGTCACCAATTTATTAAATGTTTTTAAGAAAATCGTATCATTATCTTTTCCATAATCAAACATCTGTGCTTTTTTCGCGTATGCGTGCATCATGTATTTACGATCTGCTTTTCTGTTTAAATCAATAACCGCATCATAAAAATAAATGGCACTGTCACGTTTTCCTTCTGCCTGATACATTTGGCCAAGTATAAAACGATATCTCGCTCGTTCTTCATTATTTCGAGTAAATTGTTCTGCAACTCTAAGTCTAGAAACAGCACTGTCTTTTTGTTCCAGATTTAGAAAAGCTTCTGCCAAAAGTGCGTTGGCATCTGCATAAGTTTGTTTATCTAAATCTGTTTTTTTAAGTAAAATTTTGATATTCTTAAGAGCAATCGCGTCATTACCTAAGCGCATATTGGTTTTTTCGCGCCAGATTTTTGCCGTATAAATATTATTGCTTTCAGGATATTTGTATAAAATATAGTTGAAAGCCTCAATTGCTGGAATAAAACGCTGATCGTAATATCTTGCTTTTCCAAGCATAAGATAAGCTTCATCAATCTGCCAGTTTCTTTCTCTTCCTCCAATATTCATGGAGTGTTTCTGAATGGCTTTTGTAGCTTTGGTTTCTGCTTTTTCAAAATCAGGGTTTTTAGCTTTTTCTCCTTCAGAAAAATTTTCATCAAACTGCATTTTTTCAATTGGCAGTTGTTTCCAGAAATTATCTTCGTTATTGGCCTGAATGGACTTTAAACCTTTGTCTAAACCAATTCCTCCATTGTAAAGAATGTTGTATTTTGTCCCAATCGAGTGAGAACTTCGAGCCAAAAAGGTATTTTTTTTGGTAGAACAAGCTATCAAAAAGAATAAAAAAACGAAAGTAAAACTATATTTAAGAGTATTCTTTTTCAATAGAAAAGAGTTTAAAACAGATAACTACTAAAAATTGGTTTTAGTATATTCATTTGTAAAAATACGCTTCTTTTTGAAATATAGAAATTCTTACACCGCAAAAAATAATTCTAGTTCTTGTAAGGTTTCTTCTGAGGTCTGAATATCTTTAACAATTTCGCCCTTATTAAGCGCCACAATACGATTGCAAACTTCTACAGTATGCTGTAAATCATGGCTTGAAACCAAAACCGTTACATTTGGATCGTCGGCTAATTCTTTGATAATTTTTTTTAATCGGCTCACTGTTGTGGGATCTAAATTTGCAAAAGGCTCATCTAAAATTACAACTTCAGGATTACCAATAAGTGTGGCAATAATACCTGCTTTTTTCTGGTTTCCTTTTGATAGATCGCGAAGGTATTTTTTGTTGTTCAAAATTTCTCCGTTAAAAAACTCTTCGTGTTTTGCTAGCAATGCATCAATATCTGCCTTATTCTGATTGCGTAAATCACCAATAAAATAAAAGTATTCTTCTGGAGTTAAATATCCGATAAGGAAATTTTCGTCTAAAAAAGATCCCGTAAAAGATTTCCAATTCTCGCTTGTATTTACCTGAATGTCATTACTTTTTATATATCCTGTTGATGGCTGGATTAGATCAAGAAGCAAACTGAAAAAAGTTGTTTTTCCTGCTCCGTTATTTCCCACCAATCCAAAACTTTGTCCTTTTGGAATTTCTAGATTATTAATGTTTAAAACTGTTGTTCCGTTATATGTTTTTGAAAGCTGATTTACTTGTATCATAATAATTTTAGATTGTTGATTTCAGATTTTAGATATAAAATGGAGATAATTATCTCATTTTCAAATTGACAATTTATCTAATTAACCCTTTTGTTTATAAGCACTTATTGTACTATACTTTTCTTTTTTGTACCTCTTTTCTATTGATGAAAATACTTTTTCTTTAAAGATAAAACCCAAAATTCCTGCTCCTGCAACCAAGCTTAATGCTACAGTTTTATCTGCAAAACGAAGTCCAAGCCAATACAATAATAAAGGAAGGAATATTTTTGGCAAAGACAGAAGCATCGAATTTATATTAAATGCTTTTTTATCTCCAAAAGCGCCACCAGCACTGCCTAAATCAATTGGTGTTTTAGTAAAAGCACCACCCAAAAGCACCAAATGAGAATTAACTCCAATATTATAAATTGCACCAACTACAATGGTGAGATAAACTTCCCATCCGTAAAAAAGATAAAAAGATGCTAGAATTGTAGAAATAAAAGTAGCAATTACAATTAGCCACCATTTTGCGGTAATATAACCTCTATACGGAATATTCTGCGTCATCATTAATTGATAATATGAACTATCCCAGCTAGGTACAAACTGTCCGAAGACAAATAGAAATCCACCCGAAACAAATATTCCAGCAAAAATTTGCATAGCTGCCGGTTGATGTGTATTTCCGAAAAAAATCATTCCGTAGAATAAAAAGATCACACTCATTACTATAGTAGTTTTTGATCTTTTATTTCTTTTGATGAGTCTAATGTCATTTTTAAGGAAAGTGCCCAAAGTACCAAACTGATTTAGCCAAGAAAGATTTTCTGTAGAGGCAACATCATGTTTGACAGAAAGTCCTGCATCGAGATATAAATTCTTTTCGAAGTACTTAAATGTAAAATAATGCAACGCAAATAATACTAGAATCGGAATCAAGAACAATCCATCTATTTCATAAAAGCTTTGAAAAAATGGAGTTGTAAACTGCGTAATATCAAACAATTGATAATACTGTGCACCTCCTAGAACTACAATTAGCAGTAGAAAAAGAGCAAATAATCTATCGATATTGCTTAAAATAATATTGAGAAAATTGTTAATGTAAATAATAGACATTACTCCCAAATGCCAAAAAATAATTTGTACAACATCATATCCGTTTAAAATTAGGACAACTGTAAATGGAATAAAAAATAAAGCGTGTATCCAGTTAAAAAAAGATAAAATGGTTTTGCCTAAAGAAAAATGAACAATGGTTGTTTTCTTTAAAGGAAGAGCTAGCAAAGGTTTGATGTTCAATACAGGAATTGACTGTAATAACAATCGAATTACTAAATCGCCTAGAAAATAATAAATTAGAAATTTGTTTAAAGTTGCCAGAGGTTCCAAATTCATTTCCTTAAGCATATAAAATGCCCCCACTCCCATAGCAATAAAAATTAATGAAAAATAGATCATCAAAAAACCTATTATTATTTTCATTGTTAGATTTTTACCGAAAGATGCAGACCGAATAAAGGCCTTCCATTCGAGATAAATAAACTTCTTAATCATGGTTTATGGTTTTAATATTTTTGTAGTAAGAGACCAAATGTAGGAAAACGTTACAAAAAAAGTTAAAAAAAATAATTTCGTGCTAAAATTTTAATAGTGGTTTGCTACTTTTGCATAAAAATTCTATCATGCCTTCATTCTTAAAACTTATAATTAAAGAGGTTAAACGTGAGACTGCAGATGCTGTTTCTATTCTTTTTAATGTTCCTGAAGAACTAAAATCTGACTATAAATTTATAGCAGGCCAATATATAAATTTAAAACTAACTCTTGATAACCAAGAAATTAGACGTGCTTATTCTATTTGCTCTGCACCAGACAGCGGCGAATTAAGAATTGCTGTAAAAGCAGTAAAAAACGGTCTTTTTTCTCAGTTTGCTAATACAAAACTAAAAGCAGGAGATGTTCTTGAAGTTGGTCAGCCAGAAGGTAAATTTACTTTTGAGCCAGATGCCGAAAGACAAAAAAACTACGCAGCATTTGTTGCAGGAAGCGGAATTACACCAGTTCTTTCTATTATAAAATCGGTTCTAAAAAATGAGCCAAAAAGCTCATTTGTATTGGTTTACGGAAACAAAACTCCAGAAAGTACTATCTTTCACCAAGAACTTCACGATTTACAATTACAATACGTAGGCAGATTTTTTGTGCATTATGTTTACAGCCAAGCAAAAGCCGAAAATGCTTTATTTGGAAGAATTGAAAAATCGGCTGTAAATTTTGTTTTAAACAACAAACACAAAGAGCTTCAATTTGATAAATTTTTCCTTTGCGGGCCAGAAGACATGATTAACACTGTTTCTAATGTTTTGAAAGAAAAAAATGTAAAAGAATCTGCAATTAAATTTGAGCTTTTTACTAGTTCTTCTGAAGAACATGCAATTCAAGGTTCTCAGGAAGGACATACAAAAATTACCGTTTTAGTAGATGATGAAGAAGTTACTTTTGAAATGTCTAAAAAACAAACTATTCTTGATGCAGCCCTAAAACAAGGCGTTGACGCTCCTTATTCTTGCCAAGGCGGAATTTGCAGCAGCTGTTTAGGTCGTGTTACAAAAGGAAGTGCAGAAATGACTAAAAATTCTATTTTAACAGATAGCGAAATTGCTGAAGGTTTAATTTTGACTTGTCAGGCGCATCCAACTTCAGAAACTATTTATGTTGATTACGACGACGTTTAGTCAATCAAATTCCAATATCAAAAATTCCAAATTCCAATCTTTCAATTGGGATTTGGAATTTTTTTTGTTTAATTGCGTTTCTACTCTTTGTCAAAGTTTAAAACTTCGATAAAGATGTAACTTGGAATTTGGAATTTAAAAAGTTGAAAATTAATTGAATATGAAATCTGTACGAGAAATTTTTAGAAATAAAGAATATCTTTTGGAAGAACCAGAAGTTATGAAGCTGGTTGATTACTGCGAAGAACTTCAGGATGAAATCGTTGAATTTAAATTTCAAAAAACCGACAATAAAGAACTTGCTTTATTCGACATGATCAAAGAGGTTATAAAAGGGTGTGATGCCATCGAAAGAGAACAAATGGAACATGAACGCTACGGTTATGACGCACCAAATTATCAGGAAACTATTGCAAATTTAAAAAGTTACATTTACAGTCGCTGCCGTAATGAGAAGATTTGGTTCTAATTGAAATAAAAGCAAAATTTTGGCGAAATATTGCTGGTTTTTCATTAAATTAGAGGTATAATTATGGCAATCTTAATCTCGTAATCTGAGAATTTGTGGAGCTAAATCAAATTTGTCAAACATTTAAACATTAAATATCATGACAGCTCACGTTCAACACTTTCATTTATACCTATTTATTATGCTGGTTGTAACTGCTTCGCTTTGCGTTCTGGCAGTTATTATAAAAATGAAAAACAGAAAAGGTCCCAAGTTGCTCAAAAGAGAAAAATACAATTCAACTTTGACCGAAAAAATGGTAGAAGTAAAAAAAACAGATTCGAATATCTTCAATATCTGGCCTTATGTAAGCAGGCTTAAATCGGCTAAAGTTTTATCTAACAAAATTAAAGATCACGACCTTATCTATAAGATTTACAGAGATCCATCCCAAAAATTCGAACATATTCTATTGTCAACTGAAAATAAAAATAACTTTGTTTCCATTATAGTAAACAAAAAAAGAAAAAAAACAATAGGATATTCTTTCCTCGATTCCAATGAAAAATATGATTTGAGCAAAAATATTGCTTAAGATTAAAAAACTTCTCCATAAAGAGAAGTTTTTTATTTTTATGAAAGCTGTTTTACAACTTTGTCAACAACCTGTTGCGGTAAAATTGTTCTCATAGCATCCTCATATCCTTCAACAACTTTATTGCCATAAACTGAAGTTGGAAGTTTTGGATATTGATTTCGGTCTGAAGTCAGTGCATTTTCTAAACTTTGATTGAAAGGCAAAAATCCTGCATAAGGATGCGTCGCGCCCCAAAGTGTAACGACTTTTACGCCAAGCATTGCTGCGATATGCGCATTTCCAGAATCCATAGAAAGCATTACATCAAGATTGCTGATCAATTGTAATTCCTGCTGAAACTTGATTTTTCCAGCCATATTTATTACATTTTCAAATGGTTGAGCAAGAGAATCTAAAATTTCAATTTCTTTTTTCCCTCCGCCAAAAAGCAAAATTTTGTACGATGAATTTTCAGCTAATTTTTCAATTAATTCTTTCATCAAATCAAAAGGATAAACCTTGGAATCGTATTGAGCAAAAGGAGCAATTCCAATTAGTTTTTGATTTTCATTTCCAATAATGTCTAAAATATCAGAACTTAAAACTGCTTTTTCAGGAAATGTTGGTTTCGATAAATCTAACGGAAAACCTAATTCTTCAAACACTTTTGCATGTCTTTCGAACATGGTTGGCAATTGAGCGAAAATCTTGTTTTCTTCACGCGTTAATTCTTTTTTTCCTTCACGGCCTTTGTCAACAGTTGCTCTTTTTTTTCCGCTTAAAGCGAAAAGTAAACTCACAACCTTAGATCTCAAAACATTATGAAGATCCGCAAAAGCATCAATCTTTAATTTTTTTACATCCTTATACAGGCGTAAAAGCCCTGGAAATCCTTTGTGCCTTTCTTTTTCATCAAAAGCAAAAAATTCAAGATTCGGAATTCCTTCAAAAAAAGGTTTGAAAAACGGACGAGAAATAACGGTCAATTTTACCGTTGGATATTGTTTTACAAAGGCGCGTAAAACAGGAACCGTCATGGCGACATCTCCCATTGCGGATAGTCTCATGACGGCTATATGCTTAATTTTGCTAGACAAGTCTGCCAAATTATTATTTTTTATTTTGGTATAAAACAGGGTTCAAATCATCATCATTGTACATTTTCATTTGTTTGTACACTTTCATGAATTTATCTCCGTTTTCGATATCTGTCAATAATTCTTCAATTGCCGTAGACAAGTCTGTTCTTTGCTCTAAAAGGATATTTAATTTTTCCTGACATTTATCTCTGTGCTCTTGAGAAGCTTCTGCACGATTTGCTTCTTCATGCATATGATAAATTTTTAAGGCTAAAATCGATAATCTGTCAAAAGCCCAAGCTGGACTTTCTGAGTTAATTTTTGCTCCGTCTTTTACTTTTACATTACTGTATTTTTGTAAAAAGTAGCTGTCAATATATTCCACCATATCAGTACGTTCCTGATTTGATGCGTCGATTCTTCTTTTTAAAGTTAATGCCGCAACTGGATCAATCTGCGGGTCACGAATAATATCTTCAAAATGCCATTGAACGGTATCAATCCAATTTTTTAGATATAACAAATGCTCGAACTTATCTTTTGGATAAGGATTATTGATCGGCTGATCTACATTATCAAACTGATGATAATCTTTAATGCTTTGCTCGAAAACAGAATATGCTAATTTTGAAAACATGTCTTTATTTTTTTATAGATACAAAGATACTTTTTATACTTTTATGCTGCGAAGAAAAGCAATTATTTTTCGTTTCATCATTATATCTCTAAATAAATTACAATTTCATCATGAAAATTCATTATATCTCTGAAAATAACAGCGTTTTAAATCATTTCTTAGGACAAATTAGAAATGTAAATGTTCAAAATGACAGTATGCGTTTTCGTAGAAATATTGAACGCATTGGAGAAATTATGGCTTATGAACTGAGTAAAATTTTACCTTATAAAAAAGTTGAAATTCAAACGCCACTTGGAATTAAGAAAACTACAGAAATTGACACGGATTTAGTTTTATGTCCTATTTTACGAGCTGGATTACCGCTTCATAATGGTTTTTTAAATTATTTTGATCATGCCGAAAATAGCTTTGTTTCGGCCTGCAGATTTCACCCAAATAATGATGATGCCTTTGAAATTCGTGTTGAATATCAAGCCATTTCGGATCTAAATAATAAAACCGTTTTGCTTCTTGACCCGATGCTGGCTACAGGACAATCAATTGTAGCTGTTCATAAAAAACTAATCGAGAATGCTACTCCAAAAGAAATACACATTGTTGTTGTTATTGCTGCTCCTGAAGGAATAGCCTATCTTGAAGAAAATCTTCCTGAAAACTGTCATTTATGGGTAGCGTCTCTAGACGAAAAACTAAATGAGAAAAACTACATTGTTCCTGGTCTTGGCGATGCCGGTGATCTTGCCTATGGAAGTAAATTATAACTGAGAGAAAAAAGTAAATAAACTACATACTATCAGAGTGTAATAAACAATTTCATTATTTAGCTTCTGCTGCATATACTCTACATGACTCGTTGCCATAATACTTAATGGTGCAATACTAAACAATAATAAATCGTTGCTTTTATTTGGCGAAATGATGTAAACAAAGACTGCTATAAAAAAACAGGCTACAATTTTCTTGTACGAAGAATGTACAATTTGTGGTCTGTTTGACAATGTCATTAGCATCGAAGTAACAAAAAATAACGCTACTGCTGTATATATCGAAAATGCTGCATTTTCGTAATTATTCTTAAAATAATCAATTCTAAAATCGATTACAGCTCTTTCTTGAATGAAAGCTACTGCATCAAAATTGAAAATTAATGATGTCATATAGAATAAAATCGTTACGGCCAAAAGTGCAATAAATGGTAAAACCCAGTTTCTATAATCTCTTGAAACGTGAAAAATAATCGAGATGTAAACCAATATTAAGAAGAGAATACTCCAAAATTGAAATAAAGAAGCTACAAAAATCCAAAACGCAGCATCAAATATTTTTTCTTTTGATGCTTTTAGAGATTGCAGCGAAATTAATCTTCGAAGTGCCAATAAAATGAAAAAATTGGCATAAATAATATTTGAGTTATTAAATATGGTCGGAAAAAATAAAATAAACAACAAGTAAAAAAGTATCGCGTAACCGTTGTCTTTACTGAGTCCATTCTTTTTTACAATGAAATTAATCATAAAAAAAGAAGCCAAAATAAAGCACAGCAAACTCACTTTCTGAAAAGCCAAAAAATAAGAAGTAACCCAAGATGGGTCTTTAATTTGGAACATAAAAAAGAAAACCAGTATTAAAATTACAACCAATGAATAATTTAATGGCGTAGATTTTTTAAAAACACTTGTTATCATAAGGATATTTTATACTTTTGTGATTGTAAAGATAATACTTGTTTAAAAGGAAAAACCTAACAAGTTGAAAAAAGATTTGGTTTACCGAATTTTATCTTCAAAGCATTACACAACAATAAATAACATATAATTTTAAAAAATTATGACAGCTTTTTTTGAAGGAATACAATACTTATTCGTTAACATTTTGTTTGCTCCTCTTGACTTTTTACGTCGTTTGGAATTAATTACATGGTTTGGTGCAAACACTATTAACTGGATTTTCATGATCATCTGTTCATGTGCAATCGTTTATTGGATTAAACAATTACGCATTTTTGATGACGCTGGAACAGAAAACCAAGATACTACAGCTCATTCATTTTTAAAATAATAAACCAAACCCTTTAATTAATAAAGGGCTGGTGAATTTATTTTTTAGATTAAATCGAAACCGATATCTTTTCTAAAATACATCTTATCAAAGCTTAGTTTATCTATGTTTTGATAAGATTTTTTTATGGCCTCTTGGAAATTATCTCCATAAGAAGTTACAGCAATTACACGTCCTCCATTAGTAACGACATTTTCGCCATCTAATTTTGTTCCTGCGTGAAAAACTATCGAATCTGTAACATTTTCTAATCCAGAAATTACTTTTCCTTTTTCGAAATCCTCAGGATATCCGCCAGAAACTACCATTACAGTCGTCGCGCTTCTTGGATCAACTTCTAAATTAAAATCTCCCAATTTCTGATCAGCAACAGACAAGAATAACTCTACTAAATCTGATTTTAATCTTGGAACAACAACTTCAGTTTCAGGATCACCCATTCTTACGTTGTATTCAATAACGATTGGTTCGTTTTTCACATTGATTAAACCAATAAATACAAATCCTTTATATTCGATTCCGTCTTTTTGGAAACCTTCTATTGTTGGTTTTACAATACGAGTTTCAATTTTTTCCATCAAAACTGCATCAACATAAGGAACTGGAGAAACTGCTCCCATTCCACCTGTGTTTAAACCTGTATCGCCTTCTCCAATTCTTTTATAATCTTTTGCAGTTGGAAGAATTTTATAGTTTTTTCCGTCAGTTAAAACGAAACAGCTTAATTCGATTCCATCCAAAAATTCTTCGATTACAACTTTTGCACTTGCTGTTCCAAATTTTGCATGAACAAGCATATTTCTTAATTCAGTTTTTGCTTCTTCAAGATCCTGAATAATCAAAACTCCTTTTCCAGCTGCTAAACCATCAGCTTTTAAAACGTATGGAGGTTGTAATGTTTCAAGAAACTTGCATCCTTCTTCAACTGTTTCGGCAGTAAAACTATCGTAAGCAGCTGTTGGAATATTATGTTTCATCAAGAATTCTTTTGCAAATTCTTTACTTCCTTCTAACTGAGCACCTAATTTAGATGGGCCAATAACTGGAATATGTTTTAAATTTTCGTCGTTTTTAAAATAATCGTAAATTCCTTTTACCAACGGATCTTCAGGTCCCACGACTACTAAACTTATATTTTCTTTAAGTACTAATGCTTTTACTGCTTCAAAATCTGTTGCAGATATTGCCACGTTTTCAGCGATTGCAGCAGTTCCTGCATTTCCAGGCACTACAAAAAGTTTTTCGCAAAGCGGACTCTGAGTCATTTTCCATGCAAAAGCATGCTCTCTTCCGCCTGATCCCAATAATAAAATTGTCATGGTGTTGTTGTATTTAGTTGTGGTGCAAAAATACTTGCTTTTGCACGTAAAAAATAATTAAATCTTTAAAAAGTTGTTGAATCATTCCGAAACATTATTTTTGACGAAAATTATTCTGAAAAATGATTCGCCTTTTTGATATTTCGCTCCAATTAAATGGTTTTCCTATAAAGAAAGCCAAAACCGAATTGGATAAAATTGTTCATTTTTCTGAAGAAGAATTTGCTTCGTTTCTTGAAAACAAAAAAGCAGAAATTGTTGATTTTCATTTAAAAAACAACCCTTTTTACAGAGAGTTAGCAGGAAATACAACCGCACAAAATTGGGAAAATCTTCCAATTTTAAACAAAAAAAATCTACAAAAACCGCTGGAAGAAAGGCTTTCAAAAGGCTATTCTAAAAAATCTATTTACCTCAACAAAACATCTGGTTCAAGCGGAACTCCTTTTGTTTTTGCTAAAGATAAATATTCACATGCTTTAACTTGGGCTTCCAATATTATGCGCTTTGGCTGGTTTGGAATTGATTTTAACCATTCGTATCAGGCACGTTTTTACGGAATTCCAATGGATTTTATTGGATATCAAAAAGAACGTTTCAAAGATTTTTTGAGCCATCGCTATCGTTTTCCCGTTTTTGATTTGTCTGATGAAGTGTTGGAAAAATTTCTACAAAAATTCAAAACCAAAAAATTCGATTACCTCAACGGATATACCAGTTCTATTGTTTTGTTTGCCAAATATTTAGAAAATAAAAATATTGTTTTAAAAGATATTTCTCCAACTTTAAAAGCTTGTTTTGTAACTTCCGAAATGCTTTTTGAATCCGATAAAAAGTTATTGGAAAAACAATTTGGCATTCCGATTATCAGTGAATATGGCGCGTCTGAATTGGATTTGATTGCTTTTGAAAATCCAAAAGGAGAATGGCAAGTTAATGCTGAAACCCTTTTTGTCGAAATTTTGGATGAAAACAATAATCCTGTTCCACATGGAACAGAAGGGAAAATTGTAATTACTTCATTATACAACAAAGCAAATCCTTTCATTCGATATGAAATTGGAGACATCGGAATTTTGGATGAAAAAAGTACACCTCAAAAACCAATTCTTAAAAAATTAATTGGAAGAACTAATGATGTTGCCGTTTTGCCAAGTGGTAAAAAATCTCCAGGTTTGACCTTTTATTATGTAACCAAAAGCATTATTGAAGATGATGGAAACGTGAAAGAATTCATTATCAAACAAACTAAATTAAACACTTTTGAAATTGAATATATTTCTGAAAATGAATTAGTTTCAGAACAAATTCAAAAAATAAAAGAAGCAATTGATTTGTATCTCGAGCCAAATCTAATCTTCACTTTCACCAGAAAAACAGTTTTAGAAAGAACCAATCGCGGGAAACTAAAACAATTTAAATCTTATTTATAAAAAATAAATAAAATCTTACATTTGTTTTCTAATTAAAAACTTATGGAAGATCAATCTCTTCTTTCTGAAGAAACAATTTCAAATAAAATATATTTTATCCGCGGTCAAAAAGTGATGCTTGATCTGGATTTGGCTTTGCTTTATGAAATAGAAACTAAAGTTCTAAAACAATCTGTTAAAAGAAATTTATCCTGATTTCCGGAAGATTTTATGTTTGAACTTACTAAAATAGAATATGATTCTCTAAGGTCACAAATTGTGACCTTAGAGAAAGGAAGAGGTAAATGTCAAAAATATCTGCCTTTTGTTTTTACAGAACATGGAATTTTAATGCTTTCAAGCATCTTAAAAAGCGACAAAGCCATTCAAACCAATATACAAATCATGCGTATTTTCACAAAAGTGAGACAAATGCTTTTGGATACTCAGATTCAGAAGAAGTTAGAAAATCACGATAAAAACATTGAATTGGTATTTTCTTATTTAGATGAATTAACTGAAAAGAAAGAAGATGAATCTGAAAGAGTAAAGATTGGCTATAAAAAATAATTCTTTAAGATCACAAATTGTGACCTTAGAAACTTGATGTCACAATTTGCGACCTCAAGTTTGTCATTTATATTACGGTTTGAAAAAATTGGAAGTCACAAATTGTGATCTCCAATTCTAAACTAAAATCTTTAAGGTCGCAAATTGCGACCTTAAAATTCGAAACGTATTATTTAAAAAAATTGGAGGTCGCAAATTGCGACCTCCAATTCTAAGCGAAATTCTTCAAGGTCACAATTTGTGACCTTGAAACTTGAAGTCGCTATTTGCGACTTCAAGTTGAATTTTAAATCTTCTTTATATATTTTGATTTGATTATCAATTGAGTAAACAAAAACCTTATCATCAATAAAATAGAAAACACAAAATTATATCCGTGAAATTCTCTGTAAACACCAAAATTATGTTTAATCAATTTAAATTTTGAAGAGGAAACAGAATCTTTTCTAATTCTGTAAAAAGCCAAAGATTCTGGAACTGGTTTTGCTATTTTAATTTGTTTTAAAATCGTAAGCCATATTCTCCAATCTTGTCTTTTTTGCGACGTCTCCAAGATAATTTTCCCAAAATAATCCGCGTCATAAATAGCAGTCAAATTGCCTACATAATTGCAGAAAAACAATTGTTTATAAGTTAACGGATTTGGTGATTCTACTTTTCTATTCAAATTATTTCCATCCTCATCAATAGAATCGTAAAAGCTGAAAGTAAAGTGTAAATTATTTGCTTTTAAAAACTGAATCTGTTTTTCTAATTTCTCAGGAAACCATAAATCATCAGCGTCTAAATAGGCAATATATTTTCCTGTGGCTTTTTCTAAAGCGGCGTTTCTGGCAAAACCATTTCCTCGATTTTCTGGTAGTTTGAAAAGCTTTATTCGACTGTCTTTTTTTACAAATTCTTCAATTATAGCAACCGTATTATCTGTAGAAGCATCATCAACCAAAATCATTTCCCAATTTGTATAGGTTTGGTTTTGAGCTGATTCTATTGTTGATCTAATGAACTTTTCAGTATTATATGTTGGAGTTAAAATAGATACTAAATCGTTCATTAGAATTGAATGTCTTTCAAAGTTGAATGTTATTTAATGTAGCTTGAAAAATCTTTATGTTCTTCTTTTGCAAGTTCTTCAGGAGATAATGATTTGAAATACTCATAGGTAATTTTCATTCCCTCTGCACGGTTTACTTTTGCTTCCCAACCTAACAATTCTTTTGCTTTTGTCGTGTCTGGCTGACGCTGTAAAGGATCATTTATTGGTAACGGATGATAGACTACCTTTTGGTTCGTTCCTGTTAATTTAATGATCTCTTCTGCAAAATCTTTAATCGTAATCTCATCTGGGTTTCCAATATTTACTGGATATACATAATCAGAATGTAATAATCTGAATATACCTTCAACCTGATCGTCTACGTAGCAGAAAGAACGAGTCTGCATACCGTCTCCAAAAATGGTTAAATCTTCTCCGCGAAGTGCTTGTCCGATAAAAGCAGGAATTACACGTCCGTCATTTAATCGCATTCTTGGTCCGTAAGTATTAAAAATACGAACGATTCTGGTTTCTACGCCATGAAAAGTATGGTACGCCATTGTGATAGATTCCTGAAAACGTTTTGCCTCGTCATAAACACCGCGTGGACCAATTGTATTTACGTTTCCATAATATTCTTCTGTTTGCGGATGTACCAAAGGATCTCCGTAAACTTCTGATGTTGATGCAATCAAAATTCTAGCCTTTTTTACTCTCGCTAATCCAAGTAGATTATGCGTTCCTAAAGATCCTACTTTCAAAGTCTGAATCGGGATTTTTAAATAATCAATCGGACTTGCCGGCGAAGCAAAATGCAATATATAGTCTAAATCTCCTGGAACATGAACAAACTTTGTAATATCATGATGATAAAATTCAAAGTTTTCTAATTTGAATAAATGTTCAATATTTTTTAGATCTCCCGTAATCAGATTATCCATTCCGATTACAAAATAACCTTCTTTGATAAATCTGTCACATAAATGCGATCCTAAAAATCCTGCCGCTCCTGTAATAAGTATTCTTTTCATTTCAATATTTTCTGTTCATTATAATCGTTTACCAAATTAAGCATACAGTAAAAAATTATAAAGAAAATTATTCCTCTTTGTCGACTCAAAAAAGATTCGGTCAAAAATAAGACTATCATTGTTACCGCGAAAGCAATATGTACAAAATCTTTGGTGGCAATTCCTTTTCTGATGGTGATAAACAACATAATTAAGACTGTCAAAAAGCCAAATATTCCTAATTCTGAAAATATTTGAACATATTCATTATGGAAATTAAACTCGCCATAATTTGGGTATAAATTATGTTCTTTTATTTTTTCTTTTATTTTATTTTGAGAAGCATCTAATCCAAATCCTGTGAAAAAGATATTCTTTTCCTCAAGCATTTCTTTAAAAATCCTAATCTGAAAAAGTCGAAAAGCTGTTCCTGGAAAAAAGTCATTTTGCTGAAATTGATCTTGGTTCCAAGCTTGTTTTAGACTAATATTATAAATTGGCCCTTGATTTTTTGCTGTAGTTTCATTCAAAGATCCATCAACAAATACAGTTTCAAATTCAATCATAAATCGATCTCTAACGGGTTTAATAAAAAGTATAGAACTCACAGATAATATAATGACTGCCAACAATATCGCTTTCTTCGTTTTTCTAGAAACATCAGAAAAAAACGAGTAATATATTATTATCATTATTAAATCGACTATGATAATATTCTTCGATGATAATAAAAAAATAAAAACAATAAGGATCGTAAATGCTATTTTATCGATAATTGCCTTTTCTTTTTTAGCTAGGAAGAAAAACATGGCCAATGAAACAAAAACAGCCATATATATAGCATTCAATTCTAAAGTAACGAGTTCATGGTAGAAAAAGACTTCTTTATTTCCTGAATTTATAAATCTTACAATTGCCTTTAAAATATAGAAAACCGTAAAACCTACCATTGTAAAACTATACCAACTGAAAACCTTATTTACATCATCTCGATTTATTTTTGGCAAGCTGCAAAATGCTAGAGGAATTAATAAAAATAAAACTTCTTTTTGTAACCCTTTAATTGTTTGCCTGCTTTCTATAGTCCAAATAAGAGATAAAAGCATTAAACCATACAATAGAATTGGAAATACTAAAAACATCGGAATTGAAAAATCTGCTTTTTTTGATTTGACTAAAGAAACCAATAAAAAAACAATACAGGTTAAACTTCCTATTGAATGTTTCAATGGAAGAGCAATCAACATTGCGGCTAAAAGAAAAATGAGCAATGTTTTATTCTGCCATAATTCATCAATTTTACTGAAGACTTTTTTCAAATAATCTGAGGTACGATTCATTTATTTTATTCCAATTAAATTCTTGAATTATAATATCGAAGTTATCCTGAACCATTTGATCATGATCTTCTCTTTTTACCGTTTCTATGAGACTCTTAACATCTGCTGCATCCGAGAAGTAAAATGCATTTTCTTGTAAAATAGCACGGTTAAACTCGTTGTTATGTGCGACAATTAATGCTTTTGTTGCCATCGCTTCCAGCAAAGACGGATTTGTCCCTCCTACTGAATGCCCATGAAAATAGAGATTAGAAAAATATCTCAAATTATCTAAATGTTCTTTATTATAAATTCCGCCTGTAAAACGTATATTTTGATAATTACTAAATTTATTTTTAAGATAATTTCCAAAACCATTGTTACTGTTTCCTACAACCAATACAACCTTATCATCTTTACTATCTACAATTCCGTCTAAAATCACTTCGATATTATTCTCAGGTTCAAAGCGAGCGATTAATAGATTGTAGTTGTTTTTTTCTACATTATAGATTGAAAGTAATTCTTCATTTTGTTTAAGGAACGGCTCAGCTCCATACGCAATGTAAGTTGCTTCTACATTGTATTTCTCTTGCAAATATTGTTTAATTCCAAGTGAATCGGCAATCAGATAATTGCTGCTTTTCACTGCTTTTTGTTCTGCAAATTTTAAAAACTTTTGGGTGGTTTTAGAATATTTTGTTCTCTTCCATTCCAATCCATCCATATTGGTAATAATAGTCGATTTTTTAGGGAAAAGAAAAGACCAAATAGAACTGCTTGTGTATCCTAATTGCAAGATAATATCAAAATTCCTTTTTCTTGAATCTAGAATACAATTCAAATCATAAATAAATTGTCCTGCAGAACCCATTTTATCTTCGGGATCATATTGATGAATAATATGTACTCCCATATACTGTTTTTCTTGAAAAACATGATTATGTGAATTATATACATAAACTTCATGTTTTTGCTGCGCTAAATACACTGCAAAACATTCTGCAAATTGCTCAAATCCGCCATAATTGTTAGGGATTCCTCTAGTACCAAGAATGGCTATTTTCATCTATTTTTTTATCAATCAGAAGCCAAAAATAATGATTTTAAAAATTAAAATTTAGTTATAACAAATTCTATTTTAAATTATGAATACATAATTAAATTCCTATTTTTGTTTGAAAGCAGCTTATAGCAATATTTATGATAAATTTTGAATATCTCGAAAACCATTTAGATGATCTTCGCTTAAAGTATTTAACAGCAAACCCTTTTCCGCATTTAATAATTGATAACTTTTGTGAAGAAGAAAAATTACTCAAAGCTCATAAAAGTATTCCTGAACTCAACAACAAGAGTCGCGATTATTCTTTTGCAAATAATAAATTTGAAAAATCAAATTATAGAGAATTAGGCCCTGAACTTCATGAATTATATGATGACCTCTCATCTGAAAGATTCAATAAAATCATATCTTATATAACATCAAAATCAATTTTTGTTGACCCGAAAAATCACGGTGGAGGATTACATCAGGGCAAGAAAAATAGTTTTTTAGATATGCATTTAGATTTTAATTATCATCCTATAAACAAAGATTGGTATCGAGAATTGAATCTGCTTTTATATCTAAATAAAGATTGGAAACCAGAATATAAAGGAGGTTTAAAAATATGTGATTTAAGAACTCAAGAAGAAGCTGAACTTGATGTTCCTTTTAATCGATTAATTATCCAACAATGTGCTCCTTACACACTTCATGGATATGATATGACTTATTTTCCAGAAGGAAGTTATAGAACATCAATCGCAACGTACGCCTATCAAATTCATAAAAGACAAATTGAAAAACCGCGAACAACAGATTGGTTTCCAAAAGAAGATGCTTCTTTTTTAAAGAAACAATTTGCAAAAAATTATAACTTTTTAGTGCAAACGAAAAATAAGTTGTTTGGAAGCAATACTGCTAAAAATCAGTAATTAGATAATTTAATTACTGATTCTGTTTTATAAGACGGTATACTATTTCTGCTGATTTTTTCCAGCTATACTTTTCTTTAATCTTTTGTGCCATTATTTTAAAATCTGTGCCTAAGTTTTCTTTTAAGATTTTTTGAAGTTTATCATTAAAATCAATCTGATTATGAGGATCGAAATAATAGTCTTCAAAAAAGCTAAAATCTGACATAGCTGTTTTATCTGAGCAAATTGTCGGAATTTTTGCTGCTACTGATTCTAATGGAGGAATTCCAAAACCTTCAGCCATAGAAGGATAAACAGATGCATCTGCCCCTCTTAGTAGTAATAACATGGTATTAAAATCGGTGTTTTTTAAAGTAAATATCTTCTTTTTTATTTCAGAATCTACTTGGCTAAAAATTTCATTGTATTGAGGATTAGATAACGTATCATTTCCTAAAAAAAGAAGCTCGTATTCTTTATACAACTCCAAGTCTAAAAAAGCCTTTAAAACCATTTGGTGATTTTTTCTTGGCTCCCACCGGCTTACATAAATAATATATTTTTTTAATGAAAATTTTTGGGCTACTTCATTCTTAATTAACACTTTATCATAATCTTCAAAAAATACATTGTCAATTGCGTTTGGCGTTATTTCATAATTTGAAAAACCAAAATGCTGATGGATTTTTTGTTTAGAAAATTCTGAAACTGTCAATCTGATTTCTGACCATTTGGCACTTTGTTTATATAAAAACGTATTGATGGTTTTGCTAAAAAAAGAGAAATATTCTGGAAAATCAATAAACAATATATCATGTGTTGTAACAATGTATCTACACCTTTTAAACGGTGAAACGGTATATTGAAAATGAGCAAAATCTATTTTATGTTTTTTTATAATTTGCGGTATATCAATAAGCAATCTCAAATATTTGTTTTCGTATTTATATTTCAAATACGTAACATTTGAATGATTGCCAAAAATAGATGCTAAATTATCTGGATTAGAAGACACTAAAAAGAAATGAAGATCTCTTTTTATAATCAACTCAGAATATAAACCTTGTATATATGTTCTAGTTCCTTGAAAACCACTATCAAAAACATGACAGTCAACAAAAATACTGGTTGTGTTTTTAATATTCATCTTTTATTCTTTTTTGGCTATTATGCTCTCTAATCATTACTTCTCTAAGAGCAATCAAGAATCCAATTATTATCGATTTGTTGTCTAATTTTAAATACAATCCTAAAAATACCCAGTTTGAAACTATCAGAAAAACACTTGAGCCTATTAATAAATAATTTATTGTCTGCACGTTCTCTACATCAGATTTCTTTTGTCTGAATAAAACAATCAAAAAAATCAGTAGCAATGAAACACCTAATAATCCTGATTTTAAAAATACAGTCATATATCCGTTGTGTACAATTGGAATATACTGAACATATTCGTGGTCGTTTGTCCAAATTTTTCTACCCAAATTCAGAGTTGATCCTAAGCCTTCACCAAAAATTATAGCCCTATTTCCGTTAGCTGAAACTTGTTTTACAGTAATTATATTTTCAAATGATCTATAATTGTCATTAAAATCTTTCCAGTCATCCTTGTCTATTTTTGTTTTAAAAGCTTCCTGAGGAGCAATTTTTATTTTATACAAAAAAGCTTGAATTCCTTTTCCTTCTCTTTTTGGATTAATATAAACAATGGCTGTATAGCCTACAATTACAGCCACTAGAACCAATAAAATTACTTTTAAAGATCTTTTATTAAAAGTTAAATATCCTTTTAAACCAACATATAGAATTATAAATTGAATCAAATTGGTACGAGCCAAATATAAAAAGCTTGATAAACCAATTATGACTATTAAAAGCAATCTTTGATTCTTGGAAATTTCTAATTTCAGGTTTTTATAAAAAATAAGAATAATTAGTATATAGATTTCATAATCACTAAAATATCCTCCATGTTCTCTTAAAAGATTTACACTTAAAGTTCTAAATTCAATTACAGCAAAAAGTATCATTAACAAGTGCATAATAGCAATCGCTAATCCTGTATAAACCATGACTTTTAATCCTAGCTTACTACTAAATCTGCATAGTTGATAACCTACAAATAATCCTAAAATCGGTTTAACGAGATAAGTAAAATCTCTTATGAATAAAAATGGTGTTGTATTATTGAAAAAAGTAGAAACAATTGCAATTAAAAGTATTAGGAGAAAAATGGCATTGTATTGAATTATAGTAAAAGAGTATTTTCTTTTAACGGTTACCAATAAAGTTAAAGACCAAACTGCAAAAGTAAGTTCGTAATTAGCAAACAAGGAAACTACAATGCATAGCAAAAATAAAACTTGATACGGAAAACTTTTATAAATCTTGATATTCATTATTACTTGTTCAATCTAATTATTGGTTTTAAAACAGTACAATATAAAAGGATTACCATTATTTCGATAACAATTGTAGCCAAAAAAGCACCTTGGAGTCCAATGTTTTTTACGAACAAGTAAATTACGAACAAACTAAAAATAGAAGAGCCAATCGTAATATTTATGTACATTTTATTCTTGTCTAATGCAAAAAGTAATTGTTTTAAAGCAAAGGAAATTGCCATAAACAGAGGAATAATCAGACCTAGTCTGAAAAAGAATGCCATAGAATCTAATTCATTTGAAGAAATATTGAAATACATTAAAATCTGATCTGTCAATACAAATGCAACAACTACTAATAATAGGACAAACAAATAATTTAGACCATTATACTTCAACCAATTAGAAATTCCGTTTTTTAAACTCGTATGTATCTGCAGGCAAACATCAGCATAAATGAAATTAAAAAACATTTGCAAATAGGTTCTGAAAGTCATAACAATCTGCTCTATAATTCTATATTGTCCGGCCATATTATTTCCTCCTACATAACTAATGATCATTATTGGCAGATATTGATAAAATGAAAGAAACAACTGAGAAAAAGTCAGAGAAAATTCCTCTTTTAACAACAGCACCGCATCTTTAGTGACATTACGGTAGAATCTTAAATTGTATTTTTCGATCAGACTAATTAATCCTATCAAACTCGAAATAATTAATCCCAATCCTAAATAAGCATTGGCAAAAATGTAGTCTCCCTTTTTATTAATAAAAATAAAGATCCCAGCTACATATATTGCTTTAGAAATAATATTGATGAAGGAAATCCATTTATAATTTTCTAGACCCTGAAAAATCCAAGTGGGATTTATTAATTGACCAACCACATATAAAAAACTGAAAAAGAATACAGCCTGTTCTTTTTTAAAAAAGGGTATAAAATAAACCAGGAAAAGAGCTGTAAACAATAAAATTACAATCAAAAATAACTTCATTACATAAATTGAAACTATTTTCTTTCTTATAATTTCAGCGTTATTTCTGTTAATTGATATTTCTTTAGTTCCGTTAATATAAGAACCGTAATCGACCAAGACATTTAATACTAAAGCAAACGAAAATCCTACTCCAATCTTACCTAATCCTTCTTTTCCACAAATAGTTACCAAATATGGCATTACCAAAAGCGGACTCACCAGATTAACAATCTGACCAATTCCGTAAATAACAAAATTCCTGATTCGGCTATTTTGCAATATATTTTGGTAATTTAATTTAAACAAGATTACAGGATTTGTTTAGAAATTAGAATAAAGCTTTTGGTTAATTTTAAAAGCTACGAAATTCATTATAAAAAAGTTAAAAAATATTTTGTATCGAAACCAGATAAAAAGAGCCACAAAATGTGGCTCCTAAATATTTATAAAATATAGTTATTTTACGATTAATTGTATTTGATCATAAAGTGCTTTTTCTGAATAAAACAACGGATCATATTTTCCTTCCTTAGTTTTGAAGTTTTGTATAACAGCATTTTTCTTATCTACAATTTTTATACAATCATTTGGAATGAAATAGTTGAAAAATAAGGAATCTTTAGCTTCAAAACTTTTACTGTAATACTTCATTTTAAAATTTTTGATAATGATTTCTTTTTGGTCTTCATTTGTTCCAAAATCAATTCGGATATAATTCGGAATTGCATCTTCTGGAAGATTAAAAACAATGTCTTGCGGATTATCATTACCTTTTACAGCTGTCCAAACTGAATTTTCTTCTTTATAAGGAGCCTCATAAGCATCCTGGCTATAATACAACTGAAAATTATCGTCCGTTTTTACTGTTGCTGTTAAAGTCACTTGAAAATTATTATTTTTTGTTTCAACTTCAGCGGGTTTAACCTCTTCTTTACTAACTTCTTTCTTACATGAAGTAAATGTGACGAATAAAATCAAACTTGCAAAAAATAGTTTTGTTCTCATTTTAAATTTTTGGGCTAATTTAGTTTTTAAAGTTTAAAAATGCTTTATCTATATTAATATTTCTTCTATGCTATTTTATCTACAACTAATAACTTTTGCTTTCTATAAAAAGCCTTAAAAAATTGTAGCAAAATATAAATAAAAACAAATAAGAAAGGAAAAAACAGTTTCTTTTTTCCGTAAAGGATACCTTCTTTTTCAATGTTTAATGTTGTACTAATATCTTTTATAATTTTATCGTAGCCTATTAATTCAATTCTATGATTTCCTTGTTCTCTAACTAAATCCCCTTTTGTTTTAATAACATCGTTAAGCTGATTGTTCTCATTATAATAAATTAGTTTATCACTTTTTTGAGAGTTATTTGCTTTATTAGAAAATTCATTCAATATGCCTTCAATCTGAGAAATTGTCGCATCATTTTGCTCCATTTTCGCTTTAACGTTAGCTAATTGCACGTCTTGAATTTTTTTATAAAAATCTGTTTTATTCAAGAAATCCAAAAATGGCTCTGTCCCTTTTTTATCATCAAGTAATCCATCTGTCATAATTGAAATTCTGTGATATCGGTAATTTTTACTGGTCAGATTATCTTCTATAATTTTTTTGACATCGCCATTATCTGACATCAATTTTATTAATTCAAAATTTTCGGGTTTATTTTCAATTAATTTATAGATATCGGTTATAGGCTTTATTTCAATAGATTTAAGGTTTTTAGGATATTGAATTCCAACAGTATTTTTTAAAAAGAGTGTATCGCCTTCATTAATTTTAGAGTCAATTAAATTAATTTTTGAATATAAATAATCAGTACTCTCAAAATTTGGAGCTACAATAATTTCATGCGTATATTTTCTTTGAGTAATGTCTAGAAATAGTCCTATACCGAATCCTAACAAAACTAAAACCAAAACAATTACCCAATTTTTTATGAAAAACTGAATTCCTTTAAAAATAGAAGTATTAATTCTAGCAAAAAAACTATTAACCTTCTTTGAAATCAGAACTAAATCAATCTCTTGATCTTCTGCATTTTGTGGTACTTTTGTACTCATTTAAAAGCGCTATTATAAATTGAAAATCTGTTCTAAAATTTTAATGGTAATCAAATAAGTTGGTTTTACACCTGTTGTTCCTAATCCGCCTGAAGCCAAAGTACTTCCTGTTTCTAAAGGATTATCTGAAGCATAATACGCATAACGAACTTTAATATCGTGTGGTACACTTTTTCTAATTTTTGATGCCGACTGAATTGCTTTTTGGTAATAAGAACCTTCCATTTCTAGACCAATTACTCCCCAAGTCGATTCGTGGAAAAATTTCAATAAATCTCTATTTTGCAATGAAGTTCCTAAAACGGTAACCATCGCTCCTTCATAAATATCTATATCATTTCCTTCGAACATTGCGCCATTAAGTTCATTTTCAAAGAAATAATTATCAGCCGTTCCTTCGTTAATATGTGCAGACGGAATCATGATATCTCCTTTTCCACCTTCCAAAATTCCCGCTTTACCCATAATAGAAACTGATTTTACATTAAGTAAAGTTTCTTTTTTAAATGGTTTTAAAAGTTCATCGATAGTCTCGTAGGCTTGTTCACCAAAAGCATAATCCATTACGATAATTACTGGTTTATCTTCACCCACATTGGCGTGAGAAAAGGCTGTTTTTGACCAATCAATTTTAGCGGTATCAAAAATTTGAACATCAATATTGGTTCCTGAGCAATCTGGCAATGAAATCATTCCATTTTTTAAAGCCAAATCTTCTACTTGAGATCTAATTTCTTTTGAACCAGAACCGCTTAATTCTTCATAAATAAAGAAATCTGTTTTTCCTTTGTATTTTGTTTTTAACAATGGTGTTGCAAAAATCGAATTCATTACGCTATGCATATTAGCGCTAATGACGTGAATTGGTCTTTTTAGCAAATCATTTGCTTTAAGAACTTCTTTGATATTTGTTGCCCAAATTTCTCCGTGAATATGGTGTCCCAGACGCTCACGTAAAACTGGGCTAAAAGTAATTGTACGTTTATTATTTTCAACAATTTCTTCGATTGCTAATTTTCCTAACCAATAAATAACGTGCAAGAAACGATCTGGAGCAGTTTCTGAACCAAATGCGTCGTAAATGTCTAAAACCTCCTCAAAAGTTCTCGCCAAAATATTCGCAACATGAGAAATCGCTTTTTCTTTTTCTACCAAAGTAAGCTTTTTGGTCTGCATAACAGCTTGTTCCAGTTTCTGCCAATCGCGAGAAACCTCTCCTCCATCGTCTATTAAAACTCTATTTTTAATTTTATGAGATTCAATGAAAATGAAAGTCAAGTGGGTTAGAATATCGTAAATGTCTGAACGTCCACGCGTGATTTCGACATTCATTTGCTCTTCGTCGATTCTATAGCAGTTTCTTCTTCTTTTTGGAGGAACAATTGCTTGGAAATGCGATTTAGAATATCCTTCGTCTGAAGTTAAATTGATAAAACGGCATTGCTCAATTCCTATCGGAAGACGCTCAATAACGTACAAAAGTCCGTTAAGCTCTACTTTTTCTTCGGCAATATTCCCGTAAATCTCAGGACGTAATGCCAATAATGATTCTCTTAAACTATCGCCCGAAACTCCCATTGGTTTGTAAAAACCACGGTTGAATAAATGGCGCATTGTAATGTACATTTTTTCTATAGCCGCAGAAGATTCCTGCGCTCTAGATCTTGATATATGTTTGGTTTCTTTCATGTCATTTAATTTAAAAAATCAACTTTAATTTTTAAAGAAGATTCGAATATTTCGAAAGGCGAAAGTAGGAATTATATATATAACTTTAAAGAATTACCATTTAACAAATTGTTAGAAGGTTTTTTTGAAAAAGCTAAATTCTACTTTAAATTATCTGCAATATCTCTATTATTTGATAATCTAGGAAGTTTATTTTGCCCGCCCAGTTTTCCTTGCGATTTCATGTAATCGTGAAATCCATTTTTAGAAACTTTCGTGATCACTACTTTTCGTAAAACGTTTCCGGTAATTAAATCATCGTAATAAATATTCTGCTTACGCATTGAATTGTCAATCGTTTCTGCAAAAATTTCCATGTTTTCAGGCTCTTTTTCAAATTCTATTAGCCATTCATGATAAGGTAATCCGCTTGCAGGCGTTATTTGTGGTGCAACGGTAAATTCGTTAATTACAATATTAGTAGAATTTACGGCTTCTTTCATCGCATTTTCGACCTCATTGGCAATTACGTGTTCGCCAAAAGCCGAAATATAATGTTTAATACGTCCAGAAACTATAACACGATGCGGAGCCAAAGAGGTAAATAGAATAGTATCTCCAATATTATAACGCCAAAGTCCTGCATTGGTCGAAATAATCAAAACATAGTTTACTCCTACCTCAACTTCCCCAATTGTATATACTTTCGGATTTTCGTTAAAGAATTCGTCTGCTTTTATGAACTCGAAGAAAATTCCTGAATTCAACAATAAAAGCATTCCTTTTTCTTTCTGAGAATCTTGATAGGCAAAAAAACCTTCAGAAGCAGGAAACAATTCGATACTATCAACTTTTCGACCAATCATGTTTTCAAATTTGGCGCGATAAGGTTCGTAATTTACACCTCCGTAAATAAAAAGATTAAAGTTTTTGAAGATCTCGCCAATCTTTTTTCCGCCGCTTTTTTGCTGTAAACGTTCAAAATACATCTGGACCCAAGACGGAATTCCAGAAATCACCGACATATTTTCTTTGATAGTTTCATCTGCAATAGCATTTACTTTGGTTTCCCAATCTTCAATACAATTGGTTTCCCAAGATGGCATTCTGTTTTTCTGTAAATATTTAGGAACAAAGTGTGCTACAATTCCAGAAAGTCTTCCGAATTTGATTCCGTATTTTTCGGTTAGAATTGGACTTCCCTGCAAAAAAATCATTTTTCCGTCAATAAAATCAGCATTTCCCGTTTCATGAATATAATGTAAAATCGCATTTCGAGCTGCTTCTATATGATAAGGCATCGATTCTTTGGTTAACGGAATAAATTTTGCTCCCGAAGTTGTCCCCGAAGTTTTAGCAAAATACAATGGTTTTCCTTTCCATAAAATATCCGATTCGCCTTTTACAACCTTTTCAACATAAGGTTTTAAATCTTCATAATCTCTTACAGGAACACGTTTCTGAAAATCCTCAAAGTTTTTTATCTGATCAAAATGATGATCTTTTCCAAATGCAGTACTTTTTGCATTCTCTATCAAACTTTTAAAAACCTTTTGTTGGGTTTCAACTGGTTTTTCAGTCCATTTAAGCGTTTGTTTATATATTTTTCGGGCAAAAATTTTTGCCGCAATTGACTTAATTGACATTTTTAGTGGTATTATTTTTTGTCACTTTTCTTTTTGTCTTGAGATTTTGTCTTTAGCTCTTTTTCTGTTTCGGCTACATCCTCTCTTAGCTTTATTTCTGCATCAGATGCTTTCATATTTAAATCTGAGGCATCTTCAACAGATTCTGCTAAGATAGAATCTTTATTAAATTTTGAATATTCTAATTCCCCTTTTAAAACTTTCTGAATTCCTTTTATATAAACTTCATTTTGTTTTAAAGCCGTTTCTAAAGAATCTGATTTAATAGCCAGTTTCGTAGCATTTCGTTTTAATTCTGTCGAAGAATATCCAGGAATAAATTCACGAAGTGGGGTAAATGCAATAATGAAAGTTGTAACCAAAATTAGAAATATTCCACCTAAAGTAAACGTTACAAACACATTCATTAAAGTAAGCTTAAAAGAAAAGATCTCTTCAAAAGTGTCTTCATTTAAAATTACTAATCTGTTTTTAATGAATAGTTTTTTCCTAAAATTCTTTTTCTTATTCTTAGTCATTCTACATCTTTATGCTAGCAAATATAGTAATTAATCGTCATGATATTTGTTCTAAAAATTTCATGAAGAGCTATAATTTACGATTTTATAAAATATTTAACGTGGTCTTATCGAAATATTTTAAACTAAAAATACTTCTATTTCGTATATTTCTATATACCTTTGCGGAATAATTAAGATAAACAATTTGCTTCGGCATTAAATATATTAGTCATGGGAAGATTAGGTCTTACAGAAATCCTTGTTATCGTAGGTATTGTGATATTACTTTTTGGAGGTAAAAAAATTCCAGAATTAATGAAAGGTTTAGGAAGTGGAATTAAGGAATTTAAAAACGCTGCTAAAGACGATCAACCTGCTGCTTCTAAAAAACAAGAAGAAGAAACGAAATAATAAATTCGAAAAACTTATTAAATCCCAAATTACAAATTGTAGTTTGGGATTTTTTTTATATCTAAAAAATCTTACTTTTAGGCACCCTAAATTTTTTACATATGAAAAACTTACTTTTAGTGATGGCTTTTCTGCTCACAGCAGAAAGTTGGTCGCAAACTCAACCCTTTCCCGCCAATAAGGTGTACGGAAACGGAATTATGGCTGTATCCAAAAACAGTCAGGATGCACAAAACAATTACGATACTTGGAAAACCAATTTTGTCGAAGACTGCAACAATGGCCGGTACAGGGTAAAATTTGACAATCCGGGTGAAACCGTTTCTGAAGGTATTGCATACGGAATGCTCCTTTCTGCTTATATGGCCGATAAAATACTCTTTGACGGTTTCTGGCTTTACTACAAAGACCATGTGAATGGAAATGGCGTTATGAATTGGAAAATTAACGGTTGTTCTGGTTCAAAAGAATTTAATGGAGCTACAGATGCAGAACTAGACGCGGCATTTGCTTTAATTGTTGCCGATTATCAATGGGCAAGTTCTGGAAGCATCAATTACAAAAGTGATGCAAAAGCACTTATTGCAGCAATTAAAAAATTTGAAATTGAAGCTAATACTTTTGTTTTAAAACCTGGAGATCAATTCGGCGGAAGCCAAATTACCAATATATCCTACTTCTCTCCTGCTTATTACCGAGCTTTTGGGGTTTTTACAAATGATGTGGCTTTTTGGAATCAAGTTGCTGCTAAGGCTTATACGGTTATCAACAATAATTTGACACAGAATAATGCTGTTGGCGGTTTAGTTTCTGATTGGTGCGAAGCTTCTGGAGCTTATTCAGCTGAAGCTAATAGATATGCTAATGCAGGAAAAACCTATACTTATGATGCCGCTAGAACTCCTTGGAGAATTGCCGTTGATTATCTTTGGTACGGGTCTCCTGATGCCAAAACCTATTCTAAAAAAACATCAGATTTTGTTCGGGTTAATCTTGGCGGTTCTGCAAACATCAAAGACGGTTACAATCAAAATGGAAACGTAATCGGACAATGGCATAATGCTACGTTTGTGGGCGCTTTTGCCTGCGCGGCCATGGCTGGTGAAGATCCGGCGCATTTAAATGCTTCTTATATTGATCTTAAAAACCTCAACGAGCCAAATAATTATTTTCATCAAACATTAAAAACATTATACTCCCTTTTACTAACAGGTAATTTCTATTTACCATTAAATGCCACATTATCAAATGATAATTTCGATATTAAAAAATCTACAGTCACGCTTTACCCCAATCCGAGTGCTGATCGAATCACAGTTAACGCGCCTGGGCAATCTACTATCTCGATAATTTCTTCTTCCGGAAGTATTATTCATCAGCAAAAAACAACTTCAGAATTGACAGAAATAAATTTAGCTAACCAATCAAGAGGTGTTTATTTTGTAAAAATATCTAATGAGAATTTTAAAAGCATTACCAAAAAAGTGATTTTGAAATAACCTAAAATAGAAACTCCCAAATTACTAATGTAGTTTGGGAGTTTTTTTATTTAAGAATTCAAAAAAAAATGATTTTCGGATTTAAAAATTGTTTTTTACAAGATCATTGTTAATTGAATTCTCTTTCTATCTTCATCAACCTCAGTAACTTTTACATCAACATGCTGATGCAGTTTCACCACTTCATTTACATCGCTTACAAACCCCGCTTTTAACTGCGAAATATGAACCAATCCGCTTTCTTTAATTCCGATGTCAACAAAACAGCCAAAGTTGGTAATGTTATTAACAATTCCTGGAAGAATCATTCCAGTTTTCACATCTTTGATCGATTTTACGTTTGCGTCGAATTCAAAAACCTTAGCCGACTTTCTTGGATCCAATCCAGGCTTTTCAAGCTCTTTAATGATGTCTTTCAGCGTAAGTAAACCAATTTCAGGAGTAACATACTTTTCTGCTTTAATAAGTGCTGTTTTCTCTTTGTTAGCAATTAATTCGTTTAGAGAAATATTCAAATCTTTTGCCATCTTTTCAACAACCGAATAAGCTTCTGGATGCACCGCCGAATTATCCAGCGGATTTTTAGCATTTGTAATTCTAATAAACGCTGCTCCTTGCTGATAGGCTTTATCTCCCAAACGAGGTACTTTTTTCAACTGTTTTCTATCTTCAAAAGGCCCGTTTTCAGAACGATACTGTACAATGTTTTCAGCCAGCTTCTCCCCGATTCCACTCACATAACTTAGTAAATGTTTACTTGCCGTGTTGATGTTAATTCCGACCGAGTTTACGCAACGAATAACCGTATTATCTAATTCTTCTTTTAATTTAGTTTGGTCAACATCGTGCTGATACTGCCCTACTCCAATCGCTTTTGGATCAATTTTTACCAATTCGGCCAGCGGATCTGAAAGTCGTCGTCCAATAGAAACCGATCCACGCACCGTTACATCGTAATTTGGAAATTCTTCTCTCGCAATTTTTGATGCCGAATATACTGAGGCTCCAGCTTCAGAAACTATAAATACCTGAACTGGTTTGTCAAACGCGATTTTTTTGATGAAAAATTCAGTTTCTCTCGAAGCTGTTCCGTTTCCAATAGAAATCGCATCAATTTGATATGCATTTACCATCGAACGAATTTTTTTAATCGCCATCGATTCCTCATTTTGAGGCGCGTGCGGATAAATGGTTTCGTTGTATAATAAATCGCCTTTTTCGTCCAGACAAACCACTTTACAACCGCTTCTAAATCCAGGATCGATTGCCAAAATACGTTTTTCTCCCAACGGCGGAGCCAATAATAACTGTCCTAAATTGTTGGCAAAAACCTGAATTGAGTTGGCATCCGCTTTTGCTTTTGCTTCCTGCAGGGTTTCATTTCCAATTGCCGGATTCAATAAACGTTTATAACTATCTTCTATTGCTAATTGTAAATGAGCTGTCGAATTATTTTGTTTTTTAATGATGATTTCGTCAATAACATCGTACGCATCGTCGATATCAACATCTATTTTCATTTTGATAAAACCTTCATTTTCTGCACGAAGCATTGCCAATAAACGGTGTGCTGGAGCTTTTGTTAAAGGTTCTTCCCAATCAAAATATTGGTTGAATTTTTGTGCTCCTTCTTCTTCGGCTTTCTTTTTAACCACTTTTGTAGTAATCGACGCTTTTCGCTGAAATAATCTACGAAGCTGTTTACGAACATAGATATTCTCATTGATCCATTCGGCTACAATATCTCTTGCGCCTTGAATAGCGGCCTCTTCGTTAATAACATTTTCATTAATGTACTGTGTTGAAATAAAATCAATATCAGCATCACTTTCAGATATAATCAATTTCGCCAAAGGTTCTAAACCAAATTCGCGCGCAACATCGGCTTTTGTTTTTTTCTTCTTTTTGTACGGAAGGTAAAAATCTTCAATTTCTTGTAAATCAAAACTATCTTCAATTTTTTTCTTCAAATCTGGCGTAAGTGCTTTTTGCTCTTCAATAGATTTTAAAACGGCTTCTTTGCGTTTTATAAGTGTATCATAATCTTTTTGAAGTTTTGCAATCTGCTCAATTACAGTTTCATCAAGATTTCCGGTAGCATCTTTTCGGTAACGCGAAATAAACGGAATCGTACAGTCTTCTTCTAATAATTTTACTGTGTTTTGAATACTAACTGCTGGCGCCTGCACAGACTTGGCAATGAATTGAATATTAGTCATACTTTTAATGAAATGATTTTCTTATTTAAAATAGTGTAATTTACTTGTTAAAATGTTTCTGCAAAATAGTAAATCATTTGGCTAAAATAATATCTTTGTTTCTAATTTTAAACCAATGGAAGTTTTATTACTATATTTTTTATTTATAAATGTTCTGGTTTTTATTTTCGCTGGATATGACAAATCTCAAGCTCGAAAAAATAACCGAAGAATTCCTGAAAAAACCTTGTTTCTCATGGCTTTAGCTGGAGGCTCGCCAGGGTTATTAACAGCAATGTTACTATTTAGACATAAAACGAGTAAAACTTCTTTTATTGTGAAGTTTGTTTTGATTTTAATAATTCAAGCATTACTTATAATTGCCTTTATGAATTACAAAAAGTAGATATTAACATTGTTGATAACTCAAAAAACATTGATCTTATACAAGTTTAAATAATTGAATTATAAATACTTAAATAAAAAAACGGGCAAATTAAAAAATCGGCCCGGTGTGTTTATTACTAGGTGCGAAGCACCGAATTTTTTTTTGACTTTTTATGCACAAGCAATTTTATTCACTCTATTTTGGTGTCTACCACCTTCAAAAGCGGTATCAAGGAAAGTTTCAACGATTTCAACAGCTTGATGAATTGAGGTAAATCTTGCTGGAATACTCACAATATTTGCATCATTATGTAAACGAGTTAAATAGGCAATTTCTTTAGTCCAGCATAAACCAGCTCGTACTTTAGGGTGTTTATTAACAGTCATTGCAATTCCGTTTCCGCTTCCGCAGATTACGATTCCAAAATCAGCTTTTCCTTCAGATACATCATTTGCCACTGGATGTCCAAAATCAGGATAATCAACAGAAGCATCAGTATCTGTACCATAGTTAGTTACTTCATATCCTCTAGCTTTCAGCATTTCAACAATTGCTTTTTTATATTCTGGTCCTGCGTGGTCGTTTCCTATCGAAATTTTCATTTTTCTATACTATTAAGTTGTGTTATGCAAATTTACTCAATTAATAAATGGTTGCTACGAATTACACCAATTTTCACAAATTATTTTCTTTTTCAATACTATATAAACATTCTAATATAAGTTCGTACACATTCGTGTAATTCGTTTCAAAAAACAAGAATCACAACTATCTTACTGTCAAAACCTTATAGGTTATTAACAATTTTAATAACTCTATAACTATCTCATAATCAATGAAGAATAAACAGAATATTTGTTAAAATTTTGAGGTGTTAATAGGAGTTTGTAATTGCTTGATATTCAATTAACTTTAAGTTAACAGAAAATGTTAATAAGTTCGAAAAGAAAATTAGAAGTTTTTTTTGGTTGTTTCAAAAAAATGCCTAATCCAAAAGAGGAATTAAATATCCAAGAAAAGTTTCGTGAATTTTTGGAAAAGTTATCAATATCAAAAATACCATTTTCAACAGAAATCAACATATCAACTTATCTACAAAATCAAATCAAATTTGGTTGTCAACCGTTGTTAATTAAAATACAAAAAGTCTTATAAATTAATCATTTAACCAAAAATAACTATGTTGATAACTCACAATAACTAAGAGAAACTTGATTTCAATACTTTTAAAAATAAATTTATTCGACATATTAACACACTATAATAACCAACAAATTTTTTTAAATTTTTAAAAATCTTTTTTGTTGTATTTAATATATGTTGAAAACTAAAAAAGTTGAAAAGGAAAAAAATTTTTTGATGAATTGAATTTTGTTCTGTTTTGAGTTTTGTTTCAGACGATTTTCAACGGATTATTGAGATTGTCAAAATTGTCGGTGCTCTGTTCAAAATCTTTAAAATTGAGTTTCGAACTCTATTTCTTCAAATTGTTGATTTGAGAAAGAAATTTATTGCTTGTAGAAATATGTATATTTACCTGAAATATAAATTATTGATGTATGAAGAAAATTTTACTTTTTATTTTGTTTCCTATTTTATCTTTTGGACAAACTGAGATTGGAACCATAAATGGAAAAAATGATTATGATACAATGGGGCAATCTATTTCTTTAACTCCAGATGGATCAACGATTGCAATTGGTTCTGCATTTAATGCTGACAACGGTACAGGTGCAGGATTAATTAGAGTTTATCAAAGGATATCTAATGTCTGGAAGCAAGTTGGAAATGATATATATGGTGAAAAAAAGGAAGATTATCTTGGACGACATTTAACACTTTCTGGTGATGGAAAATTTTTGGTTTGCTGTGGTTATACTTCTTCAGGGGCTAATTATGTTAGAATGTATCGAAATGTTTCTGGAAGTTGGATAAAACAGACAAATAATCTTGATTTTTCAACACTTTCTAGACCAGATAAGGTTGTTATATCTAATGATGGTAATGTATTGGCTTTTGGCTTTTCGGAAGAAGATCATGCTGGTTTTGACTCAGGTACAGTTAAGATATTTCGAAATAATTCAAGCAATTGGCAACAAATAGGTGAAGATATTGATGGAGAAGCTTCAAATAGCAAGTTTGGAAAAAGTATTTCTCTAACTCCTGATGGCTCTAAAATTGCTATTGGAGGATACCAAAATAGTGGAAGTTTTTTAAATGCTGGATATGTAAGAGTTTTTAGTAACGTAGATAATAAATGGATTCAAATTGGAAGTGATATTGATGGAAAGGTAAAAAATGCTAATTGTGGTTTTTCAGTTTCTTTATCTTCAGATGGAAATACAGTAGTTGTGGGCGCACCTGGGATAGATCAAAGTATAAGTTATGGCTCTGTAAGCGTATATCAAAATGAAGGAGGTGTATGGAAACAAAAAGGAAATACATTTTCTGGAACTCAACAAAATAATCATATTGGTTATGATGTAGCTTTATCTTCTGATGGTTCTATAGTTGCTTTTAGTGATAATCAAAATAGTGATATAATATATAATGCGGGACAGACAAAAGTATATAAGTATGCTAATGGTAATTGGAACCAAATTGGAGATAATATTAATGGAACAGGTTATGATTTAAGCGGTACAAAAATTGCGATTTCTGCCGATGGTTCTATAGTTGCAATTAATGCTTCAATAAGTGCTGGAGGCGGAAAAAGTAGAGGAGAAATCAGAATATTTCAATTATTTGGAGAATTAAATACAAATAAATTTGTTCTAAATAATTCTAGAATTTTTCCTAATCCAGCTTCACAAGTTGTAACTATAGATCTTCAGGAAAATTTGAATTTACAAAAAGTAAATATTTACAATATTCTAGGACAATTAATTAGAACAGAAAATAATAAGGTTATCAATGTAAATTCTTTATCAAATGGAACCTATTTATTTGAAATTGTTACAGATAAAGGAAAAGCAACAAAAAAAATCTTGATTAATTAAAAAATGATTAGAAAGGCTGCCAAATGGTGGCCTTTTTTTATCTATACAATTTTTAAAGGATTGTTGAGATTGTCCAGAATTTGCTGGACTTCTTCGAAATCGTTTGGATGAACTTTGAGTTTGATGCCACCGAGTGCGTTGGAGTAAAACGGCATGACAGAGAGTGTCATTTCGTTTTCAAAAAAGAATGGAATTCCTTCTTGTTCTAGTAAGTGTTTGAGAACTACGGTTTCGTGCAGATAATTGAATACGGCAATCGTTTTGAAGCTTTCCATTTTAGGTCTTTTTGTAAATGTACGAAAAGTTATATTTTTAATAATTCTATTTGCTAAAAAGTATTATCTGATATCTTATTTGTAATTTTAAGCCTTATTAGAAAAGATATATGAGTAAGAAAATTAGAAAGCCGATAAAAAAGGAGAAAGATTTCTCTGGAAAAATACTTAAGATTTTATCGCAAAATGCTAATAAACCTTTCAATTACAAACAAATAGGAGCTAAGCTAGAATTAGATGATACAAATAGTAGAAATCAGATTATAAAAGAACTAAAGATTCTTGCAGCTCAAAAGAAGATTATAGAAACAGAACCTGGAAAATACTTGATTAAAGCAATAAGCCAGGACTACTACGAAGGAACAATAGATATGACGAGCAGAAAAACGGCATATTTTATTTGTGATGAATTTGAAGAAGATGTTTTTATTCCGACCAATAATTTGAATCGTGCATTAGATAAAGACAAAGTAAAAGTTTACGTTTATAACCGTAGAAAAGGAAAAAGACCTGAAGGTGAAGTAATTGAAGTAGTCGAAAGAGATAAAACAGAATTTGTTGGTGTAATTGATATGCAGCCAAATTTTGCTTTTGTTTCTACTGCAAATCCTAAAATGTATACCGATATTTTTATTCCAAAAGATAAAATTGGTGAAGCAGAAAATGGTGATGTTGTTTTAGTTAAGATTGAAGACTGGCCAAAAAGAGCCGATAGTCCGTTTGGATCTGTAATTCGAGTACTTGGAAAACCTGGAGAACATAATACAGAAATTCATGCTATTCTAGCTGAATATGGCTTGCCAGCAGATTTTCCTGTTGAAGTAGAGGTGTTTGCACAAAAGCTGGACACTTCGATTCAGGAATCTGAAATTGCAAAACGTCGTGATATGCGTGATACACTTACGTTTACGATTGACCCAAAAGATGCAAAAGATTTTGATGATGCATTGTCTTTCAAAAAGTTAGAGAATGGAAACTTTGAAATTGGAATTCATATTGCCGATGTTTCGTATTATTTAGAAGAAGGAACAATCTTGGATGATGAAGCGTATCAAAGAGCTACTTCGGTTTATTTGGTCGATAGAGTAGTGCCAATGCTTCCAGAAGTATTGTCTAACTTTGCTTGTTCACTTCGTCCAAATGAAGAGAAATATACATTTTCTGCAGTATTTGAAATTTCGCCAACTTCACAGGTTATTAACCAATGGTTTGGAAGAACAGTAATTTATTCAGATCAGCGTTTTGCTTACGAAGAGGCTCAGCATATTATTGAAACAAAAGGAAATAATACCATTCCAGTTGATATTTCTATTACCGGAGAATCGTATGTAGTTTCAGATGAAATTGTTGAAGCCACTTTAAAATTGGATGAATTAGCTAAGATTTTAAGAAAGAAAAGAATGCAGCAAGGTGCTATTTCTTTTGATAAAGTGGAAGTTAAATTTAATCTTAATGAAGAAGGAGAACCAGAAGGAGTGTACTTTAAAGTTTCAAAAGATGCCAATCATTTGATTGAAGAATTTATGCTTTTGGCTAACAGAAAAGTAGCAGAATACATTGGTAAACAAAAGAAAACCTTTGTTTACCGTATTCACGATGAACCAAATGAAGATAAACTGGTTGCCATGCAAACTGTAATTGCTAAGTTTGGTTATAAAATTGATTTTAGAACAAAAGGTGATATAGCGAAATCGATAAATGCTTTGATGGAAGAAGTAAATGGTAAGAAAGAACAAAATCTTATTGATACTCTTGCCATTAGAAGTATGAGCAAAGCCAAATACTCCACTGATAATATTGGTCATTATGGTTTAGCTTTTGATTATTATAGTCATTTTACATCGCCAATTCGTCGTTATCCAGACGTTATGGTACACCGTTTGTTACAATATTATTTGGACGGAGGAGCTTCTGTAGATGAAGAAACTTACGAAACCAAATGTCTGCATTGTTCAAACATGGAAAACTTAGCAACAAATGCTGAGCGAGATAGTATCAAATACATGCAGGTTAAATACATGCAGGATCATCAGGATGAAGAATTCCTTGGAGTTATTTCTGGTGTTACCGAATGGGGAATTTATGTTGAAATCGTTTCTAATAAATGTGAAGGAATGGTAAGAATCAGAGAAATAAAAGAGGATTACTATACTTTTGACGAAAGACAATATGCATTGGTTGGAGCAACTTCAAACCGTTTACTACAATTAGGAGACGAGATTTATGTGAAGGTAAAAAATGCCGATTTAGTTAAAAAACAACTGGATTTTCATTTTTTAAGAAGAGCAGAATAAATAATTAATTTAAAAATAAAAGTATGAGAAAGCTAATTATTGGAGCAGCAATTTTATTTGTACAAATGTCTTTTGGTCAGGTTACCAAAGATTTAGGTGATTTTGATACCGTAAAAGTATTTGATAAATTAAGTGTAAAATTAGTTCAGTCATCTGAAAATAAAATTATTATCAAAGGAGCAAGAGAAGCAGAGGTTGAAGCGGTTAATAAAAATGGTATTTTAAAATTAAGAATGCCTTTCCCAAAACTTTTGTCGGGAAATGATCTTGATATTACATTATACTACAAACATTTAGAACTTATTGATGTTAATGAAGGAGCAGAGGTAAAAAGCAGTGAAGCTATCAAAGCAACTTCTTTTAAAGTAAGCGCACAAGAAGGAGGTGTTATTAATGTTGATTTGAATGTTGATAAACTCAAAGTAAGCTCTGTTTCAGGAGGTTCTATCACTTTGACAGGAAAAGCAGAAAATCAAGTTGCAAGTTTAGGAGCAGGAGGTTATTTACTTGCTAGTAAATTAGAGACTTCTCAGACTACTGTAAGCGTTTCTGCGGGAGGAAAAGCAGATGTTAATGCTTCTACCCTTGTCGATGCAAAAGTGAGCGCAGGAGGCTCTATTTACATTTATGGAAAACCAAAGCAAATAAACCAAAAAACTGTTTTTGGCGGTAAAATAGAAGAAGTAAAATAACAAGTAGCAATTGATGATTAATGATATTCTAGCGGGACTTCCCTGGGGACTTGTTCTTAGTTTTATGGTAGGTCCTGTATTTTTTGTTTTATTAGAAACCAGTATTACAAAAGGATTCAGAGCTGCAATGGTTTTTGATCTTGGAGTAGTACTAGGTGATATTTTTTTTATTGCTATTGCTTATCTAGGAAGTTACCGTTTGATTTCGAGTTTAAAAGACGATCCGGCACTTTTTATTTTTGGAGGAATAATTATGCTTTCCTACGGTATTATTTCGTTTGTAAAACTAAAGAAAGAGGAAAAAATAAACGATGAAGAAATTGATCGTGACATTCTGAAAAGAAACTATGGAAGTTTGTTTGTAAAAGGCTTTTTACTGAATGTTATTAACATCGGAGTTTTAGGCTTCTGGCTAGCAGTAATTATCTCTGTAGGACCAAAGTTAGATATGCAGACTTCAAGAATGATGACCTTTTTTGCTGCAGTAATTATCACTTATTTATTAATTGATTGTGCTAAGATTTTATTAGCCAAACAGTTAAAATCGAAAATGACGCCAACTAATATTCTTAAAATTAAAAAAGGAATTAGCATTGTTTTAATGGTTTTCGGATTTGCTTTAGTAATTCAAGGCTGGTTTCCAAAGGAAAAAGAAATGGTTAAAAATGCTTTCGAAAGAATAGAGAAAAAGTAGTTGTTAATAACTCAAAAATATAAAATCAAACCTCTGAATTTCAGAGGTTTTTTTGTGTTTATAACGTTCATTAAAGTTGACTCCAGTTTGTCATTCTGAGGAACGTAGAATCACACTAGGGACTCGACAAAGATTGGCGATATTGTTTACGAAATTTCTAGTGTGATTCTTCGTTCCTCAGAATGACAAGATTGTGAAAAAATTAAGCACAAAAAAAGAGACACATTTCTGTATCTCTTTTTTGTATCGTTCAGATTCGAACATAAATCTTTATCTAATTTTTTCTAAAAATTAAACATAAAAAAACCTTCAAATTGCTTTGAAGGTTTTAAGGTATCGTCTGGATTCGAACCAATATATTTTAATTAATTTTTTCTAAAAATTAAACATAAAAAAAACCTTCAAATTGCTTTGAAGGTTTTGAGGCATCGTCCGGATTCGAACCGGAGTAGGAGCTTTTGCAGAGCCCAGCCTAGCCGCTCGGCCACGACGCCATTACTTGAACGGTTGGCAAAAGTAACTAAAATCTTTAAATTTCAAAAGTTTCGAATGAACTATTTTAAAAAAATACAGATTTAATTGCAGTGATTACTTTCTAATTTCCGTCATTTTTATAGTAACTGACTCAACATCACCACCAATAGGCGGATTTATTTTAGAAACCCAAACTGTAGTTTTTTCTACTGTTTCTATCTCTGCCAGCACACGAATATTGATTCTTTTGGCAACATGCTCTAATAAATGCGAACGAATTGCCATTTCTTCGGCTACAATTTTGTTCAAATGAACATAATCAACAGTATCTAAAAGATGATCTGTTTCTGCTGATTTCTGTAAATTGGTTTTAATTTTTAGATCAACAGTATAATCAGATCCAATTTTTCCTTCTTCAATTAAACATCCGTGGTAAGAAAAAGTACGGATATTTTTTAGTTTAATAACTCCCATTTTTTATAATTTTATTCTTGTGGTGTTTGGATCTTGGTAATTGGATGTTACAGCTTGAATAGAAACAATTTTTTCTAATTCATCAACTGTAAAGTGAATGGTATAAGGAAATTTCTTTAAAGGTAATGTACGGACAATATTGTATTTTTCCTCAAAAAAAGGCATAGTTTTTAACGTTAAAGCATAGTTTTTAAACTCTTTGTAAAATAATTTGCCCAAGCCTTTTCTTATAGATTCATAATAAAAAGCTGTTTCATCTACTTCTAGTTTTGCTCTTTGAAGAATTATGGTTTTATAATTTTCTTCTAAAGCCATTTTTTATCTAACTCTTTTAAGGCATCTTCTATAGGAATATAATCCTCTGGTTTAGCATTCTTTATACGATCCAAAACAATTTCTTGTTGCCATAGCGGAATTTCATTCTCAATATTTTCATTTATAGAAACATCTGGAATATGTTTAAAAAAACTAATAAAAGTTTCGTAAAAATCGTCTGGAATTGTAACAGTTAATTGTCTCATAATTCTGAATATTTGTACAAAAATACTAATAAAATTAATTTCGAGTTTCAGCTTTAACGTTTCATGTTTTGTGCGACTTAAATAACTTTAAACCTGAAACCTGAAACCTTTTTTTTATCTTTGCTAAAATTACTATAAAATAATGGCATCAGAAGAGAAATCACTCAATTTTATTGAACAAATCATAGAGGAAGACGTCAAATCAGGTCTTTCAAATACTAAACTTCGCTTTCGTTTTCCACCAGAACCTAATGGTTATTTACACATTGGGCACGCAAGTTCTATTGCGTTAAATTTTGGTTTAGGAATTGATTATCAATCTCCTGTGAATTTACGTTTTGATGATACAAACCCTGAAAAAGAAGAACAGGAATTTGTTGATGCTATTAAAAAAGATGTAGAATGGCTAGGATACAAATGGGCCGAAGAATGTTATGCATCAGATTATTTCCAACAATTATACGATTGGGCAGTTTTATTAATTAAAAAAGATAAAGCTTATGTTGACAGCCAATCTTCTGAAGAAATGGCGATCCAGAAAGGAACTCCAACAACTCCAGGAACGGATAGTCCATACAGAAATCGTTCTGTTGAAGAAAACTTAGATTTATTCGAAAGAATGAAAAACGGTGAATTTGAGGCTGGTACACATATTCTTCGTGCAAAAATTGACATGAAATCAACAAACATGTTAATGCGTGATCCTATCATGTACAGAATTTTACATAAAGAACATCACAGAACTGGAGATGCCTGGAAAATTTATCCAATGTACGATTGGGCACACGGACAAAGTGATTATTTAGAGCAGATTTCGCACTCATTTTGTACACTAGAATTCTTGCCTCATCGTGAATTATACGATTGGTTTTTAGATCAGATTTTAGATGAAAATAAACTGCGTCCAAAGCAAAGAGAATTTGCTAGACGTAACTTATCACATACCGTTGTTAGTAAAAGAAAATTACAGCAACTAGTTAAAGAAAAGCATGTTAACGGTTGGGATGATCCAAGAATGTCAACCATTTCTGGATTAAGAAGACGTGGTTATACAGCTGTATCTTTGCGTAATTTTGCTAATACAATTGGTATTGCAAAACGTGATAATCTGATTAATGTATCGGTTTTAGAATTCTGTATTCGTGAAGATTTGAACAAAATTGCACCTCGTGTAATGGCTGTTTTAGATCCGGTAAAACTGGTAATTACTAATTATCCAGAAGGAAAAGAGGAGTGGTTGGAAGCCGAAAACAATCAGGAAGATGAAAGTGCAGGTTTCAGAAAAGTGCCATTTTCTCGTGAGTTATACATTGAAAGAGAAGACTTTTTGGAAGAAGCTCCAGCTAAGTTTTTCCGTTTGACTTTAGGAAAAGAAGTTCGTCTTAAAAATGCTTATATTATTAAAGGTGAATCTGTTATAAAAGATGCTGAAGGTAATATTACAGAAATTCATGTAACGTATGATACCGATTCTTTAAGCGGAAGCGGAACTGAAGCAAGCCAAAGAAAAGTATCTGGAACATTGCATTGGGTTTCAATCCAGCATGCATTGGAAGCAGAAGTTCGTTTGTACGATCGTTTGTTTACAGATGAAGCTCCAGACAGTTATAAAGAGAAAAACTTCTTAGATTTTGTGAATCCAAATTCATTAGAAATTGTAACCGGATTTGTTGAACCAAGTTTATCAACAGCTCAAAATGAAGATAAATTTCAGTTTCAACGTTTAGGTTATTTTACTGTTGATAAAGACTCAACTGCTTCAAAACTAGTATTTAACAAAACTGTTGGATTGAAAGATGCTTGGGAAGAAAAGGGTAAAAAAGAAGAAAATAGCATCAATAATTCTTTGAAAGATATTAACAAATATTTTAAAGTTGAGACTAAACCCGAGCGTATTGCAATTGAAAGTGCGATAGGGGAGAACATCAAAAATATCTCTACTTTTTCACTTTTACAGAATTCTTTGAAGAAGAATATCAACAATAATAAGGCTTCGCTGTTATTTTCTCAATTTATTTTGAAGTATTCAAACTGGAAATCTACAGATTTTGAAGAAGAAGATATTAAGAAATTATATTCAATGTCTCTAAAAAGTGAATCGACTTATGTAAGGTCAAAAGCACTTTTAAATTTAAGGGATATTGAAAGTGAAAGTTTCAAAAATCAATATGATGATGAAATTTTGAAATTATATTCAAATCCACCAAAAAATGCTTCTGAAAGAGAAATTGAAATTCTTTCTGAAATGGTGAAGAAGTAATATCAACTAAATTTATGAAAAGCGCTTTTATAAGCGCTTTTTTTTATTATATAGATTAACTATTAAAATATATAAATTTATAATTTTTATAGATTAAAAG
>NZ_MRCM01000013.1 GCF_002303885.1 Flavobacterium sp. ACN2 | reverse complement strand
ACATATTACAAAATAATCTTACATTTTTAAATATTATTGATTTCTTAAAATTAGCTAATAAAAAAAGTTTTGAATCTTACAATTCAAAACTTCTATGATTTCATAAAACACAACTAGCTTTTTATCAAACAATTACAAGCAATTAAGATAAATCTCTTAATACATACTTTGCCCAAACTTTATAACCAAAACTTCAATTAGGCGAATAATTAAGCTTAGCCAAAACCCGATCTTCAATATTCCCCACAACATCACCATATTTTTCAGTGTACATCTTTTTGACATCAATCCATTCCTGATCTTTTCTAAAATCTTCCCAAGCTTTTTTCATTGTGGCTTCATTTGGCCATTCTAGAAAATATACAAACTCCGTTTTTTTATCTGATTTTGATTCGTAGATCGAAATAATCTTAAAGTTGTATTTCTTCATAATGCGCATGGCATGGTCCCGAAAACGCTCATGAAATTCTTTTTTATTGCTTTCAAAAATTTCATAGATACGCAATTGAAAAACAGGACTTGTTTGAGTTGCTTTTTGTGCTTTTATGGCAAATGCTGTAAGTAAAAATAATAGTAGAAAGTACTTTCTCATGATCTATTCACATTACATTTATTATTTTCAAAGCCAACCATCTTTTACTTCGTTAACTCTATAAATTCTTGATTTAACCACAAATTTTGAAGTTCTGGATATTGCTTTGCGTCATTTTTTAATCCTGGTTCTAATTCAAAAGTAGTTTTCAGATATCTTAAACATTCTTGAATTTTATCTTGCCTATTCTTCATGATAGCTATTTGATAATAATTCCATGAAAACTCATGAATTTTATTTATTTCCTCAAACTGAGTAATAGCTTCGTCAAAATCGCCTAATCCTTTCAAATACAAACCCCTACAGTAATCAAGTTGATATCTTGCCTGCTCATCAAAGTCTTTTCTGAAATTCATAAACTCAGATAAAGCTCTTTCTTTAGAAAGTTTATGAAAAGTACTAAGTAAAAGATCAATTACGACATGCTCTTTGTGGTATATTGAAAACAATTTCTTTAAATCAATCAATGCCTTTTCCATTTCATTATTTTTCGAATAAAATTGGATTACAAAAATTAAAGCATTCGGATTAGTTTCATCATTTTTAAGAATAGTTTTTACTGTCTCAATAAATTCAGATTCATTAGATTCGCTCATCATTTCGAATAACAAATCCATTTTATTTTCTAAAATCTGAAGATTATCTGGCTCTATTTCTAATGCTCTGTTATAAAAATATATTGCTTTTTCGTTATCATTTTTTCTTGCATACAAAGTCCCTTTATTAGCATAAGCTAACGTAGCCTTTTCATCAAGCTCAAGGGCTTTATCAAAAAGTTCCAAAGCATTATCGAAGTCACCTCTATCCATTTGATAAGCACCAAAACCTATATATTTATCCACTTGATCAGAATCTGTACTTTCTCTCACATGATCAGGATTAGGAATGATTTTAATTTCAGAAATAGCTCCCGAATCAAGGGCTTTCTGAAAATCAGTTTCTTGTGACTTTAATTCATTTATATTGCCATAAACCCCATTATTGCTCTCTTTTTCTTTTTCTAGAAATATATTAACCTTATCTAAAACATATTTGATTTGTTCATTACTCAAACCTAATTTTTCTAATTCATATATTGCTGCATCAGGATTTAATCCATTCCCTTCAAGTTCAGCTAGTGCTAAAGCACAAACTTCATGTTGAAACTGAGATGAATTAAATTTAGATTCTTCAATTCCAGAATTCTTTTTCCATAAAAAATCAAATATTCCCATATGCTATAATATATTATATTAATTAACACGAAAATAGCACTTTTTTAAATACAAAATAATGTAGTTAAAAATCATTATTATTGTATTAAAATTTTTCTTTTATGAAATTGAAATATCGATTACTTTTTACAATTTTATTGATTGCCAATTATGCTTTTTCTTGTGATTGTAAGCCAATTGACCGAGAGAGCATGGTAGAAATAGGATTAAAATATGAAATTGTGTTTTACGGAGAAGTTATAAAAGTAGATTCAATAAAGGAAATTTATACTTTTAGAATCATAGAACTCTTTAAAGGACAATACAATTCTCAGTTCATTACTCAAAAATACTCTGGCAACTGTTCTAATGTTCCATCTGTAAAACAGCTTTGGATTGTATATGCAAATTTTAATGACGATAAAACTATCGAAGTGAGCGGTTGCTCTCCAAGTACTGGATTTAGACCTTACGGAAGTGACTCCATGCCTCCTCCTCCAGAAATCAAAATCTCTCAAAAGATAGATGATCAAATAAAATCACTGTCTTTTTATGTTTGGGATCTGAAATTTGAAAATCGAAATTTACAAGATTGGATTTATCAATTAGAAAAGTTGCGCGCCTATAAAAATGCTCAAAAAGAAATTTCTGATAAAGAAAGAACAGAAACAAAATTGGAAACTTACAGTCAATATATTATCATTTCTTTGATTGTCAACATCGTATTATTTCTGAGTTTACTCTTTGTTATTTTGAAGAAAAAGAATTTCGCCAAATAACTAAAATCGGTTTTAAACAACGAAACAAAAGTCATATATTTGCTATCGAATAAAAAAGAATATGGAACAATTTGTAGTATCGGCACGTAAATATCGCCCGCAGACCTTTAAGGATGTTGTGGGGCAAAAAGCCATTACCAACACTTTGTTGAATGCTATAGAAACCAATCACTTAGCTTCTGCTCTTTTATTTACAGGACCACGTGGAGTTGGTAAAACTACCTGCGCCCGTATCTTGGCTAGAAAAATAAATCAGCCTGGATATGATGATCCTACCGAAGATTTTGCATTTAACGTTTTTGAGCTAGATGCTGCTTCAAACAACTCGGTTGATGATATTCGTAGCCTTATCGATCAGGTTCGAATCCCGCCTCAGACTGGACAATACAAAGTATACATCATTGACGAGGTCCATATGTTGTCTTCGGCTGCTTTTAATGCTTTCCTTAAAACATTGGAAGAACCGCCAAAACATGCTATTTTTATTTTAGCAACAACAGAAAAACACAAAATTCTTCCAACGATTTTATCTCGTTGTCAGATTTTTGATTTTAAAAGAATTACAGTAAAAGATGCTAAAGAACATTTGGCAGATGTTGCTGAAAGTCAAGGAATCGTTTTTGAAGATGATGCACTGCATATTATTGCTCAAAAAGCAGATGGTGCAATGCGTGATGCTTTGTCTATTTTTGACCGTGTAGTTTCGTATTGCGGAACAAATTTAACACGTCAGGCTGTAACTGAAAATCTAAACGTTTTAGATTACGAAACTTACATTTCGATTACCGATTTACTTTTAGAAAATGAAATTCCGAAGCTTTTATTGGCTTACAACGACATTCTAGCTAAAGGTTTTGACGGGCATCATTTTATTGCTGGTTTGGCTTCACATTTTAGAGATTTATTAGTAAGCAAAACACCTTCGACTATTGCTTTATTAGAAGTTGGAGAACAAGCGCAGCAAATGTATGCGACTCAATCGCAGAAATGTTCTCAGGAATTTTTATTAAAAGGAATTGACATTGCAAATGATTGCGATTTAAAATATAAATTAAGTCAGAATCAACGACTTTTAGTTGAATTATGCTTGATGCAATTGGCCTCTATCAACTTTGATGGAGAAAAAAAAAAGCTGAGCAATTCATAATTCCACCCGTTTACTTTAAAAACGGAGGTTATTCTATAGTTGAAGTTTCAAGTGTAAAACCCCAAACTCCAAGTTCGGAAGAAAAAAATAATGTCAATGCTAATTCAAATAGCAATGATACTCCTGTTGCTGTAAATATTGCAAATACAGCACAAATTCCTGTTGAGACTCCAAAAGTTCAAACTCCAGAAGTTCCAAAAGCAGATACAAGCGGCGCTCCTAAGGTTTCTGCTTTTTCTCTTGCCAGTATCCGCAAGAAAAAAGAATTGGAGGCTAGCACGAAATCTTACGTTAAACCATCTTCTGTTTTACCAACTGAAGAGTTTAACGAAACCGATATGCGTCTTCATTGGAACAAATATGCGGAACGCTTAGGTCAAAAAGGGCTTAAAATCATGGAATCGATTCTATTGATTAGTGATCCTGTTTTGAACGGTACAACAATTTCTTATGAATTGCCAAACGAAGGTTCAAAACTAGAATTTGAAAGTCAAATGAACGCTTTATTAGGGCATTTAAAAGGCCATTTACACAATCACGATATTACTATTGAAGTAATTGTAAATGAACAGGCTGAAATGAAACGAACTTACAACAACCAGGATCGTTATAATCGTTTCTTAGAAATCAATCCAAACATCGAGCTTTTGCGTTCAACATTTGGATTAGATTTGAAGGATTAATTTTTTTGTTGGCCACGAATTTCTCGAATTTTCACGAATTTTTTTTCTTTCTTAAAACTGTTTAATAATTTATTGAATTTGCTTTGCCCATTCGCTATCGCTCGAGTCGCAGCAAATAAAAAACTATCTATTTTTTAGTCCGAAATTGTAGACTTTATCTAGCCATTTTTTTTTTTGTTCTTCCTTAGAACCTTTTATAATTCCGATGTAGCTTACTTTAACTGGTTTTACACCGCAGAATTCTAAAGTTGATTTTTTTAATTGATTAACACTTGGTCTTCCAAAAAAGAAACGATAATACCAGCTTGGCTGATCTAGGGTCGTAATGATGTGAGCTGTTTTGCCTTTTAATAATTTATCCCACCAAACTGAATTTTCGCGGTATTGAAAAGCCATTCCAGGCAAAAACAAACGATCGATAAATCCTTTCGTTATCGCTGGAAGCCCGCCCCACCAAACGGGATGAATCCAAACTAGATGATCTGCTCTTTTTATTTTCTCCCAAGATTCCAATAAATCCGGTTCTAAATCGGTTCGTTTTTGATAACCGAATTTCAGATTTGGATTGAAGTTTAAATTGGCAATTGTGATGGCTTCTACTTGCGCACCAGAAGCAATTGCACCTTTTTGATACGATTCGGCTATTCCGAAATTGAAGCTTTCGGCATTTGGGTGTCCGTTTATTATTAGTATTTTTTTCATCTGAAAATGTTTTATCAAAAATACTACTAGTATACTTTATTTTACTGGACAAATGTCCTATTCTTTTTTTTCACGCAGATTTTGCAGATAAAGGAGATTTTGAAGACTGTCAAGATTTGCGCAGATTTTAATATCAGAATAAATAGAAATAAAAAAAATCTGCTTAGATCATTTTAAATCTGCGTGAAACAAAATTCAAAGTTTATAAAACAGCTTTTCTAATTCTGCTTAAATGTCTTGGTGTAATTCCTAAATAAGAAGCTAAATATTGCAACGGAATTAATTGAATATACTTTTGATGATTCTGGCGAAGTTCTTCGTAACGCTGTGCTCCAGATAATTTCTGAAAAGAAATCATTCTTTTATGCAGGTTTACAAATTCTAATTCGGTTAATTTTCTGCCCGTTTCTTGCCAATTGAATCCTGATTGATAGAGTTTTTCTAAAGCTTTTCGGTCTAGAATTTGCAATTCTGTATCGGTTAAAGCCTGAATATTTTCCTCTGCTTTTTCTTCGGTAATAAAACTGGCGAAAGAAGCCATAAACTCATTTTCGAAAGCAAAACAATTGGTAATTTCGTCTCCTTTATGATTGACAAAAAAGGAACGCAGAATTCCTTTTTCAATAAAAACTATTTCATTGCAAACCTGATTTTCAGTCAATAAAAGTTCCCCTTTTTTCAATGTGCGAAATGTAATTAAATCGTCTAAAAGACTTAATTCGTCAGCAGAGAAATCTTGAATGGACTGAAAAACAGATTTCATAAATTATTCATTTGAAGCAAAAATATTCTCGATTCTTTTGTCTGGAATAAGCCATAACATTGCAACTGTAAAGTAAGCGGCTCCAGAAATCCACTGATTGTAAAATGCAGTAACAATTCCGATTACGTATAAAACTAAGGATATTTTTCCTTTATAATCTTTTTTAAGTACTCTTCTTAAAGCAGAATTTTTTCCTTCGCTGCACATAATGGTATATTGCAAAATAATGTAGGAGATTGCAGAAAGAAGCAGCACAACGCCATACATTGTCATTGCAGCCTTTTCAAAATTATGTTCTCCCATCCAAGCGGTAGAAACTGGGATTAAAGAAAGCCAAAACAAAAAGTGCAGATTGCTCCATAAGATTTTTCCGTTTACCCTTAATAATCCATGAAGCAAATAGTGGTGATTATTCCAATATATCCCAACATAAATAAAGCTCAAAATATAACTTAAAAACTTCGGTATAAGCGGTTTTAAATCTGCAAATTGATGTCCTTCTGGCGCTTTAATTTCCAAAATCATAATCGTAATAATGATTGCCAAAACGCCATCACTAAAAGCTTCTAGTCTGCCTTTATTCATTAAAAAAATAGTATTAAATTTTACCGTAGTACATTGCTTTTACGATACCATCAGAAAGTCCGATTTTAGGCACATAAATCTGGCGTGCACCACTCCATTTCATCGCGTTCAGATAGATACGAGTGGCATGGATAATTACGTCGGCACGGTCAGAATTCAGACCTAATTCGGCGATTCTCTGTTCGTAAGTCAACGAATTTAAAAATGCATACTGCGAGTTAACATAAATGTACGAAAGCGGTTTTTCCTGCTGTTTTCCAGACATTTTAAACAATTTATTGATGTTTCCTCCAGAACCTATCAGCGTTACTTCATCGTAATCGGCTGTATTGGTTTTAATCCATTTTTCGATCTCATCCCAAACTGAATCATGAACCATATTATTCAGTAAACGAACAGTTCCCGCTTTGAAAGATCTTGAAGTAATCATTTTTCCGTCAGAGAATAAGGTAAACTCGGTACTTCCACCTCCAACATCCACAAAAAGATAGGTTTCGTCCGATTTAATTAAATGATGCAAATCTGTAGAAGCAATAATTGCGGCTTCTTTTTTACCGTCGATTATCTCGATTTTAATGTCGGCTTTTTTCTTAATTAAAGCCACCACTTCTTTGGCATTATAGGCTTCGCGCATTGCAGAAGTTGCAAATGCCATATAACGCTCTACTTTATGTACTTTCATCAAAAGGTTGAATGCTTTCATGGCATCAATCATTCGATCTATATTTTCTGGTGAAATTTCTCCAACTGTAAAGGCATCTTGTCCTAAACGAATTGGTACACGAACAAGGGAACTTTTGTTAAACTGCGGTTCTTTGCCTTCTTGTTCCACAACGTTAGCGATCAAAAGCCTCATGGCATTCGAACCGATATCTATCGCTGCAAACTTCCTAATATTAATCATGCTCACTTTATGATTTGAAAATTGGTATTTATTATTAATTTACTTTTTGAGGAACCTCTTCTAATATGGCTACTTTATTCTGATAATATTTATAGGTTTCAAATTGTGCTCTAAATGGGGCATGATGATTTTTCGGCTTATATTTATTATCTAATTTGTATGAATGATATCTTACTTTTACGTTTCCTTTCCACGCAATATTAAAGTTATCAATCAATTCTTTCTTAATTTCTAGGTCATAAATTGGACAAGTTACCTCTACTCTTCCGTCAAGGTTTCTAGTCATAAAATCGGCAGACGAAATGTATACTTCGGTTAAACCTGCGTTTCCGAAAATGTAAACTCTCGAATGCTCCAAGTAATTGTCTACAATGCTTATTGCTTCTATGTTTTCACTCATTCCTGGAATTCCTGGAATTAAAGAGCAAATCCCTCTTACTTGAAGCTGGATTTTTACTCCTGCATTACTTGCTTCGTACAATTTATCGATCATTTTAAAATCGGATAAACTATTCATTTTTAATTTGATGTGTGTTTTTCTACCCGCAAGAGCATGTAGAATTTCACGATCAATCAGTTTTATAAATTTAGTCCTTGTATAATGAGGAGAAACAATTAAATGCTTGTATCTATGAACTCTATAATTGATATCGAAAAACTCAAATATTTTTGAGGTGTCTTTTAATATTCCTTGATGGCAAGTTAAAAGCGTTACGTCGGTATAGATTTTGGCTGTAGATTCGTTGAAGTTTCCAGTTGAAATGAATCCGTAACGGCGGTTTTTACCTTCTTCTAATCTTTCGATTACACAAATTTTACTGTGAACTTTTAATCCTTTAATACCAAAAATAAGTTCAATGCCTTCTGTCTGCATTTGTTCTGCATAAGAGATATTCGAAGCTTCATCAAAACGTGCCTGAAGTTCGATTTGCACTACTACTCTTTTGCCATTTTTAGCCGCATTTATTAGAGAACTAATTACTTGCGAATTTTTAGCTAAACGATATAAGGTTATTTTGATGCTTGTAACTTTTGGGTCTAAAGCAGCTTCACGCAAAAATTTGGTCAAATAAGAAAACGACTGATAGGGTGCATGAACTAAATAGTCTTTTTTACTGATTTTTTCTAAAATACTACCTTCTAAACTTAAACCAGGAACTGGCATAGGTTCATTTGGTTTGTATAATAAATCGTATCTGCCAAGGTTTGGAAAACTCATATAATCGCGACGATTATGGTATCTTCCTCCTGGAATTATACTATCTGTTTCTACAATTTTCATTTTATCTAAGAAAAACTGGAGCGTATCTTCTTCAATTAAATTATCGTAAATAAAACGAACAGGCTCTCCAATACGACGGTCTTTTACAGAAGAAGCAATTTTTTCGAGCATACTTTTACTCAAATCACTATCTATATCTAATTGTGCATCGCGGGTAATTTTGATCATGTGGGCAGAAACACTCTTATAATCAAATATATTAAAGATGTTTTTCAGTTTGAAACGAATAACATCATCAATTAAAATAACATATTGTTTTTCGTCCTCAGAAGGAAGCACAACAAACCTATTGATGGTTTTTGGAATTTCTATTAAAGCATAGCGGACCTCATCATTAGCCAATTCTAAACGAACAGCCAGATAGCCTAAAGTGTCTTTAAGAATAGGGAAAACGGCTAGATCATTTAAAATGATGGTTACTAACTCTGGGCTTAATTTTTGGTTATAAAAATCTTTTAAGAAACACTCTTGTTTTGGTGTAATCTGTGTTTCATTTATAATAAAAATATTCTCAGACTCAAGCTCCGCTTCAATATTGCCGAGAATACGTAAACTTTCAGATTGTTGCTGAATTACGATTTCGGTAATATCTTTAATCAATTGATGAGCAGAAATACCACCTAAATATTTTTCGCCAGAAATACCCGAGAGGCTTAATCGCCGAATGGCCGCGTATCGAACTCTAAAAAATTCGTCTAAATTGTTTGAAAAAATTCCAACAAAACGCAGTCTGTCTAAAAGTGGCACCGTATTATCTGCAGCTTCTTGAAGTACTCTTGCATTAAACGCTAACCAGCTTTTTTCTCTATCGATATATTTCTGTTCGTACACTGTAATTATTTTAAATCTTTGGGGAAAATAGTTTTATGTGTTTTGCCCTTATGGATTGTATCCCAACTGTCGGCATCAAATTGCAATGATACGAAGCCCGAAGTTGGAACATTCTCTATAAAAACATCCCCAAATTTATTAACAAAATTTGTAATAGCCTCGTTATGTCCGAAAAGAATAACGCTTTCAAAACTATTATCACACGATTTAATAACTTTTTCGAGTTGTTTTTCATCAAAAGTGTATAAATCATCTCTAAAAATAATACTTTCTAAAGGATAAGATATGTTTTGCGCAAAAATTAAAGCAGTTTCTGAGGCTCTCGCAGCTGTACTGCTCCACATTATATATGTTTTAGGTAGATACTCTGAAATATTTAATGAAACATCATGCGCGTCCAAAATTCCCCTTTTCATTAACGGACGATCAAAATCTTTTAATGGTGCTTCCCAGCTAGATTTGGCATGACGAATTAAAATAAGATTTTTCATAAACAGCAGAATTTAAAAACCTGAATTGCAGGCTATTTTTAATTAAGTTCTAATTTACAAAAGAAATTTTAAACCTTCTCCTTTTTTTATTTCTGTTAACATTATAACGAAATTTTAACAAGAATAAACAATTCGCAATCTGTTAACAATTACAAAATTATAGAAAACCAAAAATCACATTTTATGTACTTCATCTATAAAATTAGTATTTAGTCGATAATGTGACAGTTCGTAATATTTTAACTAAATATTTGATTATTAGCTATTTATACTATTGCAAATAAACCATTTTCAACTAATAAATCAAAAAAATGTACGAAAAAATTTCAATTTTTAGAGTTAAAAAAAAGCGTTTTTGAGTCAATTTTTGACAAAAAAACAACACTTCAACGAGTTTTTAGGTTAGTTATAGATAAAAAAATAATAATAGAAAAACTCTAATATAACTTTGATTCTGTTAAAATTTCATAAATACTTTAAAACTAAATCTTAAGTTATGAAAACAAAATCTACTCTTGAAAAAGCAGTAAAATTTGTAAGCAATTGTAAGTTTATTTTTTTCTCGAAGAAAAATATCTTTAGCAAAAACATTTTTAATCTGCTTTGCTTATTAATTACTTCAGTTGCATTTTCGCAAGCTGGTTCGTGTAATTCTGAAATAACTATTGACGGAGATAATTATCAAAAGTACAATGGTTTTGAAGTTTCGTTTTTACTGCAAGTTAAAAATACTGGAAGTAATACGGATACTTATCAATTATCTGCTGAGAACTTTTCAAATTTTCCAGAAAACCCTGATGGCAGTACTACAAAAAGCAATGTTTTAATGAACAATAGACTGGAGAGCAAAAATTATTCTCCCCTGAATAAAACACTTACACTTTCTCCAGGAGAAACGGCTGAGTTTTATGTAAAACTAAGCTTGGCTGATATTTCTACACTCGATCAATGGAACGGCACTTCGGTCACAGTAACTTCTACCACTTGCCCGGACAGCAAAAGCCAAACTATTGTTCATACCTATATTCCCCCAAAAAAGACAAAAGGTATTGGATTTACTTTGCCAGTATTAGATCTGAAAAATAAAACAACTCCCAAAACATTAAGTGCTTTTTACTACTCTATGTAGGTGCAAATCGTTTTCAGTTAGTTAAAATATTATATCAATATTAAACATTTTAATATGAAAAACTTTACTTTCGAAAAAAGAATAAAAATCCTTCTAAGTTTTCTATTAAGCATTTTGTTTCTTAATGTTTATGCTGGAGAAGGAAGTAAACAAACAACTCCTGACATTAATCATAGGGCTTCACTTGCGATAAACAATAGCACTTATGGAAGTTTTGGTAGATATGGTTCGACAGATGCACAGCGATTGTATATTCGAATTCAAAACCCAAATAGCGAAAAAGTATATTTAGGTTTTAGCAGAGCTAGAAGATCAAGTCCAACTGGCACTGAAATTAATTCTAGATTTAGAATCATAAGACCTGATGGAAGTGTAGCATATGCAAACTATACTTTGGATGGTACCTCATCGAACATATCAGGTACTGAGGCTCAAAAACTTGCAAGAGCTCAAAATGGTCCAAATGGTATCGACGGAGTTACTACTGCTGGATACACTCCTATAGTTTTTAACCCAAATGGCATGCCTGCTGGTGATTACTATATCGAATTTGAGAGCTCAACTGATGGTAGCAGTACTGAAATTTACTATAACTATTACGATATTACAGTTGCCAATAGTTCAAACAAATCAATTCCTGGACGTATTTACTCAAAACGCTGGGCTTTTGCTATGGATGATGTTGATACTGACTTTAATGGCGCTTTTTATGTTTTTGCTCCAGATAACGGTTCTACAACTGGGGCCGTTACTCAAAACGGTTTTGTAAATAAAATCAATTTTAATGGTGCTGGTTTCAGACCTTGGTATTTCAATGTGGCTTTTAATAATACAGGCCCAGGAAATTCAGGAAATGCAGCTAATGATCAAAAAAGTATTTATAATGCACCGAATGCTACGCAAATGAGTCCAAAATATGAGGTCTTCCTAAATGATCCTGATATTAATATATGGAAAAATGGAACTTATAACGGTAACATACAAATTAACGGAATTACCAATTGCGGTATTGGCGAAAGCAATATAAACATTAGTGTTTTTAAAAGCGGAACTATCGAAATACTTCTTGACTTTAACGGTGGAGATGGAATTTATACTCCAGGCACAAAAGATGTATTAACTACCCAAACAGTTACAGCATCGGGAGCTCCTCCTTATGCCGTAAGTGTTCCTTGGAATGGAAAAGATGGTTTAGGAAACACTATCGCACAAGGCACCTCAATACCAATAGTCGTTACTTTTGGACAAGCTGCTTTCCATTTCCCGATATATGATGTAGAAGAAAATCAATATGGTTTCTCCTGTACAACGGTTAGACCTGCGGCTCCATCTGGATATGTTTTAAAATTCTACTGGGACGACAGCAATATTACTTATCCTGGAGGTACTTTTGACGCCAAAGTAAATCTTACTGGCTGTACACCAAATGGTACTCCTCCAAGCAATTGCCATAGATGGAATGGGTTTAATGACAATAATAATAGCTCGCCTCAATATGGAAATTTAAATACCATCAATACTTGGTGGTATGCCAATCGAGACTTTGTAACTTCTAATATCGTTTTGCCACCATTCTACACTGTTGCACTAGGAACAACAAGCAATGTTACTTGTTTTGGCGGTAATGATGGTAAAATTCAGATTAATGTAACAAACGGAACGGGTCCGTTTAAGTATTACATTAACGGAGAAACAACCGTAAATACTTTACAAAGTTTACCTGCTGGAACTTACAATATCAAAGTTGTTGATGCAAATGGATGTTCTGCAAATATAAATGGCGTTGTAATTACACAACCTGCCGCTGCAGTAACCGTTGCCAAAACGTCTCAAACTGATGTATTGTGTTTTGGAGCTTCAACTGGAGCTATTAATATAACAGCCTCTGGAGGTGTAGCGCCTTATACTTATGACTGGGCAGATCTTACAGGAACAACTGATCCTGAAGACAGAACTGGACTTATTGCCGGAACATATACCGTAACCGTAAAAGATTCTAAAGGATGTACTTCTGCGCCTCTTACCGTTACAATCACACAATCAGGTTCAGCAGTAGCTGTGGCTAAAACTTCCCAAACTGATGTATTGTGCTTTGGCTCTTCAACAGGGGCAATCAACATAACAGCATCTGGAGGTGTAGCACCTTATACTTACGACTGGGCTGATCTTGCAGGAACCACTGATCCTGAAGACAGAACAGCATTGCCTGCAGGAACTTATACTGTAACCGTGAAAGATGCAAACGGATGTTCTGCCGCGCCTCTTGCCGTTACTATAACACAGCCTGCTTCAGCAGTAACCGTTGCCAAAACATCTCAAACTGATGTATTATGTTTTGGAGCTTCAACTGGAGCTATTAATATAACAGCCTCTGGAGGTGTCGGACCTTATACTTATGACTGGGCAGATCTTACAGGAACAACCGATCCTGAAGACAGAACTGGACTTATTGCCGGAACATACACAGTAACCGTAAAAGACGCAAACGGATGTTCTGCAGCGCCTCTTGCCGTTACAATTACACAGCCTGCTTCAGCAGTAGCTGTGGCTAAAACTTCACAAACCGACGTATTATGCTTTGGATCATCAACTGGAGCTATTAACATAACAGCTTCTGGAGGTGTAGCGCCTTATACTTACGATTGGGCTGATCTTGCGGGAACTAATGATACTGAAGATAGAACAGCATTGCCTGCAGGAACTTACACCCTAACCGTGAAAGACGCAAACGGATGTTCTGCAGCGCCTCTTGCCGTTACAATTACACAGCCTGCTTCAGCAGTAGCCGTGGCTAAAACTTCTCAGACTGATGTATTATGCTTTGGTGCTTCAACAGGAGCTATTAACATAACAGCTTCTGGAGGGGTTGCTCCTTATACGTACGACTGGGCTGATATTGCGGGAACCAATAATCCTGAAGACAGAACAGCATTGCCTGCAGGGACTTACACCGTAACTGTGAAAGATGCAAACGGATGTTCGGCAGTTCCTCTTGCCGTAACCATTACACAGCCTTCTTCAGCAGTAGCCGTGGCTAAAACGTCTCAGACTGATGTATTGTGCTTTGGCTCTTCAACTGGAGCTATTAACATAACAGCTTCTGGAGGTGTTGCGCCTTATACGTACGATTGGTCTGATCTTGCAGGAATCACTGATCCTGAAGACAGAACTGGACTTATTGCAGGAACTTACACTGTAACTGTGAAAGATGCAAACGGATGTTCTGCCGCACCTCTTGCCGTTACAATTACACAGCCTGCTTCAGCTGTAGCTGTGGCTAAAACTTCCCAGACTGATGTATTGTGCTTTGGCTCTTCAACAGGAGCAATCAACATAACAGCTTCTGGAGGTGTAGCGCCTTATACCTACGACTGGGCCGATCTTGCGGGAACCACTGATCCTGAAGACAGAACTGGACTTATTGCAGGAACTTACACCGTAACCATGAAAGATGCAAACGGATGTTCTGCAGCGCCTCTTGCCGTTACAATTACACAGCCTGCTTCAGCAGTAGCTGTGGCTAAAACTTCACAAACCGACGTATTGTGCTTTGGCGCTTCAACAGGAGCAATAAATATAACAGCTTCTGGAGGTGTAGCGCCTTATACTTACGACTGGGCTGATCTTGCGGGAACTAATGATACTGAAGACAGAACAGCATTGCCTGCAGGAACTTATACTGTAACCGTGAAAGATGCAAACGGATGTTCTGCCGCGCCTCTTGCCGTTACTATAACACAGCCTGCTTCAGCAGTAACCGTTGCCAAAACATCTCAAACTGATGTATTATGTTTTGGAGCTTCAACTGGAGCTATTAATATAACAGCTTCTGGAGGTGTAGCGCCTTATACTTACGATTGGGCCGATCTTGCGGGAACCACTGATCCTGAAGACAGAACCAGACTTATTGCAGGAACTTACACCGTAACCGTTAAAGACGCAAACGGATGTTCTGCAGCGCCTCTTGCCGTTACAATTACACAGCCTGCTTCAGCAGTAGCTGTGGCTAAAACTTCACAAACCGACGTATTATGCTTTGGATCATCAACTGGAGCTATTAACATAACAGCTTCTGGAGGTGTAGCGCCTTATACTTACGATTGGGCTGATCTTGCGGGAACTAATGATACTGAAGACAGAACAGCATTGCCTGCAGGAACTTACACCCTAACCGTGAAAGACGCAAACGGATGTTCTGCAGCGCCTCTTGCCGTTACAATTACACAGCCTGCTTCAGCAGTAGCCGTGGCTAAAACTTCTCAAACTGATGTATTGTGTTTTGGCTCTTCAACAGGGGTAATCAACATAACAGCTTCTGGAGGTGTAGCGCCTTATACTTACGATTGGGCCGATCTTGCAGGAACCACTGATCCTGAAGACAGAACCGGACTTATTGCAGGAACTTATACTGTAACCGTGAAAGATGCAAACGGATGTTCTACTGCACCTCTTTCTGTAACCATAACACAGCCAGGTGCTGCTTTATCATGCTCTGTTGTACAAAATAAACCAGTGACTTCAAATGGTTTAAGCAATGGTGAGGCAACTGTAACTCCAATTGGGGGTACTCCTACTTACACTTACTTATGGGATAATGGAGAAAATACACCTAAAGCAGTAGCTTTAAATGCAGGAACACATAGCGTAAAAGTTACGGATGCAAATGGCTGCTTTACAGAATGTACTGTTTTAATTACAGAACCTAATGTACTTTCATGTAGTATTTCGCAAGATAGCGCTGTAAAATGTTATGGAGGAAATACTGGTAAAGCGACGGTAACAGCTGTGGGCGGTAACGGAGAGTATACTTACCTTTGGGATAATGATGAAACAACTGCACAAGCAGTTGCTTTAACAGCAGGTTTACATTCTGTAAAAGTTACTGACAAATTAGGATATACTACAACATGCGAAATAACAATTGGTCAGCCTCAAGCTGCTTTAAGCGCAACAACAACGCAAGTTAATGTAGCTTGTGGAGGTGGAACAACAGGTTCTGCAACTGTTATACCATCTGGCGGAACAAGTCCTTACACTTACTCTTGGGATACTAATCCTGTTCAGACAGATGCTACAGCTACAGGACTAAAAGCTGGAACTTATAATGTTACGGTTAAAGATGCTAACTTATGTACTATCGTAAAAACTGTAATTATTATCGATGGAGATTCTGTTATACCAGTTATAGATCCACTACCTGAAGTTTCTACTATCAATTGTCCAGCAGAACCTGTTTTTGCACAAGCAACAGCAACTGACGACAGTGGAACGATCTCTTCATTGACTTATGAAGATACTACTACAGAAGGAAATTGTGCTGGAACTTATACCAAAACAAGAACATGGACTGCGAAAGATGCTTGTGGAAATGTTTCTCTTCCTGTAAGTCAAACCATAATTGTGCAAGACAATTCTGCTCCAACTTGGACAACTCAAGCCGCATCTTTAGACAAAACTATAGAATGCAGTGACGAACAGGCTTTAGCAAATGCTCAATCTTTATTCCCAATAGCTAATGATACTTGTGACAGTGATGTTTCTAATATCACTAAAGTAAGCGGACAGTTTGTAGCTTCTGAAGGATGCGGAAACGCAGGAACGTATACTAACACTTGGACTGTAAAAGACGATTGCGGAAATACTTCTGAAACTTTTACTCAGATAATTACAATTCAGGATACAACTGCGCCAACATGGACAACTCAAGCTGGCACTTTAAACGCAACTTTAGAGTGCAGCGATACAGAAGGACTTGCTGCTGCTCAGGCTCAATTCCCAATTGCTTCTGACTTATGCGATACTGATGTTTCTAATATCACTAAAGTAAGCGGACAGTTTGTAGCATCTGAAAACTGTGGAAATGCAGGAACTTACACCAACACTTGGACTGTAAAAGACGATTGCGGAAATTCTTCTGAAACTTTCACTCAGATAATTACAATTCAGGATACAACTGCGCCAACATGGACTACTCAAGCTGGTACTTTAAACGCAACTTTAGAGTGTAGCGATACAGAAGGACTTGCTGTTGCTCAATCTTTATTCCCAATAGCTAATGATACTTGTGACAGTGATGTTTCTAATATCACTAAAGTAAGCGGACAGTTTGTAGCTTCTGAAGGATGTGGAAATGCTGGAACTTACACCAACACTTGGACAGTAAAAGACGATTGTGGAAATACTTCTGAAACTTTTACTCAGATAATTACAATTCAAGATACAACTGCGCCAACATGGACTACTCAAGCTGGCACTTTAAACGCAACTTTAGAGTGCAGTGACACAGAAGGACTTGCTGCTGCTCAGGCTCAATTCCCAATTGCTTCTGACTTATGCGATACTGATGTTTCTAATATCACTAAAGTAAGCGGACAGTTTGTAGCATCTGAAAACTGTGGAAATGCAGGAACTTACACCAACACTTGGACAGTAAAAGACGATTGCGGAAATACTTCTGAAACTTTCACTCAGACAATTACAATTCAGGATACTACAAAACCTGCTTTTGTTGGCGAATTGCCTTCAGATATTACAGTTTCTTGTGATGCAGTTCCAGAGCCATTTAATATGGAAGCTTCTGATAATTGCAATGGAGACTTGCCAATTGTTTTCAGCGAAACAAAAAGCGATATTAAAAACGAATGCGGTACTGAATATACCTTAACTCGTAACTGGTCAACAAGTGATTGTGGAGGAAATTCAATTTCTTATACTCAAATTATTACAGTAAGAGATACAACACCTCCAACAGGTACTGCACCAGCAGATGTTGCTAATCTGCAAAATGCGGCAGACATTCCAGCAGGAAGTCCAGAAGACATAAAAGATGCGGCTGATAACTGTAGTGGAACGGTAAATATTACTGTAAACGACACTAACAATGGAGGAACTGGATGTAATGGAGAATCTTACATTTTAACTAGAACTTATACGCTAACAGATTGTGCAGGAAATAAAACTGAATTGGTACAAACTTTTACAGTTGAAAATAAAGTTTCTGTGAGCGGTATAGCTACCAATGTAAGCTGTAAAGGAGAAAGCAACGGTTCGATAGCAGTTACTAGCAGTCCTGGAGCTACGGTAGTTATTACAAATCAAAATAATGAGGTCGTTGGAAATACTAATTTACCAGCTGGAACATATACACTTACTGCAACCTCTGTAGTAAATGGTGAGAACCAAACTTGTACAGCAACTGCAACAGTTGTGATTACAGAGCCAGATTATAGAGTTAAAATATCTGGACAAATCATAAATATAGATACGAACGCTCCAATTGCAAATGTACCTGTGACATTGATTCCGCAAGGAACAACTACTGGTCCAATACAAATGCGTATTACTGGTGTTGATGGAATGTACAGCTTTACAGGAATGCCTGCTGGAAGTTATTTGGTACAAGTTCAAGATGCTAATTTAAATAGTGCACATCAATTGTATCCTGTTGATTCAAGCCTGTTCTTTACTACTCTTGAAGAATGTGCTTTCCAAGTTCATAACTTTGAATACGGAAAATCGAACCTTCCAGTTCTTGGAGATTATGTTTGGTATGATCTTAACAATAACGGAATTCAAGATGAATGGTACGATGCCAATAATGATGGAGTTGTGACCAAAAACATTCCAGATTCAAATGGTTCTATTGACTATAGCCAATGGGAATGGATTGACCTTAACGGAGACGGAAGCTATACTGGCCCACAAAACAATGGCGAATTAAATGCCGCAGGTTTTGGAAATGCGTTAAGTGCCAATGTAATAATCGATGGTCCAAACGGATATCATGAAGAAGTTATAGTAGGTATCGAAGGATTCTGGAGAGATCGTCCAGAGACAGCAAATCCTTATGGAGACTATACAATCAAATTGGTTAGAGATGCCAACTTTGATGCCGTGGCTGCTGCTTTAGGAGCAACTGGTTTAGTAAAAGTTCTTCCATCAATATCTGGAAAAAACATAACTGCTAAAACAAGCAAATTGCAATTGCATACCGTTTGTACAACAACAACAGACAGTGGTTATATCGTAACGGTAACTCCAGAAGATTTGGTTCATTTAGATGCCGACTTTGGTGTAAGCTGTAAAGATTACAAAGATATTGTTGCCAACGATGATAATGCTGGTCCAATTGCAGGTGTAAACCATACTACAACTAATGTATTAAATGTATTGCCAAATGATACTTTAGAAGGAAATGCCATAACTGCATCTGATGTTATTATTACAACTGTAACACCAAACGAGTTTTTACAGTTAAATCCTGATGGTTCTGTTGATGTACTACCAAATGCTCCTGTAGGAACATTAACAATGGTATATCAAATTTGCGAAGCTGATCAAACAGACAACTGCGACACTGCAACAGTTACAATTACAATTGAAGCTCCAGTAATGACCGTTACAGCAACTTCAATATGTGTTAATGATGTTCCATATATTGATTATGTAGTAACAGCAGTAAACTTCACTCCTGTAAATGGTGTAACCATTGCTTGGGCAGACGGCAACAACAATGTCGTAACAACAATGAACAATTTACCATTAAGCGGTCGTGTATTGTGGCCAGGAGCGGTTGTAGACGAGCAAGGAAAAGGAATCGATTGGCCAGGCTGGATTTTTGAAAACAACAGATGGATTGAAGGAGCAGATGGATTTGAAAAATTACGTCCAACTACCAATGTAACTTTCACTGTTAATCCAAGTGAGACTATTACAATTAGTTATCCACCTGCAGATCCTTATTGTACTGCAAGACCAACATTTGCAATAGTGGCTAATGATGATACTCCTGCACCAATAACAGCAAGTGCAACGCAAACTACTGTAGGCAACGTTTTAACTAACGATACATTAAATGGTAGCCCAGTAAATATAAATGATGTAACACTAACCACAACTATTTCGGATCCAAAAGGTTCAATATCTATTAATCCTGATGGAACTATAAGTGTTGCACCAAACACACCAGGCGGTACATACACTTTGACTTATCAAATCTGCGAAAAAGCCGATTTTGGAAATTGTGATACCGCAATTGTAACAGTAGTAGTTCTTGATCCGCCAGCACCACCTACTCCAGTAGTAGCGAATGATGACAACTTCAATAATATTGGATGTAATTCTTTTGGATTAGTAGGCAATGTATTGAGTAATGATGTAAAAGGAATAACTCGCGCATCACTTGAATTAGTAAACTTTACACTTCTTACAGAAGGTAACAATACTAAAACAGATCCAAACATTACTATTGACAATTCTGGAAACGTAAATGTATCCAGTCTAACACCTGCCGGGACTTATACTTATAGCTATAGAATCTGCGATAAATTAAGTTCTGAAAATTGTGACACTGCAACGATTACTATTATAGTAGTTCCAAATGGTGTTACTGAAACCAGATCGACAGCATGTAACGATGATTCAACATTGGTTAACTTAAGTAGCCTACTTCCTGAAGGAAGCCCTACAACAGGAGTTTGGCAAGATAGAAACAATACCAATGCGTTACAAGGAGGCATTCTTAATCCGTTTGGTTTAGCATTAGGCAATTACGTTTTTGAATATGTAATAGCAGATCAAAACTGTCCAAGAAGCATAGTTTTAAACATGGAAATCAATGATGATTGTAAAGTCTTAGCTTGTGGTGATGTGTTAGTGCATAATGCTTTCTCTCCTAATGGCGATAACATGAACGATTTCTTCAAAATTGATAATATTGACGAACTAACTTGTTATCCAGGCAATACTGTTGAAATATATAATCGCTGGGGAATTCTAGTTTTTGAAACTTCAAATTATAACAATACAACAAATGCTTTTGATGGAACTTCACGAGGAAGAACAACTGTTAAGCAATCTGACGGACTACCAACTGGAACCTATTTTTACATTATTACGTATAAATCTCTAGATGGAAACAACAATGTTCAAGATCATAAACTAGACGGGTATTTATATTTATCTAGATAGCAATTAGAATACGCTGCAAATAAATATTTGCAGCGTATTAAAAAATCTATATTTTTTTGATTAATTCCAAAACATAATTAATTAAAAAACAATGATTTAAATAGTCAATAGTAATTATTAAATTAATAAAATCTACTATGAGAACAAAATTATTTTTCTTCGTCATTCTGTTAGTTACATGTTCAGGGTATGCACAGCAAGATGCGCAGTACACACAGTATATGTACAATACAATAGCCATAAATCCTGCCTATGCAGGTTCCCGTGGAGTATTCAGTGTATTTGGCCTTTACCGCACCCAATGGGTTGGTCTTGATGGAGCGCCAGAGACAAGCAGCTTCTCAATCAATACACCAATAAACAATAGCAGATTAGGCATTGGAGCTTCATTAGTCAATGACAAAATTGGCCCTACAAATGAAAACAACATCTCAGTCGATCTGTCTTATACCATTCAGACCTCTGCAGATTTTAAGCTTTCGTTTGGTATTAAAGGAACGGCAAATATCTTCAATTTAGATGTAAACAAATTAAATCCTGCAGATCAGGGCGATCCCCAATTTCAGGATTTAAACAGCAAGTTCTCTCCAAACGTTGGAGCTGGAGTCTACTGGCATTCTGACAAAGCATATATTGGTCTGTCTGTTCCTAACTTTATTGAAACAAACCGTTACGACGATAATGATGTGGCAATTTATAAAGACAGAATCAATTACTACTTAATTGGAGGCTACGTATTCGATCTTGACAAATATCAGTATATAAAATTTAAACCCGCCATTTTAACCAAAATGGTTCAAGGGGCACCATTGCAAGTAGATGTATCTGCGAATTTTATGTTCTACGATAAATTTATGATTGGTGCAGCTTACAGATGGAGCGCTTCATTAAGTGCTATGGTTGGGTTTCAGATCACAGACGGACTTTACTTAGGGTATGGCTATGATCGGGAAACCACCAAATTGAACAATTACAATTCAGGTTCGCATGAGATATTCCTGCGTTATGAATTCTTCTCAAACAAAGGCAAAATGACAACCCCTCGTTTCTTCTAAAAATAAGGCATCATGAAAAACTATACACTACTTTTCGCTGCAATCATAGGCGCTTTTTCATTCGGCAGCTATGCCCAGCAGGCAAAAATAAATGCTGCAGACAAAAAATATGACAGCTACGCCTATGTCGATGCAATAAAGACTTATGAAAAAGTTGCGGCCAAAGGCTACAGATCTGAAGACATGTTTAAAAAACTGGGAAATGCCTATTATTTTAATTCAGATTTTCAGAACGCGGCAAAATGGTACGGCGAATTATTTGCCATGAATCCAAATCCTGAGCCGGAGTACTTTTTTAGATACGCGCAATCATTAAAATCGGCTGGAGATATCGCCAAAGCCAATAGGCTTCTGGAAGAATTCAATGCCGTATCAAAAAATGACAGCAGAGGAAAGCTCTACAGAGAAGATGCAAACTATCTGGACCAGATAAAAGCAAATTCTGGGAGGTATCAGATAGAAGATGCGGGCATTAACAGCAAATACTCCGATTACGGGTCGTTTGTGTACAACAGCAAAATCTACTTTGCATCTGCACGGGATACGGGAAATTTTGTACAGCGCAAACACAAATGGACAGGAGAATATTTCACCAATATTTATAATGCTGATCTGGATCCCGCAACGGGAACCGCATCAAAAGTGAATAAATTTAAATCGGCTATTAATACCAAATTTCACGAAGCTTCTCCTGTCTTCACCAAAGACGGAAAAACAGTCTATTTTACCAGAAACAACTATATTGGCGGCAAGAAAGGAAAGGACGAAAGCAGAGTCACTTTAATCAAGCTTTATAAAGCAGAACTGGGAAAAGACGGCAAATGGACCAACATTGCAGAGCTTCCTTTCAACAGCAATAATTACAGCACAGGCCATCCGGCTTTAAGTCCAGATGAAAAAACGCTTTATTTTGCTTCCGATATGCCGGGATCTTTCGGCGAATCCGATTTGTATAAAGTAACAATAAATTCAAATGGCGGCTTTGGCCCTCCGCAAAATCTTGGAAACACGATTAATACGGAAGGAAAAGAAACGTATCCCTACTTAACTTCTGAAAACGAGATTTATTTTGCGTCTGACGGGCATCCGGGTCTCGGAGGATTGGATGTTTTTGTGGCCAATATTGACAATAGCGGAAAAGTAAGCAACATTCAGAATGTCGGGGCAGATGTCAATTCTCCAAAAGATGACTTTGCGTACATCATTGATCCTGAAACCAGAAGAGGGTTTTTCACTTCCAACAAAGATGGCGGACAGGGCTCTGATGATATCTATAGATTCTTAGAAACCAGAAGGCTTAAATGCATCCAGCAGCTGTACGGAATAATATCACATGCAGAAACAGGGCTTGCGCTTCCAGGAGCAAAAGTCACTCTGTATGATGACCAGATGAACCTTAAAAACTCTGCCGCTGCAGACGGTTCCGGAATGTACACTTTTGATGTTGAATGCGGAAAAACCTATTTCGTAAGAGCAGAAAAACCTGAATTCGCTACAAAAGAAGTAACCATAACCATAGATAAAACAAGCGGCAAGACCAATCTTCCGATTGCACTTGAAAAATCAACCTGCAAGGTTACTGTGGGCGATGATTTGGGAAAATGCTTCGGAATCAAAATGATTTATTTTGATTTGGATAAATCTAACATTAGAACCGAAGCGGCGCTTGATCTGGAAAAAATACTCGTTGTCTTAAACGATAATCCAAGCATGAAGCTGGATATCCGCTCGCACACAGACAGCAGAGCTTCGCACCAGTACAACGAAGCGTTATCTGACCGAAGAGCAAAATCGACCATCCAGTGGCTCATTAAAAACGGAATAGCGCCTAACCGACTAACAGGAAAAGGCTATGGCGAAACAGAACTGGTTAATAAATGCGCAGACGGTGTTCCATGCACTGAAGCAGAACATCAGGCAAACAGACGAAGCGAATTTATTATTACGGCTTTATAACCTAAAAAAACAGATAAACAAAAAAAGCTACCATAAAGGCAGCTTTTTTTAATTTAAAAAGTCGTTGCAATTCTATGAATCACAACGACTTCTAAAAAACCAACCTGTTCAATATATTTTTAAAGCTTCACAAATATGTTAGTGTAGTATTTTTTTCCTGTAGCTGCATCTGTGGTTACAGATAACCCAAAATGAGTATAATCGCCAACTATATTTTCTTTGTGCCCTGGACTATCAAGCCAAGCCCTTACAGCGGCCTCTGGAGTTTTATAATTGTAGGCAACATTCTCTCCTACTCTTTTAGCTCCCAATACATTAGTCATATTAGTAGACCTAGCAACAAAATCGTTATGATCTACAACATTATTCTGAATCATATATTTATTATGCTCTTCACATTTATAAGATATATGATTAATTCTTTCCAGAGAATTTAAACCAATACTCAAACGGTATTCGTTTATTAATCTCATCGTCTCTATTTCGGTATCGTTGTATGTGTAATTTGCAACAAGTGTTTCTGTTGGAGTAGTAGTTTCCAAGCCAGCTTCAGCGGAGTCAGCAGAACATGCGTTCATTGCGACAAGAATCGCAATGAACAACATGGTGCGCATAATCTTTTTCATAATCATCAGCATTTTAGCGGTTTAAAGTAAATGTTGGGGCAAATCCTTTAAATTTATCTTTGAATAAATATCGTTCGTATTATTGTATACCAAACGTATTCAATTTACCGTTAAAGTGCAAAATTAATCGATGAAATGCATTTATTTTTTTATTTATTATATAAAATTCTTACGTAAAACTACTTTTAAGAAGATAACCTTTCAATCTTCCAAGAAAAATCTGACTGGCTCGTGTAGCGAATTCTATCATGAAGCCTGTTGGGTCTTCCCTGCCAAAATTCAACTTGTAATGGAGTCACAATATAACCACCCCAATTTTCGGGTCTGGGAATTGCTTTTCCTTCAAATTCAGTTTCTAGTTTTTTTAAGTTTTCTTCTAAAAAAGTTCTGGACGGAATCACTTCACTTTGCTTCGAAACAATCGCTCCAAGCTTACTTCCATCAGGACGAGAATCAAAATAATTATCTGAAATAATCTCAGATGTTTTCTGAGCTATTCCTTTAATGATTACCTGACGTTCTGCTTCCTGCCAAAAAAAAGACAGACAAACATTTGGGTTTGCTTCTATTGCTTTTCCTTTTTCGGAATTGTAATTGGTATAAAAGATAAACCCTTCTTCCGAAAATTTCTTCAATAAAACCACGCGAGCCTTTGGAAAGCCGTCCAATCCAATTGTCGAAACCGTCATGGCATTCACCTCTCCGCTTCCGCCAAAATCTTCCACCTCATGAAACCATCGGTTAAAAAGATTAATTGGATCTTCGGGAATAGTACTTTCTAATAATTCGCTTTTCTCGTAAGATTTTCTATAATTACTTAAATCGTTCATGACTTATGATTTATGATTTTTAGATTGTTGATTTTAGATTTTAGATTGTTGATTTTAGATTATTGTTTCAAGTTTCAGGTTTCAGGTTCATGGAATCTGAATATTTGACTGTCACACTGAGCGAAGTCGAAATGCTTTTATAAACAGAACTTGATTTGCAAACGTGGGCTTCGACTTCGCTCAGCCTGACAAACGTGAAATGTTAAACCTGAAACAACCACATACAAACTTAGTCCCTTAGAACCTCAGCATCTCAGAACCTTAGAACCTTTTTTAGTTAAAACTCAAAACTACGTCCATCATCTCCCAAAAGCACATTTGGGAAAACCGTTTCGGCTTCTTCTTTAAAACGCTCAATTCCGTCGTAACGTGTTGAATAATGACCTAAAATTAATTGTTTTACATTGGCTTTCAATGCAATATTGGCTGCTTCTTTTGCAGTAGAATGCAAGGTTTTTTCTGCCAGTCTTGCTTCAGATTCCAGAAACGTAGACTCATGATATAAAATATCCGTATTCTCTATAATCGGAATGATCTCTTCGTTGTAAACCGTATCAGAACAGAAGGCATAACTTTTTGTTGGTGGCGGATCAAAAGTCAATTTTTTATTTTCGACTACAGTTCCATCATCAAGTGTGATATCACTTCCATTTTTGATTTTCTGATAATAAGCCACATGAATATCATAACGCTGAACCCCTTCAATATCTAGTTTTCTTTCATCTGGTTTTTCTTGAAACAGAAAGCCATTGGTATAAACACGATGCTTTAACGGAATCGTTTTTACAATAACCTTTTTATCTTCAAAAATAACTTCACTTTCTTTTGATTCTAATTCGTGAAAAAACAAAGAATAAGTTGTCCAAGATTCCGTCAATTTTAACTGAAGAAGAATTAATTCTTTAATTCCTTTTGGGCCATAAACATGTAAATCGGTTGTTCTTCCCAAAAGAGAAAAAGTAGAAATCGTCCCAATTAATCCGTACAAGTGATCGCCGTGAAGATGGGAAATAAAAATGTGATTTATTTTTGAGAATTTAATCTTATTCTTTCGAAGCTGAACTTGAGTTCCCTCTCCACAATCAATTAAAAACAATCGGTTTTTAATTTCTAGAACCTGCGAAGTCGGATTAGTAAGTGTTCTCGGAGTTGCGGCATAACAGCCAAGTATGGTTAACTTCATTTTTGATTTTAGATTTTAGAATGTAGATTTTAGATTGACAAAACATTTTAGATTTAGCATTCAAAAATCTAAAATCTAAAATCAGAAATCTAAAATTAAAACCCCAGGTCTCTTTCGATTTCTTCCATTTCGATAATATCATGTGCTTCCAAAAGTGAAGGAACCACCGCTAATTTATCTGAAATAGCATTAAAATCAAGATCGCTTGCAACTATAACAAAAGATTTTTTTGCTTTTTTATGAAGCTTAGAAAGTGGTAAAAAAGCTTTCAAATCTTTTTCTGTAATTGCTGCATCAGCTGATAAATCGATTATAATATTTTGTTTTTCAAAGGTTTTAAACTGTTGCGTCACTTTTTCCAAGAAAGCATTTACATCTCCTTGAGTATCTTTAATCGTAACCGTATGTCCTTTTTGATCTACTTTCATTTTTATAATTTGTGGGGCTTGTATTTTATGATGCTAATTTAGTAAGTTTTTTTGTTGTTTCAAGTTTAAGTTTAAAGTTTGAGGTTTCAGGTTTCACGTGTCAGGCTGAGTGGAGTCAAAGCCCACATTCGCAAAGCATATTTCGTTAAAAAAAACACTTCATTCAATGCAACACTTATTTCAAAACTGAAAACCGAGACCGAGACTGAATACTAAAACTGAACACTAATTACTAATCACTAATTACTAATCACTAATTACTAAAAAAAACTACTGTATCTTAGAAGCCAGCAAATAAATAACCGCCATTCTAATCGCAACACCATTCTCCACCTGATTCAAGATTACCGAATGATCAGAATCTGCCACTTCAGAAGTAATTTCTACTCCTCTATTGATTGGTCCCGGGTGCATGATTACGATTTCTTTTCCTAGCGAATCCAAAAGCGGTTTATCCACTCCATATTGTTGTGCGTACTCCCGTGTCGATGGGAAGAAATTCACATCCATACGTTCGTTTTGCACACGAAGCATATTCGCAACGTCACACCATTCTAGCGCTTTACGCAAATTCGGCTCAACGGTAACACCAAGCGATTCAATATATCTCGGAATAAGCGTTTTTGGTCCGCAAACTTTTACTTCTGCGCCTTGCATCTGCAAAGCATATATGTTGGACAAGGCTACTCTCGAATGCAGAATATCGCCTACAATAACAACTTTTTTTCCAGCAACATCGCCCAATTTTTCTCTGATAGAATAACTATCTAACAAAGCCTGAGTTGGATGCTCGTGTGCTCCGTCTCCGGCGTTTACGATACTGGCTTTGACATTTTTAGATAAAAAATAAGCCGCTCCGGGATTGGAGTGGCGCATTACAACCATATCAACTTTCATCGAAAGGATATTATTTACAGTATCAATCAAGGTCTCGCCTTTTTTAACCGATGACTGAGCTGCAGAAAAACTGATTACATCAGCAGATAAACGTTTCTGCGCTAATTCGAAAGAGAGTTTGGTTCTGGTACTGTTTTCGAAGAAAATATTGGCAATGGTAATATCTCGTAATGAAGGAACTTTTTTAATCGGTCTATTAATGACTTCTTTAAAATGATCTGCCGTTTCAAAAATCAGGTTAATATCATTCTCGTTGATATATTTAATTCCTAATAAATGATTTACGCTTAATTCTTTCATCTTTCTGTTTAATTGTTTATTTGTTTAATCGTTTAATCGCTTTCTTTCCGATTAAACAGTTAACCGATTTAACGGTTCAACTTTTTTAAATTCTCTAATTGTTTAATCATTGGCTTTTCCGATTAAACAATTAACCGGTTAACCGATTAAACTAATTTGTCACTAGGTGAACAACATCTTCACCATCATTTTCTTTCCAGCTTACAATTACTTTTTCACCATTAATAGCATCTACCTGACGACCTCTATAATCGGGCTGAATTGGTAAATGACGACTGAAACGTCTGTCTATTAAAACCAATAATTCAATTTCTGAAGGTCTTCCAAAAGATTGAATGGCAGTTAACGCCGAACGAATGCTTCTTCCTGTAAACAAAACGTCATCGATAAAAATGACTTTTTTGTCTTCGACTATAAAATTGATTTGGGTCTTATTGGCTTCAAGCGGTTTATCAGTACGACGGAAATCATCTCTAAAAAAAGTGATGTCCAGATATCCTAAAGAAATTTCAGGAACCTTGTATTCGTTTTCTAATATTTGTTTTAAACGTTCAGCTAAAAAAACGCCTCTTGGCTGAATTCCCACTAAAATAGTTTCAGAGAAATCAAGATGTTTTTCGATTAACTGACAAGCCAAACGATGGAGTATGATAGTAACTTCTTTCGAATTAAGTAATACTTTTTGACTCATAAGTGATTGTAATGTTTGGTTGCACAAATATACGGAATCTGATTTTATTTGTTGGGGTGTTGAATAGAGAAATGTTTTTTGAAATAAATGAAACTTTTTTTCAAAGTCCACATAAATAAAAAACTTACTTTTACTATTAAATTTTTTAATTAAAAATATTAATTAATGAATCCAGATTTTAATAAAACCACAGTTGATACTTTAGCAAAAAGAGCTGGTTATAAATGTTCTAATCCAGATTGCAGAGTAAACACAATCGGTCCAAATTCAGACCCTGAAAAATCAATAAAAATTGGTGAAGCTGCTCATATTTTTGGAGCAAGAACTGGTTCTAAAAGATTTAACAGCAAAATGACTGATTATGCAAGGTCAGAAATTACTAATTCGATTTGGTTATGTAGAAATTGTCATAAACTTATTGATTCTGATGAATTGAGATATTCGGCTAATATTTTATTTGTATGGAGAGAAAAACATGAGGAATTTATTTCTTCCTCATTAGGAAATAATACTGACCAAATTCTACTAAAAGAACAAATTTTTATCCTTAAAGATTTTGACGAATACCCTCCTCTGGTAAAAAGAATTATTATTGATAAACCTTTGGGTTGGGAATACAGATTAACAGCTGAACTTATGAGGTTTTTAAACAAACCTCTTTTTAGAAAACTTGACGATTTAAAAGAAGGATTATATTTAAGGCAATTTGAAAGTATAAAATCAGATCAAGCATCCGAATGGATTGGGGAAAAAATTACAGAATTAAGAAAAATGTCAGCACCAGCTGTTGGCTTGTTAGATCGACTCACAAAAAGTTGGGGAAAACCAGGAGAGCCAGGCGATTTAGATGAAATTCATCATGTCACTAAGTTAATTAAAGACTACTTAGAATATATTGTCAATTTTGAAGAAAGAATCAGATTCGTACATGTTCCTTCAAAATACGAGGGAGCAGTTCATTTACTTCAAGACTTAATTGGTTCACAAATTGCAAAATTATCAAGAATTCCTGTTGACCTCGATGAAATTGTTTCATTTGCTGAAAATCTTCCAAATAAAAATGTGAAACAGCACAAAATTACAAAAGTAATTAGTTTCGAAGTACCAGAATACTGGGAAAAAGAATTTAGCAGAGAACTTTCTAAAATATATGGGTATTAGCAAATATCTTAAAGTTATAGTCCAGTGATACTTAAAAATTTTCTAAAAAAACCTAAAAACATATTTCTTGTAGATGGTTTTGGAGCTTTGCTTACAACTATTCTACTCTTTTTTGTTCTTAGAAATTTCAATGATTTTTTCGGTTTATCTAAAGATATATTCGAATACCTTTCAATTATTTCATGCACATTTTTCGTTTATTCAATCAGTTGTTATTCTTTAGTCAAGCAAAATTGGAAATCGTTTTTAAAAATAATTTATACAGCTAATATTCTTTATTGCATCCTAACATTTGGAATTTTAATCCACAATTATGAAAGCATTTCTATTTTTGGAATTATTTACTTTCTAGTGGAAATAGCAGTAATTATTTGGCTTGTCACTTTAGAAATAAAAATTATAAAATCCAAATCCTAAAACATTTCCAAAAAATTCTATAACACATTTTGCCTATTCCTGAAGTAATTTTAAGTATCAATTTAAAATATCAGAATCATGCAAAATAAAATACTAAGATTGTTAATGGTATTCGTAATACTGTTTTCATTTACAAGCTGTGAAGTTATTGGAGACATTTTTAAAGCCGGAATGGGATTCGGGATTTTTATCGTAATTTTTATTATTGCGATTATTATCTGGATTTTCGCTAAAATGTTCGGCAGCAAATAGTAGTAATAAACAAATTAAAAAATCCCAAATTCCAAGTTTATCGGAATTTGGGATTTTTTTTATGGTTGCCAAACTTTGTCAAAGTTTTAAACTTTGACAAAGTTGTAAAGTCAAAGTTTGGAATTTGGAATTTGGAATTTCAATTATTGGAATTTACAATTTATTGGAATTTCAAAAATTAAAGATTGTACATCTTTTTTCTTTGTTCCTGAATTTTTTCATCATCAAGATATTCGTCAAATGTCATGTAACGGTCGATAACTCCGTTTGGTGTCAATTCTACGATTCTGTTACCAACAGTTTGCGCGAACTCGTGGTCATGCGTTGTGAAAATTACAGAACCTTTAAAGTTTTTCAATGAGTTATTGAAAGCTGTAATAGACTCCAAATCTAAGTGGTTTGTTGGCTCATCAAGCATTAAAACGTTTGCACGCTCCATCATCATTCTAGACAACATACAACGTACTTTTTCTCCTCCAGATAAAACTCTAGACGTTTTAAGAGCTTCTTCTCCAGAGAAAATCATTTTTCCTAAGAAACCTCTAATAAATACCTCATCACGCTCTTCTTCTGTTTTAGCGTACTGACGCAACCAGTCTACTAAACTCAAATCGTTTTCGAAATATTTGTGATTTTCAGCTGGCAAATACGCTTGGTTGGTTGTAATTCCCCAATCGAAAGTTCCAGCGTCAGCTTTTTGTTCGTTGTTTAAGATTTCGTAGAAAGCAGTTGTTGCACGTGAATCTTTAGAGAAAAGAACGATTTTGTCGCCTTTTGCCATATTCAGGTTAATATCTTTAAACAAAACTTCTCCGTCTACAGAAGCAGACAAGTTTTCTACATTTAAGATTTGATCTCCTGCCTCACGATCCTGATCGAAGATAATCGCTGGATAACGACGGCTTGAAGGTTTAATTTCAGAAATATTTAATTTCGAAATCATTTTTTTACGAGAAGTTGCTTGTTTCGATTTCGCCACGTTTGCACTAAAACGACGAATAAATTCTTCCAACTCTTGTTTCTTCTCTTCTGCTTTTTTGTTTTGCTGTGCGCGTTGTTTTGCCGCTAATTGGCTAGACTCGTACCAGAACGTATAGTTTCCTGAGTAGTGATTGATTTTTCCGAAATCAATATCAGAGATATGTGTACAAACCGCATCTAAAAAGTGACGGTCGTGGGATACAACGATTACAGTGTTTTCGTAGTTTGCTAAGAAATTTTCTAACCAAGCGATTGTCTCGAAATCCAAATCGTTGGTAGGCTCATCCATAATCAGTACATCAGGATTTCCAAAAAGTGCTTGTGCCAAAAGCACACGTACTTTCATTTTTCCTTCCATATCAGACATTAAAGTATAATGATCTGCTTCTGTGATTCCTAAGTTAGATAACATCGCTGCAGCATCAGAATCGGCATTCCATCCGTTCATTTCTTCAAACTGAACTTGTAACTCCCCTATTCTATCAGCATTTTTATCGTTGTAATCTAAATAAAGTTCATCCATTTCTTTTTTAACAGCGTACAGAACTTTATTTCCCATTAAAACGGTTTCCAAAACAGTATGCTCATCGAACAAGTTATGGTTTTGCGTTAAAACCGACATACGTTTTCCTGGCTCCAAATGAATATGTCCCGAAGTTGGGTCCATATCACCTGAGATAATTTTAAGAAATGTAGATTTTCCAGCACCGTTGGCTCCAATAACGCCGTAAATATTTCCGTGAGTGAATGTGGTATTTACTTCGTCAAACAAAATTCGTTTGCCAAATTGAACTGATAAATTATTGACTGTTAACATGAATGTCTTTTTAATTAATTTCGTGCAAAAGTAGTGAAAAAGGTTCTAAGTTGCAAAGATACTAAGGTGCTAAGGTTTTTATGCTGGTGATGAGAGGTTCTCGCAGAGTCGCTAAGGCGCAGAGTTTTGTTTAATGCTGTTTAATCGTCACGCAATCTTGTCAGAAATGACAAAATGAGGTTACTTTGCCATAAAACTTTGCGACTTCGCTCCCGATAGCTATCGGGATTGCGAGATTAATTAAAACTTATAACTTACTTTCTTTAGCAAGCGCCACTTCTAAACTCTCAAAATTTGGAAGCACTTTAGCAATCATTCCTTCTTTGTTTATGATAAAATGTGTTGGGAATGAATTCAATTGCAACGATTCATTCATATAGACTTTCATGTCTGGAATTACAGAATAAGACAATGGTTTTCTGGCTAAAAATGTTTTTAATTGCTCTGCTGAATCTTCGGCTAAACTCATAAAAACAATGTCTTTTCTGTCTTGGTATTCTTCAACCAATTTATTGACCTGAGGAAATTCTCTAATGCAAGGCGTGCAATGAATGTACCAGCATTTTATCACAATCATTTTTCCTTTCGTGGATTCGTTGCTAACCAGATTTCCGTCTAAATCTTTAAATGAAAATTTTGGAAAAGCTGTTCCCTCCATTTTGTAGTTTTTATAAGCATCAAAACCAATTTGATTGATGGTGGCTTTTATGCTTGAATCTGTTTTTGGCTGAATTTTGAATAGCTTATAAACATACATATTCGCTTCTGATTTCAATCGAACTGGAATGAAATTTCCATTTGCCAGCTGATCTAAAAAAGCTTCTTTTGAGATTTCTTTTGAAGATGAATCAAGTGCAGTGAAATCTCTCGAAAGCATAATTCCTTTATTATAAACCGACCATTGCTCGTAAGTTTTCTGAATTTGTAAAGGATCAGCTTCTGGATTTCCGAATTTATTTTGAGCTGTACTTATTGTAAAAATAAAGAGTAGTGCAATTAAGCTAATGAATTTCTGCATGGATTCTGAAACAATTGTATTTGGTCTCAAAAATAGTGAAAGTTTTTTAACCGCAATTCCGATAGCTATCAGGAGCAAAATTAAAACATTTTTAAAAGTTTAAATTATAAAATTAAGTACTAAGTTAAAAATGAAATATCCATTAAATATTTTTTTGGATTTTCGGGATGTAATATAACTGTAATGTTTTTGCTTTTAATAAAACCTGTTGGATCCATTAAAATTTTAGCGCTTTTAAAAACTCTTACTTTATCTGTATTAGGATCTCGATAAGTAGTACAAATCTGACAGAGTAATCTTCCTTTTATTATATGAGTTCGTGTTCGTTTGATAGAATCAAATTGTGTAATAATACGAGTTCCGTTTTCAAAAATATATTTTGCTTTCTTGTGACTAAAAGAAAAAATAAAAAGCGTAAAAAAGGAAAGAACGCTAACACAAATCAGCAAAATGGGAATTGCTGTCACTGAAAAATACTGTTTGATCATGGCTTCTTCGGGATATGCTGGATCATATATAATTTCCACGCTTTCTCCTACGCCATAAATGGGAGAGTGTCCACTGGCAGATGCAATAAATTTGATGTTTTTTTCTTTATTCGTTTTAAAGGTAATTACTGGATGATAATATTCCTTACCACTAGATATAGATACAGATGATCCTATTACAGTTCCTTCTGACATAATTGCTCTTTCGGAAAAAGCTTTTTTATCAAGATAAATATATGCAGCTCCAATCAATATAGATGAACTAATTATAAACAATACATATTTGACAATAGAAGCAGATTTCATAAGCAAAAATTTCTGCAAAAATATCCAGACAAAGAAAGAAGATATAACCTAAAATGTCTTTTTTATATTAGAAAAAGACATATTTATCAAAGTTATAATTATGAATAAAAAAACCTGGCAGTAAAACTACCAGGTTCATAATGCGCATCTTTAGGCAAAAACCAAATAACAAATTACCTAAAGTGGCATTTTTTAGAAATAAAATAGATTAAAACATAAATAACCAAACTCAATTTTAACCGTCCCGTTTTTTATTTCTAAATTTTCAATTCTTTTTTTAGTTTAAAAAGTTCATTACTTTCAATGACTTTTTATGTCCAGATTTATCTGTTACGATCACGACAAAAATTTGTCTACTAGCAAAACTTGGACTATGAAGCAATACTTCTTTGTTGTTTTGAATATTTCTAGAACTTGTAACAGTTTGTCCTATGGTATTGAATACATCAACCTGAGCAATGTCTTCTGTTTCATTAGATACCGATAAAGTATTGTTTCTAAAATAGGCAACAGTCGTATTGCTTTCTGCTGAAATATCTTCAAGAACTAATGTTTTTGCTGTGGCTTGCGATGCAAAATAAGCTGCATATGCTTTCGACAATTCTGATGAATTACCGCAAGAAGAAGCATCCCAGTTTACAGACCAAGTCATTAAACCTCTTAAAGAAGGATATGGTCCGCCTGGTTGCATAGTGTATGTTCTTCCTGAGAAATTGGTTCCGTTTCTTAAATAATCCATAGCGTTAATTCCTTCTGTTGGAGTTAAATAACCGCTACCTGCTGCACTCGGACAAGCTGGTAATGCAATAAGAACTTTTGAAGCTGGCAATCCATCAAAATGCATTCCTGTTGAAGCAATGTTATACCCTTTTATGATCATATCAGTTAAGGCTGTAACCATGTTGGATTTCTTAGCCGTACCATAATATTGACCATCTAATCCGTTTTCTCCTCCTGTGTTATACAATTGTACCGCTAGCAAATCTAACTCGTTGCGTAAGTTTTGAATAATTGGTAAGAACGAACCAAAAGTATCTGTGTAAGTAGTATATCCTCCTTGTACATATTGTGTTTCGGGAGCTGCAGTCAATAAAAATCCAGGCCCATAGTATGCTTTTAATTCTTTGAAAGCATCTACTACGTTTTTCAATCTTGGATAAGCCGAAATACCCGCATAAGAAATATCTCTTAAACCTCCTGCACTAAAATTCATCGATCCGCCTTCAAAATCAATATCAACTCCATCAAATTGATACTCGTCGATAATTGCTTTTAGACCATTAACAAAAATATTTTTCTGAGTTACATTATCTAAAACAACATGACCATTTTGACCTCCAATAGAAACAATAACAGGAACTCCGCTATCTCTTAAGGCTTTTATATCGTTTTTCAGCAATTGCTTATTGAAAACACCATTGGTCAAATATCTCGCATCGTTTGTTGTTAATATTGGTGTATAACCATCGCGATTAACGGTTTCTACGAAAGAATAATCCACTACGTTAAATTTACTTCCGACCATTTGAGAGAAATATAAAAATGGAGCAGCAGTATTTTCCCAAGAATGCGCGTATCCTAAAATAATTTTAGATGGAAGCGGTATAAATCTATTACCGCTTATAGTAGCAATTTTAATAGTATTGTTTAATGTCGTTACAGCAGCTTTATTATCGGTTGCTTTAATTACAATTGGATAATCTTGATATGCAGTTGGCGTAAAATTATACGTGTACGTATTATTTGTACCAGCTGTCATGTTAAACGTGCCTCCATTTATGGTAATTGTAACACCAGAAACTGATCCGTCACTATCGACAGCTGTAACTGAAATTGGCACAACTTGGAAAGAGCTTTGGTATACCGTAGTATTTGATGGTGAATTCCAAGTGATTACAGGCAATGAATTTGGACAGTTTGCACCCGAACAATTTAATGTAAAAGTATATGTTTTTGAATCTGTTGTTCCGTTTGAAGCCGTAGCTGTAACAGTTAATGTATGAGAAACTCCAAACTGATTTGCTACTGGTGTCCAAACCGCTGTATAAGTTCCTGAAGAATTTGTAGCGCTTATGCTTTGTCCGTCTAAACTAAATACAACAGATGAAATTGTAGTGGCATCTGTAGCGCTTAATCCAACACTGGCAACAAAGTTAATTGCCGAACCTAAATTTATAGCAATCGCCGAAGCTGTTGGTGCTGTAATAGCAACCACTGGCTTAGTTACAACCGTTGTTTGTGTATTGAAATTATAAACTGTTGGCGCTGTTGGAACAGCAAAGTTTGCTAGATTATTTGGATAATAAGCTACTTCTCCATTTTGCCATGAATTTAATTTCAAACTTAAAATTTGTGTATAACCCGCTACAACTGAATCATCAAAAGCGTAATTTCCTGATGCATCTGTTGTTGCCAGAACGCTTTTCCAGTTGTGCGTGTTATCTGTCCATGGTAAAACAATTTCTACTTTTGCATTTGCCACAGGCGTTGAACCGTTTTTCACCGTTCCGCTGATTAAGTTTGTAGCTGCAGCTAATGCTACTCTAGCCGTTGAACTTGTATTGAAGTTGTACGTTGTTGGACTTGCAGGAACTGCAAAGTTGGCTAGATTATTTGGATAATAATTAACTTCTCCGTTTGACCAAGTATTTAGTTTTAAACTTGTAATGGTTGTATAACCGTCTATAACAGAATTATCAAAACTGTATTTTCCTTGTGCATCTGTTGTTGCCAGAACACTTTTCCACGGATGTGCATTATCTGTCCAAGGTAAAACCAATTCTACTTTGGCTCCTGAAACTGGAGTTGTTCCGTTTTTAACTGTTCCGCTAATTTTACTTGAAGTCGTTACAACATCCTGAGCAAAGTTTAATGTTTTATTGGCATTCAAATTAGAATAAACTGTCGACGCCGGTGTAAATGTCTGTCCTGTTAAAGCTGCAGTTACAGTATAATTTCCGCCAGAAGCTAAAGTTAATGAATATGCCCCAGTTGAATTAGTTGTTGCCGTAACATTTCCTGCTGTAGAAGCTGCTGTAATCGTTACGCCAGAAACTGCTGTACTTCCGTTAAGAACTGTTCCGCTTACAGTGTATGTTACAACTGCTACGCCTTGAGTGAAATTCAACGTCTTGTTGGCATCAATTGCATTGTAAACTGTTGAAGCTGGAGTATAAGAAAATCCAGATTTTGAAGCTGTAACCGTGAAGTTTAAACCTGCTGTTAAACCTGCAACGCTGTAAGCGCCACTTGCATTTGAAACTGCTGTTAAAGTTGTGCTTCCTGAAACTGCTGAAACGGTTACACCAGAAACGGGACCACTTCCGTCTACAATTGTTCCGCTTACGGTATAGGTTGGCTGTGTTCCGTTAATTACAACTGCCGTCTGATTTACCGTTACATTATTTAACGATACTGGAACAAAGGTATAACTCGCTTTTAATGCTGTAAGCGAATAGTTTTGTCCTGAAGTTAAATTATTGAATGCAAAGTTTCCTGTTTGAGAAACTACTGTCTGGATAACGACATTAGATGCATTACGCAATTCGACAGTAACATTGGTAACCAAAGTCGATCCGTTTTTTACAGAACCAGAAATACTTACTGTTCCTGGAACAACACTGCCGAAAGAAGCATCCACTTGGTTTAATAATGAATTAGGAATTGCACCTCTGGTATCTTGAGATAATTCCCAAATCATACCTCCTGCTAAGTTTTTCGATTTTATATACTGCACTTTTAAGTCCATTGACTGTTTATCTTCATAAGAAATAAACTCTTTTCTAGTAGCATTATATAAATAAGGAACTTTTGTAGTATTATCAAAATAACGTACCCATCCTGCCGAAGCCGCAGATGGCGTTACCATCATCGTATTTGGATCTAAATAAGCATGCGAATTGGTAACTGGATTTCCAACTAAATCACAGATTTCGATACTTCCAGATTTTTCACAAGCTCCTGAACCATCCCATGTTCCGGTTGGGTTTTGCGGATTTGTACATCCGGGAACGATATATCTTGGTGCTGAAACAAATAATCCATTTGTCGAATTTGCAGCAACGTTATCGAATTTTTTTCCGTAGAAAGGCAATCCCATGATTAATTTATTCGCAGGAAAACCAATTACGTTTAGATATTGATTGGTTAATTCGTCTAATGATTCTGATTGCGTTGCGCCATACAACGGATCATTAGTGTTCCCACTTGCATATAAAGGAGCATTATAGCAGGTTTTATCATACCAGTTTCCTCCAAAATCATATCCGAAATAGGTAATATAATCACAGTAAGTCGAAATATCTTCGCTCATGCCATACTGCGCTCTGTTGTTTGGCCCTAAATACTGTTTAGCAACGTTTCTAACATTGTTTCCAGCAGCAATGGTAACCAATTTATTTGGCATTGCCTGACGCATTGCTTTCAATAAAAGCACTAAATTTTTATTATCGTCTGGACTGTATTTTTGCGGAGGAACAGGCGCACCATTTACTATTTCTGTACCGTCAGTTCCACCCGAAAGAGGATATTCCCAATCGATATCAAAACCGTCAATAAAAGGATAAGTAGTAATAAAGTTTGCCATATCTGCTGCTAAAGCTGCCCTTGCTACAGGACTTGCAGCAATTGGAGAAAGATCTTGTCCTTTTGTCCAGCCTCCAACAGAAATTAAAATTTTTAAATGCGGATACTTTTCTTTTAATTTCATTAAATCATAAAAGTTTCCTTTTACTGGAGCATCCCACGGAATGCCACCTTCCATATGCTCATAATCAGCATAAGTATCTAAACATTTTAATTTGGTATTCTCTGGATGGGCAGGATCATAAGTTGTGCCATAAAAAGAATAATTTAAATGCGTTATTTTACTTCCATCAATTTTAGGAACATTAAAATCCCTAGCATAGATAGACCATTGCGCATAATACCCCACTACTTTTTTTCCGTGAGCTGGTTGAGCCAACGCTAGTAAGGGAAACAATAACAAAAAGAGCAATCTGTAATAATGTTTCATAGTTAATAAATATTAGTTAATAGAAAATAAATAATTGGGCCACAGAAGCTTTTAAAATCTTCTGGGTTTCGCTCAACTGCAGATTGGAACCCCGCGGTCGATTGGAAATAAACTCAAATTACATTCTATAGATAAATATTACTATTACTGATTCATTCATAATCATTAGTAAATAGCAGTGATTGATATTTATTTATAATTCTAAAAATTAATCTTAAATACAAATGATAAATTTGGGACTAATCATCAATCTATACTCTCGTTTTTTGTCATGTTTTGTGGTATTCTTATTCTTCTATTTGGTTTTAAAGGTTAATACTAGTCTCATGGCTTATATTTTTATTATTGAATTAAGTTAAGTGCTGCTTACTTCTGAAATTTTGGCTATAACTATCTCTACCGTGGAACTCCGGCAGAGATAATTAAAAGCCTGATTAATGTAACTCTAAAACACTAACTCAACCAAAATTTATATTAGTTTCTTTAAACTCTCATAAACTGACAATTCTACGTCAGCATGATCTTTTGTATTGCATTGCTCTATTAGACTTTTTAAATCTGCTGGTTTTAAAGTCGATTTATTATCTAATACAAGCAATAATTCTTGTGATGCATCACTTAATTTTTTTGACAAAGGCAAAATTGGCTGCACTAATGGCGCATTGGCACTTAGCGCTGTTAAGTCTTTATTTACAGTAATCCATTTATTAAAAAATGCTGTTACTTTTGCTTTATTATCAGCCGATTTATTTGCTAAATATTGATTTACTGCAGCATCAAACGCAAGTGCATCTTTTGCATCTGGTCCGCATGCATCTGCAAACAAGGTAAACGGAGAATACATCTGGTACTCTGTTCCTCCTTTGTTACGAGTATATCCTTTTAAAGGCTCGCTAACTTTAGAAAATTCTTCAAGCGACTGAATGTTTTGATTGTTGGCAATATTTCTTAAAATAACATCTTTGTTGCGAATGTGCGTAATGCCTAACTCTTCTAATCTGAAAGAGATCTGTTCTAAACGTTTGCGCATATTTTCTACATCCACTACATCTTCTGCAGACCACAATCTTTCAGCAATAGCAGCTGTTCTTGGCCAAACTCTAGAATCTATCGTGGTTGGTGTAGCCAATTCTGTCCACATTGTAGCTTCTCCACCCAAGATTCTTGCTTTCTCATCGCTAGTTAAATTAGCTCCTTTTGGCATCGGATCATTTAAATAATGACTTGCTATTGGGTACATTAGATCTATATAATAGCCATTTGAAAGAACGGTTTTGTATCCTTTTTTAACAGCATCTACTAAAGATTGTCCTGCTGGCATTCCTTCATTTGGACCTCTCCAAGAATGTACAATAGCTTCTTTAGATAAATCTTTTGTCAAGATTTCTTCCCAACCCATCAATTGTTTTCCGTGCTTTTTTAACATCGGTGCCAATTGCATGGTAAAATAAGTTTGTAATTCGTGGTTGGTTTTTAAGTTATGTTTCTTTTTGAATTCTTGAATCTTCGGATTTGCATCCCAATCTTTTCCTTCGTTTTCATCTCCCCCAATATGGAAATAAGCGCCTGGAAATAATGGACAAACCTCATCAAAAACTTCACTTAATAATTGATATGTTTTAGGATTTGAAGGATCTAATGTTGGCGAAAAAATACCCGCATTTCTTTCAATTCCATAGGTAGCAATTGCTGTACCTTGAATATTTTTTTCGGATGTTCCTCCTGTCAGCGTGATTACTTTACTGCCAATTTCTGGATAAGCCGTTAAAATTGCAGATCCGTGACCTGGAACATCTATTTCTGGAACAATTAAAATACCGCGCTCATCGGCATATTTTACGATATTTTTAATTTCCTCTTGTGTATAATACATTCCATCCGAAGCTAATTGAGTAAACTTTGGATGTTTTTTCATTTCAATTCTCCAACCTTGATCATCAACCAAATGCCAGTGAAAAACATTCATTTTCATCGCTGCCAATGCATCAATATTTCTTTTAATTACGTCAATTGGCTGAAAATGTCTTGAAACATCTATCATTAAACCTCTCCAAGTAAATCTTGGGAAATCTGAAATTTTGGAAACTGGAAAATAAAAAGATTTTGAATTGTTTTGAAGCATCTGCAACAATGTCTCCAAACCATGTAAAGCTCCTAAATCGCTTGAAGCGTTTATTGTTATTTTATTAGAAGTAATATCTAAATGATAACTTTCATCTTCGTACAAACCAATTTTACCGCTTTTAGTGCAATTGATCTGCAATTCTGCATTTGGAACTTCATTTAGTTTTTCAATAAAACCTTGTTCGAAAAATATACCTGTTCTACCATCTAAGCGGCGCAAAAAACGAGTTACTCCTCCAAATATTCTAGCGTTTGGATTTCCTGTAATGTTTACTTTAAAATTTTTAGTTAAATTAAAATTACCTTCATTAATAACAACATTCTGAGGCCAAGGCATAAGATTTAGCTGCTCCTTCTGGACTTGAGCACCTGCTGTTAAACCTGCAAATAATAGTACAAATAGATATTTCATTTTTCTTTTTTTTGGTTGGATAGCTTTTTATAAGTATCCTAAATTTATAAAAAAAACAAAACTCAGAATGATTTCAGCTTTTACCTCACTTTGCTATGAGATCAATCTGAATTTTGCTATTTGATTCATTCTAAAATGAATCGGAAAAAATTTTTAGTAATCAAAACGTTTAAAAGCTTCGATCGCTTCATATTCAGCCAAACCTAATTCATCATATAAGATGGCTGTGTTTTTATTTCGATCTTCTGCCCTAACCCAAAATTCACGAGAGTCATTACCTTGAAACATCACCCTGTCTTTTTGAGACTGATGGTGTAAAATAGCATGGCGTTTCAACAAAACCTCTGATGGGCTTAATGGAACTGCCATATCAATTTCGTGAATATCCCATTCGTGCCAAGCTCCTCTATACAGCCATAACCAACAGTCATCCATGTACGGTTCTGGTTTAAGTTCTTTTAAAGCGGCAAAAATGGCATTTAAACAAACCTCATGTGTTCCGTGCGGATCGGCAAGATCTCCAGCAGCAAAAACTTGATGTGGTTTTATTTTTGAAATAATATTTTTTACAATAGCAATATCTTCTGGCCCTAACGGATTCTTTTTAACTTGCCCCGTTTCATAAAAAGGAAGATCTAAAAAGTGTGTATTTTCATCTTTCAGTCCAATATATCTTGTTGCTCCGTAAGATTCTCTTCTTCTAATCAATCCTTTTAATTTTCTTACTTCTAAAGAATCGATCTGATTTTCAGATTTATTATTTAGAAATTCGATTACTGATTTGAAATTGATATCTGATTTTTCATTTCCGATAAAATCACTGGCAACTTCTGCAAATTTTAAAGCTTCATCATCTGAAACCGCAATATTTCCAGAGGTCTGGTACACTACGTGAACATCGTGTCCTTGTTTGATTAACTTCGAAAATGTTCCTCCCATAGAAATTACATCATCGTCTGGGTGCGGACTAAAAAGAATAATTCTCTTTTTTGCCGGATTTGCCCTTTCTGGACGAAATGAATCATCTGTGTTTGGTTTTCCTCCTGGCCATCCGGTAATCGTGTGCTGCAAAATATTGAACATATTAATATTCATATCATAAGCAGAACCTTCTTGAGCCAAAAGATCAGACATTCCGTTATTGTTATAATCACGGTCTGTCAATTTCAGAATAGATTGTTTTGTTTTTTGACACAACCAAACAATCGCTTTACTTTTTAATTCAGGAGTCCAAAGACATTCTCCAACTAACCAAGGCGTTTTGAAACGGGTTAACTCTGAAGCTGCCGACTGATCTAAAACAAAAGTTGCGTTTGGATGATTCTGTAAAAATGTTGCTGGAATTTCTGAACTGATATCGCCTTGAACTGTTCTTTTTATAATATCTGCTTTATTTTGCCCCCAAGCCATCAAAACAATACGTTTTGACCTCATGATGGTTGAAACCCCCATTGTTATGGCACGTTTCGGCACATTATCGATACCATTAAAAGCAGATGAAGCATCGACTCTAGTGATGTGATCTAAGGTAATAATTCTTGTTCCTGAATTGATATGCGAACCTGGCTCGTTAAATCCAACGTGTCCTGTTCTACCAATTCCAAGCAATTGAAAATCAAGTCCACCTGCATTTTTAATATTCATTTCATAATCGATACAATATTGATTGATTTCCTCAATTGCTACTGTACCGTCAGGAATATTAATATTTTCAGATTTGATATCAATGTGATTAAAAAGATGCTCATGCATGAAATAATGATAGCTCTGATTGTTCTCCTTAGTCATTGGATAATATTCGTCCAAATTAAAGGTGATTACATTGCTAAAACTAAGTCCTTCTTCTCTGTGCATTCTCACTAGTTCCTCATAAACTTTGATAGGAGAAGAACCTGTTGCCAGACCTAAAACACAAGATTTATTTTTCTCCTGCTTAGACCTAATTAGCTGCGCAATTTCCTGGGCTACAATTACAGAAGCATCAATCGAGCCTTTAAAGATTTCAATATGAATTTTCTCAAATCGAGTTTCTTCAAATTTTCCCGCGCTTTTGTAACTAATATCAGGTTTTATTTCTAAAGCACTTTTCATTTCTTTTCTTTTTTGTAGTAATTACCATTTTGGTTTTAAGAATGGTATAGATCGCTTTCGCCATCTATACCATACTACTAACCAAACTTAATATTCCATTTTTTTTTAGAAGTTAGGTGCATCAACATCCCACCAAAGTCTTGTAGCTCCGTTATCAGGACCACCAAGGGCAGTTACTCCAGATGCAACACCTGCAGGGTTACTTGCTTCTTCAGACTGAGCAAAAGGAAGTCTTCTAACTCCTAATTCAGTGCTAATTACGCCACCGCTTTTATTGTTTTTAATTCTGAATAGTTTAGGGTAACCTGTTCTTCTAAACTCAGACCATGCTTCTTGTCCATCAGGATATGTAGCAATCCATTTTTGAGTTATAATTTTCTCCAGATTTTCTTCATTAGTAGCTCCCCATGCAACAGTAATTTTAGAAACTGCTGGAGTATTATTTTCTGGGAATAATGGATCTACATAATCAAGAGGTTTTTTCGTATTATCAGAAGCGTAAGACGAAGCTCCTTCTGCACCATTCTGCTCGAAAGATGCTCTAATACCAGCTTCATAAAACTCTTGAGCTGTTCCGCCCATGTTCCAACCTCTTAAAGCACCTTCTGCTCTAAGGAAATAAACCTCTGCAGTAGACATCCAAGTAACTTCTCCAGTTTTTGTTCTAGGTCCTGTTTGCGAGAATTTAGCATATGTAGTTCCAGAAGGATACGTTACACCATTTCTGATAGATGCATACTGACCAGGAGTAATTTCTGCTGTATTCCAATATTTAGAAATACGTGGATCTTGATAACCTCCTAAGATAGACTGCATATCAGCTCCCATGAATAAACCAACCCAAGAGTGGCTCATTACGTCAATTACGTTAAGATCTACAGGAGATTTAACTTTCATTACATCAGCATTAACTTTAAGAACACCAATTGAATTATTAACTGCTTTTTCAGCTTCAGTTTTAGCTAATGCAGGATCTACTTTAACAATTCTCATTGCCATTCTCAAACGAAGTGAGTTTGCATACTTAACCCATTGTGCATAATCTCCGTCGTAAGAAGATAAATCTGTTCCTTTAAAAGTAGAAGATTCACCAGCATCGATTCTTTTAGTTAATTCAGTAACTGCAAAATCTAAATCTTTAAACATTTGAAGATAAATATCCTTTTGAGAATCGTAAAGAGCAGAACCTTCAGCACCATATTTAGAATATACAGCAGGTCCGTACATATCTGTAATACGTTGCATTTGCACCACTTTTACAATCAACGACCAAGCATAAAACTGATCGTATTTACCTTTAGCTCTTTGTTCAACTTTATAAAGATTTGCAATAATATCTACATAAGCTCTTTCCCAAGCATAACCATTCCATCCAGGATTTAATGCATAATCGTAATTATTAGTATCTCCAAAAGGAACTGGTGTAATCATATATCCAGACCATCCATCAGCTTGTAAACTTTGCTGAATTTGATATTGCCAAGTAATATCTGATATATATATTCTACTAAAAGCAGGCTTAAACAAACTTTTAATATTGTTATAATCCTGTTCTAACTGCTCTGTAGTAGCACCTTCAGGATTTTTATTGATCTCCTCAAAATTGTCTGTACAACCAAAAGCCGCAAGCAATGAGAAGCATATCGCTGTTTTTTTGAATTTATTTAATGTCATGATTGTAAGATTAGAATGTTAAGTTTAAATTAAGACCGATATTTCTTGTTGAAGGTAAACCAAACACATCAACACCTTGTAAGCCTTCACCTGTACTTAAAGCTACATTTGGATCAAATGGTGCATCTTTGTAAAGAAAGAATAAGTTTCTAGCAATCAAAGAGATAGTTGCAGATTGAACATATGGTAATTTATCTTTTTTGAAAGTATACCCAATAGATATCTCTCTTACATTTACATTTGTTGCGCTGTAAACATACTCTCCAGAAGCTCCGTTTCTACCTGCTGTACCATTGTAATAATCAAAAGCATCCATTGTAGTTACAGGAGTTCCGTCGCTCGCTCTTACACCGTTAATTTTAACACCTCCAGCATTTCTAGCATCACCTGTAGCTTTAGATACTCCATTGTAATCGTTGATTGCTTGAGTTAAACTAAGAACTTCTCCACCAAAACGTCCATCAATTAAGATGTTTGCAGTAAATGATCCGAATTTAAAAGTGTTAGACCATCCTAACATGAAATCAGGATTAGCATTACCAACTTCTTCCCAATCTGTTCTTTGAATAGTATTGTCGTCATTAACTAAGATTCTTCCTTGATCATCTCTTTTCAAGTTTTTACCTTCAATTACACCAAATGGTCTTCCTTCAATTAATGAATATCTGTAGCTGTTAGATCCTGGATCAGTAAGAATGATTCTACCTCCTGTTCCTTCTTCAGCAGGAATATCATTTACTCTACTCTTATTTTGTGAATAGTTAATTCTAGTATCCCAGTTGAATTTTTCTCCTCTAACGATATCTGCATAAAGTACAAGCTCGAAACCTTTGTTAGAAATACTACCAGCGTTGATAGCATAATTAGTATAACCAAAAGGGTTTGTAGCTGGAGCAGGAACTTGAATAAATTGGTTTTTAGTTTTAGAATCATAGAAAGAAAATTCGAAACCTAATCTGTTATCAAACATTCTCCATTCTGTACCTAATTCAACCTCAGATTTTAATTCAGGTTTTAATGTTTGACCTGGCATTGGTCCAACTGGTGGATTTACAATACTTCCTGCAACGATAGTAGATGTAGGACTCGTAATACTACCAGCAATATCATTACCAACTTGTGCATAAGTAGCACGAACTTTTCCAAAGTTGAAAACTTCTGGTAATGTAAACATATCGCTAAGAATACCAGTAACCCCCACAGATGGATAGAAGAAACTAGAATCGTTAGTGTTTACTAAAGTAGACGACCAGTCATTTCTAGCTGCAAGATCTAAGAATAAATAATCTTTGTATCCAAAAGTTGTAGCAGCAAATACAGACTGAACTTCTCTTTCTGCTCCTGTTTGAACGTTACCGTTATTATTTACAAAGTTTCCTAAAGTAAAGATGTTAGCATAATTCAAACCTCCACCGATTCCTGAATCTACAGTTAAACCAGTAACTTTGGTATTATTGATACTTGCTCCGAATGTACCATTGAATGAAAAGTTTTCACCCATTTTTGTATTAAATAAACCTAATAAATCAGCATAATTTTGAGTACCGATTGTATTTGCATTGATGTATCTTCCTGTAGCGTGTACTAAAGAAGTTGCAGAACTAGCATACATTTCTTTTTGGAAATTGCTCTCACTTCTGTTATAGCTATATCTTGAAGCTAAATGAAACCACTCAGCAACTTTATAATCTAAAGCAATTGCTCCGTTAAAGAAATTGTTTGTATCAACAGATTTTTGTCTGTTAATCTGCCAGTATGGATTTTCATTACTTTCGTTTACCGCTGCAAAACCAGGATAATTTTGAACATTCATGTTTCTAACAGGATCAAAAACTTCATACGTTTTCAAATCATTTAAGCTAAAAGCTCTTGGATGAGAATAAACACCACTAATTGGGTTGAAGTATAAACCATTTGTTGGTCTATTGTTAATTGTTTGCGCAACATAATTTCCTGTTACAGCAACACTCAATCTATCATTTAAGAATTTGCTTGTTTGACGAATTCCAAAGTTATTTTTCTTCAAATGATTTCCAGGTATAATCCCAGAAGCATCTGTATTAGCATACGTTAAGCTTGTAGAATTTCCTTCAGTTGCTTTAGAAAAAGACATAGAAGTAATTTGTGTAACTCCTGTTTCGAAGAAATCTTTAATATCACCTTCTACTTTTTTCTTATCTCCCCAAGATCTTGGATCTCCATCTGCAGATGTGTAATCTGATTGGAATTCTGGCAAATAAGCTGCACTATCAAATGTTGTAACAGAATTGATATTGAATGATTCAACTCCAGCTTTTCCTTTTTTAGAATTAAGTAAGATTACACCATTAGCACCTTGACTACCGTATAATACAGAAGCCGCAGCACCTTTAAGCACAGTCATTCCTTCATAATCATCAGGATTGATCAATGAAACGATATCACCACCGTCACGGTTACCTCCTGCTAAATCACCAAAAGTACCATTTGGCTGTCCTGTACCTTGATTGTACAAAGGAATACCATCAATTACATATAAAGGCTGATTGTTTACAAAAGATGAATTACCACGAATTACAACTTTTGTAGAACCTCCTGCTCCAGATGAACTTTTTGTTACTGCAACACCGGCAATTTTACCAGCAACAGTATTAATAAGGTTTGGATCTTTTACACGGGTTAACTCTTCTCCTTTAAGCTCTTGAGCTGCATAAGTCAAAGATTTTCTTGCTTTCTTTATCCCTAAAGAAGTTACAACAACCTCATTTAATGAATTTGAAGCTCCTTGAACCATCTTCACATTCACTGTAGAAGCATCTCCTACAACAACAGTCTGAGTTTCTAGTCCTACATAAGTGAAAACTAAACTTTGACCTTTTTGAACTTCAATAGTGTACAATCCGTCAAAATCGGTAGTAGTTCCTTTTTGACCTCCTTGTACAGCAACAGAAGCTCCAGGTAATGGCATACCATCAGAATCTGTAATCACACCCTTGACATTTTTTACTTGTGCAAGCGAAACTTGCGCCGTAAAAACAATCATAAAGATTAAGAAAATTTTTTTCATGTTTATTTTATTTTGTTAGTTATGATGTAAAATTATTCTTAAGGCATTGTTAAAAAAAATAAATTAAACCAACAGCAATAAAATTTAAACGAACGACATAAAACATTCAATAATACGCTTTACGAAAACGTTCTAATAGAAAAAATAAGCACAAATATCCTTTTTTTGCAAAATTTTATTCAAAAAAATTGGCTCTTTGCAGTTAATTGTTTAAAGTTGCACAATATTTCAATATTGTTAAGAAAAACCAAAAAAAACGCAAATAACTTAAAACCAGTTGAAAGAAATACGAAAAGTTAAATTTGATATTAAACTGCAAAATCATATCTGGTTTTGGGGAGTATATTTTACTTTAAACTTTTTAAGATGGGGAGCTTATTTTAATGATTATCCTTATGCATTCAAATCTAATGTAATCGAATTCTCACTAGTTATTCCATTAGTTTATTTAAATTTATTTGTTTTAGTTCCCAAGTATGTACTAAAACAAAAATACATCCTGTATACTTTTTTGCTTCTAGTAAGTTTGTTTGCAATGTATCTGCTCAAAACGGCCTTGACATATTATATTATATCAGAAAATATCTGGCCAGAAGCAAATCGAGAATACCATCCTTTTGAGATCAATCACATTGTTGCTGTTTGTATAGGAGAATTGTATGTTCTAGCAATGGCCTCCTCTGTGTATCTTACTTTAACTTGGTTAAGAGAGCGCGAAAGAAATAGATCGTTAAGAGAAAACCAATTTAAAATAAAATTAAAGTATCTCGAAAATCAGATTCAGCCTCATTTTTTCTTTAATACATTAAATAATCTGTATGCTTTATCATTAGAATCCTCAAAGAAAGTTCCAGATGTAATTATCAAACTTTCTAATTTGATGGAGTATGTTTTGTATGATGTAAAAGGAACCAAATTTGTTCCACTTATAAAAGAAATCGATTATATTCAGAACTATATCGAAATCGAAAAACTTCGTTTTGAAAATGTTGAAGTGACCATAAATCTAGAATCTAATATAGAAGATGTTGTTGTACCGCCTTTAATCTTTATTTCTTTGGTCGAAAATGCTTTTAAACACGGCGGACTAAACAACAGAAATTTAAAAATAAAAATCAATTGCAAAGTTATAGACAACAAAATACTCGATTTTGAAATCTTAAATAATTTTGTAATTTCACAAAATCATAATCCAAAAAAAGGAATTGGTCTGGTTAATACCAAAAAGAGACTAAAGCTGATTTACAGAAACAATTTTAGTCTAAAACAGCAAACCAAACTAAATTTCTATATAATCCGATTGCAAATACCAACTCAGAATGAAGATTAAATGCGTGTTAATTGATGATGAGCCTTTAGCTATCAAAGTCTTGCAAAATTATTTTACCAATTTTACAGATTTTGAAGTTGTTGCGACATTCAATAATTCTCTAGAGGCGCTCGATTTTATAAACAGTACTCCTGTTGATGCCGTCTTTTTAGATATTAACATGCCCATGATGACGGGTTTCGAACTTATTAGTCTTATCGAAAACAAAACCAAAGTTATCATTACCACCGCATTTAGAGAATTTGCTGCCGAAAGTTATGATTTGGATGTATTAGACTATTTGGTAAAACCAATTCCGTTGCCAAGGTTCATCAAATGCATCAACAAAATTACTACCGAATACAATCTCAAAAACAATATCAAGATCGAAACGGCAAAAGGAGATTCTCATATTTTTATCAAAGTAGATAAAAAAATGATGAAAATTAATATTGAAGAAATTCTATTTGTCGAAGGAATGAAAGAATATATAAAAGTGGTCACTCCCGATAAAACCTACATTACACATAAATCTCTTACATCCTTATCTGAAGAATTGCCCGCAGATCGCTTCCTTAGAATACACAAATCTTATGTAATTGCACTAAATAAAGTGAAATCTATAGAAGGAAACCGCGTTCAAATACAATCTTACAACATTCCGATAGGCAGAAACTACAGTAAAGAAGTTAAAAACAAGATATTGGAATAAAATATAATTACGAATTACATTTTCTAAGTAGGTTAAAATTAACACTTTGTTGAAAAAACATAGCCGTTGGTTTAAATTTAACATTATTTATACCTTTTTATTTTTTTTTGATAATCCTAACAAATATATTTACGGTCTTCAAAAAACAATAAAATAAAAAATTAACCTTATTATTATGAGTTCAGAAAATGTGCAAACCAAATGGGGGCAATTTATCTCTTTGATAATCGTCTTCTTCTTTTGGGGTTTTGTTGGTTCAGCCAATGATATCCTAATTCCAGTATTCAAAAAAGTATTTACGTTATCGCAAGTACAATCTCAATTAGTAGCATGGGCTTTCTACGCTGCATATTTTGTTGGATCAATTATATTCTTTATCGTTTCTTTAAAAGTAGACGTTTTACAAAAATACGGCTACAAAAAAACACTATCTGCAGGATTAATTTTATCAGCAGTAGGTTCATTCCTATTCATTCCAGCAGCTACAATTCAAAGTTTTCCTTTCTTCTTAACAGCTTTATTCACAGTAGGTTTAGGATTCTCTATCCAACAGATTGTTGCAAATCCGTTAGCTATTAAAATGGGAAGTCCTGAAACTGGAGCACACCGTTTAACTCTTGCGGGAGGAATCAACTCTTTCGGAACAACGATCGGAGCTATTTTATTAGGTATCGCTTTATTCGGAATGGGAGACAACAAAAAAACGGCTCTTTCATTAGAAGATATTAAATTGCCTTTCATCATTTTAGGTCTTGCTTTTATTGCGGTTGCAGTATTTATGAATTTCTCAAAAATCGAAGACCCAGTAAAAGAGGAAGAAGCAGTAATTAAAGACAAACACAGCAAATTCAACATTCTTGACTATCCACAATTGTACTTGGGTATGTTAGGAATTTTTATTTATGTAGGAACTGAGGTAACTATCATCAGTAATCTACCTGCTCTATTACACACTCACGAATTCGGAAACATCTTAGAAGACGCTGTAGCACCGTTTATTGCGCTTTACTGGGGAAGTTTAATGATTGGTCGTTGGAATGGTGGAGTAAACGTATTTAACACTTCAAACCTAGTAAATACGGCACTTAAATTTATCGTTCCTGCTGCGGCATTTGGAGTAATCATTGGAGCAAACATCTTTGCAGCTCACGATGTTTCTTCATTCTACATCTACCCTTTCTGGATTTTACTATTTATTGCAGTAAGTTTTATTGGTGGTAAAAACGCTGGAAAAACATTAATGCTTTTCGGAATTTCAGGATTAACTATGATGGCATTAGGATTAGCATGGCCAGATCCAGAAATTGCTAAATTCTTCTTCATCTCTGGTGGATTATTCTTATCGATCATGTGGCCTTCAATCTTCGATTTAGCGATTGCAGGATTAGGGAAAAACACAGGAAAAGCGTCTTCTTTCTTAATCATGATGATTCTTGGTGGTGGAGTAATTCCATTGGTACAAGGAAGTATCTGTGACTTAGATGCAACAAATCCAAACGGAATTTTCGGTATCACATACACACACTTCTCTTACATTATACCGCTACTTGGTTTTGCATATTTAGGATTCTACGGTTTCTACTGTCCTAAAATTTTAAAAAGACAAGGTATTAGCCACATAGAAAGTGCTGGTGGAGGACACTAAAAAGTAAAAAACTCCAATATATAAAAATCCAAATTCCAATTTTAAAACTGGAATTTGGATTTTTTTTATTTAAAGAAGAAAAAAACTTAGAAGCTTAGCATCTCAGAATCTTAGCAACTTTATTTGGCATTAATAATATTACTCAAGTTCTTCTTAAAAAGAGCCTTATTTTGAACCGTTAAAGGATAAACCACATCTTTGTCCGCATGAACAATTACTTTATCTATATCGGCATTTAAAAGCGCTTGCGGGTCTTTTATCTTCAAGGTGCAGGCTCCATCAAAAAAGCCGTCGTCTTCTATAGTTTTTCGAGCTTCTATTTTTGTTCCATCACTTAGGATTGCCGAAATCGTCATTTCGCTATTTAATGTTTTCGAATAAAATCCATCCATTACCAATAAAAGCCGGTAAGAATTTTTTAATTCTGGACCTTTAAATTCGTGTCTCGTAATATTATATCGAAGACCTTTGGCAAGAGTTTGAAATTTAACCGAGCAATCTAACTCATAAGTAGCAACATCACCCGCTTCATTTACCGAAGTAATAACTTTAGCAGCTTGAGCGTTTATAGAAAAACTCGCTACAAAAAAAGACAACATAAATAAGATAACTTTCATATTTAACTATTTAAGATTCAATATAAAAGTAAAAAAAATCGTCTCTTCTCGTTAGAAAAAAGACGATTTTAATTTTATAAGTATCTAAGTATTATTTATTTCCTTTTTCAAAGTCAGCTACAAACTGAGCTAAACCGATATCTGTCAATGGGTGTTTCAATAAACCGTAAATTGCAGAAAGAGGTCCAGTCATAACGTCTGCACCAATTTTAGCACAGTTTACAATATGCATAGTGTGACGTACAGAAGCTGCTAAAATTTGAGTTTCGTAACCGTAGTTATCATAAACCTCTCTAATTTCTTGAATCAAATTCAATCCATCAGTAGAAATATCATCTAAACGCCCAACGAAAGGAGAAACAAAAGTTGCTCCAGCTTTTGCAGCCAAAAGTGCTTGTCCTACAGAGAAAACAAGAGTTACGTTAGTTTTAATTCCTTTATCAGAAAAGTATTTTGCTGCCATAACACCTTCCTTAGTCATAGGAAGTTTTACAACAATCTGCTCATGTAATTCAGCTAACTCCTCACCTTCTTTAACCATACCGTCAAAGTCAAGAGCGTTAACTTCTGCACTTACATCACCATCAACAAGATTGCAAATGTCAACATAATGCTTAAGGATATTGTTTTTTCCAGTGATTCCTTCTTTTGCCATTAATGACGGATTAGTTGTTACACCATCCAAAACACCTAAAGCTTGTGCTTCTTTAATTTGAGCTAAATTAGCTGTGTCTATAAAAAATTTCATAATTTGTTTAATTAAAAATGGTTTGTTTGTATTTATAAATTTCTTTTCAAATAAATTCTTTTAAAGAAATCTAGCTGCAAAATTACAAAATCAATACCAATAAAGATTTTAAAATTAAAACCATTTTAAAATTATATGTTAAAAATAAGTGTGTTTTTTACATTTTTCTATAACTTATAATGATTTATAAGCATTTTCTCATACATTTTATCTGGAAGCGCACGTTTTAAAACAATTGAAAACTTCTGCATAAAAGCGCCCACTTTATAATGTACGTTTGGTTTTTTAGTTTGAATAATTTTATAAACTGCTTCTGCCATTTCATTTGGATTACTTCCTGCATCAACATGATCATTCATTGTGGCTAGAACATCGCCATAAACCTTTTCGTAAGCAGAATCTTTAATAACAGGCGCATGATAACGTCCGGCAGCAATATTGGTTGCAAAATCTCCAGGCGCAACATTCGTGATTTCGACACCAAAAGCTTTTACTTCCATCCTTAAAGCTTCAGTAATCAATTCCAAAGCTCCTTTCGATGCAGAATAAACACTTCTATACGGAAGTCCCATATAACCAGCAATCGAAGTAATATTAATAATAAGACCAGAATTTTGCTTACGCATTTGTGGCAACGCCGCTTTCATAACTTCAATTGGACCAAAAAAGTTAGTCTCAAAATTATTTCGAATTTCTTCTGTCGGAATTTCTTCTAAAGGTCCTGTAATTCCAACTCCAGCGTTATTAATTACAATATCCAATCTTCCAGAAGTTTTGATAATTTTATTTACCGCTGTTTTAATAGAATCAGAATTTCGAACATCTAAAGCAACTAACGGAAAAACTGAATTTAAAACTTTCTCAGGATTTCTGCTTGTTCCGTATACAACAAAACCTTTTTGATGTAAAAATTCACCAATAGATTTTCCAATTCCTGATGATCCTCCGGTAATTAAAACGACTTTGCTCATTTTTTAGTTATAAATTATGGGTTTATGAGTTATAAGTTTTTGGAATTGGGTTTATTTTGAATCACATAAAGCAGTCAATTTTAAACTTCTAACCAATAACATTTAACTTCAGATAGGGTCAAAAATAAAAAAATCCTCCTAAAAGGAAGATTACAAAACTATTAAATTCTAAAAAAAATGGCAAGCGACCTACATCGCACCGCTCAACCACGTACCCTTGCTATGTTCCCATCCTGGGGGAGTCTGCAGGAGCTGGTCGTGTAGGACTTGCCGGTGCAAATATACAACCTTTTTATATTTTTGCAAGACCTTTGCAGCAATAAAAATATCGTCGTATATTGCCTTATTCAAATTTTAAACTATGAAAAAATATAACTTCCTAGCTGTCATTTTATTAGGAATCACATTGGTTGGATGTGGAGAAAAAAATAAAGGTGAAAATTCTTTATTTACTATCGATGATTCTGCTTTTCCGGCTCATCTTACGCAAAAAGAAGCGCTTAATATTGGAATTTTAAACCCAAAATCTAAAGAAATTGACAGCGTTGCCTACTTCGTAAACGACCAAAGAGTTGGAGGTACAAAAGGTGCTGCAAATTTTAGATTTGAATTAATAGATCAAAAATTAGGATACCAATACCTAAAAGCTAAAGTTTATTTTGGCGGAGATTCTTCTGACGCAACTGCTAGAATTGAAGTCGTTTCAGACATTGAGCCTAAATTATTAAAATATAAAGTCGTAAATACTTTTCCTCACGACAAAAAAGCTTTTACAGAAGGTTTAGAGTTTTATAAAGACACTTTATATGAAAGCACTGGACAAGAAGGAGCTTCTTTTGTAAAAAAATACGATTACAAAACTGGAAAAGTTTACAAACAAATTGATCTTGAACAGCAATATTTTGGAGAGGGAATTACATTTATAAATGATAAATTGTTCCAACTAACGTACAAAAACAAAAAAGGTTTCATTTACGACGCAAAGACTTTAAAACTTGAAAAAACCTTTGATTATGAAAAAGATATTGAAGGTTGGGGAATGACAAATGACGGAAAACACATTTATCAAACTGATGGAACTGAAAAAATTTGGAAAGTTGACCCTGCTACTCAAAAAATGATTGATTATATCAACGTTTATTCGGGAGAATCTAAAATTAAAGCCGTTAATGAAATCGAATGGATCAATGGAAAAATCTATGCAAATGTATGGTTTAAAGATGCTATTGCTGTCGTAAATCCAAATTCAGGAGCAGTTGAAGCCATTTTAAATTTATCTGATTTAAGAAAAACAATGACAGACATTACAAAAGATGATGTTTTAAACGGTATTGCTTACAATCCTAAAACTAAAACTATTTTTGTAACGGGTAAAAACTGGAGCAAAATGTTCGAAATTACCGTTTCTGAATAAAGATAATAATATTGAATTTTTAAAATTCCAAATTCCAATCTGACACAAATTTCATAAGTTTTCATTCATTAATAAGTGAAAATTTGTGAATTTTGTGTTTTATAACAACATCAACGATGACAACATTAATCATAAACATACAAGAGTTATTACAAGTTCGCGAAACTTCTATCACTAAAGTTTCGGGTGCGGAAATGGCAAAACTTCCAACAATTAAAAATGCTTTTTTGGTATTAAAAGACAATTTAATTGAAGATTTCGGCTCAATGGATAATCTTCCAGAAATCAAAGCTAATAAAACTATTGATGCAACTGGAAAAGTTGTTCTTCCGTCTTGGTGCGACAGCCACACGCATATTGTTTATGCAGGAAATCGCGAGCAGGAATTTGTTGATCGTATAAATGGTCTTTCTTATGAAGAAATAGCCAATCGTGGTGGTGGAATTTTAAATTCGGCTAAAAAACTAAACGAAACTTCTGAAGAAGAAATTTATGAGCAATCTAAAATCCGTCTGGAAGAAGTAATGCATTTAGGAACTGGAGCTGTAGAAATTAAATCAGGTTACGGTTTGACGGTCGATGGAGAATTAAAGATGCTTCGTGTAATTAAAAAATTGGCAGAAAACTATCCTATCGCCATCAAAGCGACATTTCTAGGCGCACATGCTTTTCCTTTACATTACAAAGACGATAAAGCTGGCTATCTTGACGAAATGATTAACGAAATGCTGCCAGAAATTTCCAAAAACAAGCTTGCTGATTACGTAGATGTTTTCTGCGAAAGCGGTTATTTTTCTGTAGAAGAAACCGAAAAAATAATGGAAGCAGGTTTAGCATTTGGCTTGAAACCGAAAATCCATGTCAATCAATTTAATTCTATTGGCGGAATTCAGGCTGGCGTTAAATTTAATGCCCTTTCTGTAGATCATCTTGAAATTATGAATCCAGAAGATATTCAAGCCTTAAAAGACACCGAAACAATGCCTGTTGCTTTACCTTCTTGTTCTTATTTTTTAAGCATTCCGTATACACCAGCACGCGAAATGATAAAAGCAGGTTTACCTTTAGCGTTAGCAACAGATTTCAACCCTGGCTCTACTCCATCAGGAAATATGAATTTTGTTGTAGCAACAGCTTGCATCAAAATGAAAATGACGCCAGAAGAAGCGATTAATGCAGCAACAATAAACGGCGCCTACGCAATGGGACTTTCAGAAACACACGGAAGTATCACAAAAGGCAAAAAAGCCAATCTGATTCTAACAAAACCTATTTCCTCTTATTACCAAATTCCTTACGCTTTTGGAAGCAATCTTATCGAATCTGTTTTCGCAGAAGGAAAAATTTTAAAATAATTCAGTGGGTGAAATGGAATAAAATAAGGTAAGATACCCACTTTACATCAAACAAAGGACAAACTTAAAATGCAACAATATGAAATGAAAGTCTCTTTAATTAGAGGCTTTTTTATTTACTATATTTGAACAAAAACAAATATGGAAATCTTTATAGGTATAGCAGGACTTCTTATTGCTTGGTTAACATATAAGAAAACTTTTCACTCAAAACCTGATGAAGAAAGAAATAATTTGTTAGGTATTTTTCTAACCACACAAAAACTTCATTTAGAAGTTCAATCTCTTCTGCAAAAATACATAGACGATAATAATGGAGCTGAACATTTTATTTATCCTGACATAACTTTTCAACGTTTATTGGATATGTATAAACAAGGTTTTGAAAAAGATTTATCTGATAAAGTTTATGAGGAATTAAAAAATAATCAAAATTATACTAAAAGCAATATTGGTACTTTTCAAAATCAGATTGATATACAACATAATGCATTATTGCAATTTCGCAATCAATTGCTATTTTTACAAGCAACCACCAACGAATAGATTCTAGTTAAAGAAGCATACTTACTAAAATAATTTGATCTAATCTGCAAAATCTAATTTAGATCAACCAAAATCTTTTTACATCTGCGTAAAAAAAAATCTATGCGCAAAATGTTTCACGCAGATGTAAAAAGATTATGGCAGATATATACAGATTAAATTGAAAAAATCACCACACATTATCCCATAAAAAAAGGCCTGTGAAAAATCACAGACCTTTAATATCTTAAGTGGTATTGTATCCCTAAGGCTCCTTATCTTAAACTAAAACTAGTTTTAGAAACTAACTCATCATTATCAAAAACATTAATAAAATAAGTTCCTTTAGCAAAATCTTTTCCTGGAAGATCTTCACTAACTTGTACAGTTTTATTTTCGTATTTCACTGTAGTTTTAAAGCTATAAGTTAATGTGTTTTCTCCAAAACTTTCAGTTTTCTTTTCGCCTAAAACATTGTTTTTAGCATCGATAACTTGAACATAATACGTTTTGTCTCCAGATTTTGCAATTTGATTTTCAGCAATTGTAAAACTAACTTTCAAAACATCAGCACGACTTGCTTTATCAGTTTCGATTTGTTTTCCAGAGCTTTTCAATTTGTAAGCTGAAGTTTTAGTATTTAAAACAGATAATTTAGATCCTTTTTCTACAGTTTTAGCTAACTCTTCGTTTTGACCAACTAATACTTCATTATACTTTTTAGACTCTCCTAAAACTACAATTGTACTATCTCTTTGAGTTGTTAAAACACCATTTTGTTTTTTCAACTCATCGTTTTCAGCAACTAAAGTTTTCATTTTACTCTGCATTGCTTGAACTTGAGATCTGTATTTAGAAACATCTCCTTTAGACTTGTTCAAATCATCCATCAAAGCCACAACTTTGTCTCTTTCTTGGATTAATTCGTCAGACATAGAAGTGTTTTCAGCAATTGCAGCATCATAAGTCGCTTTTAACTCCTGTAAATCTTTCATTACAGATTCTTTCTCAGTCAAGGTTGTTGTAAGTTCAGTCTTAACCACCTCTGTATCAGAAGATAATTTAAAAATATACACTAAGCTACCGATCAGTAGGACTGCTAAAACTGCGATTACCGCCTTTAGACTTGAATTGTTGTTCTTTGGGTTTTCCATATTTAAATAATTTTCTTTAATAACAAATTTAAGAATTAATATAAGGTAATAACGTAAGTTTCTACAATTATATTATTTTTGGAAAATAAATTTTTTTCATGGAAAAATTAATCCCATTCACTATAAATGATTTAGCTAAAATCACAAATCACAGAAGTGGTGAAATAAAGTTCGGAGAAAAAATGATTGTCATTCCGCCAGGAATTGATAAGATTAATTTTATTAAAGAAAGTGAAGCTAAATATGTGCTTCTAGGAATTCCCGAAGATATTGGTGTTCGCGCCAATTACGGAAGGCCTGGAGCCGCTTCTGCATGGCAATCTGCTATAAAAAGCATTGCAAATATTCAGCACAATCGTTTTTGCAAAGGAAGTAACATTATTATTTTAGGACATATTAATGTTACTGACGAAATGCGTCAGGTAGAAAACTTAGATTTTAACGACATTGACGATCGTTCAAAATTAAGTCAGCTGGTTGAAAAAATCGACAAAGAAGTCTCTCACATCATCTTTACTATAATCAAGGCTGGAAAAACGCCAATTATTATTGGCGGAGGCCACAATAATGCCTACGGAAATATTAAAGGTGCCGCTCTTGCGAAAGGAAAACCAATAAATGCAATCAATTTTGATGCGCATTCTGATTTTAGAATTTTAGAAGGCCGCCATAGCGGAAATGGATTTTCATATGCTTACGAAGAAGGTTTTTTAAAGAAATACTTCATTTTTGGCCTTCACGAAAATTATACTTCAAAAAGTGTTTTAGATATTATAAAAAAATTGGAAGACCGCGTTCGATACAATACTTACGACAGTGTCAACATTAGAAAAGAAAAAGATTTTAATCGCGAAATGATTACCGCTTTGGATTTTATTAAAAGTGATGCTTTCGGAATTGAAATTGATCTTGATGCAATTCCAAACATTGCCAGTAGCGCCATGACTATCAGCGGTTTCTCTGTTGAAGAACTAAGACAATTTGTTTCTTTCTTTGGCGAACATAAACATGCTGCATATCTGCATATCTGCGAAGGAGCGCCAGATTTAGATAATTCTCCAAACAATAATTTAATCGGCAAATTGATTGGTTATTTAATTACCGATTTTATCAAAGCAAACATCGAACCGGCTTGATTTTAAATGCCCTATTGGGCTATGCCATAAGGCCTATTTGCCAAATAAAAGCAAATTCAAACAAACGATTGAACGAATAAACATATCTTTGCACAGCATTTTAGTTATTAAAACTGAAATACTAAATACCAAAGATATGTTATTCGAAGATCTATCACTTTCAAAAAGTATACAAAAAGCCGTATTTGAAGAAGGCTACTTAAATCCGACCCCAATTCAGGAAAAATCAATTCCGATTGTATTAGAAGGCCGTGATTTAATTGGCTGTGCACAGACAGGAACAGGAAAAACGGCAGCATTTGCTATTCCAATCATACATCAATTACACCGAATTGTCGGTTCATCAAAAAAAGCAAAAGTGATCCGTGCACTTGTGGTTACGCCTACTCGCGAACTAGCAGTGCAGATCGGTCAAAGTTTTGACACTTATGCAAAATATACCAACTTAACGCAGCTGACTATTTTTGGAGGAGTTTCTCAAAATCCGCAAGTAGATACTTTAAAAAACGGAGTTGATATTTTAGTTGCCACTCCAGGACGTTTATTAGACCTTCATAAACAAGGTTTTCTTGATTTAAATCATTTACACACTTTAGTGCTAGATGAAGCCGATCAAATGCTGGATATGGGTTTTATAAACGATGTCAAAAAAATCGTAAAACTGACTCCTAAAAACAGACAAACGTTACTTTTCTCTGCAACAATGCCAATTGCAATTCGCGAATTGGCAGAAATGTTTCTTCAAGATCCAGAAAAAGTTGAAGTTTCTCCAGTCTCTTCTACAGCAGAAAATGTAGAACAACGCATTTATTTTGTTGATAAAACAGAAAAAAGAAACTTGCTATACAATTTAATTAAAGAAGAAAATTTATCGAACGTACTTGTTTTCTCGAGAACAAAACATGGCGCAGATAATGTGGTAAAAGCGCTTCGCAAAAAAGATATTCCTGCAGAAGCCATTCACGGAGATAAATCGCAAAACGCAAGACAAAGAGTTCTAGATGCTTTCAAAAACAAAGAAGTTGGAGTTTTGGTTGCAACCGATATTGCTGCACGAGGAATTGACATCGAGCAATTGCCTTATGTAATCAATTTTGACTTACCAAATATTCCAGAAACGTACGTTCACCGAATTGGCCGTACAGGTCGTGCAGGAAATGGCGGAATCGCAATTTCTTTCTGCGGAAAAGATGAACTTCCATATTGGAAAGACATTCAAAAATTAATAAAAGTTGACGTAAAAACGATTGCTGATCATCCGTATCAATGGCATTCTGGAAGTCCAGAAGCCGGAGAAAAACCTAAAAGCTCAAACAGAAGTGGCGGAGCTCACAAATCGAGAAAGTCAACAAACGCTAAGAAAAACAAAAAACGCTGGTACTAAACAGCGTTTTTTTCTTTTATAAGGAAATTGATTATTTTAAATAATTTAACCGGTTCAAAAGGTTTAATAATAATATCATTCATCCCAGATGAAATCGCCTCATCTGTAATTTCATCTTTATCAAAAGCCGTCAAAGCGACAATAGGAGTTTCTATACCTTGAAGACGTATTCGTTTGGTGGTTTCAAATCCGTTCATTAAAGGCATATTAATATCCATTAAAATTAGATCGAACGTATCGTTTTCTAAGGCTTTAAGAGCTGCAAAACCATCATCGACTACTTTACAGGAATAATTATTTTTTTCGATAATCTTTTTGGTAACAAGCTGATTAATCAAATTGTCTTCAACAACTAGAATTTTATAAACTTCGCTCGAAGTCAAATCAACTTCAATCTCATCAATAATACTTTTCGTTTTGGCTAAATCATGCTCAAAAGCAATGGTAAACGAAAATGAAGTTCCTTTACCTAAATCGCTATCTAGAGTAATGGTGCTTCCAAAAAGCCCTAAAAGCCTTTTTACAATACTAAGCCCCAATCCTGTACCTTGATAATCTTCGTCTTTACGGCCAACTTGAACAAATTTTTCAAAAATCTTATTCTGATCTACAGCCGCAATTCCGATTCCGTTGTCTTTTATCAAGAAATCTAAATAATGGAGCTTTCCTTCTACTTTATTCAGTTTTACTATAATTTCAACTTGTCCGTCTTTGGTAAATTTCAAGGCATTGCTGACCAAATTCATTAAGATCTGAGCCAAGCGCAATTTATCTCCAATTAAATATTCTGGAATATGAGAATCAATATCAATAGAAATACTATTATTATTCTTCTGTGAAAGAAAAGAAAGCGAATTCTTAATTACCGTAATTTCATCAGAAATATTAAAAGTCAGATTCTCCAATACAATTTTGTTCTCTTCAATTTTGTTAATCTGCAAAATATCATTTACGAGAGACAATAGATATCTCGCAGAAAATTTTAAGGAACTTAAATGCTGGCTTCTCGAAATTTCTTTATGTTCTTCGAGCAGCATATTGGTGATTCCTACAACTCCATAAAGCGGAGTGCGCAATTCGTGGCTTATGGTCGATATAAATTGCGTTTTGAGTAAAGAGGCTTCTTCTGCAATTTCTTTCGCTTTAAGAAGCTCTAAATTATGTTTTTTCTTGTATCTGATATTCTTTATCAGTGTGACGATTAAAATTAAAAGAATCAGCGAAATCAAAATAAAAAGAATGACAATGATTTTTGATTTTCTTAAACTTTGAGATTGCTCTACTTTTTCCCCTTCAACTTTATCAATCTGCCTTCTATATTCATCCAATTCTAGACTTAAACCTGCTTGAGAAGCCTTTTTCAGTTTTTTAACATCATATAAATTATCAGAAAGATTATAATGATTAACAAGTGCTTCGTAAGCCTCTTTGTTCTTATCTATTTTATTTAGGAAATGGGCATATTCTAAATAAGCATGTGCCAAATCTGTTTTTTCTTGACATTTTTTTCCAGATTCAATAGCACTCAAAAAATAGGCATTTGCAGCCTTGTAATCATTTTTATGGCTAGCATAAATACCGTTCAGCATATCTACTATAACTTCTGTCGATCCGTCGTTATATTTTAATTTCGTGCTATTAACATATTTCAAAAAAAGATGCCCTTGATTGAAGTTTCCAATATCAAAATACGCCCAAGCAATATTGACATTGGTAAAATACACCTCTTTCAAATCATTAATTTTCAAAGCATAAGCAACTGCTTTTTTATAATTACGGATTCCTTCATCAAACTGTTTCTTTTCGAAACAATACATATTCCCTAAATTATTATAGAGAAGACATTTTATAGAATCGTTATCGGTTTTATTGGCATAATACAGCCCTTTTTTGTAGAAGAAAATCGCTTTATCAAACTCTGCCAATTCATTATAGTTGGCCGCGATAATATTATAGGAACGAGCAGTAAGACAGTAATCTTTTAGTACTGTTGCCGCATTTAAGGCTGCTCTAGAATAGATAAGTGATTTTTCGAAATTAGATTCTCTAAAATTTAAAAGTGCTTTCTTAACAGTCTTATCAATTTTAGGATCCAGATTACAATTAGATTGCGCGATTGCCGAATTGGCAAAGCAATTCAGAATCAAGAGTAAAAGTAACAAAATCCGTTTTTGGGGCATCAATCGGCTAGTTTGATCAAATATACACTTTAAAATAAAAAAAAGCTGTATTTCATAAAAAAATACAGCTTTTCAAAAATTATTTTCAACAACTAAGATAAAAAAATTAAAATCTCAGCCTTTTTACTATTCTTTATTGTTTTCCCATTGTCCAACAACAGAAGTCGCTAATGCATTTCCTAATACATTTGTTGCACTTCTAAACATGTCGCAGAAATGGTCAATTGGAAGGATTAATGCAATTCCTTCAATCGGAATATCAAACATACCACACGTCGCCGCAACGACAACCAAACTGGCACGTGGCACACCTGCAATACCTTTACTGGTAAGCATTAAAACTAAAAGCATTGCCATTTGCGTTCCTAAATCTAAATGCACATTATAGAATTGAGCAATAAAGATGCTCGCAAAAGTCATGTACATCATACTTCCGTCAAGATTAAAGGAATATCCAAGCGGCAACATGAAAGAAACGATTTTATCTTTTACTCCAAATCCTTCTAATTCTTCTGTTAATTTAGGAAATACGGCCTCACTACTTGTAGTTCCAAAAGCGATTGCTAGAGGCCCTGTAATACGTCTTAGCAATTCCGTCATTCTTCCTTTTAGGAAAATATATCCGATCACAATTAAAATTGCCCAAAGCGTACCGATACCAATTAAAAACGAACCGAAAAATTTGAAGTACGTAATAACCAATTCTTCTGCATCTCGAATAGCAAACACACCTGCAATGGCTCCAAAAACTCCAATTGGAGCAAACTTCATTACATAGTTTACCATCTTTAGAACAATGTGCGATAGTTTATCAAAAGCACTAATAATTGGTTTTACTGTTGGTCCTAGAGAAGCTGCTGCTAATCCGAAGAAAATAGAGAAAACTACAATCTGAAGAATTTCATTTGTAGCCATCGCTTCCACAATACTTTTTGGCACGATATGCTCAACAAAATTATCAAAAGACAGATTTTGTGTTTTACCTGTAACCTCAGAAGCTGCTGCCATATCAACGTGATCTAGTTTTAGACCAACACCTGGCTGCAAAATATTTACGTAAAACAATCCAATTAAAAGAGAAATAAATGAAGCTGTAAAAAACCACCCAATAGCTTTTCCTCCAATTCTTCCAACGGTTTTAATATCACCCAATTTCGCAATTCCTACTACCAAAGTCGTAAAAACCAATGGAGAAATAATCATTTGCACCAAACGAATAAAGATGGTTGCCAGCATTTTAATTTTACTGCTAAATGCCTGCGCTGATTCGGGCGAAATGGTGTTGTGCAATATAATTCCTAAAATGGCTCCAAGAACCATTGCAATTATAATTTGCCCTGTTAATCCCGAAAGAAATGATTGTTTTTTAGTTTCTGTAACTTCTTGCATTAATTTATTTTTTAATTATTAAAATAATAAGACCCTCACTGTCTTACCTTTTATTAATATGTTTTGTTGATTAAATAAAAATCGGCCAAAACAATTGCGGCCATCGCTTCTACGATTGGCACTGCGCGAGGCACTACACACGGATCATGACGTCCTTTTCCTGTCATTGGTGTAATGTTTCCTTTATTATCTAAAGAATCTTGAGTCTGCATAATAGTTGCAACTGGCTTAAAGGCAACTCTGAAATAAATATCCATTCCGTTGCTTATACCGCCCTGAATTCCACCTGATAAATTTGTTTTTGTAGTTCCATCAGGATTGTATAAATCGTTATGTTCGCTTCCTTTCATTTCAGATCCAGAAAAACCACTTCCGTACTCAAAACCTTTTACTGCATTAATAGAAAGCATTGCTTTTCCTAATTCTGCATGAAGTTTATCAAATACTGGTTCTCCTAAACCAACTGGAACATTTTGAATTACACAACTCACAACACCTCCAACAGTGTCTCCCTGTTTGCGGATCTCACGAATATATTCTTCCATAGTCGCTGCAGATTTCTCATCTGGACAACGCACTGGATTGCTTTCAATTTTAGAAAAATCTAATTCTTGGTATGGTGTTTCTAAGTGAATTGGACCAACAGAAGAAACATAAGCATTGATTTTAATTTCTGGCAACATTTGCTTTGCAATTGCACCTGCTACTACTCTACTTGCTGTTTCTCTTGCAGAACTTCTTCCACCACCACGATAATCGCGGAAACCATATTTCTGATCGTAAACATAATCAGCATGGCTTGGTCGGTAATTATCTTTTATATGAGAGTAATCGTCTGATTTCTGATTGGTGTTTGGAATAATGAAACCGATTGGAGTTCCTGTCGTTTTTCCTTCGAATATTCCTGATAGAAATTGAACTGCATCTGGTTCTTTTCTCTGCGTAACAATTGCCGACTGACCTGGCTTTCTACGAGCCATATCTACTTCAATTGCTTCAAAATCTAATTGTATTCCTGGAGGACATCCGTCAATAATTCCGCCTAAAGCTTCACCGTGAGATTCTCCAAATGTAGTTACTTTATATAGTGTGCCGAAGCTGTTTCCTGCCATTGTGTTTTGTTTTGAGCAAATGTAAGTTTTATGAATTAAATTAAAAAATTTAAAACTGGTATTATTAACGAAACATTAAATGGGATAAAAATCACAATTTGGTAAAATTACCCTCTTTTTGGTAACCTTTTAATAAAATTAAATTTCACAAATTTTCTTTCATTTGTAAAACTTCAAATCAAGAAAAATTGAAAAAAAGAAATGTCGAATTGGTCATTCTTTCTGATGTCCATTTAGGAACTTACGGAAGTCACGCTAAAGAACTAAACAACTATCTTTCAAGCATTAAACCCAAAACTTTAGTTTTAAACGGCGATATAATTGATGCTTGGCAGTTTCGTAAATCGTATTTTCCAAAAGCACATTTACGAGTGATTCAGCGCATTATAGGAATGGCTTCTAAAGGAACAAAAGTTTACTATATTACTGGAAATCACGATGAGATCCTTCGAAAATTCAGTGATATGAACATGGGAAATTTTGCTCTAGTTGATAAATTAGTTTTAGAATTAGACGACAAAAAAGCCTGGATTTTTCACGGAGACGTTTTTGACGCCTCGGTTCAGCATTCAAAATGGATTGCAAAATTAGGCGGATTAGGTTACGATTATCTAATCTTAATGAACCGTTTTGCCAATTGGTGTCTGGCTAAATTAGGACGCGAACCTTATTCTTTTTCTAAAAAAATAAAAGCGAGCGTTAAAAAAGCAGTAAAATTTATTTCTGATTTTGAAACCACAGCAACCGATCTAGCCATTGAAAAGAATTACGATTATGTTATCTGCGGACATATTCACGAACCTAAAATCGTAACCAAAGAAAACAAACACGGTTCTACTTTATACCTCAATTCTGGTGATTGGGTAGAAAACTTAACGGCTCTGGAATACCATAAAAAACGTTGGAAACTGTTCTCTTACAAGGCTAGCAACTTTGCTGAAGAGGAAAATCTTCTAGAAATGGAAGATCTTATCACTTCTCAGCTCATTTCTTCAATAATCCTTAAATAAAGACCTCAGAAGCAGTTTTTTAAGAATTTTAACGGTCGGAATTCCTAAAAATGAAAATTATATAACAATTTTCAAAAATATTATACGTTCTCTATTTGACTGATATAATACATTTGAAAAAAATTAATTAACCATTTTTATGAAAAAGATACTTTTATCTGCCCTTATGCTTCTTGGTTTAGCATTTACGGCTCAATCACAAGAAATTTCGAAACACGCTTTAGGATTACGTCTAGGAGACAACAACGGATTTGGAGGAGAAATATCATACCAATTAGGATTAAATCAAAAAAACAGACTTGAATTTGATTTAGGATGGAGAAACAGCAGTGATGTAGACGCCATAAAAGGAGTTGCCCTTTACCAATGGGTTTGGAACATCGACGGAGGTTTTAACTGGTACGCTGGTGTCGGTGGAGGACTAGCTGCTTGGGATCACGATTACTACAACAATAATTACAGATACAGCGATAGCGGAACTTATGTTTTTGCAGCTGGAGATATCGGTATAGAATATAGATTTAAAGAAGTACCACTTACTTTATCATTGGACGCAAGACCAGAAATTGGTTCAGGTTACTATGATGATGACAATTTTGGATTTGACGTTGGTTTAGGCGTTAAATTTAGATTCTAAATTAAAATTAAAAAATAATTGTAAGAAGAAACCTGTCGTTTAAAATCGACAGGTTTTTTTTATTTTTTTGTTTTAGATTCTATCGAAGGGCTTTAGTCTAAAAAATGGCTTAGACTCCGCTCAGCCAGACATTAACCTCTAACTCTTCACTAATAACTAATAACTATTTACTAGTCACTAACCACTTACTTAATAATAATTTCTTTCTTAGAATGAATTTTCACCACCGTATAAGGATATGAAATTACCTGCATCGTCATGGCATCTTTTGCTGGACTATTTTCTTTTACAGTGATAATGATATTTTTATCTGTCTCTTCTACCTTTTCAACATCAATAGAATAACCGCTTGTATTTTTTTCGCCCATATTTAGAATCACATAATTGTAATCCTGAATATCGGGATCCTTCATCTTATTTGCCAAAAGCGGATCGTTTTCAAGCATTTTGATTTCATTTGGCTCGGTCAAAATTTCAAAAAACTTAATATTTCCACCACCGTCCGATTGAGTTGTTAAAACTTCGTACAATGCCGCATTTGAACTTCCAGCCTTCTTCACTCCACACGAAATCAAAACAAAAATCGCTAAAACAGAAATTACTTTTTTCATCTTATTCTTTTAAATTAGTGCTTCTCCAATTTGTAATCATCAACTGCTTTCTGATATAAAGCTTCATATTTAGGCAAAATGTTTTTAATGTCAAATTTTCTAGCCACTTCTAGAGCATTTGCCTTAAACTGACTTAAAACCGCATCGTCTTTTAAAATCTTCAATGCATTTTGTGCCATTTCTTCAACGTTTCCGACATTGCTTAAGTATCCAGAAAAACCATCAAAATTTACTTCAGGCAAACCTCCAGAATTACTTGAAATTACTGGAACACCACATGCCATTGCTTCCAAAGCCGCCAAACCAAAACTTTCAGTTTCTGAAGGCAGTAAAAACAAATCGGTCATGCATAAGATTTTATCAATTTCATGGCTATTCCCAAAGAAAATCACTTTATCTAAAATCCCCAATTCCTGACATAAAATCTCTGCTTTTTCCTTTTCAGGTCCATCACCAACCATCATCAGTTTAGCTGGAATTTCTTTCTGAACGTTATAGAAAATCTTAATAATATCTGGAATACGTTTTACTTTTCTAAAGTTACTAATGTGAGTAATAATACGCTCATTCTCATTCGCCATTACATAACGGTGACAAGGCGCATTTGGATCTTTTTTGACTTTGTCCAATTCAATAAAATTTGGAATCACCTTAATTTTATTTTTGATTTTGAACAATTTCAACGTATCATCTTTCAAACTCTGCGAAACCGAAGTCACATAATCTGATTTATTAATACTAAAAGTCACCGCAGGCTTATAAAAAGGATGATTTCCAACAAGCGTAATATCGGTACCGTGAAGTGTTGTAATCATGGGTAGATTAATCCCTTCGTTCTTAAGCATTTGTTTTGCCATATAACCTGCATAAGCATGCGGAATGGCATAATGCACGTGCAGAAGCTCAATTTTGTACAATTTCACCATATCAACCAATTTACTAGACAACGCTAATTCGTATGGCTGATAATGAAACAAAGGATATTCCGGAACGTTTACTTCGTGATAATGAACATTCGGATTCAAAAGTGCCAATCTCACTGGCTGGCTATATGTAATAAAATGTATTTCGTGTCCTCTTCTGGCCAATTCGAGACCTAACTCAGTAGCTACTACACCACTACCTCCAAAAGTAGGATAACAGACAATTGCTATTTTCATGTATAAAATTTAATTCTACGAAAATACTCAAAAATAGCGTTTAATTAACCGTTTAAATTGTTAGATTTTTGACAAAATTAGATTAACTCTGGTTGATAAATATTTTTAGGAGCAGCACAATATTGGTTAAAAGAACCACACTCCCGCTGTCCGTTATATCTTTTATGCCGAACACCGGCATAAAAGGATATCACTCCCATCGGGGCTAGATTAGACCTTTTGTTTTCAAAACACCGTTTTAAAACTGCGCAGCAACAAACAAAACGATTTGAATTAATAATAACAGCCAAAAAAACAATAATGAAGGTTCAACAGCTTCAGAAATAAATTGATTTAATTTTACCGAAACTACTTCAGATAGTTTTAAATCTTTGTTGCTAAAATCAACATCATCCAGATTTATCTTTTGAAATAAATAATTAATCACTTTCTTTTTGATTTTAGAACTTTCTTTGTCATTTCTGTTTGCTTCTAAAAGTTGCATTTTCAACAACGCTTTATTAGAAACCGCACTCGACCAATTGTTTGAAGCTGTTAATTTATCAACCAGAAAGACGACTTTAGAATCAATATAACTGGCAAATACTTTATTTTTCCAAGTCAGATAAATCATCTGCTGAATAGCTGCTTTATTTGCAATCAAAAAATACAAAATAGCAAAAACTGGAGCTCCAGCAAGTAAAATAAATCCGTAAATATTATTTAAAAATAATCCCGACAAAAAAGCGTAAGCATTTCCATGTGCGCCGCCAGCAAAATCAGCATTTTGAAAAAGAATGATTAAAAAAAGGATCAACGTAAACAAATTTCCGATTATCATTATAACCAACCATTTCAAACTTGATTTAGCCGAAATACCTGCAACAACCTTAATTTCTTCCTTCATAAAATTTAAATTATATTTTTAGAATTTACACAAACAATAATAATGAATTAACATTTATAATCCTATAAAAAAGAAAGGCGTAAAATATAAATTTTACGCCTTTTCTATTATCAATATTTTCTCTTAGAAAAATCTGCTGTGCCAGCTATCGGCTGCAGGAACTTCCCAAGACTCATTAAATTCTTCGATATTGTTTACCAAGTTATTGAAAACAATTGTATTCTCAGAAACTGATTTATCTTTTACCATTTTCTTGAAATCAATTAATGGTTTATGTGCAATATGTTCTCCAAGTTTAAAAGTAACATTCATTTTATCCAATAAATCAACGTTGTACTTTTTCTCTAAACTTTGAATAAATTCAACAGAACTATCAATAGAACAACCTGTAGCAGCCTGTACATCTTGATTTACTGCTAATATTATAAATCGGTTGTATTTTAATAAAAACGAAGCTTCTAGACTTGTGCCGTGTGCAGCCCATTGTTCTACAAAAGCTTTTAAATCTGTTTCGATTTCAGAAAACTCTTCCTCAGAAAATTTTCTGTTCGACTGGTAAATCCAAACTCTAGATTCACCTGGTAAATTTTCAAAAGGTATATACATTTTTAATTTTAGATTTTAGATTGTTGATTTTAGATTTTTAAGATTCAATCTTAGAATCTTAGCATCTTAGTAACTTAGCAACTCAGATTACAAATCCTGTGCATTTGCAATTAACTCAGCAATATCCAGAACTTTAACCTGTCCTTCTTTTTCCTGATGTTTGATACCATCGGTTAACATTGTATTACAGAACGGACAACCCGCAGCAATAATATCTGGTTTTACTTCTAATGCATCTTCTGTACGAAGAACATTTACTTCTTTGTTTCCAGGTTCAGCATCTTTAAACATTTGTGCTCCACCTGCTCCACAGCATAATCCATTTGCTTTAGAACGTTTCATTTCAACTAATTCAACGTCCAATTTCTGAATTAAATCTCTCGGTGCCTCGTAAACTTTATTGGCTCTACCTAAATAACAAGGATCGTGGAACGTAATTTTTTTACCTTTAAATTGTCCACCTTCTACAGTTAATCTTCCATCATCAATTAATGATTTCAAGAATTCTGTATGATGAATAACTTCGTAATTACCACCTAATTCCGGATATTCATTTTTCAATGTATTAAAACAATGCGGACAAGCTGTAACGATTTTTTTAGCTTCATAAGCATTCAAAACCTCGATATTCATCATAGCTTGCATTTGAAACAAAAATTCATTTCCAGCTCTTTTTGCAGGATCGCCAGTACAACTCTCTTCTGTACCTAAAACTGCAAAAGAAACATTGGTACGATTTAAAATTCGCACAAATGCTTTAGTAATTTTTTTTGCTCTATCATCAAAACTTCCTGCGCAACCTACCCAAAACAAAACCTCTGGCTGTTTTCCTTCGGCAAGCATTTCTGCCATTGTTGGTACTACTAAATTTTCTGACATTTCTCTCACTTTTGTTTAATCGGTTAATCGTGAAATTGTTTAATCGCTAAAAGCGAAATGACAATTCTGTAAAACCGAAATATTATTTTAAAATCGATTAAACGGTTAAACAACTAACCGATTAAACAATAAATCTTAATTCTCGTTTTTCCAATTTAAACGGTCTTGCTGGCTGTACTGCCAAGGTGCACCGTTATTTTCAATATTAGTCATCATTGCGTTTAATGACATTGGAGCAGCACTTTGTTCCATCACTAAATAACGACGCATATCCATAATAATAGACAACGGACTAATATTTACAGGACATTCCTCAACACAAGCATTACAAGAAGTACAAGCCCATAATTCTTCTGGAGTAATATAATCGTTTAATAATGTTTTGTTATCTGGAACAAACACACCTTTATTAGCATCAATATTTTTACCAACTTCAGTTAAACGATCTCTTGTATCCATCATAATTTTACGTGGAGACAATTTTTTACCAGTTTGGTTTGCAGGACAAGAAGAAGTACAACGTCCGCATTCTGTACATGTATAAGCATTTAACAACTGAACCCAGTTTAAATCCTGAACGTCGCTCGCACCAAATTTAGCCGGATGCGCATTCTCATCAACTGGAGCTGCGGCAAACGGATCAGCATTTGGATCCATCATTAATTTTACTTCTTTTGTAACAGAAGCTAAATTATCAAATTGACCTTCTGGTTTTAAGTTTGCAAAATATGTATTCGGGAAAGCCAAAAGAATATGCAAGTGTTTTGAAAAGTATAAATAGTTCATAAAAACTAAAATACCAAAAATATGTAGCCACCAGAAAACTTCAAACATCAATCCAACTGCTTCATTAGACGTACCATTAAAAATTGGCGCTATAAATTGACTAATTGGATAACTTCCTGCTTTATGAAAATGAGAATATCCTTCTGGAACATTCTGCAAATGCAAATCTGAAGCATTCATCAATAAAAACAGAATCATTAAAACTGTTTCAAAATACAGAATGTAATTGGCATCACTTTTTGGAAATCCATTCAAATCAGAATTAATAAAACGCTTCAAACGAATTACATTTCTTCTAATCCAAAATGCAACTACAGCAATAATTACAAGTATCGCCAATATTTCAAATGAAGCAATTAAAACATCATAGACTACACCTAAATAAGGCGCAAAAACTCTATGTGTTCCAAAAAGTCCATCAATAATAATCTCTAATAATTCGATATTAATTATTATGAAACCTACATATACAAAAATATGAAGGATTCCTGCAACAGGGCGTCTCACCATTTTTGATTGCCCAAGAGCAATCAATGCCATGTTTTTCCAACGAGCTTTAGGATTATCTTTTCGATCTACATCAACTCCCAAATTAATATTTCGGATGATTTTTTTTACGCTCGCTGCAAAAAAACCGAAACCTACTATAAGAAGTACTGCAAATAAAATATTATCTAAATAACTCATTTATAATTATTTTTTATCAGTTGAGTTTGTTTCTTCTGTTGGTGCTACGTATGGTTTATTTTTCTTTCCAAAAAGAGAAACGTTTACGTAACGAGTTGGATAAAGACGAAGATCTTGCAATAACAATTCAAGCTCTTTTGAAGTTTTAGTCAGGTTATTATACAAAGCCTCATCGTTAAGTATTTTTCCTGCTGTACCTTTTCCAGAATTCAAGTTGTTCATTAAAACATCAACTTTAGCTAAAGTTTGGTTCAAATTGCGAACTGTTTTACCTAAATCTGCTTTATTTAATGAATCTGAAATCTTATTGAAGTTGCCAGACATTTTATTGAAGTTTGTAACCATTCCATTAATCTGTCCTTTATTAGTATCCAAGATATTATTAAGACTTCCAGACGCTTTATGAAATTGCTGCATTGTCTGACTTAATTCGGCAATTGTTTTCTTTAGATTTTCTTGAGTATTCTTATCTAAAGTATTGTTTAATCCTGTAACCAAATTGTCAATATTCAAAAGCATTTTATCAAGCTTTTGCTGAATTGGTTCAATTTTTCCTCCTAATGACTCTGTCAAACCTAATTCGACAGTAGAAGTCAATTTCTGTCCGTCTTCAGCTAATTCTTTGTCAGCAAAATTCGGAATGATTTTAATTTGTTTTCCTGCAATTAAACTTGGAGAATAAATTGCCGCTGTACTGCTTTTCGTAATTGGGAAATCCGTTTTAAGCTGAAGTTCAACCAGTAATTTACCTGTTACTTCATCAATTGTAATTTTACTTACTTTACCAATTGCAAGTCCATTTAGTGTTACTGGAGCTGATGGTGATAAATCCTCAACATTATCATATTCAGCGTATAAGACAGTATAATTAGTAAAAAGATCTCTGCCTTTTAAAAAACTATATCCCCAGATAAATAATAAAATAGATACGATGACTAAAATAGCCGTTTTAATTTCTCTTGTTAGTTTCAAAATTCTAAGTGTTTGTACAAAATTAATATAAATATTCGAACTTGCGCTTATTATTTAATCGCGTCCTGAATACTGATTTTTTCTCCATCTTTAGTTGCTACTAAAAATGCAGCGCCATATCCTTTACCTTTAGCTTCTTGCAGATATTTTTGAGCTGTTTCGTAACTTGGAGTTTCTTCGTAGAAATATTTATAAATATTATTTTCGTACACCATTGTTACATTTTTCAATCCTTTAAAGTTTTTAGGTTCTAAAGGTGTTTTTTTGATACTTGCAATAAGCTGTACTTTAAAAAAGGTTCCTTTTGGAGCATTTTTCGCTACTGCAACTGGAGTAGTTGTTTTTGGTTTTGCTGGCGTAGTATCTCTTATGGGCCGACTCTCAGGAGCTTCCGCTCCTGTCCCAAAATATTCACGTTTATAACTTAAAATAGCTTCTGCAATTGCTTTTGCAATATCATCTTGACCTTCTTCAGAATTCAGGATATTTCCTTCTGTTGGATTCGATACAAATCCTGTTTCAACCAAAACTCTTGGCATATAAGCTTTATGAAGTACCATAAAAGGAGCTTGCTTCACTCCTCCGTGACGAAGTTTTTTTCCTAATTTCTCAAAATTTTCCTCGATTTTAGTCGCAAGTGTAATACTATTATCTAAATATTCTTCCTGCATCAAAGTCATACCAATCATCGACTCAGGAGAATTTGGATCGAAACCTTCATATTTACGCTTGTAGTCTTTCTCTAATGTAATTACAGAGTTCTCTTTTTTCGCCGCTTCAAGGTTTGAGGCCACTTTACTTAAACCCATTACATAAGTTTCTGTTCCGTCGGCAGCCGTATTTTTATTTGCATTACAGTGAATAGAAACAAAAATGTTCGAATTTGCACGGTTAGCAATATTAGCTCTTTCAACTAAATCTATAAAAACATCTGTTTTACGAGTATAAATTACATTAACATTAGGATTAAGCTCTAAAATCTTCCCCACTTTCAAAACAATAGCTAAAGCAATATTCTTTTCAATTCGTCCGCTATAAACCGCTCCGAAGTCATGATCTCCGTGCCCCGCGTCAAGTGTTACCTTAAACACATTTGACTGACTGTGAGCATAAAAGGACGATATTATTAGAAATAAAGTAAATATTACCTTAAATTTGTTAATTCTATTCATAAATCTAAAAGTTAATTTTAATAAAATGCAGCTGTTATAATTTTTAGAATTGATTATTTTTGCCAAAAAATTATATGTAAGTTTGACATGTCAAAAAACAAGCCATAATTTTACAAAAATAGCATTTAAACCTTTGCACACAAACTTATTTAATATCGTTTTAATATCATTTTTCCTAACTATAGGTTGTGGTAATTTATACTCGCAAGAAATAAAAAACAAAAAAAAGCCTTTACCTGCTGTAAAACAAACAGATAAAGAAAATCCTGCCATTACAGACACCATAAAACTAGATACAGTTAAACCAAAAAAGACTTTTTTGGATGGAAAAGTAAGATATAAAGCAAAAGACTATGCTAAAATTGATCAGAAAAAAAAGCTGATCACCTTATATAATGAAGCAGAATTATACTACAAAGATGTCGAATTAAAATCTGGCATAATTGTTCTTAATTATGAAAAAGACGAAGTTTATGCTGGAAGAATTAAAGATTCTGCAGGAGTATTAACTCAATATCCTAACTTTAAACAGGGTTCAAGTGAAGTACAACCAGATTCTATTCGCTTTAATTTTAAAACAAAAAAGGCTTTAATTTATAATTCAAGAACAAAACAAGGCGAATTAAATATTAAGGCTTCTGTTACTAAAAAAGAAAACGACTCTGTATACTTTTTAAAAGGTGCGCGTATTACAACTGCTCAAGATATTGACCATCCTGAATACTATTTCCAAACGAGCAGAATTAAGTTTGTGCCAGGTAAAAAAATTGTTGCCGGCTTAACGCAAATGGTAATTGCCGACGTTCCTACTCCGCTTGCATTACCTTATGGTTTTTTCCCTTTAAGCAAGGAAAAAAGCGTATCGGGTATTATCATTCCGAGTTATAACGATTCTAATACACGTGGATTTTCATTGCAAAATGGAGGTTACTACTTTGCTTTAAGTGATAATTACGATTTAACCGTACTTGGTGATTATTATACCAACGGAAGTTACGCCATGCGATTTGAATCTGCATATGCGACAAGATATAAGTATCGAGGAAATGTGAACATTCGTTTTGAAAATTTAATTAGCAGCGAACGCGGTTATCCTGATTATTCAAAACAAAGTATCTACAATATTCAGTGGTCGCATTCTAAAGACACAAAATCGAACCCTAATTCTACTTTCTCTGCTTCTGTCAACATGGGTAGTAGTAAGTACTTCAAACAGTCAATCAACCAAGCCAATATTGGGTCGAACTTAAATAACACATTAAGCTCATCTATTTCGTATAATAAAACATTTAATACGATCCCAGGTTCCCGTATTGCGCTATCTGCAACTCATAGTCAAAATACACAAACAGAAGACATTATTATGACGCTTCCGTCTTTACAAGGAAGCATTGACCGTATCTATCCTTTTGTTGGAAAGAACGGCGTTAAAAAGGGATTAATTAAAAATATCAACTTACAGTATAATGTAAGCGGTAAAAACTATTTTAAAACCAAAGATTCGCTGTTTTTCAAGCCACAAATGTTTGATGATGCGCAATTAGGGTTGCAACAGACTATTCCGTTAAGCACGAACTTTAAAATCTTCAAATATTTTAGTGCTGGAGCTTCTACAACTTATCAGGAAACATGGGTAAATAAAACGATTCAAAAAGTTTATGACCCTACAGAAGGACAAACAGTTAACAAAACTGTAAATGGTTTTGACTCGTTTAGAACATACAATTTCAGCACTAATTTAGGTACGACGATTTACGGAACTTTTAATTTTGGAGACGATAAAAGAATCCAATCTATTCGACACGTAATGCGTCCGAGTGTAACTTATGCCTATACTCCTAGTTTTGAAAAATACTACGATACGTATGCTGTCGATGCTTCTGGTAGAATTACTTCTGAGTACACGCGATTTGAAAGCGGAATATATGGATCGCCAGGAAAAGACAATTCAAACATTGTTGGTTTTGCTTTGAGCAATACTTTTGAAGCTAAAGTAAGAGATCGAGACAGCACAAAAACAGAACCTAAAAAAATAATGCTGTTAAACAACTTAAACTTTAGCACAAGCTATAATTTTAATGCTGACGGAAAATCAACATTTGGATGGCAGCCTGTATTAGTTAGTGGTGGAACACAGTTTTTTGATAATAAAATGAATATGAACTTTGGTGCAACATTAGATCCTTATGCGATTGATAATGGTGGTAACAAAATTGACAAATTCAACATTGACAATGGCGGAAGTTTATTCAGGATGACAAGTGCAAACGTAACTGTAAACTACTCATTCTCAAATAAAGGAAGCGGAAAAGAAAAAGAACAAAACACACAGAGTCAACGAAACGGAGGTCGAAGCGATGACTTATTTGGTACCAATACCGACTTAAATGACAGCCGTAACAGTCAGTTTGCCAATGAACCCGAAAAAGATGATGTAATTACAGAATTCTTTAATTCTAAAGTTCCGTGGGACATGACACTTGCCTATTCGTTAACCTATTCAAACATCAAACGAGAAAGCACTATTTCTGGAAACTCTCTTATGATTTCCATCAATACCGATCTTACCCCTAAATGGAAAGCTGGAGTTTCTACAGGATACGATTTTGTACAAAAAGGAGTTACCTTTACACAATTCCGTTTTGAAAGAGATTTATTAAGCTGGAGAATGGCCTTTAACTGGCAACCTTTGGGTACAAATTCTAACTGGAACTTCTTCATCGGAATTAAATCTGGTATGCTTAGCGATATCAAATGGAACAAACGAAGCGTTTCAAATAGATAATATACTTTCGAATCAAAATAATTTTATTATGAAAAAGATCATTTTCACCGAGAAAGCTCCGGCTCCAATCGGACCGTATAATCAAGCCGTATTATCTGGAAACACACTTTATGCTTCTGGACAAATTGCAATCAATCCAGAGTCAGGAGAATTGATTACAGACAATATTAATGATGAAACCCATCAAGTGATGCAAAACATTGCCGCTATTCTTGAAGCTGCAGGTATGACATTTGAAAATGTTGTTAAGTCAACTATTTTCATCATGGACATGAATAACTTTGGAGCAATAAACACGGTTTACGGTTCTTATTTTAACGAAAAAACCGCTCCAGCTCGTGAAACGGTTCAAGTGGCTTGTTTGCCAAAAAATGTTAATGTAGAAATTTCTATAATCGCTGTGCAATAGCATCTAATAATAATTGTGCCGTTGCTTCATTGGTTGCCAGCGGCACATTATGCACATCGCAAACACGAATTAGCATATTAATATCTGCTTCATGCGGATGGCTCGATAAAGGATCTTTAAAAAAGAAAACCATCTGCGTAATTCCTTCTGCTACTCTTCCTGCAATTTGCGCATCGCCTCCAAGAGGTCCAGATAGCATTCTTTGAGTTTTAAATCCCGCAGCTTCTGCTTTTCCTCCCGTAGTACCAGTACCAATAAGCCTTATCTTTTCATTATGCAAAACAGCTTCATTTTTGATTAGGAAATCAATTAAATCAGCTTTTTTTCCATCATGAGCAATAATGGCAATTTCCATAAAACCAGAACTATTGATTAGCGACATGGTAAGCAATTAATCCGTCAATAGGTCTTCTTAAAACATTACCCAATTGAAGTTCATATTTGTTAAATGTCTCTTGCAATTCATCTTTCAAGTAAAATGCAATAGAACCAACAAAATGTACTGGAACTTCTTTGCAGTTATCAAATTGTTTGATGTAATTCTTAACGAAAGACTTCATTCCTTTGAAGATGATTTTTCTACAGAACTCAGTGTCTTTATGCTTAATTAAGAATTTAGCGTAAGTAGCTAAATAAGCATTTGGGTTTGGTTCTTTATATAATTTGTTTTTAATAAAATCTGGATCAACGTCGTACTCTTTTTCAAGTTCAACAGCCAATTCTTTAGGCATTTTATTAAAATAGTATTTTCTAATTAATTCTTTTCCAAAAACATTACCACTACAATCATCCATAACAATGTATCCTAATGATTGTACTTTTTGATGCAATACTTTTCCATCAAAATAACTGCAGTTAGAACCTGTTCCTAAGATTGAAACTATTGCCTCTTCTCCTTTTGGAGTTGTTGCGTAAACAGCTGCATAAGTATCTTCTTGAACGTCTACAATGGCGTTAGAAAAATATTCTTGAAAAATTCTTTTTAACCACTCTTTCATTCTATCTGTACCACATCCGGCACCATAAAAGAATAAATGTGTAGCATTTTTTTTATTTTGTAAGATATCAAAACGGTCATTTAATCTTTCGATAATTTCTGGCTCGTCTAGAATTTCAGGATTTAATCCTAAAGTTTGTGTTGTGAATAATACTTTTCCATTATCATCTATCGCAATCCAATCGGCTTTAGTAGATCCACTGTCAACTATTAATTTCATTTGTTTAGTTTTTGGAATTAGGTTTCTCTATTCTTAATTTAAAAGTGTACTTTTTACATTAATTATAGAAGTAACAAAATAAGAAAATCCCGTTATTGTAAAGTAACGGGATTTTGCAAAAATATATATTATTATTTTAAACCTGCAATATGTACAGATAAATCGATTAATTTGCTTGAGTATCCGTACTCATTGTCATACCAAGAAACTAATTTGAAGAAAGTCGAATTTAAACCGATTCCTGCACCAGCATCAACGATAGAAGTTCTTTTATCTGAAATAAAGTCTTGAGAAACAACTGCATCCTCAGTATATCCTAAGATACCTTTCATTTCGTTTTCTGAAGCTTTTTTCAATACAGCTAAGATTTCTTCGTAAGTAGTTTCTTTAGCCACTTTTACAGTTAAATCTACAACAGAAACGTCAGCAGTAGGTACACGGAAAGACATTCCAGTTAATTTTCCATTCAAAGATGGGATAACTTTTCCAACCGCTTTAGCAGCACCTGTTGAAGAAGGAATGATGTTGATTGCAGCAGCACGTCCACCTCTCCAGTCTTTTCTAGAAGGTCCGTCAGCTGTCATTTGAGTTGAAGTAGTTGCGTGAACAGTAGTCATTAAACCTTCAACGATTTCGAAATTATCGTGGATAACTTTAGCTAATGGAGCTAAACAGTTTGTAGTACAAGAAGCGTTAGAAACAACTAAATCAGAAGCTTTTGCAGTTTCGTGGTTTACTCCCATTACAAACATTGGAGCATCAGCAGAAGGAGCAGAAATGATAACTTTCTTAGCACCACCTTTTAAGTGCTCGCTTGCAGTTTCGATAGTTGTGAAGATACCAGTACATTCAGCTACTACATCTACATCAACTTCGTTCCATTTTAAGTCAGCAGGATTTCTTTCTGCAGTGATACGGATATTTCTTCCGTTTACATATAGTTTTCCTTCTTTAACTTCTACAGTTCCGTTGAAACGACCGTGAACTGAATCATATTTTAATAAATAAGCTAAGTGGTCTACGTCTAACAAGTCATTGATTGCAACAACTTCTACATTATCTCTATTGAAAGACTCTCTAAAAACGATTCTTCCGATACGTCCAAATCCGTTTATTCCTAATTTTACTTTTGACATTTTACTAAATTTTTTGCTTTTGTTTTTATTACACTAATTCAAAGTCTAATTTCCTCACAATAAACTTCTCTCTCTTTTTAAACTTTATATTGGTTATGTCGACATGATGTCAGACACTCTTAATAATTCTCTATCAATTTCTGATTTACCTTTGATAGCTTGCTCAAGTGGTGTTAAGATCACTTTATCTTCACGAAGTCCAACCATATAGTTAGATTTTCCTTCAATTAAAGATTCTACTGCTTTAACTCCTAAACGGCTTGCCAAAACACGGTCAAAGCAAGATGGAGAACCACCACGCTGCATGTGTCCTAATACAGAAACACGTACATCATATTCTGGTAAATTAGCTTCAACATAATCTTTTAATTCGAATACGTTTTTACCAATTTTATCTCCTTCAGCAATTACAACAATGCTAGATGATTTTCCTGATGCTTTACTTTTTTGAAGTGAATCTAAAAGACGATCTAAACCTAAATCTTCTTCAGGAATAAGAATTTCTTCTGCTCCTGCACCAATACCAGCGTTAAGAGCAATGTGACCCGCATCTCTACCCATAACCTCTACAAAGAAAAGACGGTTATGAGAACTCGCAGTATCTCTAATTTTATCGATACAGTCTACAACAGTATTTAAAGCCGTGTCGTACCCTAAAGTAAAACTTGTACCATAAATATCATTGTCAATTGTACCAGGAATTCCCATTATTGGGAAATCGAATTCTGAATTAAAAATTAATCCTCCAGTAAAACTACCATCACCGCCAATAACAACTAAAGCATCTACACCAGCCTTAACTAGGTTTTCGTGTGCCTTCTTTCTACCTTCAGGGGTTCTAAACTCAACTGAACGAGCCGATTTTAAGATCGTTCCACCTTTGTTTACAATATTATTTACGCTTCGTGGTCCCATCTCCTTGAAGTCTCCTTCAATCATTCCTTGATACCCTCTATAAATTCCGATGCATTCTATATTATGGTATGCGCAAGTTCGAACAACTGATCGTATTGCAGCATTCATTCCAGGTGAATCTCCTCCTGAGGTAAGAACACCTACTTTTTTTATTGTTTTTGGCATTATTTAAGTATTAAAGTGTAAAATTAGCAAACATTCAGCACTTTTCGGGTTACGATTATCATAAATTAATAAAATCTGTTAAATTCAAACGTTTTCGTTAATAAGTTTTTTCTAGGAAAAAATTTCATTAAAAATAATAAAACCGTATTTTTTTAATTAAATCGTCAAAATTAACAATACCCTGATGAAGTGTTATAAAAATCAGAATTTCCCGCTCACTTGGAAAATTCTATTAGAGCGCCTAAATTTAGCATAAAAAAAACCATTATCGAGAATAATGGTTTTATAAATGTATATTTTTAACAAAGTGTTAATAATCGTTGTCTGGAATCAGCCCCTGATTGTTATTATTTGGAGTTTGTGTTTGCGACTGTTCCTTTTTCTTCTTTTCTTCTTCTTTCTTTCTTTTCTCCTCGTCTTCTTTTGCTTTCTTTTTATTTTTCTCCGAATCTTTTTTACTTGTAAAATTCATATAATCCGGATTTAAATAAGAATCCTGCATTTGATCGGCAGAAGAACCTTTTACCGCTTTTTCTATTTTATGGCTTTTAAACAGTTTATTTACAAGCTCGCTAAAGGTATCAAAATCTACTTCGTACGAAATACCGACTCCTTGCGTATAACCAATTCCTTGTCCTATATAATTAATGTCATTTTCTTTGTTGAATAAGCGAAGATTCATCGTACCGTCTTCATTTACACGATACAAAATCTCAATATCTCCAACAATAGCAGATTCATTTACACCTCCAACAGGAACTCCCAATTTACCATTGATTGTAATTCGTTCATTTACCTGAGACGATATATTGGCCACAAACTGACCATCAACCTCTTGTCCTGTTCTTCTATCTGCCGCAATATAATTCAAGTCGATGTTTACTTTATCATTATCCGATTTGATAATTCCACCCAGCAAACTCGAAGCCGTTTCTGTTAATGTACCAGAAAAATCTCCTTGGCTGAATCCGTCGGTACTCATAAACGAACCCGTTGACAATAAATAAAGTGCCTGTGTCTGACGAATATCCTTATCATCCAACTTATACTGTATCTCCGATTTTAAAACATTACTTACCGATGGGAACTGAATGTCAAAATTAGGCTCTGGACTAGCCAAATCTCCTCTCAACCCAATAACAACTTCTACAGGAACTTTTTTATTGAATGAAGAAGTATTATCTAAAAGCACTGCTGGATTGGCCTGCGTTTTATAAACGGCTTCCAAATTCAGCTGGGCACGCATTGGGTTTCCTTCCCAAATAATAGAACCTCCTTTTTTAACCGTAAACTTTTTATCGATAAGTCCGCCATACTTAAAGTTATAAGTCCCTTCGTATGCCTGGAAATCCCCCCACATATTAAATTTACCCAAAGTATTAATTTTAAATAAAAGCGATCCGTATCCTTTTCCTTTCATACCATGGCCAGAATTTCGATCTAGAATAACTTCTACTTCGGCATCTGGCGTAATATCAAAATCAAATTCTAGCTCAAGTCCGTTATAGTCTCTGTTTTTTTCTATGATTCCGTTGGCGAGATTGTATTTTTCTTTTGGTGTTACAAAATGAATCCAGCTACTTTCTCCAACACTTTGCGTATTATTAATCGGAATCTTAACCTCGGTTCCTTTTTCAGATTTTGCGTCTACCTTAATAAACAGAGCATCAACGGGACCCTTTATACTAGCCGATCCGTTTATAAATGCCGTTCCAAAATAGGCCGCATCGTCGCTATCTTTTGTGTCAAGCGCTACTAATCGTTTAGAAGTAATATTCAAATCTAATTTCCAATCTCCAAAATTATTATGCTCAATACTTCCGTTCAACAAACCTTTTGTATTGTATTTAGTATCTGTCAACTGATTATTCCTAAACAAGAATTTCTCGTTCGTTAAATCAATTACCGTTCGATCGCTAAGTTCGTAATCTGTATTTAGGTACGGAATGGTCATTCCTGCTTTTTCTACATACAAACGACCGTTGATTTCTGGTTTTTTCAAATTCCCAATAACAGCAGCATTTCCAGAAACAGAACCACGAACGTTCGATAAAACATCTCCACCGATAGTTCCTAATGTAGCCAAATTGAAACCTTCAAGTTTCAGGCTCATGTCCATAACTGTTTCTTTATTCTCTACAGCAAAAGTTCCGTTTGCCCTAAAGGATTCGGTAAAACCATTTTGAATCGATGAATTAACTGTAAACTTTTTAAAGCTTTCATCTCCAGAAATATCAAAATTAAGCGTACCCAATTCTGTCTTATTCATAACGAGATGATCGATTTTTATGGATGCCGTGGGCTGATAAACATTTTTATTCTGCTTATAATTGACATTTCCATTCAAATTACCATCAAATACAAACTTGGAATTTACAGGTGTAATTTTATTAATATCAACATCTTCAAAAGTCAGTTCGAGATCTTTATAATCGGATCCTTTTATCACTCCGTTTAAATCAATTTTTTGGTTTTCGTGAGATAAAACGATATTATCAAATGTGAAATTTTTAAAAAATTGATCAATTATAATCTGATTATCCTTTTCAGCATCTTCATTTAAGTACCAGATATAATCCTTAAACTTCATTTCAGATTTCTTGATCCCGACAATATTGTTTTTACTCTTATCTATAGTATGGTATAAATCCAGATTAAAGTAATCCTCACCCTGATTTCCTCCTTTAAACTCCGAACGCACATAAAGAGTATCGTTTGATGTGACATTAATCAAATTGAAATCACGTATTTTATAATAAGGCGTCTTAATACTATCTAATTCGACATATGCATTATAAAGCGGATTCTTATTATCAATATTAATACGGATATTATCAAAAGTGTTTTTGTCTGCTGTAATTTTTTTAGATCTAAAACGAAATTTAAATTCTTGCAAATCCGAATCTATCTTTCCGCGCACAACGGTAGACGAATCAATATTTATTTGCGGATAAAGCATTTCAACGACTTTGTCGTAAACACGGAAATTAAAACGTAAAAACTGCCCTTTTCTAACTTTATAAGGCTTGTAATTGGTATATAAACTACCGACAGAATTCATAACCAATTTATCCAATTGATCAAACCTGAATTTACCCACAATTTTTCCGTCGACCACATCATTCGAACTAATCGTGATGGTTCTCAAACGATCGGCATCAAAACTGGAGTTCAAATTCACTTGATCAAAAACATAAGTCGATTTGGGGTTTTCATATTCTGCATCATTAATAAAAATGTCTCCCTGCAGATTTTCGATAGAATTTCCAGTTAATTGAACGACAACATCTCCTTTAAAACGCGAAATCGAATCTTTGACAAACTTAAGTTTTCGCAAATCAGAATTTTCAACATTGATATGAAAATCATAACGATTCTCTTTTTTGCTCAAATCCAGCAAACCATCAAAACTTAAATTCAAGTTAGGATCGTTTATCGCAATTTGCCCTTTATAATAAGGAAGCTTAAAGTTTCCGTTTACTACTATATTGTTATAGGTGTATTTATTGTAATCCAGTTTCGCAATATCTCCTTTAATAACCGTATTCAAATATTTCTCAGTAAAACCAACTCCATCCACATCAAGATTCAATGTAGTTCTGCCAATATCTTTTCTACTTAAAACAGTTCCGACATCAAAATTCGTTAAAATGATATTCCCAGAATAAGAAGCGCGATCAATAAAGTCCATATTATTCATATGAAGATCAACCTGTCCGTTCCCGATATCGGTAGCAATTTTAAAAGCTGTTTCTAGTTCTGTGGTCGTTACTTTTGCTTTTCCAACAATATTAAACTTACCAATTTTCTTCATTTCGATCGGAAGTTTTTTGCCTAAAACTCCTGGAAGTAAAATCACCAAATCATCATAACTAGAAAGCAGTTTATCAAATTTTCCATCCATAGAAAACTTCTGTTCTTTGCTACCCAAAAGATTTCTAAAATTGATTGTTCCGTTAATTTTTGATCCGTTTGTATCGCTCAATCTTAATTTGGTAAGCGTCATATTATTCAACGGACCATCTAGTTTTGTTTTTAGTTTAAAATGCTGATTTTTACCCAAACCATCATAAAAATAACGGATATCGTTTGTTGCAATTGAAGAAGAATCTATCACAACATTAAATCTAACTTTATCTGTAAAATCAAGAAAATCTGACGGCTTATAATTTAAGATGGCTAAACCATAAATAGAGGATCTTTTGGTTTTAATAGCCAGATTTTCAACTTTAATCTGTTTTTTAGTATAACTAAATTTTCCCGCAAAATTAGAAACATACAAACCGCGGTGATCCATAAAAGAAAATCGGTGAATGTTTGTATTTACATCTGGGCCATACAATTTAAACTCACTGATGTAGGCATTTAGTTTTGTAAAATCCAAAAATTGAGGTGTAGTTTTATTTTCATCGACAACAGAAAATCTTCCTTTTTCGATATAAGCATTCTTTGCCGTTAGCAAAAAATGTTTCGTCGATTTTTTCTTAGGAGTATTTTCAACTTCAAAAGCCTGTATAAACTTATTGATGTTGTTCTCGTCTTCGCCTTTATAGGTTTTCAGATTAAAAATCAGACCTGTTAAACGCAAATCTCCAAAAATTAAATCTCCGTCCAACAATCTACTAAAACTGGCAATATCGGTAGTAATGATATCCGAATAAATCATCGTTTTTTTATGATGATCTAAAATCGTTACTTTCTTTAATTTTACTCCACCAAAAATATTGATTGCCGTTTTTTCAACATTAATATTAACCTTGTAATCTTCGTTTAATGAGTTGGTAACATAATTGGCAATCTGTGTCTGAACGACAGGAAGAGATAGTATGATAGCGAGCGCTAACAAAAGTAAAAGCAACCCAATTAGGGTTCGTGATATTATTTTCTTTACTTTTTTGATAGCTTCTTTAATTTTAGTTTTTCTTTTAATTTATTTTGAACAGACAAAGTACGGCTGTTTTTGATAAAAATTCTTTAATTTTGGGGCACTGCTTAAATCAAAGAAATATAATCATTTGATTTGTCAAATATAATTCAAAATTTGTGCCTTTATATGCAAAATCCAGAGGTTTTTATTCTAGCCATCGAAAGTTCATGCGATGATACTGCTGCCGCGGTTTTACATAACGACAAAGTATTGTCAAATGTTGTTGCCAATCAATTAATTCATAATCAATACGGAGGTGTTGTTCCTGAATTGGCTTCCCGAGCACATCAGCAGAATATTGTCCCTGTGATCGATGCTGCACTTCGTAAAGCAAATGTACAAAAAGAACAGTTAAGCGCAATCGCGTTTACGCAAGGACCAGGATTAATGGGCTCTTTATTGGTGGGGACTTCCTTCAGCAAATCATTGTCATTGGCTTTAAATGTGCCGCTAATTGCTGTAAATCATATGCATGCTCATATCTTAGCTCATTTTATTGATGAAGAAGGATATGATAAACCAGAATTTCCTTTTTTAGCTTTAACCATTAGCGGAGGACATACTCAGATTGTAAAAGTGAATAGTTTTTTTGATATGGAAATTATCGGAGAAACCACAGACGACGCTGTAGGTGAAGCATTTGACAAAAGCGCTAAAATTCTTGGACTTCCTTATCCTGGCGGACCTTTGATTGATAAATATGCAAAAGAAGGAAATCCGAAAGCGTTTCCTTTTACAAAACCGAAAGTTCCGGGATTAGATTTTAGCTTCTCTGGATTAAAAACAGCTATTTTATATTTCATTCAAAAGAACAAACAGCAGAATCCGAATTTTATTGAAGAAAATCTGAACGATATTTGTGCTTCTATTCAGCATACGATTATCGAAATCTTGATGGATAAAATAAAATTAGCTGTAAAAGAAACCGGAATTACACAAATTGCAATTGGCGGTGGAGTTTCTGCAAATTCAGGAATTAGAAATACACTGAAAGAGACCGAAAGCAAATATGGCTGGAAAACTTTTATTCCGAAATTTGAATATACAACAGACAATGCTGCAATGATTGGAATTGTAGGATACCAAAAATACTTATCTAATCGTTTTGAAACTTCTACTGTGGTTTCTAAAGCAAGAATCGAATTTTAAATCATGCAATTATTCTTTAATCCGAATATAGACGAAACAACCGAAAGCTTCTCTTTTGACAAGGAAGAAAGCCGTCATATCATAAAAGTCCTTAGAAAAAAAGATGCAGATATTCTGCATGTGACAAATGGTTCTGGGCTATTGTTTGAAACTCAGATTACATTGGCTTCAGACAATAAATGTATTGTTGAAGTCCTTAACATTACGAATGCCGAAAAACCAAAGTTTCATTTGCACTTGGTTGTTGCTCCAACTAAAATGAACGATCGTTTTGAATGGTTTCTGGAAAAAGCTACCGAAATTGGAATTCAGGAAATCACTCCTATTTTCTGTGATCGTTCTGAAAGAAAAGTGATTAACCGAGATCGTTTTGAAAAGATCATTCTTTCGGCAATGAAACAATGCAACGAAACATTTCTTCCGAAATTAAATGAAGCTATTTCGTTTAAGGAATTTATTAAGCAAAAGCAAAATGGTTTACAGTTAATTGCACATTGCGAAGAAACCGACAAAAAATCTCTGAAAGAAGTTTTAAAACCAAACGAAGATGTTACAATCTTAATTGGTCCTGAAGGTGATTTTTCTGAAAAAGAAATTGCATTGGCATTAGAAAACAATTACAAGCCCGTAACTTTAGGAAACACGCGTTTAAGAACAGAAACAGCTGCTGTTGTGGCTTGTCATAGTGTTGTTTTTTTTAATGAATAATTAACCGCAAAGTTTGTCATTCTGAGGAACGAAGTATCTCACGCGATAGACAAAGATTGGCGACAAACGGTGAGGAATTTCTAGTGTGATCCTTCGTTCCTCAGGATGACAAAGAAGCCTTTTAAACATATAAGAGCATTAAAATTACATGAAAAAAATATTCTATTTATTATTCCTTTTTTCAATCTCTTCTTTTTCGCAAGAAATTGCTTTGCTTAAATACAGCGGTGGTGGCGATTGGTATGCAAATCCTACTTCTTTGCCTAATCTTATTAGTTTTTGCAACGCTAATATTAATACCCGCATCAAAAACAAACCTTCGACTGTAGAACCAAGCAATCCAGATTTATTTTCGTATCCGTTTGTACACATGACAGGACACGGAAATGTAGTTTTTAGCGATGCCGACGTAACAAACTTGAGAAATTATCTAAGTGCTGGTGGTTTTCTGCATATTGATGACAATTACGGAATGGATCAATTTATTAGAAAAGAAATCAAAAAGATATTCCCAAATAATAGTTTAGTCGAAATTCCAGCAAATCATCCTATTTTTCAAAAGCCTTTTCCTTTTCCAAACGGATTGCCGAAAATTCACGAACACGACGGAACGCGTCCGCAGGCATTTGGAATTTTTATAGACAATAAACTCGTTTTACTTTATACTTACGAATGTGATTTAGGCGACGGCTGGGAAGATCCAGAAGTTCATAATGATCCAGCAAACGTAAGAGACAAAGCCTTAAAAATGGGCGCAAACATTATCAATTATATTTTTACTAATTAGTGACTAGTCCCAAGTAATTAGTAACTAGTAATTCATCAATTTAAAAAAATAACGTTACATGTCAACATTATTCACTTATTACTAATCACTAATCACTTTTCACTAAAAAAAATGCAACTGACTCACGAAGAAAATCAATTTGAAAGAAAAACATTTCCCATTACTTTAGTTTGTGATCATATTTACTTTCAGCAGAATATTGGTTCTTTGTTCCGAATTTCTGAAGCTTTTGGAGTTGAAAACATTATTTTCTACGGAAAAGATATTCCGCTGACGCCTCGTAAAATCAATAAAACTTCTAGAAGCACGCATCTTCATGTAGCACATTCTGTTGTTGAAGATTTTACTGCGCTTCAATCTTTTCTACTGGATAATGATTTTGAAATTATCTCTCTGGAAATCGCTTCTAATAGCAAACCTTTAAAAGAAGTTTCTATTCCGAAAAATAAAAAAATAGCGCTTTTAATAGGAAGCGAAATCAACGGAATATCTGAAGAACTTCTAAAACTTTCTCATCAAATCGTGCATATCAATATGTTTGGCAAAAACAGCAGTATGAATGTGGTTCAGGCTGCCAGTATTGCGCTTTATGAGATTACTTCTTTATAAAAATTCTTTTTCTAGTCATTTTATTTCATTTTTAAATCAATTTAATCGTTTTAAATTATCGTTAAACGACAGATAATCACGACGAAATACATTTTAAAAACATTAAAGAAAGAAAAAACTTATTAATATTTTTTGCCTAAATTTTGTAGGAATCAGTATTTGTAAGGGTTCGTAAAATTTCTGACAAAATAATCTTTGTAATATTTTTCCACAATATTTTTTTGTTATAAAATTGCTGCAATATTTAACTAATCAACAATTTTATAACAAAAAACCCAAATTATTATGAAAAAAGTTATTATTACCACATTTGTAGCCTTAATGCTATTTGCTTGTCAAAATGACCAATCAGCAGATTCTGCAAATCCAGATGCGAGTGTTGCTTCTAGAAGAGGATGCGCAACACAAGACGTTTTAGAAGCGCAATTAAAAGCTGATCCATCTTTGGCAATCAGAATGAATGAAATCGAAACTTTTACTGTGCAACACGCTGGTACAAATTTCACAGGCCGTTTGGTAAATGGAAAAATTGAAATTCCAGTTGTAGTGAATGTTCTTTATAGAACTACTGCAGAAAATATTTCAAACACACAAATTCAATCACAAATTGATGTTTTAAACAAAGATTTTAATGCTTTAAACTCTGACTATAATAATGTGCCAGCATTATTCTCAGGAGTTAAAGCCAACATCGGAATTACTTTTGTTTTAGATCAGGTTATTAGAAAATCTACAACTAAAACTTCTTGGGGAACAAATGACGCTATGAAAAAAACAGCTCAAGGTGGACTTGCTCCAACTTCTCCAACTACAAAATTAAACATGTGGTCTTGCAACATTGGAGGCGGAATTTTAGGATATGCTCAATTTCCTGGCGGTGCTTCTTCTACTGACGGAGTGGTAATTGATTCTCGTTATTTCGGATTATCTGGTTCTGCAAATGCTCCATTTAACTTAGGAAGAACTGCAACACACGAAGTGGGCCACTGGATGAATTTACGTCACATTTGGGGAGATGCAACTTGCGGAAGCGATCTTGTTGCCGATACTCCTACTCATAATACAGCAAATTATGGAGTTCCTTCATATCCACACTACAGCACTTGTTCTGGAACACCTGTAGAAATGACAATGAACTACATGGATTATGTTGATGATGCAGCAATGTACATGTTTTCAACAGGTCAGAAAAGCAGAATCTCGGCTATTTTTACGACTGGAGGAGCTAGAGCCTCTTTTGCACAACCATAATAAAAAAAACTAAATTAAAGGCGAGATGAAATCATCTCGCCTTTTTTTTGCCAATTATTTTAGAACTCCCGAAGATTAGAAATATAAATGCTTTTCCTTATATTTATAATCTAAATTTTAAGCATGATCACGTCAAAAACTATTTCAAACGGAATTTTAAGAGCTTTAGCTACAATCTTAATAATTGGCATCATTTTATACTTTTTATATGAAATACAAACTGTTATTGTTTATTTGTGCATTTCTTTAATACTATGTTTAATTGCGAATCCGTTAGTTTTATTTTTAAAGAATAAATTAAAATTCAGCAATTCGTTGGCGGCCACCACCACCATCATCCTTTTTATATTTCTAATTGTAGGTTTCATCCTTTTGTTTGTTCCTTTAATTATTTCGCAAGCCAATAATTTAGCATTGCTAGATACTGCACATCTTCAAACCAATTTTATAGAGGCAGAAAGACACCTTGAGGAATACTTTAATATTCAGCACATTGATTTGAATAAAGTGATAAAAGATTCTAAACTTACTTCTGTTTTAGATTTCAGTTATTTTACAGGATTCATCAATTCGATAATCAATTTTATGGCCAATATGGGAATGGGATTGGTTTCTGTATTTTTTATTACTTTCTTTTTTATTAAAGATCAGGATATCTTTAAAGATCAAGCAAGAAGAATATTACCAGACTCTAATGAAGATAAAATCTTAAATTCCATTACCAAAATAAATCATTTACTGACTCGCTATTTCATTGGTTTATTATTGCAATTGATTGTTGTTTTTATTCTTTATTTAATTGTCTTGCTGATCTTTGGAAATAAAAATGCTTTTGTAATTGCTTTTTTATGTGCCATTTTAAATATAATACCATATTTAGGCCCAATTATCGGAACCACCTTGGCGGGGCTATTAACCATGATAAGTATGATCGGAAAAGATTTTCAATCAGAAATTCTTCCTACAACCATTTATGTCATTATTGGCTTTTTAGTGGTTCAGGCCATTGACAATAATGTTAGCCAGCCCATAATTTCGTCAAAAAGTGTAAATTCGCACCCATTAGAAATATTCTTGGTTATATTAATCAGCGGTATTACGTTTGGAATTGTAGGCATGATCATAGCAATTCCTGTTTTTACCATGATTAAAGTAATTTTAAAAGAATTTTTTCCTAATAATAAAATTGTCTCCGTATTAACCGAAAGAATTTAGCTTTGAATACTTCTATTTTGCATCAAGAAATACAGGAATTTATAATCCAAAATACTGGTGCAGATGTAACAAAATTGGCATTGCAAAAAAATCCGTTTCCAGAGGTGGATTGGATTTTAATTTTAAATCAAATTGAAGCCCGAACAAAGGCCAAAGAAAAACTGCCTACTTGGTTTGCTACGGAAAATATAATTTATCCGAGCAAAATATCTGTAGAACAAACTTCATCAGAGAAAACAGCGGCTTACAAAGCTTCTTTAATTTCTGGCGAATCTTTAATTGATTTAACTGGAGGTTTTGGTGTTGATGATTATTCTTTTTCGAAAAATTTTAAATCGATAACCCATTGCGAAATAAACGAAGAATTATCTGCCATTGTAACGCACAATTTTAAACAGTTAAAAGTTGAAAATTGCACTTTTCATGCTGGCGATTCTCTTCATTTATTAGAAGAAACCAATCAGAAATTTGACTGGATTTACATTGATCCTTCACGAAGAAATGACAGCAAAGGCAAAGTTTTTATGCTGAAAGATTGTCTTCCTAATGTTCCAGAATTGCTTGATTTTTATTTCGAAAAATCGGATCATATTTTAATTAAAACAGCACCGCTATTAGATATTTCAGCGGGATTGTCAGAACTAAAAAATGTAAAGAATATTCATATTATAGCGCTCGAAAACGAAGTTAAGGAACTGCTTTTTGAAATCCATAAAGGTTATTCAGGCAACGTAACTTTAAAAACTGCTAATATTCTAAAAGAAAAAACAGAAGTTTTTGAGTTTGTTTTAGGCGATCAAATCTCGTATCCTTCCTTTGATTTTCCTAAGAAATATCTTTACGAACCCAACGCCGCAATTATGAAATCTGGTGGTTTTGATGAAGTAAGCATCACTTTTCAAATGGATAAACTTCATAAACATTCTCATTTATACACTTCTGAAGATTTAATTGATTTTCCAGGAAGAAAATTTGAGATTCAAAAAGTTATTTCATACAACAAAAATGAAATGAAGAGTGAGCTGGCAAATCAGCAGGCGAATATTACGACTCGCAATTTCCCCGAGACGGTAGAAAACATTAGAAAAAAGTGGAAAATAAAAAATGGCGGTAATTTGTATTGTTTTTTTACAACTGATGTAAAAGCTAACAAAATAGTTTTAATTTGCACCAAAATAAACTAATACAATGAAACAACTAATTACACTAACTCTTTTTTTATTGACTATTACCTCATTTGCACAAAAACCATGTGAATACAGTGTAAATGTAAATGACTCAATTGGAAGCTATAAAGTAACCAATGAGTATTTAATGAGCGAAAAATATTTTGGAGGAAACTTTGATTATATTTTCTTTTCATTAGCACAAACCGACGGATTGCCAACTTTAAATCTTCAGGCTATTCAAAAAAGTAAAGATTTTATTAAGGCAAACTGTTTTGATAAAAATTCAAAAATCTTTTTACAATTAGAAAACGGAAAAATTGTAACCTTAATGCATATCAACCAAGAAAATTGCGGAACATTAATTCGTGATGATAAAGGTTTTAATAATCGTGTAAATACAGGAATTTTCATGTTCATGAAAGACAATTACGAGGAACTAAAAAAATCTCCGATCTCGATTATGCGAATAAAGTACTTGACCAACATAGAAGATTATGTTGTAAAACGAGAGTTAACATCTGAGTTAACAGGAAAGGTTACCAATCCGAATACTTATTTCATGCAAAATATTAGATGCGTTGAGTAAATCAATCGCATTTCCATTTTTGATTGGAAACTTTATCTTTTAAACCTGCTTTTAAATTATAATGCCACCACTCAGAATCAAATGAATTGAAGCCATTTTTAATCATTGTATTTTTTAAATAAGTTCTTTTTGAAAGAATCTCTTCTGAAAGCTGTTTAAAATTATGACTGGCCATAATTCCAAAAAAATCAAAAGAAGTTCCCATATCCACTTCTTTTCCTGTTATATCAACCAAAGAAATATCTACGGCTCCTCCTCTATTGTGGATGGAGCCTTTTTTTGGATCTGCAACATAAGTAGGATTCGACACAATCTCCCACATTTTTTTTTGGATATCTAAAGGTCTGTAGCAGTCAAATAATTTAATGCGGTATCCTTTCTTCAAAAAATCATTATTGGCCGCAATTAAAGCTTTTACCGTCTTTAAACGAAGCATGCATTCTGCGCAGTCGTATACTTTAGTTTTTAGAAAATTATCTTCCGTTGCATATTTCATATCATAGACAAAATCATTGCTATAATCTCTTAGGTTTACAAAAGTCGTATCTGAGATTTTAGCTTCAGATGAAGATACATAAGCTTCATTTTGCGCTTGTAAAGAGCTAATTCCGAAAAGAAAAAAAACTAAAATTTTCAAAGTGTGATTCATTCCCTAATAATTTAAAAAATTGAAATTAAACAAAAAATATTAAAAATCGATTCTTAAGGTTTCTCTTTAAAGCTAAAAATTAGTTTTTTGAGTCCGAAATCCATCATAAATTACTTTCAAAACAAAAAATATTTTTAATATCTTTATGAAAACTAGATTATTACGACTTTGTATATTAAATTATTAATTCAAAAAAAATCAGTTATATGAATTACAGAGCCACATACATTTCGACAATTATATTGAGCAGTTTACTCTTTGTTTCGTGCAAAAAAGAAAGTATTACAAGTATTCCCAAAACAGATTCTACTTCAATAAAAACAGAAGCTTTAAAAGAAGACAGCATCGTTTTGAATCCAAATGATTCTTTATATGCTTTAGCTGATAAAAGTGTTATCGGAACTCAGTTTTTGACCAAAAGCAAGTTGGCCCCAAGATTAAAAAAACTATTAGGAACTGACTATGATCAAATGGTAGCAAACTGGAATACCGAAACTCCTTTTGAGAAACAAGACAATATACTACACGCTTGGGGATGCAAACAGCACGACTGCAGCAGTTATTCGTACGATTTGTATATTGATGTTAAAAACAATAAAATTAATGTCTACAAATTCGCCGAATCAAAACTAACCGTATTTAAAGAAGATAATTTTGATATTGAAATTAAAGGCAACCTTTTAAAAGACTTGAACATTAAAAAGGAAAATATCACAAATAAAAAATAAGCGCAACGTTAAAAAAATATCGCTCCACTGGAGCAAATTCAAAAAAAAGTCTGGTTCAATAATGAACCAGACTTTTTTTATAAAATAGCTTTCAATAACTATATCTCTCCTGTAACTAAAATATTTTCTTTTACACCTTTGTTTTTCAACATTCTAAAATGAGAACGAACGGCATGATAAAATGGATATGAAGTATAAGGCAAATTATATTCTGCTGCATATCGTTTTATAATTGGCGTAATATAAGGGTAGTACGTATGCCCAACCGCTGGGAAAAGATGGTGTGCCACGTGATGCGTAAATCCGCCGTAAAGAAAATTAGCCAATTTGCTTTCTGTACTAAAATCTTTAGTTACAATCATTTGATGTACCACCCAAGTATCAGAAAGGTTTCCGTCTTCATCTGTACCCGGAAAATGTGCATCTTCATCAACGTGGGTCGAAACCAGCGCCACAACCCCAATTGCACTTCCGCATAAATGCATAGACAGCCAAGCCAAAAGAACGGTATACCAAGGCTGATTTAAAAGCATCATTGGAACAAAAAGCAAGTAAGCTAAATTAATAATCTTGGCCGCAAACATTCTGTACACTTCTTGTCTCGGAATCTTGTCGACTACTCTTTTTACATAATTATCCTTTGTGCCAAAAAAGTCTTTAAAGTCTCTAATATAAAGCCAATTTAAGCTATAAAGAGGATAAATAAACCACATGTAAATGTGCTGATACTTATGGTAATTAAACAACGGACTGTTTGGAAATATTCTAATAATATCGCTTTGTTTGATATCGACATCCCAATCGGGCACGTTTGGATAAGCATGATGCAAACTTATATGACGTCGCATCCAGAGCCAATGATTGCTCCCAAAGAGTTCTAAAACATACAAAAACCATTCATTATGCTTTGGCTTTTTGAACAAAGCTCCATGTGCAGCATCATGAAAAGCATTTATAAATAAAACAATCATTGTAATGCCAGCCAGAATATAAAAAAGAAATAGTAAGGGGGTCTGGTTGCCGAAAATTAAAATACAGACGTAGAATAAAAAAAATACTGCCAAAAGTCCGAGGGACTTTACAACATTTAACATATATAAAGACGAGTTTTTTAAGACCGTTTCATTCACTTCTAAACGCATCTTTTTAAAAAAATCATCTGTTCCTGGTTTAACATAAACAGGTCGTTTTAATTTTTCCATATTGGTTACTGCTAGAAATTGTTAACCAAATTTAATAAAAAAAAACTTAACCTCTTAGAATCGATTCAACTAAAAATCAAGTATTTCGCAACAAAAAACCACTCCAAAAAGAGTGGTTAAATTAATACTGTAAAATTTAGAATTGTTAGATATTTTTTTGGAAAACTATTTATTATTCCTCAAACTTATTGTTTGCTAATCGCAGTCTAATATCATGAATACGACCTTCTATTTCTTGCAAATCATTTAAAATAGTTTGCTTTTCATAAACTGCTCCAGCTTCATTAACCAAATTTTGCTCATCGGGAGCAAAAAGATCATTCAAATCTACATCCGGAAAGTTTTTGCTTAAGCTAAGAATAAATTCAGAACCTATATTAGCTGTTCCATGTAAATACCTTCCAATCATTGCAGGGCTAAATCCTAAAATTGCCCCGACTTCCTTCTGCTTTAATCCTTTATCCCTAAAGAATTTACTTAGTTTCTCGTGATACATCATCATTAAAATTCAAACAAAATATAGTTAAAATATATTTTTTAACATTAAAAAAAACACTAAATATAATAATATTCTTACATTTACACAGGCTAACAACCATGCCGTTAATAATTAGCAAATATATGTCAAAATTAATCAATAATAGCAATTTTAAAGAAGATAATTCTCACAATAAAAAAGCTTATGAATTTATAGATAAGCATTTACCTGTAACCTATGTTGACCTTACTATCGCTTGCATCGTCAAAAAAGGACTGCCTACTCCCCCTAAGTCATTAATTAGAAACGTAAGAAATAAAACAATATTAAGAAATGATATTTTGCTAGCGTTAGTAGAAGTTGCATATGAAAACAAACAAGCAATTGAAAAAATAAAACTTTTAACGTCTCAATAAATTTAAGATCTAGAAAATCAAATAAATCCTAACAACAATATTATGTCTTCTACGAACAATAAAAGCAAAAAGACACTTCAGTCAAAAAAAGATATTGAAAATGACCAATATAATAGTTCTATTAAATTGTACGGAATGACTTTGGAGCAATACCATCAAGGTAAAGCGATTCATTCTCAGTGTTTTGATCGGCTCAAAAAATTCAAATAAATAATTTACAGCAATTTAAAAGATACCCATTCCTTCCGGCTTAATTGTAAAACCTATACGCACCATATTAGTATGTTCCTGATAATCTATTAAACTTTCCGTGTAACCAATAAACCATTGAAGAGTGACGTAATAATTTTCATTTTTGTAAGGTCGCCAATTAAGCTGTGTCTGCAGAGATCCGTAATTAATAAGTCCGCTGCCTTTCCTAAAGAGAACATCTGCGCTCCAACGTCCCGGTTTTATCTGATAAGTTGCACTGGCTTCTCCATAACCAACATATTGTGTTAATCCTGGATTATCATCTTTATCAACAATAGGAATCCAGCCTCTTATTCCAACAATCCATCTTGGCGAAACTTGAGATTTTAATGAAAAAGCGATCATATTCCATGTTCGGGAATAAATGGAGTCTCTACCATTTGACTCGTGTTCAACTGAAATCGAACCGTATGTTAATCTCCCACCTTTTAAATAAAAAGGCCGAACAATCGCAACTCCCGGATTAAAGTTAATTTCTGAGAAAGGCTTAGAGCTCGCATATATATCCCAAAAAGCTTTTTGTGTATACATTAAGTAAGGGAAAAATCCACCCCATAAAGGCTTAGAATTTAATCTTAGTTTGAAACTAACTTGATACTTTACATCTGCAGAGTTTCTTGTTATGGGCTCATCTAAAGGAATTCCTGTCAAAAAGTAATTATCTTTATGAACCGAAAAACTATTTTCTTTCAATAAAGAATCTGCTGCTCGAAAATTCTTTTTTTCTTCAACAATTTGAGAATTGGATTTAAAAGATATTAAAATCAGGAATATTGATAAATATTTAAAATGCATTAAACGTGTAAATTTGAAGTTATTTGATGTCATTTACACTAAGTTAAGCTATTTTAATAATTAAAAAAAATAATAAACCCCACCACTTCACAATAATTTTTCTAAGATTTTATTTTTTCCAATTACTTACAAACAAGTCATAAAGAGCTTTTTCATTCATATCAATTTCTGAAGCCGAGTACATTATATTCAATTTCGAATTTTGCTCATCAAAAGCCAATTTCCAAAGAAACTTAGAAGCGCGGCCGTCATACTTTGCTACATTATCAATTGTAACGGCAACCAAAGTATCTCCTCCTACTTTATTTAATTGCAAATCGGTAACATCTTGCCACTCTATTCTCCCAAAAGCTTTGGCCAATGGAGTGGTTCTTCCAGAAAAACCATTTGAATCTATTTGAATTAAGGGAGATTTGTCTTTTATACTTCCAAGAACTTTAAGTATCAAAACAAGCATTATTAAAAGAATGGCACCAGAAGCAATTGAAAGTTTCACTTTAAATACTCCATCAAAAGTCCCAATGCCGTATAAAAGCATAATCGCTATTAAAATACTGATTCCGCTAGCATATAAAAGTAAGTTTCTGGTTTTCTTAGGATTTCGGTATAATTTTATTTCTTCATTCATGGGGCGCAGCAAAAATTTTTCGTTTGTTATTAGACTTAAAAAAAGAACAAGCAATTTACTACAAAATAATTTAAGAATATAAGAATCCCCCGTAAACATTGAGTTAATTAGAGTATTAAAAATCAATTTCAAAAATTACATTTAAAGCAACTCTGCTTACAAAACATTATCAATCAATTTTCTAGCCGACTGGGAATTGTATAACTTCTATCCGAAATTAAATACTTTCAAACGCTATCTCCATTTGTACCTTTATTATAAAATTAAATATTCATAATAAAAATAAAGGTTATGGCAGAAATTAAAATTGAGAAAAAGAAGCCAATTTGGCCGTGGATTGTAGCAGTCCTATTAATCTCAGCACTTGTATATTATGTCTTTTTGAGAGATGATCAAGTGCGAAATGAAAACAAAATGGAAATCGAAAACAATTCTAGTGTAGACAGCACAGCAAATTATTAAGAAACTATGGAAAATAAAGATAGAAATTTATACAGATTAGATGAGCTTTCTGACTATAAAGTTGCCTCAAACTATTCGGATGTAAGAGGTTGGAAAATTGTAGACGGAGACAACCGCACAATAGGAAAAATTGATAATCTTTGGGTTAATAAAGATATGCAACGAGTTGTTTATCTTGACGTTAATCTAGATAAAGGATTAATAGAAGACAGTCGTAATGAAGTGCATGATGCAATTGCGAATGAAAACGGAAAGGAATTTATATACAAAGATGGAGACAGCCATATTATTATACCAATTGGTTCTGTCAGCATAAATAAAGACACTAAAATTGTCATGGCAAACAATATTGGATATGATACATTTAGAAAAACAAGCAGATATAACTGGCAAAATGATTTTGATAGGGAGTACGAAAGAAGAGTATTGAATTCTTATTATCCTACTGAAGAATCACGCCTTGCTTCTGAAAGTAATGACGATACTTTTTACAAACGTAAAGAATTTGACAATTATTGATAAATGTAATTTGCATTAAAAACAAATCTTACAAACGAATAAAGACCAAGCATTCAAGAATGTTTGGTCTTTATTTATTTTATCCCTTTAACTCTTCTATTTTATTTTGAATTTGATTTAATCTTTCAGATAAATTTCCTTTCACTTTAATTACTTCTATCTCAAAATCATCAATTAATTCGCCAAGAAGATCATTTACCTCATATCTCAGTTCAGGCAAATTGGAGTCTGAACAAGAAATTCTATCAGGTTCTTCAATAGGAACCCATACAAAAACGTCAATTTCTTTAATTGCATTTTGAATTTTAGTAAATACTGATGAAAAATTAAGTGTATTGTCAACCGCAAGCGCATAAGCTAAAAGATCAATTGGAGAGCGGTCAAAAATAGCATCCTTATCGCTTCTCAAGATTTGCTTTAATGAATGTTCAAGCTGGATCATATAATCATCGGCGGTAGGCATTTCAGAAAAAGCAAAACCCATTTCCTGTAATTCAAAGTATGGCTCTGGATAAAACTCATAATCAGGAAAAGATTCATGTAGTTTTTCTGCCAATGTTGTTTTACCAACCAAATGAGCTCCTAGTATTGCTATTCTCATGTCATTAATGTTTTTTTTACCATCAATAACTAAAAATAAATAAAATACGATCAAAAACAAAAAAAGCCACTCGATTTGAGTGGCTTTTTGTGATCCCAGAAGGATTCGAACCTTCGACCTACGCATTAGAAGTGCGTTGCTCTATCCAGCTGAGCTATGGAACCTTTACTTTAAAATTTCTAAGAATAGAAATCAAAACGCTATACATAAAACAAAAAAACCACTCGATTGAGTGGTTTTTTGTGATCGCAGAAGGATTCGAACCTTCGACCGCCTGCTTAGAAGGCAGGTGCTCTATCCAGCTGAGCTATGCGACCATTATTTCAATTGTAGTCGGGGTGGCAGGATTCGAACCTGCGGCCTCCTGCTCCCAAAGCAGGCGCGATAACCGGGCTACGCTACACCCCGAGGCAAAATTTAAGCGGAGAGACAGGGACTCGAACCCTGGCGACGGTTACCCGTCGACAGATTAGCAATCTGCTCCATTACCGCTCTGGCACCTCTCCTTGCTAGTGGAATTGCTTCCGTTTTGCGAGTGCAAATGTATAACAACATTCCTTTTCTCACAAGCTTTTTTTTGAGTTTTTTTAGTTTTTTTTAATCTTTTTTCAAAACCACTTAACAATCAAACAAATAGAATTAACAAAAAATTCACCTTAAATTTAAAATCAACCCTATTCAATACAAAATTTGAATTTATTCAAATAAACATTAAATTTGCTTACTAACTATTATTAAACAGAAAATGAACAAAAGAGTTGTTATCGTTTCTGCCGTTAGAACACCTATCGGAAGTTTCATGGGCGGGTTATCTAGTGTACCTGCACCAAAATTAGGAGCTGCTGCCATAAAAGGAGCGCTTTCAAAAATTAATCTTGACCCAAAATTAGTCGATGAAGTTTTCATGGGGAATGTAATTCAGGCGGGAGTTGGACAAGCACCAGCGCGCCAGGCTGCATTATTTGCCGGATTATCAGAAGAAGTTGCTGCTACAACAGTAAACAAAGTATGTGCATCTGGAATGAAAGCTGTAATGTTTGCTGCGCAAGCAATTGCATGCGGTGATGCTGAAATTGTAGTTGCGGGCGGAATGGAAAGCATGAGCTTGATTCCTCACTACGTTCAAATGCGTGCCGGAAATAAATTTGGTCCTGCAACTATGTTGGACGGAATGCAGAAAGATGGCTTAACAGATGCTTACGACAACAACGCAATGGGAGTTTGTGCTGATTTATGTGCATCTGAATATAAAATTAGCCGTGAAGAACAAGATGCATTTGCAATTCAATCTTACGAAAGAAGTGCAAAAGCGTGGGACGCTGGAAAATTCGACAATGAAGTTGTTCCTGTTGAAGTACCGCAAAGACGTGGTGAACCTGTTATATTTTCAAAAGATGAAGAATATACTAACGTGAAATTAGATAAAATTCCATCTTTAGCACCAGTTTTTACAAAAGACGGAACTGTAACTGCTGCAAACGCTTCAACAATTAATGACGGAGCAGCTGCTTTAGTTTTAATGTCTGAAGAAAAAGCAAACGCATTAGGTTTAAAACCTGTAGCTTACATAAAAGGCTATGCAGATGCTGCACAAGAACCAAAATGGTTTACAACAAGTCCAGCAAAAGCATTACCAAAAGCTTTAGACAAAGCAGGAATTTCAATCTCAGATGTTGATTATTTCGAGTTTAACGAAGCTTTCTCTGTTGTTGGATTAGCCAATGCAAAAATATTAAACCTTGACAACGATAAAGTAAACGTAAACGGTGGAGCGGTTTCATTAGGACATCCTCTTGGAGCTTCTGGAGCGCGTATAATCGTAACTTTACTGAATGTTTTAGAACAAAACAATGCAAAAACCGGAGCAGCTGCAATTTGCAACGGCGGCGGCGGCGCATCGGCAATTGTTATCGAAAGAGCTTAAAACAATATCACAAAAAATCAGGAGTAAATACAGCTCCTGATTTTTCAACTTATAAATTTCCTTAAATGTTTGGAATTTGCAATTTAGCCATAGTACCCGTTCGAGCTGAAGCCAGCGACAGAAGTGAAATTGTCACACAGCTTTTGTTTGGCGAGCATATCGAAATTTTAGAACGCAAAAATCAATGGGCACGAATTAGGATTCAGTTTGATGACTATGAAGGCTGGGTAGATTCTAAGCAATATCAGGAAATTACCAAAGAGCAATTTGATCTTTTGAGCAAAGAGTCGATTATTTTAAATGCAGATTTAATTGATTACATCACGGCTCCAAACAATCTCCTGCTTCCAATTCCGCTTGGAGCTTCATTATCCTTTTTAAACAACAGCGAAATCAATATTTCAAACTTCGATTTCGAAGGAACCAAAACCAGTGGCATCAAACCTAAAAGCGCTTTAATAAAAACGGCTTTTATGTATTTGAATGCTCCCTATTTGTGGGGAGGAAAAACCCCTTTTGGTATTGATTGTTCTGGTTTTACTCAAATGGTTTATAAATTGAACGGCTATAAAATTCATCGTGACGCTTCTCAACAAGCGCTTGAAGGAGATCCTTTAAGCTTTATTGAAGAATGCGAACCAGGCGATTTAGCTTTCTTTGATAATGACGAAGGAAACATTACCCATGTCGGAATCATCATGGACAACAATTACATCATTCACGCAAGTGGAAAAGTTCGTATTGACCGTTTGGACCATACTGGAATCTACAATCCAGAATTAAACAAACACACCCATAAATTACGCGTAATCAAAAAGATTATCTAACCCTCAAAAAAGCAAAATGACAAAACTTGAATTATCCAAAACAGGCTTTCAGATTAATAACCTAAACATCGAATTCCCAATTGATATCTCAGTTTTAAAACAAGCTTTAGGAAATTACAGATATCTAAAAAAACAATATAACCACATCTATACTTGGGATGAGCTTGGTATTATGGCGTTTTCTAAAGAAGGAAACAAAGTCGAAAGTTTGTCCGTTGAATTTGAGGTTAGAGAATATGATTATTGCGCAAAAAGCATCTTTGCAGGAGAGTTTATTTTTGACGGACAAGAATTATTTCAATACTACGAAGACAACAAAAATCAGCTTGTAAAGCTTTTTAAAGGAGACCGAAGTGGAGCTTTTATCCTTAACGGAATAAGTGTTTGGTTTGATAAAGAAGATGGCAAAATTACGTCTCTGAGCATTTCCGCTTCCGAAGAAAAAGAAAAGAAAATCACTGCAGCTATTGACCCTGAATTCAAATTATTTCAACCCTTATGGCAGGAATGGATTTCGGAAATCAATAAAATTGTTTCAACAAACAACGATTATTACAATCTTACAGAAGGAATTTCTGAAGAAGACATTCAAAAACATATGGAGCTTGAAAATGATATTACTATACCGCCAGCTCTTGTAAATTTTTATAAAGTTAAAAATGTAGATTATGACCCAGTAACGGCTGTTTTTCAGTTTGGAGTAAACAATTGGAGCTATGATTTAATTCCGTTTGAAGATATTGCCGAAGAATGGAATTCTATCCAAGATTTACAATTTGACGAAGAAGACTTACCAGAACAAGAAATAGATTTCGAAAAAATACAAACCAATAATTATGCTAACCCAAAATGGATTCCGTTTGCTACAGGAAGAAATGGCGATTATTTGCTTTACGATACAGATCCCGCTTCAAAAGGAAAATTTGGACAGATTATAGAGCTCCAAAATGAATCTTGGGACAGAAACATCGTAGCTGATTCTTTAGAAGAATTAATCCAAAATGAAATCCGCAATCTAAGAGCAGGTAAAACGGAGCATTTTGATTTTATTATTGGAAAAGAAGATTAAAGTACTAAAGTACGAGTACAAAACTGATTCGCTTTGCAAAAACGCGAGTTTATACGAATTTTTTTTCTCATGGATTAAAGATTTATTCCTTCGCATATTTCTTTCTTCCTTCAACATCTACAAAATCCAAAGAATTTTTATTGATAGCACCAAATTTTCCGAAATTCAATTTAGCTTCTTCCAAAGTCATATGATTCGGCCCATTGCCTCCATTTTCCCAAAAACAAACGGGGCAAATATCATAAAAACCATCTTCACCATATCCAATAGAATAGTATTCACAACATCGACATAAACCTGCTTTTTCAACTTCTCCAACAATTTTATCTTTGAAATTTGGATTTATACTTTTTAGTTTAGTCTGCAAGTATAAATTGGTTACATATTTTAATCCATTTGCAAGATAATTAACTACCAAAACTTCTGATTCAGCATTAAGAAACGGATCTGGAGTTTTATCAATTATCTCTATTAAATTCTTTGAAATTTCAGGATAAGAGCCATCTTTTATAGCCTCGATTATTTCTTCTTTATCTCCAAAAAACCAATAATTATATTCTAAAATTTCAAGTTTTTCATGACTTGACAAGTTCTGCATTTCATAAACTGCAATAACTTTTTTCGCTTCTTCCCTATCCATTAATTCAACTTTATAGAATCCGACAAAATCGGCATCATCAGCCTACCATTACTAAGCACTCAATCGAATCGTTTTTCTAAACTCAGACGGACTATATCCTTTCTGTTTTCTAAAAAACTTATTAAAATGGCTTTCATCCGTAAAACCAAACTCATACGCAATTTCGTTAATACGCTTATCGCTAAATTGCAAGCGATGTTCAATCAGTTTTGTTTTGTAATTACTGATATACTGTTGCATCGTTTCACTGGCATGTTTCTTAAAATAACGTCCTAAATACGTATTAGAAATCCCAAAATAATCGCTAATAGATTCCGCTTTAATCTTTTCAGGATAGTAAATATTATTCTGAATATATTGTAGAATATCCATCGCTTTGGCTTCCGTATTTATCGTTATTTGTTCCGGAAGATATTTCGCAATATTTCTCGCCACGATAATAATCAGCGTATTCACCAACTGCTGAATCAGTTCCTGATTGTAAACGTCTTTATCCTGATGCTCACGACAAATAGCTTCAATCATAACCTTTACCAGACATTTATCAGGATCATTTTTAAGAATACAGCCCGGCTGATGATTGGCGTTTTGAAGAATATATTCTAATCGCTGAATATTTTCATTCTGAAGACTAGAATTTTTCAAATAAATATCATTAAACCTCAAAAAGAAAAATTTCGTTTCGGTTTCAATTGTAAAATTATGACAATCCTCGGGCGTCAATAAAAACAAATGTCCTGGATCATACTCAAAAATATTCTTATTAATACACTGTCTTCCTGTTCCTTCCAAAATGTAAACCAGTTCGAAAAAATTATGGCGATCTCCTACATCTGGATATTCATTCAGCGTTTCAAAAGAAACCGTAAAAGGTTCATATAAGTTTTCTTTCTTCATAATTCTATTTATTTGAAGATGCAAATATACCTAAAAAAGACAAATATATACCAAATAAGAATCATAAAAACAGTATAATTTTGCCTTATCAATTTTAAACACAAAAAATCACAATCATGGAATATAGAAAACTAGGCAACTCAGAACTTGAATTATCAGCTATTACTTATGGTGCATTTGCTATTGGCGGAACCATGTGGGGCGGAACAGAAAAGAAAGATTCAATCGATTCTATCCACGCTTCAATCGATCATGGCGTTACAACAATCGACACCGCTCCTTTTTACGGATTTGGTTTAAGCGAAGAAATGATCGGAGAAGCTATTAAAAGTCAAGATCGTTCTAAAGTTCAGTTACTTACAAAATTCGGTTTGGTTTGGGACGGAAGCAACAACGGAAAAGGTGATTTCTTTTTCGACGCTGACGACAATGGAAAAAAAGTTCCGATTTACAAATATTCATCAAAAGCAAACGTAATTAAAGAAGTTGAAGAAAGCTTAAAACGCCTTCAAACCGATTATATTGACTTATTGCAAATTCACTGGCCAGATTCAACAACACCAATTTCTGAAACAATGGAAGCCGCAGAAAGCTTAATTCAGCAAGGAAAAATCAGAGCTTTTGGAGTAAGCAATTACAATGTTGCACAAATTAAGGAAGCACAAAAAACAATTCAAGTGTCTTCAAACCAAGTAGCTTACAGCATGCTGAACCGTAAAATTGAAGAAGAATTAATTCCTTTTACAGTTGCAGAAAACATCGGAATCATTGCTTACAGCCCAATGGAAAGAGGTTTATTGACTGGAAAATATTTCACAGACAGCAAATTAAAAGAAAACGACCATAGAAACGGTTATTTCAATCAGTTTGATCTTCAAAAAGTAAAAACTTTAGTTGAAGAATTAACTTCTTTAGCACATGCAAAAGAAGCAAGCTTATCGCAATTAGTTTTACGTTGGACATCTTTACAAAAAGGAATTGCAATTGTTTTAGCGGGAGCAAGAAACGCAGAACAAGCCATTTCAAACGCCAAAACAATGAATTTTGACCTATCAGCTTCAGAATTGGAATTTATCAATCAGGCAATTGCTAAAATAAAATAATTCTCTTTTTAAACACATAGAAACATAGTTTTACTTTGTCTACAAAGGCGTTTCACTTACATACACACACATACCTATGTGTTAGAAACTAGTTTCTTTCCATTCTCTTTTCCAAGAAAGAAAAACCTATATTTCTATGTGTTTAAAAAAATCTCAAAACTTAAATAATTTAGAATTTGGGCGTGTCCCAAGGGCCGGGCTATACGCTAAATTCCCGATAAACAAAAACTACGGCTAAAAAGCCTTGTTTTTCTAAATCGGGAGATATCGCTCCTATCCCTCACGCATCACGTATCCATAACAACATAAAGTAAAATGAAAAAGATATTTATAATTAACGGCGGGCAAAAATTTGCGCATTCAGGAGGACAATTCAACAAAACAGTTCAAGACTGGACAGTTGAATTTCTTTCTAAAAACAGAGATTACGAGATAAAAACAACTCACATTGAAGACGAAATAGATCTTCAAAAAGAAGTAGAAAAATTCGTTTGGGCAGATTTAATTATCTATCATACACCAGTTTGGTGGTTTCAAATTCCGAATCTTTTCAAAAAATATATCGATGATGTTTTTACACAAGGACACAACAATGGAATCTATAAAAACGACGGAAGAAGTCGTGTAAACCCAGACATCAATTACGGGACTGGCGGACTTCTACACGGACGCAAATATATGCTTACCACAAGCTGGAATGCCCCTGCAACTGCTTTTACACTTCCAGGAGAATTCTTCGAAGAAACTTCTGTTGATGATGGCGTAATGTTTGGCTTCCACAAAATGAACAAATTCACAGGAATGGAACGCGTAAACGGATTTCATTTCCATGACGTAGAAAAAGGTGCTACACCAGAAAATATCGTTATCTTTAAAGAGAATTACACGAAACATTTAGAGCAAACTTTTAAAAACTTATAATTATGATTTCGATTACAGCAATTTTAAAAAGTAAACCAGAACATTTAATTGAAGTTCAAAGCCTGCTAACACATCTAGTATCCGAAACTAGAAAAGAAGCTGCGTGTATTCGTTACGATTTACACACTTCCGAAAATGTTTTTATTCTTTGGGAAGAATGGAAAGATCAACCAGGATTAGACCTACACAACAATCAATCTTATTTACAAGAATTCATCAAAAAAACCGAAAGTCTGGTTTCAAGTCCAATTCAGGTTTACAAAACAGAACAGATTCTATAAAGGTTTTTCACCACGAATTCACGAATTTATTTTTTAAAATCTATGCGCAAACATTTTTAAATTAATTCGTGAATTCGTGGCTAACAAAAAACTACTTTATTCCACCAAAAGCCCCAAAACACATATTCTTGTGTAAAATTTCGACTTTTGAAAAACCTGCTTTTTTCATTAAATCCAATTGATAATTCATCGATCTTGGCGAATCTTCCTTTTCGATATAATCCAAAACTTTCTGACGATACTCTGCCCCTCCTATTTCTTCTAAATATTCGCCATAACGTTGCCAAGTATATTCGTTCAATAATTCGGTGTCTTGCGTGATCAAATCAGAAATCATCAAACAACCGCCCGGTCTTAATAATTTAAACAATTTAACGAAAGTAGTTTCCCAATCCTGATCGTCTCTCAAATGATGCAAAACAGCACCAGCCAAAATAATGTCAAAACTGTTTTCTTGTAAAGCTGCTTCTCGAATATCTCCTTGTTTGATTTCTACTTTTCCATTTGTTACTGCCGAAACTCTTTCAAAAGCGCGATCCAACATTGGTAAACTCAAATCGACCAAAGTACAGTTTAAATTTGGCACTTTAGATAACATCATTAACGTGTAATTTCCGGCTCCACAGCCAACATCTAAAATAGATGTAGCATTTGGAACAATTCGCTTTGAAGCTTCTGTTATTAATTCTAAAGAAATAGTAGCATCAATTGTTGCCACTTGTCCAGTTTCTAAATTCGAAAATCGTTCGACATCATTGTCAAATCGTTCTTTGATTTCTTCAATAGTTGATTTTTTCATGGTCTTTTGTTTTTTTATCTCTCGCAGATCTAGCAGATTTAGGGGATCGTTTTTGCTATTATAGATCAGGATATTTTGTGATTATGAATTATTTTAATAAATCAATTAATAATCTGCCCAATCTGCAAAATCTGCGAGAGAATTATTTTTATTCAAAACTATCTCTTTCATGAATACTTTAAAAATACTATTTTTATCAATTAACAATACTTTCAAAGTATCATGGAATTACGTCACTTAAAATATTTCTTAGCGGTCGCCGAAGAACTGAACTTCACCAAAGCCTCAGAAAAACTCTTTATTTCTCAACCGCCATTAAGCCGACAAATAGCAGAACTGGAAGACAAACTTCAGGCAAAACTTTTTATCAGAAACAATAAAAAAGTAGAACTCACCGAAGCTGGAAAATATTTTAAAGAAGAAGTAACGGCGCTTTTTCAGAATCTGGAACGCATTTCTGCGAAAACAAAAAAGATTGCAGAGAATGTTTCGGGCGAATTTAGAATTGCTTATATCAGTTCGATTTATTCTTCTGTCATTTCAGATTTAATAAAACATCTGAAAGCGCGATTTCCTTATGTAAATTTCAAACTTTTCGAAATTTCAACCACCAAACAGATCGATGCTTTAGAGCAAGGAAAAATTGAAATGGGAATTATTCGATCACCAATTCAGTCTCCAAAAATAAAATCACATTTATGGTTTAAAGATGGATTTTCATTGGTTTATAATAAAAGTTCTTTTCAGATAAAATCAGAAAATGAAATTGCAAACCTAAAAGACGAAACATTTGTTTTCTTCAATAAAGATTATGCACCGCATTACCACGAAGTCTTATTGGAACTTTGTGCTTTTTATGGCTTTACGCCAAAGATTATTCATGAAGCCAATAACATCAACTCCATTGTACAATTGGTCAAAAACGGATTAGGAATTTCAATTGTTCCATCAAACATTGCCAAAAACAATCGAGATCCTGAAATTGGTTTTATCGAATTGAAAAAAGTGAATTTATATACGAATGTTTCAATTATCACTGCAAAGGAAGATGAATCTGAGATTACTCGATCTGCTGTTGATTTTTTATTGCCACAAAGGCGCTAAGACGCAATTTTTTTTTAATCTCGCAAAGCCGCGAAGTCGCAAAGCTTTTATTTATAAGTTGCCTCCAGCTTTAGCTGGATGGAAAAATAATTAAGTTCAAAAGACTTTAGCCAAACAACTACTGATTTGGCTAAAGCCTTTTCTAATTCAACTTTTATACCTCCAGCTAAAGCTGGAGGCAATTCAATAAATCCTTTTAATCCTTTAATCTGTGGCAAAAAACTTTGCGCCTCTGCGACTTTGCGAGATTAAATCATAAGAAACTTTGTGTCTTAGCGTCCTTGTAGCTATAACAAAAAATCGTTACAATTTAGTACAGAAATCCACACCACAAAAAGAGAACTTTTAAATATCTTAGCAAATTCAAATTCTACAATAAAATTTCAATATATAATGGCCGAGCAATCTTCAATTCAGTGTCCAAACTGCGGAACTCCTATCGATGTCAATGATGTTTTAAAACATCAGTTGGAAGACAGCATCCGTAAAGAATTCCAGCAAAAAGCAAATGTTCAAAACCGTGAATTAGAGCTTAAAAACGAACAATTGGAAAAAGCGAAGTCCGAATTTGAAGCGAAGAAAAAACAGGAAAACGAACTTTTTGCTGAACGTTTGGAACGCGAGAAAAAAACGGCTGAAAAAGAAATTTCAGAAAAACTAAAAGCGAAACTTGAGGAAGAAAACAAAGATCGTTTGTTACTGATGGAAAAAGAACTCTCTGAAAAATCAGAAAAAATCAGGGAATTAAATAAAATGGAAGGTGAAATCGCCAAATTACAGCGCGAAAAACTGGAAATGAAAGATGCTATTCAGGCCGAAGCCGAAAAACAATTGAATGTTCAATTGACTCTGGAACGCGAAAAAATCAGAAAACAAGAAGACGATAAAAACGAATTAAAATTCAAAGAACTTCAGAAACAGCTTGAAGAACAAAAAAAGCTGACTGAAGAAATGAAACGTAAGCAAGAACAAGGTTCTATGCAATTGCAGGGCGAAGTAATGGAATTAGCGATTGAAGAATGGCTTGCCAACAACTTCCCTCTTGATAGCATTGATGAAATTAAGAAAGGTGCAAACGGTGCCGATTGTCTTCAAGTTGTAAACACAAGAGAACATCAAAATTGCGGTTCTATTTATTACGAAAGTAAAAGAACAAAAGCGTTTCAAACTTCTTGGATCGAGAAATTTAAAAACGATATTAGAACTAAAAGAGCCAATATTGGTGTTTTGGTTACTGAAGTTATGCCCTCGGGAATGGACCGAATGGGAATGCGCGACGGAATCTGGATTTGTACTTATGAAGAATTCAAAGGTTTAAGTGCTGTGTTGCGCCAATCTTTAATTCAGATCAATCAAGCGGTTCAGGCACAGGAAAATAAAGGCGATAAAATGTCTATGTTATATGATTTCCTTACAAGCAACGAATTTCGCTTGCAGATTGAAGGAATTGTAGAAGGTTTTACTCAAATGCAAAGCGATCTGGATTCTGAAAAAAGAGCCATGCAGAGAATCTGGAAACAGCGCGAAAAACAAATCGAAAAAGTAGTTCATAATACTTTAGGAATGTACGGTTCAATTCGTGGTATTGCTGGAAATGCGGTTCAAAGCGTAAGAGCTTTGGAATTGGATTTTATTGAAGAAGAATCAGAAAATGAAGAAGATCCTAAGGAATTGTTTGAGTAACAATATTTTTATCAAAATAAAAAAGGCTTTGATAGTAACATCAAAGCCTTTCTTTTTTAATTAACCCTTTTTGAAAGACATTGTTAGTCCAAATTGATTTGAAAGGAAAAGTTTATTATCCTTAATAGAATAACCTGATGTTGTTTTTAACAACTGCGCGAACTCACCTTCTTTTTTTGCATCACACTTCTTAGTTTCTGTTGTGTAATTTAAAAATTGAATTTTCCCATCACCTTTTGAAACTAAATTACCCTTTACAGCATTACATCCTGTCGATCCAAAAAATGCAGATGGCGTAATTATAATTTTCGGAGAACTTGAAAAATCTTTATCAGTAACAACTTTCCCGTTTAAGTTTTCCAAAATCCAAGTTTGCTGTAATTTCTTTTCAACTAAGCCTTCACTACTAGAATTGATTGTTTTCGTTTCTTTAGTCGATTTACAACTGCAAACTAACACCATTGCAATTAATAACATTAAAATCCTTTTCATGTAAAATAAATATTGTAAGTTTTATTCTACAAAAATATTTTACTGCTAATATAAACAAGAGCCGAATAGGTTTTTTTTTAGATACAATACGACATTTTAAAACTCTAATCTACCTTCTTAAAAACAGCCAATTTCGCAGAAGGATTCGACAAAGTCAATTGATTATTTCCAATAGAATATGTTGTTGTGCTTTGCAATGCTTTTAAAAACTCACCTTCTTTATTTCCTTGCGGACAAGCCATTAAAGTTGAAATCACTTTAGTGAAACGCAAAACATCTTTTTCAAAAAAGATTTGTCCCGTTATCGAATTACAACCTCCAAAGCCAGAGAATCTATTTTCTGCAGAATTAATTTCAAGTCTTGGAAATTCCTTTTGAAAGTCGGTTGCAAAAACTTTATATCCATTCAATTCTTCCAAAACCCAAATATCATGAAGTCTATAATCGGTAAGATATTTTCCGCAACCGCTGAGCTTCTTTATTTCTAATTCCGAATTATTTTTGATTTCAACCTTTACACTATAAGGTGAAATTGCTCCAGACATAGAATCCTGACAATCCAATTGCTGAATCGTAATTGTTGCCGAAGTATTTTCATTACTCACCTTATACATTTTCACATTGGCATCCATAGCCCTAATTGCATCAACTGCGGGAAAAGTGATTTTTTCCTTGCCAGGAATTAATGATGTAAAAACGATTTCTTCATTCCCCATTTTGATTCCCCAAAATGGCTCATTTCCAGTTCCTTTAAAATAATATTTTAAATCTTCTTCTGTAGAACTTACAGAAGATGTTGTGCCAGATTCTTTGTTTGCAGTCGTTTTACAGCCGATTATTAAAGCTGCTAATAACAATATTGAAAGTATTTTTTTCATAAGATCTTAGTTTAAAAAATATTCTTTTTATAAAACACCTGTAAAATTCTTATGAATTTACGACATTTTTCTGAAACGCTTATTTAGAATCTTTTCAAATTTAAAAAAACTAAGTAAGGAACAAATCATTCAAAACCCACAGTACGTAAAAGATTAAGATAAAATACGTAGCAAACAAAACTTACTTATGACTTAAAAAATATTTTATTTACGTATTTTTATAAGTACAAATACTTATATTTGCGTAGTAATACTTAATTAAAGAAATCATGATTAGAGTAATAGTAGTTGGAAACGGCATGGTTGGTTATAAATTTTGCGAAAAGTTTGTTGCAAAATCAGGACAAGAAAAGTATCAAATCACAGTATTTGGAGAAGAACCAAGACGCGCCTACGATCGCGTTCACTTAAGTGAATACTTTGGAGGAAAAACGGCAGACGATCTCTCCCTTTCAACAAGCCAATGGTACGCTGAAAACAATATTATTCTAAACACATCTGAATTAATTACAGATATTAATCGCGATGTAAAAACAATCCATACGCATTTAGGCAAAACACATACGTACGATTACTTAGTTTTGGCTACTGGTTCTTCGGCTTTTGTACCGCCAATCGAAGGGGTAGAAAAAGAAGGTGTTTTTGTTTACAGAACCATCGAAGATTTGGATGCTATTATGATCTACGCCAAAAAAATAAAACAAAAAGGTGCAACTGAAGCAGCCGTTTTAGGTGGCGGTTTATTAGGATTAGAGGCAGCAAAAGCCGTTCGAGATTTAGGATTGAATCCGCATGTGGTGGAATTTGCGCCGCGTTTGATGCCGAGACAATTGGATCAAGGCGCAAGTGATATGCTTCAATCAAAAATAGAAGAATTAAACATCGGAATTCATCTCAACAAAGCAACGCAATATATTGACGGAAAGGAAAGTATAACAGGAATGATGTTTGCAAACGACGAATTGTTAAAAGTAGACATGTTGGTTATATCGGCCGGAATTAAACCTCGCGACGAACTGGCCAGAGTTTCAGGACTTGAAGTTGGCGTGAGAGGCGGAATTGTGGTAAACAATCAAATGCGAACATCAGATCCTTCTATTTTTGCAATTGGCGAAGCGGCTTTGTACAATCAAAACATTTACGGGCTTGTTGCTCCAGGCTACGAAATGGCAGATGTAGCTGCAGAGCAAATCTTAAATGGTGATAAAACCATGAGAGAAACCATCGATATGTCAACACAATTGAAATTAATTGGTGTTGAAGTTGCGAGTTTTGGTGATCCTTTTGTTGAAAATAATGACGTTACAGCTATTATTTATGAAAATAAATTAAGCGGCGTTTATAAAAGAATCAACGTTACAAAGGATTCTAAAAAGCTTTTAGGTGGAATTTTAGTTGGAGATTCTAGCGATTACAATTCACTTTTTCAGATTTATATTAACGAAATGGCATTACCTAAAAATCCAGAAGATTTGATTTTAGGTTCTCGCGATGGCTCTGAAGGTTCTTCTTTGGGAAGTGTAATGGATTTGCCAGATACAGCTGTAATCTGTTCTTGCGAAAACGTAACAAAAGGTGCTATTTGCTGTAAAATTCTAGACGAATCTTGTGCTACACTTTCCGATGTAGTGAAGGCAACAAAAGCAACTTCTGGTTGTGGAGGCTGTAAACCAATGGTTTCAGATTTGGTAAAAGCCACTCAAAAGTCTTTAGGAAAAGAAGTAAAAGAAGTTATCTGCGAGCATTTCAGTTATACACGTCAGGAATTATTCGATTTGGTAAAAATCAATAAATATGAGAATTTTTATGATGTTCTGGATCATCATGGAAAAGGTGATGGTTGTGAAATTTGCAAACCTGTTGTCGCTTCTATCTTTTCTAGTATTTATAATGATACGGCAAATAAACACGTTACTACTCAAGATACAAACGATAGATTTTTAGCCAATATTCAAAGAAACGGAACGTATTCTGTTGTTCCAAGAGTTGCGGGAGGTGAAATTACAGCCGAAAAATTAATCGTAATTGGAGAAGTGGCAAAACAATTCGATTTGTACACTAAAATTACGGGAGCGCAAAGAGTCGACTTATTTGGCGCACATTTAAGTGATTTGCCAAAAATTTGGAAAATCTTAATTGAAAATGGTTTTGAAAGCGGTCACGCTTACGGAAAATCGCTTCGTGCTGTAAAAAGCTGTGTTGGAAATGCTTGGTGCCGTTACGGAATGGACGACAGCGCTGGATTTGCCATCGAGCTAGAAAACAGATATAAAGGAATTCGTTCTCCGCATAAATTAAAAGGTGGTGTTTCTGCCTGCATTCGCGAATGCGCCGAAGCCCGCGGAAAAGATTTCGGATTAATCGCTGTTGAAGGCGGATGGAATTTATACATCGCAGGAAATGGTGGCGCGAATCCAAAACATGCCGTTTTATTGGCTGAAAAAATCGACAAAGAAACCGTAATCAAATACATGGATCGTTTCTTAATGTATTACATACGCACTGCTGGTCCGCTTATTAGAACTTCAACTTGGTTAGAAAAACTGGACGGAGGTTTAGACTATCTAAAACAAGTAATCATCGAAGACAGTTTAGGAATTTGTGAAACGCTTGAAGCCGAAATGCAGACTTTAGTAAACACTTTCGAATGCGAATGGAAACAAGTGCTGGAAAAACCAAGATTATTAAAACGCTTCAATCATTTTGTGAACTCAGACGAGAAAGACGATAACATCGCTTTTGTTCCGTTAAGAGATCAAAAAATGCCAAAAGCTTGGTCGTAAAAATTTTTTTAATCTCGCAAAGACGCAAAGACGCAAAGTCAAATTACAAAAGCTTAAAGAAAAAACTTAGCGTCTTTGTGGCAAAACACAATAAAGCTCCAAAAAAAAAGAAAAAAAAATCATTTAACGTTTGCTGTCCTTCTTACCCTCTTTTTTACTGCGCCATCAAATCTCTCTTGATTGTAAAAAGAGGGCTAAGAAACAGGAACACAAAACTCAATCAAAATGGAAGAAATCTTAAATCAATACGAAACAGTTCACGCAAACGATGCAACAATTTGGTTCAAAGCTGGTAAAGTAGAAGATTTTCCAAGTAACCGAGGAGGCTGTATCAAATACAAAAACAAACAAATTGCTATTTTTAATTTTACGCGTCGCAACGAATGGTACGCTTGTCAAAATGCTTGTCCGCACAAAATGGAAATGGTGCTTTCAAGAGGAATGACAGGATCTGCAGATGATATTCCTAAAATCGCTTGTCCAATGCATAAAAAGACTTTTTCTCTTGTTGACGGTTCAAATTTAAACGGCGAAGAATACAGGATTGCCACTTATCCGATTAAGATTGTTGAAGATGAAGTTTTTGTTGGATTTGTAGATTAGAAAAATTGTGATATGTTAAAAGTAAGATGTTAAATGAATTTTAGTACTGAAAGGTCTATTCTCATTTTTCACTTTTTACTAATCACATTTCACATTTCACGTATTTACTAATTCCGTATCTTTGAAATTCTATTATCAAACCAAAAAATGACTACACCTTTTCAAAAAGCAAGCCAATGGATTGACGCTGAAAACGCTCAAGATCCAAACATCGAATTAGACCAAAACACCGAATATCCAAAAGAATTATTGTATTCAAACAGGATGTACGAAAAACTGATGCAATTTGAACCGAATGCGTCAGAAGAAATTCAGATCGCTTCAAAGGCACAACACATCTGCCGATGGAAAGTAGCCCGAGAATCCTACCCAATGGATCGTGTTGGTTATTTGAAATGGAGAGAAGAATTGAAAAAATTCCACGCAAAAACTACTGCTGAAATTCTTCAAAAAGCAGGTTACGATCAGACTTTCATCGATCGTGTTTCTTTCTTAATTGAAAAAAAACTACTTAAAAAAGATGCAGAAACCCAATTGTTAGAAGATATAATTTGTTTGGTATTTTTAGAATATTATTTAGAACCTTTCGTCCACAAACATGATGAAGAAAAGCTAAAAAATATCATCAAAAAAACCTGGGATAAAATGTCGGACAAAGGACATCAGGAAGCTTTAAAAATAAATTATTCTGAAGAAAATTTAAACCTAATCAAAGCTTCTTTAGGATTATAAAAAAGATATGAAATGAAATGAAATGAGCTAAAGCGAATTCCATTTTCCTACAGAAAGACAAATATTTTCTTCGAATGAAAAAAAGCAATCAGGAAGCTGCAGAAAAAATCACTTTCAAAAATTTACGCCGTCTGTATTTTTTTGCGCTTCTTACTATTGCCTTAACTATAATTATAAGTCAATTTCTGGTTCAATACAATCTGAATCAGCAGTTAAGCGATTCTAAGATTATCAATTTTTCTGGTAAACAAAGAATGCTAAGCCAGAAAATTGTAAAAGAAGTCCTCATTTTACATTACGTTTCTGATTCGGCTACAGCCAAAAAAACTTTGCATTTAAAAGAAGTTCTAGAGCTTTGGAAGAAAAATCAAACTGCACTTGAGAACGGAAATGATAGTTTAGGTTTTCCAAAAGAAAAAAGCGAAACGCTAAACAAATTATATCTTGAAATCAATCCGATTTTCAATAAAATTGCACAAACTACAGATTCTTTTCTATTGCATTTACAACAGAAAAAATCGGCTTCTGAAAATCAAAAATTGGTTCAGATTATTTTGGAAAACGAAGACATTTTCCTTTCAAAAATGAATCAGATTGTAACGCAATACGATCTTGAAGCACATGAAAAAGTAACCGAGCAACGCCGAATCGAATATTGGATTTTTGGTTTTACATTACTTGTTCTGCTTCTGGAATTCTTCTTCATTTTCAAACCAACAAATAAGAAAATCGAAAGGTTAATTGCCCAACTTTTATCTTCTGAAAAGAAAGCTTTAAAACTCGCATACGACACCGAAATCATTAGTGAAATCAAAGAAAATTCGGTAAAAGAATTAAAATCGCTCAATTATGCGATGGAAAATACTTTATTGTATTGCCGAATTTCACCTGATGGTTCGATCATTCATATTGGAGAAAAATTCGCAAAACTTTTAAATTATACCAAATTTTCATCTAACAAAAAATTCTCCGAAGTACTGACTGAAGACGAAAAAGAACAGGTTAATTTTGACCGTTTAATTTTCGAAAAACAGCGTAGCGGCTGGCAAGGCGAAATCAAAATTATAAATAAAGACGAAAAAGAAATCTGGCTCGATTTGTCGATGGTTCCCGTAATGATCAAAAAAGACGAACTGGAACTTTTGATTGTTTGTTTCAACATCACCGAACGCAAAAAAGCACAGCGCGAAGTAGAACGCTTAAACCTTGAAAATACAACCGAAAAAATCAATCAGCAAAAGATCATTTCGAGCAAAATCGTTGAAAATCAGGAAAACGAACAAAACCGAATCGCCAAAGAAATTCACGACGGAATCGGGCAAATGCTTACGGGTTTAAAATTCAGCTTAGAAAGCATCAATCTTGATGACAGGGAAAAATCAGAGCAAAAAATTGAATATTTAAAGAAACTTTCACTAGACATTATAAAAGGTGTCCGCACGGCAACTTTCAACTTAATGCCACCAGAATTAAGCGATCACGGAATCGTTTCTTCTTTAGCAAAACTCACTCAAGAACTTTCAAAACTAACCGGAAAAGAAATCCTGTTTTACAACAAAACCGATTTTGACCAGCGTTTAGATTCCTTAATCGAAATCAACATTTACCGTCTCACACAGGAAGCGATCAACAACGCCATTAAATATGCTGAATCGTCACATATTATTGTGCAGCTTTCGCACAGCGAAACACTTTTAAGCATCATCGTTGACGATAACGGAAAAGGTTTCGACGTGAATTCAGTTGACAAAAAACGCAACAGCGAATCTGGAATGGGACTTTTATTCATGAAAGAAAGAATCCAATACATTAACGGACGTGTTTTCATGAACTCTATTCTAGGCGAAGGAACGAGAATTACGTTCAATATTCCTATTCTTAAATAATTTGGTAATGTGTCAATTCGAAAATTTGATAATTAGATAATTCCACAATATATAAAGTATTTCAAAACATTATCTAATTATCAAATTACCACATTATCTAATTATTATGGGCGAGCCACCATCCCGACAAGAGGGCCAAAATTACTTTGTGTTTATTCGCCCTCTTATCGGGATGCTGTCGGGCTATCCGCGCTACTTCGGTAGCTTGCTTCTATCCCTATCGCGGGCAGTTGTTTTTCAAAAGATGATCTAAGTTTAACACAAGATCTTTCCAGCATTTTTTGTTCTCCTGAGGAACGAAGGATCACACTAGAAACTCCGCAATCTAAATCCACAATATTTGAAAATCATTTAACCGTTTTAGAACAAAAAAATTTGCTTAAATCTGCGGAATCTGCGTGCAAAAAAATAACAATCTGAATCGTCAAACTTTGTAGAATCCCGCGTGTGATTCTTCGTTCCTCAGAATGACAAACTTTATGTTTAGAAAACTTTGAGAAAGTTGACCATCCAATCAAATTTAGAATTTCCAACATTAGAAATTTTAATATTGGAATTTACTTTTAAAAAAAGTACGTATATTAGCATCTTCTTTTTAGATGAATATACGTAAAAATCGAGAATCAAAATTAAGTAAACTATGAGCAATATCATTCGAGTAGTACTGGCAGATGACCATGTTTTTGTTAGAGACGGAATCAAATCCTTACTGGAAAATGAAGCAAACATTGAGGTTGTAGGCGAAGCAATCGATGGTGCAGATGCTCTGGAAGTAGTTGCCGTAACGCAACCAGATTTACTTATAGTAGATATTCGCATGCCTAACTTAACTGGTATCGAGGTAGTAGAAAAACTTAGAAGTGAGAATAACAACGTAAAAATCATCATGCTTTCTATGCATGAATCAGAAGAATATGTGTTGAAATCGATAAAAGCTGGTGCCGATGGTTATCTATTGAAAGGTTCTAGTAAAGAAGAATTCCTAAAAGCTTTGCACAGTGTTGCTGTTGGAGGCAAATATTTCAGCGGTGATATTTCTTCCATTTTAATCAGTCAACTCACTAATTCATCACCATCTTTAGAACCTAAGCAAAGCTTGGGTGAAGAAATGATGATTACAAAAAGAGAAAAAGAAATCTTGACGCTTCTTTTATCGGGAAAAGGAAATAAAGAAATCGCTGAAGCGCTTGACATCAGTAAAAGAACTGCCGAAGTGCACCGTTTCAACTTAATGAAAAAACTGAAAGTAAAAAACCTAATGGAGCTTTCAAACAAAGCGGCTGAGTATTCCTTAATTTAAAAATACGTATAAATACGTAATTATTTTTCAAAAACTGCGTTTTAGCAGGTTTTAACTAAGTTATAGTACTTATTTTTACATAAAAATATAAGTGCTATGAAAAATACAAACTCACTATCGCAATCACACAAAATTTTATTTTTGAACACACTGGCATTTACAGTGTGTTTTGCCTGCTGGACATTAAACGGGGTTCTGGTAACCTTCTTAGTCGATAACGGAATTTTCCATTGGGATGTTATACAAGTTGGATGGCTTTTGGGCATTCCAATTTTAACAGGTTCAATCATGCGTCTTCCAATTGGAATTTTAACCGATAAATTTGGCGGAAAGTATGTTTTTTCGCTTTTACTCCTTCTAAGCTCAATTCCGTTATTCCTCCTTCCCTACGCCGACAGTTTTTTCATGTTTGCCGTACTTAGTTTCTTCTTCGGAATGGTCGGAACCAGTTTTGCAGTCGGAATTGGCTACACGTCTATCTGGTATCCAAAAGAATGGCAAGGACGCGCTTTGGGAATATTCGGAATGGGAAATGCAGGCGCAGCAATTACCACTTTTTTAGCTCCCTCTCTATTAAACCATTTCTCTATTGATGATCCGCAAAATGGCTGGAAAGTTCTTCCTATTATTTACGCTATTTCATTGGTCGTAATTGGTGTTGCTTTTTTAATTTTTGCTCAAAACAAAAAAATAGAAAGCAACAATAAAACTATTTCACAAATGCTTACCCCCCTAAAATCACAAAGAGTTTGGCGTTTTGGAGCCTACTACTTCTTAGTTTTCGGTTGTTTTGTAGCTTATTCTCAATGGTTATTGCCAAATTTCATGAATGTTTACCAAACGAGTTTGGTTATGGGAGGAATGTTTGCAACAATGTTTAGTTTACCATCTGGAGTAATCAGAGCTTTGGGAGGCTATTTATCTGATAAATTCGGAGCTAGAAAAGTAATGTATTGGGTTTTGGGCTCTTCGGTAATTTTGAGTGCTTTATTGTCGATTCCTAAAATGGAAATTACAACTTCTGGCCCTGGAATCTTAGCGGCAAAAAAAGGCGTTGTAAACGTAATCAGCGACAAAACCGTAAAAATTGGAGATAAAGAATATCCAATTGCGCAAAAAACAGCCAATGGTAATGAAAATGCTATTTTTCCAACTTCTACAAGCTGGCAAGATGTTGTAGTCACAAATAATCAAAGTGTAGCTAAAAAAGAACTGATAGCTAAAGGAGTAACCGTTATTAAATTTGACGCCAATATGTGGGTGTTTTTAATTTTAGTAATTCTAATTGGAATTTCTTGGGGAATTGGAAAAGCGGCGGTTTACAAACATATTCCAGAATACTTCCCAAATGAAGTTGGAGTTGTAGGCGGAATGGTTGGAATGATTGGCGGTTTAGGCGGATTCTTTGGACCAATTATCTTTGGATATTTATTAACTGCAACCGGAATCTGGTCAAGTTCATGGATTTTTATTTTAATCTTTTCAACGGTCTGCTTAGTGTGGATGCATTACACTATTACACAACTATCTAAGAAAAAAGAAGTTAAAGTAAGTAACGCAAAATTAGAGCCTGCATATTAGACTTAGATTAAAAAAAAATTAGAAATATGATCTTAATCATAGTTTATGACGGCATTTTCTTATAAATTTACCTCCGATATAAATACAAGAATTTTATGAAAAAACTTAAACTAATTTTAATACTTATCGTAGGATTAAGTTTTGAAATACAAGCCCAAGAATTAGATGTAAATCTTCAAATTAGACCGCGTTTTGAATATCGTAACGGTTACAAGCAACTTTTACAAGAAGGACAAAAAGGAACTTCTCAAATTTCACAGCGTTCTCGTCTAAACATTAATTTCAAACAAGACGATTTAATTTTAAAATTAACTTTCCAAAACACAAGAACATGGGGAGATGTTGCTCCTGCTACAGTTGCTGATAAAAATGGAGTCGCTGTTTTTGAAGCTTGGGCGCAATATAATTTCACTGAAAAATGGAGTGCCAGAATGGGACGTCAGGTTCTTTCTTATGATAATCAGCGTATTCTTGGTGAAATGGATTGGGCACAGCAAGGCCAAAGCCACGATGCGTTAACGGTTTCTTTTCATGACGAAACTCAAAAATTAGATTTTGGAGGTGCTTACAATTCAACAGCAGAGAATGTTGTACAAACTCCTTATACTGTGGCCAATTATAAAGCAATGCAATATGCTTGGTATCATAACCAATTTAGCGAAAAATTAGGCGCAAGCTTTTTAGTACTCAATACAGGTTACGAATTTACTCGTAATCCAAATACTCCAGAGAGCAAAATTCTGGTAGATTACATGCAAACTTTTGGTCCTTACTTAACTTATAAAAAAGATAAAATTGATACCAGTTTTTGGTTGTATGGTCAAACTGGAAAAAGCACCGATCAGCAAGTTAGTGCCTGGAATGCTGCCGCAAACATTAATTACAGTATAACTGATTCGTTTAAAGCTGGTTTAGGATATGAATTTTTATCTGGTAAAGATTCAAATGATGGAAGCACAGTAATTAAGTCTTTTAACCCAATTTTTGGAACCAACCACGGATTTAATGGTTACATGGATTACTTTTATGTTGGAAATCATTTGAAAAATGTTGGTTTACAAGATATTTTTATCAAATTGAATTACAATGTAAACAAGTGGCAATTTGCTTTGATTCCGCACGTGTTTTTATCTGCAGCGGATGTAGTGAATGTTCCTCTTAACGAAAAAATGGATTCTTATTTAGGAACTGAGATTGATGCAACTTTTGGGTATAATTTCAAAAAAGATATTACAGTTACAGGAGGTTATTCTCAAATGTTCGGATCTAAAACGATGGAATTTATTAAAACGGGAGATGCTGGCCATACCAACAATTGGGCATGGTTAATGGTTTCTGTGAATCCAAGAATTTTTAGCTGGAAAAAATAATTTTTCTTTAAAATTAACTCATAAAAAATCCCTTTTTCCCATTTCGGAAAAAGGGATTTTTTTTCCTCCTCAAAAACTTCATTATTTGTTTTAATTATTTATATTTGAAGCGATTATGAACCCCCAATTCTATCCTAATGAAACCATTTCTAAAATTGTCACTGGTGACTTTTATTGTCACGCAAACAGGCATTGCTCAAAAGTACAATGATGCCTTAATTTCTAAAAACTCTGAAATAAATTTTGCCAAAACGCAAAAAAGAGGAATCAAAAAAAACAACATTGTTTATTATGTTGAGAATGATTTACAAACCATTTCTGCTTACAAAAGAAGCAAATTGAAATGGCAAACCAATGTAATTTCTGTTTGCGGAAAACCAAAAAAAGGAGAACCTGAAATTAGATATGTTGGTTATAATTCAGACAAACTGCTTATCGTGATCGGAAAACATAATTTTGCTGAAATTGATGTAAATAGTGGCGAAACTAAATTTGTTGGTTAGTTTCATAAAAGCATTACTTAAAGTATAGTATATCTTACCCTTTTTCAGTTTTCGGAAAAGGGTATTTTTTTGAGTTTTATTTGGGTATATTTGGATTAAATTTTAAATCTAATTATATTTAAAATAAATGAAAAACATCTCAATTTTATTACTTCTCTTTTTAATTGGATGCTCAGATAAAATTCAAAAAACAGATAATCCAATTGAAAAATCGATAATTATTCTTGAGGCGATTTCCAAACAAAAATATAAACTTGTTCGTGAGGAATATGTTGGAAGAAAAGAAACAAGAGAAAAATATAAAAATGAATTAGACACCTTATCCATACAAATTTTCAATGCTTTAAAAAAACATGGTTTTCCAAATAAGGAAAAGGTAATAATATCAGTGAAAGAAAAACTTCAAATACCCAAAGATTATGGTGATGAATTTAATGGAAAAGATTCAATTGAAATTGTATCTACAAAAATTGAATTAGGTTCAAAAAAAGATTGTGAAATTGAAATGGGATTTGTGTTAAAAAATAATGAAGCGAGATTGCTTAGAGTAGGTTTTCGCGATTTTTCAGTTCATTCCCATTAAACAAGCTTACTAATACTCATTTAAAAATGAAACTCATCGCTTGGAATTGCAACATGGCATTCAGAAAAAAAGCTCAATATATTCAAGCTTTGAATCCTGATATTGCTGTAATTTCTGAGTGTGAAAGTCCTGAAAAACTCAAATTTCCAGATGGCATAAAATTACCTTCGGATATTCTTTGGTATGGCGCAAATCCTAATAAAGGAATTGGCATTTTTTCGTTTGGAGATTATAGATTTCAATTGTTAGAATGCCATAATCCAACTTTCAAAAACATTCTTCCAATTGCCGTAACAGGCGGAAAAATTGACTTTACTCTATTTGCTATTTGGGCCAATAATCCAACAGATAAAGAGGGTGCTTATGTAACTCAGATCTGGAAAGCAATTAATTACTACGAAGATTTAATCAAAGAAACTAAAACCATACTAATTGGCGATTTCAACAGCAATTCTATTTGGGACAAGCCGCGTCGAGAAGGAAATCATACAACAGTTGTAAATAAATTGGCCGAAAAGAATATTTTCAGCACCTATCATAAATACTTCAATCAGATTCAAGGCAAAGAAGAGCATCCGACTTGGTATTTGTATCGTCATGAAAACAAACCCTATCATCTTGATTATTGCTTTGCTTCAAATGATTTTATGGAAGTTTTAGAAAGTGTCGAAGTTGGTTCTTATAAAGACTGGACTTTGTACAGCGACCACAAACCTTTAATCGTTAAATTCAATATATAAACTATGAACAACACTTGGACTCAGCGTTGGGACGACCGTTATAAAACCGAAGAATTCGCATACGGCGAAGAACCCAACAATTACCTTAAAGAACAAATTGAAAAACTAAAAACCGGGACGATTCTTTTTCCTGCTGAAGGCGAAGGAAGAAATGCCATTTTTGCAGCGAAATTAGGCTGGGAAGTTTCTGCTTTTGATATTAGCGAAGAAGGCAGAAACAAAGCGCTTCGTTTAGGAGGAAATAATAATGTTTCGCTTGATTATCAAGTTGGCGAATTGGAAACTTTAGATTTTCAAGAGGGACAATTTGATGCGATTGCTTTAATCTATGCACATTTTCCAGCTGCGATAAAATCTGAAATTCATAAACAACTTGACAAACTTTTACGAAAAGATGGTTTTATCATTTTTGAAGCTTTCAGTAAAAAGCATTTAGAATACGTTACCAAAAACGAAAAAGTTGGCGGACCAAAAGACATTGAATCTCTCTTTTCAATCGAAGAAATCAAAGCTGATTTCCCTAATTATGAAATCATTGAATTAGAAGAAAAAGAAATTGAACTAAACGAAGGCTTATTCCATAACGGAACTGGTTCTGTAATTCGATTTGTGGGAAGAAAAAAATAAATTACACTCGACGTAGAGACGCATGCGCTAAAGACGCACAGCAGTGCGTCTCTACAAAAAAAATCAAAATTTTTACAGCAACAAACCTTAGCATCTTAGAATCTTAGCATCTTAGAATCTTAGCAACTTAGAACCTTAAAAATACTTATGCTCCATAATTTCAGATCTTAACTCTGAAACTTCTAAAATCCCAACACGCTTTCCTTCCGTTTTAATCAATGATTCTTTTTTAAGGCTTGATAAAATACGTATTGCTTGTTCTTCTGTAGTTCCTGCAAAATCGGCAATTTCTTTTCGCGAAAGCTCAATATCAATCAAACCATTCGTTTGTCCGAATTTGCGATGAATATAAAGCAACAAATCAATTACACGTTCGCGAACATTCATGTGTGCAATCTTGCGGATATTGTTTTCACTTTTGTTCAATTCTTCGGCATAAAACAACATTAAAGCATAGGTAAATTCAGGAACTTGCTGTAAAATTTCCTGCATAGTTTCGTTGCTGAAGTTACACAGAACCGTATCTTCCAGCGCATAAGCACCAATTAAATAACGTTTACTCGTTCCAAATCCACGGAAACCAATAATATCACCATTTGCGGTTAAACGAACAATTTGTTCACGACCGTTAATTCCAGTTTTTACTGTTTTAGCTTTTCCTTTACAAATAAAATAAAGACCTTGCAACGGTGCACCTTCTGTAATAAACTGATCTGTTTTTTTACAGGTAATACTTTGCTTTTTAGAAACATAACCTGCCATCTGTTCTAAATGCAGATGTTTCTTGATAAAACAATTTTCATTGACGCAGGAATAACAATCGGTTTGCTCTTCTTTCATGAGTCCTAAATTTTAGCACATTAAAAACTAATTTGTTGTTCCTCATTTATTTTTACCAAAATTAAAAAAATAAATCTAAAAAATACGTATTAATACGTAAAAATACTTATTTTTGCGTAAGTACTTTTCTAAAGTCAGATCAATCAATAAAAATAGTATATCTAAATAGAACTCTAATGCAAACTACGAAGATCAAAACTACCTGTTCCTACTGTGGCGTTGGCTGTGGTATAATTGTGACCAACGATGCAAAAAATGGAGTAATGGTAGAAGGCGACAAAGATCATCCTGTAAACAAAGGAATGCTGTGTTCTAAAGGGATGAACTTGCATTACGTAGTTAATGATACCTCTGACAGAATTTTGTATCCAGAAATGCGAGGAAGTAAATCCTATCCGCTGGAACGCGTAAGTTGGGATACGGCTCTTGACCGAGCTGCTGCAGTTTTTTCTTCTATCATAAAAAAACATGGACCAGATAGTGTTGGATTTTATATTTCTGGACAATGTCTAACTGAGGAATATTATTTAGTCAATAAACTTGTAAAAGGGTTTCTAAAAACCAACAATATAGACACCAACTCCAGACTTTGTATGAGCTCTGCGGTTGTGGGTTATAAAAAAACTTTTGGAGAAGACTCTGTTCCAATTGCTTATGATGATATTGAGTTAGCGGACACTTTTTTAATTACAGGAGCAAATCCTGCTTGGTGCCACCCTATTCTTTTTAGAAGATTAGAAAAACACAAAGAGAAAAATCCGAAAACCAAAATAATTTGTATCGATCCTAGAAGAACCGATACAGCTGCTTTTGCCAATTTACATTTGCAGATTATTCCAGGTTCAGATATTATTTTATATCATGCCATTGCCAAACGCATTATCGAAAAAGGTCACGTCGATCATGATTTCGTAAAAAATCACGCCGAAAATTTTAAACAATATAAAGACCTTGTTTTAGGAACTTCTCTTGAAAAAGCATCTAAACTTTGCGGAATTTCTGTAAACGACATTAAACTTGCCGCCGATATTATAGGAAAAGCAAAAGGTTTTATTTCGCTTTGGGCAATGGGATTAAACCAAAGTGCTGTTGGCGTTGATAAAAATACGGCATTGCTGAATTTATCTTTGTTAACTGGACAAGTTGGGAAACCAGGTTCTGGGCCATTTTCATTAACAGGTCAGCCCAACGCAATGGGCGGAAGAGAGGTTGGCGGAATGGCAACACTTTTGGCTGCACACAAAGACATTGCAAACCCAACGCATCGTAAAGAAGTAGCTGATTTTTGGGGCGTTGACGAGATTTCGGACAAACCGGGTTTAACGGCAACAGAAATGTTTGAAGCCTTAGAATCTGGAAAAATGAAAGCCGTTTGGATTATCTGCACCAATCCATTAGTGAGTTTACCTGATTCTAGAAGAGCCGAAAAAGCGCTGCAAAACGCAAAATTCGTAGTTGTTCAAGATATTTCGCATAATGCTGATACAGCCAAATTTGCCGATTTACTATTGCCTGCTGCTGGTTGGTTAGAAAAAGAAGGAACGATGACCAATTCGGAACGTCGTATTTCATATCTGCCAAAAGGAATCAATGCGCCTGGAGAGGCACTTCCAGACATTGAAATCTTAATTCGCTTTGCTAAAAAAATGAATTTCAACGGATTCAATTTCAACAGCGCCGAAGAAGTTTACAAAGAACATTGTGCACTTACCAAAAACACGAATATTGATATTTCATTTTTAAATTATAATCGTTTAAAAACCGAAGGAACTTTTCAGTGGCCCGTTCCAGATTATAATCATCCGGGAACTCCACGATTGTTTACCGATAAAAAATTCTATACGCCTTCTGGAAAAGCGATTTTTAATCTTCCCGTTTCAATCGAAAATACTTCGGTACAGCCTAACGACGAATTCCCCTTTATTTTAACCACAGGAAGAATTCGCGACCAATGGCATACGATGACAAAGACGGGAAAAGTCTCTCGTTTGTTAACGCATATTCCAAGTCCTGTTTTAGAAATAAATCCGATTGATGCTTTTAAAAACGATATTAAAAATGGAGATATTGTGGTGGTTTCAAGCAAAAACGGAGAAGTTCGCGTAAAAGCAAAAGTAACCGATTCGATCAAAGAAAAGGTCGTTTTTCTGCCGATGCATTGGGGAAAACAGCTTGAAAATGATTTGAATAGAACGAATAATTTAACGAACAACGTTGTCGATCCAATTTCAAAAGAACCTGATTTTAAGTTCACAACCGTTTCGATTAAAAAATACGTAAAACCATTTCAGAAAATTGCCATTGTTGGTGCTGGAGCGGCTTCTTTCCGATTCATTCAAAACTATCGCGAATTCAATTCAACTGATGAAATTATTGTTTTTTCCAATGAAGTAAATCCGTTTTACAATCGTGTTTTGCTTCCCGAATATATGACTGGGGAATTCAGTTGGGATCAGCTTTTAAAAGTTAAAGATGGCGAAGCTTTCAATAAACTGAAAATTACCATGAAAGCCGGCGTTGCAATTGAAAAATTAGATTCAAAACAAAAAACAATTGTTGACAGTCAGGGCGAAATTCACACTTTCGATTCTTTGATTTTAGCAACAGGAAGCCGCCCGTTTATTCCAGAAAATGCACAGCTTCATCTTGCTGGACGTTTTACCGTTAGAAGAAAAGAAGATGCCGACCGTTTGAAAAAACACTTAGACAATACCAATCTTCCGCCAGAAGAACAGCATGTTGTCATTATTGGCGGTGGGTTGCTAGGTTTAGAATTGGCTGCGGCTTTAAAGCATAAAAAAGTAAAAACTACAATTGTTCAGCGTGCTTCACGTTTAATGGAGCGTCAATTGGATCTAATTTCAAGCAAATTATTGGCAGAAGAAGTACAATTGCGTGACATTCAGATTTATTTTGATAATGAAGTCAGTACTGTTTTTGAAACCGATAATCCGAATGAAATTGAAATTGCTTTAAAGAGCGGAAAAATCATTACGGCAAATGCAATTGTGTACACGATTGGAACTATTCCGAATATCGAAATTGCTCGCGAAAGCGGTTTAGCCTGCGGACGCGGTGTAAAGGTAAATCAGTATTTACAAACTTCAAATCCTGATATTTTTGCGATTGGAGAAATAGCAGAATTTGATAATAAGTTATTCGGAATCACTTCTGCCGCCGAAGAACAAGCTGATATTCTGGCTAACTTCCTTGCGGGCGATATTAGCAGTTATTACAAAGGCTCGATTTTAATGAATATTTTAAAATTAGAAGACATTAATCTTTGCAGTATTGGTGATCTTAACATTCCAGAAAATGATGATTCCTACGAAGAAATTGTTTTTGCCGATTTGAAAAAACGCTATTACAAAAAATGCATTGTAAAAGATGATCTTTTAGTTGGAGCGATTTTAATGGGCGATAAAAACGAGTTTGCTGAATTTAAAACCATGATAGAAAGCAAAATCGAATTATCAGACAAACGAAATACGCTTTTGAGAGGAAGTTCAAACGCAAAACCAGTTTTAGGAAAACTAGTCTGTTCGTGCAGTCAAGTTGGAGCTGGAAACATCGAAGAAACGATTAAAAGCGGTGTAAGTGATTTTACGGATTTATGCAAAAATACAGGAGCAGGTTTAGGATGCGGAAGCTGCAAAACGGAAGTAAAGGAGATATTGGCGAAGTGCAAGGTTTAGTTGCTTTTGTTATGTTATGTTATGTTATGTTATGTTATGTTGTGTTGATCTAAACGCAAAGTTCGCAAAGGTTTTTCGCAAAGTTTCGCAAAGAATAATATTCTCTGCTTAATTGTTTTCTATCGAAAAAAGTTCGCAAAGCTATGCGCTAAAATCTTTACCCAAAGCTTTGTGAACTTTGGCAACTTATTATAAAATAAAAAAACTTTGCGAAACTTTGCGAAAAACCTTTGCGAACTTTGCGGTAAAATTTATGTTCAAAGTAAAGCAACTTGAAACCTGAAACAAAGAAACAAAAATGGAACTAACAAGATTAATAGTAAAAGGAGGCGTTATTTCGCCAGGAGAACTTAGGGAAGTTGTGAATATCGCTTTGGAAGAAGGTCTAGATTCGATTTCGTTTGGTTCTAGACAAGATATTATTTTTCCTAAAGGATTTAAATCTTTGGATAAAACCACTTTAGGAAAACATCATTTTGTTTATCCCGATCAAAAAAGCGGCAACAATATTGTTTCTTCTTATGTTTCGACTGATATTTTTAGAAATACAAATTGGCTTACAGGAAACCGTTTTTTATATGTTTTAGAAGAATTTAAAGAACAGCCAAAACTAAAAGTTAATATAACCGATCCGAAGCAGCAATTGGTTCCTTTGTTTACAGGACATTTGAATTTCATTGCTTCAGAACACGAAGATTATTGGTATTTATACATTCGTCTTCCAAAATGGGAAAAAATAGAAGTTTATCCTGTTTTAATTTACAGTTGGGATTTAGCTAAGATTTATTACGAAATCGAAAAAATTTCCGAAGAAGATGCAATTGATATCGAACTGCTTTTCACTTTGGTTAGTGAAGCTTTAGACACCAACAACAGAACAATTGACAAACCGTTGAATATTCCCTTTTACCCATTTCCGTATTACGAAGGAATGAACAGAATGGGAATTGATCAATATTGGCTGGGATTGTACTGGAGAAACAATTTATACGATTTGGATTTCCTGAAAGAAATGTGTGATTTGTGTTTTGAATGCAAAATCGGGAAAATCTGTATTACGCCTTGGAAATCTTTCATTATAAAAGGAATCCCGAAAGACCGAAAACTAGAATGGGAAAAATTCCTAGGAAAACGCGGCATCAATGTCCGCCATTCACTATTAGAATTAAATTGGCATTTACCCGTTGCCATGGAATGGGCTTTAAATCTAAAAACTTTTCTAGTTAGAACATTAGATCAATTTGATATTAGTACGTACGGATTGAATTTCGGAATTTCAGAATACAATCGCGACGGGCATTATTTTACTTCCATTATCATCGAAAAAAATGAACTCCCAACAGCTTTAGAATCCATAAAAATCAGAGATACTTATAATGTATTGTTCGCAAAGAATTTCGATCCAAATACTCGCGAATATATCGTGCATTCACAAGATATAGATAAGCTCGAACTACCAACTATTTTAATTGAGTTAAGCCGAAAATATTTTGAAGAACTAGGAAATACAACATCTGAAACCACCAAAAAACAACAGAAAAAAGAAAAACCACAACAGGATATTTACCAATGTCAGGAATGCTTAACGCTTTATAATTCAGAATACGGAGACGAAACTCAGGGAATTCCAAAAGGTCTTTTGTTTGAAAATCTTCCTGAAACGTATTGCTGTTCTCTTTGTGAAGCGCCAAAAAGCAATTTTAGAATTTTGGAAACAGTTGAAAATTAATAAGTTCTATTATTTCTGTATTCAAAAATTGCGTATATTTAGCTTAACTAAGAATTTACACTAAAGCGTCACACTTCAGAAGCTTTAAAACCACTTGGTTACAATCTATTTACTCAATAAAAAATACAGTTATGATAAAAAGAACAACACAATCTTCTGCTGATAAAGCTACCGATGTTCCAGCAGAAACAGCTGTAGAAAGCACTACAGAAATACAGCCAGAAACTAAAACAACAATTAAAAGGACTACTAGAACTGCAGTAAAACCGACAACTGCCAAAACAGCTACAACAAGAACAGCTGCTGCCAAAGCACCTGCTGCAACTGTCAAAACTGCAGCAAAAACTCCTGTAAGAGCAGCTTCTAAAACAGCACCGAAAGCTACTGCGAAAAAACCTGCAACAACATCTGCAAAAACAGAACCTATCGTTTCTGAAATTGTAGAAATTAAAACCAATGACGTTGCCGAAAACAAACCTATTGTCACTGTTGAAAAAATTGGTAAGGAGAAAAACGACATAAAATCTAAGCTAAAAGCTAAACTTAAAGCAAAAAAAGAGAAAGAAAAGAAAAGAGAAAAAGCGATTAAAGCTGTTATCAAAAAATTAGAAAAAGCGAAAAAAGCAAAACTAAAAGCAGCCGAAAAGAAAAAAGAAAAGGCTAAAAAAGCAAAAGAAAAAGCGAAAACTAAGAAACTCGAAAAGAAAACGAAAGCTCAGAAAAAGACAAAAGCTAAAAAGAAAAAATAGTATTTAGAAAGGTTTAACTTAAAAAAAGTTAAACCTTTTTTTTATTTTCATTAGCAATGTAAATACAGTTTGTCATTCTGAGGAACGAAGACACGAGCGATAGCGAACTGACGAAGCAATCATACTAAAAACTTCTCACAGTAATTTGTCAATCTTTGTGGATTTACGAGTGTGATTCTTCGTTCCTCAGAATGACAAAACTATGCGGTCAAAACTTCTACTTCGCTCAGCGAGACAATTCACAATTCACAATTAATTACCCCCCAATCGCAATCATACTGCGATTGTCAAAATGTTTTGCAGGATCGTCCATTTCATCCATCGTAGCCATTCCCGCGCGGACTTTCTTTTTATTCTGAATCGATTCTGAAATCAAATTTTCGATAGATTCTCCATTTCTAAAAGCCGTTAACAAATCGGTTTCTGAATTAGAGAAAAGGCAGTTTTTTATTTTTCCGTCTGCCGTCAAGCGGATGCGGTTGCAGCTGTCACAAAACGGATTTGTTATGGAACTAATAATTCCGAAATCGCCTTGGAAACCTTTAATTTTATAATTTCTTGAAGTAAAGTTTTTTTCGTCTTCTAATTTCAGAATTTCTCCTGAAGAAAATTGAGTTTCAACTAAAGATAAAATTTCTTGTTGCGAAACCATTTTGCTTCTGTCCCATTCGTTTCCGGCAAAAGGCATAAATTCAATAAACCGAACCGAAATAGGAAGAAACTGAGTCAGTTTTACAAAATCTACAATTTCGTTATCATTAAAACCTTTCATCAAAACGACATTTACTTTTACCTGAAAATCATGATTTAAAAGCAAATGCAGATTATCTATTACTTTCTCAAACTGATTTCTAAGCGTTATAGAAGCAAATTTAGAAGCAACCAAAGTATCTAAACTCAAATTGATTTTTTTGACTTTAAACTGTCTTAAAACTTCAATATGGCGATCAACTAAGATTCCGTTTGTCGTCATAGAAAGTGAAATGCCAAGTTCTGATAACTTAGAAACAATTTCAGGAAAATCCTTTCTCAGCAAAGGTTCACCGCCTGTTAATCTTATTTTATCGACACCATTTTTTACGAAAGTTTCAGCAATTGCAAAAATCTCATCGGCCGTCATTAAACTGGCTTTTGGAGATAATGCGATTCCATCCGCTGGCATGCAATACGTACAACGCAGGTTGCATTTTTCCAGCAGCGAAATGCGCAGATAATTATGCTTGCGCCCAAAACCATCCGTCAAAATAGTGTTAGAGGCTGTCATGATTTTTTCCTTTTAAAATATGAAAAACGTGCATTACGTGCGGAAAAACGGCATCCATAGATTCTCTCACTCCGTTTGTTGAACCTGGCAAAGCCAAAACTAGACTTTTACCTAAAGTTCCCGCAACACTTCTAGAAAGCATTGCATACGGCATTCTCTGCTGACCGTAACTGCGAATGGCTTCTTCTATTCCTGGAATTCTACTTTCTAATAATGGTTCTAAAGCTTCTGGCGTAACATCTCTCGGAGATAATCCAGTTCCGCCTGTAAAAATGACCAGCTGATTATCTTTAGCGAAAGCTTTTGTTTTTTCCTGAATAATATCCAATTCATCTGGAATAATTTCGTAATGAGAAGTTTCAACTCCGTAAGAATCCAGTTTCTCTACAATTGTTTTTCCTGAACGATCTTCTTTATCGCCTGCAAAAATCGAATCGGAACAAACGAAAACTGCCGCTTTAATTACATTCGGAAATTTATTTTTGAAAGACGATTTTCCGCCTTCTTTATTAATTAATTTGATAGTCGAAATTTCGATTTCTTTGTCAATTGGTTTTAGCATATCATACATTGTAAGCGCTACAATTGATGCGCCGTGCATGGCTTCAACCTCAACTCCCGTTTTATAAACGGTTTTTACTTTGAAAATAATATGAATGTCTAGATCTTCGATATTGTATTCTACAGAAGTAAATTCAATTGGAAGCGGATGACAATCTGGAATGGATAAATGTGTATTTTTTACCGCAAACAGTCCAGCCGTTTTTGCCATTTCAAACACGTTCCCTTTTGGCACTAAATTGTTGACAACAGCATCAATTGTTTCTTGCTTGCTGACTTTTACAATTGCGGTTGCTGTTGCGACTCTTAAAGTGCTTATTTTATGCGTAATATCTACCATTATAATTTCTTAGGTATTTTGTTTCCAAGTGAATGTATCGTTTTCAAACATTTCTTTACCAAAAATCGGAACATCGGTTTTAATCCAATTTACAATGGCTTCTGTGGCTTCATAAACTTGTTTGCGACGTGTTGCCGAAACAAAAACAAATAGACAGATTTCGCCCGCTTTTACAACGCCTAAACTGTGGTAAATGTGCATGCAGGTTAAATCGAATTTAGCAAAAGCTTTTTCTCGAATTGCATACAAAGCTTCATTCGCCATGTCTGTATACGCCGAATAATCGATTGCTACGACGGTATTGTCGTGAATAACATCGGCACGGACTTGCCCTAGAAAAATATTATGCGCTCCAATCGTATGTTTCGATTGGTGTTTAGCAATAGATTCCGCTATAAATTCAGGAGCAATTGGCCCTTCTACAAATACATTTTTACTCATTTTTATGTTTTTTAATAAGGACTTTAAAATCCATTCATCAAACTTTTCAATTCCTTTGTTCTGCTAATAGTGAGCTGCATTCTACAATCTGCATACATTTTATTTGCAATAACACCACCGTAACCTTCTGAATAGCTTTTAAATTTACAATTTGAATCTCTAAACTTTATCCAGTCTTTTTGAGAAACGACTAAAGCTGTCTGATCTTTTGTTCCTAATTTCTTTTTCAGCTGATTATAAACTTCATTCAATTCTTTATCAGCTTTATCATAAGCATCATAGAGTTCTGTTTCGCCAGTAGCATCAACATGAGTTTGTGAAAACCCAAATTGAGAAAAACAAAAGAACAAAAACAATCCGAAAATGACTTTATTCATAGTAGCCGTTATTAATTAGTTTTACTGGATTTTTTCATGCAATGATTGTTTCATCGCTAAAGCACCACCAGAAATACTTTTTATATTTTTAAATTGATGTTTTTGAAGCAATTCAGTTGCAATTTTACTTCTGATTCCAGATTGGCAAAAAACGTAAATAGTTTGATTTAAATTCAGTTTTTTAATTTCATTTTCTAGATTTACCAACGGAATCTGAAGGGTATTTTTCAAATTTATTTTTGGTAGTTCGTCTTCATTTCGAACATCTAAAAAAAGAACCTCATCGTTTTCTATTTCATCAAAAATAAGCTCAAATTTTATTTCTTCAAACTGATTTTCAGATGAATTATATTTCTGTTCAAAATCTTCTTTGGTCATTTCTACTTCAGAACTTTTTTCAAAATCATATTTCTGCTGCTCATTATTCAAAATATTATAAACCAGAATCTTTCCGCTTAAAACTTCTCCAACTCCTAGAATCATTTTTAGGACTTCATTGGCCTGAAACATTCCGATGATTCCAACTGAAACTCCTATTACACCAGCATCTTCACAATTTAATGCACTATTATTTTCATCTGGATATAAGCAGCGATAGGTTGGTCCGTTTTGATAATTGAAAACCGAAACTTGCCCTTGAAATCTAAAAATAGATCCGTAAACCATTGGTTTATGGGTTGCGAGACAAGCATCATTAATCAAATATTTAATTGCAATATTATCTGTTGCATCAACAATAATATCATAATTTTCAAACAACGAAATAGCATTTTTACTTGATAATTTCTCTGCAAAAACATTCACTTTAATAAGCGGATTCAGTTCTAAAATCATCGCTTTCGCTTCAGCCGCTTTTCTTTTTCCAACCGCTGAACTTTTATAAATTACCTGTCTATGAAGGTTCGAAATCTCGATAACGTCATCATCTACAATTCCGATTTCACCAACTCCCGCACCTGCTAGATAAGGCAGAATCACAGCGCCCAAACCTCCTGCACCAATAACCAAAACTTTAGATTTCAGCAATTTGTACTGGCCATCCTCTCCTATCTCAGGAAGAATAATTTGTCTGTTATATCGTGAAGTTTCGCTCATTAGGTTTGGTTTTATCCTCCGGCAAATGGTGGCAATAATGCTACAATATCACTAGTCTGTAAAGTATAATCTGAAGTTTTAGAAACTATTTTCTGATTTACAGCAACGCTGAAAGTCAGCGAATCAAACTCGTATTTTTCGTTTAAATCCTGTAATAATTGCTGCAATGATAATTCTTCCGAAAAAGATAATTTTTCGAATTCACATTTTGTTTTTTCAGCAACAGCTCCAAAATATTTAACCTCGATCATTTTTATAAATTTAAATTCTGAAAAATAAATTCGTCTTCAAAGTGTTCTTGAAAATACGAAATCCAACTTGATGTATTTCTCACTACTTCGCCAATCACAATAATAGCAGGCGATGATATATTTTTTTCAGCTACCAATTTAGTAATTGTATTGATAGTTCCAATTACTTTTTGCTCTGAGTTTTTTGTTCCATTCTGGATAATCGCAATGGGCAAATCGTCATTTCTGTTTTCTTGATAGATCGAAATGATTTCGTCTAATTTATGCATTCCCATTAAAATAACCACCGTTGCTGCCGATTTTGATGCTAACAAAATATCTTTTGATAATTTATGATCTGAAGTCGTTCCTGTAATAACCCAAAAACTTTCGGCAACTTTACGCTGTGTCAAACTGATTCCGACAGAAGCTGGAACTCCTAAAGCAGATGAAATTCCAGGAACAATAGCCGTTTCGATTCCAAAATCTTCTGCAAATTCGATTTCTTCACTTCCTCTTCCAAAAACAAACGGATCACCGCCTTTTAAACGTACAACATGTCCATAACGCTTTGCCATAGAAACAATCAATTCGTTAATCTGATCTTGTGTGTAAGCGTGACAGCCTAAACGTTTTCCAACAAAAACAATTTCTGCATTTGATGCATATTCGAGTAATTCTTCGTTTACCAAAGCATCGTACAAAACCACATCGGCACTTTTTAAAGCTTTGATTGCTTTTATAGTAATCAATTCAACATCGCCTGGACCTGCACCTACAATCGTCAATTTTGGTGTTTTAAAATTTCGCATAGTCTTTAAGTTAAATTGATATTCAGATCGTTTAATTCGTCGGCCGAATTGATATTGGTCAAATGATAATTTTCACTTTCTTCTATATTGATAATCTGATGCGGTAGTTTAGCTAGCAGATCCATCATTTTTAATTCATTAGAATCAATTGCTTCTTTTATAACCGGAACAATATTTTTTGAATAAATTCCGATTAACGGATGGGTTTTACTTTCGGAAGCAAAAACTGTAATTCCTGCTTCTTGCGTATGTTTTGAAATTAATTCCTGCAATAATTCGGTTGAAATTAACGGAATATCACAGCTTAAAATCAAATTGAATTCGGTTTCAGAATGTGATAATGCGGTGTAAATTCCTCCCAGCGGACCTTTGTCTACTACTAAATCCTGTATTTTTTGATACGGTAAATAATCGTATTCTTTTGATCCTGTAATGAGCTTAATTTGATCTGTTATAGGTAAAATCGCCTGAATGATATGCTCTATAAATGGCTTATCCTGAAACAAAACCAATCCTTTTTCTGACTGCATTCTGGTGCTTTTTCCTCCGCAAAGAATAAATACTGTTAGTGTTTCCATGGTCTTTTTTGTTTCAGGTTTTTAAGTTGCAATGAGTTTTTTTACCGCAAAGTGCGCTAAGTTTTTTATTCATTTAACTTTTAAATTAAGTTCGCAAAGCTTTGCGAACTTTGCTATTTTAAAAACCGCTTTTACAAAACCTTGCATGCTTTGCGGTTAAATTCAATTTTATTTTCAAGGAAAAATCAATTTAACACTTGCCATTAAAATCACTGTTCCTAATACCATTTTTAATGTTCTGTTGGAGAAAGATCCACTTCCGTAAAAACCTCCTAACACTCCTCCTACTACAGCAATTGGAACGAGATAGAAACTTTCCATCGGAATTGTTTTTCCTCCTAAAAAGAATCCTAACATTCCAGCAAATGAATTCACAAAAATGAATAAACTCGAGATTGCCGCCGATTCTTTTACTGATGCCCATCCTAAAAATAATAGAATCGGACTTAAAATAATTCCACCGCCAATTCCGAGCATTCCAGATAATAACCCGATGGCAAAACCGATGGCTAAAGCGAACGGAAGATTTATTTTTACTTCTTCTTTTTCTTTAAAACTAAAAACTCCAAACAATCTCAAAGCAGCAAAAACCAATACAATTCCTAAAACAATTTTATAAATCGCATTATCTAAGGTTATAAAACCGCCAATAAACGCCGCTGGAATCGATGCTATCGCAAACGGGTAAAAGAGCTTTGGTTTGAAATAATTGTTTTTATAATAAAACAAAAACGAAATACTCGAAACAAACAAATTCAACAGCAAAGCCGATGGTTTCATTACAGAAACCGGAAAAGCAAAAATGCTCATCAATGCCAAATATCCCGATGCTCCGCCGTGCCCTACGCTTGAATATAAAAATGCTATTATAATTAAGGCAAAACTGAATAATAGTATATTTTCGGAAGTTAGGAGATTCATGTATTTTGTTTTATTTGTTTCAAGTTTAAAGTTTCAAGTTTATTGCTATGTGTTTTTATTTATATAGCGCTTTTCGTTTATTATCCAAAAATCTTTATTCTTTATTCTTTATTCTTTATTCTTTATTCTTTATTCTTTATTCTTTATTCTTTATTCTTTATTCTTTATTCTTTATTCTTTATTCTTTATTCTATCTAAAAAACTCTAATCAATTGGTAGAATCGTTACCGACTCGCCTTTTTTGATATTTTCAACATCTTCTGGTACTATTACTAATCCGTTCGCTACAGCAAAAGAATTTAGCATTGCAGAACTTTGTCCATCTAAAATTTCAACACTTGTTTCATTATATAATGCTTTTAAAAAAAGTGTTTTACCTGTGTTATTTACGATGTCGTTGTCTAATTTTCGAACAATCTTTGACAAATGTGCATTAGAAAATCCCATTCGGTTTTTGACTGCTGGATATACATAAATATAAAAATTTGTCAAAGATGAGGCTGGGTTTCCAGGCAATGCAAAAACCAAAGTATCATTTTTAGAGCCAAAAAACATTGGTTTTCCAGGTTTTTGATTGATTTTGTAAAAAAGCTCTTCTACTTCATTTTGCAGTAATGCTTCTTTCACAAAATCATAATCTCCAACAGAAATTCCACCCGAAATAAGAACGATATCGTATTTTTCTAAAATATCTTTTAAAGCCTTTTTTGTTGCTTTTAGATTATCTTTTACTCGATAAACTTTTGCTTTTTCAATCCCAATTGTTTGAAGCGCAGCTTTAAGCATAACCGAATTACTTTCAAATATTTTGCCTTTTTTTAATTTCTTCCCCGGTTCTGTTAATTCATTTCCGGTAACCAAAATGGCAACTTTGGGCTTTTTATAAACTTCAATTTCTGTAATTCCTAAACAGGCTAAAAATCCAATTGCAGCCGGAGTAATTAAAGTATTAGCTTCAAAAACTATATCATCTTTAGCAATTTGTTCTCCTTTTAACCGAACATTTGCTGATTTTTCTGGCATTGTGGCAATCAAAATTGAATCTTTAGTTGCCATTACATGCTCTTGCATTACTACCGTATCTGCATTATCAGGAATAAAAGCTCCAGTAAATATTCTAATGGCTTCGGTTGCTTTTAGCTTTACATTGGAATGATCTCCTGCTTGAGAAATCCCAACTACATCGTATTGATGCCTGATACTGTGTGTAAACGCGTATCCATCCATAGCCGATTGGCGAAATGGAGGCATGTTTATTGGCGAAATCACTTTTTCTGCTAAAACATATCCTAAAGCTTTGCTGGCTTGAATATATTTTGTTGGCATTTTAGTACTGTTCGCTTCAATAGTCGCTAAGGCTTCTTCAACTTTAATCATTACTGGCATTTTATTATAAAGCAAAAAATACTTATTACAAATATAAGTATTTTTACTTAGTTATAATCCTAAATAATTTATTTTTTTCAGAATATAAATTTAGCGTAATTCTTTCAAAAAATCGTTATTATCTATTTCTTTCTGAAATTTCCTTTCGGAAGATAATAAAGCCATGCAAAACCAATTGAAAAAAGTATTACTGAAGCTATAAATGCAGGAATTAAAATTTCTTTATTATTATCTAGCGCATTATTTAGAGAGGCATACAAAAGCCATATTTGAATGCTGACATTTAAAATCAAAATAAATATAAGTGTTGAAAGTATGTTATTCAATTTATTTGGGTTCGAATTGTTCTGCCCTGTTCTAAAAGTACTCATGTCTTTAAGTTTTATTAGCTATCCTTTTTTTCTATTAATGCTTTTACAAAAACAGCATTTTCTTTAAAAACCACTTCCAATTGCGGTAAAGCTCTTGGCGGCGGTCCGGCTATTACGTCTCCTGTCATGGCATCAAATGAACCTTCGTGGCAAGGACAATGTATGATTCCGGTTCCGGGTTTGTAGAATACAGAACAAGAAAGATGGGTACACTTTTGTTCGTATGCCTTAAATTCACCATTTTCTAAGTGAATCAAAATATACGGAATTGTACTTCCTTCCAAAACAAAACCTCTTGTACCGCCTACAGGAACATCTTCTTTATTACAAATAAAATGCTCTCCCTGAACTTCTTCTTTTGGCAATAAAAATGCTTTTGCAGTTACAAAACCGCTTCCAACCATTAATCCGCCAGAAACAAACGTTAAGAATTTAGCAAAATCGCGTCGGCTGACCTGAGTGGATTCTTGTTTTTTTATCGGAAAATCTTTTTTCCAGTTTTGATTTAAATTATCTTCTTTAGACATAGCTCGGTATTTAATAAATTCTTAATTCTTTACTTCCTTTTGGCATCATAATATTGACTTTAGTCTTAACTTTCTCTTTGCCAAAAATGAAATTATTAATTGGTGTGCTATTGGGTCTCATTTCTTCTATTTCATTTCTTGTTCCGTAAAACAAAGCCCCACTTGGACATACGGTTGCACACATTGGTTTTTTGCCAACACTTGTTCTGTCGTAACACATTGTACATTTCATCATCAAATCGTATTCTTCGACTTTTTTTGGAACACCAAAAGGACAGGCCATTACACAATTTGAGCAGCCAATACATCTTTCTGTATTGGCAGTGTGCACAACTCCAAATTCGTCCTGAGAAATGGCATCTGCAGGACAAACATTGGCACAAACCGGATCTTCGCAATGCATACAAACCTGCACTGTGGTTTGAATTGTGGCAGCACGATCAACATAATTTACACTGATCAAAGTTTGCTGACCATTTGTTTCACATTCAGCACAGGCCATTTCGCAGGCTTTACAGCCAATGCAACGTTGCATATCTACAAAAAATTCCTCGCTGGTATTAAAATTGGTTAAATTCATAAGTTCTTTTTTACAGATTAAACGCTTGCATACGCATCAGATTCGTTAGAAGGCGGGGCCATTGTTCCCAGCGGTTCTAATTGGCACGCACAAACTTTAAATTCGGGCATTTTAGAAACAGGATCTAGCGTAGCAATAGTTAATTGATTTGCTGATTTTAATCCTGGCCAGTGATAGGGTACAAAAACAGTATCCTGTCTAATTGTTTCTACAATATTTGCTGGAAAAATTCCTTCTCCTCTTCTTGTTGATACCTTCACTAATTCTCTTTGTTTTATTCCGTATTTTGTTGCCAGTTCTGGATGAATTTCTACGAATGGTTCAGGAAATTGATCTACTAATTTTCCAATTCTACGGGTTTGCGTTCCGCTCAAATATTGAGAAACCACTCGCCCAGTAGTCAAAGTAATCGGATATGCATTATCTGTCACTTCACTTGGCAATCTATAGGGCGCTGGGTTAAAATGCGCTTTTCCATCTGGAGTTTTAAACTTTTTATCTTCCCATAATCTTGGAGTTCCTGGATGCTCTTCTGTCGGGCAAGGCCAAAAAACTCCCATATTATCTTCGACTTTTTTATAAGAAATTCCGAAATAATCTGCTGTACCTCCTTTCGAGGCCAATCGAAGTTCATTAAAAATGGCTTCGCTATTGTCATAGGTAAATTTATCTTCTTCTCCCAATCTTTTAGCAATTTCTAATAGTATCGAAGTATCTGTTCGTGCTTCTCCTGGAGGCGTTACAGCTTGTCTAACTCTTATAACACGTCCTTCTGCAGAAGTTGTGGTTCCTTCTTCTTCTTCCTGTAAAGAGCCTGCCAAAACAATATCGGCGTGGCGGGCAGTCTCATTTAAAAAGAAATCGATGCAAACATAAAACTCTAACTTTTCCAGCGCTTCTCGCACATAACTATTATTTGGAAGAGAAACTAATGGATTAAAACAAATCGAAAGTAAACCTTTGATTTCTCCTCTATGAATAGCATCAATTATTTCATAAGCCGAAAGTCCTTTTCCGGGCATATCTTTTTCATCAATACCCCAAACTTCAGATATGTATTTACGATGTTCTGGATTTTCTATATCTCTATTTCCTGGCAACTGGTCGCATTTATGACCGTGTTCCCTTCCACCCTGTCCATTTCCTTGTCCGGTTATTGTTCCATATCCACAATATGGTCTTCCAATTCTTCCTGTAGCCAAAACTAAATTGATACACCCCACCACATTATCTACTCCTTTAGAATGCTGTTCGATGCCTCGCGCATGAAGTAAAAAACTTGTCTTAGCTTTACCCCATAATTCTGCTGCTTCCCTAATTTTATTTTTATCAATTCCTGTTATTTCCTCTGCCCATTCTAATGTATAATCTTTCACAGCGTCTATCGTTTCCTGAAAACCTGATGTGTAATTATCTATAAAATCATGATCTAACATGTCGTGGTCTACCAAATATTTCAACATGGCACCGTACAAAGCAGAATCTGTTCCAGGTCTTATATCCAAATGAATGTCTGCTGTTCTGGCCAACGGAATCATCCTTGGATCGATTACAATTAGTTTGGCACCACGGTCTCTTGCTTTCCAAATCCAGTGTGTTAATGTTGGAAAAGTTTCGCTAATATTTGCTCCTGTAACAATAATTACTTCGGCATATTCGAGATCTGAATAATTATTTGAAGCACGATCTAAACCAAAAGCTTTTTTATTGCCCGCACCAGCGCTCACCATACAAAGTCTTCCGTTATAATCTAGATTCTTTGTTTTAAGGGCTACGCGCGCAAATTTTCCGACCAAATAACTTTTTTCGTTACTCAGTGATACTCCTGAAAGCATTGAAAAAGCATCTTTTCCATATTTTTCCTGAATTCGTTTTATTTCCGCAACAGTTTTATCCATTGCATCATCCCATGATATTTTTTCAAAACCTTTTCCTTCAACTCTTTGTATAGGATGTAAAAGTCGGTCAGGGTGATTGTTCTGAAGATAACGTTGTACACCTTTTGGACACAAACGACCTTCGTTAAAAGGAAATTCCATCCAAGGTTCAAAACCAACCACCTTATTTTCTTTAACTAATAATTGAATACCACACTGCATTCCGCAAAAACAACAATGTGTTTTTACAACCTCATCTGGTTCATCTCTTCCTTCATAACCGTCAAGAGGCGCGTAATTTTTATGCGGTCCGAAAACTTCTATGATTTTTTCTGCTGATACTGGTAATTTTGCCATGCTTATTTTGTTTTTTTGTTTAAAGTTTCAGGTTTCAAGCTATCCACAGATTGTGCAACTTGGAAACCTAAAACAGGAAACTATATTTTTATTTGAAGTTTGAAGTTTCGCACAAACTTGAAGCGTTAAACCTGAAACTTTTAAAATTACCCAAATAACTTACCGCCCTGCGATCTGGCTTTTAAATGTGCCTGAGCCAATCGTGATCTTTTACCTTCTGGACTTAAATCGAGATGAGAAGTTCCGTCTTCATGTGTAAAATCAAATCCCAACTGATTAGTCACGATTTTTAAATCATCAATATGAAGTTTTGTTGCGAACTCTTCTCCTGTATGCGGACAAACGGCCATTCCTTTTTTAATGCCTTCCTGTTTGTAAATGTGTGCACCAATTTGTGCCGGACGCTGAATAATGTGGAAGAATTTTCCAAAGGGAATCCAAATCAAAAACATGATAACTGTTACGGCATGAATTACAGCTAAGAAGTCATAAGCAAAACCTTTCATAAACTGATAGGAATACGTCAGACATAAACCCGTTACTGAAATTGCAATCAATAAAATTAGAGGCAGCAAATCGCCTTCAAAAGTTTGTGTTGCAATTAATCCCGGATTGGTTAATCTTCTTCTTAAGTAATAAACCGAGCCAATAATTACAAGCCATGAAGACCAGTTTAAGGCATGAAATATTAAGAATGCAAGAAACGATCCTATTTCAAAATCCATCATATTAAATCCAAAAAAATGTGCTTCGTAAATCGAAATAGAATTAGGAGCCAATGTAAAATGGATCCATCCAAATGTAAGCGGTATTGTAATGGCAAAAGCTGACAGACAACCTAATGCAATACAAAAATGCGCAAACCAGCGATATTTACTTCTCGGATAAATAAATTTCTGAACGACAATATTCTGCACCGATTCTTTTCCTAAAAACCATAAATGAGAAAATACTTTTCCAGTAAATAGAAATTTTATACTTCGTTTAAAGTACATCCATGTTGGAGGACGCTGCAGCCAAACGGTATATCTATAAACGATTCCGAAGAAGGCGAATATCGTTCCAAAAAGGTATGTTACAAGTGCTGCATCAAAATTTTGTAATTCTCTCGAACCATAAAATACAAACACAACTGTAAGTATAGAAACAGCCGAAGCAACCAGTAAAGCTTTGGTATTATATGTTTTGTTATTCATCATTAACTAAAAATTTATTGATTACTTATTTAACTTGGTTTTTCGCAATTTTTACGATTGTAGAACCACCAGTTGATACCTGTAGCTAAAAGGGTAAAAAGACAGACACCTATAAAAAACTGATTTACAGTGCCATTTGCTGAAATATTATTCCCTATTAACTTAGAGAATATAAAAGGTCCAAAAGCAGCAATGGCAGCAGTCCAACCAATAACTCCCGCTGCCTGACGCGGATTTTCTTTAAAAATAATTGGATATTGTCTAAATGTTCCTGCATTTCCAATACCTGTAAAAAAGAACATTCCTAAAATTACAGTTACAAAAAGCGGAAACTGATCCATACTTGTCGGCGCTACCAGACCTTGTGTTACTAAAAGTATTGATCCTGCTAAAATTCCTAAGCCTGTTATAGTCGTTAATATAGCACCTCCAACTTTATCGGCCACAAATCCGAAAGCTATTCTGCTGGCAGAACCAATTAGTGGACCATAAAATGCATATACCAAAGGATCTGGTGCATTGGGAAAATCGCCATATAAAAATTTAATCATAAGAGGAAATGCTGCAGACAAACCGGCAAATGTCCCAAAAGTCATTACATAAGTAATTGTACAGTACCAAGTATGTTTATTCGAAAAAATATCTAATTGCTCTTTTACAGAAGCTTTCATCGGAATACTTTTCAAATAAAACCAGCTTACAAATGCCATAAGTATTAAAAATGGCGCAAACCAAAATGCAGCAGACTGTAGATAAATTGGTTTGTTTTTAACAGCCGAATTTTCGGGGCTCAAATTGTTCAGTACTTTTTCGGCTAATTTAGGGTTAGCGTTTGCAATTGCTTTTGCCTTAGCCTTAAGCGGAAGTGACGAAAAAATAACTGCATTATCTTGAGAATTAACTGCCGTGCTAACAGAATCTACAATATTCTTTTTCACATTAGATAAGATTCGAGCCTGAACTTCTGTGTCTAAAGAAGCAAAAACTTCTTTTTGTTTCTGCCCTGATGAATTTTCAAATACCGTTATGGTTTCTTTTGGGTCAATACTCGTAAATACTGTCGAAGCTCCAAAAATTCCGACACTAATTACTAAAGGCGTAACAAATTGTGCGAGAGAAACTCCAAAGTTTCCAATTCCTGCCTGAATCCCAAGAGCAGTTCCTTTTAATCTTTGCGGAAAAAACAAACTTGTACTTGGCATATAAGAAGAAAAATCTCCTCCACCAAAACCTGTAGTAAATGCTAAAACTGCAAAAACCCAAAATGGCGTATTTACATCCATAATTGCAAAACCAATTCCGATTACGGGAATTAATTTAATTGCTGTCGCAAAAGATACAATATGACGAGTTCCAAATATTGGAAGCAGAAAGGTGTGAATAATTCTTAATAACCCTGCCGCCAACCCTGGAATTGCAGTTAACCAAAAAAGCTGATCTTTAGAAAAACTAAATCCTAAACCAGGCAATTTTACTGCAATAACACTCATCATAAACCAGGAAGCAAATGATAATGTTAAAGTAATTGTTGTTATAATTAAAGTTCTCCATGCTATTTTACTTCCGTCAGAATTCCAATATGCTTCATCTTCTGGGTTCCATTTTTCTAACCAAGTTTTCATCTTTATTTTATTTAAATTATTGATTATCTTCTATTTGTCTTACAAAATTTGGTGATTTTGTTCTCATAGCTTTTATGATTGTGCGGTGCATCCATACCAGACAAAGCACAGAAACTAGAAATATAAAAATCCATGAACTGGTCCAGAGTCCAGTATAGGTAAGGAGATATCCAAAGATTATGGGACCTAAAAACCCTCCTAAACCGCCTATTAAACCAACCATTCCGCCTACTACACCAACTTCATTTGGAAAATACTCTGGAATGTGTTTGTAGACTGCTGCTTTACCAATTCCCCAAGAAATGCCTATCAGGATTACCAGAACGAGATAAACCCAAAGATTGGCACTGAAATTAATTTGCGTAATGCCATGAGCTAATAATTCTTTCTTTTTAACCTCCTGATTTTGCTCTACAACAATTTCTTGCCATGATTTCTTTACAGGAAAAACAGAAGATTCGCTGTTAGTTTCTAAATCTTTTTTACTGTTGATTTGATGTTTTTTCCCGTTTACAATTATTTCATTTGCAGTAATTTCTGTAACTGTTCCGTTGGTAAGAGACATAACGCCAGGACCAGCGGTAATGATTTCCATCTTTGGAAACATCAACAAAAAGCTAATTATAATTGAAGATCCTAAAACCCAATACATCACTTTTCGGGCTCCGAATTTATCTGACAGATAGCCTCCTAGAGCTCTAATTACGCCAGACGGCAAACTGAACATTGTGGCAAACATTCCTCCCAAGACTAAACTTGTACCGTACACATTCACAAAGTTTGGAAGAAGCCATTGCGAATAGGCAACAAAAAACCCGAAAACTAAGAAGTAATAGGCACCGAATCTCCAGACTCTGGCTTTTTTAAGGGGCGACATTAGTTCGCCAATAGTTTTTGATACTACCTGATTGGTTTTGTTTTTAGCAAAAACAATAAACAGGATTCCTATAAGTACTAATGTTACTCCATAAATAACAGGAAGCATTTTCCAGCCGTTAGTAGGATCATCCTCTGATAAAATATTTAATAAAGTGGGCGCTATAAAAGTAGTCACTGCTGCACCTGCATTTCCCATTCCGAAAATCCCTAAAGCCCTGCCTTGCCATTCTTTAGGATACCAAATTGAGGTATAACCTATTCCGACAGCAAAGCTGGTACCTACTAAGCCAAAGAAAAAACTAAGGATGGCAAAAGTCCAGAAAGAATCTGCAAATGGCATTAAAAAAAGCGGAATTGAACAAAGTAATAATAAAGCAGAAAAAATAACTTTCCCTCCATATTTATCCGTTAAAATCCCGATTGGAAGTCTGAATATAGAGCCTGAAAGAATTGGAATTCCTAAAAGCCAACCAATTTCTACAACAGTGAAATTAAATATTCCCTTATCAGCCAAAAAAGTAATCAAAACGCCGTTTAAAGTCCAACAAGCAAAACAAATTGTAAAAGCAAGTGTGTTAAGGAATAAAATTCTGTGAGACTGAGATAGATTACCCATAAATAGAAAATTACTTTGATTTAGATTGAGAATACTATTCCTCAATTACAAAGCAAAACTACAGGGTTAAATTCTTACTAAAAATGACAAATATCATATTAAGGATAAAAAGGTATTTTACTAAAATAAAACGTTAATTATTGAAAAATAAATATTTATAAAACAACCAATTGCAACACAAAGAAAGAATATGTGCTCTATTATTTTTTTATAAATTAATATTATAAAGATGGTTTTCAGACGTTTTAAGAGCTCCATTTTACGTCTTAGGTACTCTTATATTTATAAAAAAAGGGTATAAATACTACATTTTTTACTTTATTTCTAATTTTAAATTTAACATTTCTGTGAATCAATAATTTAGCACGAAATCAATTGAAATAAGGCATTTCAAGAGAATCAATTCTTTAGATTATAAACTAAACAAATATTTTTTTGAAAAAAACTTTACAAACTTTTGGTTTTTATTATATAAAATTTAACTTTGTCTATAGGATTAGTAGAGTTTAAGATAATATTTCAAACTATAAAAATTATTATTGTGAAAACAACAGAAAGCATATCGCGTTACATTCTTCCTAAAAAATACACTTATAGCACTATTTGTTATATGTGTTTCTGTTGTTAATAATCTACTTTTATTTTGTTTGCCTTTAGAATACATATCAAAGCAAATCAAAAAAAACACCACCAAAAATATTTACTGAATTTTAACCAAAAATCTCTCCGATGCATTCAATTGTGTTGGATTAGATTCTTGAAATCATACCTATTATTCAACAAATTAAATAACCAACAACTAAAAGAAACTAAAATGAAAACATTGCAAACCTGTTGCTGTAAATAAAAAAAGCCATTTCTGCGGCAACAGAAATGGCAAGGCTTAAAGAACATTTATCACTAAATCAAGAACACTTTTAGAGTGCTGTATAAACAGTGCTCAGGGCGTCTTGTTAATTACTTAAAACCAACACAAAGAAATGAAAAAAAAGTTAAACATACACATACTGCTGTTTCTACTCTTCCTAACGGCAGGAATACAAGCCCAGAATACCACCCCGCTTATACAATCAAAATTAGACGGAACTGTTGTAGATGACATTACAAATCAGCCCATTATCGGCGCTTCTGTAACCATTAAAGGAACAACTCACGGCGTTGTTACAGATGCAGAAGGAAAATTTTATTTTCAGACGGGACAGAAATTTCCTTACACTTTGATTGTAACTTACATCGGATATAAAAAAATAGAAGTAATTGTTGAGAAAAATCCAGTAATCATTAACCTTAAAGAAGAACGCCAAGAGCTAGACGAATTGGTTGTTGTGGGTTACGGAACTCAAAAAAGAAAAGACATTACAGGTTCTGTATCATCGGTTCCAAAAGCCAATTTATCTCAGGTCACTTCTTCGGCAGATAATCTTTTAAGAGGCGCTGTAGCTGGAGTTGTAGTTACACAAAGTTCTGGTCGTCCAGGCGCTTCTTCAAGTGTCCGCATTCGCGGAGGAAACTCTATTACTGCTGGTAACGAACCGCTACATGTTGTTGATGGAATTTTAATTTATAATGATAACAGCAATAGTGGCGCTGGAGTAACTTATGCCGGAGCAAGTGTAAATGTTCTGTCAACTATTAACCCTGCTGATATTGAATCGATAGAAGTTCTTAAAGATGCATCGGCAACAGCAATTTATGGTTCGCGTGGTGCAAATGGAGTTGTAATTATTACTACTAAAAAAGGAACAAAAGGACAAGATAATATTTCGTACCAAGGCTATTTCGGATTCCAGAATATTTCAAAAAAACTAAAACTAATGAATGCCAGCGAATGGGCAAGTTTAAGAAACGACGTTCAGGCAAGTATTGGTCAGGCGCCTTCTTTCTCTGCTGCCCAAATTGAGGCTTTAAAAACTTCTGGAAATTACGATTGGCAGTCTGCAGCATTTATCACTGCGGCACCCGTTCAAAGTCATAATCTATCTTTTTCAGGCGGTGACGAAAAATCGAGATATGCAGTTTCTGCTGGCTATTTTGATCAAGATGGTATCGTTTTAGGTTCTGATTTTAAACGTATTTCACTTCGAGTTAACTACGAAAGAAATTATTCTCAGAAATTCAAATTTGGCGTAAATGCCAACTATACCAATTCAATTGCAAATGGAGTTGGTACAAATGGCGGTGCGGCAGCAGGACGAAATCCGAACCCGCTTGTTAGTGTGGTTTTGAATGCTCCCGTAGTTCCAATTAAAAATGCAGATGGAAGTTATAATGTCACCAACAATCCTTATGCAACTTCTGTAAATGGTTATTTCCCGAATCCAATTAACGACTTAGATAATACAACCAACGAAACTAAATTAAACAGAATCCTAACTAGCTTATTTGGCGAATATAAATTCAATAAAGAATTAACTGCAAAAGTTGCGGTTAGCGGTGATGTTTTAAATACAAAACAAAACTATTACGCGCCATCAAATACTACTACAGGAGCAGGAACAAAAGGTTTGGCTTCTATTGGTGAAAGGTCAGTTGGTTCTGTTTTAAATGAAAACACACTAAATTACAACACTCATTTCGGCGAAAATCATAAGTTTTCTGCTTTAGGAGGTTACACGCTTCAATATACAAAAGGCGAAGTTGTAAATGCAGGAGCTCAAACTTTTGTAAACGATGCCAATACTTACAATGCTATTCAAGACGGCGTACCCGTAAAACCATATAGTGATGCTTATGAAAGCGTACTAAAATCATGGCTTGCAAGAGTGAATTATTCTTATAAAGGAAAATACAACTTTACGCTTTCTGGGCGTGCAGATGGTTCTTCTAGATTTGGTTCAGAATCACTTTGGGGTTATTTTCCTTCTGCTGGATTTTCATGGAATATTACCGATGAAGAATTTGCTAATAACATTAAAGGCGTAACAGAAGCTAAACTGAGAATTACAGCGGGAACAACAGGAAACCAAGAAATTGGAAATTATCTACCGTTGGCTTCTATGGGATCTGTAAATTACTCTTTTGGCGGAACTTTATACACCGGTTTAGCTCCTACTCGATTGGCCAATCCAGATTTGAAATGGGAAAAAACAAATCAGTATAACGTTGGATTGGATTTATCCTTATTAGACCGAAAAATCAATTTTGTTTTTGATGTATATTACAAAAAGACAAAAGACCTGTTAATCAACGTTCCAGTGCCGTTGAGTTCTGGCTACGCGACAGTGCTTCAGAACATTGGAGGAGTTGAAAATAAAGGTTTTGAGGTTGGTTTAACAACAGAAAATATAAAAACAGAAAACTTCGCTTGGAACTCCAATATCGTATTTTCTTTAAACCGAAACAAAGTTACTGAGATCGGAAATGGTGTAAACGAATTTTTCCCAGTAGTTCCAAATGGTTCTTTGCTACAGCAACAGCCTGTTATTGTAAAAGTAGGTTTGCCTTTGGGAAGTTTCTGGGGATATAAAACCAACGGAATTTTTCAGACTCAGGAAGAAGTTAATACACAACCAAAAATCAACAGTTTAGCGAACACAAAAGTGGGTGACAGAAAATATGTGGATACCAACGGAGATGGTGTTATTACAGCTCTTGACAAAGGAAATCTAGGCACTTCTCAGCCAAAATTTGTTGGAAGTTTCAGTAACACCATTTCATACAATGATTTTGATTTGAATTTCTCTTTTCAAGGAGCGTACGGCGGAAAAATCTTCAATGCTTTAAATCAGCAGTTAGAAATTTCGACTCTTGGAACCAATGCCGCGTCTACATTGAATGACCGTTGGACACCAACCAATCCGAGCAACGAAATCCCGAGAGCCTCTAGTTCTCCTCTTGGAATTGTTTCTGAGCGCTACGTAGAAGATGCTTCTTTCTTACGATTAAAACTAATAACATTAGGATACACGTTGCCAAAAAGCGTTTCTAAAAAACTGGGAACCAAGAGTGTAAAAATCTACATCTCAGCAGAAAACCTCATCACGTGGACGAAATATACTGGCTATGATCCAGAGGTAAGTTCATACGAACAAAACAACTTATATCCAGGAATTGATTTTGGTTCTTATCCAAACTCCAAAACATTCATTTCGGGCTTGAACGTAACTTTCTAAGTAAAAAAATATATAATGAAAAAGATAATTATAACATTCCTTTTAAGTGCCGGTCTATTAGTATCGTGCGCTGATCTTGAGGTAACACCAACCTCTTTTGTAACCGAAGACAATTATTTTGTCACGCAAGATGATGCTACTGCAAGTGTAACTGCAGTTTACGCTTCTTTAAGCCTTGATCCAGGCGAGCAGAGTTTGTTTGGTAGAAACCTTTATTTCTTAACAGATATGGGTTCTGATTATGCTGCTGCAGGAGTTTCGGCAACCAATCCGCAAGTTAGAGCTTTGAGCAGTTTAACGCATGATGCTACTTCAGATCGTGTTCAAGTGGCTTGGAGACAAATTTATAACGGAATCAACAGAGCCAATGTTTCTATTGATAATATTCCGAAAGTATCAGGTTCAGACATTATCAAAACCAGATTGATCAATGAAGCCAAATTTATTAGAGCCCTTTTGTACTTTCAAGCAGTTCGTCTTTGGGGCGGTGTTCCAATTGTTTTGCACGAAGCGACTTCTATCAATTTGGGAGATCTAAAAACCAATCGCTCTACGGTTGACGAAGTGTACAATCAAATTATTAAAGACTTGACAGATGCTGAAGCTCTTCCAAAAACGTATACTACAGCAGATGCTGGGCGCGCTACATCGGGAGCTGCAAAAGCGATTTTAGCAAAAGTATATCTGACTAGAAAAGACTGGCCAAATGCCATTGCAAAATCTAGAGAAGTAATTGATGGAGGTTATGGATACGCGTTGTTTGAAGATTTCCAAGATATTTTCACTAAAACAAAAAAGAACGGAAAAGAGCATATTTTCTCGGTTCAATTTGAGCCAAATCAAGCAGGAAATGGTTCTAGCGGAAGTACTTTTCAGGCAACTTCTTTTACTGGATTTACCGCAACAGAACCAGCAGATATTATCTCAGATGTTGCTTTATTTTATGATATTTATGCGCCTGGTGACAAAAGAAGAGATGTGAGTTATGCCAAACAATTGCTTAATCCGTCAACGGGAACACTTTATACTTTTCCGAAACCAATCTTCAAAAAATACTTGGATTTGTCTAATCTGGCGACACCTTCAAACGTAGCAATCAACTTTCCTGTTATTCGCTATGCCGACATCCTTTTGTCTTTAGCGGAAGCGATAAATGAACAAGGCGGACCAACTGCAGAAGCTTACGAATTAATCAATCAAGTTCGCAGAAGAGCTTTTGGAAAACCAATTACAACTCCAGATGCTTCTGTCGATTTAGTTGGATTAAATCAGACCTCTTTTAGAGCAGCAATTCAAGAAGAGCGTAAAAAAGAATTTGTTCAAGAAGGACAACGCTGGTACGATTTGGTAAGATGGGGAACATTGGTTACTGAAGTGAAAAAAGTTACAGCCAAAAACTCAGTTTCAGAACGAAATAATCTGTATCCAATTCCGCAAAGCGAAAGAAATATCAACCCTGACGGATTACCTCAGAATCCTGGATATTAATTAAAACCATATAACTAAAAAACTATAAAAAATGAAAAATTTAAAAAATAGCATTTCAATCAAAGGCTCTAAGAAAGGGCTTTTGATTACTGCTGTCCTAATTGCACAATTAGGATTTGCACAGGACAAACAAGAATTTAAGGGTACAATTGGTAAAACTTTAGCTGATTCTAAAGAATATTGGCCAGATCCTGTAACGGCTCCAAAAGGCGCTCCGAATATTGTTTGGATTCTTTTAGACGATGTTGGATTTGGAGCTTCAAGCACTTTTGGAGGTTTAATCAACACTCCTACTTTTGATAATCTGGCAAATAATGGTTTGCGTTATACCAACTTCCATACAACAGCAATTTGCGCCCCTACCCGTGCGGCTTTATTGACTGGTAGAAACTCAGGAAGAGTTCACGTTAGTGGATTTTCTCATACTATTTTATCCGCAGGTTTCCCAGGCTGGGACGGAAGAATTCCTTCTGATAAAGGAACAATTGCAGAGATTCTTCGCGATAATGGATACAACACTTTTGCTGTTGGAAAATATGGCGTTACGCCAGACGAGGAAGCCTCAGATGCTGGTCCGTTTGACCGTTGGCCAACTGGAAAAGGTTTCGATCATTTCTACGGATTCTTAGGTTCTCAAACCGATCAATACAATCCTGATTTGGTAGAAGATCAAGTTCATATTAAACCTGACGGACGTCATTTGAATGAATTGATTACAGACAAAGCCATCAGTTACATCCAAAAACAACAAAAAGCAGCACCAGGAAAACCGTTCTTCTTGTACTATGCGCCAGGAGCTGTTCACGCACCTCATCAGGTTGCTGAAAAATGGGTTGAACCATATAAAGGAAAATTTGACGAAGGATGGGATGTTTACCGCGAAAAGGTATTGGCAAACCAAAAGAAATTGGGAATCTTTCCTCAAAATGCTGGACTGCCAGATCGTAACGCTTTAATTACGGAATGGAAAAAATTAACTCCAGACCAAAAGAAAGTATACGCAAGATTCATGGAAGTTTACGCAGGATTCTTAACCTATACCGATTATGAAATTGGACGAGTTGTAAATTATCTAAAAGAAAGCGGACAGCTGGATAATACCTTGATTTTTGTAGCAATTGGTGATAATGGAGCAAGTAAAGAAGGAACTTTACAAGGAACAATCAATCAGAGTTTGTTTGCTCAAGGAAAAACAGATGAAGAGAATTTCCAAAGCAATTTAAATAATATTGGAGAAATCGGAACAGCAAAAGGTCTAAATACCAATTATCCTTTAGGATGGGCGCTAGCAACCAATGCTCCTTTCAAAAACTGGAAACAAGATGCGCATTCAGAAGGTGGAACACGTAACCCATTGATCGTTTTTTATCCAAACGGAATTAAAGATAAAGGCGGCATTAGAAACCAATACAGCCATGTGACTGATTTACTTCCGACAACTTTGGCTATCACTGGAATTAAAGCGCCAGAATATATCAAAGGAATCAAACAAGATATTATTCAAGGATCTTCTTTCCAAGCTTCTTTAGATAATCCGAAAGCCGAATCATTGCACAAAGTACAGTATTACTACATTTTTGGAAACAGAGCAATCTACAAAGATGGATGGAAAGCTTCTGCAGCACATTTACCAGATTCTTTTGCTGTGAAAAAATCTTTAGGAAGCAACGAAAAACCTGCTCCGAGCAACTTCGATACCGATGTTTGGGAACTGTATAACCTAAACGAAGATTTCAACGAACGTAATAATCTGGCAAAAAAATATCCTGAAAAACTAGCTGAACTTAAAAAATTATTTGACGAACAGGCAAAAGAAAACAATGTGTATCCGTTGATTGACTGGCAGGATGTTTACAACAGAAGAATTCACAATACTGGTGCCGACAAAGGAAAAACAGTTTCTGACTTAATCAAACAAGCAACTAAACCTGGAGGAACCAATAACTAATTATCGAACCTGCAAGGTTTCAAAAACCTTGTAGGTTTAAATTAAAAGCTTAAAAAAAACATCCTTACAAGGTTTGAAAAACCTCGCAGGATATAAAACGAAGAATTATGAAACGAGTAGATTATGAAATTATAGGAAAAAAGATTGTCGTTGGGATAATCTTGTTTTTAGTTCCACTGGCGATTCTGGCTGGCGGATTAGCAGTAGTAAATCAATTTTTAAAATAAGAAATCATGGCTATAGTTCAAAAAGAAAAATTAACGAGAGACTTAACGATAAGTTTCTTCATTTATTCATTGCCTGTAGTGGCAATTTACCTTTATTTTAAATTAACGGGTGGCGCTGTAAGTGAATCGCATATTACACTGCCTTCGTTTTTAGAATTTGCACAACCCGTTTTTGCCAATATCAGAACTTGGGGATTAACAGTATTTATGCTTGTTTTGGGAGTTATCGAATTTGCAGCAGGTTTATACGATGATGAATGGACTGGCGAAGAACGCAAAATAGATATCGTTTGTTTCTTAGCGCCAAAACTTCTTTTGCCTCCTGTAATTGCTTTTTTTAGTTTAACTGCTTTACCTTATTTACTGCCAAACTTAGCAAACTCATTATCATGGGTTCCGTTTTGGGGAGGCTTTTTCTTAATTGCCATTGCAGACGATTTAACGCAATATTGGTATCATAGATTGCATCATCAAGTTCCGTTTTTATGGCGTTTTCATAGAACACACCATTCAGCTCCGTATATGGGAATGGCGATGGCTTCTAGACAAAACTTTATTTATACACTTTTCTTTTCTCAAATTTATTTGACAGCAACTTTAACCTATTTAGGTTTAGGTCTTCCTGCTTTATTTGTTTTAGTAATCAAAAGTTTCATCACTTTGGGAGCGCATTCAAGCATTCCATGGGACAAACCTTTTTACAAATACAAAGTATTACACCCGATTGCATGGGTTTTAGAAAGACTGATTTCTACTCCTGCAACGCATCACGCGCACCATGCTGATACAAGCGGAGATGGCGTTGGTCATTTTAAAGGAAACTTCGGGAACATGTTTTTTATCTGGGATGTTATTTTCGGAACAGGGTTAATTACACGTCAATACCCTAAATCATTCGGAACAAAATCATACAAACAAGAAGAATGGTACGCACAGTTTCTTTGGCCAATTTTTAAATCTAAAAAAGAAGGCAGTTCTCTTGCCGAGGGAGTATTATCGCTTCCGCTAAAACCAAAAACGGTTACCGAAGAAACTCCATCACCTGTATTAGAACAAGTTTAATACTTCTAGATATGAAAAATCAAATCTTAAAAAACAGTATAACAGCAATTGCCTTTTTATGGGCAGTTGCTGCTTTTTCGCAAAATGAAAGTCACAGCTCATTGTCGTTAGATTCATTTTATTCGAAAATAAAAAGTCAAAAAAATCCGCAGATTGTTGATGCCAGAACTTCTGAAGAATTTGCCTTGAATCATATTGAAGGCGCTGTAAACTTTAATCTTCAATCAGAAAACTACGCGCAATCTGTTGCTAAATTAGATAAAACTAAACCCGTTTTTATTTATTCTATCGGAGCTGGTCGAAGTGTTGCTTTAGAAAAAGAATTATTAAAAAATGGCTTTTCTGAAGCCTATAGTTTAGAGGGCGGAATTGCCAACTGGATCGGAAACGGAAAACCTTTTTATTCCAATCTAAAAAGCAAATTGTCATTGGCAGAATTCAATAAAATCATTGCCGACAACAAAACGGTTTTGGTTGATATTGGTTCCAAATACTGCGCGCCTTGTAAAAAAGTAAAACCAGTTTTAGAAACCATCAGATCTGAATACGGAACCAATTTAAAAATCGTAGAAATTGAATTGGAAGACAGTCCGCAAGTTATTGCCGATTTAAAAACAGTAAAAGTTTTTCCGACTTTGATCTTGTATGAAAATGGAAAAATTGTTTTTAAGAAAGAAGGCATCAATGATTTGAAGAGTGAAGTTGATGTTGCATTGGCTTCTAAGTAGTCTCGAAACTTTTTACAATTACGTAACCATAATATTGTCATTTCGACGAAGGAGAAATCTTCGCAAGAAGCTCTACAAAGATTGGATATTCGTTGAGGAGTTACTCGTGAAGATTTCTCCTTCGTCGAAATGACAAAAAAAATCAATTCCACTCAAACCCAACCAAAAACCATACATGGCAACCTATAAAAAAATAACCAAAATTGTAATTCCCATTTTACTAGTGCTTCTCATTCTAGCAGCATTTTTATTCTGGCCTATTAACACTGACGGAACATTAGTCAAAGAAGATCAAAAACTTGCCGAAGGGAAAAAAGCTTTTTTAGCTTCAAAAGCTCCATCTGATTCAACAGTAAAAAAGACGAATATCATTATTCTCCTTGCCGATGATTTAGGCAAATATGATATTTCGCTCTACGGCGGAAAATCGACTCCTACTCCACAGATTGATTCTTTGGCTGCTTCGGGAGTAACTTTTACCGACGGATATGCATCGGCCGCAATTTGTTCGCCCTCTCGTGCGGGTTTGATTACAGGAAGATATCAGGAACGTTTTGGACATGAATATCAGCCAGGAGATCGCTATCCGAAGAACAATCTCGAATATTATGCCTTCAAATATTTGGTGAATACTAATAATTGGAGATTAAATGATAAAATCGAATATCCAAACGATGCTTCAATTGAAACACAAGGACTTCCGAAATCTGAAATCACTTTTGCCGACTTAGCCAAAAGACAAGGTTACGCTACAGGAATTATTGGAAAATGGCATTTGGGACATAATAAAGGATTTTTTCCTCTGGACCGTGGTTTCGATTATCATTACGGCTTTTATCAGGCGTTCTCCTTATTTGCTCCAGAAGATAATAATCCAGACATCATCAATCATCATCATAAAGATTTTACCGATAAAATGATTTGGGGCAAAGGTCGTGTCGGAATTGGACAGATTCGCCGAGATAGCACAATCATTGATGAAAAAGCCTATTTAACAGAAAAATTTGCAGAAGAAGCTGAAGCTTTTATTGATAAAAATAAATCTAAACCTTTCTTACTTTATATTCCGTTTAATGCGCCACATACACCATTTCAGGTTCGTAAAAAATATTACGATCGTTTTCCGAATGTAAAAGACGAAAACAAACGCGTTTATTTTGCCATGATCAGCGCTTTAGACGATGCAATTGGAAGAATCCGCGAAAAAGTCAAAAAGGAAGGTCTTGAAGAAAATACCTTAATTGTTTTTGCCAGCGATAACGGTGGTGCCGACTATACTTTTGCGACAACAAATGCACCTTTAAAAGGCGGTAAATTTTCTCATTTTGAAGGCGGAATCAATGTTCCTTTTGCACTTTCGTGGAAAGGAAAAGTCAAACCTCATACTGTTTACAAAAATCCTATAAGCACTCTAGATATTTTCACAACCATTGCATCAGCGATTGGTTCTGATTTACCAAAAGATCGAGTTTATGACGGAGTTGATTTAGTAAAAACGGTAAATGAAAATAAAGTAGCGCACAAAGATTTATATTGGCGTTCGGGCGATGCAAAAGCTATTAGAAGCGGCGACTGGAAATTAGTCATCAGCGGAAGAACCCATGAAAAATGGCTCTACAACCTTGCTTCTGACAAATTTGAAAAAACAGACCTCTCACAAAAAAATCCTGAAAAAGTAAAGGAATTACAAGCCGCTTTACAAAACTGGGAAAAAGGATTAATTAAGCCGCTTTGGCCTAATTTAACCTATTACGAATTTGACTTTGGCAAACAAAAATACTTTGTCGATTTGTAATATTTAAATACAAATACTCAACTCCTGCAAGGTTTCCAGAGCCTTGTAGGTTTGTTTGAACTACTCGAATAATTACTTAATACCTACAAGGCTTTGGAAACCTTGCAGGAAAGCAAACATACAATGTCAACCTCAACAAAATTAACTATCCACGAAGATTGGACCGTCGTTATTCTCGGTTTTCTAATTATCGGAATCTCTCTCTTTATTTTTCTGCCAGAAGTTCCTGTTTTTAAATGGACAAATGGAACAGACTTAATAAACAATGTTTTCGAAATTAAAAACATTCAAACAATTAGTCTTCAATTCCTTTATTTTATTTCTATCGGAACAATCGGCACTTTTTTAGTTGGAAAATCAATTAAAAATTTCATTTACGGATTTCCAATCATCTATATCCTGACCATAATCGCCATAATCATTGCAGGAAATTCTGAAGTAAAAGCGCTAAATCTAGAAGCAGTTATTTTCAGTTTAGTCATCGGATTGATTATTGGAAATTTCTTCCAACTTCCAGAATGGTTTCGTTCTACTTTATCAACCGAACTTTTTGTCAAAATCGGATTGGTTTTATTGGGAACGAGTGTTATTTTTTCTGATATTTTAAAAGCGGGATCATTAGGTTTAATTCAAGCTTTGATCGTAGTTTTATCCGTTTGGTATTTTGCCTTCTGGTTATGTAAAAAACTAAAAGTCGACGACGAATTGACCATGATGATCTCAAGCGCCGTTTCTATCTGCGGTGTTTCGGCTGCGATTGCAACTTCGGGCGCTATAAAAGGAGATTCTAAAAAACTGTCTTATGTCATTTCGATGGTTTTAGTAACTGCAATTCCCATGATGATTTTTATGCCCATCATTGCCCGTCATTTTAATTTTCCCGAAGAAGTTACGGGCGCTTGGCTTGGCGGAAGTATTGATACTTCTGGAGCTGTCGTTGCATCTGGGACTTTGGTTGGCGAAACAGCTTTAAAAATAAGTACAATTGTCAAATTCTCTCAAAATGTATTATTGGGTATAGCCGCATTTGCCATTTCTATTTATTGGACCTACACTCATAATCAGTCTTCTGAAATTCAAAAAACGAAACCAACTCTCGGCGTAATTTGGGAGCGTTTTCCAAAGTTTGTCATTGGTTTTATTGCAGCTTCTATTGTTTTTTCATTTTTTGTTGCACCAGAAACTCGCGATGAACTAAAAGAAAGTTTAAAAAATCTCCAAGGCCTTTGGTTTGCATTGGCTTTTACAAGTATTGGTTTAGAAACCAATTTTAAAGATTTGCTTCAAAATAATAGCCGAAAACCTTTAATTGCTTTTCTCGCTGCACAATTTTTTAATATCCTTATTACATTGATTATCGCTTTTTTGCTTTTCAAACCTTAAAAATAGCATTACTATTCTATATCAAACCCGACAGGTTTTAAAAACCTGTCGGGTTTAGTTTTATAATTCAAACATCAAGCTTAAAAAAGCAAGTAAAAACTGTATAAACAAAATAGTTTAAATCTATTTTTATTTTTTAAAACAAAAACATTAAACAACTAATTTACAATCACTTAAAAATATTTAAAATATATTTCACATTCTTTAAATATACTTTTCCTCAAAAAAATTAAATAATCTTTTGGTTTTCATTATAATAAAATTAACTTTGTCTATAGGATTAGTAGAGTTTAAACAATAAAGAACTACATTTTGAAAACAACAGCTTACACATCGCATTACATTCTTCCTGAAAAATTCACACATAACACTTTTTGTTATATGTGCATGTGCTGTTAAAAATCCAATCTCCGTTTTCGTTTCTTATCGAAAATAAAATCACAAACTAAATTACATCTTGGCAACAAACGATTAATACCTAAAGTATTGAACGATTAACTATGTCAAAACCATATTAACTAAAAAAAATAATAACTAAACAAGATTACAAAATGAAAATAATGCACTGCCCTATCCTTTCATAGTAAAAACCATTTCTGCGGCAACAGAAATGGCAAGACTCAAAGAACATTTATCACTAAAGAAAGCCTTCGGAAATTGGAAAACCAATTTTCCGTACTGCTTTATTATTTAAATCCAAAAAAGTAATGAACAAGCAATTACATGCCTTTTTGTGGCTTTTTGTATTCTTAATTTCGATCGGAATTAAAGCACAAAATACACAGCCCTTAATTAATTCAACCTTAAATGGTACCGTTGTAGATCAAGTTACCAATCAGCCCATTCCTGGCGTAACTATTCAGATCAAAGGAACAACTCATAGTTCTGTAACCGATTTAGACGGAAAATTCTATTTTCAGACAGGACAAAAATTTCCTTATACTTTAATCGTAAGCTATTTAGGCTACGTTACCGCAGAACATATCGCAACCAAAGATTTTATTCAGATTTCATTAAAAGAAGATGTGAAGGAATTGAATGAAATTGTAATTATTGGATACGGAAGCACTTCTAAAAAAGATTATACTGGAGCTGCCGAAACCGTAGCCCAAATGTCCTTAAAAGCAACTCAAAAAACGCTTGAAAGTTCACTTCAAGGTTCTGTTGCGGGTGTTAACGTAACACAAACTTCGGGTCAGCCGGGCGCTGGTATGAGCATTCGTATTCGTGGAGGAAGTTCGATTCAGGGCGGAAATGAGCCTTTATATGTAATCGACGGCTTTCCATTATACAATTCAGAAGTCACTTCTGGTGTTTTGAGCGGTACGCCAACCAATCCGCTTTCTACTATAAATCCGTCAGACATCGAATCGATTACGGTTTTAAAAGACGCTTCTTCAACAGCCATTTACGGTTCTAGAGGAGCAAACGGAGTTGTTATTATCACAACCAAAAAAGGTTCAAATACTGCTACCACTGTAAATTATGATTTTACAATTGGCCAACAGTCAGTTCGTAAAAAAGTTGATGTGTTAGACGCCCAAGGTTTTTCGAGATTAAGAAATGCCGCTTTATACGATTCTAATCCAGCGGGCGGAACAAACCAATATCTGAGTGATGCACAAATTGCGCAATTAGGAAAAGGAACCGACTGGCAAGATGCGGCTTTCCAAAAAGGACTGACACAAAATCATCAATTAAGTGTTTCTGGCGGAAACAATCAGACCAAATATGCGGTTTCTGGAAACTATTACAATCAGGAAGGAATTATAAAAAATACAGGTTTTGAACGTTTCAGCGGACGTGTTAATTTAAATTCAAAAATAAGCAGTAAAGCGAGATTTGGTTTGAACTTAACAATTGCCGAAACCAAATCTAAAGTGGCTCCGAGCGGTTTGGTTACAGCGTTATTGAGTATGCCTCCAACGGCAACGATTTACGAACCAGACGGAAGTTATACTTTAAGAAATCCGTTTGAAAATATTTTTGCCAATCCAATCGCAACGTTAAACGAACGTAAAAATCAATCTATTACCGATCGTATTTTAGGAACTATTTACGGCGAATATGATATTTTGAAAAATTTGGTTTTGAAAGTTTCTTTTGGAACCGATATGATTTTCAACAAAGAAAAAAGTTATCTCCCATCTAGCATTTATGAAGGTTCTATTACCAACGGAGAAGGAAAAATTGGAACTGCCGATTCTAGAAGCTGGTTAAACGAAAACACCTTAACGTATACAACAATAATTGGCGAAAAACACCATTTGAATGCTTTGGCGGGTTATACACAGCAAAGTTCATCCAGAGAATTTAATACTTCTGGATCGCAGCAATATGTAAATGATATTACTTCTTACTACAGTTTACAAAGCGGAAATGTGGCTTTAATGCCAACTTCTGGCGAAAGCACTTGGGCGCTGAATTCGTTTTTATCGAGGGTAAATTATAATTATGATTCCAAATATTTCTTAACAGGAAGTATTAGAGCCGATGGTTCTTCTCGTTTTGGAAAAGACAATAAATGGGGTTATTTCCCTTCTGTTGCCGCAGCTTGGCAGATTAGTAACGAATCGTTTTTTAATCCTGTAAAAGACGTTATCAATAGTTTAAAAATCAGAACAAGCTGGGGTGCTACAGGAAATCAGGAAATTGGAGAATACCAGTCTTTATCTACTTTGACAAGTGTAAAATATCTTTTTGGAGATCAGATTTATACCGGTTTTACGCCTACGCGAATTGCAAACGACAATTTAGGATGGGAATTAACCAATCAGTTTGATGCTGGAGTTGATGTTGGCTTCTTTAATGATAAATTGAATTTGACAATTGATGTCTATCGCAAAACCACTAAAGATTTATTGTTAGACGTTCAGCTTCCGTACACAACGGGATTTACTTCTTCGCTTCAGAATTTTGGATCTGTTCGTAATCAGGGAATTGAATTTGGCTTGAATGCTTCTCTTGGAAATACTGCTTTTTCATGGACATCGAACTTTAATATTGCCTTTAACCAAAACAAAATTATTGCTTTAGGAAATGGTGCTGAATTTTACACTTTTGGAAACTATATTTTAAAAGTGGGCCAGTCTTTAGGAACTTTCTATGGCGCGGTTACTGACGGAATTTTACAGACAGATGAAGTCGCGACAAAAGGAGTTTATACAGGAAATGCAACGCCAAAAGCGGGAGATCGCTTGTATAAAGACATTAACGGAGACGGAGCGTTTACAACCGCAGCAGATAGAACTAGTATTGGTGATGCACAGCCCGATTTTGTTTTCGGATTTTCTAATAATTTCACTTACCGAGGTTTTGAATTGGCCATTTTAGTGAATGGTTCTGTTGGAAATAAAATCCTGAACGGAAACCTACAAGCTCTGGAATTGTACAACGGGCAGCAAAATGCGTCAACCTCAGCTTTAGATGCTTGGACACCAACAAATCCGAGCAATACAACGCCGAGAGCAAAATTAGATCCTGCACCAGTTTTCTCTAATCGTTTTGTTGAAGATGGTTCTTTTGTGAGATTAAAAAACATTGCTTTAAGCTATAATCTTCCAAAAAAAATATCAGAGAAATTAAGTTTGACCTCAGTAAAATTCCGTGTTATCGGAGAGAACTTATTAACGTGGACAAAATACACAGGTTACGATCCTGAAGTAACAAACGGAACGACAATTTCTCCTGGAACAGATACTGGAATTTACCCAGCTTCTAAAACAATATCTGGAGGTTTAATCGTAACATTCTAAAAGACTTATCATGAAAAAAAATATAATATTCAGTTTAGCAGTACTCTTTTTAGTAAGTGCCTGCAATTCTTTAGACGAAGATCCAAAAGCTTTTATTTCGTCTACCAATTTTTATAAAACCACCGAAGATGCCGATGCAGCAGTCATTGCTATTCATAATGCTATAAACAGTTCGACACATACGCTATACAATCGTTTAATTCAGATTGCGACCGAAATGGCAACAGATGATTACGAAGCGGGACCAAGAGCAAGAAATGCGCATGTTAGAGCTTTGTCCAATTTAACGCACGATGCTTCAAACGACCGTATGATTGAGTTATGGCGACAAAGTTATGACGGAATCAATAGAGCAAATGTGGCAATTGACAATATCGTGAAAAATCCAAATCTTAATTCACAGAAAGACAAAGATTTAATTAACGAAGCAAAGTTCTTAAGAGCGCTTTTATATTTTAACTTAGTACGATGGTTTGGAGATGTTCCGCTGGTTTTACACGAAACAACAGTTTTAACGCCAGAAGCAATCAATGTTAGCAATACACCAGAAGCAGATGTTTATACTCAGATTGAAAATGATCTAATTGATGCAGAAGCACTTCCTGTAGTGCAACAAAATAAAGGCCGAGTAACGGCTGGCGCTGCAAAAAGTATTTTGGCAAAAGTATATTTAACTGAAAAGAAATGGCAGAAAGCAGCCGAAAAAAGTAAAGAAATCATTGACAGCAAAGTTTATGATTTGTTCGAAAATTATGCTGATGTATTTAATGTGGCAACCAAAAACGGAAAAGAACATATTTTCTCTGCTCAATTTAAAGGATTAACCAACTGGAACGGAAACATGCTGGCTTCTACAGCTGCTCCAACTTCTGTTCCTGGAATTGCAGGAGATCAAGCAGATGCATTGCACAAGGAAGGTAAACTTTTTGAAACTTTCGCTGAAACAGACAAAAGAAAGTACATCACTTTTGCAGTCGAATTTGTAAGTCCGACCGATGGAAAAACGTATAAAGTTACGCCACATTTCAACAAATATTTTGATCCCGCGACGCCGACTTCGCCAGGGCAATCTTCTAAAAATACGCCAATTATACGATTTGCAGAAGTATTGCTGATTTATGCAGAAGCTTTAAACGAACAAAACGGAGGTCCAACTCCAGAAGCGTATGCAGCAGTTGACCGAGTGAGAACAAGAGCAGGCGTTGAATTATTAGCGACAACTTCTCCAGCACTAAGTCAAGATGCGTTTAGAGAAGCGGTTTTTGAAGAAAGAAGAAAAGAATTGGTTTACGAATATCAGCGTTGGTTTGATTTGGCAAGAAGAGGCCCAGATTATTTTGTAGCAAAATTAAAAGCCGCAGGAAAAACCAACGCACAGCCAAAACACGTTCATTTTCCTATTCCACAGAGAGAATTGGATTTGAATCCGAATTTGAAACAAGTTCCGGCTTGGAGATAACTTTTTTTAAACACATAAATTAATTTAACACATAGAGACATAGTTTTTTTGCTTTCGAAAAGAAAATAAAAGAGAAATATATTTCTCGACACATAGCTATGATCTTTATTACAAGTAAAACGCCTTACTACATCTATAAAATCTATGCCTCTATGTGTTAGAAATAAAATTAAAAATACACTAAC
>NZ_MRCM01000012.1 GCF_002303885.1 Flavobacterium sp. ACN2 | reverse complement strand
AAACTAAAACTTCTTTTTGTTTCCTGCAAGAAAAATTTAAAGTTTTTTTTGAGATTTTTTCAATCCCGTTTTCTCCAATTTTCCTCCCAATCCCTCAATGAACTTTCCCTGTTTTGCGGGGTGCAAAGATAGAGCCTTTATTTAGATTTCCAAGCATTCTGAATGAGTTTTTTTCTAACTTTTCCCAAACTTTTTCCTAACTCATTGATAACACAATATTTAAATTTAAAAATCTCTTTACACAAATAAAGCTTTTTCTTACCTCCAAGCTTTTTAAGCAAATATAACACCTGATAAAATCCGTTTTTATTGAATCCACAGCTTAAAAAAAGCTATTTTCTTTGTCTTTTCAGAAAATAACTTTCTTGCAACTACTATAAATTCATTATTAAATCGCTTCAATACGCCGCGCAAGCAATACTCAACTCGCATAAATAAAAAAGCCTGAGAAATTCTCAAGCTGTTTTAAACAATATAGTGAAGTAATTATTATTTACTGAAATCGTAACTAAGTACGGCGCCAAGTCCAAATTGAAATGTTGATGCATAATCAGTAACTGCTACTGGCCCCCAATAGTAGTCCCAATAATAATCATATCCTACGGCAGCCGACATTGATTGCAGATATGCATTTAGATTAATTGATAATGGTGAATTCGTTTTTACTTTTACACCAGCCTTAATTTCCCACGCAAAATAAGTTCCGCTACCGCTCTTTGGCGTTTCTAAAATCGCAACTCCTAAACCTGCTCCTAGAAACGGAAGCGCCTTTTGGGAGCTTGAGCCAAAATAATACGTATAATCAGCTAATATATAATTGATGGCACCTTTATCGTCTCCTGCATTAAGTTGAGTTCCTGCAGGAATAGTGTTAGCCCCATTAATTATAGCAACCTTTGTATACAAAGGCATATTTGTATCAAGTCTGTTATACTTTAATTCTACTGAAGCATTATCCATTATAAAATATTCCAAACCTATACCATATTCAAAACCATCTTCTACTTTTGCGTAAGAGGAATCAAAGTCTACCCTGTCAGAAAAGGTATACCCTCCATACAAATTAAGTAAAAATGACTGGGCGCTTTGTGCTGACATTCCCAGCGAAAAGAAAAAAACGACAACTAACAAATGATACTTTTTCATAATTTCAAGATTTAATTTTACAATTATTGTTTTTGCATGGGTAGCTACATTCGAGGATTATTCTAGATGTAGCACTTGTAATCTTAATAATTCATTAACTCGTTTCAAAGTTATCTTACAAAAACATTTTAACATAATAAAACAAGTTTTATCATGTTGCAAATTATAAAATGAAACCATTTTTTTAACTCACTTTTCCTATACCAAGACTCACCCGCCGCCACAAAGTATAAGTATTCTATAATTAATTGAATAATATTCTGCTTACCTTACTTTATAAACAAGACATGTATTCATAAAAAAAGAAACAGATTATAGCACCACTACAACCTGTTTCTTTTTTTATGAATCTTTCCTCAATTCTATCTATTCATATATAATGAAAAATCTATTCAGCTATGATTCCTTGCTTTATTGTTTAGCTATTCAATTAAATCTCTTTCAAATTCACCTCTTTTTTATCGCCATCTTTATCTATAGTCACACGTTTCTCAATATTGGCCTTATCAGAATAAGATTGTTTTGCGGTACCATAATTTGTTGAAGAACCTTGATATCCATAATAATTGTAGTAGTTTGTATATCCAGATACGTATGAATAATTATAGGAGTTGGTAAAATCAAAGCTAACCATAACAATATAAGTGCCCGGCATTAAATCCATAAACTCGAAATGTCCTTGATCATCATATACTTTAGTTTTTTTGATAGAATAGCCGAAATCACTGTTCAAAGGCACTTCTGGCATTTTATTTTGCTTGCGAATTTTCTTGTTGACCTCTGCCCATTCTTCATAATAAGCTGAACTTGGAAAAAGTGTAATTTCTGTACCTCTTGGCGCATATTGTTTCTTAGCAGTATTCACCAACCCGCCCAATCTCTTACCTGAGTCAGATCTGGCATAGGCTGTCCCAATTATAACACTATTACCATTGGAGATTTGCTTTGCAACTTCTTCCTTGTTAAATTTGTTTTTAATAGGCTGATAATCTAATTCTTCGTTAACTGTAATTTCCCACATTCCATTAGCCATAGACATTTCGCGTTGCCATAGGCGATGATCTTTTTTGTCTATAGCATAATTATAAGTAGCGTTAGTGCTCTCTTCCAAAACTGAAACAAGCCATGTCTCGTGCTTACCTGTTCTCGGAGAATTGTAGACAAAACTTTTTACTTCTTTAATAGTATAATATTCAACAAGCACATCTGACCCATCATTATAATAAAACTGCGGAAAACGTGCTTTATACCCTACATCTAATGGTAAAGTCGTAATTAAATGATCGGACCAATTGAAGTCAAAATATTCTTCTTTAGGCTGAAGCTTTAGTTTTTTGTCTTTTTTAGTTTTCTTAGAATAGTAATTACCCGTAATGATTTCAGCAAAGTTCAGATTTAATTTTGCGTTCTTAGTCTCATCAGCATAACTTATAGCTCTAAGCGTTTGCGCATCTGCTGTACTAATACGCGTTGTAGGAGCTCCGTTGTCTTTTGGGGTAAAAGTATTATTCAACGTCAGTTGGTTATTAGTCAAAGTAATGTCATAAGTTAATGCTCCCATATTCTTCCACTCTGTACCTTTAACATAATAAACAGTGTAGAGTGATTTTTCTGGCTTAATATACTTTGTATTGATGTCCTTACCGCCAGGAACAAGTGCTTTTTGTCCGACTGCCATAAATGGAAGCAGAAACAGTACATAAAAAAGCTGTTTTAACAAACTGGATTTCTCATTTTTAAAAAAAACACCTTTTTTTGATGTAATACTATTTGGAATATTGGCTTTCATTGTGATTATTTTGATTGGGAACAAATTTACAGACATCATATACACAATAAAATACCTGATTTCATGGTAATTTTCCATAGGAAGCACATTTAATTTTACTCTAATATCTAATTCTTATAATATCTTCAGATCAAAACAAAACAATAATTTAACGCAACATCATTGCATTAAATTTTAAAATGTCTTTATTTTACCTTTTACTAAATTTATCTTAATGAACAGACGCAGATTTTTAAAAGGCTCCTCAGCACTAGCAGGGCTATTCACCCTTGGCCCTTCCGTTATCCTAGCAAACGATGTGGAGGCCATAAGTAAGAAAGCAAAAAAAGCAAAGAACATCATTTTCCTGATCAGCGACGGAATGAGCTGTGGAACACTTCAGATGGCGGATCTCTACTCTCAACATGTTTTAGGCAAAAATACGGAGTGGATTAATCTTTATAAAGAGAATAAAGTCTCAAGAGCCTTAATGGACACAGCCTCTGCCAGTTCTCCAGTTACAGATTCTGCGGCGGCGAGCTCTTCTTTTGGAGGTGGGCATCGTGTGAAAAATGGTGTGTTGAATATTGGTCCAAATGGCGAAAAATTTCTTCCGATCTGGCAAAAGTTTAAAAATGCAGGAAAAAAAGCAGGCTGTGTTACTACGGTTACCATTACTCATGCCACTCCCGCAGGGTTCTGTGTGAACTCGGACAGCAGAAATGCCGAAAATGAAATTGCCGAAATGTATGCCGAACTTGGATTTGATGTTATGATGGGAGGAGGCGATGAATTCTTCAATCCATCAAAAAGAAAAGACAAAAAAGATATCTATAAAATCTATGAAGAAAAAGGCTATCAGGTACTAAAAGAAAAATCGGATCTAGAAAACATTAAAAAAGGAGGGAAAACTTTAGGTGTTTTCGCCATTGGAGCTCTTCCCTACACGATCGATCAAAACAATATACCAGAATTACAAAAAACACCTACACTTGCTCAAATGAGTGCTGCGGCAATTGACCAGATGAAAGACCATAAAAATGGTTTTGTATTACTCATTGAAGGAGGAAAAGTAGATTGGGCTGCGCACGCCAATGATATTGCTGCGCTGATTCATGACCAGCTCGCTTTTGACGAAGCGGTTAAAACAGCTATAGATTTTGCCGAAAAAGACAAAGAAACCCTTGTAATCATTACAACCGATCACGGAAATGCAAATCCGGGACTTATCTATGGCGCTAATGCAAAAGAAAACTTTGACAGCATTGCAGACTATAAATACACCAACGAATACATTTTAAATTCTATTCATGCCGATTTCAATCTGCAGCAGATTAAGGATTGGATTAAAGAAACCAATAAAATTAGCTTGACAGATGACGAAGCAAAGCATCTAAAGGATTTCTATTCTGGCCTTGAAAAGCAAGAAGATGGCCTATATAATTATAAAAAATTACCTTTCAAAGCCTATTCAGAAATTCAGAAAAAGCATAATAATGTAGGATGGATCAGTATGGATCATTCTGGAGATTATGTTGAATTGGCCATGTATGGTCCTGGAAGCGAACTGCTGAAGCCCTTTGTACAGAATAAAGATCTTCATTATCTAATGCTTCAAGCTTCTATTGAAAAGGAATCTTAAATAGAAAATTCAAAGTATTGTTGGGCACAAGACCTATTAGATAAAGAATTTTAGAAACAAAAAGCTTCATAGAAATTTGAAGCTTTTTGTAACTTTCGTAACGATCAATTTTATTTTTCTTCCATAAAAGGATTTGCTAATGCCTTTTAGTGAGAAATATTAATTCTAAATACAACTCCCATTTAATTTTGTTTAACATTACAATCTTTTACAAATGCTATCAAAAATTAATTTTCAGCACTATCTTCTAAATGATTTTATTAATGTTTTATAGTTTTAAAACATCACCGATTACTTTTACAAAACCATGTTCTTCAAAACTATTCCAAAGAATTGGTACTGTCAGGCTGTATTCTTTCCCCTTTGCCCATATAAGTCTGTATCCGCTGTCTTCCATATAAATACAACCATAATCTGCTTCTATAGCTCTGCAAAACTCTTTAAAGTATTTGTCAATTGATTTTGATTTAGCAAAAAGACGACTCATATCACTAGTGACAGCCCAAAATTGAAGTTCAATACAATCCTCTATTTTTGAAGAATAGTCATTAATGTAAATTTCAATATTGCCGATCCACCATTTGTCCTTTGCGCCTTTGTAAAAATCAATAAAGTCAGATTCATCAGCAGAATCGGGTGTGTAATTTTGAGTCAAATCATACAGATAATACTCTATTATCGTCTGATCCTCTTCTACTAAAATACAAGTATCTACCCTCTGATTTATCCCTAAGTTTTCAAGTAAGGTTTTGGATATTTCGCCATTAGCATAGCGGTCAATTTTGTACAGCTGATTATTGATTATTTCAAATGATGCTCTCTCTTTTTCTGAATGCTCATAAATGAATTGTAAAGCTCTATTAAGCCTCTCTTTCTTAATATATATTCTATAATCGTAATCTAATCCCATTTTTATAATTCGAATAAAATCAAATGTATTGCTTTTAACTTAAAAAAATCAAACTTAAATTAATATTGAAGGATGAAAGACCTTACGCATATTAAGCTTAGCTTCAACAAATGTTAAATATTAGTAAAGCCCTGCAAAGTCTGATCTTTTTGCTTATTTTTGTTAGAAGCTCTTCAGAAAAAAGATTTAAAATTTCCTTTTAGTCGCTGATCAGATATATTATCTCCAGTTATTACGAAAGCAAAAAAACTTTATAATCAGTTTTAAAAGAGCCAAAAAAAATACCATTACAAATAGCCCCAAATACTATGAAAAAAATTACTCTAATGATCTGTCTGCTACTTGCCGCAGGCGTGAACGCACAGCAGGAAAAGGGAATTATCGGATATGCGAACTGGCTGGACAACTGGACAGAATTCAAACCGCAGAAAACGGAGTCTAAAGATGCCAACCAAATACTGGCTGGAAATATCACACAGAACACCAAACTGATGAAAAAAAATGTATACATCCTTCAAGGAAATGTATATGTAACAAATAACGCCGTTCTGACTATTGATCCAGGTACGGTAATTATTGGCGATGCAGCAAGCAAAGGAACTCTTATTATAACAAAAGGAGCCAAAATTATGGCAGAGGGACAGGAAACTGATCCTATCATCTTCACTTCAAACGCTAGCATGAAAAAAGCGGGCGACTGGGGTGGTCTTGTAGTTTTAGGAGATGCCCCTATCAATAAATTTGGTGGAGCTGGTTCTTATACCATGGATCTTGACCCTTCTCTTACTGCATATGGAGGAGACAATGCAGCTAGCAGCTCTGGAGTATTAAAGTTTATTCGTATTGAATTTGCTGGCCGAAAAGTAAAAGGAGCAGATAGTTTTAATGGACTAACTGTTGCAGGAGCTGGAAACAAAACGGTATTGGAAAACATTATGGTGAGCTTTTCAGGAGGTGATTCATTTGCTTTTTATGGCGGAGATCTTAATGCTTCTCAATTGGTTTCGTACAAATCTATAAATGATGATTTTAAAATGACGCAAGGAACGCAATGTCGTCTTTATAATTCATTAGCAGTTAGATCTTCTTATTTGTCAAGTAACAGAGATGGTTCTAGATGTTTAGAAGTGAAAGCCTATGAAAAGAAAAGCGAAACAGACTTTACAAGAAAATCTACTTTCGTTTCTGCATCAAACCTTACTCTTTTAAATGACAGTGAAAATATCAAAGCCGACATTCAGGCTGGTCTTATAAAAGAAGCTGTTTACGTAGCAGACAACGCCGCTCTAGAGCTTAAAAGAAGTGTGATTTCTGGATTCAACCCAGCGGTTTTACTAGATAGCCAAACAGTAGTAAATGGTGAGAACTTAAAGAAAATCAAATTTGAAGAAATGTTTTTCAACCAGTGTACAGGTAACATCTTTACAGAAAATAAAACAGATAATTCTGATTTAGAAAACTGGTATGGCAATACTATATTTTCAAATGTGTACTCACAAACTGATAATAAGGAAACTTTTGTTGACATTTACAATGCAAAAAGACCTGACTTTAGACTTCAAATAGGAAAGATTACTGCATCGAGTGGCAAATAATTTTTTAAAGACATATTAAAAATTAAAAGGAAACATCTATTAAGCTGTTTCCTTTTTTTTTGCGCCTAAAAAACTTCCATTGCTTACAAAAAATTTAAAAACAGGTAGAAATACTGTACTGTAAATCAAATTCTTGTAATAACTTTAGTATATATTCTCAATAGAAGCAATACTAAAAAGATAAAAGTATGAAAATAGGAATTATAGGCATTGGAAGCCTTACACTAGAACTGGCACAGAGAGCCTCATCTGCAGGTTATGAAATTCTTATTAATCATCCTCGAGGCAATTCCTTCATACAGCAAACGACTGAAAGCATAAGTAATGCCAGACTAGTTTCTCTTCAGGAAGCTGCTATGGGAGATGTTATCATACTTTTTGTTCCAAGAGAAGATCTCGAGAAAACTATTGGAATGTTGCCGGACATGACGGGCAAAATCATTGTACATACCAGCGGACTGATATTTAATCCGAAACTTCTCGTATCAAGCATTACTAGTGCCCTTACTTTTCAGATTACAGCTTCACTGCTACCTAAGGCTTATGTTGTAAAGCTTTTCAGTCCAGTAATGCTACAGCCTCAAAAAACGTCGCTCGTAACCAAAAGCAAAGATGAAATCTATTTTGCAGGCGACCATACACCTTCAAAAAATACTGTCAAAACTTTTTTAAAAGATCTCGGGTTTGATCCTTTTGACCTTTCTTCAAGATTAAAATCTCAAAAAACTGTCCTCCTTCATAAGAAGAACAGTTTACTGAATATCTGGTATCAGCATCATTATAAATCAAATTGATTTTTCCGTACCAAACTTATTAGCAAAATGAATAATTGTCCTACGGATTTTCAGCATTTGAATGTGATGTGTTCAAAGAATCTTTCTCTCTAGGCCTGCGGCGTTCCGGACGCAAATTTTTCAGCTCACTCTCTTCTGCAAAAGTTGCGTCTTCTTTAAACTTACCGGTCGAAATTTCGAAATCATCTGCCGTTCCTGTAATTTTCATCGGAATATTTATAAGTCCCATTGGTGGCAACCCTACGCGAAATCCGACATTTATTTTGCCATCCATAGTAACTTGCCCTTCAAGCTTCGCCCTAAAACCAGCCATTTTCATGGTTGTCGGCGTTATAGTCATTACATTATTCTTTATGGCCGAATGAATGGCAATTTTATTAAAAGTTGCTTTCTCCAAATCTGCAGCATCTGCTTTTTTGGCTACGTGGTTTAAAATCTTGAAATTTTTAAATTTAATATCCTCTAGGGTCAATGTTCCTTCGCCTTCAATAGATTTAAAGTCAATATCCATATTCTGATCGATACTTCCTCCTAGCTGGTAATCAACCGATACCAATCCATAGGCATCTTTAGCCATACTTACCAATTCGGCAAAAATCGGAATCTCAGCATAAGCGCGTTGGATATCAAAATTGCTAGCTTTAAAATTTGCATTGTACTTCGCTAAACGACGATGCTGGGCTTTATAATCACCGGTCATGGCTATTTTAGTTCCTGCCATATTAAAAGCGGCTTCTGTTACCTGAACTTTACGATCATTAACCACTAGAGTTCCAACAAAATCTTTAATCTTATAAGTATCAAATTGAAGATTATTGACTTTTGCTGCGATTTTTAGATCGGCGCTACTAGGAATTCTAATTACGTAGTTTTTATTCTTTGCATTGCTGTTTTTAGCAACTGCAATTACAGGTATAGAATCTGTTTTTTGAGCTACTTCTTCTTCGGCTTTCTGGTCTGTATACTTTGCAATCATATCAAAAAACTCGTTTGCATCAATCTGATTGCTCGATAGATTAATATCTGCTTTGAGCTTTTCGTTAGACTCGCGTAGATATTTTCTATTAAAAACATACCTTAAAATATTATGGATGTATCCATTTAATACAATATCAGATTTACCATAAGTAACATTAAATTCTTCAAAGCGCATCTTATCTTTAAAAAACTTAAATGTTCCTTTAGAAATCTCAAAGGGTTCAGGAAACATGGCGCTCTTAATCACTAAATTTCGTGCTTCTAGCTTACCCCCGTTTTTAATATTTTCATAATTTTTCGCATCTATATCTTTTTTAGATCCTTTAGCAATAAGATTGGTCTGGATAACTCCCGAAATGCTCAAATCTTTAATGGGGAATATCTGGGTTAATTTACCAACATCCAATGTTCCCTGAGTTTTTATATTGTAAACCAAATCGTAAAGATTACTAACCTCTCCCTGTACTTTAAAAGGCGATCCTGCCAGAACAAATTCTGCTTGCTGTAATTTCACATTTAAATCTTCTCCAGTGCCTCTATCACTTGCTATCGCAGCATTTAGATTTATATTTTCAACTGGCATATTAGGAAATTTGAGTGATTTCAAATACCCATTCTTAATACTTGCCACTGCTTTTGAGGATGGATATTTTTTCTGTTTGCGGTTTAAAATTCCATGCATGCTTGCTTTTAAATTTAAATCTCCTTTAACTTCTAAACTATCTAGAGGATAAAATTTGTGCACTTCTGCCAGATTGATTTTAGATTCCAATTCGGTATCTACAGTAAAAGGATATAACTTATGGAGTTCGAATCGTCCTCGAACAAAATTGCCAAGAGCTTCAGCATTCAAATTCTCTATTTTAGCCGAAACGTTTCTTAAAATACTGTCTTTTGCTGTCACCGTTAGATTTAGGTGAATATTTTTTACTGCATCTTTTTTCTTTATGTTTTGAAGATATCCATTTTTTAGGCTAAGATTTAGCTGAAATTTAGGAATGCTTTTAATGATCGTATCTACTTTATTTAAACGCGGACTAAAACCTAAATCTCTTAAAAAAATACCGTCGGCTTTTAAATCCAAAGCAATATCTCCACGAATATCATTCTGATTAAGATTTAAGGCTTCTTTTAATTTTGCCAAATCTAAATCGGCTTTTACAGCCGTTTTAATTTTTAGCTTTTTAAAACCTTCAGAATGGAAATTAACTGTCGTTTTCTTTTTATCCAGATTAAATGACAAATTATCTAAATCAAACTTTAATTTATTAATGTCTAACTCTTTAACCTCTGCTTTGGCTGATATATTAATATCTTTTACTGGATCTTTTATTCTTTTATAAGCAATTGTACCGTTGTTAATTTGTAAATCAGCAGAAACAATTGGCTTTTCTGAAAGGTCTTGCATATACCTTCCGCGTGCAAAAATCCTAAAATCAATATTACCGCTAATGGTCATCTCTTCACGCCACTTATCGTAAGCTGGAGGCACAAGGGACAGCATTTCTTCTAACGTAGAATTTTTCGATTGCATACGCAAATCAAAGTCATATCCTCCTTTTATAAATGCAAAATGTCCATTAAATGAGAACGGAAAATTTTTAATGCGGATAACATTACGCTCAAATTTAAACTTAAGTGCTTTAGCATCTATGTAAGTGATTATTTCAGCATTGATAGGTTTATTTCGCACATAATCGACACCGTTTAAGCTAAAATCGAATGATTTAATTTTTACATTAGAATCAAGATCAAATAAATCTGCACTTAAATCACCTTTGCCTTTATAGTTCAAATCCTGAACCTTAAATTTTAAAAGTGCGCTTCTGTCATTGTATGATATATTAGTTTGCTTTATAACAACCTTTTTAATATTGAATTCTGTCTTTGCTGTATCTACAGATTTAGAAGGTTTGACAATATTAAAATTGGCGTTTCCTTTAGAATCTATTTCAAGATTTAAATCTGCTTCATCAAGATATACGGCATCTAAAACAATCTTTCCCTTCAATAAACTGTAAAAATTCAGACCCGCAGACACTCTTCCTGCTTTTACAATGCTTACAGCTTCAAACTGTTTCTTTTTGCTTAATACGCTCACATTTTTAGCATAAATGGTCAATGCCGGAAAATGTTTAAAAACGGAAAGACCTATCTGATCAAAACGTACTTCGGCATCTAGTTTCTCATTGGCTATACTTTCTAATTTCGCCGTTATTTCGTCTTTAAAGACATACGGAACAATTGTAAGCACAATTATTAAAAGTAGAAATAATGTCGTAATACTTATTGCCGTTTTCTTTAAGAACTTCTTAGTCATTTTTTTTGGGGTATCGTTTTAAGATTTTAAAAATATAGATTTAGCTGTCAAGAAAAAACCTTGATTGAGATATTAACTCAAAAATAACAATTAAAAATTTTATTGATTCCTCAGGCAGGCTTTCAAAAGAAGATTTCGTTAAATTAATTATTCTCACAGATTAAGTTCTAGATTTCAACGACTCATTTTGCCTGTTTACCTAAAATCATATCCTCCACAGGCATTTTCTGATGACCTTTACATTATAAAACAAAGCTGCAGAGCTTATAACTTAAAAACTTACGATTATGAAAGCAACCATTGGTATTACAGAAAAAAACACAAACGCTGTTTCTAACGAATTAGCAAAACTGTTAGCAGATGAATTTGTACTTTACACCAAAACTAGAAACGCACACTGGAATGTTACAGGCGATAATTTTCATGCGAATCACATCTTCTTTGAAAATCAGTATAAACAACTAGATGAAATTATTGACAGCGTTGCTGAACGTATGCGCAAAATTGGCCACTACGCACCCGCAACCTTAAAATCCTATCTTGAAATGACGCATCTTACAGAATACAGTGAAAGAACCAACGATGGTTTAGGGTTTATGAAAGATCTATTGCAAGACCATGAAAGCATCATTGAATTTATTCGTGGCAACATTACTCCTTTTGCTGATGATTATAAAGATTATGGTTCAAGCGATTTTATTACTGGTTTAATAGAAATTCATGAAGAAATGGCATGGATGATACGCTCTTACTTTAGATAAAATAACAAGGAATAAGTATATTTGTCTAAACCAAAAACCAAATACCATGAAAGCGTTAATTGTTGATGATAATGATATTGCAAGAACCACTTTATCTCATTTGGCTAAACAAATTCCGAATCTTACTGTTGTAAATGAATATTCTAATGCCATTGAAGCGTATCATCATTTACAGGAAAATGAGGTAGATTTAATTTTTTTGGATATTGAAATGCCCGAGATGACAGGAATTGAGTTGACAAAAAATCTCTCAGGGAAAGATATCATCATCATTTTTACATCTTCTAAAAAGGAATACGCGCTTGAGGCTTTTGAATTGAATATTGCAGATTATATTCTAAAACCAGTTACTCCTGCCCGATTTTTACAGGCAGTAAGTAAAGCACAGTCTATCATTGAGAGCAGAAAAGAAAATATACAATTTGGTAAAGAAGAATTTTTATTCGTTAGAGATTCTAATATTACAAGACGATTAAAGCTAGATGATATTTTTTACGCTGAAGCAATGGGAGATTATGTAAAATTTTACACCAAAGAAAAAATGTTTGCCATTCACGGCAAAATGAAAACTGCCGAAGAACGTCTGCCAAAAGATGATTTCATTAGAGTGCATCGTTCTTATATTGTTTCTATTGGTAAAATTGACACTTTACAAGACGGAGGTATTATGATTAACAAAAAATTTATTCCTGTTGCAGATGCTTACAGAAAAGCGCTTAATACTAGGATGAATGTATTCTAAATGCCATTTTATTCTTTCTGCTGCGTAAACTAGAATCCTATCTTATCGAATTAAGATAATACAATTTCATTACACTTATTTATATGATAAATACGTCTACCGTAATGGGTAACAAACGCTTTAGTTATTTTATAATCAGCAGTTTTATTTTATGCAGTATATTATTGATTGCTGTACAAATTAATTCGGCTCAAAATACTAAAGAACTCATACGAAATAATAATACCCTTTTAAATGAATTGCGTTCTAGCAATCATTTAAGAGAAATTGACCGTGATATCTTGGGTGTCGAAAGCAGAATTCGAGCTTCGATCGCAACTAATGACACTACACATTTAGAAGGAATTGATCAAAAGATCAGGCAGATTAGAAATTTTCTCGATTCGCTTTCTGTAGATAATGCCGATCCTGAAGAGGAAAGATTAATACAAAGACTCGGAGTTTTGGCTCAGGATAAAATGGTCACAAAAGGAAAACTCCTACATCGTTATGATTCTTTAGGAAATATGGATGATGATAGCTCCATTGCCAATCCTAGAGCCAGAATAATTTCTAATGAGATTACTGATATTACAGCAAAGATTTACCGTAAGCGTCAATTGCGCATGGTGGAGCTGCGAAATCTAAGTCTGGAAATGGGCCAAAGAGCAAAACTTTATGACATCTCTTTGTTAGTTTTACTAGTTTTGAGTGGTGCCGTTATAGGATATCATATTATGCGCCAATTTAGAAGACAACATTTTCTGATCAAAGAATTGGATATTGCAGAAAAAAAAGCATCCATTGCTGCTCAGACTAAAGAAAATTTTCTAGCTAATATGAGTCATGAAATCAGAACGCCGCTTAGTGGTATTTTAGGATTTACCAATTTATTACAGAAAAGACCTTTGGATGAAACTTCCGCAGAATTTGTGAGTTCTATTCAGCGTTCGGGCGAAAATTTAATGACCATTATTAATGACATACTCGATTTATCTAAAATCGAGGCTGGAATGATGCGCATTACGCCTGGAATATTCAGCATTAACGGATTATTGGATTCGGTTGAAACGCTTTTTTCAGAACGGGTAAAAGAAAAAAAACTAACCATTTCCAGTAAAGTCGATAATTCGATTCCTGATACTTTAATTGGTGATGCCACCAGATTAACTCAAATATTGGTCAACCTCATTGGAAATGCCATAAAATTTACGCATCAGGGATCTGTAAGCATTGAGGTCTATAACAAACTCCAACATGACGATAAGATTGTTGTGGGCTTTAAAATTACAGACACGGGAATTGGAATTGATAAAGAAAAGCTAAATGAAGTCTTTGAAAGATTCAATCAAGGGGAAGATTCCACAACTCGAAATTACGGTGGGACTGGCCTTGGATTATCAATAGTAAAAAAGTTGATTTTATTGCAAAACGGTGATATTGAAGTAAAAAGTGAACAAGGAAAAGGAACAACCTTTAGCTTTTATATTCCGTATGATATTGCTAAAGAACAGCTCAATTCTAAACCTATTGTCAATATTAACCACTTTAAAGATATCTCAAATAGCGCTTTGAGGGTTCTAGTTGTAGATGACAACGCGATCAATCAGAGTTTGATGAAACATTTGCTTTCACAATGGAATGTTGATTTTGAAATGGCTTCTAACGGTTTGGAAGCAGTCGAATATCTAAGGAAAAAAGATTGTGATCTGGTATTAATGGATTTACAAATGCCTCAAATGGATGGATATACGGCTGTTCAGCAAATTAGAGAAATCTTAAAACTGGATATTCCTATAATTGCCATGACGGCGCACGCACTTCCTGGCGAAAGAGAAAGATGTTTGAGCCGAGGAATGAACGAATACATTTCAAAACCTATAAAAGAAGAAGAACTTTTTAAACTAATTGCTGCTTTCGGACTGAAAGAATCAAATTCGGAAGAAACAAACATTATACAATCTGATCCTGTTTTTCAACATATTGATCTTTCGTATATGCAATCGGTAAGCGGCGGTAATAAAGCGTTTGAACAAACTGTTACCAAACAGTTTATTGACAATGTCCCGCTACATTTAGAACAGCTTATCACGGCTTATCAAAATCAAGATTTTAAAATGGTGAAACTTAGAGCACATGACTTGCAATCAAGTGCTGCTATAATGGGACTATTGCCTCTTTTAGAAGAAAAACTCAATATTCTTGAATTGGCTACAGAACAAAATGCAACTTTACAGCAGATTTTAAATGATGTCGAAAAGATTCTGAACTCGTCACTCTTAGAAGCTAAAGTTTTTTTAGAATCACTGTGAAATAAATAAGACAATAGCTCGTTTTAAATTCAAGAAAAACCATCTTACTATATATTATTCAATTAAAAGACTGTCTGTAAAAGGCGGTCTTTTTTTGTTCTTTTCTATCTTCAAATATAGCCCCTGATTTCAACCTCGAGAAACCTATTCAATGCGAATTGTGATAATAGCAAACGATTCATTCTGCTGTTTAAACGAGTGTTTTTGCCCATTCGATGAATAGTAGAATGCTACACGAATGTAAGGCGGTAAATTTACTTCAGTTAAACATTTAAAACCAAGAAATCATGGAAATCATCCAAACCAAAGAAAATGCATTATCACACTCAGCAGTTACTGCAGTTATTAATGCTCCAATTGAAAAAGTAAATATTGCAGACTGGCTTTTAAACCTTCCTGATGCAGAATACCAACGTTGTTCTACACAACACATTGGTGCAGGAATTACCAGTACATATGATGGCGAACCAATGTCTATTAACGTAGAAACAATTGGCGATGCTTTAATGGTGCAGCATTATGTGGCAACAGTTCATCGTCCAGATTATTGCCGTATGTTGTCTATCTCAGATTCTATTACTAAAAACGGCCGTACTAAAGTTCAGGTTTTATGGGAGCTTAAAGTAACCAAAATTGATGAAAACACTTGCCTGTACACCAACGAGATTCATGCCACAGCCACTCCAGAAATGTTTGAATACTTAAAAGAACATGGAGTAGATCTAGCCGGCGCTGCTGCTTCAAGACAAGCTGCTTCTGATACACACAATCATGAAGAAACTCCTAACTTTGCTAAAAGCATAGAAAACAAAGCATTAACTGGCAAATACAATCAGCCTTTTTAATAGTATAGAAATCGAGCGCACCAATGTGCGCTCTTATTATTTTGAGTATTATGAAAAATAACTTGTTTGAAATACTAATCGGTTCTTGGACATTAGTTGAATTGATTGAAGTACCTTTAGAGGATGGACAAATTACAAATCCGATGGGAACCAAACCAAAAGGCATTATTATTTACAACAGCGACGGCTATATGTCGGCACAAATAATGAATACTGATTTTGAACATTCTGACACCAAAGACAGTACCTCTTATCTCGCCTATTCTGGCCCCTTCAAAACTGATGATGAAAAACAAATAGTCAGCCATACTATGTCTATTTCACTTTTTGAAAATTGGAGAAATGAGACACAAAAGAGAAAAGTTCTTTTTAAAGATGGATTGCTTCATTTAGAAACAGAGAAACCATTTATAAGTAATTCACGTTGGGTCATTCATAAACTTACTTGGAAAAGAATGGAACAATCCAATAAAAACCACTAATCACAAACTACATGAAAGCAATAGTTATAACTCAATTTGGAGCTCCAGATGTACTGAAACTGCAGGAATATCCAACTCCAGAAGTAAGTGGAGACAAAGTGTTAATAGAAGTTAAAGCAGCAGGTTTAAACCGCTCTGACATCTTCCAGCGTGAAGGCAATTATCCTGCACCAGCTGGAGTTTCATCTGAAATTCCAGGTTTGGAAGTTTCTGGAATTGTAGTCGAATGCGGACCAGATGTTACCGATTTAAAAATTGGTGATCAAGTCTGTGCTATTCTCGCTGGCAGTGGTTATGCAGAATACGTAAGCGTTCGGGAAGGTCAATGCTTGCCAATTCCAGCTGGACTGACTTTTGCCGAAGCAGCAAGTTTGCCTGAGACAGTTTTTACAGTGTGGTCAAATGTTTTTCAGAGAGGAAACCTAAAATCTGGAGAAACTCTTTTGATTCACGGCGGTAATAGTGGCATTGGCATTACAGGAATCCAAATTGCCCATTCTCTTGGCATTCGTGTAATTGTAACAGTAGGATCTGATGAAAAAGGCCAAAAATGTCTCGATCTTGGCGCTGCTTCTTATATCAATTACAAAACCCAAGATTTTGAAACCGTTTTGCCGGAAGAAGGAGTCGATGTCATCTTAGATATGATTGGCGGTAATTACCTGAGTAAAAATGTAAACATCCTAAAACCCGAAGGCAGATTAGTTCATATTAATGCCGTAAGCGGCAGCCATGTAGATCTGGATATTTGGAAAGTAATGATAAAACGTTTAACAATTACCGGAAGCACTTTAAGAAGCCGAGACTATGATTTTAAAAAACAGCTAGCCAAAGAAGTGCAGAAAAATGTCTGGCCTTTAATCGAGTCAAAACAATTCAAACCGATTATTTTTAAAACCTTTCCCTTCAGCGAAGCTCCTGATGCACATCGATTATTAGAAGATGGCAGCCATACGGGTAAAATTATTTTAGTTCGTTAATTATTCCAAACAAAACTTAAACCTCAACCAAAAACAAATCGTGATATGGAAAATCAAGGCGCATCTGTTGTTATTACTCACCATATTTTGGATGGAAAAGAACAGGAATATGAAAAATGGCTGGATAAAATTGTTCCAATTACCAAACACTCCAATGGTTTTATCGATTTGCAGATCGTACGGCCAATTCCACATTTAACTTTTGTTTACACAGTTATCATCCGATTTGACACCATTGAAAATCTTAAATACTGGATGGAATCGGAAGACCGAAAAGTGCTCATTAAAAAAGCAAATCCATTATTCAGAAAAAATGACAACTACCAGATAAAATCAGGTTTGGATTTTCTTTTTAATGGGGAAAACGAAGGAAACAAAGTTCCTGTTCGCTGGAAACAATTTCTTGTAACGTGGTCCGCCATTTACCCATTGTCACTTTTAATTCCTTTATTGGCACTACCCTTTTTAAGGTTCTTGAAAATTCCGGCATATCATTATTTTGATGCTTTGGTAATTTCAGGTTTCATTGTCTTTTTAATGGTATTCGTGGTAATGCCCAATTATACCAAACTGATCAAAAAATGGTTATATAAATAATTAAAACTTCCCTCTTTATAAAATCAAAAATCACTGTAATTTGCAGTGATTTTTTTGGTTTAAACTCTAAAGAAACAAATCTTCTACAATCAGAAAGCTTCAAATTATTACTAAAGTTCTCTTACTAAATTCAACGACTGATTTTGCCCATCTAACGAATTCAAACTATACTCAGCATATATCTTCAATAGCTTTACAGTAGAATTAAAAACCAATACAATTAATCATCAAAAAGCTATTATTATGACTACCGAATTATTAAGTTTCAAATACGAACTAGAAAAAAAAGAACCACGCACCAATGACGGCGGTACAACAAGAGGAGCTTCTGTTAAGGATTTTCCAGCTTCTATTGGCATCGCAGGAGTTTCCATGCGACTACAGCCGGGAAGTATGCGCGAATTACACTGGCACGCAAATGCAGCAGAATGGGCTTATGTTATTTCAGGAACGGTTCGCACAACAATTATTCATCCAAATGGCAAAAGCTACACGGATAATTTTGAACCAGGCGATGTTTGGTATTTTCCAAAAGGATACGGACATTCAATTCAAGCAACAGGAACAGAAGAATGCCATTTTATTTTAATCTTTGATAATGGTAATTTTTCCGAAGATCACACTTTCAGCGTTACCGATTTTGTATCCTGCATGCCACCAGAAATTGTTGCTCAAAACTTGGGAATTACTTTGGAAGAAGTAGCCGCATTACCTCAAAAAGAAGCCTATTTTGCAGCCGGAATTGTTCCTGACGAATTATCCTTTACTGCCACTCCCCGACCTGAAGAATCAGATATTGAGTTAACCAATTTACATCGTTATCCCTTGCATTCTCAACAACCTAGAATAATTCCAGGTGGCGGTTTGCAAAGATTGGTAACAAGCAAAGAATTCCCTATCAGCACAACAATGGCGGGATCTATTATAGAATTACAGCCAGGCGCTTTAAGAGAAATGCATTGGCATCCCAATGCTGATGAATGGCAATATTATATTTCTGGTCAAGCCGAAATGTCTGTTTTCTTAGCAGAAAGCACAGTCGTTACCGAACAATTCAACGCTGGAGATGTCGGTTATGTACCAATGGGTGCTGGACATTACATTAAAAATACTGGAAATACAGTTTGTAAAATCTTAATTGGATTTAATAGTGGCACCTATCAATCTATTGATTTAAGCGAATGGCTTGCAGGAAATCCAAAAGATGTCGTGGTAACCAATTTTGGTTTGGAAGAAGGCGAAATTGAAAAATTCCCTAAAAGCAAACTGTTTATTCAACCGTAATCATAAGTATTGTGGATGCCAAAACACAGTTCATAGATTCGTCTGAACAAACTAGATCACAAGAGAAACTAGCCATATTTTTAGCCTTTATTGCAGGCTTTCTTGATGCTGCCGGTTTCCTGAAATGGAAAGTATATGTCTCTTTTATAAGCGGAAACAGCACACAATTGGGAATCGCTTTATCCAGTGGCAAATTCAATGTACTTCTTTCGTCTATAACGGTAATTGGTTGTTTTGTCTTCGGAATATATGCTGGAACCTGTATTTCGTTGTGGAGAGAATCCAAAATTCAGACACTGCCATTTTATATCGTTTCAGGCATATTGATTGTCTATACAATGGCATCCAATTATTATACGATAAACAACGGATTGTCGATACCTATCATTCTTTTTTCAACTGGTGTTATGAATACCATTGTAACGTCTGTTGGAAGTCAAAAAATAAATACCGATTTCGTGACGGGAACTTTGAATAGTCTGGCTAGAAATACAGCCATGTTAAGTCTCTCTCGCAATAAAAACAGTCGAAAATTTTATAAACTCAATGCTATACGGCTTTTACTATTATGGATTGGCTTTTTGCTAGGGGCATCTGTCGTACCAATTATACTTCCGTTATTGAAAAATTGGACGCTTATTTTGCCTGCTGCATTACTACTTGCTTGTGCATTTTTGCTGCCGATTACTGACTTTAACCTTAAAAATAAATCTTATGCTGAAGAAAAATGACGTTGCGCCAGATTTTACCTTATTTGCAACACCCGATCAAAAAATCACTTTATCAGAATTTAAAGGAAAAAACGTGATTTTAGCTTTTTATCCTGCCGACTGGAGTCCAGTTTGCAGCGACCAAATGGCACTTTACAACGAAATGCTGAAATACTTCAAGAAATATGATGCAACAATTTTCGGTATTTCTGTAGATAGTAAATGGTGTCACATGGCCTTTTCTCAATCAAGAAATCTGCATTTTCCTTTATTGGCTGATTTTGAACCAAAAGGAGAAACTTCAAAAAAATATGGCGTATACAATGAGAAAGAAGGCGAATGCAATCGTGCCCTCTTTGTAATTGACAAAGAAGGAATTATACAATGGAGTTATCTCTCGCCAATGGCTATAAACCCAGGAGCAGATGGAATTCTTGAAGCTTTAGAAAAACTATAAAACCAATTAATTATGTCACTAAAACCAGCGGTCAGTAAAACTGATCATATACAAGGAAAAAAAGATGCTAGTATAGTAATCGTAGAATACGGAGATTATCAATGTCCCTATTGTGGTGCAGCTTATCCTATTCTTAAAGAAATGATGAAGAAATACGGCAAACAGATAAAATTTGTTTTTAGAAATTTTCCGTTATCAGAAATGCATCAATACGCCCGTCCTGCAGCAATTGTGGCAGAAGCCGCGGCATTGCAGGGAAAGTTCTGGGAAATGCATGATGCTATCTACGAAAATCAGAGAATTCTAAGTGAACCTTTTTTATTAGAATTAGTAGAGAAATTGGAGCTAGACCCACATCAATTCAATGTCGATATTAAAAAATCTGAACTTGCCACAAAAGTAGATTCCGATTTTGAAAGCGGTATTTTAAGCGGTGTAAATGGCACACCTTCTTTTTTTGTCAATGGTAGAAAATTTAACGCAGGTGCAGAAGATCTCTTGCAACTGATGAGTGAAATCGTGAAATAAATAGGTTGAGAATTAAATATAAAAATCGAATAGTATGCTCTCAATTAATGAATGAAAGTATATTTTTTGAACCAATTTTTAATTAAATTTACGTAACAACTTCAATTACAACGCCATGGAAATAAACTATACGGAATTAGTTTCCATCAAACACGTAAGTGTCCAAAGAATAGAAAACAGCGGAACCTCATCGTTTTTAGATACGCTTTCTGTTGAAGAACCTCTTGAAATCAGGCTTTCTTACGGTTCTAATTCAGAGAGAATTCAAAAGAATATTTCGGTTACCATGCGAACTCCGGGCAATGATATTGATCTTGCGATTGGTTTTCTGTTTACAGAAGGAATTATTACTTCTTTTGAAGATATTCAAGATGCTTTTGCATTAAAAATGAATTGCTTGTTACAAAAACAAAACATTGTTCAGGTTGATCTTAAAGAAGGTTTTACTCCAAATTTGATGCAGACAGATCGAAATTTCTATACGACTTCAAGTTGTGGCGTATGCGGAAAAAGTTCGATTCAATCTATAAAAACGGTAAGCCCATTTGGAAATTTGATGAGACCGCAGATCCAGATTCATGCATCTGTTTTTTATCAATTACCCAAAAAATTAAGAATTGCTCAAAGCGATTTTGAATCCACTGGCGGTCTTCATGCCTCAGGGCTTTTTAATATTCAAGGCGATTTGATTCTTTTAACTGAAGATGTTGGAAGGCATAATGCATTAGATAAATTAATTGGCAGATCTCTCGCAGATCAATCACTGCCATTAAATGAACATATTTTGCTTCTAAGCGGAAGAGCCAGTTTTGAGCTAATCCAAAAAGCAGCAATGGCGGGAATTTCTATTATTGCTTCTATTGGCGCTCCATCCAGTTTGGCCGTAGAACTTGCGGCAGAGTTTAATATTACACTTTTAGGATTTCTAAAAGAAAATCGATTGAATATATACAACTCATCGGAACAAACCTTAATCCTAACACAATAGCCATTAAACCATAATACAATGAAGAAAGATCCACAACAAAAAACAGATGATTTAACCCATAAATTACCTGAAGCAGAAAATCCGTACCAGCTTTCGAAACTTAAACTAACAAAAGTAGAAAAATGGGCTGCCGGCGTTCCTGCGGTGATGGCTGCGGTAAGCGATCTTATAGAAGATAAAACCGTTCTAAGAGGTGGCAAAGCTTTGTTTAAGATGAATCAAATGGGAGGTTTTGATTGTTCCAGCTGTGCATGGCCAGATCCTGATGATGATCGATCTCCATTGGGCGAATATTGTGAAAACGGAGCAAAAGCTTTAGCTGAAGAAGCTACAACCAAAAAAGTTGATGCTGCTTTCTTTAAAGAAAACTCTGTTTACAGTCTTTCAAAATTAGACGATTACCAAATTGGAAAAATGGGAAGATTGACGGAACCGATGTATTTACCTATTGGCGGTACACATTATCAGCCCATAAGTTGGAATGAAGCTTTTAAAAAAATTGCCTCACATTTAAATGCGCTTGAATCTCCAAATGAAGCGGCCTTTTATACTTCGGGAAGAACCAGTAATGAAGCTTCCTTTCTTTATCAGCTATTTGCAAAAGAGTTTGGAACCAACAATATGCCAGATTGTTCCAATATGTGCCACGAAACCTCTGGAACGGCTTTGAAAACTACAATCGGAATTGGAAAAGGAACGGTTACTTTAGAAGATTTTTATGATACCGATGTGATTGTGATAATCGGACAGAATCCTGGAACGAATGCTCCGAGAATGCTGAGCGCTTTAGAAAAAGGCAAAAACAATGGTGCAAAAATTATTGCGGTTAATCCGTTACCCGAGGCTGGCTTAATGGGATTCCATAATCCACAGGCTATAAAAGGGATAATTGGATCAGGCGGAAAACTTACAGATCTTTTTCTTCCTATAAAAATAAATGGTGATATGGCACTTTTAAAAGCTATTGAACTTTTGCTAATTGAATTGGAAAAGAAAAATCCAGGTGAAGTTTTTGATCATGAATTTATCAAAGACAAAACAACTGGTTTTGAAAATTTTGAGAAACAATTTGAAAATTTAGACTTAGATCATCTTGCCTTTCTATCTGGAGTTCCAAAAGATTTAATTATTGAAGCTGCGGAAATATTGGCTTTCAAAAAAAGAATTATCGTTTGCTGGGGAATGGGACTTACACAGCAGCCAAATGGTGTCGATATGATTCGAGAAATTGTCAATATTTTATTGCTTAAAGGAAGCATAGGGAAACCTGGCGCGGGAGTCTGCCCTGTTCGCGGACACAGCAATGTGCAGGGAAACAGAACCATGCTTATTGATGAAAAACCTACAAATGAACAATTAGATCGTCTTGAAAATTACTTTGGATTTAATCCGCCGAGAAATCATGGTTATGATGTGGTTGGAACGATAAAAGCGATTCATGACGAGAAAGTAAAATTTATGTTCTGCATGGGCGGTAATTTTCTATCAGCAGCACCAGATACGACTTACACTGCAGAAGCATTTCGAAAACTGAAACTGCTGGTCTGTGTATCGACAAAACTCAACAGAGGCCATTTGGTACACGGAAAGGAATCTCTTATCCTTCCTACGCTTTCCCGAAGTGATATGGATATCGTTAACGGCGAAGTGCAAATTATCAGTACAGAAAATTCTATGGGCGTGGTGCAGTCTTCAAAAGGCGTGCTTAAACCTATCTCGGATCAATTGATAAACGAAACTCAAATTGTCTGCCGAATGGCGATGGCGGTTCTTGGAGAAAAATCAGTTATCGACTGGAAGCGATACCACGACAGTTATGATGATGTGAGAGAAGCTATTGAAAATTGTATTCCAGGTTTTGAAAATTACAATAGTAGAGTTCGCGAAAAAGGCGGTTTTTATTTGCCTAATGCTCCTCGTCATGGTCAATTTACAGCTAAAGAATCAGCTGATCGTGCAGCATTTACTTTAACAGAAATTCCAGATAATGAATTAGCTCAAGATGAATACATGATGGCCACAACTCGTACGCATGACCAGTTTAATACTACTATTTATGGTATGGATGACCGCTATAGGGGAATAAAAAATGAACGCCGTGTTATTTTCATGAATCAAAATGATATTGATAAAGCAGGATTTAAAGCGGGAGACAAAGTAGATCTCTTTAATTATAATGATGGCATTGAAAGAATTGCGCCTTTATTCCTTATCGTCTCTTATCAAATTCCAGAGCGAAATACGGTTACTTATTTTCCGGAAACCAATGTTTTGGTTTCTGTAAATAATGTGGTGAAAGAAAGCAATATGCCAGCTTCTAAATACGTAAAAATAAAAGTAAAAAAACACGATCCTGCCATTTACGAAAAGATAAAACACATGTAATTCTTTTCAATACGATATGTTTAGCGGAAGACTTTTAGTAGCGTTTCTCTCAGATTAAGAAAACAAAAAATCAATACTTAATCTAGGTTAATCGACTGCTCTACTCTTCCTATATAAATTTGCCAAAGAAATCTAAGTCAAATAAAAAATGATAAAACTTAGAATTTAACGACAATACCAAAATTAGGATACTCTTAATTTTATTAATCTTAAAAACCAAAAAAATGAGCACAATTACAGTAAAAGACGGAACAGAAATTTATTATAAAGATTGGGGAAAAGGGCAACCTATCGTTTTTCACCACGGATGGCCTTTATCAGCAGACGACTGGGATGCGCAAATGATGTTTTTCTTAAAACAAGGATATAGAGTTATTGCCCACGACAGACGTGGACACGGTCGTTCTGGTCAAAGTGCTGAAGGCAACAACATGGAGACCTATGCTGCAGACGTAGCAGAATTGACCGCTGCACTTGACTTAAAAGATGCGATTCATATTGGCCACTCAACTGGCGGAGGCGAAGTAATTCGCTACGCAGCAAAATATGGAAAAGGACGTGTTTCAAAAGCAATTATTATTAGTGCTGTTACACCAATCATGATTAAAAATGAGGCAAATCCTGATGGTGTTCCATTGTCTGTTTTTGACGAAATTAGAAAAGGAACCGGATTTAACAGAGCACAATATTTTTATGATTTCCCTATTCCATTTTACGGATGGAACCGTGAAGGAAAAGAAATTCAAGAAGGCATTAAACACAATTGCTGGCGTCAGGGAATGATGGGTTCTGTACTGGCTCATTATGAAGGCATTAAAGCTTTCTCTGAATCCGATTTTACTGAAGATTTGAAAAGTTTAGATATACCTGTACTGGTTCTTCACGGAGAAGATGATCAGATCGTTCCATATAATCAGGCACCTAAAGCTGCTGCTCTTTTGAAAAATGGAAAATTAATTTCTTATCCTGGATTTCCTCATGGTATGCCTACAACAGAGGCAGAAACTATCAATAAAGATATTTTAGAGTTTATCAAAAAATAAGAACGCAGGTAAAAACAAGAATAAAAGGCCATTAGATGTAATGTTTAATGGCTTTTTTATAGCACAAAAAGACATCGCTTGAGAAAACCCCATCATTACGTGAAGTCCTCCTATTCAATGCAAGAAATCTAGCATTTTTACTTTAGAATAATATCGAGAACCCTTTAGTATATTTTATAAATAAATCGATTAAAACTAGGATTACGATCAGAACAATAAAAATTAGAAAATATGTAATTATCTGAGCTTTTCTATTAAATTCAAAAGTCTCAGGATTAATAAAATAATCAGCATATACAGTCGGGGAAATCTTAATATGTGGACAAAATAAAACGACGCCCTGCAGAAAATGGCCAATCAGCAGGTATTTATTTTTAGGAATATAAGTCATCCCGTTGTCAGCTTTGGAAAAATGAATGGGAATCTGCTTCCCGTTCTTAAATCCAAAAATATAGCCAGGGGAATATTTTGTTCCAATTTTTCTATCGATATCACTTACATATGCTTCTGTGCTCTTTTCCAGATCCTCATATAGAACACTTTCGACATTACCGTTATACTGGTGTTGGTGCATGCCGTAACGATCAACAGAAATTGAAATGACCTTATTCTGTTTCTGACGCTTATAATTCTTAAATAAAATCCAGCCCCCCCAAAGCAGTAGAGGAAAATATATAAGGTCAAAGATTAGCTCTTCTTGAGATAAAGGACTGTTATGCTCCAGCTGCATACTCAAAGGTAATCCAATAAATAAAGAAAGCATTGCCAGAATCAAAAATCCAAACATCGAATACATTAAAAGAGTAGCTGAGATATGACGTTCAGAAGATACTTTTGGAAAATTCTCTTTATTATAAATCATTTAGTAATAGTGTTAAAAACCTCAAACCCAAAAATCCTCTAAATTTTAAAATTAAAACCAAGCCGCGCTTTTTCTTATACTGTGAAAAATTCACTTAAGATTTACAGCGTACTATTTTCGCAGTTTGAAACTGTTCGTAAATTATCCAATCGTCACGAAAATACAAAAAAAAATACCACACGATTTACATTTAACCGCATAGAATATATCTAATGTTAACGTTGTCCCCTGCTCTCTTATGCAATGCAAAAAATGAAAATTTTAGTAATCGATAAGATATTATATAACTCCACAGCAGAATTGTATAACTAAAAAGATTACAGTGCACATTATTTTTGGCATATACAATTTATACAAAACGAAATGAATTACATTATGAAAAAAGCAACAGCAATTCTTCCGGTTGTTATATCAGTTTCTCAATCTGGCACACAATCTGACATGAATTTCACAAATACAGCAATTCAGCACATACAAAATTCAAAGCTTTTAGGCAATTTATACCATAAAAGTGAAGATGAACCGGACTTTGACTGCGAGTTTTTACATGCAGCTCATGACCTAAACGAATACGAAAGCATAATTGATCCAGAATCTGACGATCAACTTTTGGATGAGTTTAATGATAATCAATGGGATGCAGACATCTACGATCCGTATGTAGAATCAACCTATTATTAAATAGAAGGGGTAAAAATAAAAAACGACAGAATCATCGGTGGAGAAATCTATTCGCAAGTATATTAAACAATTACTGTGTGCCATATTGGTATCATTTTTTTTACTATAAAACTCGGTTCACCATCAGAATTGACTCCTATTTTTATTTATGATCAGCTTTTAATTTTTATCTAGGATTTGTTCGATAATTATTTTTTGAATTTCTTTAGGCTTTTCCATAAGTACGGAATGTCCAGCATCTTCAAACAGGAATATTTTCTTCTTTGGTGCTTTGAGATGTTTAAAATATTCTTCTGCAATGACATGATTAGTCTGAAAATCTTTCTTCCCGATGAAAAAATAAACCGGTCAATTAATTTTCGGAAGTTCTTTTGGAAGATTTTGAAAGATTAACTCCTCCTTCTGCTAGAATTTTTAATTCAATTTCAAACTCTAAAAACTTCCAAAACTTAAGCTGTATCTCTAAACTGAAATTCTCTTATATTTAAATCTATTATGCATTTAATTGGTGTCTACGGATTAAGCAATTCCAAACTTTTTTTCAATTGTTATACTTTTCTTTTAATCACGTTATTCTCACAATAAGTAACTGAATATATAAGTACTTACATGCCTTTACGTGTTGTTTATTTCTTTAAAAGTTAAGCTGTTTTTCCAACATTCTTCTGACAATGATCAAAAATATTTTCAAAAATAATACATTAGCTTTTCTTTTTTAATGACAATTAGTGATTCTAAAATAATTTAGATTCGATTGTAGCCGATGGAAAAATAGCAATTAAATAAAATCTTTCATAAATGGAAAAAACTTTTGAATTTACTGTTGAAAATTGTGATAGGAAAAGCACAAAAAAAATAATCGACGGAATTATTGAATACAATTTAAGTAAAGTTTCAGCAACTAATCATATTTCCACTCCATTAGAATTTACAGTCAAAAATGAAAAAGGAACTGAGATTGGGGGAATATTAGCAGAAATTGGATATTGGAATGAGCTTGAAATAAAAGTTTTGTGGGTAGAAGAAAGTTATAGAAAAAAAGGGATCGGAACTTTACTTTTACAATATGCTGAAAAAACAGCGAAAGAAAAAGGAGCCGAAATCTCAATACTGGATACATTTGACTTTCAAGCAGAAAATTTCTATTTAAAAAACGGATATGAGCCAATTGGTGAAATTAAAGATTTTCCAAAAGGGCATCGAAGGATATATCTATCAAAAAAACTACACTGATAAAAACATGAAAACGAAAGTTTTTTTTGCTAAAGTGCACAACAGAAAAGCTCTATTAATAAGTAAGATAGGCTCATTTATTCCTACAAATTTAATGAAATAATTTAAGTCTGAAAAAAGATCATTTGTCATGTATCCGATAATTTGGAAAAATATCTAGCTTTTCAGAGAACATTTTAATCTAGCAGTTGAGGCCAATATAAAAGAAATAGTATTAATATCCCCAAACACAACCTAAAATTTCTGTGTATATTGAAGATTATTAAGTCAGATGACGGCACAATGTTTTATAAAAAACGGGAACATTTGCATAATATAATCTAAAAAATAATGGCATTATTTCCGGAGAAGATCAAAATCAAGAAAAGCAGAGAACGCTGATTAAAAAAAAATGCAGATCAGATGAGTTGCATTTTTTTCAAAGATTGTTCATATTCCATAAAATTGGATTGTCTGCACTTAAAGTTAATTAAAACACAATTTTAAAAAAATCTGAAGCTGCTACTATTTAATAGAGTACATTTGGCCAAATTAAATATTTAATATGCAAGAAGGTACAGTAAAATTTTTCAATGAGGAAAAAGGATTCGGATTTATAACTCCTAATGATGGAGGAAACGAAATTTTTGTCCATGCCTCAGGTCTATCAGAAAACATCCGTGAAAACGATTCAGTTCGATATGACATCCAAGAAGGCCGAAAAGGTCCAAACGCAGTAAACGTAATCGTAGCATAATATACTATAGTACTAGTTTATAAAGCACCTGTCCAAAAACAGGTGCTTTTTTATTTAAATGATTTCTAATAATCATTATGTAGTCCACAGAGATTTAATTTGTGATTGCAACTTTTTCGCTTAAAGTGTTACTGGCAAACCTTTTTTTAAGCATACGGCGAAACTGCTATTCCAGAACACTGCTGTTTTTAATATCCTCTATAATTTCATTCACGCTTTTCTGATCCGTTGCCCAAGAAGTGATTAAACGTACAGCTGACCTGCTCTCATCAATCTCTTTCCAGACATAAAATGCAAACTTTTCATGTAGCGAGCTGATCACAGTTTTAGGCAGAATCGGAAAAATCTGGTTGGTGGCAGATTCGGTTAAAAATTCATAACCAGCCTCTTTAATCGCTTCGGCAATCTGCGCAGCATACTTATTGGCTTTTTCTGCCAGAACAAAATACAAATCTTCCTTAAAGAGCTCATAGAACTGGATTCCCAACACCCTTCCTTTTGCCAGAAGAGCACCGCGCTGCTTGAGAACATAATCAAATTCGCTGCACACTTGTGAATTCTTAAATACGATAGCTTCACCGAATAGAGCGCCATTTTTTGTTCCACCAACATAAAACACATCGGTAAGATTTGAAACATCAGATAAGGTAAGATCATTAGCTTCAGCAGTAAGTGCATGGCCGAGTCGGGCACCGTCCATAAAAAGAAATAAGTTAAGCGACCTACATACCTCTGCAAGTTCTAAAAGCTCCGCTTTATTATAAAAAGTTCCTATTTCTGTGGAATTGGAGATATAGACTAATTTGGGCTTAACCACATGAGGCCTCAGCTGATAGGAGTCAAAAGTATTCTGAATATCAGCGGCCGTTAATTTACCGTTCTGTGTTGGAACTGCGATTACCTTATGGCCAGTAAGTTCGATTGCCCCGGTTTCATTGGCAAAAATATGTCCTGTTTCAGCACTGATGACGGCTTCATGGGTACGCAGTAAAGCAGATATTACAAGAAGGTTAGCTTGGGTTCCTCCAGACACAAAATAAATAGCCGCATCAGGATTATTCATTTTCTCTTTCAGGCATTCTTTAGCCTTTAAAGAATATTCATCATCCCCGTATCCATTCTGCTGGTCAAAATTATTCTCCACCAGACTTTTAAGAATATCCGGATGCGCCCCTTCAGAGTAATCATTTTTAAAACTGTACATAAAATAAAATTTAGAAGCGCAAAGCTAATAGATTTCTTTTCCTCAAAGCGACTAATAATTTATTTCTTGCAGCAAAATATCATACAGGATTTGCAGCTGAACAAGTAACTTAGTCAAATCCAGTCTCTCCCATCTTCTCAAAAAGTAATAAAAAAAAGAGCTAAAATGCTCCTTAAACATTTTAACACTTTTACTTCTTTTTCTTAGTGTTTCTTTGTGCCTTCTACTTCCCGATGCAGAAATTGGCAAAGATATTCCCTAGCAATTCGTCATTAGAGACCTGACCTGTAATAAGTCCAAATTGGTATAAAGCTTCACGAATATCAAGCGCCATAAGATCACTTGAAAGTCCAGATTCTAAACCGAATTTTACTTTTTGAATTTCATCTAAAGCTTTTAATAACGAATCATAATGTCTTGTATTCGTAACAATTGTTTCGTTATTGCGAAGTGCTCCTGTATTAACAAAAGATAACAATTCATTCTTTAAATCCTCTACTCCTATCTTTTCTTTTGCAGAAATCAATAAAAGTTTTGCATTTAAGTTTTCTAGCTGATTGGTAATATTTGCTACTTCATCAGCAGACAAAATATCTTTTTTGTTTACCACAATAAGCAAAGGCTTAAGCGGATATTTGTTCTTAATCTGCTCAATCTCATTTACGAATTCAGAACTTGAAGCCTGAAATTTCAATCCGTCAAATAAATAAATCACAACTTGCGCTTGATCTATTTTTTCGAATGTTTTCTTGATTCCAATACTTTCTACAACATCTTTAGTATCACGAATTCCAGCAGTATCAATAAATCTAAATCCGATACCACCAATTACCAATTCGTCTTCGATGGTGTCACGAGTTGTTCCAGCAATGTCCGAAACAATTGCTCTTTCTTCATTCAACAAAGCATTCAATAACGTCGATTTACCAACATTTGGTTCACCTACAATTGCAACTGGAATTCCGTTTTTAATCACATTTCCAACAGCAAACGAATCAATTAAGCGTTTTAAAACAAATTCGATTCGGTTTAATAGCTCATGAAACTGTGTTCTGTCAGCAAACTCTACATCTTCTTCTGCAAAATCCAATTCCAATTCAATTAAAGAAGCAAAATTTAAAAGCTCTTCTCTAAGTTTTGCAATTTCATTACTGAATCCGCCACGCATTTGCTGCATCGCAATTTGGTGAGAAGCTTCGTTATCTGACGAAATCAAATCTGCGACTGCTTCTGCCTGCGATAAATCTAATTTTCCGTTTAAAAAAGCTCTTAAAGTAAACTCACCTGCATCTGCCATTCTACATCCATTTCGAAGCAATAACTGAATAATCTGCTGTTGAATGTAAGTTGATCCGTGGCACGAAATTTCAATCGTATCTTCGCCAGTGTAAGAGTTCGGACCTTTAAATACCGAAACCAAAACTTCGTCTAGCGTTTTGCTTCCATCTACAATATGCCCTAAATGAAGTGTATGCGTTTTCTGTTTGGTTAAGTCTTTGTTTTTAATAGATTTAAAAACCGAATTACCAATTGTAATGGCTTCAGCTCCAGAAATACGAATTATGGCGATAGCTCCAGCTCCTGAAGGCGTAGCTAAAGCAACTATAGAATCTTGATTTATCATGCTGCAAAGGTATAAAAAAAGGCTTAATTTCTTTTCGGTACAATCTTGTCCTCAATCCAACAAGAAATCTTCGCAATAATTCATATTAATAAATCATTAAGTGTTAAAATACTGATAAATGTCAGGTTAATTTCTACCCAGAATGAGTAAATTTGAGAGACAAACCTTAATCTTAAATACTATGAAAAAGATATTATTTCCAACCGATTTCTCTGACGCTGCTACCAATGCATTTGTCCATGCTTTAGAATTTGCTAAAGTTGTAAACGCCGAATTAATCTTACTTCATACATTCGAGATACCTGTTTACGACAGCCAATTCTTTCCAGAGAATTATGCTTCTATATACAGTTCAATCGAGCTAGCAAAATTTGAAATGTTTAAGGATGAAATTCCGAAATTGAGAACAATTGCTGCCGAACGTAATCTAGAAGATATTGTAATCAAACACCGTTTAATGGATGGTGATCTAATTTACAATCTTAAAAATGCGGTCGAAGAAGACCAAGTCGATTTTGTAATTATGGGAACCAACAGCGCTTCTGACTGGACTAAATTTTTCACGGGTTCCAATACCGAATCTGTAATTTCTGGGGTCGAAGTTCCTGTTTTGTGTGTTCCTATCGACGCCAAATACAAAAAGGTAAAAACGATTGGCTTTACGACACGCTACCGAGAAAAAGACAAAAAAGAACTTAAAAAAATCCTGAAAATCGCTAAAAAAACTGGTGCTAAAGTAAAGAGTTTATACGTTAAAACTTCTAATTCCGATGTTACAGAGGAAACCCGAAAAGAATGGGAAAGAGATTTTGCTGAAGAAAATGTGGAATTTTTAGTTTTACCAAGTGATGATGTCAAAGAAACCATTCTTGATTTTATTCTTTACAAGGACATTGATGTTCTAACCACAATAACACATAAACGTTCGTTCTTTGAAAGTATATTTGACTCCAGTTTTTCAAAAAAAATAGCCAAAGAAGTAACTATTCCGATTTTGGTAATGCACGAAGATTAATTTCAATCCTTGATGATTTTGTAACTTAAAAGCTATATTTGTATTTCAAGCAAAATAATAGAATGAAAGCATATCCAGATAACGTTGCAAAATACTCGGAACTCTATAACAAAACCAACAAAAAATACAACAGCATAAGTCTTTTGAGGCTATTAAGTATTTTTCTTTTTTTGTTTTTTATGTTTTATTACATCAAAACAAACGAAATACTTTATGTTATTCTAGCTGTTTTATCTTTTGCTGGTTTTATTTTTTTAATGAAAATACATTCTCGAGTATCTTTTCAAAGATTGCTTGCAGAAACACTTTTAAAGATTAATCAGAATGAAATTTCTTTTTTGAAAAGAGAGAAAACTTCTTTCGAAAATGGAGTTGAATTTATCGATTACCATCATCCGTATGCTTACGATTTGGATATTTTTGGAGAACATTCGTTATTCCAAAATCTAAACAGAACAGCTTCTTTTGTCGGAAAAAAAACACTTGCAGAGTTATTACTGCATACGTTGCCTGAAGCTGAAATTTTAGAAAATCAAGAAGCGGTAAACGAATTAAAAAGTAAAATCGATTGGAGACAGGAATTTCAGGCTTTGTCAATCATTAGTGAAGATTCTAAACAATCTTATGAAGCGATAAAGCATTGGACTTCTTTTACAAATAATTCATTACCTAAAGTTTTAGTTGCATTATCATTTATTCTCCCAATAACATTTTTTGGATTTCTCACTGCGTATTTTATTACATCAAAAACCATTATACTTTCTTATTTAACGTATGTCTTTATTGCCAATCTAATTGTTTTAGGAAGAGCTGTAAAGAGAATTCAATCGGAAATAGCAAAAGCAGATAATGTCGATAAAATCATAAAGCAATACAGTTTATTGATTGAAAAAATCGAACGCGAATCTTTCCAATCTAAAAAACTAATTCGTTTACAAGAACAGCTTAATTTTAAAAATGCCAAAGCAAGTCAGCATTTAAAACAGCTTTCCGAGCTGTTTTCGAGAATGGATACGATAAATAACTTTGTGACAGCGACTTTGTTTAATGGAACATTTTTATTCAATCTCCACGTTTTAAGAGCGCTTTTAAAATGGAAAGAAGATTATGCTTCTGAAATGAATCATTGGATTTCTATTATTGGCGAAATTGAAGCATTAAACAGTCTGGCAAATTTAGCGTATAACAACGACGATTTCGTTTTCCCTGAAATCAATTCTGAATATAAAATCGAATTTAAAAATCTAAGTCATCCGTTGCTTAATCCTGCTACAAGAGTTGGAAATGACACGCAATTTTTCCCGCAATCTTTTGTAATTCTAACTGGATCTAACATGTCAGGAAAAAGTACGTTTTTAAGAAGCTTGGGAATCAATATGGTGCTTGGCGGAATTGGCTCTGTTGTTTGTGCATCAGAAGCTAAGATTCATCCACTTCCAGTATTAGTTTCAATGCGATTGTCAGATTCTTTATCCGATTCTGAATCTTACTTTTTTGCTGAAATTAAACGTTTAAAACAGATCATGGATGCTCTTGAAAATCAGCCTGCTTTTGTTTTATTAGATGAGATTTTGAGAGGTACAAATTCCGACGATAAAAGAAACGGAACAATCGAAGTCGTGAAGAAAATAATTTCTAAAAAAGCAATCGGAGCCATCGCAACACACGATATTGAAGTTTGTCTGACTACGAATGAATATCCTGAAATTTTAACCAATCAATGTTTCGAAGTTGAAATTCAAAACAACGATCTTCACTTCGATTACAAACTCCGAAACGGAATCTGCAAGAACAAAAGTGCTACATTTTTAATGCAAAAAATGGGAGTTATTTGATGGTCAAATATGAGATGTAAAAAAAAAAGCTTTGTCAAAGTTTAAAACTTTGACAAAGCTAGATCTATTTCTCTTTTGGAATTTGGGATTTTAAAAACTTGGAATTTAAAAAAAATTAATTCTCTTCGTACATTTCCATCCACAAACGCGTTTCTTCCAAATCGAGTTCTTTTTCTATTTTACGGAAGATTTCTTCGTTTACAGAACCCAATTTATGCATCGATTCTAATTTTGCACGTTCTACATTCAGCAGATCGATTTGAATTTTAGTAAAATCATTAAAGATTTCGCCTCCAAGAAGCTTTCCATTTCCGAAGAAATTGGCAGGAAGTTCGGTCTTTTGCAGACGGTTGAATTTTACTTCATATTTACTTTTAATATTATGAAGCAATTCATCATTCAGCAAGGAGAAATTATCTTCAATATGGGCGATAGTTTCAGAGACAATCACATTTCTAATATCATACTCCTCTGCCAATATAGAGTATCTCTCAATTTTCAATTTTTTGATAAGCCATGGAAGCGTAAGACCTTGTATTACCAAAGTCGAAAGTATAACACAGAAAACTAGATAGATAATTAAATTTCGAAGCGGAAATTCTTCTGTTTTATTCAACATTAAAGGAAGTGCCAGCGCTGCAGCCATAGACACCACACCACGCATTCCAGACCAACCAAAAATGATCATATTTCGGTAATCAAATTGCTCTTTCTCCCGAATCTTTTTACTAATCATTCTTGGAATCATCGTTGCCGGAATAACCCATAAGAAACGAACTAAAATAACCACTATACTTATAACCGCTCCCCAGATAAGTAACGAATTTCCAGAATAATTACTGATTCCCGCAATAATTTGCCTCAACTGAAGTCCGATTAAAATAAATATCAAACCGTTTAGAATATTATTGAGTACATCCCAAATCGTATTCGTCATAATTCGGCTTTCGTGAGAAAAAATCGTTCCCGATCTCGCCGCCAGAAAAAGACCTGTCGTTACCACAGCCAAAACTCCTGAGCCTTCAAAATGCTCGGCAAGCAAATACGAAGCAAATGGAGTCAATAATGTTAGTGTTACCTCGATAATATCATCGCAAACAAATCTTTTATGGATATAGAACATGATATAACCAACCGCTAAACCTATTGCAATACCCAAAACCGACATTAAGACAAAATTTAATCCTGCCTGCCATAAAACAAAATTACCTGCTGTGATTGCCGTAAGCGCATATTTGTACGCCACAAGACCACTAGCATCGTTTACTAAACTTTCTCCCTCTAGAATAGCAATTAATCTCGGATTAAGCCCTAAACCTTTTGTAATGGCTGTTGCAGAAACCGCATCGGGAGGCGAAACAATTGCCCCAAGCAAAAAAGCTAACGGCCAAGACATATCCTCAATAAGCCAATGTGCAAAAACAGCCACTAATCCTGTCGTAAAAAAGACCAAACCAACAGCGGCAAAAGTTATCGGACGTATGGATTGCTTAAAATCAGACCAGCTCGTATGCCAAGCTGCATGATACAAAAGAGGCGGTAGAAATATAATAAACACTATTTCTGGGCTCAAAGCAATAACAGGAAGTCCCGGAACAACACTGATCACAACACCACATAAAACCAAAACAATCGGAATCGGGAAATTATATCTTTTACTAACAAGACTAAGAAATGCAACGCCAAAAAGCAGCATTATAATTACGGTAATATTCTCCATTTGAGGTGGTATTTATTAAATTTTGGGTTGTAAAATTTGATGCTAAATTAAGATTTTATGACAACTAAATTAAATTAGCGTTAAAAAAATAGAACAGCCATTTATTGACTTACATCAAAGTTTTTGGTTTTAAGGTGCTTTAGATTTGTTTCTTATTACTTCTAAAAAAAATTTATGATAAGTACAGAATTAAGTCCGTTAGTGCAATTTGGCATTTCGAGTAAAGAACGTGTTGAAAACGCTTTAGAACAGCTTAAAAGTGGAAAAGGCATTTTGGTAACCGACGATGAAAACCGTGAAAATGAGGGCGATCTTATCTTTTCTGCACATCATATGAACGTTCAGGATATGGCATTAATGATTCGCGAATGTAGCGGTATTGTCTGTCTTTGTTTAACTAACGAAAAAGCAAACGAATTAGAACTCCCCTACATGGTAAAAGAAAATACCAGCAGTTTTCAAACTCCGTTTACCATAACTATTGAAGCTAAAAACGGAGTGACGACTGGAGTTTCGGCAAAAGACCGAATTACCACTATAAAAACAGCGATTGCAACAAATGCAAAACCAGAACATTTAGCAAAACCGGGACATATTTTTCCACTTAGAGCAAACGATAATGGCGTTCTAGGGAGAAACGGCCACACCGAAGGAAGTGTCGATTTAATGAAACTAGCAGGTCTGCAACCCGAAGCTGTACTTTGTGAGTTGATGAACGAAGATGGAAGCATGGCTAAACTAGACAAAATTATTAGCTTTGCGCAAGAACACGATTTGGTGGTTTTATCTATTGAAGATATTATTTACTACCGCAAATTAGTTAGAGATTATAATTAAATGATATACGAACAGCTTAGCAATTCCATTCGAAAAAGTATTGACGTTTCTGATGAAGATCTAGAAACCATTCTCTCTTATTTCAAACTTATAAAAAAAGGAAAAAATGAAATCTTGTTAGCTCAAGGTCAAATTAGTCACGAAACTTTTTTTGTTGCAAAAGGCTGTTTAAGAATCTTTTTTATAAATGAAGAAGGAAAAGACGTTACGCGATATATTGCTTTTGAAAATCAGTTTGCTACCGCTTTGGTAAGTTTTATTACCAAAATGCCCGCGACTGAAAACATTCAGGTTATTGAAAAATCTGAACTATTAAGTATTTCACACGAGGATTTTAATCATTTAATGAAAATTATTCCAGAATGGAGAACATTTTACAGCAATTATTTGGAGAAAGCGTATGTAAATAATGCCAATCGTTTAATGTCATTTACCACTATGGATGCCTTGGAAAGATATCATCAGCTATTGAAAATAAATCCAGCAATTGTAAAACGGCTTCCTAATAAAATTGTAGCTTCTTACATTAATATTTCTCAGGAAACTTTGAGTCGGTTGAAGTCGAAAGTTTGATTTTGATTGCGGAGTTACTTGCGGAGATGTGCTTCGCCAATTCGCTATTGCTCGGGTCTCCTCCGTCGACATGACAAAACTAAGTGGAAAATCTTTGTGGATTTTCGCGTGTGATTCCTCGTTCCTCGGAATGACAAATAGTTATGAATAAAAAAGCCGAATCAAATTTAAGATTCGGCTTTATGATTTTTATGATTCACAACTGCTGCAAGAAACAAGACTTGTTACCAGTTCTTTAGAAACACTTTGGCTTCTTTGGTAGTACAAACTTTTAACTCCTTGCTGCCAAGCTTCGATCATTAAACGGTTTACATCTTTAATGGCTAATTCTGCTGGAATATTAAGATTTAAACTCTGTCCTTGATCAACAAATTTCTGACGAATTCCAGCTTGCTGCACAATTTCTAACTGGCTTATTTCTTTGAATGTTTTGAAAACATCTTTTTCCTGCTGAGTCAATTGTTCCATATGCTGAACACTTCCTCCGTTTAGCATAATACCTCTCCAAACTTCTTCGTTATCTAAACCTTTTTCTTCCAACAGCTTTTTAAGGTATTTATTTTTACGCATGAAATTACCTTTGCTTAATCCAGCTTTATAATAATTACTGCTAAAAGGTTCAATTCCTGGCGAAGTCTGTCCTAAAATTGCAGAAGATGAAGTTGTTGGCGCAATTGCCATTGTGGTTGTATTACGTCTTCCATAACCTTTTAACAATTCTGGCTCACCGTAAATTCTAGCCAGTTCTTGACTTGCTTTATCGGCTTTATCGCTAATATGTTTGAAAATCTCTGTTGTTTTCATTTTTGCTTCCATTCCTTCAAACGGAATCATATTTTTCTGTAAATAAGAATGCCATCCTAGAACTCCTAAACCTAATGCACGGTGTCTTTTAGCAAATTTATTAGCTGCAGAAAGATAATAGTTCCCTTCTGTTTTTTCGATGAATTCCTGTAAAACGGCATCTAAGAAAAAGATCGCTAATTTTACTGCCTCAGTATCTTTCCACTCTTCATACAACTCTAAATTCATTGAAGAAAGACAGCAGATAAATGATTCATCATGAGTTGATGGAAGCATAATCTCACTGCACAAATTACTGGCATTGATTCTTAAATTCTGATCTTTATAAACTTGTGGTTTATTTTTATTTACGTTGTCACTAAAGAAAATATAAGGCAAACCTTTTTGCTGACGGCTTTCTAATACTTTTGCCCAAATTTGTCTTTTTTCTGCATCACCATCAATCATTTCTTGCATCCAGTAATCTGGCACACAGATCCCTGTAAACAAGTTCTGAATTGGGTTTCCAATACTTTTAATTTTTAAGAACTCTTCGATATCTGGATGATCTACATCCAAATAAGCTGCAAATGCACCACGACGAACTCCGCCTTGCGAAATAGTATCCATAGCTGTATCAAAAAGCTTCATGAAACTTACTGCTCCACTACTCTTTCCGTTATCAGTTACAGCACTTCCGCGTTCACGCAATTCACCAAAATAACCAGAAGTTCCCCCTCCGATTTTAGTTTGCATGATTACTTCTCCAAGCTTATGTGTAATTCCTTCAATTTTATCTGGAACATGCACATTAAAACAAGAAATTGGCAAACCTCTTTCTGTTCCCATATTTGCCCAAACTGGCGAACTGATACTCATCCAACCTCTTTCGATCATTTCCATGAAAGATTCTTTCAATTCTGGTTTGTAAAGCCTTCTAGCTGCGGCAGTACAAATTCTATCGATTGCTCCTTCTACAGTTTCTCCTTTTAAAAGATAACCGCGATTTAAAATCTGTTCACTTTCAGAATTTTTCCACCACATTTTACTATCGTTTTGCGGCTCAAAATTGTTATTTGCTGGGTTTGTGTCTATCGTATTCATATGTATTATGGGCTTGTATTAGAAAAGATCGTTTGCTGTGATACTCTTGTCGTGTTTTGTATATTCTACTGGACGTTTCGCAAAGAAATCATCTAAACTGTTTGCAAAAACTTCTTCTTCAAACCAAGTCATTTTTGAATATTCTTCTGGAGAAACATTAAAGATAGTTTCGATATTGATTTGTTTCAAACTTTCATCAATTCTAAATTTCATGAAGTTAACCAGATCTTCTTTATTTATTGTTTCAATCCCTCCGTCTTCAAAAATCCAATCTAAAATATCTGCTTCAACAGAAATTGATTCTTTAACTGTTTCTCTAATTAATTCTAGAGTCTCTGCATCGAAATACTCTGGGAACTCTTCACGAATTTTGTTAATGATATAAATTCCGCCATTAGCATGAATTTGCTCATCGATTGATGTCCAAGCAATAATATTACTCACATTTTTCATATATCCTTTGAATCTTGTGAATGACAATAAAATGGCAAATTGGCTGAAAAGAGAAACGTTTTCAATCAAAATACTAAACAAAATTAGTGACACCATGTATTTTCTATTGTCCTGAGACTTCGTGTCTTTCAATACATTCGAAAGATAATCTACACGTCTGCGAATTACAGGAACATCCAATAGCTTTTCAAATTCATCATTATATCCTAAAACTTCCAACAAACGAGAATAGGCTTCAGAATGTCTAAATTCGCATTCTGCAAAAGTAGTTCCCAATCCATTAAATTCTGGTTTTGGAAAATGTTCGTATATATTACCCCAAAAACTTTTTACGGCTACCTCAATCTGTGCAATAGCCAATAAACTATTTTTAATTGCTGTTTTTTCTGCCAAATCCAAATGTGCATGAAAGTCTTGCGTGTCGGCAGTAAAATCTACTTCAGTGTGTACCCAATAAGCTTTATTAATAGCTTCGGTAAATTGCAGAACCTCAGGATATTCAAAAGGTTTATAATTGATTCTTTTATCAAAAATTGACATTATATATAGAGTTTTAAGTGACTATTTTGAAATAGAAATACGAGCGCTTATTTTGGGGAGGATTAGCGTGATTTCTATATTTACAAATTTAGCCCACAGTTATTGTTTTGTCCAATTTTAGATGTTAAAAATCTGCTCAATTATCAACAGTTTTAAAACTTCAAAAAATCAAGATGAAGCAAATTTTATCAACATGAAAATATTGCTCTGTAATCTACAATGAGCTAGCAGTTTCCCTAAAAATAATGTTGAGTTATTAACATGAAAAAAAGTGCTTTTTAAGGTCAAAAATCAAAACAGTTATCAACATCCGATTTGAAAAAAGAGAACTTTCAAATCGAATTTCAAATTAAAAAAACGCTATTTATTAATAATAATTCTAAATAATGAAATCGATATAAAAAATCATAAGATACTTTATTACAAATATTTACAATAAAATAAATATTAAAAGTGCAAAATATTCTAGTAAAATCAACATCTCAGAAATGAATTAGCAGCGCAAATCCTAGCTTTCAAACTTATTACCTCTATAAAGTTGAAAAACCATCTCGAAAGCATTTTTTCTTCTTGCAAAAAGAGACCGAATTAAAACAAAATTAAAATTTACTTAAGGGATTCTTAATTTTTAGAAAAATAGCATCAAATTCCCCTTTTGTAGCAAATTATTCTTGGTTTAAGAATATTAATTTTTACATTTGCTTTTATTTTTATTTATTCTAAATAGAATGAAATATTCCTAAAAAATAAATTTAATCTTGTACAATTCAATAACCATAAATTATCGAAACATGAAAAAGAATCTTTTCGTTTCTTTTGCATTTGCTGCTACTTTATTTGTAAGTGCTCAGCAAAAAAACGCGTTGCTAGATGCTGCTTTCTGGAAAACTTCACCGACTGTTGAAACGGTTCAGGCAGAAATCGCTAAAGGAAATAATCCAGCTGAAGCTAATGCTAACGCATTTGATGTTACAACGTTGGCCATTAATAATGATGCTCCTTTTGCAACTATCAAGTTTTTAGTGGAGCAACCCGGAAATTCGATCACAAAATTAACGCACGATAATCGTATCTACCTACACTGGGCCGCCTATAGAGGAAATACGGAATTGGTTCAATATTTAATTGCTAAAGGTTCTGATGTAAATTTTGAAGACAGCCACGGAACTGCTCCTGCTGATTTCGCCGCTTCAAACGGCCAGTCAGATGCTACGATGTACGACGCTTTCTTTAAAGCTGGACTTAATCCGACAAAAAAATATGCAAATGGAGCAAACCTTCTACTTCTAGCCATTGCTTCTGATAAAGATCTAAAAGCTGCTGACTATTTTGCTACAAAAGGAATGTCTTTAAAAGATGTTGACAATGACGGAAACACTGCTTTTACATATGCTTCAAGATCTGGTAATATTGCTCTTTTGAAAAAACTTTTAGAAAAAGGCATTAAACCAACTAGCAATGCACTTTTATTTGCTGCGCAAGGAAGCCGTAGAGAAACTAATACTCTTGAAACTTATAAATATTTGGTTGAAGAAGTAAAAATTAAAGCGACTTCTCAAAATAAAGCGGGACAAAATGTATTGCACTTTTTGGCTGGAAAACCAAATCAGACAGAAATTATTCAATATTTCTTAGGAAAAGGTGTTGATGCAAACATCGCCGATAAAGAAGGAAATACACCCATTATGGTAGCAGCTGGAGCTAGAGAAACTGCTGTTTTAGAATTGTTTCTTCCGAAAGCTAAAAACATAAACGTACAAAATTTAAAAAGAGAATCGGCTTTGACTTTTGCTGTTAGAAACGGAACTCCAGATGCTGTAAATTTACTTTTGACGAAAGGCGCAGATGTAAACGTAAAAGATAAAGACGGAAATAATTTAGGGGTTTATTTAGTACAATCGTATCGCCCTGCAGGAAGAGAAAAAGCGGCCAAAGATCCTTTTGATGCTAAAGCCAAATTACTTCAAGACAAAGGGTTAAACCTTGCAACTCCTCAAAAAGATGGAAACACTTTGTATCATATTGCGATTACGAAAAACGACGTGTCTCTTCTTAAAAAAATAACTGATTTAAAAGTAGACATCAACGCTAAAAATAAAGATGGTTTAACGGCTTTGCACAGAGCGGCAATGACCTCTAAAGATGATGCTATTTTAAAATATTTAGTTTCAGCAGGAGCTAAAAAAGACATCAGCACAGAGTTTGACGAAACGGCTTATGCTTTAGCAAAAGAAAATGATCTGCTTACCAAAAATAATATCTCAGTTGAGTTTTTAAAATAAAATAATTAATAATCAATATTTTAAATTCCAAATTCCAAGAATAGAGTTTGGAATTTGGAATTTGATTTTTGGAATTTAAATTACAATCAATACAAATAATTTTTCATGAAATCAATATTAAAAATTGCTCTTACCAGCGCTTTTATCTTTTTAGTTTCTTTCCAATCTCAGGCGCAATCAAGCAAATACAAAATCATGCTTCAAATGAATAACTATATGGGAGAAGGTGCTTATATCGTTGTTTCTCTTGTTAATTCGGCTGGTGAGTACGAAAAGACACTTTATGTAATGGGCGATGATAAAAAATGGTACAAATCATTAAAAGAATGGAACAAATTTCATACTCAGAAAAATGACGATATCAGCGCTAAAACTGGTGCTTCTGTAACTGGTGGAGACCGCAGTGTAACAACGATCGAAATCGAAAATTCTAAAATCAATAAAGGATATAAACTTCGTTTTGAGTCGGCTGTTGAAGACCAGAAATACTATGTAAGCGATCTTGAAATTCAGCTAACAACTGAAGGTCTAGCTGAAAAAACAGATGGTAAAGGTTACATCAAATATGTAAGGTTAAACAAAATATAATCTTTAGCACATTATTTTTTAACCTTATAATGAGTACAAATTTTATTTTTGTGCTTAGAATTAAAATCTGAGCTTTGTCATCGTTTTAAACTTTGACAAAGCTTTAAACGTTTTATAATAGAATACTCAATGACTCTTTCTTTCTGGCGTTACGCGCATTTGGCTTTAGCCTTATTTTCTTCTATTTTTTTGCTTTTGGCTTCGGTAACAGGAATCATTCTGGCTGTCGATGCGGTTCAGGAAAAAACACTTCCGTACAAAGCAGAAGATTTTAATAAAATAACTTTGGGCGAAACGTTGCCAATTATAAAGAAAGTGTATCCAGAAATTACAGAATTGAGTGTAGATTACAATCAGTTTGTAACACTTCAGGCAATTGATGCAGATGGAAATGACGTTAAAGCCTACATTGATCCAAAAACGGGAAAAACACTAGGAACTCCTGCAAAGAAAACCGAATTCATAAATTGGATTACGAGTTTACACCGTTCGCTATTTCTTCATGAGGCAGGACGATTTTTTGTAGGTGTAATTTCTTTTTGTTTATTTCTAATATCAATTTCAGGTTTTGTGCTCGTTTTAAAAAGACAGCGCGGCATTCGAAATTTCTTTTCAAAAATAATTAAAGAATATTTTGCACAATATTATCATGTGCTTTTAGGGAGATTGGCTTTAATTCCGATTTTGATTATTTCACTTACCGGAACTTATTTATCATTAGAAAGATTCAACTTTTTTATGGGCGAAGAAAAAACAAAACCCCTAAAAAAAGAACTTTCAGACAAAGCAAAAACGACTTCAATTTTCAATACTACTTTATTATCTGATGTAAAGAAAATTGAATTTCCTTTTACTGATGATCCCGAAGAATATTATATTATTGAATTGAAAGACAGAGAGGTTGAAGTAAATCAGGTTACAGGAGCTGTAATTTCTGAAAAGCTTTCTCCAATGCGAACTCAATTTGCGGCATTAAGTTTAGATCTTCATACTGGAAGAATTAACGGAATCTGGGCTGTAATTTTAGCAATAGCGTGCATCAATATTTTATTCTTTATTTATTCTGGTTTTGCCATTACTTTAAAAAGAAGATCTAGCCGAATTAAAAATAAATTTAAAGCCAGCGAAAGTACTTTTATTCTTTTGGTTGGTTCAGAGAATGGAAGTTCGTTCCGATTTGCCAATTCAATTCAGAAACAATTAATCAATCATGGCCAAAAAGTTTTTGTTAGCGAATTAAATAAATTCTCGACTTATCCGAAGGCGGAACACATTATTGTTTTTACTTCAACTCATGGTTTGGGAGATGCTCCTTCTAATGCAACTCAATTCAAAACTATATTAGAAAGACAAAATCAAGATCAGAATATTAACTTCTCTGTGGTTGGTTTTGGTTCTAAATCGTATCCTGATTTCTGCCAATTTGCTGTTGAAGTCGATCAGCTTCTAGAAAAGCAAAAATGGGCAAATCGTTATTTGGATTTGAAAACTGTAAATGATAAATCGGCTGCTGAGTTTGTAGAATGGGTGAAATTATGGAGCGAAAAAACGGGAATTCCGTTGGCTACAACTCCATCATTATACAATCATGTTCCAAAAGGTCTGCAAAAATTGATGGTTTTGGATAAAACACCAATTTCTGAAACGGAACACACTTTTATTTTGACTTTAAGAGCAAATGCAAGAGCTAAATTTAGTTCTGGTGATTTACTGGCGATTTATCCTGCCAACGATTCTAGAGAGCGCCTCTACTCTATCGGGAATCATTCTGGAAATATTCAATTGGTTGTAAAATTACATCCAAACGGATTGGGTTCTGGATTTTTGAATGCTTTAGAGCCAGGGAATGTGATAAAAGCACAAATTGTAAAAAATCCTGCTTTTCATCTTCCAAAGAAAGGGCAAAAGGTGGCTTTTATTTCTAACGGAACAGGAATTGCTCCTTTCTTAGGAATGATCGAACAGAACAAAGCAAAACAGGAACTTCATTTGTATAGCGGATTTAGGATGGAAACGCCTACGTTAATGGCATATAAAAAGTTTGCTAACATAATGATGCAAAAAGAGCATCTGGATAATTTTCATGTGGCACTATCTCGTGAAGCCGAACATATTTATGTAATGGATTTGATTAAAAGAGATTCATCGTTCTTTACGAATTTATTCAAAAAAGGCGGTGTCGTTATGATCTGCGGTTCGCTTGCCATGCAGAAAGATGTCGAAGCTATATTAAGTGAATTGTGTATAGCTAAAGGATTAAAAACACTGGAAGAATACAAAGCCAATAAACAATTTTTGACAGACTGTTATTAGAGTAATTTTAGATTTTAGATTGTTGATCTCTGATTTTCAACTTTTCACTAATCACTTTTTACTAATCACTTTTTACTAATCACTTTTTACTAATTACTATTCACTTTTTACTATTCACTATTCACTATATTTTCATGCATAAACTAGTATCCTATAAAATTTCATTATTTTTTGTAATTGCTTGCTGTTTATCTGCACATTCGCAAGTATTACGCAAAAGAACGACGTTTTTGATGGGCGGACGTTTTGACATTTCTATAGTAGATAAAGATTCTCTTTCTGCAGAAAAAAATATAGATGAAGTTATTGCAGAAATTACAAGAATTGAAAATCTAATCTCCGATTGGAAACCATATTCTCAAGTTTCTGAAGTCAATCAGAATGCTGGAGTAAAACCTATAAAAGTGGATCGCGAAGTTTTCGAATTAGCGCAAAGAGCGATTAAACTTTCTAAAATTACCAATGGCGGATTTGACGTTAGTTTTGCTGCTTTAGATCGGATTTGGAAATTTGATGGTTCGATGACCGAAATGCCTTCGGCGGAAGCCATAAAAAAATCGGTGGAAAAAGTGGGTTATAAAAACATCATTTTAGATAGCACAGCATCAACTATTTTCTTGAAATTAAAAGGAATGAAAATTGGTTTTGGCGCTCTAGGCGAAGGTTATGCAACCGATAAATGTCGTGCTATGATGATTGCAAAAGGTGTCCAAGCCGGAATTATAAACGGTTCTGGAGATATGAGCACTTGGGGAAAACAACCCAACGGAAAAGATTGGAAAATCGGAATTACAAATCCGTTTATGCCCGAAAAGATTTTGGCCGCAATTCCGCTTAAAGAAGGTGCTGTAACTACTTCTGGCAGTTATGAAAAGTTTGTTGTTTTTAACGGAAAACGTTATTCTCATATCATAAATCCTGCAACGGGTTATCCTGCAACGGGCTTATGCAGTGTAACCGTTTTTGGTCCGAACGCAGAAACCGCAAACGGATTAAGCACTTCAATGATGGTTTTAGGCCTAAAAGAAGGCTTGCTTTTACTTCAAAAATTCCCTGATTATAGTTGTGTTATGATTACTGATAAAGGGAAAGTTGTTAAGTCTAAAAACTTCTCTTATAAATTGTAAATGGTGAAACGTCAAATGTGAGATGTGAAATGATAATTCGACTGTCTTCCTGAGCGAATTCGAAGAATATACGCAAAGTATAGTATTGATAATTGGAATGAAATAATCTCGCAAAGTCGCGAAGACGCGAAGTTTATTTCCTGTTCTTTTAAGTTTTTTTAATTCAAAGTTTACGACTTCGCGACTTTTGCGAGATTAAAAAATCCACTTTGTACATATCCTTCGACTTCGCTCAGGAGGACAACACAAATTCCCTATTCACATCTCACAACTCACATCTCACATCTAACATCTAACATCTCACAACTCGTAACTCAAAAACAACATTAAAATAACATTAGAATCCTCCACTCAATTCTAATGATCTTCTAATTGCTTTATTTAGATTAAATTTAAATTATCATATAAGTTTGCAGCACTTTTATTTGCAGACTCAATATGAGAACAGTTTTACTTCTATTTTTATTTACCATTTCGGCTTGGTCACAAACCGGAAAAATTACTGGAAAAGTCTATTTTGCTAATAACGAAACCGCTTTTGGTGCATCGGTTCAAGTTGCAGGAACGAAAAAGTTTGTTGTAGTTGACAATGACGGTCAGTTTGAAATAAAAGGTTTGGCTTACGGAAGCTACAACTTAGAAATTTCTTCTATGGAGGCTAAACCGAAAACAATAAATATCTCTGTTAATCGTCCGTTGCACCAGATCAATATTGCATTAGAAAAAATAACAGATCCGAAAGCGCTTAAAGAAGTAAAAATTGAAAAAAAGACCTTCAAAAAAGACATTATAGAAAAAGGTTTTGCTGTTAACGTGATTGAAACCCAAGAAGCGGCAAAAAGAAACTTGCAAACCAACGATTTATTAGACCGTTCGGGAGGTGTAAGAATCAGACAAAATGGAGGTTTAGGTTCTGCTGTTACTTACAATATCAACGGAATGTCTGGAAATGCCATCAGAATTTTTATTGACGGAGTTCCAATTCAGACTTATGGGGCCTCTTTTAGCTTAAATAGCATTCCACCTGCATTAATTGAAAGAATTGAAGTTTTTAAAGGAGTAGTTCCTGCTTATTTAGCAGATGATTCGCTTGGAGGTGCAATTAATGTCATTTTGAAAAAAGGTGCCAAAAATAGTTTGAATGCTTCTGTTTCTTACGGTTCTTTTAATACCGTTCAATCTAATGTTAATGCTTCTTTTAGAGATAAAAACGGATTCACAGTAAAGGCAAATGCTTTTCAAAATTACTCTGATAATGATTATGAAGTTTGGGGAAAATGGGTTTACAACATAGCGCCAAACGGACGTTACGAATACATTCGCGCCAAGCGATTTGAAAGCATGTATCGATCTTTTGGAGGAAGATTAGAAGCTGGTTTTACCAATGTAGATTGGGCAGACAATCTTCTTATTAGCTATAATGGATCTCAAGATTACAATCAGATTCAGCATGGACAATATATGACAAAACCTTATAAAGGACGTTTTAGCGAATCTGCAGCAAATGTTTTTAGTTTGAATTACAGCAAAAAAGACTTTCTAATTAAAAACCTTGATTTTTCTCTTATTACTGTTTATAGTCATAGAAACGATGTGATCAACGATACCGTAAAATGGAATTACAATTGGAATGGCGAAAAAGCACTTGGTCTCTACGGCCAACCCATTCTAACCAATACTGGAGCACAACAAGGCGCGCCTACTATCAACCATATGAAATCGGATATTTTTAATACTCGAGCGGGTTTAAGCTATTCGATAACCGAAAATCATAAAGTATTGGTTAATGTAATGACCTATATTCTTGATCGAAATGATTTTGATGAAATGCAACCCGAAATTACACGAAACTTTATCATTACTAGAGATTTAGCCAAGACTGTTTCTTCTTTTGCTTATGAAATGACGGCGTTTCAATCTCGAATGAGAGCCAATCTTTTCGTAAAAAACTACAATCTCAAAAATGAACAGCGAGATCCGCAAGTTGTAACCGAAAATGGTCAGAATGTCGTAAAAGAAGTTGTTACTTCTAAAAGAACAAATTATACGGGTTACGGAATTGCCGCTTCTTATTCTATTCTTCCAAAAGTAATGGTGATGGCTTCTGCTGAAAAAGCAATCAGACTTCCTTCAGAAAATGAAATATTTGGTAATCCTGGAGAAAATATCATCAGTAATTCTGGTCTAAAACCTGAACAGAGCAATAATTTTAATGCTGGCTTGCGATTTGGTCCTTACGAAATGAATAATCATAAGCTTACCGTTTCAGGAAATGCTTTTTGGAGAAATACCGAAGATAAAATTGTCCGTCAGATTAGTGACCGTGTAAATGAAGCCATTCAAGCTTCTCCGTTTGTCAATTTAGGAAAAGCACAGTCTGTTGGTTTTGAAGCTTCTTTTCAATATTCTTACCACAATCGCTTTTTTGCTGGGATGAATCTTTCCAAATTCAATTCGCTGTTTAAAGACAAATACGATAAAAACGGGAATGTTCTTCCGAATTACAACAAACAGCTTCCTAATGAGCCTTTCTTTAATTTGAATGCCAATCTGCAGTACAATTTTAGAAATGTAATTCAGAGCAAATCAGAACTTAATTTGTATTACTACTGCGGTTATGTTGCGCCATTTTATACTTCATGGTTAGAAACCGACAGAACTACAGCGCAATTTCCGCAAGATTTAGGTTTGAGCTATGTTTTTCCGAACAAACAGATTACAGTCAGTTTTGACGCCCGAAATGTTTTTGACGAACAGGTTTATGACAATTTTGCGGCTCAAAAGCCTGGAAGAGCCTTTTATATAAAACTCAACTATACCTTAAATAAATTTTAATCTCTCAATAAATAACTAATTTTTAAATGCAATAAAAATGAAAAAAAACACATTTAAATTATTTGCCTCTCGCTTACTAGTTGGTGCGTTTGCATTGACTACAGCTTGCAGCAGCGACGATAACAAAAATACTGAACCTGTTAACCCAGAAACAGACGGACGCTGGATTACAGTAGCTGGTGCAGTAATGCAGACCGATCCAGGAGACGGAAATGGTGGTACAAAAGTGTATGCTATTAGTAAAGCAAATGCCATAGATCCTAATTTTTCTGTAAATGTTTACGATCAAGGTGTTCCGGTTCAATCTAGCAGAACGGCACGTTTACAATCTTCTGTTGACGGAAGCACGCTTTTCAACATCACGTATACGGGTGCAAATGGTGGAGAATTTATGACGTACAAAGTAAACGGAGGAAACAATTTTGCACAATCTGATGCTAAAGTAAATATCTCTCAATATGCTGGAACTTCGCCAAGATGGGTAAAACTTTTTGACGGAGATAAAACAGGTGTTGCAGTAAACGTGGCTACTCCAATTGTTAATGTAAATGAAGACAAGTCATACAAAAACACAAGAGGAAAAGCTACTGTTTTGTCTTTAGATATGAAACAGACTTTAATCTCAGCTTACAAACAATACGACATTCCGTTAACTGCTGAAGAAGAAGCGCAAGGACATCACATTTTCCGTCTGGATGCTCCAACATTAAACAAAGCAGGAAACAAATTAATCATTGGAACTTGGATGCGTAAAACGAATATTGCTGATCCATCAAAAAACGAAAGCACATTTACACGTTTAGGGTCTAAATCGGTTGTGGTTGATTACCCTTCTTTAGAAAATCCAGTGGTAATTACTTCAAAAGTTGGATTTGGCGATACTAGCGGATACAGAAGTTTCAACAGCTTTGTGGCTACTGATGGAAACATTTATCAGGCAACACAAAGAGATACTCAAAAGGGTTCTTATATCCTAAAAATCAATCAAAACAATCAATACGATGACAATTATGTGTTTAGTTTAGATACTGCTTTAGGAGTAAAAGGAAGCTATATTGATGCTTGGAGATATGTTGGAAACGGAATTGCTTATGCAGTTTATACTTTTGAAGGTACAAACCAAGGTTATGTAGCAAGACTTGATTTGAATGCAAGAACAGCGCAAAAAGTTGAAGGTATTGATTATGATGCTGATTTAGATTTCGGTCAATATCAAGGTTTTGTAGTTGATGGAAACAACTTCTACATTGCTGTAACTCCGGTTGGAAAAGACGGTAACATTTATGTAATTGATATTCCTTCTGGAAAAGTTACTAAAGGTGCTAAATTATTGAATAAACCAGGAAACCACTACATTGGGGTATTCTAAAAATATACGGCTGTGAAAACAGTGCGTGAAAAATTCATCACTTGAGTTTTTTTTAATCGAACATTCCGCTTCTATTTATAGTAAGCGGAATGTTTTTTTTATAATTAGAATTTTAAAGCAAATTCTTTTGCAAAATCTTCTAATTTGATTTTACCTGTTGCATTTCCATCATTGTTTAAGAAATCTGCAGCAATGGTTTCGTTTCGTAATCCAGTTCCCATTTCGGTGTATAAACCTGCCATTTCTTCTGGAACTCCAGCTTGTGTCATTCCGCCAAAATATTGCTCGTCTGTAAATTCGATCCAAGGAAGTTCCGGTTTATCGATAGCAGATCCAAAAGCTTTTACGATTTCTGAAGGCGTTTTTACATCACTAATAATGTAACGGATATTTTTACCTTCTTGAGTTTTCTGCAATTCTTCTGCCGCAGCCGCTGCAATATCCTCTGGATGCACTAACGGAATACTGTTTGACGCTGGAAAATTGGCTCCCATTATCCCCGCTCCTTTTATCATCGGAATATCGTTAAAGAAATTAAAGTAGAAATATCCCGCTCTTAAAAACGTGATAGAAACGTCTAATTTCTCGTAAATCTTCTCAATATTATATAAACCTGCTATTGGTCCGTTCCCTGTTGGCAAATCGGCTCCAATGCTGCTTAGCATCACTACTCTTTTAATTTTGGTTTCTTGAATTGCTTTCGCGAAAGCAGCACCAGCATCGGTAGTATTTTTAATGATATTAACTCCACCCATATTTGGAGGCGTCATGGCAAAAAGAGCATCTGCACCAGTAAAAGTTTTAGAAAGAAAATCAGCATCGCTAACTGATCCGATTGCGGCTTTTGCTCCTAAATTTTCGATGGCGTCTTTACGATCTGCAGTACTGCTAATAACCGTTACATCATGCCCTGATTTTACCAATTGCGCCGTTAAAGGCTTTCCTATGTTTCCTAATGAACCTGAAATTATAATTTTCATCTTAAAATGTTTTTTTATTTAACAGGACAAAGGTATCTTTGTACTTACTTTTATACAAGTACTTACCCTAAAGTATGTATCATGACAGCAATTAAAGAATCGTCTACTATTCAAGAAAACAAGCAGTATGCCTTAGAAAAATGTCCTGTAACTTTTGTTATGGAGAAAATTGGAGGCTACTGGAAACCCATTATTTTATATCATTTATCAACCGGAGATAAACGTTATAGCGAATTGAAAAGAGCTATTCCAGCCGTAACAGAAAAAATGCTCATTCAGCATTTAAAACAACTAGAAGCCGACGGATTGGTTATTCGTGAAGCAAAACCTGTTGTACCGCCATTTGTAACTTATAAATTAAGCAGTGCAGGAACTGGTTTGCTCCCTGTAATTGATGCCATGGCTTCATGGGCTTTTAAAATGAAAGACGGCGTCTATAATATGTAATAGACACCGTCTTTGCTAAAAAACAAAAACTAATTAACTTAACTTGTTTTGTGAAATTGAACAGGCATTAATTTCACTAGTCGACTTAATTTATTCCATAAATAAAATCTAATTTAATCTGCGAAAATCTTTTAAATCTGCGTGAAATAATTCTTGCGCGTAGATTTTTTTCACGCAGATTTAAAAGATTAAAGCAGATTTAGACAGATCAAATCTAATCAGTTGACGAAATAATTAATTTCGTTCAACGATTTAATTCTGTTTTATAAAAACTAAAGTTTCTTCATAATTGGCAATTTGTATAAGAGCATTGTAAATATATTTTGAAACCAATGCGCCTCCCTCTGAATTAATCAGTTCAATATCGTCTTCTGGTGTGTGGTATTGTGGATGCCCACCGGTATGAAAACCAACTGCTGAAATGGATTCTTTGTAGAAAGAAACATGATCTGAACCACCAACGTCGCCTGCATGTATAACAGGATTTAAGCCACTATTTTCTTGCAGTTTTTTCATTAATTCTACTCCGTTCGGAAAAGTTCCTGCTCCTCCCATGTAAAGCTCTTTTTTATCGTTCAATCTTCCGACCATATCCATATTCAGCATTACTTTTACAGCTTCTTTTGGAACGGGAAGATGATTGACGAAATATTTTGAACCCAATAATCCTTCTTCTTCTCCGCTAAACGAAATAAAAATAATGCTTCGTTTAGGTTTTACTTTTTGTTTTGAAATTTCTTCTAAAATGCACAGCAAAGCCGATACTCCAGAGGCATTATCATCTGCTCCGTTATGAATGGCAAAGGCTTCTTTCTTTTTACTTCCAGAACCTTGTCCGCCCCAACCCCAATGGTCGTAATGGGCACCGATTACGATGTATTCCTTTTTCAAATTAGGATCTGAACCTTCAATGTAACCCACAACATTTTGCGTAGCCACACTATCCGATTTCATTTTATTGATTCCTTCTTTTACAAATACTTGGAAAGGCTGATAATATGAATTACCAAATTCTTTTAAATCATACTTTTTAAAATACTTCTGAATGTAAGCTGCTGCTTTATTATTCCCTTTTGTTCCCACAAAACGTCCTTCCAATTTATCAGATGAAAGGTATTTATCATGTTTGTAAAAGGTATTAGACATTTGTGCATTCACGAAAGTGCAGCAAAAAAATACGGTCGCAAAAAAAAGTTTTAATTTCATAATTGTTATTCTATAGATGGGACGCGGATGAAACGGATTTGCTTTGAAAAGACGCGGATTTTTACTGATTTTTTTTTAAAACACATAGAAACATAGATTGCATAACTTGAAAAAGGCGTTTCACTAACATTAAAACACATAGCTATGTGTTAAAGCTAGCTTTTTCTATTTCTCTTTTCTAGAGGAATAAAATTCTATGTTTCTATGTGTTAAAATTAAATATCTGTTTTATCATCGTACTATTATCTTATAAATCGAAAGAGGTATGTTTAATATATTTTCGATCATAAGTATACAAAACGTGTATTTTTTTGTCTGTGGTTTGGATTATGGCTGGATAGCTGAATTCTCCTTTTTCCTGTTTTTCGAGATCGAATAATTTCGTCCATTTTAAACCGTCTTTAGAATATTCTACGTCTAAAATATTTCTTCCGTTAAACCAGTCTTTTCCAATTGGAAGCGGATTATTTACCAATAAAAACGTGTTTTTGTCTACTGTTAAAGCATCAATACCAGAATTGGAATTGATGACATTTATAGTATTGGTTCTAATCCAACTTTTTCCGTTGTCTCCTGACCAGCTCGAAACTACTTTATTGTGTTTGCTACGAGACAGCATCTGAATATCACTCTTGCTATGAATTAAAAATGTTGGCTGAATGATATCAAAGTTTTGATTGTTTTCTACGGCTATTTTTTTCCAAGAATCTGTTGCTTCAGTATATTCCTCAACATGCACGCGCCATTCGTCAGTGCCTACACTTTCTGTGCTGCTTCCGCATAAAATTACGCCTGGAGTAGTTTCTATTGGTTTATTTCGAATTGGACCTAAAATTCCGTCCGTAAGATATTTTGGTTCTCCCCAGGTTGTTCCGTTATCTTTCGAAACAATCATAGCGCCAAACCATTCTCTCGGATTTTTTCCAATTTTATAAAACAAATACAAATTCTCGCTCTTGCTTTTAAACAAAACCGGATTCCAACATGGTAGTGTGTCTCCGTTTTTAATTAAGGGCTGAATAAGTTCTTTTGGTGCAGACCATTTTTTGTCTTTATAAGCCGAAATATAAATTCCGACATCTTTTGCACCTTCATATTTTCCACCAAACCAAGCGGCTAAAATCTCGTTGGGTTTGTATTCGACCAAAGTTGAGGCATGGCTATTTGTGGTAACAGGCGGATCTGCAATATAACTGCTTTCAATATTTACTGCCTTCAGTTGTGCTTTCATTTCATTAGAAAAAAGAAATAAAGCCAATAGACCTACTACAGCATATTTTTTCTTTAAAATCATTTTATTTTGATGAAAATTAATATTATTTGTGCTTGTTTAAAATTATTAAACACATCGAAACATAGCTTTCCGAAACCTAAAAAAAGGCGTTTCACTAATTCAAATACGCATAATAAAAGTCTATGTAAAAGAAATATTTTTCTCTTTACTTTCCTTTTTAGACACAGAAACTATGCTTCTATGTGTTCAAATTAAATTTTGTTCAATTTCAAACAAAGGGAATTGCCAATTATGAATTAAAGTTGGGGCAAAAATTCACTGGTTTATATATAAAACAAAAGGAGAGTTACCTCTCCTTCTGCTCAAGTAACAAATCGATTGGATTTTTTACTTTACCAAATTAATTATTTTGTGTCCCACCAAAGTCTTGTTCCACCAGAATCTGGACCTCCTAATTTAGAAACTCCTTCATCTACAGCAGCTTTGTTTGATGAGTACTCATTTGTAGTGTAAATAATTCTTTTCATCAAAGATTTACCAACTCCAGCATCTGGATTATCCGTATTTAAAACTGGATAGATTACTTTAGCATCGCTTCTACGTAAATCTGCCCAAGCTTCCCAAGATTCTGGGAAAATTGCTAAGTATTTCTGAACTGCAATTTGAGTTCTTTGATCGGCAGTAGATGCAGACCAAGCCACTGGCAATTTAACTGGAATATCTTGTAAATCTAAAGTTGGATATACTGTCAAAATGTTTGGTAATGTTGGCAATGTTGTTCCAGCAATATAAGCGTTAACGTCAGCTACTTCTGTAACTCCCCATTGCGCAAGCGATAATCTAATACCTGTTTCATACAAAGTTTTAGCATCTGCTCCCATGTTCCATCCATTTAAAGCTCCCTCTGCTCTACTCAAGTAGTTTTCAGAAGCCATGAAGATTTCAATGTTTTTAGTTTCGCTAAGTGTATTAGCAGCTCCATTTCCTAAAACATTATTGTTGAATTTAGAAAATTCTGTAGTTCCGAATTGATCTTCTAAACCTCCAACTGGATTTCCTCTATATACTCCTGAAGCAATTGGCGCAAACCATTTAGCTAAACGCGGATCATTGTATCCAACTAAGATACTTTCCATAGAAGAGGTCATTACATAACCCCAGCTGTTTACAATCATGTTTAAATTGTTTGGAGTAATGTTACTTGCTTTAAAGAAAGCGCTTTGATCATTTGTTTGCATAACTCCAGCAGCTACTGCAGCTTCAGCTTGAGTTTTTGCATTTGCAGGTTCTTTATCCGAAATTCTTAGGGCCAAACGTAATCTCATACTGTTTCCGAAGATTCTCCATTTGTCAACATTTCCTGAATAAACTCTATCATTTGGGGCAAGAGAGGCAACCGAAGTTACAGAAGTTGAAGCTAATATTGCATTTGCTTCATCTAATAGTTTAAAGAAATCTGCATAAATAAATTCTACGCTGTCGTAAGGAACTTTATCTTTTCCGTTTCCAGCTTCAGTATAAGGAATTGGTCCGTAAGCATCAACCATTTGGTTGTACATAAAAACTTTCCAGATTTTTAAGATTGCAGTAGCTTCTGCGTTTCCTTCAGATGCTTTAATAGCATTTGATAACGCTGGAGCCGCAACGGTGTAAAATCTTGTCCATCCTCTACCTTCGTATCCATTAACGAAAGCATTTCTTTCCGTTCCATATCCACAGTTTAAATAGTGAATAAAAGTTGAAGATAAAATACCTGTAGCAATACCCCAAGTACCTTGATCATCTACTCCTGGAGATGAATAAGAACCATTGTGTATACCTGCGTATAATGCAGAAGCAAATGCAGGACCAGCTAATGTAGCATCTAACTGATCTTCAGTTAATGAATTAGGATCTTTGTTTATTTCATCAAAATCGCCAGTGCAGCTTGATAAAATAGAAACTGCCATTAAAGCAACTCCTAATGTTTTTATTTTAAAACTATATTTCATGATGTCTCTTTTTTAATTAAAATCCAAATTTAACATTCACTCCATAATCTCTCGTTGATGGAATGTTGAAAGATTCTATACCTTGCAAGTTACCTGTACCTGCTCCTGCTTCTGGATCAAAGTACTTAGCTTTGTTTAAGAAGAAGAACAAGTTTCTACCTACTAATGAGAAATCGATGCTTGTAAATCCTGAGTTACCTAATAAACGTTTTGGCATTGAATAACCAAAAACAAGCTCTCTTAATCTGATGTTTGTAGCATCATAAACGAATGGCTCTGCAATTGGAGTTCTTTGACCGATTGCTGTCCAGTATTGTTCAGCATTGATGCTTGTTGTATTTTGAGTATAAGTTCCGTTTCCGTTATCTACAACACCATCAACAACGATTCCACCATTTCTTCCTGCCAAAGTAATATCACTTACCCCTAAACCAGCTTGTCTAGCTTGAGTGTATGAAATAACTTCACCACCGATTCTAAAGTCAACTAAGAAGCTTAAAGAGAAATCTTTGTATTTGAAGTTATTTTTGAAACCTGCAGTCCAATCTGGGTTAAAGTTACCAGCACGAACATCAAAACCATTTGTTGCTAATGGAATACCAGCGCTGTTTACTAAAATTTCTCCAGCTTCATTTCTTTGGAAACCTTTGATGTATAAATCACCATATTCTCCACCTTTAACTACTTTACTTCTAACTAAACGTCCTTCACCGATTACTAATTCATCACGTCCTTCAAAGATAGATTTTACTTTTGACTTATAAGAAGCGTAGTTTGCTGTAATATCCCAAGAGAAGTTTTGTGTTTGAATTGGAGTTGCACTAAGCGTGAACTCAAAACCTTTATTTTCGATATCTCCACCGTTTACAATTGCTCTAGAATATCCAGAAGGTTCAGGAGTGTTGATGTAGAAAATTTGGTTGTTAGTTAATGTTTTAAAGTATGTGAAATCTAAACCTAAACGATTGTTGAAAAATCTAACATCAGCACCAAACTCATTAGAAGAAGAAATCTCCGGTTTCAAGTTTGGATTTGCTTTTGTGTTTTGTCCGTATAACATACCACCATTACCACCAATGTAAGAGAATCTCTGTTGTGTTTGATAAGGATCTGTATCGTTACCCACTTGTGCATAAGAAGCTCTTAATTTTGCAAAACTAATTACTTCTGGCAATGTAAACATATCAGAAAGAACAGCAGAAAGTCCGAAAGATGGGTAGAAATAATCTTCTGGTAAAGTAGAAGACCAGTCATTTCTAGCTGTTAAATCTAAGAATAAATAGTTTCTGAAACCAATTTGACCAAATCCGTAAACAGAGTTAATTCTTTTCTCTGAAGCTGTAGAAGTAGATTGAACTGTTTGCACGTTTGATAACGCGAAGAAGTTTCTTTTACTTAATACACCACCTGAATTTAAAGCTGAACTATTTTGTTGCAATGAACTCGCACCAGCATTAAGACCGATAGAGAAATCTCCGAATTTTTCATTGTAAGAAAGTAAAGCATCAATGTTTAATTCGCTTACTGTTTCATAAGATTCACTGTATGAACCCATGTTGCTGTTGAAAGCTGCAGTTGCATATCTGTTTCTTACATTTTTGTTTGTCATTTGGTCTAAACCAGCTCTACCTTGTAAACTTAAAGTTTTTGTAAACTCATATTTAAGAGAAGCTAAACCAATAAATCTATTTCTTTTATCTGTACGAGCATCATCTCTTAAAGCAGACCAGAATGGGTTTCCTCCTGGAGCTCCAGTTTCGTCAAGGAAATAGTTTACTTGTCTTTGTCCTGCAGCATCGATATATTCGAAATCTTTGTAATCGTTGTAAGCGATACTACGAGGTAATAAATAAGCAGATGTTCCGATAGACTCTTCACCAGTTCTCAATAAGTTATCGATATCTTGAACGATGTAGTTTGTTTTTGCGTCTAAAGTTAATTTGTCTGTAATTTTACTAGTCAATCTTAAGTTAAGATTGTGTCTGTCCAATTGGTTTCCGCCAACAATACCTTCAGCACGTGTGTTAGTATAAGAGAAATATCCTTGCGCTTTTTCGTTACCAGCTGTAACAGTCAAAGTGTTTGCTAAGTTATATCCTGTTTTGTAGAAATCAATAACGTTGTTTTTCTGTGGAGAATAGCTTTGTGTAGCTGGTCCTGCATAATTTGGATTACGAACCAACTGCCAAGCAGATACCTGACGTCCGTCTAAAGGCGCACCCCAGCTTGAGCTTGAGTTAGAAACATAATTTCCATTTGTACCTTGTCCGTACTCGTTTTGTAAATTCATCAAGTTATAAGCAGAAGAAGCCATAAAGTTAGATGATAACGAAACTGAAGTTTTTCCAGATTTACCAGATTTAGTTGTAATTACGATTACACCATTTGATGCTCTAGATCCGTAAAGAGCTGCTGCAGATGGACCTTTCAAAACAGTCATCGAAGCAATATCTTCTGGGTTAATGTTAGAAATACCATCAGGTTGTGTAGTTCCTCCTGTATCAATATCAGGATTTGTATTCGTTGTTCCGTTACTAATTGGCACACCATCTACTACATAAAGAGGCTGGTTGTTTCCGTTAAGAGATCTGTTACCTCTTAAAGTAATTCTAGAAGAAGAACCAACACCATTTGAAGTTGTAGAGAAGTTAAGACCTGCAACTTTACCAGAAAGTGAGTTGGCAACGTTTAATGATCTAGCTTCAGAAAGTTCGTCTACAGAAACGTTTTGTGCAGAATACGTAATTGCTTTTTTCTCTCTTTTAATACCAAGAGCTGTAACGACTACCTCTCCTAATTGCTGCGTATCTGGACCTAATGATACGTTAATTGTAGTTTGTGATCCAACAGCAACTTCTTTTGTAGAAGATCCTACGTAAGTAAAAACTAAAACTGCTGATTGATTTGGAACGCTAATGCTGTATTTACCATCAAAATCTGATGAAGCACTTGTTTTAGTTCCTTTAACAATAATATTTGCTCCAGGAATTGGAATTCCGCTTTGAGCATCTGTTATCGTTCCTTTTACTGTTGTCTGCGCTTGTAGGCCTTGGAACCCAAAAAGGCATATGACAAACAGTAATTTTAGTACGCTTTTAATCATATTAGTTGTTTTTTTAGAGTTAATAACATGTTAAACTTAAGAATACATTCTGTTAACAAAATATAATTTCGACAAATGACAATTTTTCGCAGGTGTTGGTAAATCTTTGGTCATTTATTGAAAGAAAACGTTTTCATTTGTAATCCTACTCTGCCTTATAAAAAAGGCCAAAATCTATTAATCTAATAGATTTTGACCTTTTTTAGTTGTATTCATTTTTTTAACTAAAAATCGTTTAAAATTATTCGGTATTTAACACTTTTTAGTTCGAAACCTTGAATTTGGTTTTTAGAAGATCCGATGAGTTTCCGCCAACCATTACTTCGAAGTCTCCAGGCTCTACAACATACTTCATTTCCCTGTTATAAAGGCCTAGCTCGTCCTTAGTAAGTGTAAAATCAACAGTTGTAGTTTCTCCTTTCTTAATATTTAATCGTTTGAAACCTCTTAAAGTTTTCTCTGGTGTCGTTACAGAACTATATACATCATTTACATACAACTGAACCACTTCGTCTCCATCTCTGTCTCCAATGTTTTTAACATCAACAGAAACTTTTATTTCTCCATTTGGTTTAATTTCAGAAGTATTCAGCTTTAAATTAGAATATTCAAACTTCGTGTAACTTAATCCGTAACCAAACGAATATAAAGGATGTTCGCTTTCTGCTACATATTTATGTATTGCAGATGGTTTTTGATTATAATATATAGGTAACTGTCCTACCGATTTCGGAACTGTGATTGGTAATCTTCCACCCGGATTATAATCTCCAAATAAAACATCGGCTACAGCTCTTCCTCCTAATTCTCCTGGAAACCATCCTTCCAAAACTGCTGGAATATTTTCAGCAATCCAATTTGTAGAAAGCGGGCGGCCATTTAATAACACACAAACCACAGGAGTTCCTGTTTTTTGAATTTCTTCAATCAATTGCTGTTGGATTCCGAATAAGTCTAAAGAAGCAACGTCTCTGTTTTCTTCTACCAATTCGTTAGATTCTCCTAAAACTACAATCGCAACATCTGCTTTTTTAGCTGCTTCAATTGCTGGCTGTAAGTTTACTTTTTCTAAATTCCAACGGAAATGAGCTCTGGCACCCCAGCCTCCTTCCCACATTTCAATGCGGACTTTGTATTTTTTACCTTTTTCGATATTTTTTGGAACTGTAACCATGCTTGTCGCACCTTTTGTCCAGTTGTCGATTACCAATTGGTCATCGATATACATTCTGATTCCGTCATCAGAACTTAAACCTAACCAACCATCCAATGCCTGATCCGATTTTAAGAATCCTGTCCATCTAATAGAAAAATCATCCACATTCACACCATCACCAGGTGCCCAAGGCCAGTCAAACTCTAATTGGCTATCAATACGAGTTAAAGCTGGTGTTCCTTCCAGATTTCTGTTATTGAAATATTCTCCTTTTAATCCGTTTTGAGATTCGTCTGGAGTAAATAAATATTTAGATGGAATAATTTGTCCTTTTACAATCAGCGGAACTCCTTCTTCATAAACTACATTAGCCGTTTTTCCAACCAATTCCTTAACTCCTTCGTAAACTGTCATTCCGACACTGTTCTTCGGAGCATAACCTCCCAATCTTGAAGCATTTGCATTTGGCCCGATAACCGCAATGTTTTTAAGATTTTTACTTAAAGGCAAAATATTGTTTTCATTTTTCAATAAAACCATTGATTTTTGAGCCGCTTCTAAAGCAACTTTCTGATTTTCTGGAGTATGAAAACGCTCTTTAATTAGATTTTTTTCTGTGTACGGATTTTCAAATAATCCTAACAAGAATTTCAAACGCAAAACGCCTCCCGCCGCACGGTCGATATTTTCAGTTGTCAGTTTCTTTTCATTTACCAATTCAATAATGGTATTTTGCCAAAATTCATTGCTAAAATCATAAAACTGCATATCAACTCCAGAAGAAACTGCTTCTCTAATAGCATCTTTTGGAGAATCAGCCACTTTATGAGTCGTTTGAATGTATTTAATAGCTCCTAAATCTGAAACTACAATTCCTTTAAAGCCCCATTCTTTTCTTAAAACATCTGTTAATAACCAGTGATTTGCAGCACAAGGAATTCCGTCCAATTCAGAATACGCACACATTGTTCCTAAAGCACCGCCTTTTGTAAATGCTTTTTGGAAAGATGGCAAATGATCTTCTCTTGCTGAACGCTCTCCAACTAAAATTGGCGAAGAATTCCCTCCCGCTTGCGGAATACCGTGAACGGCAAAGTGTTTAGGTTCTGCAATAATAGAACGATCCGATTTTAAATCGTCTCCTTGCAATCCTTTAATGAAAGCCAAACCAATTTCGCTGTTCAAGAAAGCATCTTCACCAAAAGTTTCAGCAACACGTCCCCATCTTGGTTCGCGCCCTAAATCTAAATTTGGTCCAAATCCAAAATGAACTCCATGAGCTCTGGCTTCCATACCAATTACTTTACCTACTTTGTCCATCACGGCAACATCCCAAGTTGCTCCAAGTCCAATGTTCATTGGGAAAGCGGTACTTCCTTCGTCTAAATATCCATGAAGCATTTCACACATAATCAAAGCTGGAATTCCCCAACGGTTTCCTTTGATTACATTGGTTTGAAGATCGTTGATCATTTTCGCTGAACGCGGATAAAGATCATGAATCGCTCCAATTCCTAATTTCCCGATTTTTTCTGCCGATTTAGCTTTAGCAAAATCTTCTTTATCTTTAAAAAAATCTCCTCTATACATATCCATCTGACGCACTTTTTCTTCAAGTGTCATACGGCTTAGCAAATCTTGTACTCTCTCTTCTACTGGTAATTTGGCATCCTGATACGGATACTTTTTCTGGGCGTTGGTCTGGTTAAAAAAACCAACAGCCATTACAAAAATAATGGCCGTTTTCCTCATTCTTAATTGTAACATAGTTGTGTGTGTTTAGTTTTGAATCACTTTAAGCTTTGTTCCATTCACAAAATCATCATGTGAGATAAAGAAGCTGTTACGTGTTTTTCCGTTTAGCTCAATCGAATTGATTTTCCCACCATTATTTTCTTGTCTTTCAATTACGATGCTTTCTTTTTTATAATAGTTTGGATCTAATTTGATCGTCACTCTATGAAACATTGGCGTTGTAATGGTGTAAATTGGATCTCCTGGAGAAATTGGGTAAATTCCCATCATCGAATACACCAACCAAGCCGACATTGTGCCTGTATCGTCATTTCCTGGTAATCCTTTTGGTTCATTTTTGAAATATTCGCGAACCAATTTCTTTACCATTTCCTGAGTTTTATATTCTTCGCCTTTCACATAATTGAATAAATACGGATTGGCAATATCTGGTTCGTTTGCCATATCAAATTGCTTAATATCAAAGATTTTCTGCAATTGCGCCGAAAAAGCTTGATCACCACCCATTAATTTCTTTAATCCAATAATGTCATGCGGAACCATAAAAGCGTACTGCCAAGCATTTCCTTCGATAAAACCAACATTTTCTTCAAAATTAGCTCCAGAAGCAGGATCAAAAGGTTCGTACCATTTTCCGTCAGCCGTTCTTGGTCGAAGCAGATTTAAGTTTTTATCAAATAATTTTCTGTAGGATAATGAACGTTCTTTAAAACGTTTTACATTGTCTTTGTCACCGAACTCGTTGGCCATAAGCGAAATAGAATAATCTGAAATATTATATTCCTGAGTTGTAGAAACTGGGCCTTTGTTGTCGGTTGTTAAATATCCTTCTTTGATATAATCTTTCAATCCAGGACGAAGCGGATTATTTTCAATATTATCTGCGCCTTTCAACATCGCATAATAGGCTTTATTAACATCATAATCACGAACTCCCCTCATATAAGTATCTGTAATTACAATACTTGCAGGGTCTCCAACCATCGTAAAAGTTTCAGTCGAATTCAGTTCCCATTTGGGTAACCAGCCGTTTTCATCAAACATAGTCAACATACTTTTTACCATGTCAGATTGCTGTTTTGGATAAACCAAAGACATCAATGGATGTACATTTCGGTACGTATCCCATAAAGAAAATACGGTATAACGGGTGTCATCGGTTTTAGCAATTTTACTTCTTTTGATTACGGGATATTGTCCGTTAATATCATTTAAAATATTTGGGTGAATTAAAGTGTGATACAAAGCTGTGTAGAAAATCGTATTGTCATCTTTGGTACCGCCTTCAACCAAAATTTTAGACAATTCTTCGTTCCATTCGTTGTAGGTTTCTTTGTAAATTGCATCAAAAGATCTGTTACCAACTTCTTTTGCTAAGTTTTCGCGGGCATTTTCGATACTTACATACGAAATTCCAATCTTCACTTCAACCGTTTCTTGTTTGTCGAATTTATACGTAAAATAACTTCCAATACTATCACCTACTACGGTTTTAATGGTATTTTCCATTATTCTCGCTTTTCCGTTGTACCCCATCCATTGCGCTTCAACGCCGTCGTATTTTGCAGGTTTTTTCCAAACTCCAAATTTATGGGCAGGTTTAGAAAATTGAGCCACAAAATAAACCGGATAAGCATCTTCTGGACTATTGTAACAAAACGAACCAACAGAACGCATTCCTTCAATTTCTGTCGAAGAAACCACTTTTATCATTGCGCCTTCTTCGTTTGTTAATCCTAAACCAAGATTTAATAAAATATTAGATTGCCCTTTCGGGAAAGTGAATCTGCTCACGCCCACTCGTTTTGAAGTGGTAAATTCGCCTTTTACTTTGTATTTGTCGATGTTTACGCTGTAATACGCTGCTTTGGCAACTTCATTAGAATACGTTGAACCGTATTTTAAATGATCGATTTCTACATTTCCAGTTGTTGGCATCAATAAAATAACACCCAAATCTGGACAGCCAACTCCGCTTAAATTCACTTGACTAAATCCTGTCAAAAAAGTATTTTCATTCACATACGGATTAGAAAGCCACTGACTGTCTTTTTCCATAGGCGTATTTTTTACTCCAGCCACATTAAACGGACTAATACTTGCCATTCCGCGTGGTGCAATTGGTCCCGGAAAAGCCGCACCATAATTGGAAGTTCCAATAAACGGATTGACAAAATCGGCAGGTCCCTGCGCAAAAATAGTAATGCTAAAAAACAGCATGTATAAAATACATGCTGTTTCAAATTTATTTTTAATATTTAAAACCATAGGCTTCATTCTTATCTGTTAATCGCTTCAATTTTTAAAGTCCAAGCTTCTTTTGCAGGAAGATTGTTTCTTAAACTTTCTGGAATAATTACTTTAAATCCGTTTCCTTCTTTGGTCCATTTTAAAGAAGTTTTAGAACCTAACATTGTAATCTTAGTTCCCTTTTTAGGACTGATAGCTTTTACAGTAACTGCAGCAGGAATTTTATCTTCTCCTTCTTTAGCTAAATAAAATGCAAATACATTACCTGCTTTATTTTGTGTAAAACAAATGTTTTCTTCTTTGTAAGGCTCGATTGGTTTTGTATTGTAAATCGCTGTGCTGTTTACTTTCATCCAATCTCCGTAAGCTTGCAATAAATCGTAAGCCCCCTTATCCCATTCTCCTTCTGGACTTGGAGCAATGTTTAATAATAAGTTTCCGCCTTTAGCTACAATATCAATCAACATATGAATACCTTGTCTCCCAGTCATATATTCAGCACCTGGAGAATAAGACCATCCACCGCCTGCAGGAATACAAGATTCCCAAGGATAAGGCAACGTTTTAGCAGGAACACGTCCTTCTGGAGTTAAATAGTTTTGGTTTTTACCATGAACCGCTCTATCAACCACAATTAAACCTGGTTGTTTCTGACGCGCTTTTACAACCAATTCATCCATTTTTGGATCTTGATCTACCACTCTGTGTTTAATGAAACCGTTTTTAGATTCGTTTTCAGTAAATTTCTCCTCGTAGTTTTCTTTGATGTTTACTTGGTCTCTTTTTCTAACCCATCCTCCATCTAACCATAAAATATCAACTTTACCGTAGTTAGAAAGAATTTCTAAGATTTGGTTATGAGTGAAATCAACATATTTCTGCCATTTTTCTGGGTATAAAGACGGATCGTAATTTACGTTTCTGTCGAATGGAGGAAAATAAGGATCCCAGTAATTTTCGTTGTGCCAGTCTGGTTTAGAGAAATAAGCTCCTGTTGAAATACCTTCTCCTCTAAACGAGTTGAAAATCTCTTTTAACACATCTGCTTTAGGGTTGGTATGAAAAGGAACATCTTTACTAGTAATCTTGTAATCAGAATATTTAGTATCATACATGTTGAATCCGTCATGGTGTTTTGTAGTGAAAACCATGTATTTCATTCCAGCATATTTAGCCGCTTTAGCCCATTTTTCAGGATCAAATTTTACAGGATTAAACGTTTTTCTTAAACCTTCGTAATCTTTAATATAATCATTATAATTAGACGGATTGCTTCCTTTTTTACGTTCACACCATCCGTAATCTTCAGGGCAGATAGACCAAGATTCTACAATTCCCCATTGGCTGTAAGTTCCCCAGTGCATTAGCAAACCAAATTTTTTGCCTTGCCACTCGTCTAAGTTTTTCAAAACCAACGGATCTGTTTCTGGTACGTATCTTTCATCTTCGTAAATCGCCTGAGCGAATATCTGAGCTGAAAATAAAAGGGCGATAATGAATATTCCTTTTTTCATCTTTAATCTAATTTATAATTTATTATTCTTTGTTTTCTGGTTTAATAGGTAATCTTAATTTAATTTATCAAGTATCGGTTGATCTGTAAAAGTTAATTCTGTTTGGTTATTTTCATTAAGCTGCTCCAATACAACAAATTTATTCTCGCCCGCTTTCAACCAGCATCCTGGTACATAAAGCGTTTGCTGCGGGCCTACTTTCCAGTAGCGACCAAGATTGTGGCCGTTAACAAATACAATTCCTTTTCCCCAAGCAGACATATCAAGAAAAGTATCGGCTGGTTTATCTATGTTAACTGTAGATTCATATAAAACTGGACGTCCTGGCTTTATCGTTTCATTTTTAATAACAGGAACTTCACTCATTGGCATTTTATACATTTCCCATCCACCACTAATTTCATATTCATTAATAAATACTGGAGAAATAATTCCTTTCGTATTATGCACTATTTCGGCTCCGTAATTAATACGTCCCATATTTTCAACTAGAATTTCTAAAATACCGTTAAAAGGAATAGAAATTGTCAACTCGTAATTTTTGAAAACTCTATTCAATTCACCCACCTTAACTCCGTTTACATAAACTGTAGCAAAGTCTCTCAATCCCTCAATCTTTAATTTGCCAGAAGAAATTGGTTGTGTAAATCTTTTTCGATACAAAACATATCCATTTCCCTGACCTAACTTTTCAAATGTTAAAGGCTGGTCATTTACAACCGCTTTTTCTTTTTTGATCCAACTCAAAACATCCATACTCGATTTGATCGGCTGATTAGGATATTTTGCAACTGGTATTTTCTCTGGAATCGGAGCTAATTTTGTTTTAGAATACTTTTGCATTACTTCACGAATAGCCATGAATTTTGGTGTTGCCCAACCTGCTTCGCTAATAGGAGCATCATAATCATAGCTTGTAATATCTGGCTGAATATCACTTTCCTCATTATAATTTGCTCCAGAGGTAAATCCAAAATTAGTACCACCGTGAACCATATAATAATTAAAAGAAACACCTGCATCAAGGTACTTTTTAGTTTGACTTGCAATCTCTTCAGATCCAATTTTAATAAATGGTTCTGCCCAATGATCCAACCAGCCAGAATAAAACTCTGCTACCATGTAAGGCCCTTGCCCTTTATGGTATTTATCAACCTGTTTCTTTAAATTTTCTATATTAGATTCCCCATTTGCAGTTGGAAGCACGCCTTCAACAGCACCGCCTTCAAACAGCCAAGTACCGTCAGAAGTAAAAAAAGGCTCTGGAAACCCCGTTTCTTTAAGCATATTGTAAATTGCAGTTTTGTACGCTTTATGATCCTCAGCACTAATATCGGTTCTTTGTGAAACATAAGAACCAAACTCATTTTCAGCCTGAACCATAATAATAGGTCCTCCTTGGTTAGCAAAAAGTCCTTTTACCTCTGCATACAAATGTTCTAGATAGGTTTTGCAAGCTTCTAAAAATGCTTTGTTATTGGTACGAATTACTAAATCTGGATTATTTTGCAACCACCAAGGGTATCCTCCAAATTCCCACTCGCCACATGCATACGGACCTGGTCTAAGAATCACATACAATCCTTCGCTTTTAGCAAGACGTACAAATTCTGCTAAATTTTTATTTCCTGTTTTAAAATCCCATACACCTGGCTCTACTTCGTGATAATTCCAAAACACATAGGTTGCCACGGTATTCAATCCCATAGCCTTAATCATTTGCAACCTATGTTTCCAATATTCTTTAGGAATACGCTCATAGTGCATTTCTCCCGAATGTATTTTAATAATTTTCCCATCTTGTTTAAATTCTCCATTAGAAATAGAAAATCCTTTGCTTTGTGCCATAGTAAAAAACGGCATCAAGCAAATCAATAATACTCCGAGCTTAAATAATATCTTATTCATTCTTTTTCAGATTATACATTTATAAACTTAACAAGCATTTCACGTTAAGCTATGTGTTAGAAACTAGTTTCTTTCTAAACTCTTATACCAAGTTTCAAAAGAAAAAGAATCTATGTTTCTATGTGTTTAAAAATATTTAATTCACCAAAATTTCATCTACAAACAACCAAGAGCTTTCTCCTTTTGGACTTTTCTTTAAGTTGCCTCCAATTACTTTTACAAAACGTGCATTTTGTTTTTGGAAATTGATTTTGAAATCTTTCAATTCCGGAACTGGATTTACCGCATACGGACGCATTATTTTACCCACTTGCGTATATTTAATTCCGTCTGTAGAAATCAACACTTTTACTTGAATTGGGAAATTAACTCCAGCGCCTTGACTTTCTAAAGCCCCAACTGTAACTTGTTCTATACTTTCTACTTTCTCCAAATCAATTACCAATTCCATATCATTAACCAGCCAAGCCTGCCATTGTCCGTCATGGAAATTTTTGCTTCCGCGAATGGCATTTACCATTGTATTAGCATCTCCTTTATAACTCTGGTTGAAAGGTGTTAAGTATTTCACTTTTTTTGCAAATCCTTTATGGAAAACAATCGTATCTGTAAATGTTTTTCCAACTGGTTTTTCGTCTTGAAATAAAGAAGCTTTTAAAACTGTTGTTTCTTTGATTTCAATTGGAGTCGTATATTTTATAGCATGATGATCAATACTTTGGTTTCCTAAAACATAGCGAATATCTGGATTTGGAAATTCATTTTTCAATTCCACTTTCACTTGTTTATTAGCCAAATCTGCTGTTGAAGAAGCGGTTACCAAATAAGCACTTTTTGCATAATTTAATCCCTGATAATCATAACGTTTAAACATTGAAAACAATCTTGCTGTAAAATCATTCCAATTACGCTTCTCTTTCGGACTCCATAAGGTTTCTGACAAAGCCGCTAATCTCGGGAAAATCATATATTCAGAATCTTTTGGTCCCGCGATATGTTCTGCCCATAAATTGGCTTGTCCTCCTAATACGTGCGCAGCTTCCTGAGGTGTCATAGTTGAAACTACAGGATCAAATTTGTATACTTCGCTTAACGGATTATAAGCATCAAAAGCCAAAGGTTCTTCGTTTTGAGGCCCTTGGTAAAAGTTGAAATAGCAAGGCGTTTCTGGTGTCATAATTACATCGTGACCTTGATCTGCTGCTTCAATTCCGCCTTTCGTTCCTCTCCAGCTCATTACTGTCGCATCTGGAGCTAAACCGCCTTCTAAAATTTCATCCCAACCGATAACTTTTTTACCTTTTGAATTGATATATTTTTCCATGCGTTTTACAAAGTAGCTCTGTAATTCGTCAACACTTTTCAAACGCTCGTCTTTGATTCTTTTTTGGCAGTGTGGACATTTTGCCCAATTGGTTTTAGTCGCTTCGTCTCCACCAATATGAATGTATTTTGAAGGGAAAATGGTAATTACTTCATCAATTACATTTTGTAAAAATTCGAACGTAGTTTCTTTTCCAGCACAATAAATATCTGTTAAAGGCCAAACTCCGCCTGACGGCACACCAATTCTCTGGTTGAAACAAGCTAATTCTGGATAAGCTGCAATGGCACTGCTCACGTGAGCCGGCATTTCGATTTCTGGAATTACTTCAACTCCTTTTGTTGCTGCATATTTTACGATTTCTTTTAATTCGTCTTGCGTAAAAAATCCGCCGTAAGTTCCTTTTTCATCTGGATTTGTCGTTAATCTGGCATTCCAAGAAACATTTTCCTGATCTACTCTCCAAGCCCCAACTTCTGTTAGTTTTGGATATTTTTTAATTTCAATTCTCCAGCCTTGATCGTCAACTAAATGCATGTGCAGAACATTCATTTTATGGGCTGCCAAACGATCGATTGTAGCTAAAACATAATTTTTATCGAAGAAATGACGTGATAAATCCAACATTAAACCTCTCCATTTAAAACGAGGCTCATCATTAATGGTCAAGCTTGGAATTTGCCATTTTGCAGAACTAATCGCAAATTTACTTTCGATGGCTTCAGGAAGCAATTGTCTAACACTTTCTAAAGCATATAAAAATCCATTATTTCCTTTAGCAGAAATCACAATATTAGTTGGATTTACATCCAAAACGTAAGCTTCATTTTTTAAGTTCGGATCTGTTTTTAATAAAACATAATTACTCGCAGGAGCTTTTGTGGTAACTTCTGGTCTCCATCCTGCAGCGGTCTCAAATTTTGATGCCAAAGCATTTGCAGCATCTTTTTGGAAATCACCGTTTACTACAAACTTTGTATCTCTTGTAAATTCAAAAACCCCCGTTTTAATAAAAGTCTGACTCGGTTTTGGAATGATCCGAATATCATTTTCCGTATAAACTTTCTGTGCATTCGCCGAGAAAATTGAAGTGATTACGGTTAATAGGAATAGTAATTTTTTCATTCTTTGTTTTTTGGTTTCTCTAACAGTTACTTATAAAGCTACTTTTAGAGATATACTTTTTTAGTTTTTGTTTGTCATCCTGAGGAACGAAGGATCACACTAGGAATTCCTCAAAGAAATTCGTCAATCTTTGTCGATCAACTAGTGTGATCCTTCGTTCCTCAGGATGACAAAACTGTGTCGTTAAACTTTGTCAAAGTTTCAAACTTTGACAAAGTTCTAAACGGTATAATTATTTATCCCAAGACATTTTAAATTTCGCGTCTTCCATTCTGTGGCCTTTTGCGTCATCAGAAACGGCGTAATTAAATCCTGACCTTAGGCTGTAACCTGCGTATTCTCCGTTTTTATTCAAAGCAATAAAACCAACTTGCAGGTATTCCATGTCTTTGTGGTTTTTATGTTTGTTGTAAATACGTTCTGTGATTTCTTTACAGGCATCATAAGGCGATTTTCCCTGACGCATCAGTTCGACAACCATAGCGCTTCCAGCAGTTCTAATAACCGCTTCGCCCAAACCAGTTGCCGCTGCGGCTCCCACTTCGTTGTCCAAGAAAAGACCCGCGCCGATTATTGGGGAGTCACCGACGCGTCCGTGCATCTTCCAAGCAGCACCACTTGTCGTACATCCGCCAGAAAGATTGCCATCTTGGTCTAACATTAGCATGCTTATGGTATCGTGATTTTCTATATTAATAACTGGCTTGTATTTAGAATCTTCCAGCCATTTTTTCCAGTCTTTTTCAGATTCTGGAGTTAATAAATTTTCTTCTTTAAAACCTTCAGACAAGGCAAATTGCAAGGCTCCTTGCCCTGCTAACATTACGTGTGGCGTGTTTTGTAATACCCTTTTCGCAACAGAAATGGGGTGTTTAATTCCTTGCAAGAAACAAACAGATCCGCAATTACTGTTATGATCCATGATACACGCATCAAGAGTCACTTTCCCTTCGCGGTCAGGATATCCTCCATAACCCACACTGCGAACAGTTGGATCGGCTTCAGGTATTTTCATTCCAGCTTCGATAGCATCTAAAGCTGATTTTCCTTCTTTTAAATTCTTCCAAGATTCTTTATTTGCAGGCAAACCATGATTCCATGTCGAGATGATAATTGGTTTGGTCTGTTTTTTATCTTTTGATTCAGCTTCTGGTTCATTTTCGTGATTTGCAGCAAATCCGCTTACACCCAAAACAGAACTAATGGCTAAAGTGCCTAAAGTGGTTTTCTTAATAAAATCTCTTCTATTTGACATGTCTTTTTGGTTTTAATTCAACTTTCAGAAACTAATTGTTCTTCATGTTGCTAAATTAATCAGTAATAATTTTTAATCCCAGTAAAATCGACTACAACGACGCTTTTACCGACTTAATTGTTTTTAAATTACTGTCTGATAAAGCATTTCCGTCAAAAAATGAAACTCCTGTTGCACCATTTTTCTTAGCTTCTAAAATCGCTTCTTTCAATTCTGCATCCGATTTTAAACCTGGAATATAAATTCCTGTATTTACTTTCGTTTGTTTTCCTTCTAAATCGGCTACACCTTGTTTGGTTGCATAACCTACCCAGTCAATTTCTTCATCATAAAAACTATGATAAATCATTGGATACACTCCATCAATATTCCATTTATCCCAACGCTGGCGTACCATATGATCTGCCATTTCGGGATAAGGAAATACTGCTGCCGTTAATTTTTTATTGTGTTTATGAGCAATTTTATACGCATCGTCAACCACCGCTTTTACTGCATTTAATCTGAAGTTTTTCCACTCCATATCAATTGACGTATTATGGCTCTTTTTTGGATTTTTATGATGTTCTTTTTCGAATTTGCTTACGCACGCATCACAATAACAGAAATCAAATTGTGGCAATTCTACATCTTGCACCAAGTTATATTTTGGCAATAAACTGATTGGCAAGAAAATATCCGGAAAACGAATGTAGTCTAAATGTACGCTTTCAATTCCCTCTACTTTTGCTAAACCTTCTACTAAACCTAAAACGTGGTTTCTAGATTCTTCTTTAGTTGGGCAAAGCCATTGGTAATAATCTACATACGGACGATTGTCAAAGCAAGATTTTCCTTCTTTGCTTACTTGATACCAATCTGGATGCTGTAAAGCAATTGAATCGTTTGGACGATTCATTGCCATAATCCAAGCGTGAACTTTTAGTCCTTCTTTTTTTGCAAGCGGAACTAATCTTGCTAATAGTTTCGGATCGGTTTGCGTGTTAATTAAAACTTCATCGATTCCGCCGTCTTTGTATTTTTTGAATTCTTTAGAATAATCTGAATCCGACTTTTTAGCGTCAGCAGTGGTCCAAACACCAAAAGTGAATTTACCGTTTTCCTGATCTTTGGTTTCTTTTTGTCCGCAAGAGAATAAACTCAGCGATAGCGCTAATACTAAAACTTTTGATAGTTTTTGAAACTTATTCGTTCGTAATAATTTTACCATCTTCTTTAATTATTAAGGTTTTGTTTGAAAAAGGACTTTTTACCAAGATATTAAATCCTGATGAATGATTTTCTAAAATTGGCTTTAAAGTCTTTCCGTCAACCACTATATTTTTTTTACTGATACTTTGCAACGATTTTGCCCAAGATTTATTCTTTTCGAAATATCTTTTTTGAGCGCGGTACAAAGTATACAGTTCCCATTTTACTTTTTCTTCCTGCGGAATTGAAAATTTATCATCGCTTTCTTTAGAAGAGAAGTATACATAAGCCCATTTTTCGGGCTCATGCATATTTATCACTCCCATAGGCGACCAAACCCAATTGTATTCTGGGAGAAATTTTCCTTCTGAATCTTTTTTGCGTTCGTATTTTCCGTCGATAACTGAATGCTGCCAATTCACTCTAGAGAAATTGACTTTCCAAAATTTATCTTTCGGAACAATATCGTCGAAATAAGATGTTTTATAAACCGACCACGGAATTGCAATTTCTAATGTCCAGCCTTTATCAATATCTGAAGCATTATTTAAAGTTCCATCAATCTTTACAGCCGATTTTAAATCTGTAATATTCCAATCGTTTAAAACCGTATTTTTTTCTCTGTAAGGTTTATTAATAAATAAATCCCAAGCGGTGTTTAACGCATTTATTTCTAATTCATAATAATTGTGAGTATCATTATCTGGATCAATAAAAACCTCAAAATCATTATTATAAAAAATAATCGTATCGCGTTGTCTTAGGTTTGCCCAAACGTGAGGCTCTTCCATTTTTGCCAGGATATAGTAGTAATTATCGTCCCAAAGCATTTTGACCTGAGTATTGTATTTTGGTTTTTCAACGCCTTCTATGTCGACAAAAGGTGTTGTCCAAGTTGCTTTTTCCCAGTCTTTATCTGCCCCGTCTCCGTCAATAACAATTTCCTTTGAAGTCTTATACGCAATATAACTTTTTGGTGTAACCTCTTTTTCAGATTGCGAATAACCCATCAAACCAACAAAAAAAACGGCAAGGGACAATAATTTACTTCTACTATGCATCTTTATATTATAAACTATTATCTTTTGTAAACTGAATTACTTCACTTAATTTTCCGAAAGCGATAGCAACATGTGTATCTGCTGCACCGTAATAAACTGCTAATTTATCTTCTTCAATATCGTGTAAAGCAGCGCAAGGGAATACTACGTTTGGCACATCTCCAACCATTTCATAAGTCTCTGCTGGGCCTAATAAATAAGGTTGCGTTCTGTATTTTACTTGGTCTGGCGAATTAACATCTAAAAGCGCTGAACCCATTGCATAACGGAAACCGTTGCAAGTATTAATAACTCCGTGGTAAATCATTAACCATCCTTCTTCAGTTAAAATCGGGATTGGTCCTGCTCCAACTTTTGTACATTGCCAAGCACTTTTTTCAAACGGACTTGGTTTCATAACCAATCTATGTTCTCCCCAATATTTCATATCTGGGCTGTAGCTAATCCAAATATCTCCAAATGGCGTGTGGCCATTATCACTTGGACGGCTTAACATAGCATATTTACCGTTGATTTTTTGTGGGAATAAGACTCCGTTTCTGTTGAATGGTAAAAAGGCATTTTCACATTGGAAAAATTCTTTAAAATCGAAAGTGTAACCAATACCAATTGTTGGTCCGTTGTAACCGTTACACCAAGTAATCCAGTAACGATCTTCGATCCAAACCACTCGCGGATCGTATTTATAAGCCGATTCAATCATTTCTGTATTTCCAGATTTCATCTCAATTGGTTCGTGGTTAATGTCCCAATTGATACCATCTTTACTGAAACCAGCAAAAATATTCATCTGAACTGCTTTATTATCACATCTGAAAACCCCAGCATATCCGTCTCCAAAAGGTACAACTGCACTATTGAATATACTGTTTGATGAAGGAATCGAATATCTGTCGATAATTGGATTCTCAGAATATCTCCACATTACATCTTTACTGTTTTCGGGTCTGTCTTGCCAAGGAATAGTACTCATTTTTTGCTCTTTTTATGTATTAGTTTTTTGTTTTATTCTTTTTTAAACACATAGAATCATAGTTTTTTGGAACGCTTAAAAGGCATTTTACTTTGAATAAATCACATAGCTCTATTTTGTCATCCTGACGAAGGAAGGATCACACTAGAAGCTCCGCAATCTATGTCGCCAATCTTTGTCGAGTTACGTGTGTGATCCTTCGTTTCTCAGGATGACAAACTGCACTGTTAAACTTTGTCAAATTTTTGAACTTTTACAAAGTTGCTGTACATAACAGCACGGCCAATCTTGCGTTCCCGTAGTTGAAACTACGGGCTATGTTTAAATCTATGTGTTAGAAACTAGTTTCTTTCTTTTTCCTTTTTCAAATTAAAAAAAGTCTATGTTTCTATGTGTTTAAAATTTATCGAATCAAAATAATCTCCTCTAAAATCCTGATTCTGTACTCTTTATTCTATACTCTTTATTCTATACTCTTTATTCTATACTCTTTATTCTATACTCTTTATTCTATACTCTTTCTTCTATTCTCTTTCTTCTATTCTCTATTATCTAAAATCTACTCTTCAATCTTTCTAACTCTATCCAGCCAAGTAAACTTCAACACTGTAGTCGTCACTAAGAAAACCACCAATGCTACAGCCGCTTTTGGATAATCTCTAATAATGAAGTAAATTGGAAGCAAAATCATGCTTGACTGCCATACAATTCCAATTACACAATTCATCATATCCAAATAGAAATCATTATTTTTTTGGAAAGACTGATCTTCCGCTTTTAACTGTTTGTAAACTGGACCCCAGAATCCCCAAGGTCTCACATTGCTGTAGAAAGATTTCAGTACTTCTATATCTGTTGGTTTGCTTAAGTAAGTTCCTAAAAGACAACCTAAAATTGACATTCCGAAAATTAATGGGAATAAGTAAATGGATGGCACTTGCGAAAGATCATGCAAGAATGTTCCTGCTGCTAGATTTCCTTTGTTTTGATCTAAAACGAATTGAAGAGAAGCTGCGATTAATCCGCCGACCATTCCCCAGAAATAGCCCCATCCGTTAAAACGCCACCAAATCCATTTTAAGAAGTTCGCTGCAACGTAACCTCCGTAAAGAGCACTTGTAATCCAAAGTGTTAATGAGTTGATCGAATCTGCGAAGAATCCCATGAAAACTCCAAGACCAACAACCAAGAAAGAAGAAATCTGACTTACTTTAATATAGTGCTGATTTGAAGCAACTGGTTTAAAGTATTTTTTATAAATATCATTTACAATATATGCTGGCCCTGCATTTACAAAAGCGGAGAATCCAGACATGAAAGCCGCTAATAAACCTGCTAGAAGAATTCCTTTAATACCAACTGGAATATAAAGATTGACCACTTTAGGCATTAATAATTCTAAATCTGCGCCCGTTAAATTTACGTTTGCGTTTAATTCTGGAGCTAAATTCACTAAAGCAATAACCACAATTCCTGTGATTAATAAATATCTAGGAATGAATAAAATTAAGTTCGTAAAACCACTCATGTAAGCTGCTTCTTTAACCGATTTTGTAGAAAGAACTCTTTGTAAATCGTAACTTGGAGTTGGTCCTGCAACACTCGCGAAGAATCCTTTGAAAAGCGTCATTCCGATGAAAGCACCAAACATTTTATAACCTTCCGTATCAATTAATCTATTGAACGTTTCGAATTTATCGCTCCATTGCGTTTCAAATTCCCATCCGAAGAAAACATTTTTCCATTCTGGCGTAATTACCGAATTGATTTGAATATCTGTATAATTAATGAATGCATAACCCGCGATTAAAACTCCCGCAACAATCATAATAATATATTGTACAACCTCTGTCGCTACAACAGAAAACATTCCGCCTTTAACTGTATAAATGGTAGTTAAAAAAATGATTAACAAGGCATAAGCTTGTTCTGAGGTTAATAAAACGCCACCGTTCATATGAACCGTTAAATCCCAAGGAAGAATGATGGTTACAAATTTTCCAATTCCAACAAAGAAATAAGCGATAAAACCAATTGTAGAAATGATGGCAAAAATAGCCACAATAATATGAGATGCTTTTCCTGCTTTGTCGCTTCCAAAACGAGTTAAAATCCATTCGGAACCTGTCATTACTTTTGATCTTCTAATCCAGACCGCAAGGAACATCATCACAAAAATCTGATTCCATATTGGCCAAAGCCACATAAACATGAAGCTTTTTACTCCATATAAAAATAAAACTCCAATCATCCAGGAAGTTCCCGAAACATCAAACATTCCCGAGCCATTGCTCAATCCTAAAAAATACCATTTGATTGATTTCCCGCCAAGGAAATAATCGTCAAGTCCTTTTGATGCTTTTCTTGAAATCCAGATTCCGATACCGACCGAGAGTACGATATAGATTAAAATGATTGATACGTCTATTATGTTCATTAAATTATTTATTTTGAATTAGTTAGTTCAGACCCCAGTTTTTGTTTGGCTGTGCTCCCATTACAAAATGAAGTACACCGCCTTTTAGCATTTCTTGGTGAGAAATGGCTGTTTTATTAAATGCTTTTCCGTTTAAAGTAACCGATTGGATATAGAAGTTTTTGTTTGAAACATTCTCTGCTTCAATTACAAAAGTTTTCCCATTTGGAAGATTTAAAGTTGATTTTTCGAAAATCGGACTTCCAATTTCGTATTCACCAGAAGCTGGATTCATTGGGTACAACCCCATTGAGCTGAATACATACCAAGCCGACATTTGTCCGCAGTCTTCGTTCCCGCTTAGACCGTTTGCAGTCGTATTATATTGTGTGTCTAAAATATGGCGCACCCAATATTGCGTTCTCCAAGGCTGACCAGCGTGGTTAAACATATAAGCAATGTGGTGACTTGGCTCGTTACCATGTGCATATTGTCCGATCAAACCAGAAATATCTGCAGAAACGTTGTTTCCTGTAATCTCAGAACTCTCTGTAAATAATTGTTCTAATCGTTTTGTGAAAATGTCGTTTCCGCCATGAAGTTTAATAAATTGATCTACATTATGAGGCACAAACCAACTGTGTTGCCAAGCATTTCCTTCGGTATAATCGGTATGTTCTCTGTGATTGGAGTGTTTTGGATCGAAAGGTTCGTTCCAAGATTTTCCATCTTCCGATTTTCCTCTCATGAAACCCGATTTGGCATCAAATAAATATTCGTAAGCTTTTGCACGTTTCGAGAAAAACTCATAATCAGCTGTTTTCCCTAAAGCTTTCGCCATTTGAGCCACACACCAGTCATCATAAGCATATTCTAAAGTAATGGTAACCGATTCGTCTAATAAATTATATGGAATATAACCGTATTTTTTGTAGAAATTCAATCCGCGTTCGTCCTGCATCATCGTTGCTTTCATGGCTTCAAAAGCTTTTTCAGCATCAAAACCTTTAATACCTTTCATATATGCATCAACAATAACGGGGATCGAATGATATCCTGTCATGGTATTGGTTTCATTTGCGTATAATGTCCAAACCGGAAGTATCTTTTTAATCTCGTAATATGCTAACATGGAGTTAACCATATCAGAAACTTTATTCGGATCTAAAATGGTAAGTAATGGATTTTCAGCTCTAAAAGTATCCCAAAGAGATAAAGTAGAATAAGCGGTATAATTTTTTGAAGTAACAATTTTATCGTCTTCCGTTCTAAATTGTCCGTTTTTATCGCTGTACGTCACAGGCGCAACTTGAGCGTGATATAAAGCGGTATAGAAAATGGTTTTTAAAGAATCAACAGGAGTTTCAACTGTAATTTTACTTAAAGCTTTTTTCCAATCTAAAGATGCATCTGTTTTTACTTTTTCAAATTCCTGATCTTTATCTAAATTGTCTTTCGCATTAGCGATACTTACAGAAGAAAGCGCCACTTTAACGCCTAATTCTTTCGAGTTTTTAGAATCGAAGAATAATTGTAAAGCCGTGTTTTCGCCTTCAGCATTCTTACCTGAAACTACTTTTTTATCAGCTGTAATAATAGATTCTGTAATGGGCTTAGAAAACTTGGCAACAAAAAACACTTTCTGATTTTTTGCCCAACCTGTACTATAACGGTATCCGCTAATGGTATTTTGGTCTTCAACTGTAATGGCAGTTTTTACCGCTTTGTCCCAGTTAATGGCAAAACCTAAATCTACGATAACAGATTGTGTATCGTTATTATTATAGGTATACTTATGGTATGCGGTTCTTTGCGTAGAAGTTAATTCTACATTGATTTTAGGATCTTCAAGAAAAACTTGGTAATAACCCGGTATTGCTTTTTCGTTAACATGATTATATTTTGATTTATACGGTAAGAAATCGCGTGAAGCGGCTTTGGCGGTTAAGTCTAACTTTTTGTTTGTCGGCATAAATAAAATGTCTGCCAAATCACCGATTCCTGTCCCGCTTAAATGTAAATGACTAAATCCAGAAACTATCGAGTCAGAATAATGATAGCCTGAGCACCAGTCCCAGCTAGAAACCCCATTATCTGGACTCACTTGCAGCATCCCAAACGGAACTGTTGCGCCCGGATATGTATGTCCGTGCCCGCCTGTACCTATAAAAGGATCTACATAATTTGTTGCAAAACTTTGCTTATGTTGATTTTTATCTACATTTATTTTGCAACTTGCAGTTAAAATTACCGTCAGAGAAAGCAGAGTAATATTCCTCATATCAAAACAATATTAATTTAACTTTAAATTTAGATAAATTCAACTTTTACCAAAATATTTTTAGACGGACGACATTTAAACAGCTCTAAACATCAAAAAATAGTAACAAACGACATTCTATTCTACGATTATGATTTTCAACTCAAACAAACCTTATAGTTTACCTATACGTTATCATGTTTACTTTTGGTTAACCTATTTTGTATTCAATACATTCCGTTGGGGAAGCTATTTTAACGATTATGTTTATTCTTTAAAAACCACTTTACTCGGATTTCCAATTCACATGGCATTGTGTTATCTCAATATTTTAGTTTTAATGCCTTTGTTTATTTATCGCAAAAAGTACTTCCTATATATAATAAGTGTATTGTCGGCGATTTTTGTCATGGTTGTTTTAAAATTTAATCTTACTTATTTATTGATTACACACGATGTTTGGCCCGAAGGTCCGCAGACCATCAGTACACTTACACTCAACTATACGATAGATATGATGATGGGTGAATTGTATGTAATGACTTTTGTTACTGCCATTAAAATCACTTTAGATTTCTTAAAAGAACAAAGACGTGTGACAGATTTAGAAAAATCTCAGCTAGAAACCGAATTGTTGTTTTTGAAGTCACAGATTTCTCCGCATTTTTTCTTTAACACCTTAAATAATATTTATTCTCTTTCTGTAGAAAAATCAAACAAAACGCCAAAAATTGTTTTAAAGCTGTCCGAATTGATGCGCTACATGCTTTATGAAACAAAAGGCAAAAAACAAACTCTCGAAAATGAGATTATGTGCATTCAGAATTATCTGGATCTGGAAAGAATTAGAAACGGAGAGCGCCTGGAAGTCAATATGTATATCTCTGGAGATATTCATGATAAAGAAATTTCTCCAGTCCTTCTTTTGACTTTCGTCGAAAATGCTTTTAAGCACGGCGTGAACAAAAATACTGGAAATGTTGTAATTGACATCAACTTTAAAGTAAAAGGAGATTTTTTATATTTCACCATTTCAAACCCAATGCCCGAATTTACCGTACATAAAGATAATTTTAACAAGTCAAGTGGTATAGGTATTGAAAACGTAAAAAAAAGACTTGAATTAGGATATAATAAAAGTGACTATAAGCTTTCATTTAAAAATAAAAAGAATATTTTTGTCGTTAAACTAGTTATAAAAGTCACATAACCCCACCTTTTATAAGTTTAGAAAACTATACCTACAAAAAACCACATATCGGCCAAAAATAACAGTACAAATGAAAATAAAGTGTTTAATTATCGATGATGAGCCATTGGCAATAAACGTTATTAAAAATTATATTGAACAGATTGAAGATTTAGAATTAGTAAATACTTTTAGCAATTCTATCGAAGGATTAAATTTCTTAAAAAACAATACTATAGATGTAATTTTTTTAGACATTAACATGCCTGTTTTGGACGGTATTAATTTTATTAAAAGTTTAGAAAACCCTCCTTTACTTATTATTACAAGTGCTTACGATCAGTTTGCGATTGAAACTTACGAGCTTGATGTTTTAGATTATCTAGTAAAACCAATTGAGTTTCCTAGATTAATGAAAGCGGTAAACAAAATCAACAAACGTCTTAATAACGCAGTTAAGCTTCCGCAGGAAAATAGCAAAGAGAATCCTTTTATTTTCGTGAAAATCGACAAGAAAAAAATGAAAAAGATTTTCTTGAACGAAATTCTAGTAATTGAAAGCTTAAAAGACTATTTAAAAATCAGTACAACTTCTGGAAAGTTTATCATTCACAGCACTTTATCTGATTTTACAAGTTTATTGCCAGAGAGAGATTTTATCAGAATCCACCGATCTTATACGATTGCAATTGACAAAATTGACGCCGTTGAAGGAAACAGCATTGAAATTGAAGGACTTAGATACGTTATAGGAAGATCTTATATTGACGAGGTAAAACAAAAAATCCTTAATTCTTCGATCTAGTGAGAAGTAATTAGTGAAAAGTAAAAAGTTATAAGCAAGAAGTTAGACACAAAATGTCTAACTTCTTGCTTATAACTTTTTCAAATAACATTTCACATTTTACAAAACAATAAAAAACGAAAATGCGGCCAACCACGACCGCATTTTCTCTCAATTATAGGTAACTAACCAAAATAAACCATGAAATAGTCTATTATCTTTATGCTGCAAAAAACTAAAAGTGATATCTTTTAAACGCTTCAATAGCCGAATAATCTGCTAAACCTAAGCTGTGATATTTTTCTGCAGTCAATCTATTTCTATCTTCAACTCGAACCCAAAACTCCCTGCTATCGTCACCTTGAAACATAACGCCGTCTTTTTGAGACTGGTGATAAAAAATAGCATGTCGTTTCTTTAAAACTTGATCAGGACTCATTGGTACTGCCATGTCAATTTGGTACGATTCCCATTCATGCCATGCGCCTCGGTACAACCAAACCCAGCAATCATCCATAAAGCTTTTGTGTTTTAGTCTTTTTAAAGCTTCAAACAAACTGTCTAAACATACTTTATGAGTTCCATGCGGATCTGCTAAATCTCCAGCGGCATAAATTTGATGCGGTTTTATTCTTTCAATAATGTCACACATAATGTCGACATCTGCATCTGAAAGATTATTCTTTTTAACCGTTCCTGTTTCATAAAACGGAAGATCCAAAAAGTTTACGTTAGAATCTGGCAAACCAATGTAACGAGTTGCTCCAAAAGATTCGCTTCTTCTAATCAAGCCTTTTAATTTTCTAACTTCTAACGAGTCAATTTCATTTCCAGTTCTGTTCTGAAGAAAATCGATTATTTTATCAGACATTCTAGAATCTGGATGCAATGCTTTCGAAATTTCTGCAAACTTTAAAGCTTCAACATCTGATACGGCAATATTTCCAGAAGTCTGATAGGCTACATGAACCTCGTGTCCTTGCTCTACCAAACGGTCAAATGTTCCTCCCATCGAAATCACATCATCATCTGGATGCGGGCTGAAAATGATAATTCTTTTCTTTTCCGGCGTGGAACGCTCCGGTCTGTACGTATCATCAGCATTGGGTTTTCCGCCCGGCCATCCCGTGATGGTTTGCTGCATTTTATTGAACATTTTAATATTCAAATCGTATGCAGTTCCTTCTTCCGTCAAAAGACTCGACATTCCGTTGTCGTTATAATCTTTGTCCGTCAGTTTCAGGAAAGGTTTCTTCGTCAACTCACTTAACCAAGCCACCGCTTTTAATTTTAATTCATCTGTCCAAACACAAGACTTTACCAACCATGGTGTTTTTACTCTTGTTAGTTCAGACGAAGCTTCTGTATCTAGAACAAATGTTGTGTTGTTATGCTCTTGCAAATACGTAGCTGGAACTTGCGAAGAAACTCCCCCTTCGATTGTCTTTTTTATAATTCCTGCTTTACTGATTCCCCAGCCTAGCAAAACAATTCTTTTTGCATTTCTAACGGTTCCAATTCCCATTGTTATGGCTTTTCTTGGAACATTGTCAATTCCTAAAAAAGAAGAAGCCGCATCGACTCTCGTGATATGATCCAAAGTAATACTTCTGGTTCCTGAATTCACATGAGAACCTGGCTCATTAAACCCAATATGTCCTGTTCTTCCGATTCCTAAAAGCTGAAAATCTAATCCGCCGTACGATTTAATTTTCATCTCATAATCGATGCAATATTGCTGTAATTCCTCGGCACTCACCTGCCCGTCTGGAATATTTATATTTTTAGGAAGAATATTTACATGATGAAATAAATGTTCGTGCATAAAATGATAATAACTCTGAATATCATTTTTATCCATCGGATAATATTCATCTAAGTTAAAAGTCACCACATTTTCAAAACTCAAACCTTCCTCTTTGTGCATTCTAACCAATTCTTCATATACCTTAATTGGCGAAGAACCTGTAGCCAAACCTAAAACACAAGGTTCGTTTAGCTCATTTTTTCTCTGAATTAAATTGGCAATTTCTTGCGCAACAAGTAAAGAAGCTTCTTGCGACGATTCGAAAATAACATTGTGAATTTTCTCAAAACGAGTTTCTTCAAATTTCCCTGCTTCTCTAAAACCTATATCTTCTTTAATCATTTGCCTTGTCATTTAATTTCTAAAATAAAAGTAGAATTAAATTATCCGTTCCTCTCAAAAATTCGACTAATAACGACTGCGCTTCGGCAAAAGACAAAATAAGATGTGCTAAGTTATTTTAATACTTCGCAAAAAAGTTTTTATTCAATTACCCCAATTTCAGCAATTGAAACTGTCTGCCCTTTTCCTACAGCAGCTGTAGCAACAAATCGTAAAAATCTTGCTTTTACTGCAGTAAAACTCTTAAGCTGCTCAATAGGATTGTGTTTGATGTTAGAGAATTCTCCTTCTGATTGCTTTGTCCAAGTAATATTATCTTCGCTAGTATAGAATTCATAATTCGAAATCAAATTCAAATTATTTCCAACTTGCTGTGGCGTGTATGTAAAGCCTTTTATTTCTCTTGCTTCGCCCATATCGATAATGATTGCTTGAGGCAGTTTGTTTTGATCATTTCCAAATCCCCAATCGGTATTGGCATCTCCGTCAATAATTCTTTCAACCGATTTATCATCTCCACTTGAAATAGAAATCACGCTCCATTTTTCTTTAGAAACACCATATTTGGCTGTTCTAACTGCACTATTGATTTTCTCTTTTGTATTTCTCGAAATGGCCTTAATTTCTACTGCTTTATTGTATATGAATGGCGCTTTGTATAAAGTACTTTTTTCTGAAGGATTTTTTCCGTCAAGCGAATAATAAACTGCATTACCGCTTTCCGATTTAATCGTAACCAAACCATTTTTATCACGAAGAATTTGCGGCTCTTTTACAAAAGTCGGAGCATTATAAGCTTCAATTGTACTGATTACAAATCCAGCTTTTGCATCCAAAATATTAACTCTAATTGCAGAAGCTGTGACACGATCTAAACGCAGAATTCTTTTGTAACCAATTGTAGTTTCGTTGGCAATCGTTTTCCATTGTCCATCCACTTTTGCTTCAACAGAAAATTCTTTTACACGTTGCCCAAGCTTGATATATTCTTGAAGCAAAATTCTATTGATTGCAGTTGGCTTTTTAAATGTAAATTCAATTGTAGCTTGTTTTACTTTATCGTCGGTTGCCCAATACGTATTTTTATTTCCATCAATCACATTTTCAGGTCCGAAATTAGAATCGACTGCTCTTGTGTTTGAAGCTTGCACTTTTGCTCCTGCTAATAATTCGGTTTTAAAATCTGCTTTAATTGTAGCAACCAATTCTTTCAATCTCGCTTCGTCATTTTCATGAACCAAACCGCGAGTATCAACAGGAAGATTTAATAATAAAGTGGCATTACGTCCAATCGATTCATAATAAATATCGACCATTTCGTCAAGCGAACGAACCTTATCGTCTTCAACCGAATGATAAAACCATCCCGGTCTGATCGAAACATCGGCTTCGCCAGGAACCCATTTTTCCCCGTCTTCATGTCCAGACATGAATTCGCTGTAATGCACTTTTCCAGCCAACTCATCTTTTTGGCGTAATAACGACCAATTGGTTTTTCCTGCACGCCCTTCTTCGTTTCCAATCCATCGCGCTTCTGATGGGCCAACACCCCAAACTAGCGTTTTTGGTGCGATATCGTAAATCAATTTATACGTTTCATCCCAATTGTAATAAGTCAACGAATTGATTTTTCTGGTTTCGTTTGCACCGCCATAATAACCATCTCCGCCATTTGCACCGTCAAACCACATTTCGAAAACATCTCCATAATTCGTCAATAATTCCTTTAACTGATTTCTGAAATACGTTATATATTCAGGTTTGCCGTATTGCGGATGATTTCTATCCCAAGGCGAAAGATATAATCCGAGTTTTAAATCGTATTCTTTACAAGCTTCGGCCAATTCTTTAACCAAATCCCCTTTTCCATTTTCCCAAGGTGAATTCTTAACTGAACGTTCTGTGTAAGCTGAAGGCCATAAACAGAATCCGTCATGGTGTTTAGCGACCAGAATAATGCCTTTCATTCCGGCTTCTTTTACCACGCGCGCCCATTGACGAACATCTAATTGTGATGGATTAAAAAGTTCTGGCGACTCGTCTCCGTAACCCCATTCTTTATTGGTAAATGTATTTAATGAAAAGTGCACAAAAGCATAAAATTCCATCTCCTGCCAATCGATTTGTTTCTGTGTGGGAAGCGGTCCAAAAGGCTTTGGTGCATTAGCGAATTCCTGACTTGAAGCATTAGAAATCACACCCAAAAGACATAAGGAAAGGAATATTTTTTTCATTGCTGATCTGCTTTAAAATGGTCTATAAAGCATAAATGTAGTATAAATTGAAATCTTTCGAATAGAATTTCGACCAACAACATTTTTTAAAGCGTTTTGGTCAAAAGTGGATTTTTAGTATATATATCTTATCTAGAATTAGGTCAAACTTTTTGTCTTGATTCTAAAAATAGAAATCAGAATAATAGATAAAATCACAAAGGACAGTAAAACAAAAAATCCGTTTATAATTGCCGTTTGAAAACCTAATTGGGTTGCATCTATAAAAGGGTACGGATAAAATTCGGTTGCAAGTCCGTGAAACAAAGTGTAAATGATATAGATAATTGGATAAATCAGCCAAGATGAAATAACTTTAAAAGAGATCTTTTCTGGACTTACAAAAAACAGCCAGAAAAAGAAAAATAGAACAGGCACAACGGTATGGAAAATTTCGCTTACAATAAGATGATGTCCTTGTAAATCTAAAACTGGACGAAGGAGCAAATTAAAAACAATTCCGACAATCAATATATAAACTGTAATTGCCGTAATAGTAGTACATTTTCTAAAGAAAGCATTTGCCGAACTTCTTCCTCCAAATAATAACAAAGCACTGCAAATAATAACGATTGTATTTGTTGTAATGGTAAAGAAACTAAAAAAGCGGACTGCTGCACTGAAAAAAGTAAATTCAGGATTTTTTAGCAGCAAATAAAACTGTACAGGTAAGGCGTATAACTCTAGGGCAAAAATAATACCCAGCAAAATCTCCCCTTTAATTTTTGTGGTATTTTCTCTTTCCATATTTCGCTAAAGTCAGATTACTAAAATAAGGATTTTATTCGAAATATTCACAGCACTCTTTTCTGTTTCTCACTCTCAGCAATAGTTTTTTCAAGCCTTGACAGTTGTGTTTTTTCCTGTTTGGCACTCATAATCCAATGAATTATCACTTTTTTATAAGAAGGCGCTTGCTTCTCAAAATATTCCCAAGCGATTTTATTGTTTTGAAACTGTTTTTCGTAAACTTCTAACAGCGAAACTGGTTCTTTTTCGTGCGAATAAATTTTAGACTTATTTTCAGTTCTAAAACTAAATGCTTTCAAACCTGCATCTGTCATAAGTCCAGCATTAGTCAAATCTTCCATCTTCTGAATATTAATAGCACTCCAAATGCTGGAAGGTTTTCTTGGAGTAAAGCGTATCGTATAGCTTTCGACATCAATAGATTTTCGAACGCCGTCAATCCATCCAAAACAAAGCGCCTGATCAACCGATTCTGACCAGCTCATAGAAGGCTTTTTACTTGTAACTTTATAAAAACCAACCAAAAGTTCTTTTTCTTTCTGATGGTTTTTCTCGAGCCATTTTCTAAAGTCTTTCTGATCTGCAAAGAATGTTGGAGTCATTTTGTTTTTTTTCATAAATGTATAAAGAATCTCGCAAAGACGCTAAGTCGCAAAGTTTATTAAAAAAAACAAACCATATAAGTAATTTAAGTTCAATTAAGTCAAAACTTAAATTACTTACATAACTTATATGGTTTAATTTTTTTGCAGCTTCGCGACTTTGCGAGCAACAAGTCTTGCATTTATATTAAGTATCACAAGTCACATTATCCCAATCTTGATCCATATAATGAATCAGCCAATTGAGCGCATATTGTCTTTCGTAAACAATTCCTGGATTAATGTTTTCTATTTGTCTTCCATTAATCCTTTCGTCTACACAGGCCCAATTGTATCTGTAATACAAATCTGCAGCATCTAAAATTTCTTTTTTAGAACGAACTTCATGAACTGTATTAATAAATTCAAAAGGATCTTTGTCTTTTGCAACAGGATAATTTTCTTCACTAATATTTCCGAGATCGCAAAATTCATTTGGAAAATCAAGTGTATCGAATTTTTTCAAAGCCCACATTAAAGTCCAAATACCCTCGCATTTCCAAGTTTCATAGCTTTTTTTGTCATCCGTTGGATTCGCCAGAAACTCTTTTTCGCCTTCTGTTACAAATTCCCAAAGTTTATAATTCTGTAAATAATCAACAGCTTCTTCAGACGAAATGGTGTTAAAGGCAACTAAATTCGTCACAGCCAAAACACTCGCTCTTTCGGCTATTTCTTTTGCTGATCGAATTGTAGTTTCTCTTTCCGATTCAACACAAGGCAAATGCTTATTGATTTTTACATTTTCTTTTTCAAGAATTTCTTCGTTTTGAGCTTTTCTTTCTATTTGATCTTCGTCTAATTCTGTCTGATCATTGTCAAAATATTCCGAATTTATATTAACCTTTAATTCTTCAATTTCACATCTTCCTTCTGTATCAATAATTAGATTTAAATCTTTATCTAAAAAATGTTGCGTTTCAGATTTACTTATTATAGTTTTTGGCTGAACAAATAAAACTGCATCAAATTCCTTTGCAAGATCGGCTATAATAATGTCTAATTCTTTCAATTCTCCCTTGTCTTTACGAATCGAAAATTCAGAATTTAGTGTTTGTATTTTATGAAGAAATAATTCTTTTACCTTTTCATTTTCAGTAGGTAACGAATCTACAAAACCATACAAACCTTTCAAATTTGCAGTTAATTCAGAATCGTCTATTTGTGGAATTTGATAAGAAGGAATAGCTCTTTCTCTGTAAAAAATAGTTACTTTTTTTGATGGACTTAAAATTCCACCTTTCACTTCAAATTCAAGGTTTTCACCATTAGTAGAAAAAACACCTTTAGGTACATGAGAAAGAAATATTTGTTTGATTTTTTCCAGTCCTAAATGATGCGAATAAATTGTACAAATCATTTTTCGGCTTTTATGTTATTAGGGCAAATATAAGTTTAATTCTACAAGAATAATAAATATTCTAAATGAGCAAAAAACAAAAAATCCGCATCTATTTTGAAACGGATTTTGATTGTTTGTATTATTTCGCTCCTCTGGAGCTTTATTCTTATGTGAGACTCATTTTTCTATAAATATTTCGCTCTCCCAGAGCTAAAATTGAAATCGAATAATTATCTAAAACAAAGCTTCGGAGAAGCTTAATATTTATAGAAATCCACCTCATTACAGAATAAAAGCTCCAGCGGAGCGACATATAAAATTAATTAACATTTATCTGAATCGTTGAAACCGAAATTCCATTCCCTGCTGTCGCTTTCAACTTAATATTCTCTTTCTTCCCATTAGACTGGATAATCGCAATACATTTCCCATTAAACAATTTACAAAAATTAGCTTTAAACGAATCCAAATTGGCTTGATAACCATTATCAACACCAACTAATTTTCCTCCGCCAGAAACTTCAAAATTGATTAAATCCATGGCATTTGGAACTAAATTTCCGTCTTTATCAGTCATAGAAACGGTTACGTAAACCAAATCGTAAGTATCATTTTTGATTGCAGTTTTATCAGCTTGCAAATCTAATTTAGAAGCTTCTCCTGCAGTTCGGATTTCTTTCTCTAAAACTACTTTTCCGTTCTTTCTTGAAACAGCTTTTAATGTTCCTGGTTCAAATTTTACACGCCAAAAAATATGCAAATCATCATTTTGTTTGGTTTTTTTTCCTAAAGATTTTCCGTTTAAGAATAATTCTACTTCATCAGCATTATTGTAATAGGCCCAAACTTCTACTTCTTGATCTTTTTTCCAGTTCCAATGCGGTAAAATATGCAGAACTGTTTTATTCGACCACTCGCTTTGATACATATAATAAACATCTTTTGGAAGTCCGGCTAAATCGACGATTCCGAAATAAGAACTTCTTGCAGGAAAAGGATACGGATCTGGTTCTCCGATATAATCAAAACCCGTCCAGATAAAAGTCCCTGCCATGAAATCCTGTTTTTTGATTGTTTTCCAGTTCTCTTCGTGGGTTGCTCCCCAATACGATTTTACCTGATCGTAAGCCGAAACGGTCCAATCTGCATTTCCGTCAAACGGAGCACCATGTTTTGTTGGCCAAGCTTTAATTCCGTCAGGAAAATCATAATGTCCACGCGTTTCTAAAGCCGAAACACTTTCGGATGCTAATATCTTTTGTCCTTTAAATTTCGTTGGAAAATCTTTATAATCTTCATGTTTGTAATTGAATCCCAAAAGATCCAAAGCTCCCGATTGGTAAATGAAGTTTTTCTCAATTACATTTTCCGTCAAAGCCGAAGTTACGGGACGAGTTGCGTCTAATGATTTTACTATTTTAGCCAATTCTCTGGTAATTGCAATTCCAGTCGAATCAAATTGTTCTCTGATTTCGTTTCCAATACTCCACATCATAACCGACGGATTATTACGGTCTCTTTTGATAAAATCTTCTAAATCCTGTTTGTGCCAAGCATCCCAATCTTTGTGGTAATCGTTGGTTACTTTTTTCTTTTTCCAAACGTCAAAAGCTTCGTCCTGAACGATGAACCCCATTTCGTCGCACAATTGCATCATTTCCAAAGAATGCGGATTATGAGACATTCTGATAGCGTTTGCTCCCATTTCTTTCATTAAAGCTAGTTTTCTGCGAACCGCATGAATGTTTTCTACCGCACCCAAAGCGCCATTATCGTGATGCAGACACACGCCGTAAATTTTAGTTGGAACTCCATTTAATGAAAATCCTTTTTCGGAATCAAAATTGAAATATCTAAATCCAAGCGGTGTTTCATAATTGTCAACCAATTTCGATTTCTCATACACTTTAGTGATAACTTTATACAAATACGGATTCTCTGTACTCCACAATTTTGGCTGTTTTACTTCTAAATCATGAAACTTTTTTTCTGATGTTTTAGCACCGATTTTTTCTGTTGAAGTATAATGGGCAACTTCTTTATTTTCTGCATTTACAATCGAAGTAACGAGTTTAAATTCTTTTGCCGAAGCATTATCATTATCAATGGTAACTTCTAAATGTATTTTTGATTTAACTGCCGAAACTTCAGGCGTAGTAACATAAGTTCCCCATTTTCCAACGTGAAGTTTTTCGCTTGCAACCAAACGTACATTTCTGTAAATTCCAGAACCTGTGTACCATCTCGAATTGGGCTGAGAATCGTTATCAACTTTTACGGCAATCAAATTCTCTTTTCCAAAGTTTAAATACTGCGTTAAATCATAACCAAAAGAAATATAACCATTTGGACGAATTCCTAAAGATTTTCCATTTATAAAAACTTCGCTGTTCTTGAAAACACCATCAAATTCAATCGAAACTGTTTTGTTTTTCCAATTCGCAGGAATTGTAAAAACTTTACGATACCAGCCTTTTCCTGCAGGTAAAAATCCCTGTGCTTGTTTGGTTTTACTGTCTTTATCAAAAGTACCTTCAATGCTCCAGTCGTGCGGCAATTGAAGTGCTCTCCAATCTGACACATTGAAATTAGATTGAATTGCTTCTGGATAATCTCCTAATTTGAAGTTCCAGTTTTTGTTAAAGTCTTCGACAATTCTGGCTTGTTTTTGTGCAAAAACTGATACCGAAAACAATAAGGCAATTGTAATTTTTTTTAAAATCATATTCTTTAGTTTTCTCTCGCAAAGGCGCGGAGACGCAAAGAAATTTAAACCATATAAGTAATATAAGATAATTTAAGTTTGTCTTACTTGAACTTATATTACTTATATGGTTAAGAAAAAACTTTGCGCTTTTGCGACTTTGCGAGATTAATTTTTTATTTACTGAAATTCAAAATTATCCAACATCAATCCCTTCAAATCATCTCCTTCCAATGTTATTTTATACGTTCCAGCATTGATATAACCTCCTGACGTCGTATTCAAAATCTTCCATTTTTCAGGCGAAGGGAAAAACTCAATCGTATCGTTTCGCATTAAAATCCCGTACGCATCTTCCATTTTGAATTTCACTTTTAAAGGCGTTTCATTTCTATTCATAAAACGGAAACGCATTAAATAAATTCCCGCAACTCCTGGTTTTACTTCAAACTCAATGCTGTTGTTTGTCTTTTTAGTGAACTCAATATAATCGGCTTTTTTGAAATTTCCTTTTTCTATTCCGGTTCCTGTTGTTTTTGCTTTTTCGGCTTCAATGATTACGACAGGTCTTGAATCGTCTTTTTCGCCCATATCATAAGTTGGAACAACGACAATTGTAGAAATTGTTTCAGCATTATGAAAAAGAATTTTCTCGCCTTTCTTTATTTTTTTAGTGAAAACATCAAACGAAATTCCGTTGCTGTTCTTCGCTTTTTCTTCTATTTTTTTATAATCTGAAAGCTCTTTTAATGTCTTTGTTTTATCTTCAACTAAAAAATAAATAGTCGATTCTTCTTTAGCGGTAAACGATCCTTTATTTTTAGAATGAGATGAAAACTGTAAATAATCTGCTCCAAAAATTTCTGAAGGCAATTCGGTAAAAACAACATCAGAATCTGAATATTGTTTTGAATTAATATCCAGCCATGAAGCTATTCTGTTGATTTTTTCATAAGAATCTAAAACTAGATTTTGAATGTTTTTTGGAGATTCTGATGCTGGTCTTGCGTGAATATCCTTTGTCGCAATTGCAATTGCCGAGATAATCGCCTGCGAAGCTTTTACATTCGGGAACGAAATCACAATTTTTCCGTTTGTGCTTTTTACTTTGAATGTTTTCTTCAATGCATTGTCATGTCCTGCTTCTGCCCAAATATCAAAATCTTTTAAAACAACATTATCGTTGATGGCCACATCAAACAAACGCCAGCCTTTGCAGTCCATTCCGCCTCCAGTTCCGTACCAAGGTTCTGTAAAATACAATTCTACCAAATATTCTCCGTTTGGCACAGGAAATTCATAACGTAGTTTATCAACTCCGTATCTAAAACTTTGAAATAATTCAGGATCTTTTGTTCCGTTTATCGGATCGAAAGTCGTTCTTTGACTAGCAAAAAAGTCTGGAAGTTTTTCAAAATTATCGGTCCATGATAGCGAACCCCAAGTATTTTGTCCGTTTTTGTGCGTATCCGTAAACCACGTATTTCCAGCAGAATCAATTAGTTCAGAACCTCCGCAATTAACTCTATAAATATAATTATAACCGCTTTTAGCTTTTGTAATATCTGCTTTATTTGTTGTTAAAGCATCGAAATTTGGCGCTTTTGGCAGATTATTTAAAATGATATAATCTTTGGCAACCGCTTTTCCGTTTACATACCCAACGGCATATAAAACATTGTATTTAATGTCGACATTATTAAACTGAAAATGCTGTCCGATTCCTGGATTTTTTAGTTTTCCTAAAGAAGATTTATTTACATCGTTGAACAATTCTACTTCATCGCAATTTGAGTAAATATCGATTCCGTTTTTGATTCCAGTTGTTTTCCAACGACTTGGCCAGGTATGCGAAACGATATATACCATCGGATTAGTTTTGTTCGAAACATAATTGGCTCGGTACATATAAAAAGCATCCAGAGGTTCGCCCCAAATCGTAAAAAGTCCTTTATAATTGACTGGCCCAACTTTGTCAATATCTCTAAATCCTTCTCCGTTTTGTACACGTCCCGGATTTTCGTGCGAAGCAAAAAGCCAGTTGAATTGTCCTGCAATTTTATCTTTTACCGATTCTGCTTCACGAACTTTAATTTCCATTAATTGAGAAAAACGGTTTTCGCTTAAAGTTCCTTTTTGGTCAAATTCTCCTTCGGTATGTAAATCGGCTGAACGCCATGCTCCGTACTCACCGTTTAATAACTGAGTGGTCATTTCCAGATGGTATTTCAACGGATCTCCACCATAAGTTCCTGACCAATTTTGAACGACATTCCAATCTGTTCCTTCTCCACCATTACAAGTTGTTACAATACGTTGTGAAGCTGATAATGGATCCATTTCACGAATAATCTGTGTGCATTCTTCGGCAAATTCTTTCGGAATGGTACTTTCATTCTGCAATCCCCACATAACAACCGAAGGACTGTTTCTGCGTTCTTTAATCCATTCTCTTAATAAGGTTTTAAAGTTTTCTTTAAACTCAGGCGTATCGTACCAAATATGCGCCGAAAACTGACTCCAAAACAGGATTCCGTTTTCGTCTAATTCTTTTTGATATAATAAATTATGAGGCTGATGCGCTTCTCTAAAAGCATTAAATCCGCCTGCTTTGATTTGCTCGATTCGAGAATGAATCATTTCGTCTGAAAATGAATGGCTTTTTCCAATCAAATGTTCGTATTCGCACACACCGTTTATAAAAACAGGCTCGTCATTAATGAAAAAACGATTGTCTTTTCCGTCACGGCTAACTGGCCAGCTTACCCAACGGATTCCGTAAGGCGTTGTTAACTGATCGATTATTTTTCCGTTTTCGTAAACTGAAGTAACCAATTTGTACAAATACGGATCGGATGGCGACCATAATTTCGGATTTTGAATCTCAGGAAGTGTCTGTGCTATTTCTTTTGTTTCTCCCGAATTGATTTTGTTATCGCTTTTATTGACAACAACTTTCTTTCCTGAAGCATCAAGAAAGATATTTTCGATAGTTAAGTTGCGTTGTGAAGTACCGTAGTTCTTGATTTCTGTTGTAGTATGAAGAATTGCTTTTTGTTTGGAAACTGATTTATCATTCCAGATATGAACACCAAACGGCTGAATTCTAATATCGTTTGTAATTACCAAAGAAACTGGCCTGAAAATCCCCATTGGCTGAGAACCTTCTGAAAATCCCCATTCTCCAGAACAGCCACCGCAAACCCAAGGTAAATCGGCAATAAAAGATGGATGCCCTGCTTTTACTAAAATGATATTTTCTTTATCGAAAGAAACCGATTTTGTAATATCTAAGGTGAAAGTGGTTCTTCCGCCTTTGTGTTCGCCCACTTTTTTACCGTTTACCCAAACTGTGGCATACGAACTTACACCTTCAAAATAGAGAAAATGTTGTTTTGAACTCTCTTTTTTATCAAGTTTTAGCGTTTTTTTGTACCATGCAGTACCATGTAAATTTCCATGTTTTGTTCTTCTGAAACCATAATACTGATCCCAATTGTGAGGCACACTAACCTTTTGCCAATTGGAATCAGTTTTTGGATTTTCTACAAAATCTTCTTCTTTCAGCGGAAGATTATCCAGTATTACGGTTTCCCAAGACGAATTCAGCGAAATTTCTTTACGAAACTTCCCCGAATCTTTGCTCTGACTCCAAACAAAGCAAAGGCTTGAAAAAAAACAAAAAATAAAAAAAACTATTCTATTCATATTTTTAAAACCATATAAGTGATTATAAGGTTGTTTAAGTTTCTATTTTACTCCCCTTTTTGTCATTTCGACGTAAGGAGAAATCACACACGGAACTCTACAAAGATTGGCAAATTTCTGGACGGAATTTCTAGTGCGATTTCTCGTTCCTCGAAATGACAAACTATCCAGAGCTTCTTGCGGAGATCCCTCGTTCCTCGGGATGACAAGATTGTGTTTATGCTTTGAGCAAACCTAACGAATTTTGAAAACCTGTCAGGTCTAACTTCACGTTTATTTGCGTGAGGGATGGCAGTGGAGCTCTCCCGATTTTTCATCGGGAAGCGGGAACGTACAGCCCGACCCGAAGGGACACGCCCAAAAAATTAATAAAACAACCAATCGATAGCCGCTTTTTCTCCTGCATCAATATATCCAACATCACGTGGTGTTATGGTTTGATCTGCGTCGATGAAACCTAAAATCAATACTTTTCCTTTTCCTAAATCTAATTTATTCTCACCCGCCTGAAAAGTATAGGTGTGAATGTTTACACGTGGTAAATCTTTTAAATTCATTGCACTTGCCAGAATCACTTCGGCTTGACCGTGCGCATTTCCTGCAGCATCGGTTTCTAAACTTGGTGGTAATAAAAATCTCTTCTGATCTGAATTGAAATACCCAACCACTAATTTAACCGCTTTTGTATTTCTAAACTTCAAATGTGTTCCTTTTTCGTTTTGATCATTTTCTACGAACGAGAATCCTTTTAGGTTTTGAAGTTCAGGAGCAATTTTAGTTAACTCAGAAATATCTGTTCCGTAGACTTTTGTTCCCGGTTTTACTAAATACGTTCCCGGTTTTTCGTCGATGAAAGTTACTTCAGCTGTTTTCCAAGGTTTCCCTTCTTTGGTTTCGATCTTACCATCTTTTGAAGATTTTAGCTTCTCAAGATTTCTTTTAAAATTAGCCAATTCACGCTCGTAATGCGGTAATAATTCAGCCCAAGTTTTGTTGTTTCCGTCGTCTCCTCCAATCGGAATTCGACGTTGAGCCGTCTGCATACTGTTGGCATAGTAATAGGTATCTTTTGTTAGTTTTACCAATAACTCATAGTATTCGATACTTTTTTCTAAATGAGGCATCGCTTTGTCTAAATCGGCAATATCGTTTGAATAACTGTATCTTAAAACCAATAGAGCAGCTTTTACTTTTTCTGAGAAGAAATCAGCAAACGCTTTATACGCATGAATATCATTTCTAAGGCGTTCAAATTCTTCTTTATCCTTGGTTACGCTGGCTTCAGCTTTGTCAATTGCTTCGACAGCCAATCTTCCGTGTTCGGTAATTTCGGCAATAATCTGAGTTGGAAGTTCGCCAGAATGTGGTTCTTTGTTCCATTCTTTTTTAGCATATTCCAAAAGCAATTCTCCTGCTGGTCCACAAGATTCATGGAATCCTGGATAAACTCTCCATTTTGACGGATTCACCAATTGGCTTTCGAACATTCCTAGCAATAAGGTTTGACGGTTTCCTTCTGTGATTCCGAAACGTCTTAAGGTTTTTGGCGCAATTTCTCCCGTTTCTTCGTACGCTTTTAAAATATTATTGGCCGCTTCCTGAGTCGTTCCAAATTTATCTGCTAAATCTTTATCCCAAAATTTAACTTCTTCAGTACGATCTCTTTTACTGTCCCAAGCATATCTTGCCCAAGCTTTATACCAAATCCAATCGCGATCCATTTCTAATAAACGCTCACCTGATTTAGTTTTATCTGCCGAATACGGCCAATCCCAATACGAAGCTTGCGGATACAGGTGTAATGCATTTGCTCCGTGAACGCTGTGCATCGCTTTTACTGTTTTTTGGATAAAATCTGGCGAACCGTATCTGAAGGGTTCTAAATTGGCCAAAATATGAACGTTCTCAATATGAATTGATTTTAGGGAACTCAACTGTTTATGTGTTTCTCCCCAAGGACCGCCTGGCGTATAAGTCGTTAACGATTCTCCTGTATATTTACTTTCTGTGTAAAGGTTTTTGTATAATGGCAGTGACTTTTCCATTACCAAAGGCCCATCTGTATCATGAGAACGAAGAATAATTGGCGGCTCGTCTGTTCTTCCCAATGCTTTTAATCCGTCCTGAACTCCTGGAATAATCGTTTTGGTAAACCATTCTACATCATCATCAATCGTGTTGATAGCTTCTCCTAAACAAACTAATAATCCAACATTTGGATATTTTTCAATGAATGCAGCAATAGATTTTCTGGTGTAATCTGACAATAAAGGCGTAATTGGTCTTGAACGATCCTGCGTTTTAATGTTGTAATGCTCTGCAAAAGGCTTAGAAACAATAATATTATAAAACATCTGAATGACCCAGATTCCTCTTTTGTTCGCTTCGACCGTTAAGAATTTATAGATTTCTTCATTCTTTTTGAAATCTTCGTCGCTTACCTCAACCGCAAACGGATATTCTTTCAATTTTACCAAAGAAGCAAACGGGTGTCCGTTCCATAAATACAGCGAGTTCATGCGGTTTTCTACCAGCATATCTAAATATTTTACCCATAAAGCTTTATCGTAAAACCATGGAAAAGTTTCTGGCGTGTACGGATACTCGTAAACATCGCGTCCTGGAAGATAAACCGGTTTCTGCATTCCGATGCAGGCTCCACGCAAAACCATTTCCGGACTGTCTTCAATATTAATTTCTGAAGGAAGTTTTCCTGAAGCTTTAATTATATCTGTTAATTCCAAAGCTCCGTATAAAGTACCAGAAGCATCTGTTCCTTCAACATAAATTACATTATTTTGAGTGCGAATCTGGAAACCTTCTTTCTTGGTTAATTTGCTGTCATCGATTTTAGCGCTTTTAGCATTTTTCTTCCAGAAATCAGTTCCTTTTTCTCCAATTACAATTATTTTATCTTTTGACTTTTTGAATTTATCAGAAGAAGTTACACTGAATCCTTTTGCTGAAAGTGTTTCAGATAATTTCTCTGCTCCAAATTTTGCTCTTGGCGAACTCGGATCACTAACAACAGTGATGTTTTGCGCTGTCGCGAAAGAGACATAAAAACATAAAAAAAGTAATTGTAAATATTTCATAGTATGCTGTTTTTGGGTATTCATTCTAAAAATAATCTGCTAAATCTGCCCGATCTGCGTGAAAAATATCTCTCGCAGATTTAGCAGACTAGGCAGATTTATAGTGAAAAATTGTGTTGTTTAACGATTACATATTGATCACTGTTTATTGTTTAATTCTGGAAAATCTTCTTCAAATAAGCTACGTTTGCGCCGTAATTGGCTTTTACATTATGCACTTGTGTCACGTCTCGAGAACGCTCTACAATTAGCCATCCACTCCATTTCATTTCATCCAAAGTTTGTTTGATTTTTGGCATATCGATCGCCTTGTCATTTTCCAACCAAAACTGATCGGTGTTGGAAGCGTGAATCTGCGCTAAATATTTCTTTCCTAAGATTTTTAATTCTGATGAAATATCTCTTTTATTATCTAAAGCATTAGCAAAATTGAAAGAGCTTTTAATATATTTTGAACCTACTTCTTCTAAAAGTTTTTTCTCTTCAGTAGCACTTAAAGAAGTTTCAATTGCGATAACACCACCAATCTTCCCTACTTCCTTTCCTGCCCATTGCAATCTTTTAATCACTTCGGGACGTAATTCAGGATTCTTAACCAAATCGGTTTGAGTTCCTAACGGCAAATAAGCCACTTTTACTTTCATGTTTTTCATAGCCTCAATACAATCCGCAATCATTGGTGCAATTTCTCTTGTGGCAAAAGACTGTGCATAAAATCCAGACATTGCAATCGAGCTGATTCCAACTCCGGTTTCTTTCGATTTATCTAAGAATTTTTGTCTTTCAACTGGATCACCCAATTTGCTGTCAAAAGTGGGACGATTTCCTAAACCTCCCATATCCAGTTCGATTCCGTCAGCTTTTATTTCAGCAGCCAAACCAAAAGCGCCTAATTTTTGTCTTTTTAAAATCATCCAATCGCAAACTGCCACTTTATATTTTTGCTTTTTATTGGAAGACTGAGCCGTTGCACAGCTATTAAATGTTGTCGACATAACAACAAGCATTGCAATAAGTAAATTTCTTTTAGATTTCATGCTTATATTTTTTTTGCCACAGATTATAAAGGTTAAATAGATTAAAAAAAATCTGCTCGATCTGTTAAATCTGCGAGAAAAATTTAACTCTCGCAGATTGAGCAGATTTTGGAGATTAATTAGAAGAAAATCTTTCTAATCATTTTAATCTGTGGCTTTATATTTTTTTGCCACGATTTCCACGAATTTTCACGAATTAGTATTTTAAAAAATTTGTGGAAATTAGTGAAATTCGTGGCGAACTTTATTTTACTCTTCTTCAGCTTTTACTGCTGTTACCACTTTTCCTTCTTCGCCTGGCCAGATTCCGTTTTTGATTGGGAGTGCAACCAATTTACTTGGATCCACTTTTACATATTTCAGTTTTTCTCTTCTCCAAGTATACACAATATGCACCATTCCATCTGAACCTTGAATCATCGATGGATAAGAATATTGACTAATTTTTGAATCTTCTAAAACCAAAGCCGCGTTCCAGTGAATTCCGTCTTTAGAAACCGAAACGTTTAAAGGCGTTCTTGGTCCTTTTGCTTCTTTTCCCGGAGGAAGAACGTGATTGTAAACTAACAAATGTCTACCATCTTTTAACGTTACAGCATCGGTTCCTGAGTTGTTATTTGGAAGTCCGATTAACTCTACATCCGACCACGTTTTTCCGTTATCTTTTGAGAATGTGCTGAAAATAGCTCTATTTCTAGTTCTTCCAATAGCTTGGATGCTTCCGTCTTTATGAAATAAAATACTTGGCTGAATCGCATTGATTTTTTGTTTTCCTCTTGGAAGCGTATCGCCCATTACCCAAGTTTTTCCGAAATCTGGAGTAGATTCCATACGAAGTCTCCAGCCATCGCCTTCTATACTTGACGGACATAATAAAGTTCCGTTGCTTAATAAAACTGGTTTATTTTTGATTGGCCCTAAGAAACCATCAGGCATCTTTTGTGCTTCAGACCAAGTTTTTCCGCCATCAGATGAAGTTCTGATTACGCCCCACCATTCTGATGGTTTTGGTCCGATTTTGTAAAACAACATTAAATCGCCACCTGGAATTTGGTACAAAACGGGATTCCATGTTGGTAATCTCGGCCCTTCTTTCATCACACCATCAGCTACTTTTACGCCTTCCTTCCAAGTATCGCTTCCTTTTGGTTTAATCGCAACGTAAATACAAACATCAGGATTTCTTTCGTGAGTTCCTCCAAACCATGAGGCCACTAAATCACCATTTGTAGCTTCGACGATTGTAATGGCATGGCAAGACGGATAAGGCGCTTTATCGTAAACAAATTGATCTACTAAAATCCCCTCTTTCCAAGTCTTTTTCTCTAAAGCCGATTTACAACTTCCTAAAAGGAAAAGTCCAAACAAGACAAATGCTAATTTTGTTACTTTCATTCTTAATTAAATTATGAATTATTTTTTTTGACTATAAATACATACCCAACATTTTTTTAGGTAAAAATATTTAATAAGTGTAAAAATAACACCAAAAAATTAACAATGTATCCTGTACTGTCCCGAATTATTAAAAATGTAGATTATTTAACGCTAATAGCAAAATTTCCTGACGAAAGTGTGACAATTATTTGATTTTTTTCTACAGAATAAGCGTAAGAAGTCTTATCCAGCTTCTGTTTATTGATTGAAACAGCTGAAATATCGCTTGCAGGAAGATACACAACTGCAGATGTATTTGCGGGAACGGTAATATTCCAAACCAAAGCCTTTTTATCTTTTTTCCAATCGCTTTTTATCAATCCGTAAATCGATTCATACGAAGCATTTACATGAGTCAATCCAGCATTAAAATCTGGTTTCATGATAATTTGTTTGAAGCCCGGAGTTTCAGGATTGCTCTTGATTCCTGCCATATTTTCGTAATACCAAATCAGCAAATCGCCTAAAAGCATAACGTGATTTTGCGAGTTCATTGCTGGATCTGCAGTGTTTCCGTTCCAAAGTTCCCAAATCGTAGTTGCGCCGTTTTCGACCATATAACCCCAGCTTGGATACGTTTTGTTTGAAGCTAATTTGAAAGCCAAATCGCCACGGCCGAAATTAGTCAGCGTTCGCATCAAAAACTGTGTTCCGATAACGCCCGTACTTACATGACCGTTTTTAGTCACTTCCACTTCATGAACTAAATTTTCAAAAACTTTTTGCTGGAATTCTTCTGGAACCATTCCGAAAGTCAAAGGCAGTAAATTGGCTGTTACGGTATTATTAGCATAGTTGTTTTTGGCTGAATTAAAGTATTTAGCGTTAAATGCTTTTTTTATTCTCAAAGCTAATTCGTCATAATATTTGATATCATTTTGCGCATTGGCGATTACAGCAAATTTCTTCATGATATTTAAAAGCTGGTAATAAAACGCACTCGAAATCAATTCGCCGTCTGTTAAACGAGAAGGATCTTTCGAACGGATTAATTCCAAAGATTCTGGCGGAACGCACCAGTCGCCGTACTTATCTTTGGTCATGATATCATCAACCAAATAGTTTTCTTCCATATAATCCATCCATTTTTTCATAGACGGATATTGTTTTTCTACTACTTTTTTGTCTCCAAATTGTTGATACAACATATCCGCAACTGTAATATAAGTCCCCGGCCAAGTCACATTATCGCCATAATAACGCCAGAAAGCAGGTGCTACATCTGGAATTCCTCCATCAATAGTTTGTGAGTTTCTAATATCATCCAACCATTTTGCATACAATGTCTGATTGTCGAATAAGAAACTTTCGCCGTAAGCTCCTGTTGTCCTATCTCCCAACCAAGGCTGACGTTCATTCCGCTGCGGACAATCGATTGGCATTCCTTTATAATTTCCGCTGATTCCCCACCATGCATTTTTAAAAATCTGATTCATAATTGGGTTCGAAGAATCAAAAGTTCCCGTTGTGGCAATGTCATCATAAACGACTTTTCCAACAAAGTTTTCTAAAGTCGGTTTTGTTTTGAAACCCGAAATTTCAACAAATCGAAATCCATGAAAAATAAAACGAGGTTCCCAGACTTCTTCGCCTTCACCTTTTAATGTATAAATATCCGTCGTTTTGGCATCACGAAGATTGGCAATATACAACGAACCGTCAGACTGTAAAGACTCTGCAAATTTCATGGTGATTTTATCGCCAGCGCTTCCTTTCACTTTCAATTGTAACCAGCCCACCATATTTTGCCCCATATCCAAGATATAAGTTCCTTTGAGTGTCTGTTTAATCGAAATAGGTTTTACTTCACGTTTAATCTTCATATTGGCCGACATCTGCCCTTCATAGAATCCGCCTGGTTCCTGAACATATTCTGCTGAAAGCCACTTTTTATCATTAAAATTAATGGTATTCCAGCCTTTCATTTCTTTACGGGCATCGTATTCTTCACCGTCATATTCGTTATTCGATAATATTGGTCCGTCAGTTGTGATTTTCCAAGTATCATCGGTTCTAATCACCTCTTTGCTTCCGTCTGTATATTCTACAAACAATTGCAAAGCCATTTTAGGGTAACCAAAAGTTTTGATTTTATACGGTTTATAATCCTGACGCATCGTAAAAAAACGTCCGTTTCCTAAAATGGTTCCCAATGCATTTTTGCCTTCCTTCAATTGTGAAGTCACATCAAAAACATTGTATTTTACATTCTTCGTATAATCTGTCGGAACAGGTGCTAAGACTTGATCACCAATTTTATTTCCGTTAATGTACAACTCATACAAGCCCATTCCCATGATATAAACCTTGGCACTTTTGACTTTCTTTTTTAAGTCAATTTCTTTTCTTAAATATCTCGCTGATAATCGAGAATACTGCGAAATACTATCTCCTGGAGACGTTTTTTCATATCCAATCCAGCGAGTTGATTTCCAATCGGCATACGTTAAAATCCCGATACTGAAATGTGCTACTTCTTTTGATTGAACTTCGCCTTTATTAGTAAAAACGACTACTTTCCAGTAAACGTCTTGTCTGTCTTTTAGTTTTTTTCCATTATAAATTACATTTACCGATTCATCGCTTTGCACTCTTCCGCTATCCCATAAATCTCCGTTTCCTGCATTTAGTTTATCTAAAGATGAAGAAGCTGTGATTTGATAAGCCGTTTGTTTTAAATCATTTATCCCTGCTTTTATTTTCCAGCTCAATCTTGGCTGTAAAACGTCAATGCCTTCTGGATTTGTCAGCATTTCACATTTTAAATCACTCACAATGATTTTGTTTTGGGCTTTCGCCGAAATTGTGAAAAGTGAAATGATTATTGTCAGATGTAAAAAAAACTTTTTCATGGTAATATTTTTAAGCTTTTGGCTTTATTTTTTTTTCTCGCAGATTTTGCAGATTATTTTACTCTATTTTTTAAATCTCCCAAATCTGCTAAATCTGCGGGAGTAAATTATGCTCATTTTTGTCATTTCGACCTAAGGAGACCCGAGCTATAGTAAACAGGCGAAGCAAATCTTCGTTAGCAGCTCGACAAAGATTGTCGATTTTGATTGTAGAGTTTCTTGCGAAGATTTCTCCTTACGTCGAAATGACAAACTAGATCCAACTACTTTTAAAAAATTAAGGATTAATAAATCTTCTTAATTTATCCAATGTGCTTAAACTCTCAAAAGCAATTTTATTTTGTTCTAATAATTTACTTGTTTCCCATCGTATTTTCCATTCAGGATCTTTCAGTTTTTGTCTCAGCTTCGATACTATAGTTGGATTACTCTTCAAAACCTGTTCATCAATCCAATCTGGAAGAAATTCCAAAGCGCTCAAACGAATTTCTACATTCTTATGATCCAAACCTTTTAACAATGTTTCTCTAACCCGATCTGCATTATATGAAGTTATATTTTCAACAAAAATCTCGGTCAAAACAGGAGAAAGTGCTTTAATTTTATTTTGGTTTAATGCAATTTGATAAACTCTATTGAATTCATCAGATAGAAAATCTGCCCATTTATCGATCTCTTCATCTTCACTTAGTGAATAATAAACAAAACTAACTTTATCAGACTGAGTAAAAAGTTGATTTTCACAGAAACGCTTTAATCCATCGAGATCTTTTACAGCTAATTTCTGAATATCTTTTATTGCTTCTTCTGAATCCTCATGTTCAAGATCATAATACTCATCTAAAGTTATGATCTGGTCAAAATTATGTATTGGTTTGTAAACTGTTTTATTTTCGCTCATAGTGCTTGGTGTAAATTTTGGAGTATACTTTTTTAGAAGTTCCTTAATTTCATATTCAGATACATCGTAATCATCTATTTTTATTTCGATTGTTTTCTGCTTATAAATAAAAGTGAGGTAAAACTCCTTATATGACAAATTGTACTTTGCCGTGTGTTCTGTTTTGGCAATAACTCTTGGAAATACAATATCTTTCCATTCATAAAAAATCTCATTTAGTTCTAATCCTTCTTGCGAGAATATTATTTTTTTATGAAAATTAAAGAGCGTCATTACCGCTTTTTTTCCATAAACGATAATAAATAAAATAGCAACAATTGGTAATACTAAATCGGTAAATTTAAATGTAATCTTTTCAACATTTATGAGTGATAAAAAGTAAATACCTAAAACCACAAATACCATATTCCATACAATATGAAATACACCACCTTTGATTGAATAATTTAATACTGTTTTCTCCAAATTTTATTCTTAACTAAAATAACTTGCATGACTATTAAACCGATAAGTTTTTAAAAACCTGTCGGATTTATAATTAGTTTGAAATCACACGCTCCAATCTTTCAGAAACTGCAATTTCTTTTCCGTTTTTAAAGATTCTGAAACCTTTTCCTTTTTTATATCTCTCTCCTGTTTTATCCCAAAGAATCGTAATAATATTGCCATGGTACAAAACGTTATCCAAACAAAACCAATCCCATTTCTCTTGCGGAATCAACGGATTTACTTCAATCTTCTCATCAGTTCTTGGGCGTAAACCAACCAAACCTGTAATCACTAAATCATTGAAAGTCGAATGATTATAATATCGGCTTCTTTCTCTGTCACCCATTAACCAATAGCCTGTTGTCTCATCTAAATACTCGCCAAGATAAGGTTTCCCTCTGTAATATTGCGATTGAACATACAATGACATTTGTTTGAAATAATCGGGTTTGGCTACAAAATTCTGATTGTAATTATTCAAAACATTCGCTAAAGCAGTTAACGTCTGCGAACTTGCAAATGGCCAAATCGCACCATCCCATTCGCAGGTTCCTGTTCCATGCGTTCTAAATCTTGGACTTCTTCTTTCAGCCGTTGTCAAACCAAATGGAGCCGAAAATCCTTTTTCATCCTTAATCTGTTCCCAAGCTTTTTCAAAACCTTTGTTTTGGTCCGGCAGATTAAAATACCACGGAATAAATCCGATCGCTTCTCTAACTTGTGCTAAAGTATCTTTTTCTGTTAAAGTTTCAAAGAACTCACTTTTTGGATTCCATAATTTGTTTTCAACTAATTGTCGTAAAACGTCAGCTTTAGCTTTGAATTTTGCTTCAACTTCTTTATCGCCTTTCAATTCAGCCATTTTAGAAATCGCTACAGCATTCCCGTACATATAACTGTTAATCGTTGGTCTTGCATTTTGTACTTTACGCCCGCCACTTAAGGATTCTTCCATTCCATCTTTTACATCATGCTGCCAAAACAAACCATCTTTACGCTGACGGTCTTTTTCCCAAACAGCATAATCGGCAACCATGTCTGGGTATAAATCCAATAAGAATTTTTCATCCTTATTCACCAAATAACGATTGTACAAAGCATCGGCTGTCCAACTGCTGAATTTATACAATTTGTTCATTGGTTTTCCATCATTTCCTCTGTACCAAAGTTTCACATCCTGTTCAATATATTTCGGATCATGAACCCATCTGAATTCATTAATATGATGACCTAAAGCACAACTTATCATATTGTATTTATCGGCATACGAACGATCTACTAAAAATTCAGTAATTGCAAATCCCTGTGGTGTATTCTTAATATGTTTGCGAACGCTCCACCATCTGAAATAATAAATCTCCTCAAAATTCTGCTGTGGACATTCGAACAACGGAATATTCTTTTCCATCCAAGTCCAGGCACTATCATTCGGAATCGCAAATTTTAAGTTTTCATCTTCCATCGTGTTGAAATAATCAACATAATGTTTGAAGTTTTTTTCTTTTAAAATAAACGATTTTCCTTTTTGGGATTCTACTGCACCAGATTTACAACCGCTGTTTATACAAGCGATTACAATTGAAAGTGTTATTATTTTATGTTTGAAATTTGTCAACATTTAAAATTCAGTCTTTTTAAAGTTAAACCATATAAGCAATATAAGTTCAATTAAGTTTTCCTTTATATTTTCTTATATCACTTATATGGTTTTAAAATATTTTTAATTCCCTGTAAAAGTATACGTCTGCCCTGCTTTCATATTCACATCGTAAATATTGTAAGTTGGCAACTGTACTTTAGGCAATTTTGCTTCTTTAGAAATAATAGGTTTCTTCACTTCTACATCATAAAACAAAGGATTTGGATTTTTTCCTTTTGCTTTTTTAAGTGAAGAACCTTTTAGTGTATTCTCAACTTTCAATCGGCAATTCCCTCCTATTTTCGAATAGATTTTTAGCTCCGAAACTTTATTGTTTTTCCACGTCATATCGATTACAAATCCGCCTCTTGCAACTAGACCTTTAATACTTCCGTCTTTCCAGACAGTTGGTAAAGCAGGCAGTAAATGAATTGCATCTTCCTGACTCTGCATCAGCATTTCGGCAAAACCGGCTGTGCATCCAAAGTTACCATCAATTTGAAACGGCTGATGCGCATCCAACATATTCGGATACGTTCCGCCGCCTTTTCTTTGATCCGCTGTTACCAAATGTAATTGATCCTGAATCAATTTATAAGCATGATTTCCGTCTAATAATCTCGCCCATAGATTCACTTTCCATCCCATTGACCAGCCTGTAGATTCGTCTGTTCTGTAAATAAGCGATTGTTTAGCTGCTTCAAATAATTCAGGCGTTTTAATTGCCGAAATCTGATTGCTTGGATACAAGCCGTACAAATGCGAAACGTGTCTGTGATTGTCTTTCGGATTGTCCCAATCGTCCTGCCATTCCTGTAACTGATTGTGTTTACCCACTTTCATTGGAGGCATTTTAGCTAAAGCATCGCTCACTTTTTTGGCATAAGCAGCATCTGGCGAAACTAAAGCCGAAGCTTCGATAACATGTGTAAACAAATCAAAAACCAGCTGATTGTCCATTGTCGTTCCTGATGCAATTGTCGCTTTCCCTGTTCCGCCTGCGTGTGTGTTTTCAGGAGAACTTGACGGAACAACAACTAAATATTTTGTGTTCGGATCGATAACCATAAAATCCAAAAAGAAATCGGCTGCACCTTTCATAATCGGATAAATTTCTGCTAAATATTTTTTATCTCCTGTGTACAAATATCTTTCCCATAAATCCTGACAAACCCAAGCACCACCAGTTGGCCACATTCCCGAAGCAGCTGAATCTACTGGAGCAGTTACACGCCAAATATCGGTGTTGTGATGTAAAACCCAACCATTTGCATTGTACATCATTCTAGCTGTTTCTGCTCCTGTTACACTTAATTCTTTTGCCATTTGCACAAATGGTTCGTGCATTTCCTGTAAGTTGGTTACTTGTGCCGGCCAATAATTCATTTCGGCATTGATGTTTGTGGTGTATTTACTATCCCAAGGCGGAGTCACCATATCGTTCCAGATTCCTTGAAGATTTGCTGGCTGTCCGCCTGGCTGTGAACTGGAAATTAAAAGATAACGTCCAAATTGGAAATACAACGAAGCCAATTGCGGATCAAACTGTTTCGAAAAATCTCTAATTCTTTCGTTTGTAGGTTTCTTTAGTAATTCATTCGAACCTAAATCTAAAGTAACTCTGTTGAAGAATTTTTGGTAATAGTCAACATGCGCATTCTTTATGGTTTCAAAATCTTTGGTTTCCGCTTTAGCCAAATAGTCTTTACTTTTTGCAATTTCATCTCCTGAAATATCTTGATAGTTTTTGAAATTGGTTGCAATCGAAATGTATAAAGTCACTTCATCGGCTTTGTTGATGCTTAAAACGCCGTTGCTGGCATCGATTTCCCCGCCTTTATTTTTAGCAGTAAGTCTTCCTTGAAATTTTACTTTTCCTTTTACCCCTTCAAAGTTAGTTCCAACTCCCGAAAGTACAATCTGGTTTCCTTCTGTGGATGCAACTGTCTTATCAATTGGACTGTTCATAAAAACATTACAAGTAATCTGTCCCGGCTGACTTGCAGAGAGTTTCACTACAATTACCTGATCTGAAAATGCAGTTAGAATTTCTCTTGTAAATTCTACGCCGTTTACTTTGTATTTTACTTTTGCTGTCGCATTACTGATGTCTAAATCACGATAATAATCCGTATATTTTTGATGTCCTGCGAATGAAATATAAACGCTTCCAAAAGTCTGATACGGCATTCCGTCATTCGTCTGCGACATAATATCCTGCGTTGCTAAATCCTGCGCTTCATCAAACTTCCCGTCAAAAATTAACTGGCGAACTATTGGAAGTGCTTTAATAGATTTATTATGCGCATTGCTATTCGGAGAACCTGCCCAAATGGTTTCTTCGTTCAACTGCAAACGTTCTACTGCTGGATCACCAAAAACCATGGCACCCAAACGTCCGTTGCCCAAAGGCAAAGCTTCGTTCCAGATCGCAGCTGGTTTATCATACCATAGTTTTAGGTCTTTGTTTTGTGCCGTTGCAAGCGAAAAAACTCCAAGACAAATCGCCGTTATTTTAATTTTTAATCTCATTTTTATATTTTTTTTTCGCCACGAATTCACGAATTAACTCTAATCATTCTTTGCGTTTAATTTCTCAAATTTATTTTTCCAATAATTAAAAATCTGCTAAATCTGCTAAATCTGCGTGAAAAAAATTACTCTCGCAGATTGAGCAGATTATGGAGATCAATAATTCGTGAATTCGTGGCTATTTTTTTACCTCGTAAACTTTCAGATTTTTTTCTCCAAACATTTCATATAATTTGTTGATGTCTTTCAAAGCATTTGCAGGCAGTTTTTCTCCTTTATCTCCAAAGACAAACAACTTTTCTTTTGGTTCAATTACACAAGTCGATTCGTCGATTTCGCCTTTGTCGTTCTTCACTTTATTCAAATCTAAATTTAAATATTTTGCCATAAACGGATACAAAGCCATACGTTTCGAAATTCCGAAATCATGACCTTCTTTTGCAAAATGAGCATTTTCAACTAAATCTTTCTTTCCATACAATTCGTATGTTCTTTGGATAAAAGGAAATTCTAATTCAGGAACAGCTAATGTCCAGTCTTTTCCGTCAGAAACAATCAATTGTGGTTTTGGAGCCATCATAGCAGAGATTTCGGCGTTGTTTGTTCCGTTTACACAAAGATGGATTCCACGACCACTTTCGCATGGACAACCGCCTGAGAAATGAGAAGAAACCATTACAACTGGAGCTGAAACTTTTACTCGATCATCAATTGCGGCTAAAAACATCGTATGTGAACCTCCACCAGAACCTCCAGTAACGCCAACTCGTGACATATCGGCGTTTTTTACCGTTGCTAAATAATCCAATAAACGAATTCCGGTTAAAACCTGAACCGTAGATGCAATGCTATTTCTGTGGGTTTCTTCTGGAAATTGCAATAGCGATTCTCCCCAAGCAAATAAATCATAACCAACTACAATTGCTCCCATTTTGGCCATCATCGCACAACGGTACTGCTCGTCTTTTCTGTATCTTCCGTCGCCAAAATGCCCGTCTGGTGTTAAGATAACAGCTGCTTTTTTATTTAGCGGATACGGTTTGTAAATCGATCCTGTTGCATAAACTCCAGGCAGAATTTCCAAAGCAATATTTTCGACACTGTAGTCTTTATAAATTCTCTTTGGAGTTAAAAGTGGTTTAGATTTTGGCGTAGGGGGCGCCTTATCCAAACCAAATGATTCAATCATACAAGCTTTTAACTCCGTTTTGCGTTTCTCCCATTCCTCTTTAGTCGAATAAAGGTTTTCTAAATAAAACAAACGTTCTTTTCCTTTATCAACTGAAACTTTATGGTTTTCATATTTACGAATAATGTAGGTTCCGTCGGGTTGTTTGAAATACATCAGTTCAAACGGCGCTAGAATATTAGTCAGCGAAAGAGGCAGATTTCCAGGTTCAATTCTCCAGTCGGCATAATCCAGTTCTTTTCCTTTTAATAAACCTCTATCATCATTGATTGTTACTTTAAAAAGAGTTTCAATCTTTTTCAGTGTTTCCGATACTGGCTTTCTAAAATTAGTATCAGAAGTGCTTTGTGCATTCGCAAATGTCAAAGCAAAAATGGAAACTATTAAGATGTATTTTAAATTTTTCATTATTACATTTTTTTGATTTGCCTCCTGATTTAACTGAAGGAAAACAAATTGATTTTTAAAATGGGCTTTACCGAAATTATTTATTTGGCTAAAGCCTATTGACTTGTCTTATTTTGAACGTTCAGCTAAAACAGGACGCAATTAATTTTTCTTTTTGTGGAAAAAGTGATTAAACATTTTTACAAATTACTTTTTACATTTTACAATTTACATTCGATTGTATAAATTCCTGATCCTAATTCCAAAACAGGCTTTTGAGCTTTTTCATCAAAACCTACCCTAACCTTTTTATTATCAATTTTTATCTCTGAATTTTTAGCAACTGGTAATTTTACTGTCGCTGATGTATTTACTGGAATTTGAACTGCCAAAATAAATTTACCATCTTTCTTTTCCCAAGAAGAAGCAATTTTTCCGTAAACCGATTGATAATCTGCTTTCGCGAAAGTCATATCGCCAACAACTTCTGGCTGAATAAAGAAATGCTTGAATCCAGGTTTCTCAGGATCGGACATAATTCCGGCTAAACTTTGATAAAACCATTCTTCAATTTGCCCTAACATAAAATGATTCCACGAATTTCCTTTTCTCGGATCCCATTGTTCCGTTAAAGTGGTCAAGCCAAATTTAATCTGAAAACCATAACCTGGCGCATCATAATGATTGTGCATTCTGTACATGGTTTCGTTTTCGCCGTTTCTTGCCAAAGTTTGGAATAAATAACGATTTCCAACATCTCCCGTGGTCAAACGATCTCCATTTTCTTTAATATCAGCTAATAAATTCTGCATTACAGCTTCTTTATACTGAGGTTCTACAATATCCATAAAAATTGGCACCGAGTTGCTAAACTGACTGCTTGTTCCGTATTGTTTGGTCTCTTCGTTGAAAAATTCCTTGTTGAAAGCGGTTTTAATTTCTGAAGCCAACGTATTGTATTTCTCAAAATCTTCAGTTTTTCCTAATAATTTTGATGCTTTTGCTACTAAATAAGCTCCATAATAGTAATGAGAAGTAGCAGAAAGCGCAATCGGACTATTTTTTGAATATCCTGCTGGGTGTGTTCCGTAATCGTACCAATCGCCCAATCCGTGTGAAACAATATTTTTTGTTGCTTTCGTTCCCAAATAATCCACATAGTTTTTCATTACAGGAAAATATTTCTCTAATAATGAAGCATCTCCATAATATTCATAATACATCCAAGGCAAAATCACGCCTGTAACACCCCATTCCGGAGAATCGGTAAAATCGCCTCCAAAAATTACATATTCTGGAACTATTGTCGGAATTAAACCGTTATCACGCTGTGAATCAGAAATGTTCTGCATCGTTGCAGGAAGGAAAGTCTGAAGGTTATAATTGAACATTAAACCCGGGCCGTTCAACTGAATTTCTTCCAGCCAACCTAATTTTTCACGTTGCGGGCAATCGGTAAAAACACTTTGAAAATTACTTTTTATGGAGTTGTTTATCAGTTCATGCGTTTTATTGAAAATCTCGTTCGAACATGAGAAACTACCCGCTTCTCCTGCCGAATTATAAATGAAATTCGATTTTAGTTCAACTAAAGTTGGAAACTCTTTATTCTTATCTTCTTTGTAATTTATGTTTTCAATTTGAACATACTGATAACCATAGAAACTGAATTTTGGCGTCCATTCTTCTATTCCATCACCTTTTAGTGTGTAATCGTAATAATATGGTTTTCCAGATCTTCCCTGAGCAATTGTGCCTTCTTCATTTAAACCTTCAGCAACCCAAACACGGATTGTCTGACCCTTTTTTCCTTTTACTTTGATCGTTGGAAATCCTGAAAGATTCTGTCCCATATCAAAAACATAGAAATTCGGTTTCAGTTCTTTTACGGTTTTAACTTCGTATTGTTTCTGAATCGTAACCGGCGATGCAGTCTGCGGTCTTAAAACGCCTTTTGGAGCTTCCTGAATGACTACTTTTTTCCAATCTCTATCTTTGAACCCCTTTCTATTCCAGTCTTTCTGCTCTAAATTGGCATTGTAATCTTCTCCACCAAAAATACTATTATATGTGATTGCACTTTTGCTATATTTCCAAGTTCTATCTGATTTTATAATTTCTTCTGAACCGTCATTATACTTGATTTTCATTTTAAAGAATAAAGTCGGCGGGCCAAAACTTACGAAGAATTTAGTATACCTTTCGGCAAGCGTATTGTACATTCCGTTTCCTAACAAAACACCAATTACGTTATCGCCTTTTTGAAATTCTTTTGCGCTTAACTCATAAACATTGTAATTAACCGTTTTATCATAATCTGTCCACAAAGGCGCAAATTGGCTGTTACCCACTTTTTTACCATTGATAGTCAATTCGTAATGTCCTAAACCTGAAATATAAACGACAGCTTCTTTGACTGCTTTTTCAACTTCGAAAGGTTTACGCAACATAATACTTCTTCTTGACAAAGAATCGGAAGCGTTGATAAACGAGTTCTTTTTTTCTCTGTTGAAAGTGGCTGTGTGATAATTTCTTCCTTCTGGCAAATGGCTGTCGGCTTTTGTAATCGCCCCAATCCAAGTCGGATTTAAATCTGATTCTAATGGAGCGGTTATGAATGAAGCTGTTCTACTCCATTTTGAAACTTTCCCTGACTGATTCCAAACTTTCACTTTCCAGAAATATTTGGTTTCATTTTTTAATGGATTTCCGTTGTAAACAATATGGAGATTTTTATCTGTATTTACTCTTCCACTGTTCCATATATCGCCATCGTCATTATTTAATTTTTCTTCTGATGAAGCTACTAAAATTAAATAAGCGACTTGTGATGCATCGGATTCTTTTGAAATCAATTGCCAGCTTAATTTCGGCCGATTCTGAACTACAGCTAATGGGTTTTCAGCCATTTCTGTTGTTAAACGTACAGGCAAAATTTGTCCATTTGAAATGAAAAAGAAAAAAACAAAAATGAAGGTTAATATGGATTTTGAAATATTCACTTTATAAATTTTTAATTTAACCATTAAGATATTAAGTAAATTAAGCTCACTATGTCGAAAATCTAAGCCTTAATTTAGTTCATTAAGTCTTCCGTTACTTAATCTTTCGATATGAAAACTTTATGACCTCAAATAAGTCAAACTAAACATTCAGCTTAATTTACTTAATCTCTTAATGGTGAAATAATTACAACTTTTTAGTAATCAAAGATTCGATATTGAATACTGCTTCTGGGATTAATTTTCCCGTTTGAGGCAGATCATCATAATCGTCTGTGTCTGGCGCTGTGTCTGGATTTGGCGTGTGTCTTTGCTCTCCTGTGCGGAACATAATTCGCTCGAAACCGTCTGTTGGCGCATAAAATATCTTTGTTGATTCTTTTCCATCGTTTACTTTTATAGTGTACTGACGGTTTTTAGCATCTAATTTAACTGTGATTGTATATGCTTTGTTTGCTTCGTATTTTGTAACCGAACTCAAACGCGCACCATTTTTTACCTTTAATTCTCCATCCGAATCAAAAATCAATCTTACAGATGGCAAACCTTGTTTATTTTGAAATTCAATCTGCAATAAACCATGATTATTCTGTTCCGGTTTTACAGTGAAAACAGCTTCTAATTTTGCTGTAAATGGAATTACTCTTTCGGCACGGGCATAATCAAAATAATCCTGATCTCTTAGCGTCAGCCATTTTTTACCATCGGCTTTCTTTTCGATTTTTGTTGATGCCCACGAAAGATCGTACGTATTCCATAATTTCAATTCTTCTCCATCTGGAAGTGCATTGAAAACATCATTTGCTTGTTCTTTAACCTCTGAAGTTACAGGAACAGGAATCGATGCCACCCAAATATCTTCTTTATTTACACTATAACCAACCCAAATTTTTCCGTCTGGCGGAGTTCCATTCTTTTCTGTGATTCCACGAACGTATTGCGGACCTGCCGATTTGTAGTTTCCGCCGTAGCGCATTGGACTTACTTCGCCATGAACCAATAATAGATCTTTATAATTCAATCCGTCGTCACTTGTCGAAATCGCCAATGGCCAGCGATATTCTGACGGATTATAAAGTGTCGCATAACGATTGTCTGAAGTTTTTTGTCCCCAGATTTTAGCATTGCTGTTTACAAATCCTGGCGCACGTAATGGCATATAATCCCAAGATTTTCCTCCGTCTCTACTGATTGAAGTTAAAGCATGTTTCCATAAACCCACTACATTTCCGTTTGGCAAATGGTAATAACTAAATGCTTTGTATGGTTTCTGTAACGGAATCAATTCATCGTCACGATCGGCTTCTTCAACCCATTGCTGTAAAACCAAAGGTTTTGATAAAATTTCTTCGCAGGCTTTTTTCAAACCCTTGTCTTTTGATGCGGTGTAAAATGGAAATTTCGATTTCGATTTGTCCCAAGTTTTATTATATCTGATGAAATAAATTTCGCCAAAACTTCCGTCTTTCTTGATTTCACGAATTACACGTCCAATTCCTTTTCCGTCGTTTGGATCGTCTTTTTCATCCATTGCGATTCCGTAATATGCCAAAGCAAAAAGTCGTTTGTCTTTTGACGTATAAAAGCCCATCCTTTGATGCATGATCGCATCCAGATTTTTGGCAACGCCTTCAACGCCTTCCTTTTTCCATCCGTCAGGAATACGGTAAATCGGGAAAATCACTTCTGGTTTTGTCCACGTTACTCCGTCTTTAGAAGTCATTAATAAAGTTTGGCTTGGCGGAATATGTTCACCCGAAGGATCGCTTAAGTAGTGAAGGTAAAAGGTATTATTCCAATACGCCATCATCGGCTGGTGGTTGTATGTCCATCCAAAACCATCTGCTTTTTCAGGATGTTCACGGCTTGCACGCATGATTTGTGTGGCGTGAACTCCAACGGCTGGACTTAACTGTCCGTGATGGTAATCGATGTTTGACAGTGTTTTGCCAACATAACGAACTGTGTCGTTCTGTGCATTTACAGCCGTGCAAGCCAAAAGGATTGTGGCTGTTGTAATGATGTTGGTTCTTATGTTTTGGAAAGTAATCATTATAATTTATATTTTTATCTGCTTGATCTGCTAAATCTGCGGGAGAAATTTTTATTCTCGCAGATTTAGCAGATTTGGCGGATTTTATTTTCTTTCAATTAGTCTTTTTAAAACGTCCGCAGAGATTGTTGTAATCGTTCCGTGTTTGTGTCCTTCGGGAAGGCTTATTTTGGAGGATACATCTTCAAAATGAACAAAATCTGTTGTGCTTAACGCTTTATAATTTTTTGAACCATAATTGTCATAATATAACAACCAGTTTTTACCAACTTTCACTACTGTCGGACCTTCTGATAAATATTCTGTCAACGGTTCAGAACTCTTTTCAAACGGACCTAAAGGCGATTTCCCGAAAGCTACTTTTATGTTTCGCATTGGTCTTGTATTGTCTTTCAAAACCAAAACATAATCTTTTTTTCCTTTTTTGACAATCACACAGTCAATTACGCTGAAACCTGGATCGTAATATAATTTTGTATCCGAAAAAGTTTTAAAATCTTTTGTCGTTACGTAATACATTCTGTGGTTATTTTTCTCCTCTTCTACTCCTTTTGGATATCTAAATGGAATTGTTGATGCCCAGATAATTATGTATTCTTTTCTGACATCATCATAAAAAATCTCAGGTGCCCAAACATTTACTACTTCTGGTTCGTTTTTCATTACTGGAATATATTGTTGTTTCGACCAATGAATTAGGTCTTTTGAGCTTGAGTAACCGAAACCGTTTCCACCTTTCCAATCTGTTGTCCAAACCATGTGATACGTTCCATCGCCTCCTTTTGTTATTGACGGATCACGCATGATTTTACTGGCTCCGATTTCGGGTTTTAAAAATGATCCTTCTAGTCCTTTCCAATTGTAACCGTCTTCGCTATAGGCCAAATATAAACCTTCTGTTGCGGGTTCTCTAAACGACGTAAAAAGATATAAATCTTTCTTTTTCTGCGAATAACTAATTGCAAAAAGTGAAAGGGTTACTATGATGAATATTTTTTTCATGTTATGTTCCGTTTAAACTTTGTCAAAGTTTGAAACTTTGACAAAGTTGGCTCACCGATTTATTATTCTGTAATTGCTTTTTTATCTAAAGAAGCGCCTTTTTTGATTTTCGTTGTAACGTTATTTAAAACATTATTTTTCAGGAAAATGTTTTTAGTGTCTTTTCCATCCGCTTCGATAAAAATATCGGTTGGGTTGAATGGAAAATTATTGTTGATCAGCACATTTGAAACATTATCTAATTTGATAACAGGAACTCCTTTTATTGCTGTTGAAGATCCAACATTGTCTAAAATGATGTTTTTTGAATCTGATATTTTGAAAGACGAACCAACGGTTGCATTTACTTTTACATCGTGAAATTCAACATCTGTTGCCGTGCTCACGGTAAAACCTTCTTTTCCATCCATATTGATGTTTGAGAAAGTGATGTTTTGAATTGGCATTTCGGTAATTCCCAGAATCTGTCCCGCTTTGTTTACGTTTGAAGCCGTAATATTGCTCATGTGAATGTTTCTGAAAATCGGTGTTTTTTCGGTTACAGGTTCAACCTGAGTTCCTTTATCGTAGAAAAGGCTCAAAACGATCGCTTCTTCTTTGATATTTTTCATGACGATATTATCGACACGAATATCTTCTACAACACCCCCTCTTCCGCGAGCTGACTTAATACGGATTCCACGATCTGTTCCATCAAAAACACAATTTGAAATCGTGATCTTTTTGATTCCACCCGACATTTCACTTCCAATAACCACTCCACCGTGACCGCTTAACATGGTACAGTTTGTAATGGTTACGTTTTCTGTTGCTTTTCCGTATTTACGTCCGTCGCCATCTCTTCCTGATTTGATCGTGATACAATCGTCTCCAACACTGATGTGACAGTTTGAAATATGAACATTCGTGCAAGAAGAAGGATTGATTCCGTCTGTATTTGGTGAATGCGGATTAAAAATCGAAATTCCCGTTACGGTTACATTATCACAGAATTCAGGATTAATCGTCCAGAAAGGTGAATTTTGAAATGTAACACCTTCGATTAAAATGTTTTTACAATTATAAGCCTGAAAAAAAGAAGGTCTAAAAAATTTCTTGTCAACCGTTCTCTTGTAGTAAGGTTCTGTGTAAAGGCCTTTGTTTTGCTCTTCCCACATAGTTTGGTATTTGGTTGGAGGAAGTGGTTCTTTAGCCGTTTCGATTCGGTACACTTCATTCCACCATGCTTTTCCTTGTCCGTCTATTACGCCTCTTCCTGTAATGGTGATATTTTGAACATCTTTTGCGTAAAATAAAGGTTGGAAGCTTTTCATTACAATTCCTTCGTAACGCATTTCTACATAAGGAAGGAAATCATCGAAGTTCTCTGAAAACTTTAAAAGTGCTCCTGAATCTAAGTGAATTGTAATATTGCTTCTTAATGTTAGAGCTCCTGTTAAATATTCTCCAGCAGGAAAAAAGATCGTTCCTCCACCATTTTTAGATGCTTTTTCAATTGCATTCTGAATGGCTTGTGTGCATTTTATTCCTTTGTTGTTTCCGCCTTCATTTAAGATGTTTAACCAGCCGTCGTTAGCGAAAGTGGTGTTTAGTCCGGTGATGAAGAAGAGTATTATTAGTATGTTTTTCATAATTTATTTTTTTTTGTTCTCTCGCAGATTTGGCAGATTGTGCAGATTTTTTGTTTGCCACTGATTTAACAGATTAAAAAGATTTTTATCTGCTTGATCTGTAACCCGAGCGACAGCGAACAGGCGAAGCAAATCTGCGAGAGTATTATATTATTCGCATTTTTTGTCATTCCGAGGAACGAGGAATCTCACTAGGAATTCCGTAAAGTAATTCGCCAATCTTTGACGAGCTTCGTGTGTGATCCTTCCTTCGTCAGGATGACAAGATTGTGGACAATTCGTGATTACTCATTCACGAATTACATTTCACTAATTACTTTTTACTTTTCACTAATCACTTAAATAGACTTCAAAATCAAAACCCAGTCATTGCCATCTTCTTTTTTACCTTCTGGTTGAAAGTTTTGAGTTCCTTTGTTATCAAATGTTCCGATTTTAGTTTTCTTTCCATTTCTTGGATTGTACCAAGTTGCTTCGAATTTATCTCCAGAAATTTTTCCTAGTTTTACTTCTATTATTCTTCCGTTATAAGTGTATAATAAAGCGTATTTTTCTCCTTTTATCGCTGGAATATAATCGTATTTTTCTCCTTGGTTAACCACTAATGAAATATCCGGAGCTCCTTCTAAAAATGGCACTTCTTCCATTAATTTCTTAATATAAACCATCTGCTTTGCTCCAGGCGCATTAATCGCTGACGTCCATAATTCTTTGTTTCCGTACGCTGGTTTGTCGCCTTTTCTAAACATTTGCATTACAGCGTTGTGTCCATATGTGTAACCTGCACCGCCTGATAAAACCGACCAATATCCGTAACGACGTACATCGCTGGCTGTCCATTTTGGCTGTAGAGTATCGTGCAAACCGTGTGGAATTCCTTCGTACGATGGTTCTCCGTCAAGTGTTGGTTTTGTTGGTTTTAATTCGAAATCTCTTAAAACAAATTTGTAATTGTCTTCTTTGAAATTCGTTTTTGATGAATCCTGATCGTATCTTCTGTGTCCGGATTGGAACATATTGAAATCCAGCCATTTTTCGTTATGGAAATTCTCTGAAGAATCGGTTCTTCCAAACGGATGAAAAGTCACTAATTGCTTTGGATTGTTGGTTTTTAAAGTATTTCCGATGGCATTCCAGATATCTTGAAATTCATTTCCATGAGTATCTCCTCCGTTTAACCAAATTATATTGGTTCTGTTTTTATATCGGTTAGCTAAGAACTTAGCATATTCAATTGCCTGCTCTTTGCTTACTTTATTTCCTTTTGAAACGTTGGTTCCCCAAACTGGAACCATTGCTAGATAAATTCCGTTTTTCTGAGCCACGTCTAATGTGTAATCTACATGATCCCAGTAATCGTATTGCTTCTCATCTTTAAAATCATTTCCTGCCGTAATTAAGGGTTTTGAAACGTCTTCGTTGATTAAAGCAGCATCGCCATAAACGTTAACCGCATTTATATTGTGCAACACCATTACCTGAACGACATTAAATCCTTTATCTTTTCTGTCTTTAAAATATTTCTCTACTCCCGCTCTGTCCAGTTTTCCAAATGCCAACCAGCCTGTATCGCCCAGCCAGAAAAAGGGTTTTTCGTTTTCGGTAACAAAATAATGCTGATTTTTAGATACTTTGATTTCAGGCAGAGATGCTTTTGTTTTTGCAGATTGCGAAAATCCGCTTTGTGCTGTTAACATAAAGCTTATACAAAGAGCGTATAAAGATTTAATTTTCAGATTCATTTTGGTTTGTTTTTGAATTTATGTTTTTTAGGTTTGTTTGCCACGAATTACACGAATTTTCACTAATTTTTATTCTGCTTGTGTTTATTGTTACACGCAGATTTCTCAGATTTTGGCTGATCTACGCAGATCAAAATTTAAAAATCTGTTGAATCTGCTTTTATCTTTTTTAAATCTGCGTGAAAAATTTACTCTCGCAGATCTTTCAGATTGAGCAGATTTAATTCAAAATTAAATTCGTGCTAATTCGTGGCAAACCCTTCTTTTATTTTTTCACTACAAAAAGCACTTTTTCATTTATTTCAGCTTGTGGAATTGTTACTTGTTTTCCTCCGCTGATATTTGCTTTTTTCGTTATATTTCCTGTTGTTGCATTGATGGCAAATACTTCAAATGTTCCTTTTTCGTTTGATAAATCGATTGTGATATCTTGATCGGTTTTTAGGTAAAAAAGATAGCTTTTTCCTTTGTTTTCGAGTTTCCAGAGATTATCTGAAAACGAATTTCCTTCAACTAATTTCATTTCGCTTAAAGCGATATAAAACTGTGGCAGTTCAATTTTTGGAATGTTTGGCATTGAAGCTCCAGCCATTAAAGCCGGCCATCCAAATCTTGAAGAACCATCTGTTGAATATAAAATGACTTTTTCTGGATATTTTTCTCGGTATTCATGAACGGCGCGATATACTTGATTATCGGTCTCTTTTCCGGTTTTTAGTTTTCTGGCGTGCTGTCTTGGTGCTAAATTAACGCCTCCTTGCGGTGCATAAGCTGATCCGTCTTCTTTGTAATACCAATAACGAATGTCGATTACATCTACAGTTTTATTTCTTTTAGCATCATTTAAAATAGCATCCTGAACATCTTTGGTTGCACTTAAACCAATTAATCCTTTTTTACCAGTTTCGTCTTTCCATTTTTGGGCTTGGTCTAACCAGAATTCCATAAAATGTAACGGACCTGTATATTCGGCGCTTGTCAACTGAATTACGTTGCTGTTTTCCTGAAAATTTTCAAATGATTTTCTAATGAAACCTTCGTGTAATTTTCTTCTTTGCGCATTGGTAATATCATAAAATTGCTCCGCCATAAATATACGTTTATCTCCTGCGTAAGGCGGTGGCTCTGGGAATCCTGTATTGTTGATATTGTTTGCTGAACGCCAAGGTGAACTTGCCCAATGCGCTCCGGCTTCTAAAATATTGTGCTGAAAATATTGCTGATTGATTAACAATTGTCCGTTTGGTTCTGCCAGCGTTGCAAACTGCGCTAAACGGCTCCAATACCAATCATTGAATTTTGTTAAATCGTATTTACTTAAATGATCCCAAGCGAAATCTTTTCCGCTTCTGGCAAAAGGCTGTTCGTAAAACGGAGGCCAAACATCGTCATCAATTCGACGTACGCGCTCGTGATCGTCCATTCTTCTGTCGTACCATAAACCGTAATTGTGTTCTAAGAAAACGATATTGTTTTTAGTTAAATAGTCTACAGTTTCCTGAATTTTATCCGTCAATCCGTTTCCTGTTCTTCCAGGAACAAAACGCGTGATATGCGGTGTAGATTTGTTTACGAAATCATCGGTTAAATCGCCTCTCCACCAAGCAACGTTGGTTTGTTTTCCTGCAATTACTTTTCCTTCAAAAATTAACCAGCCATTTTCTGTAGTTACTTTAGAAGTTGATTTTTCTGTTTTATTTGAAGCAACTTTTAAATCATTTGCATTTTTTAAACCTTTACTGTCAGTGTTAATCTGATTTGCTTTTGAAGCTTCTGCAATCCATTCCTGCAAGCTTTTTGCTGTTGTTGCTGAATTTTTAGTCAATTCTGCAGCAACTTCTACACTAGGACTTGAAGAAGCTTCTGAACCTAAATCATAGATAAAAGGTTGAACTGGAAGTTTTCCTAATCTGGCTTCTAGTTGTGTGTAGAATAAACTTCTTGGACTGATATGTTCATTTACATTTTTCCAATGTCCGTTTCCTCCAAATTGTCCCCAAACTCCAAAAGCCCAGTTTTGTGCTGTTGGCGGACTATAACATTCTACTTTTGATGCCGATGATTCCCAGATTACAGAATTCGCAGCTGTCCATCCTGCTCCTCTTCCGCCTTGTTCTCTGTTATTATAACTTAGTGCTTTTCCGTCGATATTGGCAATGTCAAATAAAACTCCTGTTGCCCAGCTTCCTATTGTGCCGCTGTTTTCGAATGGCAAATGTGATTCGCATTGTACAAACGCATTTGGTCCAGTTGTTCCGAATCCGCCCACAGCGAAATCATGATATCCAAATTCTGAATAACAGCGTTGGAAAAGTGTTTGCTGGCCTTCTGTGTAAAAAGTATGTCTTCTAAATGAAGCGATTTCTGAAATTGGTTCTGTCGCAATACAATCTTCAACCGTAATTTGCTGACTTGTTTTTAAAACCGTAACGGCTCCGCCTGCAAAGTGTTTGAAATTAACTTGTTTAACCCAAGCATTTCTGGTATTTTCAATGCTGATGGCCTGCCATCTGTGCTCTTCGTCTTTTAAGTTTGAAGAATTGTATGTTGATTTTATTAAGATATTTTCGATTCCTGTATTTTCAATTCTTCCTTGCCAAGAATATACGGTTACTTTTGAAGTTCCTAAAACATCATCCAAAGACATAGTGATTGGTGCATTTACAGTTACTTCGTTTCCGTTAATTTTGGTTACGACACGATTCCAAGTTGTTATCCAATCGCCTTTTTTCCATCCAATCCAAGAAGTTTCTCCACCGAAATCCTGCATGTTTACTTCTTTAATGAAATTATCCGTTAAAGGTTTGCTGATTTCGATTTCATCGCCAACTTTTAATTTTGCTGTATTTTTTAATTGAATTTTCTGAGTTCCAAGTGGTGTGTATCCGTTAGCGAATTCAAATGAATCTTTGTAGACTTTATCGTTTACACCTAAAATTCTAATTAAAGCTTCTCTTTCTAATCCGGTTCCTAAAAGTACAGTTCCGTTTTCGGCATTGCCACTTCCTCTTAAAACTACTCCCGATTTTCTAATGTATAATGTTCCGCTGATTTTGAAAGTTCCTTTGTCTAACAAAACTGCTCCGCGAAATCCTGATTTATCTGGTTTTAATGCACTGACATAATCAATTGCATTTTGGATTTTCTGAGTTGCATCTTCTTCTTGTTGAGAAACGAAAATTTTATTCTCCAAATTCGGAATGGCAACTTCTGAGTTTCGATATCCTGCAAAAGAAAAATCTGGGATTTGGTTTCCTTGATTATCTGTTGTAAAAGAAAGCTTTCCTTCTTTGGTTTTGATGATATCTGGGAAATTGTTTTGGGCTGTGATGTTTATACTTAAAAGCATCGCCAAACCAGACAAAACTATTTTATCTTTTTGAAGGGAGATTGTATTTTTTAACTGGATAAAATTCACCTTATTATTTTTTAGAAATGTTTAGAATATAGAAAATAGAGTAAAGAATATAGATTTCTTCAAAGCTAAATCATTTTTTCTAATGTCTATTTTCTATATTCTTTACTCTATTTTCTAACTCTTATTGCAACAATGATTTCAGCTTCGCTAATGTATCCGTATTATTTTCGATTTTCGTCCAATCTGTTTTACTGTTTGGATCGATACCGTTAAAATATTTTTCGATGTTCGTATATCCGTCTCCGTTTGCATCTTTGTTAGCATCTGAAGCATCATTCGGATTTAAACTGTATTTCTTTTCCCACGCATCTGGAATTCCGTCATTATCTGAATCTTTATAGGCTTTTCCCTTGTAAGTTGGATATCCGCCCACTTGGTCAGGATGCGTTATAATTCCTTTTTTATAAGAGTCAGCAGGTAATCTTCTTTTGATATACTCTTTTCCGATATTGTTTTCTAAACCGTCTTTTACTTCGATTTTTCCAGTTTTAACTTGTTTGATAATTCTTTCATCAACCGCATCTCTTTTTGGAATTGTCGCTCCAACATTCGTTAAAACAAAATCGTAAGCTTCTTCTGCCGACATGATATTGAATTTTGGCATTGAAAAAGGTTTTGGCTGTTTAATAGCTGCTAAAAATTCTTTTGTTTCAGCTTCTGGAAGGTTTTCCAATTGTACACCGCCATTCCAGTTGTCTGCCGTAACTTCAGGAGAACCAACAATAAAGTTTCCTGAAACATAAGCTCTTCCATATTGTTTTGGCTCAATATAACCAGATTCCGGTTTTACAATTCTATGAGCAATAGGTTCGTTTTGCGGCGTTATTGGCCCTGGTTTAAAATAGTTATTGATGATGTTTAACATCGAACGATAATCACCTCCATCAAGAGTACGATTCCACCAATTGAATACTACGTTATTTACAAAATTAAAGTCGCCATACATTCCGATAGAAGCATTTCTAGAAATATTATCCGCCCATAAGTTGCGCATAAAAGTACTATTTAATCCGCCGATTGTACTTCCGAAAGCGTGATTGTACGTATCTAAACCTTCTGATGAAATGGTGTTTTGAATCGTGATATTACAAGCCGGTAATTTTTCTAGTTTTGATTTTGCATTAGCTGCAAACTGATGTCTGTATAACGAAATATTTTCGTCTAATCCCCAGCTAACAGAACAGTGATCAACAATGATATTTCCCATCGGATTTCCGCCCAAAGCATCGTCTCTTCTGGTTACTTCGGTTGCACCACGTCTAAAACGCATGTGTCTGATGATAACATCATGTGTGTCGATTTCTAAAGTTTCTCCGGCAATACAAATTCCGTCACCCGGAGCAGTTTGCCCAGCAATGGTCACGTAAGGCGCACGCATGCTGATTCTTTTTTTCAATTGAATAATTCCTGAAACGTTGAAAACAATTGTTCTCGCTCCAACCGCTTCGCAGGCTTCACGGAAAGTTCCTTTTCCGCTGTCTTCTAAACTCGTAACCACAAATATTTTTCCGCCACGTCCACCTTGTGTGTAGGCTCCACCTCCTTCAGCACCTGGAAAGGCAGGAATATCTGCAAAAACAAAATCTTTAGGATACGAAGCCCAAGGCAAATATGGTTTTCCTTGTTTTGCTTCTTCTTTGATTATATGAAGATTAGCATTCCAGATTTCGCTCAGCCTTTTTTCTTCATCAGCTAAAATAGCATCTGCTTTTTCCTGAACAGGTTTTGGAATTACAGGATATTGGGCATACGCCGATGAAACAAGTGAACAAAATGACAACGCCATAAATGTTCTCTTTAAAGTATGGTTTGGGAAAATATTTTGCATTGAATTGTGTGTGGTTGTAGTTAATAGTAGTTAGTTTTTTAGTGATTAGCTATTAGTAATTAGCTTTTAGTAATTAGCTTTTAGTAATTAGTGATTAGCTTTTGTGTTGAGTTTTTAGTTCTTAGCAATTAGCATTTTTAATATTATTATAATTCTTAAATAACTAAATATATGACCACTAGCTACTAAGAACTAATCACTAATTACTAAAGACTAATTCTTCGCTTTCTCTCTTTGCTCAACACGTTCATGCCAATCTTTACTTTCTTTATTAAGATCGTAACCTTGTTTTGATAAATAGTTGTTGATTCTTCCTTTGTATTTACCAAACCAGCCGTGTTTTTCTTTAGATGAACCTGCATCCATTGCATGTTCTCTCGCTTCAACTAAAGCTTTGTAGATATAGTCTTTTTGTTCTGCTGTTAAATTTGGAAGCATATCATTGTAACCTGCAACTGTAATAGGAAGCACTCCATAAGTCATTCCGTCTTTAACTTCAGTAATTTTATCTTCTGATAATTCTTTACTTAATTTTTTGATGTAAGATTTATGCAGTTTTGCAATTGATTCGTCAGCTTTTGCTTTCAGTTTATCAATCTTTTCGTTTTGCTTTTCTTTTGCTAAAGAAGCATCTTCTTTTACTTTTTTGATTTCAGCATCTCTTCCGTCCTGAATTTCAGTTAGATCTCTAAACTGTTGTGCTATGATATTTGAAACTGCTTTTTCTTTTGCTTCGTTCTTTAGATCTAATTTGGTAACGATTTTTGCAGCTCTTTCGTTGGTAACCTTTACATATTCAGGATCTAAATGCTGTTGTGCATTTAAACTTGAAAATGCAAAAACCAGCGATAATAAACCAGCGTTTAATTTATTTAGTGCCATTGTCTTTCTTTTTTTAGTTATTTTTTTAACTCAATCATAAGGCCAACGGCCTTTAAGCAACACCATAGGATAACATCCTATGATTCACAAATCATGTAGACATAGCCCTGAAAGGGCGCAAGCCTTTATCAGTAACGTCATTATGCTTTCGCCCTTTCAGGGCTTATCTTACACATAGGACGTTGTCCTATGTTATTGCTTTGAGCCTTTCAGGCTCTTTTTTAAAAACATTCCTACTTCTTAAAACAGGAATGTTTTCAAAAATTGTTCCTTATTTTAAATCTAATAAAGGTCTAACTAATGTTTCTTTATTATTAGCCAAATCTTTCCAGTCTACTTTTATCGCAGGATTTACACCGTTGATGTAATCTTCGATATTGGTATATCCATCTCCATTTAAATCTCCTTGTGCATCAGATGGATCGTTCGGATTTAAACCGTATTTTTTCTCCCATGCATCTGGCATTCCGTCTTTGTCAGTATCTACATAAGGTTTTCCTTTGTATTCTGGATATCCTCCAACTTGAGAAATATCAGTGATAATACCTTTTTTATACGAATCCATCGGTAAACGTCTGTGTTCGAATTGGTAGAAAGTCTTTTTCTCTAATCCTTTTGCATATTCTGGAACTCCAGTTTTTACAGTTCTTACGATTCTTTCGTCTACTTTATCTCTAATTGGCAGCGTTGCTCCAACATTTTTAAGAACAAATTCATATGCTTCGTCTGCTTTCATGAATGGACGAAACCATGGCATTGGAAAAGGCTTAGCTGCTTTCATTTTAGCAAAATATTCTTTTGCTTCGTCGTAAGTCATTAATTCCCCTTTTTTATTCTCTAACTGAATTCCACCATCCCAGTTGTCTTTAGTCACTTTTTCGTTTCCGTCAATAACATTTCCGTTTACGTAAGCTCTTCCGAAAACCACATAAGGCAATTTACTTCTTCCAGATTCTGGTTTTAAAATTCTATAGCTGATTGGCTGCGTCAAATCGGTTACAGGACCTGGCTTGTAGAAGTTGTTGATGATGTTGTAATTAGCCGTATAATCTCCACCATCTGTAGATCTGTTATACCAGTTGAAAACTACGTTATTTACGAAGTTGAAAATTCCGTTCCAACCGATAGAAGGGTTTCTTCCTGCATTGTTAGCCCACATATTTCTCATGAAGGAACAGTTTTCTCCACCTAGAGTACTTCCGAAAGCGTGATTGTAAGTATCTAAAGCTTCTCCGAATAAACTATTTTGGATTGTAATATTTACCGTTCCAACTTTAATATCTGGATAACCTGGTCCAGGGTTGTACATGTGTCTGTAGATTGACATATTTTCGTCTAATCCCCAAGTTGCAGAAACGTGATCGATCATGATGTTTCCAACAGGATTTCCACCGATTGCATCATCACGACGGCCTACAAAAGTTTCTCCACGACGGAAACGTACGTGTCTGATAATTACATCATGCGTATCAATCCAAGTTGATTCTCCAGCGATACAAACACCATCGCCAGGAGCTGTTTGTCCTGCAATTGTTATGTAAGGCGCACGAATAATCAACGGACTTTTTAATCTTATAATTCCAGCAACATTAAATACCACGATTCTCGCTCCACCTTGTTCGCAAGCTTCACGTAAAGTTCCTGGTCCGCGATCTTCTAGACTTGTGACTGTATACACTTTTCCGCCACGACCTCCAAAAGTGTACATTCCACCACCTTCAGCACCTGGGAAAGCAGGAATTTCTGCCTGAGGTAAATCAGTTGGTCTAGCTGCCCACGGTATATATGGTTTTCCTTGTTTTGCTTCTTCTTCAATAACAACTAAAGCTTTTGTCCAAGCTTCATCAGAAAGTCTTTGAGCTTCTTCTTTAATTGCTTTTTCTTGAGCCTGAACTTCTGGACTTATCTTCGGATATTGAGCAAAACATTTTGCACTTCCTAAAAAAAGCAGAGATGATGCGATAAATAATGCGGAATTTTTCATGTTAATTTCTAGTTGTGGTAATTCTTTTTAAACAAATCACCTGTATCTTTTGACGAATACAGGTGAAAAGCTTTGTAATATTTCTGTTTTTTAAATAAAAAATCTATTCTTGATAATTGAAAGTGCCTAGTCCACCAAAGTTATCATTCCAACCAATAGTTTGTAATAGCCAAGGATTTGCAGTTAAAGCCGTTGTATTTAAACCATTAATATAATAGTTAGGATTGAATTTGATATTAACCGGAGCTCCATTAAAGTTATCCATAGGCGTAACCAATGCTGTACGGATAAAGTTTGTATTATAAAATGTTGCCAACGTTGCTAATTGAGCTTGGAAATTTGCCGCATCTGGATCTGCTACTACATTTGCACGAGCACTAGTCAAAGGGTCTGTAGTTGCTGAAGATGTTGAAACTCTATATTGTAAAAAGTTACCAGTACGTTTTGTTCCGTTAATTGGTGTTAAACCTAATTTACTTACAGTACCTCCTGTAACTCCAGGCAATACTTCGTTATCATATAACATCCATCTTTGAACATCCCAGAAACGTTTTCCTTCGTAAGCTAATTCTACTCTACGCTCATATAAAACGGCTTCAATTGCTTGATACTTATCAGAAAGGGTTCCAATTCCGTAATTGTTTGCTGAAGGAATACCAACACGATTTCTAATTCTTCCTAAATAAGCTATAGTGTTACTAGTTTGACCTAAAGCAGCATAACATTCTGCAATGTTTAATAATAATTCAGCATAACGATATTCAAAAATATCTGTACCAGAATACTGGAAGTTTGTTTCTTTACTAGCCGCAGTATTTGTCATTTTTCTTACGAAAGCTGGACTTGATATTGCAGTATTCCCATCTGAAAACCCTGCTTTATTTGAACCATCTAACCAACGGTAAGCCCAAAGAACACTATTTGGAGTTTCTTTGCTTCCCCATTTAGAACCAGAAAAGGCAAAAGTTCTGTAAAATCTAGGATCTCTATTTACGAAGAAAGTAAAATCGTTGTAACCGTTTGCGGCAGTTGGTCTACTACCATTTGCCATCGGGAACAAATCAATCATTTCTTTTGGAGCAGCAACTCCTCCACCTGTTCCACCTAAACTTAGTAAACGAATTCCTTTTTCCCAAGAGTTATTAATTGCTTGAGAAGTAACTCCAAATCCGCAAAGTTGTACTGTGATTGCTTCTGAACAGAAAGCGTTATCAATCAAGAACATTTGTTCCCATTGTTTTGCAGTGCTTCCATATAATCCGTAACCATCGGCAGTCAATTGAGCTTCTGCTTCCAATCCTGCTTTCAAAGCCGCTTCCCAACGGTCATTTGAACCGTCCCAGTTTTTATTAAATATAGGGCTTGCAAATGTTAAAAGCACTCTAGATTTTTGAGCCATTGCTGCTCCTTTAGTAAAACGTCCGTAAGCAGCAGCTCCCCAGTTACTAGGCAATAAACTTGCAGCCATATCTAAATCGCTAACGATTTGCGCTACAACTTCAGAAACTTTTGCTCTAGGTAATTGAATTGTAGCATCAGTAGCCGATGCATCTTGAACAGTTGTTACAATAGGAACTCCTCCATAAACACGCATTAGATCAAAATACTGCATGGCACGCATATAATACATCTGCCCTTTTGCTTGATCACGGAATGTTTTATCCAAATTTGAACCTTTTACATCAATGTCTTCTAAAAAGGCATTACATTCTCTAATTCTATTGTATGGGTGGTTATTGATACTAGTTGCTAATTTAGCTCCATAATAACCACTTGCATCAGCCGAGTTTATAAGTGTTTTGTTTGGATTGATAAAATCTTGTGTTCCACCTAACTCTTCTGTCAATCTTGAATTTGCATCTGTATAAGAACCAATAATTGTAGCAGTTGGTGACTTATAAGCATTATAAAAATCATAATATTGATTGTCTACATAGGCTTGTGCACGCTCTTGTGTTTGGTAGAATGTATCATCGTAAAAGCCATAACCTTTCTTATCCTTTAGAAAATCATCACTACAAGAAGCAGCACCTACAGCAAGCAATAGTGATAGTGTTATATATTTAAATGGTGTTTTCATAGTTTCTTTTAATTTTGATTAGAATGATACGTTAAAATTAAGCGACCAAGTTCTAAGTGTAGGATAATTTACAGAAGAATTATCATACATATTTCTATAATGATCTGGATAAGGATTGTATAAATCCCAAAGATTATTACCTGTTACTCCCAATGTTATAGCAGCAATTTTTGTATCTGCAAAAACTTTCTTAGGGATGTCATAGTTAAGACTTAAGTTTCGAACAAAACAACGGAAAGTGTTTAGCTGCCAGAAATCTGATGGGCTAGACATATAGGTCCATTGTGCTACGTTTGGATATTTACCATTTGGATTATCCTCAGCATCGTACATATCTCTCCAGAAACTCTCACGAGACCACATATTGTTTGCAGATGATGTACCTTGATTTACTAAGTCTACAAAATTAGCTCCTCCCCAAGAAGTTGCGATTTGAGTTCTCAAAGAGAATCCATCATATTTAAATCCTAAATTGGTTGTAAAACCATAAGTTCTACTGCTGTTAGCCAATTTCACATAATCATTCTCTTTCATGATTTGTCCGTCTGCTGGTGCTAATGTTCCATCTGGATTAAGTTGTCCAGCAACATCTTGATAAGCCAAAGATCCTTTTCTCATTCCAGAAACAGAGTTGATATCAAAATATCTTGGCACTCCTCCAACTGCTGTAGCACGTTCTGTTAAATACGCCCAGTAATTTGCAATATCTTCATCTGTACGTAAAATACCATCTCCTGTTGAAGTTCCTTTCCAAACTGCAAATCCCCATACTGGATTAAATGATGAATATCCTACACGTGTCGTATTACTTGACGGAACAAGATTTCCTTGATCTGGATATTTTTTGATTTCATTATTATTGTAGCTAAAGTTGATTCCAATATTGTAACTCATGTTACTTTTTATCTTATCACTCCAGTTAATAGAAAATTCATGTCCCCATGCATCAATTTGACCATAGTTTTGTTCAGCATAAGCTCCTCCTACAGAAATTGGCACACCTACAGCACTGCTCATATCTGTTAACATATCTGTATTTTTATCGTAATAAAAATCATAAGTAAAGTTTAATCTGTTTTTCAACAAATTAATATCAAGTCCAACGTTGTTTTTTATAGTAGTGTCCCATGTTACATTTCTATTTGGATTTACTCTAGGAGTCAAACCATTTCCATTAAATCCACCACCACCTGTAGCTGTACCAGGTCCAAACTGAAAACCTTTGTCTACGATAAGATCATAATATTGCTCCCATCTCCAAGGCTGAATATTATCTTTTCCTGTTTTACCAATAGAGTAACGAATTTTAAAGAAGTCAACCCAAGGTAATCCTTTTTCAAACCAATTTTCTTTAGACATTACCCAACCCACTTGAACAGATGGGAAAGTTCCCCAATAATTCTCTGGTGCAAATTTTGTCGAAGCATCACTACGTAAAATAAACTGGAATAAATATTTTTGTTTAAAGCTATAATTTAAACGTCCAAAATAAGACAACGTTCCTCCTTCAACTTTTGTAGCCTGGCTATTAGAAAGGCTTAATTGACCCGCTGTACGATAATCTCCTAAATAATCTTTACCTGTTTGCTCATAAGCCAAACGTGTAAATGTATTATACACTTCAGAAGCTTCACCACCTACCATGGCTCCAATTTGGTGATCTCCAAAAGTTCTGTCATAGTTGATCATGAAATCTCCTTGAGTACTTTTACCGTCTGTATTGTTATAATACACTCTCGAGTTTCTTACATTCGTTTCTAAAATATAACTACCTGTTGGATTTGTTGTAGCATTATAAAAACTAGGATTAGCAGCACTTGCTAAGTGTTTATCTTGAAGTTGATAATCTCTAATTCTAACTAAATCATAAGGCAATTGAATTTGCTCTGTGTAAGCTGAACTTTGATTTCTAGAATACGTAACTTTGAAAGATAATCCTTTAACTGCTGCCAATTTATAATTTAAGGAAGCATTTACATTGAATGTATTATCATCAGTAACTTGATGTGAACCATTATTTAAATTGGCAAAATAGTTCCACCCTGCAATATTATTGTTTGCATTTGCGCTTCCAAAGTTTTTGTTTGAATTTGGAAATGGAGAAACATAATATTGATTACCATCTACAGTTGTTTGCCAAGGCACATGTTGTGGCATGTGTAACAAGAATCCGTAATCTGCTTGTTCTCCACCAGCAGCAGAAGCATAACTACCATCACTAATATTTGATGATGCTTTAGTGAATGATTTATCAACTGTTCCAACGTTTCCAGAAACAGAAGCAGAAAAATCTAAATTCTTAGCAATTTTCGCGTTGATACCTGTACGGAAGTTCCATTTATCATATTTTTGATTTCCTAAGTTTGCATCTTGTGTCAAATAAGTTGCACCTGCAAAATAGGTAATATCTTCAGTACCTCCACTCACATTAAAAGAGTGTTTTTGCTGAATAGCTGGTTTCCAAGCTTCTTTTAACCAGTTATAATTTAAGCCTTTCATTTGCTCCAATTCTGCATCCGAATAGATAGTAGCCGGATCAATAACAGCCGGTGCAGCTACTCTAGATTTAAAAAATCTATTGCTAAAAACTCCAAATTCATAAGCATCCAATACTTTACTATGGCTAACTGCATCATTTATTGCAAATTGGCTATTGTATGAAAACTTTGCTTTACCAGCTTTACCACGTTTTGTTTTTACAACAATTGCTCCTTGTGAAGCACGCGAACCGTAAATTGCAGCAGAACCATCTTTTAATACCGTAATACTTTCAATCTCAGAAGGATCTAATCTGTTGAATTGCTCTAATGTAGGCTTACCATTACTTGGATCAACCTGAATCATATCGTCAATAATAATTAAAGGAGTGCTAAAACCTCCGTCTTTAGACAAACTAAATGTTTGACGGATTTGAACAGATCCTGCATCTCCAGGACGACCAGTACCACTCGTAACTGTAACACCAGGAACTAATCCTTTTAATGCGTCAGATAAATTGGTTACAGGTAAATCCATTAAGTCATCTGCCTTAATAGTAGCAATTGCTCCAGTAAGTTCTTTTTTCTTCTGACTACCATAACCAACTACAACTATATTTTCTAATTGATTAAAATCGTCTTCCATTTTTGCATTGACAATAGAACGATTATTAAGAGGAATTTCAATTTTCTTCATTCCGATGAAAGAAAATACTAATGTCCCTCCGCTTTTAACTTTAATTTGATACTTTCCATTGTAATCTGTCGTCACCGAATTTTTGGTAGATTTTTCAGTTACGTTAACTCCAGGTAATAGTCCACCTAAATTGTCTGTAACGGTTCCCGTTACTGTAACTTGATTTTGAGCATAACTCAATACACTCATCAGTGCAAACAAAAGAAAACTACATCTTTTTATAAGTGCTTGTTTCATAAATGTTTTTTTTGGTTAGGTTATTAATTGTTAGTTAGTCATGTTTAATGTGCGTTGTCTATTAACAAAATCTTTCTTAATGGAATCTTAAATTAATTTTATTAAATGTTTAAAACACATTTATTTTAATATTCCAAAAATATGACGATGACACATTAGAACCGTCCTGCTCTATCCTGTTTTAATCATGTTATTTCAAAAAAAAACAGTCAAAAAAAACAATATTAATAAAAAACGAATGGAAAAAATAGACGAACCCAAATATTTAAGACAAATGTTTGCTTATAACAAAATTTAAAAACTCATTTTGACTAAAAAACAATAAGATTGTTATCAAAAATAAACATATAGTATATATTCTGCAAAACTAATTACTATCACTGCTGATAGATAATAGTTTAGAAAATACTAATTTTTACGAAAACGATAGAGATAAATACTCTAAGTATATTTTTTTCAGATTAAAAAACTTACAAAAACAAATACAGGATACCTACAGGGTGCTCCAAAAAAAAACTTAATTTATTTTACTAAAAAAAAATATTTTTAAACGTAAATTCTGACCAACAAATTGCAAATAGCTTTTTTTTTGATTTTTGTGATGAATGGAAGGCACAAAAAAGCCCGCTAAATCCTATCATTAGCGGGCTTACCTTATTTTTATAAACTTATAATTTCTTCATTGCATTAAAAACCAATCGGGCAACTTCAATTCCGCCCTGTGTTTGAAAATGTGTATTGTCTTTTTGTCCCTCAGGAAAAGCAGGAAACTTACCCGCTTCAAAATTCATAAAGTAATTCGTAGTAACATACTCTTGGCCTTTTGAAGAGAAGAAATTCATCGAAAGTTCATTCAGATCGATATATTTTACCTTCAATTCCTTTGCAACCTCTATAGCCGCCTGCGGATAATCGCCATGAACATTACTTAATTTTCCATCTTTCCATGGATAATTTCTAGCAACTGGAGTAAGTACAATTGGTGTCGCACCTTTTTCTTTGGTCTGATTAATAAAAAGTCGAAGAAACTCTTTGTAACCTTCAATATTTACATAACGTTCTGTTTTCTCTACAGAAGCATCATTATGACCAAACTGCATCATGACAACATCTCCTTTTTGAAGCGATTGATAAACCGAAGCCCAACGCCCTTCCTGAAAAAAAGTTCTTGTACTTCTTCCTCCTTTAGCACGGTCATCTACTCGTACTTCTTTGGCAGAACCTAAAACATTCTTTACCAGTTTTAAACTGTCTTTTTGAAAAAAAGGCTGAAAAACTTGTCCCCAACCAACCTGCGGAAATTTTTTAGTTTGATAATTTTCTTCTAACGAATAATCGGCAACGGTAGAATCTCCTATTAAATAAATGGTTGTTACTTTCGACTTAAAGCTAAAAGCGCTCAGTATTAAAACCGAGCACAATGTTATTGTAAAAAATCTAAACTTTTTCATGAGTTTATTTTTTTGGATTCCATCCGTTAAAAACTAAATCTATTTTGTATTTCTGCACATCCTCTTTTTTTAACTGATGCGACCAAGAAACACGTTGGGACAAATCTTTGGCACTTGAACCTTTACTTCCATATTCAGCATAATAGGCGGTTTTATCTTTGTCTGGAAAACGATTATCAATCCAAGCATTCCAACCTTCTGGTATAATGTGCGAACCTAAATCTGTATTAATGAAAACGGTTTGGGCATAAGGTCTCCAAGGTCTTCCCAGTAATACTTTATCTACCGATTTGTCTTTTGCGGTAAGCTTACAATCAACAAAAACAAAACCATAGGCTTGTCCCTGCGGAGTTGAAGCCGCTGTAATATAGGAATTGACTAAACTTTCAATCGTGCATTTATAAAAATAAGCCGTAGCAGCACCGAAGATAAAATCGGTTGTACCATTAATAAAACAGTTTTCAAAATAGGTTCGGGTATTTCCTTCCGACAAATAAAGTGTATCCTGATTTCCTAAAAGATTGCAGTTTTTCACGATAACCCTGTCGCTCTTTATATGAAGTGAAACCGCCTGTCCTACTCTTCCTGCTGTATTTTCGACAGTAAGATTTTCAAGCGTGCAATCGTTTCCTTTAATTATGAAAGAATACGAAGTTCCTGTTCCGAATTCTTTTTTACCCGACGGATCTGGTTCACGAAGCGGTTTACCTGAATAATCATCAAATGAAATAATCGCCTTATTTCTATCCGTCCCTTTTAAAGTAATGAAAGTTTTAGAAACCGGAATTTCCAATTTCTCAATATACTTCCCTGGCTTTATAGTAATTACAACACGTTTTTCTGAATTGTCTTTGACATTATTCACCGCTTCCTGAATAGTTTTAAAATCTCCAGAACCATCTTGTGCAACGGTTAACGTCAATTTATTATCGAGCGTTTGGGCTGATAGGGAAATTGTTGTTATTAAAAACAGAGTTAGAATGTATTTCATATGTTTTTCAATTTACTTATCCATTTTGTTTTGTCCTCTTGACGAAGGAAAGATCACACTAGAAACTCCGCAAACTAAATCGCCAATCTTTGTCGATTCGCGAGTGTGATTCCTCGTTCCTCGGAATGACAAACTGTTGGGTTAAAATCCGCTTTAATCCGCGTTTTGCCAAGGGCAATCCGTCTCATCCGCGTCCAAAATTAATGCGACATCCAAACCGTCATTTCACCTTTTCCTTTATTTCCCCACGCAAAATAAGGAATTAATTTTATTGGAACCGCCGTTGCATCTTTAGAAGAAAGCGGTTTGTACAACGTTTTATTCCATGAATTATTCGAATTTATAACTGCTTCTGCATCAATGCTTACTAAATTTCTATTATTCAGTATGAAATTGTTAGTTGTAAATTTAGATTTCAAATTCAAAGCCACATCATTTACACTTATTTTCGCAGGAAGCTGATCTGATTCTAAACAATACACCAGAGGTCCTCTTTTTACAGCAACCTGATTTTTAACTTCTTCAACCAACGGATTCGCTTCCATCAATTCAACCGGCATTGGAAGATTCAATTCGATCACATCACCTTTTTTCCATTTTTGGTTTAATTGTAGATAAGTTCCCGAAACGATTTTATCACTAATTTTTGAATTATTTATCAAAACTTCAGCATTCTGACTCCAACCCGGAATTCTTAAAAAGAAAGTCTGTAAATCTTTTGGAGCTTTTATAATTTTCAAAGTTATTTTTCCGTCCCAAGGATAATTCGTTTGCTGATCAATTTCGATTTCTTCTCCGCTTAAAGATTTTGTTTTCAATTGATTACTTCCGTATAAATTTACATACAAACCTTCTTTCGAGATATTGTAAGCATAATTTCCAACTTCAGCCACCGTTCTGGTTACGTTTGGCGCACAGCAATTTGATAAAGCAATATAACCTTCACGTTCATTCCCCCATCTTTGGTGAAACGGTAAATCGTTAGAAACATTCAGCGGATTGTTATACAAGAATTTTTCTCCTTCTAAATCCATTCCAGAAAGTACACTGTTATACAATGCTAATTCTACAATATCAGCATATTTGGCATCTCCCGTAATTTGAAGCATTCTCCAGTTCCATAACACATTCCCAATATTGGCGCAAGTTTCGGTATGAGCCGTCGCATTTGGCAACTGAAAAGGTCTTCCGTAAGCCTGATGAATTTTCTGCACTACAGTTGGATCATAAGAAGTCCCGTCTGGCGAAACTCCATCATATAAAGAACCACAGCCACCTGTAATGTACATTTTACGATACGTTACATCATCCCAAATCGATTCTAAATTGTCTAACAATTTCTTTTCTCCCGTTTCTGCATACAAATCGGCAACTCCGGCGTAAAGGTAATTTGCTCTTACAGCGTGACCCATTGCGGTTGTCTGCTGTCTAAACGGAATCCGATCCTGATTATCATCGGTTCCATCATTTGTAGTTCCTCGAATGTCAATTAAATTATTAGCCAATTCTAAGTATTTCGGATTTTTGGTCGTTCTGTACATTTCGACAATTCCCATATAATGAGACGGACAAATTGCATTTCGCGCCAATTCTGGTGAAGCTTTTTTGTAGAAATCATATAAGAAATCGGCAACACCTTTTGCGATATTCAGGAAGTTTGTTTTACCCGTGGCACGATAATGAATACAAGCTGCAGTCATTAAATGTCCCATATTGTATTTTTCGAAACCCAATTGTTTTTTTACTTCTTCCGGGCCTAAAGTTCCCCAACGTTCATCGATTAAAACAGGAGTATGAATATAACCGTCTTTGCGCTGTACTTTCGCGAAAAGCGCAATGGCTTTATCCATTTCTGCATCTAGTTTTTTATCTTTTGTTACGGCATACGTTGCCGCCATTCCTTCAAAAATCTTGTAGAAATCACCATCATGAAATGAAGGCCCTTTAAAAGTTCCTTTGCTTAAACCTGCTGCAATTTCGAAGTTTTTGTAAGCATGCGAAATCTCATCGTTATGATACAAATCCCACATATACGGCAGCGTGTTTTTGGTTTCTACATCAAATTGTTCTTTCCAAAAACCGTTTGTCCATTTTACATCTTGTAGGCCAACGCTTTGCAATTTCGAATACGGACTTTCTGAATTCGCAACCAAACCTTTGTTCTGCGCAAATATTACGGTTGAAAGAAATAAAGATGATATGATGATGTTCTTTTTCATTTTGACATTAATTTAATCTGCTGGATCTGCTAAATCTGCGAGAGCTTAATTTTTCAAGTAGATTTAGCAGATTGCGCTGATTTATTTTTTTCTTTAATCTATTATAATCTCCTATTCTGAGTTTTTTTTCACGCAGATCTTGCAGATTTTAGCAGATATTTATTGATTTCTATTCTTTAAAATTAAAATCTGCGCAGATCTACGTAAATCAGCCAAAATCTGCGTGAAACCTTTTTTTATTTAATAAAGAAATTAATAGTTCTGCTCATTGAATCTCCGTCTGCATCTTTTACTGTTAGAACGAAAGAAGCGAATCCTTTTTCAACGGTTGTAAACTGAATTTCTTTTCCTTTTAAAACTACTTTTCCATTTTTAAGCTCTGAGAAAGTATACACAGGTTTCTTTTCATAACCTTTGAAATAATCTACAGCACTTAAAGTCTTTTTCTCCCCAGAATTTACAAAATAATGAGGTTGAGCCAACCAATCTAAATAATTATCCAACTGCGTAAATCCATCTTTGTCAGTATCTTGATTCGCATCTGAAAAATCTCCAGCTGGCGAATTTTCGTTCAAACTAAAAGCTTTTTCCCACCAGTTTGGCAAACCGTCATGATCTGTATCCCAATCTGCTGGACGAGTTTCTGAAACAAAATTTGGCCATCCGCCTGCATCTTGTTCGTTATCAATCATACCTCCCAAACCGCTTTTACTTCCCTTATAAGTAAAAGTTCCTTTTAAAGTTTCATTAATAATTCGGTTATCATGTTTGTCAAAAAACGGCTGATTTGCTCCAACATCAGAAAGTACATCTTTATACGCCGCTTTAGCTGATTGCGTTTTTACATATGAAGGAAAAAATGGTTGATCAACAAAAGTTTCATATTCTACTTTCTCTTTATTTGTTGTAGTAAATTTTCTTCCTTTTTCCTGCGATTTTTCATCAAAATAACCCGGCATAACATTTCCGTCAAAATAATAACGCTGCATACCTTTTCCAACGCCTTCGTGCTGTGCATTCAGCGCCACAAAAATTGCTGTTGAAGCTCCTGGTTTATAATAATTATTTACAAAATTAACTTCGTTTGCACCACCGTCAGTTGCTCTTTTACCCCAATTGTACACCACATTATTTGTAATATCCAATCTTCCTGTGTAGAATCCGTCACCGCTTAAACCACCGCCAATACTCCAATTACGTCCATAATTATGAGCCAATAAGTTATGATGAAAACTTCCGATATCGCCGCCAATTGTTGCTGCATAACCGTGCATTTTTCCAGCTTCATATTTACCGTGTCCAGCAACATTTAACGCCTCAGAAATTAAAGTTCGCTGTAACGTAATGTGATGCGCTCCACGTGAACTAAACGACTCATCAATTGTCCAGCTTATCGAGCAATGATCGATAATACTATAATCTGCACCCGTTAATCCCATTCCATCGAATGTTCTCCCTCCGCCGATACGAACTTTTAGAAATCTCATAACACCATCATTTCCTGTCAAGCCTATTGGAGCTCTGCTAATCGTAATTCCTTCGCCTGGAGCAGTTTGTCCCGCAATAGTGATATACGGCTGATTTGCCACTAATCTCGATTCTAGTTTTATATTTCCAGAAACATTAAAAACAATCGTTCTCGGTCCAATTTCTTGATTGATAGCATCACGTAAACTTCCTGGTCCATCATCATTTAAATTCGTTACTTCAATTACTTTACCGCCACGTCCCCCAACTGCGTAACGTCCGTAACCTTCTGCTCCCGGAAATGCTAATTGTGCTGGTTTAAAAGACCATACATTTCCTTGAGTTACTTCACCTTTATTATCCAATTCATCCACTCTCCAATAATAAGTTGTACCGCTGTATAAATCTGAAACTGTAAAATTTTTATCAATCAGTTTTCCTTTGAACTCTTTTGAGGATTCTGTTGCCTTTTCTACAGCATATTTGTCTTCACCAAAATAAAAATTATGCGCTGCAACACTATTTGGAGCATCCCATTTTAGAATCAAATTTTTATTTACTTCAACATGTTCGTCTCTGTTTTTTGGTTCTGGAGTACGCGCCTGATTCATTAAATTTGGCGTATCAATTTCAAAACCATTAATAACGATTTGTTTTACAATATCAGGATTATTTGTTGAGTCAATTTCAAAACGAACAATTACGTCTTTTCCTTTTTCCGCAGTAAAAGTAATATACGCCATTGCTACATCTACTTTTGCATTCGCTCTCTGACTTGCATTTACCGTTTCCTGAAGTTTTCCGTTAACGAAGATTTTGATTGGAGAAAAAGTTTTTCCTGTAATGACATCAAAAGCGTTATGAAATGTCAAAAGTGTATGTTTTCCTGCTTTTAATCCGCTGATTTTCAATTCTAAATTTTCAGCCGTAACCAAACCGTCACTTCCCAATTTGTTATAATGTGGAGCACTCATCCCAACTTTGTACCATTTTGATGTAAAGTTTCCTTTTAATTTAAATGACACATTATTAAATGATTTTTCAGCTTCTTTTCCTTCGTTAATCACCCACGAATCATAACTTGGATCGTGAACTTCTTCTAGTCTTCTTTGAAAAAAATCAAAGTCAACCTTTACAATTTGTTTATCAGTATTTTGAACTGATTGTGCTTGTCCGTTTGCTGTCAAAAGCATTGCCAGCGCAAAAGAATACACTAATCTCTTTACCATTTTTGTCTTAGTTTAATTTCATTTTCTCTGCTTCAGATTTTCCTAACAGATTTATAATGTCTTTTTTTCTTTCTTCTGGAATTACTTTTAAAACCTTCAATTCTCCATTCATGAGTTCGGCTTCAATTGTTGTGTTTTGTTTGGCATGCAATTTAAAATGAACATTCCATTCTTTTGGCCAAGCTGGGAAAAGATAAATTTTCCCGTTTGCTTCTTGTAAAAGCATTTCCTGCATACCAATCATTCCCGATCCGCCCCAATTATGATCTGGAACCCAATCAAATCCTGGACCCCAAAAAGCTGGAAAACGTCGGTCTGAATTCGCCATTTTCATTGTATTATATTTCATCGCTTCTTCGGTTAAACCCAAACGAGCCGAGAAAATATTATCCTGTTTCCATCCGACATGACTTCTAAATTTTAAAGCATCAGAATCGTATTTCCATGTATTTAAAGCCGTTTCTAAATCAGGTTTTCCGATTCCGTAAATTCCCCACGGATAAACAGGATACAATTGCGGAACTTCCGAATTATTAACTCGTTCCCATGTTTTGGCAGGAAGTAAAACTTTATGATTTTCAATCTGCCCGAAATTTAAAGGTGGAATCCTTGTTTGAAATCCTTTTAAGTATTCCAATTCTTCTTTTGACAATTGTTCTGAAGAAAGGTTTAAAAGACTTCCTGTAATTACCTGCAAAGCCGAAATTGTGCTGTTGGCATTATTTGCCATTTTATAAGTTTCTGCACCAGAACCGGGAAAAAGAACCAATTTTCCGTTTCCATCTAAAGCTTTTCTTCCTCTTTGTTTGGCTAAATATTGATAATGCTCATCGAAAAAACGAATACAGCTTATAATAAATTGATTGTATTTCTGAATGTCTTCTCCTGAATATTCCTTTTGCTGCAACATCATTTGACAGAATTCCAAAACCGTATCCCATTCATATTCCAGCCACGCATTATATTCCATTCCCGGATCATAATCTGCAGGACGTTTCCATTCGTATTCAGCCAGATTTGGCAAGCCGAAGTTTTCTAATTGTTCTGTGAATGAAGCGCCGTTATGATTCCAATATATTTTCGAGCGCAATTCGGCATTTTTCTGCAAACTCAAATAATAATCCAATTGCGATTTCATCATATCAAAATCACCGCTTTTTACCATCGGAAAATAAACCAATCGCTGGTTTTGAGCCGTCATCGTTCCTCCGCCCCAATTTCTAAAATCAGGAGTAAAATTTAAATCTTTATTGGTGTAAACAGGATCAACCGTAAAAAGTCCGCCGTTGAATTTCGTTGGATATTTTCCGTACGCATTGCATCCAAGCATATATCGGAACAATTGATAATTCTGTCCGATTTGATAAACCGAATCTTTGGCAGCCGATTGATTTTTTTGAGTAAAAATAAAACTGCGGTTCCAAAAATTATTCCACCATTTTTGAGTGTTTTTTTGGGCTTGTTTTGAATTGTTTTTGTTTGCAGAAATCAAACTTTTTAGTCCATTATTCCAAGCAGAAAAATCAGATTGATTCGTATTTAAATAAATTTCTAATGAATATTTTTTGGATCGTTTTATGCTTGTTAAATTAAAACCTTTAAAATCAGCATCTTGATATTTCCCTAAATATGTTCCGTCTGGTTTTAGGTTTTCACCTTTCATAAATCCGCCGAAAGTCAGATTCGCAATCGGATTCAGCATTTGATATTTTACCGATTCCATTTTCTGCTGTTTTACCGCTACATCAAAAACTGTATTTTCTCGATTTCTGTGGTAAAATTTGATACCGTTATTTTCAAACGAAATAGAATCTTTATACGTAATAAGTTCTCCCTGAGGCGCCCATTTATAGGAATTAGCGTTGTTTTCTTTTCCTTTCGGATAACGGTTTTGATAACGCCAAATTTCATAAGAAGCCGTCATTTTCAACGCATTTTTACTTTCTAAATCGACATGAATAATCGGTTTAAAAACGTCCACCCAAAGTTTGATTTTAGTGTCATTCTGCCCAACTAAAACATAACCGTCCTTAAGTTTCAATTCTTGATGAAAACCTTCTTTTCCCTCAAAAGGATTCGGACTTAAAGTCAGTTTTACACGTCCTAATTTCAATAAAGTATTATGTTCGTCAAAAGTGCCGCTTCGTGAAAAATAGAAATACAAATCACCTTTCTCTACCCAGACATTCATGCCAATATCACCGCCTCCCAAAGGCATCGATTCTGATGAATTGTTGCTTTGTTTTGTCCAAACCTGATTGTAATTATCAAGTGTAGGGATTTGCGCTTTAATACAAAGCGTGGTGAAGAGAAGTATGTATTTAATGTATTTCAATTTTTACTCTTTTTTAAGTTTTTTTGTCATTTCGACGAAGGAGAAATCTTCGTTGCATGATCGACAAAGATTGCGGAGCTACTTGCGAAGATTTCTCCTTCGTCGAAATGACAAACTAGTCGTTAAACTCATTAATCATTTACAATTCACAATTCACAATTACCACTCGTCTGTTCTAAACGAAGAAACCGGCAATCCTCCAGCACTAAACAATTCTGCTTTTGCGAAATCTTTCCATAAATAGCGAACCGCAACTGGATTTTTTACTTTATCCGAAGTCAAAACCACTGATTTTCTTCTTACCACAGTTTTAGCTGGATAGAAAACTTTGTCTTCTCCCGCTATTTCAAAACCTAAAACTTCTTTATCATAAGACGTAATTCCGTTAGCTACATCATCAAAAGAAACCGTTACAGCACCCTCTTTAATTTCCATCGATTTGTATTTTGGACTTTCAAATTCGAAACCTTCAATTCCGTATGTTCTCGCCAAAGCCTGAAAAGCCAAACGGTTTCCTCCTTTTTCCTTGTCCATTGGATGAATATTGTTTTCTTCTCCAACATCCATTAAAATCGCCATTGCTGAGTTTGGAATTTCCTTAGAAGCCTTAAACTGCGCTTCTCTCAAATAAGCCGAATTGTATTTTTCTAAATAATCTTTTGGATGAAATGAAGCATAATTAAACGGCGCAATCTGAGCGAAATAAAAAGGAAAATCTCCCTGATTCCACAACGTTCTCCAACTGCTGACCATTTTCTTCATTAAAGCGGTATATTCATTTGCTCTTTCGTAATTCGATTCTCCCTGATACCAAATGCAGCCTTTGATTCCATAACCAATTACAGGCGAAAGCATTCCGTTAAATAAAGTCGTCGGAACACGATTTGGATCTTTTGCCAATTCTTCTTTTGTGGTCGGAATTTTAGCGCTTGCAAAATCTTTCAGCATTTCCTGATTCATCCATGCTTCCATGCTCGAACCTCCGTACGAAACATGAATCAAACCAACGGGAACATTTAAAACTTCCTGTAAAAGCGATCCAAAATACCAAGCCGTTGCACTAAAATTAGAAGTCGATTTTGGAGAAGCTTCTTCCCATTTTCCTTCGAAATCTTGCAATGGTTCTAAAACAGTCGCTCTTGGAATTGTAATCAAACGAATGTTTTTATTGGCTGATCTTACAATGATTTCGTTTCCATTTTTAACAGGTTGTCCCTGAAATCCTTTCAATGGCATTTCCATATTGGATTGTCCAGAACAAAGCCAAACTTCGCCCAACAAAACATTTTTGATGGTTACTTTTTCATTTCCTTCTAAAACTTCAATCGTGTATGGGCCACCAAAAGAAGAAGTCTGTAATTCTGATTTCCATTTTCCTGAAATGTCTGCTTTTACCTTGTAGGTTTTAGAATCCCAAGAAGTTTTGATTACCACATTGGCGTTCTTTTCTGCCCAGCCCCAAATGGGTGCGTTGGATTTTTGCTGCAACATCATGTTATCAGTAAACAAAACTGGTAATTTGATTTTTGCATTGATTTGAAAACTTGCTAAAATCGTTAATAACGCAATAATTGATTTTTTCATTTTGATTTATTTTTTATTGCCACAGATTAGAGGATTAAAAAGGATTATTAGTTTTAGTTATGTCAGGCTGAGCGAAGCCGAAGCCCGATTACAATTGAAACGCCCTTCGACTTCGCTCAGGGTGACAATCCAAATAATCATTTTAATCTGTGGCTAAATTTTTATTTATTTTTCTCTTTCAAAATCATAACCGGCCCAAATAATCCCGCTTTCAACAAAGGCTCTCCTTCCAGACGAAATGGCGCTGTTGTCCATGTCAATCGCTCTTCTTTTGACAATTTTTGATCGCCAATTAATCTATTTGCCCAAGTATTTGTGACTTTAATTTCTATTGAATTTTTTCCTTTTTGTAAAGCTTTTGAAATATCTATTTTGAAAGGTAAAGTCCAAAGCGTTCCGCAATCTTTTCCGTTGATTCTGATTTCGGCAATATTGGCCATTTCGCCTAAATCCAACCAAGTTTTATTGCTATCTTTTCCTTTCCAGATAAACTCTTTTTTGTAAATAACAGTTCCTGAATAATACTTAATCTGATCATTTTCAGAAGTGCTCCAGTCAAAAAGTTTATTGGTTTTCACGACTTCTTTCGGACCTTTAAATTCTGTATCAAATTGTAATTCCCAATTTTCATCTAAAGTCTTAACTTTTTCAAATTCAGAAGATTTTCCTTTTGCTAAAACTTCATTGGTTTCCTCTTTAAAAATCACAAAACCAGATTCGTTTGAATCTAAAGTTATAGAAGCTATAGTTCTTCCGTTTTCTATTTCCCAATTGGCTAAAGCCGAAGTTTGATCTGTCACAGGATTATACCATTGTGGCACTTTTCCTGAAATTCTGAAAGATGCATCAAATACTCTTTTTTCATTCTTTTGATTCGAAAGGAAATATAAATCTTCACTTTCTGATTTGCGATGTGCCCAAGCTAATGTTTCAGAATCAGCTCTATTTAAATTTGGAAAATAAACATCTTGAGTAATTCCGATGGAAGCAAAATCATTTCCTAAATATGGCAATTTGACAACCGTACCTTTTCCAATTTTCCATGTTGATGAATTGGCATTATTCCAGATTTCATCAATTACATTCTGCCATTTCTTTTGATCGGGTTCTGACTGAATTCCCGACAGAAGGTTCGGTTTTTCGTCCACAAAAATGGTTGCTCCATCTTTTAGCAATTGCAGGATTTTTTCGGCGGAAGCCAAAGATAAAATCTTATTTGGTGCCATTTTGTGAATTCCTGGGAAGAATAAAGCACCGTATTCAATTCCGCCATCAAACGAAATTTTTCCGTTTACCACTTTCGCTCTGTTGATTAAAACATCGGCATTGAAAGAATCGTATTGATAACCATTTAAAGGATTAATCCATTGTGATAAATCGGTGATATTTTTAGAATAGGTCACTTCTTTTGGCATTTTTGCCGTTGGCTGACCTTCATTTTCTAAACGGATTTTCTCGCTTTCGAGTCTTGCTGTGCCAAATACATTCGGAATAAACGGTACCAAACGATCCGGCACGAAAGAACGGGAAGGAAAATCTTCACCAATAAAAACGGCCAAATCAATTACTGGTTTTCCTTTTTGTAATTGAAACTGCACTCTTTGGCAATAATCAAACCACGCTTTTCCGGATTTCCACCAAGTTTGGTCTCTCTGGAAAAAAGTTCCGATGTCATCTAATGTCATTCCCGGTTTTCTGTCGGTCCACGGATTATGTACAAAAACGTGATAGAATAAACGGTTAATTCCTAAAGCGTAATTGCGGTCTGCCGTTGTTTTTAGATTTCCGGGATGCTCGTCCCAATCCATACGCAGAGCGGTAAAAGATTCTGCCTGAATAATATCTTTTCCGTAAATATGTCCGCCAGAAATGGCATCGACCATATCAAAAGGTTTGTCGTGTGTGGGGCTTTTCAGCCAAAATTCACCACCCGGATAATCGACATATTTATAATGCAGCAAAGCATCACTCATCATTGTTGGCGCGACGTTTTCTGAACTTAACTTAACGTTATGTTCTTTTGCAATTTGAGCGACAGTTCCGTAGAAATTATCAGCTACTAAATCGGCAATTGTTTTTCGAACATCGTATAAAACTTTCTCTGAAAAATTGGCATTTTCTATCGGAATTCCCGCCATAACTGGAAAATAATCTACAAGATCGTAGCTACGTCTCTTTTTAAATTCAGCCTGAAAAACCGAAGACCAGTTTTGGCTTCCGCATTCCCAGCTATCAAAATGCAGAATTTCTAAAACTTTTGAAGCCAGTTCTGGACTAGCTGAACGAACAGCTTCTCCAAACCAATGATCTAACTGAAAACGGATTAATTCCGGATTAAATTTATCTACTTCCAATCCTTTTCCTGCTCCGCCAGTTGCATTTTCATGTCCAGTCGAAGTGTGTCCCATTCGGATAATTTTCCATTTACCTTTTGGCGCTTTCCAATTCAAGTTTCCATCAGCATCAACAAAATTCGAAATATTGATAATTTCTGATTTTTTAAATGCGTCAGAACTTGGAATTTCTTTTTCAGTAGTCTGCGGAGTCAAACGCCAAATTGCTCCAGATTTTCCTTCGTAATTATTAATCAACGATTGATTCGAAAGTATAATTTTACTGACTTTCAGATTCTGTTTCCACTTCGCAAAATCCAAATCTTCTGCTCCAGGTTCTGTTCCTTTTGGATCATAAACGAATCTGAAATATTTTGCTGTAACTGGCGTAATCGTATGCGTATTTGGGAAATCCATGTCTTGCCAGCCGTGGCGTGGTGCAATCAATCTTTCATGGAATCTAAAATTGATTCCATTATCACTCACTTCCACAATCAGACGTTGTGCTTGAAAATCTCTTCCTTTGGTTTCTATTACAATAGATTTGCAGGTAAAAGGCTGTGCAAATTCGTACTGAATCCAACCTGCATCGGCAAACTTGAAGTTTTCGTCCTTTTTAGGATCAACTAAAAAAGAAGCATCGGTATTGTTTGATGTGGTCACTTTTGGCAGTTGCATCTGCGAAGTAATTTGGTATTCTTTTATCGGAATAGCAAAAGTGGCAATGTCTTTATAATAATCTTTATAGTGTTCTGGAACTGGCAATTTTAGCGCAACTTTCTTTCCACCTAAAATTTCAGTTGAAGACCAAACAACTTTCTGCATTGACATTTCTGGTGTAATCCAAGGCCCGCCAGCAACGGCAAATCCGTCTGCTCCGTGAAAAGCCAATTTCAAACCTAAACGATCTGCTTCTTTAAAAGCCCAATGAATCATATCCCAAAATTCTGGCGACAACTGTAAAACTGGCGGATCTATCAATGGCGGATTGGCTGGTCCTTTAATCGTCATTAAATAAGCGCCCGCAATTCCGGCTTGTTTCATGGCTTCTAAATCGGCTGTAATTCCAACTTTAGAATATGCTGATTTCATCCAATACCAATACACCCAAGGTCTTGAGGATTCTAATGTTGGCTGAAAAGTGGTTTCTTTTTTATAGACTTCCTGTGCAGAGACAATGCTTGCTAAAAGGAGCATAAAAAAGAGGTGTTTTTTTTGAAACATTTTTACTGTTTTATTTTCGTTTGTAAACCCGACAGGTTTTTATTCGTTTGTTTTGTCATTTCTCCTTTCGTCGAAATGACAAACTGTATCTTTAACTTCTAATTGATTTTACAAATCTGCAAAATCTACAAAATCTGCGGGAAAAATTTACTCTCGCAGATTTGGCTGATTTAGCAGATTCCTTTTTAATTCTAAATTCTCAATTACTAATATTTAAACTTCTTCAAACTATTTTCCAATTGATTTTTTGAACCGTTAAAAGGCATCAAATAAAAACTATACTCATAATTTCCAGACTTAATCTGATATTGTTCTAATGGCTGTGCAACAATCGTCCAACTATCATTTCCTCCCACTCCCATTTGGATTAAATCGATGTTTACCGTCAAAAATCCTGGATCTTTCAAATCATATGTATGTCCTGATGCACTTAGATTTTCCTGTGTGTACGGCCATGCGCTAATACTTAGAACTTTGGTATCGTTTACTACTAAAAATCCGTTGTTTTTCTGCGGAGTGCTTAGCGCCATCCATCTGACATCGCATCTGTTTCCGTTTTCCTGTGGTTTTGGATAATGTTCGATAAAATCATTTATTGGAAGTGAATATTTACCAACAAATGAACCAAAACTTCTATCGCTGTAATTTTCCAATTCTCCTTTTCCGTACCATGAAATCTGATCGAATTTTCTTTGAACTCCCATCTGCATTCCGATTTTTGGAATGTTTGGTAATTTGTTTGATGCTTTTAAACTGTAATCTACTTTTATTAATCCGTTTGGTAAAATATTATAGATCACTTTTACGCTCGCACTATCTTTTATAACTTCGTAATCGCTTGTGATTTTGATTTCAGAACCTGATTTATCAATTGAAATGTTAACCAATTTTGGTTTTGCTTTGTACCATTGTTTCAGCAATTTTTGCGATTTCCATCCACGTTTATCGTTGTCTGTAAGCGGTCTTACGAAGTTTGGTAATAGCGGCGCAAAAACTTGTTCTTCTCCGTTAAAAATATAAGAACTCAAAGCTCCGTTTGTTTTTCTAATTGTAATATCAAAAGTTTTTCCTTTGATTTTAAAATCTGAATCTGACTCAGAAACGTTTAAAATTTCTTTTTTAGATTCTGGAGAAACGGTATCTTTCTTTTTCAATATAAACTGATCTTCCGCGACAGCGTAACCTTTTGAAGCCCATAATTCATCCTTTGAAAGCTGGAATTCTATATTTAAAATATATTCCGCATCAGCTTTCATTTTTGGCAGATACGAACTGATATCTAAAGTTGTCGATTGTCCTGCTTCTACTTTAAATGGTTTTAAAATCTGAGTTTTGATTACGTTTCCGTTTTCCAACACTTTTAAAACCGGAATATAACCTTCTAACGATTTAACGGCCTGACGATTTTTAATTTCTAATTGATTTCCGTTTAAAGTTGAAATTGCTGGCTGATATACCCATTTGTTTTCAAAAATGGAACCTTTTGGTTTTCCGTTAGAATCTACAATTCCTTTTGTATTAAAGTTTCCGTCGTGGTATTTCTCGCCAAAATCTCCTCCGTGCGCAAAATAATTCTGACCAGATCTTGAATCAAATTTCACGATCCCCTGATCTTTAAATTCCCAAATACAGCCTCCAATTACTCTTGGAAGTGAACGGAATTCATCCCATAATTCTTTTAAATTTCCAACTGAATTCCCCATCGCATGAGAATATTCTACGAAAATAATCGGACGAGTATCTTTCTTTTGATCGACTAAAAATTTCGGTGTAAAAACGCCCGGATAAAAACGGCTGACCATATCAACATACGAATCATCTTGCGGATTTTCGAATCGATAAGCGTGATCAATTGTTTTTGGATATCCCGGATCAAGCGGATCAATGTAACCATCTAATTTTGCATTTCCCTGCGCTGGTTCGTAATGTACAGGACGTGTAATGTCGAAATCGTGAACCCAGCCCGACATTGCAGCATGATTTGGTCCTTTTCCGCCTTCGTTACCCAAACTCCACATGACAACCGATGGATGGTTTTTGTCTCTTTCAACCATTCGAATCATTCGTTCCATATAAGCATTTGTCCAAAGCGGATCGTTGCTTAGTTTCCCTCCGATTCCGTGTGTTTCCTGATTGGCTTCATCCATTACCATGATACCGTATTGATCGCATAATTCGTAGAAATAAGGATCATTTGGATAATGACTTGTACGTATAAAGTTGAAATTAAACTTTTTAATCGTGGTAATATCTTGTTTGATATCTTCTCTCGTAACCGCTTTTCCTCTTGTTGGATGATGATCATGACGATTTACGCCATAAACGTAAGTTTCTTTTCCGTTGATGAGCATTTTTCCGTTTTCTTTTGAGAATTCAATCGAACGGAAACCAACTTTACAGCTTTTGGCTTCTGTAACATTGCCGTTTTTATCTTTTATAGAAATGACCATCGTGTATAAATTCGGTTCCTCTGAACTCCATTTTTTTGGATTTTTGATGGTTTCTTGGAAGAATCCGAAACGAACATTATCCAAACGAGGGTAACTTTCATTAATCAAATCAATCACAGGTCTTTGAAGCGGTTCTTTAAACATTGCCGTATTATTGGCATCGTACAATTGAACATTCATTGTATAATCTTTGACTTTTTCACCTGTAAGATTTTCTACTTTTGGACGCAGTTTAAAAATCGCATCTGTGTATTGTTTGTCTAATTTGGTCTGAACAAAGAAATCCTGAATACGCAGTTTCGGCTCGGCCATAATGAAAACTTCACGCTGGATTCCGCTCATACGCCAGTGATCCTGATCTTCTAAATAAGAACCATCTGTCCAACGAATTACACGAACAGAAACTACATTTTCTCCTGCTTTTAAATAAGGCGAAATATCAAATTCTGATGGTAAAAAACTATCTTCTCCGTAGCCTAAAAACTCTCCGTTTAACCAAACTTCAAAACCTGAACTTACGGCTCCGAAATGCAAAGTCACGGTCATATCTTTCCAGTTTTCTGGAACGGTAAAACTGCGTTGGTACGAACCGACTCCGTTATAATCTTTAGGTATATAAGGCGGATTTATGGGTCTAAACGGATAAACGGCACTTTTGTAAATTGGATTATCGTATCCTTTCATTTCCCAATTTGAAGGCACCTCGATTTTATCCCAGCCTGAAACTGTATTTTTATAGAAATCTTTTGAAGCTTCTTTTAAATTTACTGCATATTTAAAATCCCAATCGCCATTCAGCATTTGGATTCGGCTTTTGGTTCTGTCGCCTTTTAAAGCATCTTCAACACTTGAGTATGAATAAGCCGTCGCTCTTGATGGTTGTCTGTTGATACTTGTTATCGTTGGATCTTCCCAAGGAGCAAATTCGTATTTTTTATGCAATTCTGGGATTCCCGCTGGTTCTCCTGTTACGGATTGGGCGTTTATTGCGTAAGGTGTGAATAGTAAAATTACAGTCAAAAAATCGAAAGCCGAAAGTCGAAAGTTGAAAAATTGCTGAATATGATTGGTTTTAAACATTATTTTATTTTTAGTTCTTTTGTCATTTCGAGGAACGAGAAATCTTCGCACGATATTCTACAAAGATTGGCAGCCATCCTGTGCGTAGCTACTTGTGGAGATTTCTCCTTCGTCGAAATGACAAAACTGTGTCTTTATTTATTTTTGCGTAATTAAACCTGTCAGGTTTAAAACGTACTGTATCTTAATTCTTTGTACTTTGTACTTTGTACTTAATTCTTCTTCTTTTTCTCCGGCGGTGCCACAAAATTCAATTTACTTTTTCCTAAATCTTTAGACGTTGCAATGGCAATTCCTCTTTGTTCTGCTTTATTAACGGCACAGTAAAAATGATAGACAACGCCATCATGTTTTACCACAAATGATTTATGAGCAAACATATCATCGTAAGATTCAGATGATTTAACTAAATCGTCGCCTTTCCAGTCCGTCCAGTTTACTAAATCGTTCGAAACGGCAAAACGGTTAAATGCACCTTGATTCCATCCCGTCCAAAAAGCTCCAAAATAGAACATTACCCAAGTATCATTAATACGTTGAATATAGGCATCGCCCGAGATTCCTTTATGGTGATTGATTAATGGTTTTTCGCCATAACGTTTCCATGTTTTCATGTCGTTTGATACTGCCATAGCAATGCGCTCAGCACCTTTAGCAGGATTTATACTGTCGCCACGGGCATTGTAATACATGATAAAATTGTGTCCCGTCACTTTATCTTTATCACGAATCACACTGTTTTTGTACATCGTACTATTGTCCCACCATTTGGTATCTTTGTCTTTTGGAGTCAAAACTGGATTTTCTAATCTTTGAAACTCATGTGGTTTTGTCGGCGCTTCTTTGGTATATGCCATCCCGATTGATAAAACGCCCGCTTCATAACCTTTACTGTCTCCTCCAAAATAACTCATCCAGTATTTGTCATCGTATTTCTCCCATTCGTAGCTTCCGCTCCAAGTTGGATCTTGTAACGAAATATATCCTGCTTTTTGGTTGACATCCCAGTGTTTTTCGTTTTCTGAAAATGACATTACTTTTCCTAGATATTTCCAGTCCAGAAGATTGTCGCTTTCTGCCAACCAAGTTTCGTAACCTCGTCCGTCGTAAATTAAATAGGTCATATACCATTTTCCGTCTTTTCTAAATACACTCGGACAATCCATTTTGTATGAGTTGTCAGTAGGAACCATCACCAAACCGTATTTATAAGGCGTTTTGATTTCTTCGTAAATCTCCTGCATTACGTTTTCGGTAATTTCTCTTTTCTTGTATTTGGTTGCACAGCTTGTTAGGACAAGTGCTGAAATGGCGATTAGTAAATATTTAATTTTCATTTTGGTTGTATTTTGGTACGCGGATGACGCGGATTATATTTTGTTTCTCTCGCAGATTTTGCTGATTTAGCTGATTTTTTTTATCTGCCTGATCTTCAAAATCTGCGGGAAACTTTAATTTATCTCTTCAATTCTTTTAATTTAGACTCCATCACATCTTTATTGAGTTTTACTTTTACCATTCCGGTTGGATGAAATCTTCTTTTCAGATCGATTGCATTATACACGATTGTGTAAACATCGTTTCCTTCTGGAATTAAGCAAAGTGGAGTTCTCATAATATCCCACCATTTCTCAACTTTGGTTTCTATTGGTAAATAATGCGCTTCTGCCCAATTAACTCCGTCAGCCGATAACGAATACGCAATCATGTTAGGTAAATGGTGTCCCCAGCCGTCTGGACCTCCGTCGAAAATCGCAATATACATTCCGTTTGGCAATTGACTTACGATTGGATTTTCTACAAACTGCGGATGCATGGTTTTAATGGGTTCCAAGCCTTTATTCATTCTCAACCAAGGGCCTTCTAAACTTTTGGATTCAGCTAAAGCCACAAACCAGCCTTTTCCTGATTTCTTCGGATAATCTGCCCATGAATTGAACGGATATGCACCGCTATAGAATCCGAAATATTTATCGCCAACCTGATACGGAAAAAACGAGGCAACACCCTGACGTCCTTCCCAAGGTTGAGAATCTAATCCGGGTTCCATAATGATTCCCATATCTTTATAAGGTCCGCCGATTCCGTTTATTCCTTCAACCGTTGATTCGCAACGCCAAATTCTTCCGAATGAGTGATTTGGTTCTATTTCTTTACTTACCGTATAAGCCAAATAATAGCCGTACCATTTGTTTGCTTTTTCATTGAAAACCGGCATATACGACCAAATTGCTGCACGACGATCATTCATTGGATTGTCATCTTCAGTAACCGCATAAGTTCCGCTGGCTTGATAGATAGTTGATTCTCTTTTCCAATGGATTGCATCTTTACTTGTCCAATGTCCGATTTTCGTTTTTACACGATCGTAATAGTAATCAACCCCTTTTTCTCCTGCTCTTTCAGTTGGAAACATATGATACGTATCGCCTACTTTTACGACACGTCCGCCTTCAAAACCGCCTTGAATGCCTTCTGTTCCAGACATTCCTTCATCTATAACAGGTTTATTTTCTCCACCGATAATTTCGAAAAGCGGTTTTTCATCTGAAAATCCTTCAACGATAAATGTCGGATTCCAAAGTTTTCCATCCGGGAAATTGGCGTTTCTTACGTTTAGTTTTTCAGAAGCTTTTACAGCTCCAAAAAAGGCAAATAACCCTTTTCCAAAATTTAATGTTTGTGTTCCTTTTGAGAAAGAAATCGCATAAACATTTACTGGAGGTAAACCTGTTATAGTAACCCCACTTTCTAAAATTAATTTAGCATTTTGAAGTTTATCTGCTTGAAGATATTCCGCATTTTTATCTTGAAAAACACCAATTAAAACCTGAACTTGTTCTTTAAACTTTAACTGCAAAAGTGCATTAATTCCGTTTTTATATTTATCCAAAGGAAGTTCAATTCCAGTCAAACCTTGCAATTCTGGAGCTAAACGAACGATATTGTGTTTGCTTCCTGAAAATACATGAGCGTATTGAGTAGTTTTGAAAGTTTTGTAATTAGATTTTACAATTTCAAATGATGCTGGTTTCCATGCAGAGGTTTGTGCTGTGGCTTGAATGCAGACAGTAAACACCATTATAAAAGCTGTTTTTAATTTGAGACTGTATTTTTTATTTTTTGAAAACATTGGTTTTTTATTTTTTTTGATTTTTTTTGTCATTTCGACGGAGGTGGAATCACACTATGAATTCCACAACTATAATCGACAATCTTTGTGGTTACGAGTGTGATTCCTCCTTTCAGTCGGAATGACAAACTGGAAGTTATAAACTATACACTAATTACTAAGAACTAAACTAAGGACTAATCACTAAGAACTAAACTAAGAACTAAACTAATCACTAACGACTAATCACTAAGGACTAACCACTAATAACTAATTACTAAAAAGCCCTATAACTCACTTTATATTCCACATTCGGTTTTACAATCAGCTGATATTTATTCTTCGATAACTCCGTAATCGTTCCTGAGTTTGTTTTTGGTTTGCTTGCACTTTCAAAAACTAATTTTCCTTGTCCTTCACTTGCTTTCACCTTAATTTCTTTGGTACTGCAATACAATGCTACTTCACCGTTTGGAGTTGGTACTTTTCCTTCCATCCATTTTAAACCTCCAAGATTCGGTTTGATTTCATATTCAGTATATCCTGGTGCGGTTGGTTTTATACCTAAATAATATTTGCCTAATAAATAAATCGGACTTGCTCCCCAAGCGTGGCAGAGACTTTTTCCGTAAGGGCGTCCGTACATAGTTAAATGCTCTGTTCCTTTTTTTTTCGGATTGTATTCTTCCCAGAAAGATGTAGCGCCCTCATTCAGCATTCCGCCCCAATAATCTTTCATTTCTTTTAAAACATAATTCTGTTCGCCCATCGCACACAAAGCTTCCAACTCGTAAAAACGCATGTAGGGTGTGGTGATTTGAAGAACATCTTTATTCAGTAACACTTTATTTTTTACACTTTGTTTTTGTTCTTCAGTAAAATAATTGAAAAAAATACCAAACATATTAGCATATCTGGTTACAATATTCTGCATTTTACCATCAATACGCTGGTGCTTCATCACATTTTCTTTTTTATCCCAAAACACATCAAATAATTTGGTTTTCAAATCATCTCCTAATTTTTGATATTCTTTTTGGTCTTCACTTTTACCAGCAATTTCAGCACTCACCGCCATGGCTTCAAGACTTCTGGCTAAAAGCATTTGCTCAAAACTAACCTCGCCCGTTTTTGGCAATCCGTCTGCCCAATCAATAAAAACCCAATCTCCTTCTAATGGTTCAAGGAATCCGTTTTTATTTCTTCTTTCCAAACAGAAATCCATAAGTGATTTCATTCTTGGATAAAAAGTTTTGATGAATTTCGTATCGCCTGTATGTAAGTAGTAATCGTAAACACCAACAAACCAATACAGCGAATAATCCATTATAATATTTACGTGAGCCGTTACAGGATCTTTTCCACGAAGTGCTAAGAGCGTTCTTTCTACAGAAGCCGAATCAAAGAATAAATAATAATTCATTAAATAACTTTGATAAGCGTCGCCAGACCAAACCCAACGATCACGTTTAATTCCGTCGATAAAAAATTCACGAGAGGTTAAATGCATCGTATAAGCCGACACATCCCAAATTTTATTCAGTTGTTCATCCGATGATTTGAATGCGCCACGATAGTCTAATGGCAAATATTCATAAAGCATCGAAATCGAATCGTATTTTACTGTTGCATCAGCTTGTATCTGAACATAACGAAATGCTTTCGAGCCATCATTTGTGTAGGTTTCAGACTGTTTTCCATCAAAAGATAAATGATCTAAAGTTTCGCATCTGGCAGAATCCAAAGCTTCTTCACGAGATTCACCATAATAAAGCGCTACTTTACCTTTTCCTTTTAAACCGTGAATTTTAATATAACCAAAAGTTTCTTTACCAAAATCTACCAATTCACCAGCTCCTATTTTTTCTGTTTTTTTGGCACTAAAAGATTTGGTAGTTAATTTAAAATCAGAAGGTTTATTTTCTGGTGAATTAAAATTCCAAGAACCAACAGATACCCAAGGTGTACCGGATTGTTGCGCTTTTCCAGTTTCATCAATCCAAAGTTTATCTTCATTGGTTACTTTCCAGGATGCATCAGATTTAACATATTTTCCATTAATATAAATCGCAGGCAGTACTTCTTGATTGTATACTTTAAATGAAATTTTGTGTTTTCCAGAAGGAATTTTTATTGATTTAGGCTGTCCGTAAATTTGAACACCATCTAAAAGTAATTGAAAAGGTCCTTCTGAGTAGATTTTTACGTCGTCTGGTTCCGGAATATCTACTTCTGTTTGAAAAGTTACCAAGGCATACGGACTGTAATATTGCCAAAGCGGTGGAAATACTGCTTCGCGTTCTGTGCGTCTTACCTGCATTTTATTGCTCAACCAAACTTCAAAATCACCTGGATACCAGATCCATGTCGCTTCTTTTGGTTTTTCCTGTGCAAATAGGCAGGTAGAAAAAAATAAAGCACAACAGACAAGGAAAATCTTAAAAATTGAAAAGCGGTTTAGCATAGTTAGTTTATTTTGGGACTAAAGATAAGTGTTATCTTTACATTTCACAACCTGCACTATCCTGCTATTTCATAAAAAATAGTATTTTTTGATAATTTTTTAAGGGAAAAATTATGGCTTATCATTTTTTTAGTATTAAAAAAAATGATGTTTTAATTTTATGGACGCTGATGAAACGGATTTACTTCGTAAAGACGCTGATTTACACTTATTATAATTATACTAACGCAACAAGCTTTGTCAAAGTTTTGAACTTTGACAAAGCTATAGAAGAATCAAAACAAGAAATCCGCGCCAATCCGCGTCTTTACGAAGTAAATCTGTTTTATCAGCGTTCTAATTTTTGTTTGTGATTTATGCAATCATCTTTTCAGAATCATTCTCATCTTCTAAAATATAATTAGAAGGCGTTTTGCCTAAATGCTTCTTGAACATGTAAATAAAGGCACTTGTAGTTTCGTAACCCAGATTAAAGGCGATTTCTTTTATGGATTGTTTTTCGCCTAAACGTTTTATGGCTTCTAACAGTTTTAATCTCGTACGCCAGTCGCTGAAATTCATTCCGAGTTCTTTAATAAATAATCGGGATAAAGTTCGGGTACTCATAAAAGATATTTCTGCATAATGATCTATCGTGTTTTTACTGGCAACATCGCTCATTAAAAGTTCTACTACTTTTTGTAATCTTTCGTGATTGGTTGTTGGAAGAAAGGTTGCACTTGGTTCAATTAGGGCCAATTCGTCCAGAAAAACTTCAATAATTCTGCCTTGTGAAGCTGTAAGATTTCCTTCTGTTCCAAAAGAAATAATTTTAAAAATCAGCTGTTTTAAGAACATCGGAATATCAAAAGAAAAGCTGTTTATAGGTAATCCTCCCATTGCAGAGGGATCGATAAAAACGCTGTAATAATTAACGTCTTTTTGAAAAGTAACCTGATGCTCTACTCCGCCCGGAAGCCAAAGGCCCTGTAACGGATTAACCACCCAAATATGATTTCCTACTACGACATTCATTACACCACGCGTCGCATAAATAAGCTGACCTCTGGGATGTGAATGCGAGATACACATTTCATTGGTTACCATTTCGGTATAGCCAATAACAGGAATCAATGGATCAATTCTGTATCCATGCTCCTGCGCCATTCGATATGTCCGAATCTGGTTATTCATTGTCCAAATATAGCAATTCTGACATTACTATTCTTTTGATCTTTGTAAAAAATAATACAGCTGTTGTTTTTAAACCTAATTTAAGAATCAAAAATTACCAAATGGACACTATTAAAGCAAACCCCGAAATAGTAAAAAAAACCACCTACTCGATCTTATTTATTATAAGTTTTTCGCATCTGATCAATGATCTTTTACAGGCTGTAGTGCCTTCAATTTATCCGCTTTTAAAAGACAATTTTAGTTTAAATTTTACACAAATTGGTATTATTACTTTGACTTACCAAATGGTAGCGTCTATTTTACAGCCGTTTGTGGGAATGTATACCGATAAAAATTCAAAACCTTATTCGTTGATTGTTGGAATGTGTTTTACCATGGTTGGACTTTTCTTTGTTTCGATCGCTTCGAGTTTTATCAACTTATTATTATCAGTAAGTTTAATCGGAATTGGATCTTCGATTTTCCATCCTGAATCTTCACGTGTGGCGCATTTGGCTTCGGGCGGTAAAAGAGGTTTGGCGCAGTCTATTTTTCAATTGGGAGGAAATGCCGGAAGTGCTGTCGGACCTTTATTAGCGGCGTTTATCGTAATTCCGCACGGACAGTCTTATATCGCATGGTTTTGTATTATTGCTTTAGTTGGGATTTTTGCTTTATATAAAATTGCGATTTGGTATACGGCACATTTATCTGAAAGAATGGCTAATAAATCGGCACACCAAATCGAAACGCATCATTTATCTAAAAACAGAGTAATTGCTTCGCTGATTATTTTATTGGTTTTGATTTTCTCTAAATACTTCTACATGAGCAGTATTACAAGTTATTACACTTTCTTCTTGATAGATAAGTTTCACATTACGATTCAGCAGTCACAAGTATATCTATTCTTATTCTCGGGCGCTGTTGCTGCAGGAACTTTGATTGGTGGACCAATTGGAGACCGATACGGCAGAAAATATGTAATTTGGGTTTCTATTTTGGGCGTTGCTCCTTTTACCTTGATGTTACCCTACGTTTCTTTATTCTGGGTTGGAACTTTATCTGTAATCATCGGATTGATTCTTTCTTCTGCATTCTCAGCAATTCTAGTTTATGCTACTGAATTATTGCCTGGAAAAGTTGGACTTGTTGCGGGTCTTTTCTTCGGATTTGCTTTCGGAATGGGCGGTTTAGGTTCTGCTATTTTAGGAAAAATTGCCGATGCTACAAGTATTGAATATGTATTTAAGATTTGTGCGTTTCTGCCTTTGATTGGGATTATTACTGGATTCTTGCCTAATTTGGAGAAGAAAAAGAAGATTGAGAATTAATATTTAATCTCGCAAAGTCGCTAAGACGCAAAGTTTTTATTTTTAATTTAAGATTTTAATTTCGTCCCGATAAATCGGGATGAAAAATAATAGAAAGCCCAAAAGGCTTTAGCCAAAATATCTACAATTTTGGCTAAAGCCTTTTCTATTCTTATTACATACACCTCCAGTTAAAACTGGAGGCAATTCATAAAAAACTTTGCGTCTTAGCGCCTTTGCGAGAAAAATTTTATCTGTGTATTTATAATCTTATTGAAAACATAGCCCGTGGTTTCAACCACGGGAAACGTATTTTGGCAAACGTAATGTTATACATTGCGTTCCCGTGGTTAAAACCAAGGGCTATATTTGAAATTCTTTGAATTTATTAATTTCCATTAAAAACCAAATACAAAATCAAAATCACTAACCCCAACAAACCAAACAAAAGCTTTACTTTTTTACTAGTTTTAGGAATATCCGTTTCATCTGAAACATTCACTTCAGGATTTTTATCGCTTAAAGAAATAATAACAGCTGCAATTAAAAGCACAGCAAAAATGTAAAACGAAATCAATAAAAAGTGAGGCCAAGCTGGATATTTATCGGCAGGGAAAATCCATAGATATAAAACTCCAACAAATAAACTAAAGGCAGAACCCCAAGAAAGTGTTGCATTTACAGCTTTTTTAGTAGTGCGTTTCCAGAAAACACTCAAAAGGAAAACAACAGATAGTGAAGGCGCCAAGAAACCTAAAACAGCTTGAAAAATGTTGAATAGATTCTGCCCTTTTATATTGTCAATTGCAACGGCAATCAGAATTGCAAATACACATCCGGCAGCAATTGTTAATCGGCCAATTTTAATCTGATCCTGAATCGTCGCCGTCGGGTTGATTTTCTTTACATAAATATCATTCGTAAAAACAGTGCTCAAAGCATTTAAAGAAGAACCAATTGTTCCCACCAAAACGGCAATCATCACACAGATTACCAAGCCGTTCATTCCGCTTGGGAAAAGATTCGTAACCATGGTCATATAAGCTAAATCAGAATTGCTTCCTAATTCTGGATATAACGCATAACACAAAATTCCGGGAAGAATAAACAACGGCAATGCCATTACTTTTAACCATCCAATAAAGTTTACGCCCAATTGTCCCTGCTCCAAATTTTTAGCTCCTAAAACACTCTGGACCATCGATTGATCGGTACAGAAAAAAGCAACTGCAGCTACAGGATATCCCAATAAAATAGCTGGCCACGGATAATGCGCATCATCTGAAGGACGGATTAAATTCCAGAAGTTAGAAGGAGTTTTAGCAATTAAAACATCGATTCCACCTAGCTTTTGTAAACCTAAAAAGGAAAGTGTCAATGAAACTACAATCAGCAAAATCATCTGAAAAACATTCACTTTGGCAATCGCTTTTAATCCTCCTGCAAACGTAAAAATTCCAGAGAAAATCACTAAAACGGTAACGCTCTGCCACATCGGGATTCCCAAAATCTGACGTACTAAAACGCCTCCGCTAAATAATCCTAAAGACAGCCAGCTTACTAATATTTTTACCAAAGCATACCAAGCCAAAATATTCTGCGTACTATCGCCGTAGCGTTTTCCCATATATTCGGGCATCGTGCTTACTTTACTTGCAATATATCTTGGCGCAAAAACCATCGCTAAAAGCAGTAAAAAAACAAAAGCGTACCATTCGAAATTTCCTGCTACAATTCCCGTAGCGTAACCAATACTTGCAAAGGCTAATAATGACGAAGGCCCAACATTGGTTCCCCACATATTAAACCCGATGCTGTACCAGTTTAGTGAATTTCCGGCCAGAAAAAGCGTTTCGTTTTTCTTTCTCTGCTTCATACTTACCACATATCCAATGACTAATAAAGCCACTAAATAACCTGCAACAATTACAAAATCGAGCGTGGTTAATTTATCGTAGATACTGTTCATAGTCCGTATTCGTTAAGAATATCGGCGATTTTAACCGGCATTCCAGTTTGCAAAGATTTATCCATTGCTTGTAACAAAGCCACAGTTCCAATTCCTTCTTCCATGTTTGGATAAGCTTCAAAACCTTGCTCGATACTGTCTGTAAAATATTCTAAATAATTCTGATATTCCCCGCCGTGATGACTTTGTCCTTCAAAACGAAAATAATATTTTATCGTGCTGTCGCCCCAAGTAATTACTTTTTCTTCGCCAGTTTTGTCTGTAATCGCATAACGTAATTCATGATAATCGGCCTGACTTGCCCCTTCTGTTGCTCTTAAAATTGTACTCATGCCACTGTCACGCTGCGCTGGCTGAGTCGGTGAAGTATATACACCGCTGACACGTGCAATTCTTCCATCGGTAGCTTTGAAGATAAAATGCATCGTATCTTCATTTTTCAAACCTGCATTTTGTCCGTTACTGCTGATCATTCCGTAACCCATCACTTCCTGAATATTCGGTAAATACCATCTGATGAAATCTACAGGATGACTCAGACCTCCGTACAGCCATTTAAACGATTGCAAAAGCGACCATTCTTTCTTCAAAAACCATCTGTGATCAGCATGGTATTGGGCTTCAATTGTAATTAAATCTCCAATTAAGCCTGCTTCATAATCAGCTCTTTGTCTTTTGGCAGGTTCAAAGAAACGGGAACTTTGGCCGATAAAAACTTTCTTTCCTGTCGATTTGCTTAATTCTAACAATTCTTTGGCATCCGAAAGATCATCGATAAAAGGTTTTGTACAAACCACATGTTTTCCACTTAACAAAGCTTGTTTTACATGCTGTGCATGAAGATGATCTGGCGTATAAATCGCTATAATATCAATTGAAGAATCATTCAATAAATCGTCATAATTAGTAGTGTACGAATGGAAATCGAATTCTTTTGCTCGCTGTTTACACAATTCTTCGTTTCGGTCGCATATTTTAACAAGTTCTAGTTTTGAACTTTCTATAGCAGCCGACATTGTGCTTCGTCCTTCTCCAAGTCCTAGAATGGCTATTTTTAACATTGGTCTTTATTTTAGGTTTTTGATAGTTATGATTATCCTAACAGGTTTCCAAAACCTGTTAGGTATATTTTTTTTAGCCACAGATTAAAGGATTAAAAAGGATTTCGAATTTATGTAAATCCTCGAATTTGTGACTAATATTTCTTTGAACTTAAGAATAATACCTAACAGGTTTTGGAAACCTGTTAGGATACTAAATATTATTTCGTTTCTACTTTATTTAAGAAAATCCAGGTTTCGTCTGGTTTTGCACCTTCAATTCCTGATTGGTACTTTTTCATTAAGGCATTCCAATCGTCTACACGCGGATTATTTTGTGTTGTTTTCGGATTTAGTTTATCCAAATTTTCTCCTTTCGGAATACTGATTACCAAGATTAATTGCCTGTCTTTTTTGAAAACCTGCAATTGCTGAAAATCAGCATTACAGAAACCTTTTGCTACTTCTGGCCATTTTTCGAATTGCGTTTTGTGGTACTCAACATATTCTTTTTGTCGTTTTTCATCAACAGGAAGATTCGCTGTTAACACAATATTTTCCCAATCTGATGCTGGTTTTGAATCTTTACATCTTTCGAAGTTTTGGAAATCGTAAACTAGATCTTCATAGATTTTAATTTCTAAAGAAGGGAAAGCGCCCGCCAGTTTTCGTTTTGTTCTTTCGGGTTGATTCATTTTTCCGTAAATCACCAAATGATTTTTCCATTGATACAATTCCTGACCTACAATTCTAAACCCAACCAAAGTCGATTTGATTTTTTCGATATCAAAATCAGAACTTATCAATTCGATCGCATACGGTTTTGGCATTTCCTGCAAGCCCCATTTTTCATCAATTACAACTTCCTTTTCTAAATCTTTGTAAGGCGCTCTGATTCCCGCTGCATCTTTTATTTTAGTACTTACATACGGATCGTTGTGTTCCCAAATATTTCCTTTTGGACCGTTATGGTTTTTAAGAATTTTCTTTTCGGCGATCCAATTGTTTTTAATCGTAAAACCTTCACTTCCTTCATCGGTATACAGATACAGCCATAAAAACGGATCGTGCGCATACGGACTGTTGTACACTTTGTCTATATAATTTTCTTCGATTCGGCTGTTTGGCTGAGCCGAAAGCGTATAAATTCCAGCCACATCATGTAAATGTTTGGCATAATGATGAATTTTATTTCCCAGAATTTTATTGTTCTGCATCACGTTTGGCGTGTGTGTCCAACCCCATCCCATCGCCATTCCAGAATACGATACATCCGAAATTTCGTTGTGTTCAATCGTAATATTTCGAACAAAACCTGCACTGATTCCTAAAGTTCCCCAATCTTCATTGGTTACATTGGTGATTAAATTATCCGAAATAACTTCATCCGAACACATTTCTCTTTCATCTTTTATGATTAAAGGCAAATGCGCTTCGAAAGCTTCTTCAGAGAAAATTCCAACATTGATGGCACTTCCGCCAATATCTTTAAATAAATTTCCTTTTACTGTATTGTGATTCGTTCCTTTATTTAAATCTAAACCAGTCGAAGACAAATGCTCAAAACGGCAAGACTCAAACTGAATATTATTAGCATAATTTACTTCAACCGCTGCACGAGGTCTTCCCACCCAAGCCTGATTTTCTAAACTGGCTTGATTTGGAGTTCCTGGAACTTTCAATTTATAAGCGTCTAACAAATACAAACCAGATTGCAACGGCACATGACCTTGCTGCGAAGGACGAAGCCAATTACTGTGCTGAAACGAAATTCCTTTAAATTGAAAATGATGAACAGGCGAATCAATCGTTCCTTTTACTTCAACCAGATTTTCTAAAACAGGCGCAGTTACAATTGCCGAATTAATTTCTTCTCCAGCTCTCGGAATATAATAGATTTTAGCATTTTTCTTGTCCAAATACCATTCTCCAGGCTCGTTTAAAAGCGAAAAAGCATTGTTTAAGAAATAAGCTGAATTTCCGTTGTTTTTAGAAATCCACGGCGCTGGCCACGGATGCTCGCTTTGAATACGGCTTTCTGGTTCTTCAAACGAAAGTTTGGCACTGTCTTTTTGAACTTCGATATTTTTGATTCGAAGGTTAGCGTTCGACCACCATTGCACAATAAACATTTCCATTCCCGGTTCAAACTTCACCGATTTATCTTTAAACGGAATCCAACAGGTTTGTTCCTGATGATTCCACGATAAAATGCGTTCCATTGTAGTTCCCGCAGTATTTTTGGCTCTTACGGCTTTTTTGCCATTTACCCATAATTGCCTGTAATCAATTAGGTTTCCTGCTTTTTTAGGCGCATCAGCTACCCAAACAGCACCTTTTTTTAGTCCGTTGATAACCGTTGTCGATTTTGTCCAGTTTTTAATTTCAATTCCACCGCTTATAATGGGTCTTGCATTTACATCAGCTTCGATTGTAGTCGGACTGTCTGCTGTTCCTGAATCTTCAGGTCGAACAAACAAAGGTTCGTTTAAATAATACGTTCCATTCATTACTATGATTCGGATTCCGTCTTTTATCGATGGATCTTTTAAACGGCGAAGTTCTCTAGCTTTTCGCATTGCCATATGAACTGTTGCCAGCGGATTTGATTTTGTTCCGAGGTTCGAATCTTTTCCTGATGGTGAAACCCAGATTTCAGCTCCACTTGCCGAAATTGTGAATACCATTAAAAAAACAATCAGTAATTTGTTGAAAGGAATTAAACGCATTATTTATAGTATTGATTTTTTTCTTAAGCTAAAATTACGAGGCATTTATTTAAAGCGCTATAATTTTTACAAATAATTGTATTTTTAACACTTTTACCAAATAATAGGGACAATTTAGAAGAATATAAAATTACATGTATCCTGTACCCTCCTGCAATATTGTCTTTAAGACCAAACGCTTAAAAAATTGGTTTTCTATTATTTTCTGATTTGGCAAACAAAAAAAGTTAAATTCACAAAAAATCTGTGATAAAGTCTATAAAACTGTCATTTCATACTATTTTTTTAATAGATTTGTGTAATCGATTACATTAAGTATTTCAAATTAAAAATGCATAATTTTATTTATTGAATAAAAATTTACAGCATAAAAAATTGAATTACCAGTAAATCGAAAAAAAGTTCATAAGACACCAAAATCACTAAGATGCTATGTTTCTCACTTGAATCTTAGCATCTTAGCCACTTAGAACCTTAAAATACTAACTATAATATAATACGAATGAAAACTAACCGAAAAACCCTTTTATGTGTAGCTCTCGCCTCTTTTGCTTTGAGTTTCAATACAGTTTCTGCACAAAAATCTGCTGATACTTATAAAAATATTGAGTTTAAAATGGCTGAAGTCCAAGAACCTGTAATTCCGAATTACAGTGTAAATTTAAAAGACTTTGGAGCAGTAAATGGCGGTTATGTTTTAAATACAAAAGCTTTTGCTGATGCTATAGATGCACTTTCTAAAAAAGGCGGTGGAAAATTAATTATTCCACCTGGGATTTGGCTCACGGGACCAATTATCTTAAAAAGCAATATCGAACTTCATGCTCAAACTGGCGCTTTAATTAAATTTTCGACAGACAAAACTTTATATCCAATTATCGAAACCAGTTTTGAAGGTATAAATACTTGGCGATGCATCTCTCCTATTTATGGTAAAAACTTAGAAAACATTGCTTTTACTGGAAATGGCGTTTGGGATGGTTCTGGTGAAGCTTGGAGACAAGTTAAAAAAAGTAAACTAACAGACGAACAATGGAAGAAATTTGTTGCTTCTGGCGGAGTTTTAAATGAAAAGAAAGATAGCTGGTACCCTTCTGAACAATATTTAAAAGGTGCTAAAGGTGCCGATCAGAACATTCGTCATGATTTGAAAACTAAAGAAGATTTTGAAGCAATTCATGATTTTTTACGTCCGGTTTTAGTTAGCATTCAAAACAGTAAAAGAGTCATGTTCGACGGACCAGTTTTTCAAAATTCTCCTGCGTGGAATATTCACCCTTTATTAATTGAAGATTTAATCGTTAGAAATATAACCGTTAGAAATCCGTGGTTTTCTCAAAACGGTGACGGTCTTGATGTGGAATCTTGCAAAAATGTAGTAATTGAAAATTCTAGTTTTGATGTGGGAGATGATGCCATCTGCATTAAATCTGGAAAAGATAAAGACGGACGTGACAGAGGTGTTCCTTGCGAGAATATCATTGTAAAAAATAATATCGTATATCACGGTCATGGTGGTGTTACGGTTGGAAGTGAAATGTCAGGCGGTGTAAAAAATCTTCATGTTTCTAACTGTACTTTTATGGGAACTGATGTCGGTCTTCGTTTTAAAAGCACTCGCGGACGTGGCGGTGTTGTAGAAAATATTTATATCTCAGACGTTTTTATGACTGATATTCCCTCTCAGGCGATTTCGTTCGATTTGTATTACGGAGGAAAATCGATCGCTGAAACTTTAGCTGAAGGCGGAAATACGGTAAGCACAAAAGCAATTCCGGTAAACGAAGAAACGCCTCAGTTTAAAAATATCGTAATCAAAAATATTACAATCAAAGGCGCTCAGCAAGCGGTATTTTTACAAGGGCTTCCTGAAATGAATTTAGAAAATATTGAAATCACAAACCTGATTGCTAAAGCGCAAAAAGGTTTTTCTATAATTGATGCGAACGGAATTAAAATCAGCAACGCTCAATTGGATATTGAAGCTAAAAATGCCTTCGAAATTTATAATACTAAAAACCTTTCGTTGAAAAATATCGAGTTTAATCCTTCTTCTTCAAATGCGATTACGATTAATGGTGAAGCGAGTAAGAATATTGATTTAAGCGGTTCTAAAATTAATTTTTCTAAGACGACAACTGTTGATAAAAACGTTCCTAAAAAAGCGGTTAAATTCTAAAACCAATTTTCAAAAATAGTCCGTGGTTTCAACCACAGGGAATGTAAGATTGTTACGTCTCGTTTGCTCACTTTGTATTCCCGTGATTCAAATCACGGGCTATATTTTTATTATTTCTAAGAATAGGCCAAAGGCCTCAAAGCATTACTGTAGGGCAGCGCCCTACGAATTGACATAGACCAGCATAATAAAGCCCTGAAAGGGCGTAAGCAATTTATAACGATTAATGCTTACGCCCTTTCAGGGCTTTTATCACTCTGTATTCTTCGTTATCACTGGGCGTTGCCCTGTGTTCTTGATGTGAGCCTTTCAGGCTCTTATAATCTATGAGTTAACTCAGAACTTATAACTCATAAAAACCATTAGCATTCTCAAACCAAATCTTATTCTGGTCTTCAATAGAAAACTTCGAAATATAATCTTCTAAAGTCTTTACTACTTCATGATAATCAGAAGCTACATTTAGAACAGGCCAATCTGATCCATACATTAATTTATCAACTGAAAAGTTTTCAAAAATAACATCCAAATACGGTTTCAAATCTTCTGGTTTCCAGTTTTTCCAATCGGCTTCTGTGACCATTCCTGAGATTTTACACCAGACATTGTCGTATTTTGCAATTTCTTCAATGCCACTTTTCCAAGTATAAATAGTTTCTGATTTAATATCTGGTTTGGCAATATGATCGATTACAAATTTTTGGTCTGGAAAATCTTTTACCAAGCTTATTGCAGCTGGTAATTGACGTTCAAAAATCAATATATCGTAAGTATAATTGAAAGGTTTTAAAGCTGAAATTCCATTTCTGAATTCCATTCCATACATAAAATCATCCGCTTCGCCTTGAACGACGTGTCTAAAACCTTTCAGCTTTTTTTGATCTGAAAAGAATTCCAAACGTTCTTCGATATTCTCATTTCGTAAATCTATCCAACCGACAACACCTTTTATGAAATCATTTTGAGATGCTAAATCCAATAAAAATTGAGTTTCTTCCTCAGACTGACTTGCTTGAACAGCAACACAGCCTTCAAACTTATTGTCGCTTAATAATGGCTGTAAATCTTCTGGAAGGAAATCTCTTTGGATATTCTGCATAGTTTCGTCGATCCAGCCGTCTCGAACGGGATCAAACTTCCAAAAATGCTGATGGGAATCTATTCTTTTACTCATAATTTCTTAGTTAACATCGCTGATTAAAGCGCGGTCTAAATGTACGTAACCTCCATCCACAAAAACAAATTGTCCCGTAGTATGCGATGATTTTTCTGAAATGACGAAAAGCGCTGTATCTGCAATTTCTTCTGTTTTGGTCATACGACTTTCTAACGGAATACTTTTATTGATCTTATTCAAAACAGTTTCGCCATCTGGCAATGTTTTAATCCAATCTTCGTAAGCAGGCGTATAGCTTTCTGCAATAATAATCGCATTTGAACGAATTCCGTACTGAATCAAATCTACTGCCCATTCTCTTGTTAAGCCCAAAACACCACCTTTCGCAGCAGCGTAACCTGAAGTTCCGCCCTGTCCTGTTAAAGCTACTTTTGAACCGATATTCAAAATATTTCCTTTTGATTCTTTTAAGTACGGAAGTGAATATTTAGCTAAAAGAAAATAACTCACTACATTCAATTTCAAAGAGTTCATAAAATCTTCGTAACTTGAATCTAATCCTGCACCGTCATTAACGCCGACATTATTTATGATGGCATCAATTCTACCGTATTTTGCTCCAATTACTTTTACAGCATTTTCTATTGCAACAGGATCAGTTACATCAGTCTGTACAAATAAAGAATTAACGCCTCTTTTTTGAAGTCTTTCCACGTATTCGAAACCTCTTGCGTTTCTGTCAACTAAAACCGGGATTGCGCCTTCATCTGCCAATCTATTTACGATTGTTTCTCCGATACTGCCTTCTTTTCCAGCCGAACCAGAAACGACAACTATTTTATTTTTTAAGTTTAAATCCATTTCGTTTTTGTGTTAGATGTGATTTGTGAAATGTAAGATGTGAAAAGTGAAATGTAAAAATATTCAACTTAAACATTCTCACATTTCACATTTCACTAATTACTTTTCACTAATAACTAATTACTCAATTTCGATTAACGCTTTAATCACATTGTTTTTAGGATTAATCAACTTACCAAAATCAGTAATCATTTCAGAAAAACTTGTTCTGTGTGTGATGTATTTTTTCGGATCGATTTTTCCTTCTTTCAAACATTTCATTACATATTCGAAATCTTCGATCGTTGCATTTCTACTGCTCATTAAAGTCGATTCTCTTTTATGGAAATCAGGATGGCTGAAACTTAATTCGCCTTTTTGCAGTCCAACCAAAACAAATCTTCCGCCATGCGAAATATAATTAAAAGCGCTGTTCATTACTTTTTGGTTTCCTGTTGCATCAATAACCACGTTTGCCATATCGCCGTTTGTCAATTCAGCTAATTTTTGAGCAACATCATCGTTTAACGGATTAATCGTTTCATCTGCATTTAGTTCTGTTTTACAGAAATTTAACCTGTAATCGTTGATATCCATTACGATTACTTTTGCTCCAGCGATTTTAGCAAACTGAATTAAGCCAATTCCGATTGGTCCTGCTCCCATTACCAAAACGGTATCAGTTGGTTTTACTGCTGCTCTTCTAACTCCGTGCGCTGCAATTGCTAACGGTTCAACCAAAGCCAGTTCATCATAATCTAAACCTTGACCGTGCAGTAAATATTGTTCTGGGATCGACACATATTCAGCCATTCCGCCATCAATATGAACTCCGAAAACTTTGATATTTACACAGCAGTTTGTCAATCCGTTTCGGCACGCAACACATTTTCCGCAGTTGAAATACGGAATAAAAGTTACTTTATCCCCCGGCTTGAAACCTTCAGCATTTCCTTTTACATATTCCGCAGCCAATTCGTGACCCAAAATTCTTGGATATTCAAAATACGGCTGAGTTCCACCAAAAGCGTGGATATCAGTTCCACAGATTCCGATTCTTTTAATTTTCAATAAAACTTCACCCTCTTTTGGTTCTGGAATACTGGTTTCTTTTAGTAGAAATTCCTGCGGTTTTTCACAAACTATATATTTCATTTTATACTTTCTTAAATTTTATTTTTGATATGCTACAGCCTTTTGTTTGCTTGTTCCTAAACCTTCAATTCCCAATTCCACAACATCGCCAGCTTTAATGTAAATAGGATCTGGCTTTATTCCTAAACCAACACCCGGAGGCGTTCCAGTACTGATAATATCACCCGGAAGCAAAGTCATAAACTGACTTAAATAATGCACTAAATAAGGAATTTTGAAAACCAAATTTAAGGTATTGCTGTCTTGGTATTTTTTACCGTTTACAGTAAGCCACATCTTTAAATTGTCCACATCTGCGATTTCGTCTTTTGTAGCCAAAAATGGTCCAAGAGGCGCAAAAGTGTCGCTTCCTTTTCCTTTTGCCCATTGTCCGCCGCGCTCCAATTGAAAAGCTCTTTCACTATAATCGTTCAATAAAGCATAACCAGCAACATAATCTAAAGCTTCTACTTCTTCAATATAACTTGCTTTTTTTCCAACAACGAAAGCCAATTCTACTTCCCAATCTGTTTTTTCACTATTTTTCGGAATAATCAAATCATCATCTGGTCCGCACAAAGAGGTAGTTGATTTAAAGAAAATAATCGGTTCTGTCGGAATTGGAGAATTTGTTTCTTTACAGTGATCAATATAATTTAAGCCAATACAGATAATTTTTGAAGGCCTTGCCACTGGCGAACCCAAACGAACTGAAGCATCAACTTCTGGCAAAGACGGATTGTTTTCTAATGCTTTTTCTAATTTCTCTAATCCGTTTTCTTCAAAGAAACTTTCGTTAAAATCGGTTACAATCGAAGAAACATCATATCTCTTTTCTCCAATTAAAACTCCAGGTTTTTCTTTTCCGATTTCTCCAAAACGTATTAATTTCATAATCGTATATTTTTAATTGTTAGTTTATATTTCATGGTAATTCTTCATTTATAAATTAAAAATTCTTCAAAAGAACAAAACAAAATTAATAAATGTAAAAAACACAATTACAAAAATACTTTTTAAAAATTAATATCCGAGATATATTTTATTTTCCATTAATGAAAAT
>NZ_MRCM01000011.1 GCF_002303885.1 Flavobacterium sp. ACN2 | reverse complement strand
ATACAATATTTTAACTATTTATTAATTCAATTTATTGTAATAAAAACAAATAAAATGACAAGAAAAACCAATATACTATGCATACATATAAATTTTAATCAAAAAACTGAAAATTTCATAAAAATACATATGTCTAAAAAAATTGACAATAAAAAAAAGCGAGACCTAAATCTCGCTTTTTTAACATATTAATACTTAATAGAATTTTTACTCTACTGTAACCGACTTCGCTAGGTTACGAGGCTGGTCAACATTACAACCTCTCATTACTGCAATGTAATAAGAAAGTAGTTGCAACGGAATTGTTGTAACCAATGGCGATAATGCATCTGAAGTTTCTGGAATTTCGATTACATAATCTGCCAATTCGCATACTTGAGTATCTCCTTTTGTAACTACAGCAATAATTTTACCACTTCTTGATTTAATTTCCTGAATATTACTTACAATTTTATCATAATGCCCTTGTTTTGGAGCAATTACAATAACCGGCATAAATTCATCAATTAAAGCAATAGGGCCGTGCTTCATCTCTGCAGCCGGATATCCTTCTGCGTGGATGTATGAAATCTCTTTTAATTTCAATGCACCTTCTAAAGCTACAGGGAAATTGTATCCTCTACCTAAATAAAGACAGTTTGGCGCATCTTTAAAAGCAGCAGCAATTTCTTTAGCTCTACCATCAGTTTCTAATGCCTCAGACACTTTCTCAGGAATAATTTCTAATTCTTGAAGATAAGTATGGAAATCTGTATTTGATAACGTTCCTTTTGCTTTTCCTAAACGTAAAGCAATCATCGTTAAAACTGTAATCTGAGTAGTAAATGCTTTTGTTGAAGCTACTCCAATCTCTGGACCTGCGTGCGTGTAAGCACCTGCATGGCTTTCTCTAGAAATAGAAGAACCCACTACGTTACAAACTCCAAAGACAAATGCTCCGTTTTCTTTAGCCAATTTAATAGCCGCCATAGTATCTGCAGTTTCACCAGATTGTGAGATTGCAATAACTACGTCATCTTTATTAATAATCGGATTTCTGTATCTAAACTCAGAAGCATATTCTACCTCTACAGGAATACGGGTAAATTCCTCAAAGATATATTCTGCTACTAAACCTGCGTGCCAAGAAGTTCCACAAGCAACAATCAGGATTCGTTTTGCATTTAAGAATTTCTCCAGATTATCCTCAACACCTGCCATCTGAACAATTCCTTCATTAGCATGAAGTCTTCCTCTATAAGTGTCTTTAATTACACTTGGTTGCTCATAGATTTCTTTAAGCATGAAATGATCATACCCTCCTTTTTCAATCTGCTCCAAATTCATTTGAAGTTCTTGAATATAAGGATCCACTAAAGAGTCATCTTGGATTTTTCTAATTTTAATTGGCTTATGCAATCTAATATTTGCCATTTCGCCATCTTCTAAATAAACTGCATTAGAAGTATATTCAATAAATGGTGAAGCATCAGAAGCAATAAAATATTCTCCTTCTCCAACACCAATTGCTAACGGACTTCCTAATCTAGCCGCAACAAGTTCATTCGGATTTTTTTTATCAAAAACAGCAATTGCATAGGCACCAACAACTTGGTTCAATGCAACTTGTACAGCTTTACCTAATTTAAGATTTTCTTTCTTTTGAACTTCTTCTATTAAATTAACTAAAACTTCAGTATCTGTATCCGACTTAAAATTATAACCTCTTTTGATAAGCTCCTCTTTTAAAGGCGCATAATTCTCGATAATTCCGTTATGAATAATTGCTAAATCTCCAGAATTAGAAAGATGAGGGTGCGAATTCACATCATTTGGAACCCCGTGAGTTGCCCAACGTGTGTGTCCAATTCCAATATTACCGTTTATTGAAAAACCTTCATCGGCTTTAGCTTCAAGATCTGAAACTTTACCTTTTGTTTTGCAAACTTTAATGCCCGACTCGTTGTCATACAACATAACGCCGGCACTATCATATCCTCTGTACTCCAGACGCTTTAATCCCTTTATTACAATAGGATAAGCATCTCGATGACCGATATATCCAACAATTCCACACATATATATTTATTAATTTGGTTTCGTATAGTACACCTCAAGTTTCAATCTTTTATCTTCTGGAGTAGAAGTAGAGACTTTTCCTCCATATATAATTGTCCCAAGCGGATTTAATAATGATGTTCTAGGCACTACTGGAGTAATAGCATTTTTATCCTTAAGCGCATTAAACGCAACTGTAGTTGGGCTTAGAGAAACAACCAAGCCTAAATCAACATTTTTAACTGTCGCATCTTTTACTAAATTACGAATATGGCTCGTGATTCTAATTTTATAACTTTTTCCTCTTTTATCAGAACCTCTACTAATTACTCCACCATAGGCAGATACAGCATCTGTAGAGTAATCTGCTAAAATGGCATTATCTGTTAAATTATACAAATACACTCTATTCGGTTCTTGTGTACCAGTCATTTTATCAGCATCGATATAGAAAACTAAATTAGCTTCGTTTACTTTCCAATTCTTAATAGCGACATTACTTCTAATTTCATCCAATTGGTCAGGAACTCCATTTGCTCCATTTACTACCGCACCATTAGAATCATAACTTAAAACATCTGTTGGATTAAAAAGTTTTATAACCGCCAAAGAGCCTACTCCACCTTTTAAATAAAGCCTTTCATCTCCATCTGTTTTATTTACGTTTGTTGTTATAGCACTTTCATAGTCTGCATTTCTAGTATCTTGTAGAAAATTAGCCGTAGTTGTAAAAGTACCTTTCAAGTTCAAAAGAATCTCCTTGTCTTCGGTAGCTTCTGGATCATCTGTAGTTGAACTAGTTTTTGCTTTGTATTTAATTGTAATAACCCCTTTAGAAAAATCCATCAGCGCCAAATTACTCGGATTAGATCCAGATTTCTCAACATTAAAATACAAACCTCTAAAATATTCTTGAAAAACATCTTCTGCAGCAAGCTTTGAAGCATCTGCATTTAATATCCTATCTTGAAAAAACTGCTTGTTAAGCTGCAGCGTCATTTGAGGCGCTTTTCGTGTAGTTGTTTCTACTTTAGTAGTAGGATCTGTTGTTTTTATTACAATTTCTTTTGCATCAAAAAAGAATTCATCATTTTGCAAAACATCTCCATCATTCAATCTTGAGCCCACTTTTTTACTGTCAAATTCACTGTTTTGATCTGTATAATAAAACTGCGGCAACTGGGTACCTCCACTTAAATAACTGCTTCTCATCTGGATTCCAGACTCATAAACACTTAATTTTATTTTTCCATTTTTGTCTCCATAAATAGAATCCAATACATAAGTGGTATTCCCTTCATTATCTGTAGTTGTTGCATGGTTGAAATATGGAATTTCAAGCACAACACTTTGAATTACTGGAGAATCCCCAACTTTTATAGGATAGCTAGAAAGTCCTACCTGAGTTACAAAATTTGCCGTAGTGCTTGCAAAAAGCGGATTGTCTAAAATACCAAGAGCATTTGGTGTCATGGTATTTGATTGAATAGGGGTAACTTCTTGATTAAATGCTACAACATCGTATTTTTCAGCTTCAAGTCCAAAATGATCATCTCCAATCAAACCATCACCAATCGCATTAAAATCTTTGTCACAAGAATATAGAAAAACAGCCATTACAGCCAAAAGAGCTTTCTTAATAAAAGAAGTTTTATACATGTCAAAAAATAAAATTAAAATTTAAAGTCCAAATGTTCTATAGAAATTTGTATAAGCGTCAGCAAATGCATCTTTCGTGGCGAAAGGTAAAAAAGGTTTTCCTGAAGATTCTATAAATTTTGTTAAACTTGGAGAAACATTCTCTGATGCAATTATCACACCATCAGAATGTAAAATACTAGCTTTTAAAACATTCTCATAATTTGGCACTTCCAAATCTGACACTGCTTCATGAGGAACACCGTCAAATTTAACTTTATTTATCATTTCTAAATCTAGGTTCTCATCAAATGACTGGCCATAAACAGAGGTAATAATTTTCGTTTCAGAAAATAGTGCTTCGTGTTTATAATAATGCTTCATATAAATGGGTAGCATTGCCGCAAGCCAACCGTGAACGTGTATAATATCTGGAACCCAGTTTAATTTTTTCACAGTCTCCACAACGCCTTTTGCAAAGAAAATTGCTCTTTCGTCATTATCTGGATATAAAGCGCCCTCTTCATCTGTAAAAGTGGCTTTACGTTTGAAATATTCATCGTTATCAATAAAATAAACCTGGATTCTTTCTTTCGGAATGGAAGCTACTTTAATAATCAACGGCATATCTAAGTCATTCACTACCAAATTCATCCCTGAAAGTCTAATCACTTCATGCAATTGGTGTCTTCTCTCATTGATATTTCCATATCTTGGCATGAAAATTCTTATCTGACCGCCTTGGTCATTAATCATTTTCGGAACGTCATAAGACATTAAAGAAACCTCATTTTCAGCCAAGTAAGGCACGACTTCAGATGATACATATAATATCCTCTTATCTTTCATAATAGTATTTTACTTAATTTTGGTAATAAAAACGTCGCAAAATTACAAAAATTTATGCAGTTTATAACTAATATATTATGTTTGCATAAATTTTAATAATACCTCAATGCATATTTTCTACAGTAAAGCAGCGTTGATAGCTTATCTTAAAACTATCAAAACCGCAAATTCTACTATCGGATTTGTACCCACAATGGGCGCTTTACACCAAGGACATTTGGCTTTAATGCAACGTTCGTTAAAAGAAAACAACGATACAGTAGTAAGTATTTTTGTCAACCCAACTCAATTTAACAACGCCGAAGATTTAGCAAAATATCCTAGGACACTAGAAGAAGATGTTAAGAAAATGCGTACATTAAGCGATAAAATTATTTTATACGCACCTTCAGTCGAAGATATTTATGAAGGAAATACCGTTTCGCAGACTTTTGATTTTGACGGATTGGAAAACCAAATGGAAGGAAAATTCAGACCTGGTCATTTTAATGGTGTTGGAACAATTGTAAAACGTCTTTTTGAAATCGTAACTCCAACAAATGCCTATTTTGGAGAAAAAGATTTTCAGCAGCTTCAAATTGTAAAAAAATTAGTTGAAAAAACTGATTTACCAGTAAACATTGTTGGTTGTCCTATTTTTAGAGAAGAAAATGAGCTTGCAATGAGTTCAAGAAACGAACGTCTAACTCCGCAAGAAAGAAAAGACGCTTCTATTATCTACAAAGTTTTGACCGAGGCAAAAGAGATTTTCCAAAATCACTCTCCGCAAGAAACAATCGAATTTGTAGAAAATTCCTTCAAAGACAACAAAGAGTTCGAACTGGAGTATTTTGTTATTGCTGACGAATCTACACTTTTGTCTATCGATAAGAAAGAGAATGATAAAAAATATCGCGCATTTATAGCGGTATTTGTTAATTCTATAAGACTGATTGACACCATTTCATTAAATTAATCTAACTTTGCAGCATGCAAATTCAAGTTATAAAATCAAAAATTCATCGAGTTAAAGTAACTGGAGCCGATTTAAATTACATTGGAAGTATTACTATTGATGAAACTCTACTAGAGGCTTCAAATATTATTGAAGGCGAAAAAGTATCTATTGTTAACATTAATAATGGCGAGCGTTTTGAGACTTACGCTATTAAAGGTGAAAAAAATTCAGGAGAAATTACTTTAAATGGTCCTGCAGCTAGAAAAGTGCAAAAAGATGATATCATCATTATCATTTCTTATGCTACTTTGGATTTTGAAGAAGCAAAAACCTTCAAACCATGGATTATTTTCCCGAATGAAAACGACAATTCTTTAACCTAAGATTTTCTTTTTCTTACCGAATTCCCCTACTTTGTCAAAAGTCAATTTTGCACAAAAAAACTTTCTTTTGTCTTAATCTAAAATGATTTTGACGCTAAAATACTGTGCTTCAAATTTTAACCTCTTTAACAAAGAAGCAAATAAAATAGTATATTGCTACACTATTTTCAATACTTTTTAATTTACTGAAATGCCACAAATCATGAAAAAAGTTTACCTACTGTTTTTATTAATTTCGTTTTCGTCGTTTGCCCAAAAAACGTTCGATAACATTAAATCGGAAAAACTCGGAGAAGAGCGTAGAATTACAATTGGACTTCCTGCTTCTTACGAAGCCAACAAAGACAAAAAATATCCTGTTCTTTATTTATTGGATGGCGATTATTTATTTGATCCTTTTTCTGGAGCTATAAGTTATGGAACTTATTGGGATGATATTCCAGAAATGATCATTATCGGAATTCATCAAAACAAAGATGAAGAACGTTATGACGACACAACAATTGATCAAAACGAAGGACTTCCTTTTGAAAAAGGAGCAAAATTTTTTGAATTTATTGGAGCAGAATTAATTCCTTATATCGAAAAAAAATATCGCACTTCGCCTTTCAGACTTATTGCAGGTCATGATGTAACAGCAAGTTTTGCCAATTTTTATTTGTACAAAGAAATCCCGCTTTTTAATGCCTACATCTGTTTAAGTCCAGAGCTTGCCCCAAAAATGGAAGTGCGCATTGCAGAGAAATTTGCTAAAATAAAAAGCCCTGTATTCTATTATCTTTCTGCAGGAGAAGGCGATATTAAAAAAATTAAAGAGCCGATAGAAAAATTAAACAGCAATATTAAAATCGCCAATAATCCGTTAGTGAATTATAAATATGATGTATTTAAAGGCGCAACACATTATACAGAAGTATTACATTCTATACCAAGTGCATTATATCAGATTTTTGAAGTATACCGTCCTATAAATTCTGCCGAATACAACGACAAAATTGCGGTTCTTCAAACAGGTTATGCAGAATATTTAGAAAAAAAATACGCTACAATGTCTGAAGTTTTAGGAGTTCAAATTCCAGTTCGAATGAGCGATTTTAAAGTAATGGAAAACCTTATTCTAAAAAGAAACGCCTATGATGAGTTAGGAAAAATGGCTGAAATTGGAAATGTAAATTATCCTAAAGCCATGTTGGGAGAATATGAATTAGGTTTGATGTACGAAAAAATGGGCGACCCTAAACATGCTTCGAAAAAATACCAAAACGCTTCACAAATGGAGCCAATTGGTGATTTGAACAAAGACTTGATGTATGAGAAAATTGACGAAATGAATACACTTGCTAAAAAAAGTAAATAATGTCAAAAGTTAAAACTTCCTTTTTCTGCCAAAACTGCGGAACCCAATATGCTAAATGGCAAGGGCAATGCAACGCGTGCAAAGAATGGAATACGATTGCCGAAGAAATCATTCAAAAACAAGATAAGGTCGCTTGGAAAAGCGAACCTACTCCGACAAGCAAAGCACCAAAACCTTTAAAAATTAACGAAATTGATTCTACACAGGAAGTCCGAATGGACACTACTGATAGCGAATTGAATCGTGTTTTAGGTGGTGGACTTGTCCCTGGATCTTTGACTCTTTTGGGCGGTGAGCCCGGCATCGGAAAAAGTACACTTTTACTTCAAGTATCATTAAAGTTACCTTATAAAACATTATATGTTTCTGGAGAAGAAAGTCAGAAACAAATTAAAATGCGCGCAGAAAGAATAACTCCAAACAGCGACAACTGTTATATTCTTACTGAAACCAAAACGCAGAATATATTTAAACAAATTGAAACCATTCAGCCTGAAGTGGTCATAATCGACTCGATTCAGACTTTACACACCGATTATATCGAATCGACTGCGGGAAGTATTTCTCAGATTCGTGAAACCACAGCAGAATTGATAAAATTTGCTAAAGAAAGTAATATCCCCGTAATCCTGATTGGGCACATTACAAAAGACGGAAATATCGCTGGACCAAAAATTCTAGAACATATGGTCGATACTGTGCTCCAATTTGAAGGCGACAGAAATCATATTTATCGAATTTTGCGTTCGCTTAAAAACCGTTTTGGATCTACATCAGAACTAGGAATTTATGAAATGTTGGGGAGCGGATTACGAGAAGTTAGCAATCCTTCTGAAATCCTGATTTCTCATAAAGACGAAGAATTATCGGGAACTGCAATTGCAACAACTTTAGAAGGTATGCGTCCGTTGATGATCGAAATACAATCTTTAGTGAGTACCGCTGTTTATGGAACACCGCAAAGAAGTACAACAGGTTACAACGCAAAAAGGCTAAACATGATTTTGGCTGTTTTAGAAAAAAGAGCTGGATTTCGCTTAGGCGCAAAAGACGTTTTCTTGAATGTAACTGGCGGAATTTCTGTCGATGATCCTGCAATTGATTTGGCTGTTGTGGCTGCAATTTTATCATCAAACGAAGATATTCCGGTTGGAAAAGGATTCTGTTTTGCTGGCGAGGTCGGACTTTCTGGCGAAATTCGTCCTGTAAACCGTGTAGATCAACGCATTCAGGAAGCTGAAAAACTAGGTTTCGATACTATTTTTGTTTCTAAATACAACAAAATTGCTTTAAAAAATACTGGAATTAAGATTGAGCTTGTAGCAAAAATTGAAGATGTTGCAAGCATACTTTTTGGCTGATTTCAAATACCACTCCTCCTATGAATTTTCCAAAACAAAAAATATACAAGGCACTAAAAATACTAGGAATAGTAATAGTAGTGCTTTGCATCGGACTTTACTATTTTCGTGATTCCCTTTTAAAACAAGCCATTGCAAAAGTTACCCATAAAATGGCCGTTCAATACCAAAGTAACTTTTCTGTACAATCGGCTTCATTTGATGGTTTATCGACTATAAAATTGACAGATGTAGTTTTAGCTCCAATAAATGCTGATACCCTTGTCAAAATAAAAAATGTCGAAACCAGCATCAGTTTAAGTAATTTATTAATTGGAGATGTTCAAGTTGGAACTTTAAAAGTAGACAATGGATATATTCAATTAGTAAAAAAAGGCAAAAAACGAAATTTTGATGCTTTTCTAAAAAGAGATCGAGAAGAAACCGATTCAAATGAAAAACGTAAATACGCTGCTTTTGCTTACAGAATCATTTCGAAAGTATTGAATTTGGTTCCGACCGATATGGATTTGAAAAACTTCAAATTCAAAATTGACGATAACGGAAAACAAACCAATATTGCTGTAGATAAACTCGTTTTAAGCAACAAACAGCTCGAAACCAATCTTCATGTTCAAGCAAAAGATTTTGATCAGCGCTGGAACATTAAAGGATTTGCTGATCCGAGAAATAAAAAGGCCGATATTCGTTTTTTCAATTTAGATACTGGTGCTATTCGCGTTCCGTATTTAGATCAGCGTTATAACTTAAAAGCAAGTTTTGATTCTATTCGCCTAAATGTTCAAAACATAGATAAAAGCGGCAGTGAACTCCATATAGACGGTTACACTTCTATCGCAAATCTTAAAATCAATCACCCAAAAATCGCGAGCAAAGATGTGGTGATAAAAAATGCCCGTTTTGATTACCGATTTTTATTGGGCGATAGCTTTATTTCTATTGACAGTACATCAACCATGCAGTTAAATAAAATCAAGGTTCGTCCTTACATTTCTTATGATACTGAAAAAGACACGATTTATACTTTGAAAATGGACATTCCAAAAATGAAAGCGCAAGATTTTATCGTTTCGCTTCCCGACGGTTTATTCACGCATTTTCAAGGAATGCAGGCAACTGGAAATTTCGATTACAAATTGGATTTCAAATTCAATAAAAACAAACCCAATACGCTTGTTTTTGACAGTAAGCTTAACAAAGAAGATTTACGAATCACTAAATATGGTGAAGCCGATTTAAATAAACTAAACGGCGAGTTTGTGTATCGTGCCATTATTCAGAATGTGTTGCAACGACCTGTTTTGGTCGGAAATGCAAATCCGAATTATACGCCTTTGGACCAAATTTCTCCTTATTTAAGAAAATGTGTTTTAACAACCGAAGATCCTTCTTTCTTCTCGCATCGCGGATTCATAAACGAAGCCTTCAAACAATCGATTCTTAAAAACATTCGAACTAAGAAATTCTCTCGCGGTGCCAGCACAATCAGCATGCAGTTAATTAAGAATGTCTTTTTAACTCGTGAAAAGACGCTTTCGCGAAAGCTTGAAGAAATTCTTCTGGTTTACATTTTAGAAAACAACCGAATTGTAAGTAAGGAAAGAATGCTGGAAGTGTATTTTAATATTATTGAATGGGGACCAAATGTATACGGAATTGGAGAAGCAAGTCATTTCTATTTTCAAAAAAGTCCTTCGGCTTTAAATGTTGACGAATGTTTGTATTTGGCAACTATTATTCCGAAACCAAGAAAATTCATGTATCAGTTTAACGATCAAGGTAACTTGAAAGATTACGCTATTAAAAACCAAAAATTCCTAAAGAATTTAATGTTTAGAAGAGGCCTTTTAGTTCCAGAAGACACAATCGGATTATTGCCTGTTTACATTTCAGGAAATGCGCGTTCTCTAATCAAAATTAAAGTTCCAGATTCTACAGCAATCAAAAAAGATTCTTTGGCTGTTGATGATGAATTTGATTTGTAATTAAGAGAAGTTTAACCGCAAGGTTCGCTAAGATTTACGCAAAGCACGCAAAGATTTTTTAACTTTTAAAAGGAAAATCTTTGCGTGCTTTTCTATTATTTTATTGATTAAAACATTGCGAACTTTGCGTAAATCTTTGCGCTCTTCGCGGTTAAATATACTTTAAGGCGCAGGATCTGGAATTATAGCCTGAACCGCATCAATTTCTGCTAAGATTTGTTTAGAAAGAACCACATCAATTGTGTCGATGTTTTCTTTTAATTGTTCCATAGTTGTCGCTCCGATAATAGAACTTGTTAAAAAAGGCTGTTGCAAAACAAATCCCATTGCCAATTGCGTTAACGTTAAACCATGTTTTTTAGCGATTTCCAGATACAATTTAGTCGCTTCAGTACATTGGTCACTATTGTAACGTTTGTACTGCGGAAAAAGATTAATTCTTGCTTTCGGGTGACTTTCTCCAGTTAAGAATTTTCCAGTCAAAACTCCGAAGGCTAAAGGCGAATATCCTAACAAACCAACATTTTCATATTTCGAAACTTCTGCAGAATTCACTTCAAATAAACGGTTCAATAAAGAATATGGATTTTGAACTGTTTTAATTCTTGGAAGATTGTTGTATTTGCTTTCTTCCAAAAGACGCATCATTCCCCAAGCATTTTCATTAGAAACTCCAATATGTTTGATTTTCCCTTCTTTGATTAATCCGTCAAAAGTTTCAAGAATTTCTCTAAAGTTATCCTCCCAAACATCATCATGTCCGTGAAAAGCGCGCTGTCCGAAATTATTCGTTTTTCTTTCTGGCCAGTGCATTTGGTACAAATCGATATAATCAGTCTGTAGTCTTTTCAAACTGTTTTCAACTGCATACTTAATACTTGCTGGAGAAAAATCTAATTTCTCACGCATGTATCCAAAATTCGGATTCGGACCCGCAATTTTAGATGCCAAAACCACTTTGTCTCTATATCCTGATTTTTTAAACCAAGTTCCAATAATTTTTTCTGTGCTTCCGTAAGTCGCTTCACTCGCAGGAACCGAGTACATTTCGGCAGTATCAAAGAAATTAACTCCTCTTTCAAGAGCATAATCCATTTGTTCGTGCCCTTCTGCTTCTGTATTCTGCTGCCCGAAAGTCATTGTTCCAAGGCATATTTTACTAACTTTTATATCGGTGTTGGGTAAAGTAGTGTATTTCATTTTTTTTAAAGATACTGAGTTGCTAAAATTCTAAGGTTCTAAGTTTTTTCCCTTTTTTAATAATAAGTCTTCAAAGATACGAACCGATTTTTCAAATCTAAAAATGAGAAAGGTTAAAAAAAGTACAAGATTTATTTTGAGAGGCTAATGTACTGAGGAGCTAAGGTTCTAAGTTTAAATTCCAATCAATAAAAAAGGTTCAAAGTAAAACTTTGAACCTTTTTAAAATCTTAAAAACTTAGTATCTCAGAACCTTAGCATCTTTAATTAATACTATTAAGCATCTCCGCAATCTCATCTAATCTTGGAGTTAAGATAATTTCGATTCTACGGTTTTTCGCTTTTCCTTCTGGAGTTGCGTTGCTTGCCAAAGGAGAAAACTCGCTTCTTCCTGCTGCTGTTAGTTTTTGTTTATTGATTTTTGGATTTTCGGTTAAAATCGCTACGATTGCTGTTGCTCTTTTAGTCGATAAATCCCAATTGTTTGCGATTGGCCCCGAACCAGCATACGGATCATCGTCTGTATGTCCTTCAATTAAAACAGAAAGATCTGGATTATCACCTAAAACTTTTCCAAGTTCGACAACCGCTTTTCTACCTTCTGTTCCAACAGCCCAACTTCCTGAGTTGAAAAGTAATTTGTTTTCCATAGAAACATAAACTTTTCCGTTTTTATGTTCTACTGTCAAACCTTTACCTTCAAAACCAGTTAATGCTTTAGATAAAGTTTCTTTAAGCTTACGCATTGCTTCTTCTTTTGCCGCAATCATATCTTCCAATTCTTTTAGACGATTTGCCGTTTTGTCCAAACGAGCTTGTTCCTCTGCAAGAGCTTTACCTTTTGCTTCCAATTGCGCTAACAATTCGCGGTTTTTAGCCATGTTTTTCTCTAGTGCATCATTGCTGTTTTTCTCCAATGCATTATACGAATCTTGCAAAACTTTATATTTATTTTGAGCCGCCGCTAAATCTGCTTTTTGTTTTGCCAAATCATCATTAGCAGTTGCTAAATCTTTAACCAGTTTATCACGATCGGTTTCCAATTGATTCTTTGCTTTCTTCAAATTTTCATTTTCATCAGCAATAGAACGATTTTCTTTTTTCAAATCTGAATATTTTGTTTCTAGATCATTGTAAATTTTCTTAGAAACACACGACGTTGTGGACAAAGCTAATGCTAGTAATCCGATGGAGGCTTTTTTAATCATCTTCTTTAATTCGTTTTTATTCTGGGGCGTTTAATAATTTTTTAATGTCAAAATTCAATGCCAATTGCAATCTGAATTTTAAGACCCAAATTCATTCAACAAGAACAATACCAAAAATTAGTCAATCTCGACTAAAATCGGACAATGGTCTGAATGCATAGCATCTGGTAGTATAACTGCTCTTTTTAATCTCTTTTCTAGCGCATTACTTACCAGATTATAATCGATACGCCAGCCTTTGTTATTTCCTCTCGCTCCTGCACGGTAACTCCACCAAGAATAATGATGTGGCTCTTTATTGAAATGACGGAAACTATCTATAAATCCAGATTTCATAAAGGCATCTAACCATGCGCGTTCTGCCGGAAGAAATCCAGAAACTGTTTTGTTACGAACCGGATCGTGAATATCAATTGCTTCGTGACAAATATTATAATCACCACAAATAATAAGGTTCGGAACCGTAAGTTTCAATTCGTTGACATAATTCTGAAAATCATCCATAAACATAAACTTATGATCCAGCCTTTCAATGTTTGTTCCAGATGGAAGATACAAGCTCATTACAGAAACATCATCAAAGTCTGCACGAAGATTTCTACCCTCAAAATCCATATGATGAATTCCCGTACCGTAAACAATATTGTTTGGTTTAGTTTTAGAAAGAATAGCTACTCCACTGTATCCTTTTTTGGTTGCAGGATAGTAGTATTGAAACGGATAACCCGCTGCTGTTATATCATCTACCGGAATTTGATCTTGCGTAGCTTTTATTTCCTGAAGGCATATTACATCAGGATTTGCTTGTTGCAGCCACTCGATAAACCCTTTGTTTATTGCCGCTCTAATTCCGTTTACATTATAAGAAATAATTTTCATCAGTGATTTTTTTAGGATTTCAAATGTAATAAAAAAGTGCAAAGTTTGTCTTGGAAACAACGAAAAGTAGACTTTTTTGTTATCTTTGTTCGCTGTTCTAATAAATTAAAAGTAGTACATGGGGTTAGTTACCGCGAAAGAAGTTGCAAAGGCAATAAATGTTGAAAAGTACGGAGTTTTCGGTACCTTTTCTGGCTGGATTCTTATGAAGGTTCTTAAGATCTCGACCCTTAATAAAATTTACGATCGTAATAAACATTTGGAAGACCTTGACTTTTTGAATGGAATTTTGGATGAAATGGAAATTAAGTTCGAAATCCCAGAAGAAGATTTAAAACGTCTACCAAAAGATGGTGCGTATATTACCATTTCAAATCATCCGCTTGGTGGAATTGACGGAATTTTGCTTTTGAAATTAATGCTTGAAAGAGAGCCAAATTTCAAAATCATTGCCAATTTCTTGTTACACAGAATTGTTCCGATGAAGAAATACATTATGCCGGTTAATCCTTTTGAAAACCATAAGGATGCAAAATCGAGCGTAATTGGCATTAAAGAAACGTTACGCCATTTAAGCGACGGAAAACCTTTGGGTATTTTTCCTGCTGGTGAAGTTTCTACTTATAAAGATGGCAAATTAGTAGTGGACAAACCTTGGGAAGAAGGCGCGCTGAAATTAATCAGAAAAGCAAAAGTTCCTGTAGTTCCAATTTACTTTCATGCCAAAAACAGTAAATTATTCTACTGGCTTTCTAAAATTGATGATACTTTGCGTACCGCTAAATTACCTTCTGAATTGCTTACGCAAAAAGATCGTGTAATTAAAGTTCGTATCGGAAAACCTATTTCTGTATCTGAACAAAACGAAATTGAATCTTTTGAAGAATATTCAGAATTCTTGAGAAAGAAAACCTATATGTTGGCCAATCCGTTTGAAAAAGACACCAAACTGATCGATACAGCAAGTCTTAAAATACCGAAAGCACCTAAAAAAATCGTAACAGCTGCAAGCGAATCAAAATTGATTGATGAAGTTCAGGCATTACGTGATAGTGACAGCAGGTTTTTACAAAGCAAAAACTACGAGGTTTTCTTTGCAAGCGCAAAAGAGATTCCGAACATTTTGCACGAAATCGGTCGTTTACGCGAAATCACTTTCCGTGAAGTTGGAGAAGGAACAAATGAATCTATCGATTTAGACGAATACGACCAATATTATCACCATATGTTTTTATGGGATGATGAAACCAAGAAAATCGCCGGAGCATATCGTATGGGATTAGGTTCTGAAATCTATCCAAAATACGGAATTGAAGGTTTCTACTTAACGGATCTTTTCAGATTTGAACCAGAACTTCATGATATGATGCACAAATCGATTGAAATGGGTCGTGCATTTATCGTAAAAGAGTATCAGCAAAAACCAATGCCTTTGTTCTTATTGTGGAAAGGTATTATTCATACCACTTTGCGCCATCCAGAACACAAATATTTAGTTGGAGGTGTAAGTATCAGTAATCAGTTTTCAGATTTCTCTAAATCATTGATGATTGAGTTCATGAAATCGAACTATTACGATCCGTATATCGCACAATACATTCACCCGAAAAAAGCGTACAAAGTAAAACTAAAAGACGCCGATAAAGATTTCATTTTCGACGAAGCAGAATCTGACTTGAATAAGTTTGATAAAATCATTGACGAATTAGAACCAGGAAACTTACGTTTGCCCGTTTTAATTAAGAAATACATCAAACAAAACGCAAGAGTAGTTGCTTTTAATGTTGACCCATTATTCAACAATGCAATCGACGGTTTAATGTATATTAGAATTGCAGATATTCCAGAAAGCACCATGAAACCTGTAATTGAAGAGTTTCAGATTGAATTAGAGAAGAAATTATCTGAGAAAGAAGATTAGTTTTTCTTTTGATATATAAAAATTAGAAAATCCCATTTGCTTAATAAGTAAATGGGATTTCCTATTTTGTTTCTTAATTGGAACGGGCAAGGATTGCAAATCCGCGTTATCGTGTATCGTTGTCAAAGCAAAACTTCAACCCCAAAGCTTCTCTACTTTTTCTTCATTAGTAAGTTCAAATATACTTTTATCTTTGTTTTTTTGTGTACAGAATATCTTTGAATAATTATAAGTCCTTTTGAAATTTAATTTCAAAAAATCATGGTAATAATTATCAAGATAAAGACTGAACTTTCCATTGAAATTATCATCATCAAAATCATCAGACCATTGAAGCCTATTACAAATAATTTCCGAAAGCTCTTCTTTTGTAATGTTTTCCACTTCTAAAGGATTCGGTAAAGCAATTCTGAACGCAAGAACTTCGACACCTTCTTCTTCCCACCATTCCCAAAGATTAAATTGAGTCATATCCTTTCTTGTTAGTATATGAAGTTTCTCTTCTAACTTTTGATACTCAACATTCTCTTCATCATCATTTTCATCACAAAACTCCGCATATTCGATAAGAGACTTTAATATTTTTGAATATAGTTTTTCGGCAACTTCTAATTGTGGCTCTATCTCTTTTCTTAGTTTCATATACTTAAAATAATTATTTTTTATCAACCTGGCTTGATAGCACGGATTTGCAATCCGTACCCCAAAAGAGTATGACAATAAATCTATACAACAAAATTCAATTCATTTTCTAAGACTAATCAGCTGTAATTGCTTTTAACTTTGTTGACATAAATATTCATTCCTATTGGAATGGGATTTTTATATTTCATCTATCACCACACCCAATCCTTGATCTTGCATAAAATTCTGAATTAGTAGTAGTAATTCATTTCTTTGAGTTGCATTAAGGTTTACACTGACAAAGAGCCCAATAGAAATCAAATTTATATCTACTAACTCCCAATTAGATGTCTTATCAGAAATAAACAAACCATTTTCTTTCACCTTAATATCTTCAAAACTTCGGTTTTTCTTTAGATAGTCGCACAATTTTTGCAAAAGAGCAAAATCAATTTTCTTATCCGTAACAACATTATATTCAAAACTCATAATCTAAATCTTTTACTTTACAACCTCTGCTGTCGTTGCTTTGTACTTTATTGATATTATAATTTTTTCTATTTGAAAAGGGCTCGGATTTCAAATCAGTGCTATCGAGTTTTCTTTTTTTCATACTAATCCTTAAACCACTTCATTTCGCTCTAAATTGAATATTTCCTCTCCTATACTGTCAAGTTTACTTAGTACAGCTTGTGAGCCAGATTCTTTCATTACCTCCAATTCTCTTTCCGAAACTGGCACAATCCATAAAAAAGATATATTTGATTTGGCATAACTAGTTAAGTTCATTTGAGGCAAAACTTTTAATTTATTAGTAAGTACCGCATACTTAAATTTTTCGCTAATACTTGTTTGAAATTCTACCGTATGTCCTTCTGCTAAAAATGTAATATAGTCCCATGGTATCATTGTAATTCCGCTTACCAAACCCGCAACGTCATTTATTTGCTCATTTGTCATTCCTGACTTTAAAATAACTCCAAGTTCAATCCTATTCACTTCATTAGGATTTTCACAATACATTTCTACTTTTGGCTGTGGACGTAATGATACTGCTACAGTTGCAAAAACAGTCTTTTCTTTTCCTTCAAACACATACAAACCTTTTGGAGGTCCTTCTGGTCCATCAATTGCAAAATATTTTTCACTTTTACCGAATATTTCATCGTAGTAATTTAAGATTTCAGGCTGTACCAATTGAAAAGGATTAGGTTCTTTATCCCATGCTTCCAAAAAATCAATGGCGCTTTCAATACGTTTGCGCATTTCATTGTCTGCTGAAAGTTCCCATGCAAAATCGCCAGCACCGTTGCAATCACGCGAATACCCATAAAATCCTCCATCACCTCCCCAACTAGGAATTACGCATAAAATCTCTCCATTTTCCAATAATGCTGCTCCATCTCCTTCTTCCAACCAAACAATTTCCAAATTATCAGAACTAAGTGCCTCTTGACCTTTTGGGAATTTGCAAAACTCTTTGGTTAACATAGGAGGAACACCTTTTTCCATCAATTTTGTTTCTATTTTTTCTGGTGCTTCAGTTAAATTTCGAATCCAGCAGCTTTTCATACCAAAATCTTCATTATCACCAAACAAATAAAAATAAGCTGTTCTATTGTCTTGCTCTACAACAGCTGTTATTGGACAACTTGGACTTCGAAGTTCAAGAAGAACTTCGGGCTTTTCAATCTTATTGTTTCTACTAAATAATCCCATATTTTACATCAAAATTTAATTACAATGAAGTAACGTTTTTTATTTAGTAAAATAAAATTTTTATTCTCGTGTCTTAAGTTAAAATCATTTCTTCGCGAGAAAATTCAAAAAAAAATCCCATTTTCATTTAATACATGAAATGGGATTTACTTCTAATTACATTTTTTAAAACCAGAAAAGTTATTCTTTCCCAATTTCATTGATTTCCTCTAACTGATTCTTAGGATCTGCACCATACTGATTTGACCCTTTTTCACCTTCTGTACAAGCTAAAATCAAATTATAAATTGGAATAAGTACATACCACCCACTTTTTGCGACATCATGCATTCTTCTAACCGCAACAGCCAATGATGGAATTAAAACCAATAAAGAATATATCAAACCTAATATACCCGTTTTTCCAGGTCCAAAAGTTAAACCAGTAGTAGCATCTATAACGTTCAACACTACAGATATGATGGTACTTACCAAGAAAAACATCCAATATTCTTTTCTTCTTGCTCTTCCATCAAAATTTGTATAGTTCTCAAGAACTACTTTTTTGTACATTTCTAACATAATAAAAATCTTTATAATTCCCTACTCTTTATGGATTTTCAGTTACTCCATTACTCTCTTCTATCAGAGTGCAAGATTACTCACTTTGAAAATCTTCTAGAGCCATTAAAAGTTTTTAAAATATCACGAAAAGACATTTTTAGACATAAAAAAATCCCATTCAGTTCTGAATGGGATTTCTATTATTATATGCGTTTTTCTCTTAAAACCAGCCTTTTTTACCAACTTGGTACGTTTGGTAAAAATCTTCATCTGATTTTGTCAAGTAGATGATTCCTTCAATGAATCCAATTATACTACCAACTCCGCAAGTTACGATTGTAATTACAATTTGGATGATTCCTTCTTGAGTGTATCCTAAGATAAATTTATGAATACCTAAGTATCCAAAAATAATTCCCATAATTCCTGCTAATACTTTTTTATTCTCTTGTCTAGGTTGAGATGGTGTATTCCAGCTTTCTGGTTTTGTAGTTTCCATTTTTATATTATTTAGTTAATTATTAATTCCGATTTCATCAATTTCTTCAATAGTACTTTTAGGATCTGGACCGTAATAGTTTTCTCCGTGTTCTCCTTCTGTTGCTAATAAAACAAGAAACCAGATAGGACCAACCAACGGAATAAAAGAAATTAAAACATTCCAACCGCTTTTACCCAAGTCGTGCATCCTTCTAACTGTTACAGCCAAAGATGGGATTAAAGCAATAAGAGAATACAAAGCAATTAATCCTATTGCAACTGGAAAACCTAAAAATCCTCCGCCAATTACTGATACTATTATAGCTAAAGCAATAAACACAAAAAAGATTACTGCTGTTGCCAGACGAAAATACCAATATTCACTTCTTCTAGCTCTTCCGCTAAAATTTGAATAGTTCTGGAACATGGCAATTTTATACCATTCAATCATACTTAGGATAATTTGTTTTTGGGCCTACTCTTGGGATTTTCGGTTTTCTCCGAACTTAAAAAAAAGAATCTATTTAGACTCATTCTTTTAAATTCGGAAACAATATTATTAAAAATTAACAAATAAAACTAATCTTGCCAAATAAAATTTACAAGAAAAAACTCGTTATTAAAACCTAAAGGCTGTAGACTATTTTTTACTATAAACCGCTTTAATTTTATCTACAATTACCTGAGCCAAACGTTCGTGACTTTCAAAAGTCCAACCGGCAATATGAGGCGTTAGCAATACATTTTTTGCCTCCATAAGATATTGAAGTGCTTCTGGTGTATTATTTTCTTGGAATAAAGTTTCAAACGAAAGCTTTTCATATTCCAGAACATCCAATCCAGCACCGAGAATTTTTTTAGACTTCAGGGCTTCAACCAAATCTGCTGTAACAATATTTTTACCACGTGAAGTATTAATGATCCAAAAAGGCTTTTTAAACGCATTTATAAAGTCGCTATTCACCATTTTATCTGTTTCTGGTGTCCAAGGAAGGTGAAGACTTAAAACGTCTGTTTTTTCGCGTAATTCTTCCAACGAAACTTGTTTGGCATTTTCATCGCCAACGTTGTCCAAAATATCATAACATAAAACTTCTGTATCAAAACCTCTCAGTTTTTTAGCAAAAGCTTTACCCATATTTCCGTAACCGATAATCCCGACTGTTTTTAAATCCAATTCATGGCCGCGATTGCTTTCGCGATTCCAATGTCCGGCTTTTACTTCTGCATCAGCTTGGTTTAAATTATTAAATAAAGATAAAATTACGCCAAGCGAATGTTCTGCAACAGCGTTGCGGTTTCCTTCGGGAGCAGCAATAAGATGAATTCCTTTCGCAGAAGCATACTCACAGTCAATACTTTCCAGACCTGCGCCAACTCTCGCAATAAATTGCAACTTTGTTGCAGCGTCTAAAAAAGTCTTATCAATCTTGAAACGGCTGCGAATTACGATTCCATTATAGTCTTGAATTTTCGCTTCAATTTCTTCTTTTGAAGATTTAAAATCGGCGTGATTTTCGAAACCCGCTTCTTCCAATTGATTCCATAAAATTGGATTATTGCTGTCGATATGAAGAATTTTTATACTCATTTTTTTCTAAATTTTATAAAAAACAAAAATACGGTTAATTTGATCTCGTGAAGTCACAAAGCCCCAAAGTTTTTCCTATTACAATAAACTTTGAACTTCTGAATCTTTGCGCCTTTGCTTCTAAACTTTTTATTGGTCAGATTTTTTTTTAACTTTGAAAGAATAAGGATTTTGCAATCCATCATATAAATCTTCAGAAAATCTTCCCAATGAAATTAACCAAGACTTTTAAAGCCTTTTTTGAAAACGAAAAATCGGGAGGAATTATCTTGCTCGTGGTCACGATTTTATCTCTTTTTCTCGCTAACTCTTCGATTCAAATTCCGTATGTTTCTTTTTGGGAAAAAGAATTTTCAGGACATTCTGTAACCGATTGGATTAATGATGGATTGATGACCATCTTCTTCCTTTTGATCGGTTTGGAACTGGAACGCGAGATTTATCATGGTGAATTATCCAATATTAAGAATGCTTCATTGCCTATAATGGCTGCTTTTGGCGGAATGCTGGTTCCTGCCGCAATCTTTTTGGTTTTAAATTACGGAACAACTACACAAAACGGAGCTGGAATTCCGATGGCGACCGATATTGCTTTTGCTATCGGAATTTTATCGCTTCTAGGAAACAAAGTTCCTGCTTCTTTAAAAGTATTTTTAACGGCTTTGGCCGTCATTGATGATTTGGGTGCCATTATCGTGATTGCGATTTTTTATACCACTTCGATTTCATTTTTAAACCTCGGAATTGCACTTGGAATTTGGTGTCTTCTTTTTGTTTTAAACCGAATGAAAATTCACAATCTCATTCCGTATCTCATTGGCGGAGTCATAATGTGGTATTTTATGCTTAATTCTGGAGTTCATGCCACAATAACGGGTGTAATTTTAGCATTTGTTATTCCGTTTGGAGATGGTGGCGAGAAAACATCTTCATACAGGTTACAGCATTTTTTGCACCAACCTGTCGCTTTTTTTATTTTGCCTTTGTTTGCCATTGCCAATACTGCTCTAACGATTACCGAAAACTGGCATGAAGGCTTAAATCATGCCAACACTTACGGAATCATTCTCGGACTAGTAGTCGGAAAACCACTTGGAATTTTACTTTTCTCTTCTGTTGGCGTAACTGCAGGTTTGTGCACTTTGCCGAAAAATTTAAAATGGGCGCATATTTTAGGTGCAGGAATGCTCGGCGGAATCGGTTTTACAATGTCGATTTTCATTACCGTTCTTGCTTTTAAAAATCCTGAAATTATTGTTTTTTCTAAAATAGCAATTCTAATTGCTTCTTTCTTAGCGGGACTTATGGGATTTGTTTATTTGAAATACACGCTAAATAGATTGAAATAAAATTTTAATTTCCAAATTCCAATTCTCAAATTCCAATCTAAACAATAACATTCTTCTATCCTGTTTGTCTTCCTGACCGAAGTCGAAGGACTTTACAGCCTATAAGGTCTTCGACTTCGCTCAGACTAACAATCGTTATCCATTAAAAAAAATTCCAAAACCAAAATTCCAAATTCCAATTTAAACAATAACAATCTTGCATCCTGTTTGTCTTCCTGAGCGAAGTCGAAGGACTTTGCAACATACATAAAAAAAATCCCAAACCCCAACAAAAATTGGAATTTGGAATTTAAAACTATTTGGAATTTCTTTAAAATCTATCCTTTGATTTGTTTCAAAGAAGTCTTGATTCCTTTAATTAATGATGAACTGAAACCATTATGCTCCATTTCATTTAAACCTACAATTGTACAACCTTGTGGGGTCGTTACACGGTCGATTAATTGTTCTGGGTGTACTCGTTCTTCTAAAAGCATTTTTGCTGCTCCTTTTACGGTTTGCGCCGCAATTGCTAAAGCGGTATTAGAATCAAAACCAATCTCGATTCCTGCCTGCATAGACGCGCGAATATAACGCAACGCATACGCAGTCCCACATGCTCCTAAAACGGTTGCCGCATCCATCAATTTTTCATCAATTACCGGAGCAGTTCCTAAATCTTGAAATAAATCAACAATTGGCGAAGCATTTGCTGCATATTTTTCTGGGAAAGAAATACAAGTTGCCGACTCTCCAAACTGTGCTGCAATATTTGGCATAATGCGAACAACTGGATATTCGTAGTTTGTTTTGGTTTGAAGCACATCCAAAGACAATCCGCTTACTGCTGAAGCAATTGTTTTGTTTTGAATAACGGGCAAAATTTCGGCCAAAACAGTATCTACCTGATACGGTTTTATAGTTAGAATTACAACATCGGCTTCTTGGATGTTGTGTTTATTATCGTTAGAAACAGCAATTCCATATTCAGATAAATATTGAATGCTTGCTATGTTCCTTCTTGTGACAGTAACTTGGTTGTTTTTCGAGAATTTAGCAATTCCCAAGGCAATAGAAACCCCAAGGTTTCCTCCTCCAATAATGTGTACTTTCATTCTGGTTGGCTTTAATTATTTGTAGCTGATAAACAGCGTTTTTTCCGCCTGTAAATTACGTAGATTTTAGAGATCTTAAATCACTGTAATCTACTAATTTGTGGCAAAAATCTAAAATCCAAGAATTAAGTTTGCTACTCCAAAGTAGAGCATAATTCCGAATACGTCGTTGGTCGTTGTGATAAACGGACCAGTCGCAATTGCGGGATCAATTTTATTTTTATTTAAGAAAAGAGGGACCAAAGTTCCTAAAGTCGCCGCAAACAAAATCACAACAATCATTGAAATTGAAATCGCAAATCCTACTAAATACTGCTGATACATGATAGAATGATAGCATAACAAAAGAAACGAAATGATACTTCCGGAAATCATTGAAACGGTAATTTCTTTAGTAAAATAAGCACGGCTGAAATCTTTAAGCGTTCCGTTTGCCAAACCTTGCACCACGATTGCCGAAGCCTGAACTCCGATATTTCCAGCAGTTGCCGAAAGCAAAGGAACAAAAATAATTAGTGTAGAATATTTCTGAAACGTTGCTTCATTGCCTTTTAAAACAAAAGACGCTACAATTTCGATCACCATCCCGATTAAAAGCCAAGGCAGACGCGCTTTGGTTAATTCGTAAACGCTGTCATTCGATTCAACGTCTTGCGTAATACCGGCAGCTAACTGGTAATCTTTATCGGCTTCTTCCTTGATTACGTCTACGATATCGTCAATAGTAATTCTTCCCACCAAACGACCTAATTCGTCAACAACCGGAATTGCCTCTAAGTCGTATTTCTGCATAATACGAGCGACCTCTACGTCTTCTGTATCAACATTTACAAAATTTAATTTTCGGATATAGACTTCGCCAATCTGAGTTTTGGTAGAAGAAGTCAGTAAATCTTTAAGAGATAATCTTCCTTTTAAACGGTTTTCATCATCCACTACGTAAATAGAATGTACTCGAGATACATTTTCAGCCTGAATTCTCATTTCTTTAACGCAGGTCAAAACGTTCCAATTTTCATTCACTTTTACAAGCTCTTTACCCATCAAACCACCTGCAGTATTTTCGTCGTAACGCAAAAGATCAACAATATCCTTGGCGTGTTCAACGTCTAATATTTCAGAAATTACTTCCGCTTTGATTTCCTGCGAAAGTTCTGCGATAATATCGGCAGCGTCGTTGGTTTCAAGCTCGTCAAGTTCTTCTGCGATTTCCTTTGGTGAAAGTCGGCTTAAGATATTTTCACGCAGATCCTCTTCCAATTCCAGAAGAATCTCGGCTGTTTTATCACTATCTAAAACCTTAAAGATATAAGTTGCCTCGTCGAAATCTAATTCGTCTAAAATTTCGGCAATATCAGCGTGGTGCAGATCATTAAGTAAAACTTCCAGTTCACTGTCGTTTTTCTTATTGATCAGCTCCTCAAGCTGGTGTATAAATTCTTTACTAACTTTGAACTCCATCGGTTTCTATTTTTAGAGTTAGTTCAATAAATTCATCGACGCTAAGCTGCTCCGGACGTTTATCAAAGATAGTGTCTTCTCGCAAATGGTCTGATAAATTTAATGTTTTCAAACTGTTACGTAATGTTTTTCGTCTCTGCTGAAAAGCGGTTTTTACAACTGTAAAAAATAACTTTTCGCTGCAAGGAAGACTGTAATCTTCCTTTCGGGTCATTCTCATCACACCCGATTTCACCTTGGGCGGAGGAATAAAAACGTTTTCATCAACCGTAAACAGATACTCTGTAGTATAGAAAGCCTGAGCTAAAACGGATAGTATTCCGTAGGTTTTCGAGCCTTTCTTTTCGCAGATGCGCTCGGCTACTTCTTTCTGGAACATTCCTGAAAATTCAGGAATCTGATGTTTAAGATCTAATGTCCTAAAAACAATCTGAGAAGAAATATTGTACGGAAAGTTTCCAATTATGGCAAACTGTTTGTCTTGGTAAACTTCATTTATATTATATTTCAGGAAATCCTGAGAAATAATCTTGTCTTTTAATTTTGGATAATGTGCATCCAAATATGCTACAGATTCGGTATCGATTTCTATAACATGTGTAGTAATTGGCTTTTCAAGCAAATACTTAGTAAGCACACCCATCCCTGGTCCTATTTCTAAAACCTCATCGTACCCTTTCAGACTTAAAGTGTCTGCAATAGCTTTTGCTACGCTTTCGTCTTTAAGAAAGTGCTGTCCTAAATGTTTTTTGGCTTTTACTTTTTCCATTTCATTTCTTGTTTGCCACGAGGCTGCAAAAGTATTCTTTTTTTGCCACAATCCCGATAGCTATCGGGACAAAGACACAAAGATTTAATTTCTTTTGACTGAAAACTAATTACTGAAAACTGAACATTAAATATTAATGCTCAGAAACAACCTCTAATTCTGTTCTAAAAGAAAGCATTTTATCTGCAAATAAACCTAATGCTTCTCTATGAAACTCAGGTTCGTCTTCGATATAGAACTTCTCTAAAGTTTCCTTGCTGTCTGTTATGTATTGCACAGAATACGTAATTCCGCCCATTTCTTCTTCAACCAAAACTTTTACAATTCGCGCCGAAGAGAATTTATTAGTAGCCAGAATTTCTGGTATGTGCTTTTCTTGCATCCATTTTAACCATTGGTCATGAACGCTTTCGTGTATGTTTGTGGTAACGTTGTAAATAATCATTTTTTCTAAGGTTCTGAGATGCTTAGATTCTAAGGTTCTGAGTTTTTCCTCTTGCCTCTTAAATCTTTTCAAATCATCATTTTACTAATTTTTATTCTTGGAATTTGGAATTTAAAATATTGAAAATTATAAATTCTTATCCCCTCTTAACTCGCGGTATTTTTTTCTAGCATCGACAAAGTAAATACTGTCTTGATGATTAAAAATTACCTTTTCATATAAAGGCTTTGCCTTTTCTGGATCTTTTAGTTCGTCGTTGTAAATTTCGGCTGAGAAAAATAGCGCTTCATCAACATAAATTCCGTCGCTGTGATTGTCTATAATCTGCTGGTATTGACTTAAAGCCGAAGCAAAATCTTTCTGGCTTTCGTAAACTTTTCCTAAACGCAATAATGTTACGGCTTCTATTTCCTGACCTTTATAGGTTTTTAAAATATTCTGAAACTGTGCAATCGCTTCTTGTTTTTTATTCTGATAAATTAAAAAATCTCCTTTTGCAAATTGTTTCAGCGCCACTTGAGTCGAATCTGCTGCGGTATTATCATTAATTAAAAGAAAATATTCTAAAGCATCGTTGGCGATTAACTGCGTATTGGCTGCTTTTAATTCTTTAAACTGTTTATTCGCCCATTCGAAATCGCCTTTATAATAACTGGTTTTAGCAGCTTTCAAACTCGCTTCGTGCGCCATTACATCATTCTTTAAATCCAATTGAATCTGCGAATAGTAAATAAGTGCCTGATTGTACTTTTCTTCTAAAAGCAGAATATCTGCCAGCTCCATTTTGGCATCGGCTTTTTGATATTCATTTAAATTTAATTCTAAAGCTTTTTTGACAACTGCCTTTCCTTCTTCTGTCTTTTTCAAATTAAAGGCCAGAAAATGGGCTTGAATGATTTGCAAAGATAAGGTAAAAGGACTGATTTCGTAAGTTGCCAATAATTGCTGCAATTCTTGATTGATGGCTGGATAATCTTTTTCCTGCGCTTTATCAATCTTGATTTGCATTAAATAGGCATTACACTGAATCAGTAAATCACGATCTTTTGTGTTTTGAAGAATAAAATTCAGAATTTCCTCAGCCGTATCGGTGTCTCCTTCATTCATTGCAAACTGACTCAAATTGACGATACTCATCAACGATTCTGGTTCGCGTTTGTAAATGGCTTTTTCCTGAATAAAGGCTTTTCCGAATTCTTTTTGCTGCACATAAAACCAGCTCAAATAATGATTCCAAAAAACGTCCTGATCTTTCTGGGTTTTCAAAATTAAGGCTTTTCGCATTGCATCTTTAAAAGCCGTATTATCAGTTTCGCCATTCATGAATCGCGACAGTTGCGTCTGAATCAAATTGGTATTCTGCGGATTTGTAAAAGATTCTGTCAATAACAAATCTATCATCAAATCGGTTTTACCTAACTGTCCGTACAACATTCCGATCTGAAAATTGAAATTGAAGTTTGGCTGAATCTGCATTGCAGTCTGATACGCTTTTAAAGCATATTCTAATAATACTTTTTTCTCAAACGAACTCGCAACTCCATACACATCGTTTGGATTTACCTTTATTTTTTCGATTGCCTGTTCGTAGTAATTTTTAGCTTTCGAATCGTTTTTCTGCAACTGAAAATTATATCCTAATTCAACCAAGAAAACACCTTGTTTGTAACGATTGTAACGCTCTTGAATAGCTTTTTCGGCATTGGCAAACTGCTGTAATTGCTGATAGCAATCTACAGTTCGTAAAAAATACTGCGTATTGGATGGCGCACTTCTTAAAAGCTCTTCATAACTGATCTTAGCTTTATCAAAATCACCTTTATCGTAATAATATTGCGCCAGCTGCTCGTTTTGACCAAACGCCAAACCAGAACATAATAAAACGATTCCAATCAATATGTTTTTCATACTGCCTTTTTTATTTAGTTTTCAGCCTTTTTTTAGTTTTCAGTCGCAGTTTTTAGTTGCAGTCGCAATCGCAGTTTTCGATCATACTTCAACAGCAAACTGAGACTTTTTTAGTTTTTAGTAACTGTAAACTGAGACTTTTCTAGTTACTGTAAACTGAGACTTTCTTAGTTTTCCAAAAAATCAATCCTAAACCAATTAAAATAAATGGGATACTTAGAATCTGTCCCATATTAATTAGCATATTGTTTTCAAAAGCTTCTTGATTTTCCTTGAAAAATTCAATTATAAAACGAGCTGTAAATAATAAAGTTAAGAAAGTTCCAAAGATTAATCCTTGTGCACTTCTGATTTTTTCTGATTTGTACATATAAAACAGAATTCCAAAAATCAACAAATAAGCAAAAGCTTCATATAATTGTGTTGGATGTCGAGGAATTAAATCGTCTTTTTGGAAAACAACTCCCCAATTTCCGTTGGTTGGTTTTCCATAGATTTCAGAATTCATAAAATTCCCCATTCTGATAAAAGTACCCGTTACAGGAACTGCAACTGCCATTTTATCTAAAAGTCCTAAAAACTGAACTTTATATTTTCGGCAGTACAAAATCATTGCCGTTATAACCCCAATTGATCCTCCGTGACTTGCCAAACCTTGGTAACCCACAAATTGATAAACTCCTTTTATTTTCTGAATTGGTAAAAGAATTTCTATCGGATGTTTCAAGAAATACTCCGGTTCGTAAAAGAAACAATGTCCAAGTCTAGCACCTAAAACGGTTCCGACAATTACATAAATCAATAAAGTATCAAGATTATCTAGCGAAAGATTTTCTTTCTTATAAATATTTCTAACAATGTAGAAACCTAAAAGAATTCCGCAGGCAAAAAGAGCTCCGTAATATTTTAAAGGAAAACTATCTGTAATCCAGAAAATAACAGGATCTACGTTCCAGTTTAAAATTCCATTCATCATGCTCCGTTTTTTAATTTCTATAAATTAAGAAAACCTAACAGGTTTTAAAACCTGTTAGGTTTGTATCTTAAAAACTATCTTTTTTTAGTTTATAATATCAAATCCGCAGTAAGGACGTAAAACTTCTGGTATTACAATTCCTTCTGGAGTTTGGTAATTTTCTATAATTCCAGCCAAAACTCTAGGAAGCGCTAATGAACTTCCGTTAAGTGTATGCGCCAATTGATTTTTTCCGTCTTTGTCTTTAAAACGTAATTTCAAACGATTTGCCTGGAAAGTTTCAAAGTTAGAAACAGAACTGATTTCTAACCAGCGGTCTTGTGCTGTAGAAAACACTTCAAAATCGTAAGTCAAAGCAGATGTGAATCCCATATCGCCACCGCAAAGACGTAAAACTCTGTAAGGCAATTTTAATTCTTTTAAAATGTCTTTTACATGTTCTACCATTCCGTCTAAAGCTGCGTAAGAATTATCAGGATGTTCAACGCGTACGATTTCAACTTTATCAAATTGGTGCAAACGGTTTAATCCACGAACATGTGCTCCGTAAGAACCCGCTTCACGACGGAAACATGGCGTATACGCTGTATGTAAAACTGGCAATTCGCTTTCGTTTAAAATAACATCGCGGAACAAATTCGTAACTGGTACTTCAGCAGTTGGAATCAAATATAAATCATCAATTGTAGAATGATACATTTGTCCTTCTTTGTCTGGTAATTGTCCAGTTCCAAAACCTGAAGCTTCGTTTACCAAATGCGGAACCTGAACTTCGTTATATCCTGCAGCAGTATTTTTGTCTAAGAAATAGTTAATCAAAGCACGTTGAAGCTTTGCTCCTTTCCCTTTATAAACAGGAAATCCTGCCCCAGTAATTTTTACACCCAATTCAAAATCGATGATATCGTATTTCTTTACCAATTCCCAGTGTGGCTGTGCGCCTTCATGCAAAGTCGGAATATCTCCTTCTTGGAAAACATTCAAATTATCATCTGGCGTTTTTCCTTCAGGAACAATATCTGCTGGAAGGTTTGGTAATGTGTATAATTTATTCGTCAACTCAACAGCCAAAGCTTCTGCTTTTTCGCTCAGTTCTTTGCTTTTTTCTTTTAGCGAAACTGTTTTTTCTTTTAAGATTGCGGCTTTCGCTTTCTCTCCAGCTTTCATCAATTCACCAATATCTTTGGACAATTTATTAGATTCTGATAAAGTATTGTCTAATTCCACCTGTGCAGCACGACGATTTTCGTCTAATTGAACCACCTCTTCAACAACGCTTTTAGCATCGATATTTCGTTTTGCTAAAGCTTTGATTACTTTCTCTTGATTTTCTCTAATAAATGCAATTTGTAACATAGCTTGATTTTTATAACTATTGTATTTTTTATAACGGAAGCAAATTTAAGGAAATGTTTGTTAACAATAGGTCAAAGTTTTGCAGTAAAACCGAAATCTCCTATAAACAGCAAAAGCACTATAAAAGTGCCCTTGATGTTATTTCGCTTTTTTTGAATTTTACTCCAGAAAACGATGCCTGTCGTCTCTATGAAAAGCGTATTCTCTGCCGTTATACTTAATCTTTTCTAATTCTTTTTTAATTTTCAGGTCACTTTTTTCTTCAATTCCGTTTTCAGCATCACTTTCGAACGCTTCTTCATAAGAAAAATTTTTGGTTATGATCAAATCAAAATAACCGTTTGTTTTATGATCTGAAAAGCTCATGCCGGTTTCTAAAGTTTCTACTTGAAAAGTTCCGCTTCCGTTAGAATCGCCATTCGTTAATCGAATTGGATATTCGTATAAGACCTTTTTAATTTCATTGTCAGCCAAAGTAATCAGTGTAAATTTCTTCTCCGAATACAAAACAATTCTACTGCTTGCGCTTGCTTCTGTATAAAAGGCAATTGCGGGAGTATTTTCGTTTAAAAAAAACAGATCTTTCAAAATATGCGATTTTGAAAACTGAATGGCTTCATTATCGTAATAACCTAGATTTTCATCAAATTCTTCGGCAATTATGCTTCCATCTTCCCGATTTACAAACAAGTATTTACGTTGGAAATAATTTCCCATTTCTTCGTCATCTCGAGATTTCAATACTTTTTTATCGTGCGCAACAGTTGTCAGAACAAAAAAAGTGGTTTGATTATCGTAATCGATGGAACTTGATTCGGCAATTTTAATATCTGAATATTTGATTTTTAAGTTTGACGCTACTATGGAAAGCAGCTGCAAATTCATTTCTTTAGAATCTTCGATCTCATCCAGATTTTTAAAAATGAGTTTTTTTATAGGTTTTTTATTAAGAGCAAGATGTGCTTGTGTTTCCGAAAGCAGTTCCTGATACTGAACTTCGGCATCGTTTGGAACCTTTTCATTTTTCCCGCAGGAAAACAAAAACATCAAAACGCTGCTTAAAAGAATCGTTTTTTTCATAGGTTTCGATTTGTTAGAAATTTTAGGGCATTCCAAATATATAATTTTCTTACAAACCACAGCAAAAAAAACAAAAACTTAATCTCTCTTAATTTCGTGTCCTATAAACTCTTCTAGTGTAGCAAACATTTCTTCTACCGAAAGCACTTCTGTATCGGGATGCGATTTTAAGAATGCAGCATTCAATTCGGCCAAATTTTCATCCAATTCAAAATAAGCATTGTTGTTTAGCAAATCTTTGAAAGCGTTTGGAGCATCGTATTTCTCTTTTAGAAATTTCCCTAATTTGATTGTACTCTGCAAACGCAGCTTGCGGCATTGCTCTTTAAACAATTCCAAATGCTTTTCTGCGCCAATTAAAGCTAAACCTTCTTCGATTAATTCGTTCAATTCTTTATTCCATCCAGAATCATACACGAACTTCGAGAAATTTCCTTCCGCATACTTTGAAGCGTAAAAATCTAAATAGTAACTCATTAAAGCATCTTCGTGAATCAAGTCGTCGTCTATCTTTTCTTCACGCATTAAATTGATTACTGAAATATTCGAATTGACAACGTCTTGCGGATTTTCACTATTCGCTGCAGTTTCTGAAATTATGATTTTACCGAATTCCATTTGAGTTTTTGTTTAAAAGATTGTGATGCAAAGTTGGGAGAAATAATAATATAAATTACATTTTTTTGCATGTTTCCTAGCTCATCGAGCTTTAATTTTGTCATCCCTAAATAGAAAAACTGTATTTTAGCATTATCTGAAACTCTTCTGCCAATTAAAAACTTCCAGATAAATACATCTCAAAAATGTATTGTTTAAGCTAGTATATAGATTTAAAATGAAAAAGAAAATGTCCTCTCTTATTAGTTCTTTTGGAAATGATGACCCTACTAATTTTGAAAAAACATTTACTTACTTGGAAGAAGTTGGAAAAATACTGCCTCACTCCAAAATTTGTTTCGATCTTTTAAAAAAGTTAAATTCTCAAACTACAGATTCAGAATCAGACTCTTTAATAACAGCATTACATAAAATACAATTTGCTTCTAACACCACTAATAATTTTTACTTCTATTTCCCTTTAGTCAGTCATATTTTGTATTACAAACCTATGTCCGAAAAAGAAGTTTTAAAATATTTAATAGGCCCAAACTTTGCAAACGGCACATCTGAAGTCGAAGAAATGATAGACATCATTAATGGCGCTATGAAGTACAAGCTCAACGAGAATCAAAACTACCTCAGCAAAGAAAGCCAAGATTGGATTACCAACGAATTACCAAAATTGAAAAATGAAGTACAACGCGAAATAGATATTTGCTGGAAAGAACTTGAAGACTAAAATTTATGGCGATAAACTTGGATCGGAATGATGGTAAAGTCGTTGAATTTTGGCATGAAAGCGGAGAACTTTATTACACAAATAAGTCGTTTCAAACTTATATAAGAGAACAAATGCTAATAGATGAGAACGGTATGAAGTAAAATAAAACCTTTTGCATCATATTTATTTGCTATTGAGCACAATCTTTCTTCAAAATTAGCGTTATCTTTATCTAATAAAAGATGCAGATAAAACTAAACACCTTTTACGCAACTATTTGAACATAAATGCATCTGTTTATATAGAGAAGGCTTTCTACAAAAAGTCTTTGCAACCAAAACCAAAACCATGAAAAGGATTATCCTAATATTTAGCATATTGCTAGCTTTAACGAGTTGCGAGAACGATGATTTGCCAAATTCTGATGTGCAATATTCGTTGATTGCTAAAGGAGATTCTTTTCCTAATGATGAAAGTCTTGCGCCAATACATTTGATTATTAAAGACCAAAAAGCTTGGGATAAATTAATTGCAGAAATGAATGTTTCTACCAATTTGTCTAAAGATTTTAAAGAAATTAATATTGATTTTAGCAAATATCAAGTTATTGCTGTTATAGATAAAACTCAAAACACAGAAGGACATTCGATCGATATTGTTGAAATTACCGAAAATCGAAATACGATAATTGTAAAAGTAGAAAGACTAAAAAGTGGCAATAGCACTTTAAAACTATCAAGACCGTACGACATTATCAAAACAGATAAGACAGACAAAAAGGTTATTTTTGAGCAATAATCTTTAATAAACTCCCTTATTCTCTACCAGCAAATCTTTCAATTCATTGGTTTTTAAATAAGCAGCAAAACGTCCAGATAGCAATAACATTTCTTTTTCTTCTGGAGTTGTTTTTAGTTTGGTTTCAACATGCGAAGCATATTCATAAAGCATTAAAAGTTTGCCTGCATCAAAATCTTTAAATTTTTCCTTATCCAAGCTAGAAAGAATAGGTTCGCCGTATTTATCTTTCTTAAAACTATCTAAACCAAATTTTGCAATCAATTCTGCTTTAAAACTATCATGAAGTTTCAGCCAATTTCCGGCGTCATCGTCGGTTTCTTTCAATTGTGCGACTAAATCTTCGTAAGCTTGATCTTTTTTTAAGGTTAGTAAATAATCACGCAAAGTCGTAAAACCAATAACTTGATAATTTGAAGTTGGAATTTTATATTTTTCCAGCACATTTTCGACATCTTTCTCAAAAGTCATGTATCTGGTTTGAACCGTATATAAGGAAGCGGTTTCCAACAAAGAAAGCAATCCGATTTTACCATCGTTTATAAAAGGCGCTTTCTTTCCTTGTCCTAAACAATCGATAAAAAGTGCTTTTTTGTTTTTGTCTTTTACTTTAGAATCATTGTGAAGCAGTTCTATCAAAGTTTCGTACCCCATATTATCCGAAGCGCCACCATCAATCACACATAAAATTTTATCTTGATTTTTGATTCCGAATTTCGTTTTAGGAAGAACTCCAGGAAAAGCCGAACTAGCCGTAATTGCATAAGTTAGTGGAAAATCGTACCCATTATTAATATAATTTTCGTCAAGCGAAAGTGAAGCTTTATTTGGAGCCAAAGACGAATTGATTTTTAAGGCACGAATAATATGCGGCATAAACGGAAAGCGTTCTCCATTGTTATAAGCCGTTCCGTTGGCCACCATAATAGGCAACTGCGGATTAAGTTTGCTGTCTTTCGGAATAAAGAAATCCGACAAAAGCATTTGAGTCTTAAACTTATTCTGATTTTCTGGATTGGCGCTATCGTATTGCAAAACTTCCAAATCGAGACGCTGCGCCATCGAGACTTTTTCTCCTTTTTCGTTTCTGCCATTATTTAAAAGAGAAAAAATAGTAGCCGATTTATTGACATCCGATTTAAAAGCATCGGCTTTTGAAAAATAAAATTCGTTGAAGGAACAATTATCATATTGCAATCTATTTTTCAGAATTGTCAAATAATATCCTGCTGAATAACATCCGCCAGAAACAGTCGAAAAATAATCGATTTCATTTAGAAAGTTACGACTCGAATTGTCTTCTTGAATTTCTTCCAATCCCAAAAGAATACCCATGCTAAAAAACTGCGCTCTAGATCCGCCGCCAGAAATAGCAACTCCCAAAGCAATATTAGGATTTTGGATTCGGTTGTCGCGATCTTGAACCGATTTGTATTCATTTAAATTGACTGCAGGAATAGAATTATAGTTAATCTCAGAAAAAAGATTAATCTTATTTTGAGCCATCCCATCATTTATTAGAAAAAGAAAAAAGAATCCTATCGAAAGCTTTTTAAACATCATAAAAACGACAACATTATTTTGAAGGTTTAAAATTAACTGAATTAATTCAAAATGAAATCCTTGCCTAGTATTTTTTTAACTTTTCTCCTTTTTTTTTTTGATCTCGAAAGCAAATTATTAATCAAAAAGTAATGCTAAAATAACCATGAAAAACGAAACGTGTCTATGAAATACAAGAATAAACCGTAATTTTATTCCATTAAGAATCGTTTTAGATTCAAAATAGGAAAATATGAGCGGAAGAAAAGCATTAGAATATTACGTTTTAGACGTATTCTCAAACGAAAGCTACAAAGGAAATCCACTTTCGGTTGTTTTTACAGATGGAAATTTAAAATTAGAAACTTATCAAGATATTTCTAGAGAATTTCGCTATTCTGAAACCTCATTTGTCTATTATTCTACAAGAGAAAAAGCACTTGTAGTTCGTTCATTTACGCCAACCGGAATTGAAATCGATGGCGCAGGGCACAATTTATTGGGCGCAGTCTGCGGAGCTCTTCTAAAAGGAATACCCATTTTTGAGGAGCAAAATGAAAGCGAACCGTTTGTAATTATGAACCATTCGGCAATTCCAGTATCAGTAAGTTTCGATTTGGATAATTATTCACCAGTTGTTCAAATGCATCAAAAATCGGCGGTTATAAAAAGCGAAATTCCAACTTATAGAATTGCGGTGGCACTGGGCTTAAAGATTGAAGATTTGGATGTAAATTCTTTTGTTCCAACAATAGTTAAAACAGAAGTTGCGCATACAATGGTTCCTATAAAAAACAGTCAGATATTGAACAGCTTTGTTCCAGACAACCAGCTTTTAATTCAGATCTCAAAAGAATATAATTTTGAAGGCTTTTATTGTTTCGCTCCAGCAGAAGAAGGTCAGGATCATATAGTCGAAACAAGATTTTTTAATCCGATAATCGGAATAAATGAAGACCCAGCAACAGGAACAGCCGCTGGCCCTTTAATTGGTTTTTTAACGCAAAAGAAATTTACTAAACCAGATAAAGAGTATAAAATTCTTCAAGGAGTTAAATTAAAGCAGCCCTCAATGATTGAAGTCATGAATCGTGACGAAGATATTCTGGTTGGCGGTTCTTCGATTATTACTATGAAAGGGGAACTTTATATATAAAATATCATCTATTTTTATGGATAAGAAGAATCGAAAAGAAATATTAGATCGGCTCAATAAAGAAAAATTAATCGAATTCAGACAAAACCTACCTATTGATGAAGTTTTATTTCCAAAATTATTTGATTTTTTAGATACTGAATTAGAAAAAAACGGATGTAACCATAGTCCATTTATAACGAAATCATTTTTACAAAAAAATAGCATTTCAAATATTATCGAAGTAACGGAATGGCTAGCCAAAAATGGAGGTTATTGTGATTGCGAAATTCTAGCGAATGTTGAAGATTTGTTTGAGTATCTTAATCCTCCTAAAATTAAAACTATTCCAGAACAAAATACTCATAAAAGAAAAATTAGTAGCTTAAAAACAGATTTTAATTTCTGTATTGAAAAAATTCCTTCACCATGGAATTTAATTGAAATAACATCAACCGACAACAAGGAGTATCTTTTTCAAATTGGAAAAAGTAATAATTGCACGGTTAACCTACAAAGTGATTTTTCTTCATTACAACATGATGATGCGATTTGGATAAAACTCTGGGTAAATGAAACCAAATTAAATTACAATCTTGCGAACTTATGTACAGAGCGCTTCGAAATAGGTAATTATTCCGCAATTATAGTAAAAACTAAAGACTGGGTTCCTGTTAAAATTTGGTGTACAAAAAAAGATGACCCACAATGGTTTCTAAAAATGAATACTGAATTAAATAGATATAAAGGTGACCTTAAGGAATTTGAAAAACTATTAAATAGTATTGTTTAAATAAAAAAGCTGCATTCAGAAAATGCAGCTTTTTTTTATATTCAAAACCAAATAAAGATTTAGTTCGTTTTCATTGGCGGTAAATCAAACGCAACAGAATCGTGTTCGAAATTGTTTCTGTGTCCTCCATCGCAGAATGGTTTGTTTGCAGATAATCCGCAACGACAAAGACCTAATGCAGATCTTCCTTGTAAACCGTAAAGTGCTCCTTCTGGATCCATAATTTCAAAATCACCTTCGATTTTGATTGATCCGTTTTTATTGATGATTAATTTAGTCTTGCTCATAAGTTTGTTTTTTTCGAGTACAAAGATTGCGAAATATATTCTCATTTATAAGCGGGAAACGTAGTTTAAACTGGTTCTATTTTATTTGGAATTCCGCAGAGAAACACGAAGATTTCACACAGAGATTCGCAAAGATTTTAACTTATTTTGAGGAACTAATCTCGCAAAGACGCAGAGTCACAAAAGTTTTTTATTCTTTTGTCAGACTGAACGAAGTCGAAGTCCCGCAAAGATGAGCTTAACTTACTCTAAAGTTTTATAAACAAAATTCTTAAATTTCACACTTCCCTTTCCAATAGAACAAAGACCGATTCTTAATCCCAAAAATCCGCTTAAGACATTATGATTGTATCCTGAAACTTCTACTGAATTTTCGATTTTCTTCCAGTCTTTTCCGTCTAAACTGTAAAACATATCTACTGTGTTTTTGATATTCTTTAAACGAAGAAAGACTTTTCTATTATGTGTATTTTTTTCTGTTGGAAACTGCCATCCTCTCAAGTTTGCCAAAATGTTGTTTTGATCGGCTAGTATTCCGGAGTAATATTTATTATCGTAAAAAAGCGTTAATCCGCCTGTTGCGTTGCCTTCAATTTCCATTTCAACTTCAGCTGTATACGAATGTCCGCCTGGAACAACTACTAGAGGCGAACTGTTTCCTACTCCGTCGCCTTTTCCTTCAATAGTCAACGTGTTATTGGCAACTTTAAATCTTGAAGCTTCTACTCCACTATAAAATTTCCATTGCGGTTTAAGAGCCGAGCCTCCAAAATTGTCACTCAGAGAAAATTCAGGAAGCGTTTTTCCTTCTGGTTTTGCAATTGGTTTATCGGTCTCGATATTATCTGGAATTTTATACCAGCCGTCTTTTGTCCATTCAACCGGCTGCAATAAAGTCTGACGCCCTAAATTGTAATAATCCTTTTCGTAACCATGAAAAATCATCCACCATTTTCCGTTTGCATCTTCAAAAACGGTGCTATGTCCTTTTGACCACCAAGTTTCAGAACTGCTATTGGTTCTCACAATCGGATTATGAGGCGAGTTTTCCCAGGGACCTAATGGCGATTTTGATCTTGCCGAAATGACCATATGACTTGTGGCGGGTCCAGCTGTTCCACCTTCGGCAACCGTTAAATAATAATATTCTCCACGCTTGAATAATTTTGGCCCTTCCATACAAAAACATTCAATACTCCATTCACGCGGAATTTTCCATCCGTCGTAAACATGTTTTAATTCGCTTGTTACCGAAAGGCCATCTTTGGATAAAGCCACATAACCTCCGTTACTAAAATATAAATATCTATTCCCTTTATCATCTGTTACGTGTCCAGGATCAATATTTCCGATTTTTAAATCGACAGGTTCACTCCAAGGTCCGTTAATAGAATCGGCTGAAACTACGAAGTTGGTATTATTCGCAGGAAAATAGATATAATATTTATTGTTGTACTTGATTAAATCGGGTGCCCAAACTGCGCCAACATATTTGTGAAGCGCATTGGTTACCGGTTCCCAATTCATTAAATCGGTAGAATGCCAGATTAGAAGTCCAGGATAATAGTCAAAACAAGAATGCACAACATAATAATCTTTCCCGTCGCGCAATAAACTCGGATCGGGATAATCACCCGCAAAAATCGGATTAGAATATTGGTTTTGTTTTAGACTTTTTTCTGGTTGTGATTGAGAATAACCGCAATACGAAAACAGCACTAAAAAGGTTAGATATATTTTATTCATGTTTTGATATTTTTTTCAAATATAGTCAAAAAGACTATAAGATGTAATTAGCCACAGATTTAGAGGATTAAAAAGATTTTCTCTCAGCATTTTGCCAGACTGAGCGAAGTCGAAGTCCTTGCAAAGTACTTTATTTATTGGAGTGAAATAATCTCGCAAAGTCGCAGAGGCGCAAAGTTTTTCATGGTTTTCTTGTCATTTCGACGTAAGGAGAAATCTTCGCAAGTAACTCCGTTCCTAAAAGCGTCAATTTTTGTCGAGCTACTCGCGAAGATTTCTCGTTCCTCGAAATGACAAACAATACTAACAATTTTGGCTTAAAAAAACTTTGCATCTCCGCGACTTTGCGAGAACTAAATTCAAAAAATCTCTGCGATTCTCTGCGCTTTTTCTTTGCGAATCTCTGTCTAATATTAAAATCTCAAATCTATTGCTTATTTTTGCACTCAATAAAATTGAATTATGATACAAGATCCAAAGAGATATACGATCACGGCGGCATTGCCTTACACCAACGGACCTATTCATATTGGTCACTTGGCGGGAGTTTATGTGCCTGCAGATATATATTCGAGATATTTAAGATTGCAAGGAAAAGATGTAGCATTTATTTGCGGAAGCGATGAACATGGAGTTGCAATCTCTATGAAAGCCAAAAAAGAAGGAATTACACCACAGCAAGTTATTGATAAATATGACGGGATTATCCGCAAATCGTTTGAAGATTTCGGGATTTCATTCAACAACTATTCAAGAACTTCGGCAAAAATTCATCATGATACGGCTTCGGAATTCTTTAGAACATTGTATGATAAAGGCGATTTTATTGAAGAAGTTACAGAACAATTATACGATGCAAAAGCAAATCAGTTTTTAGCAGATCGTTTTGTTGTGGGAACTTGTCCAAAATGTGGTAATGATGGAGCTTACGGAGATCAGTGTGAAAATTGCGGATCTACTTTAAATGCTACGGATTTAATTAATCCAAAATCGACTATTACTGGAGAAACTCCTATTCTTAAAGAAACTAAACACTGGTTTTTACCTTTAGACAGATATTCTGATTTTCTAACAGAATGGATTTTAGTTGGACATAAAAATGACTGGAAAACGAATGTTTACGGACAAGTAAAATCTTGGATCGATGCAGGATTAGAACCTCGCGCCGTAACACGTGATTTAGATTGGGGAATTGATGTTCCTGTTGAAGGTGCCGAAGGCAAAAAATTATATGTTTGGTTTGATGCGCCAATTGGATACATTTCTTCTACAAAAGAATGGGCGGCGCGCGAAGGAAAAGACTGGGAACCGTATTGGAAAGATGAAGAAACGAAATTGGTTCACTTTATCGGAAAAGACAATATTGTTTTCCATTGTATCATTTTCCCAGCGATGTTAAAAGCTGAAGGAAGTTATATTTTACCAGACAATGTTCCTGCAAATGAGTTCTTGAATTTGGAAGGAAACAAACTTTCGACTTCTAAAAACTGGGCCGTTTGGTTGCACGAATATTTAGAAGAGTTTCCAGACAAGCAAGATGTTTTGCGTTACGCTTTAACATCAAACGCTCCTGAAACAAAAGATAACGACTTTACTTGGAAAGATTTCCAAGCTAGAAATAACAATGAATTAGTTGCCGTTTTCGGAAACTTCGTGAATCGTGTTGTAGTTTTAACCAACAAATATTACGATGGTGTTATTCCAACTCCAAACGAATTCTCAGAAGTTGATGAACAAACTTTAAACGAATTAAAAGCGTATCCAGCTGTAATTGCAAGTTCGGTGGAACGTTACAGATTCCGTGAAGCTTTAGGCGAATTGATGAATGTGGCGCGTTTAGGAAATAAATATCTAGCAGACGAAGAGCCTTGGAAAGTAATGAAAGACAATCCAGAGCGTGTAAAAACTCAAATGTATGTAGCATTGCAAATTGCTGCAGCGTTGAGCGTCTTAGCTGAACCGTTTTTACCTTTTACTGCTGCGAAACTTTCTAAAATCTTGAATTTGGCTGACCTTAAAGAGCATTTTGCAGGTTTCAGTAAATTCTTGAAAGAGAAAAATCGTGATGCAAAAGATATATTTATTGAGAAAACTTTAGGTTGGAATGACATTTCTGAAAATTCAGATTTAATTCCAGCAGGACATAAAATTGGCGAGGCAGAATTGCTTTTTGCTAAAATTGAAGACGAAGAAATACAAAAACAAGTAGATAAATTGGAAGCGACAAAAACCGCAAATATTGCTGAAAACAAACAAGCAGAACCACAAAAAGATTTAATTCAGTTTGATGATTTTGCGAAAATGGATATTCGTATCGGAACTATTTTGGAGGCTGAAAAAATGCCAAAAGCAAACAAACTTCTGGTTCTTAAAGTGGATACCGGAATCGATATTCGTACGATTGTTTCAGGAATTGCGGAGAGTTTTTCGCCAGAAGAAATCATCGGAAAACGTGTTTCTGTATTAGCAAACTTAGCGCCAAGAGCTTTACGCGGAGTTGAAAGTCAAGGAATGATCTTGATGACAACAAATGCAGAAGGAAAACTGGTTTTTGTAAATCCAGATGCTGATGCGCCGAACGGAGCTACGGTAAACTAAAAAAGTTTATTTAAGATAATAAAAAGAAAGTTATCCGCCTAAAATATTTGGCAGGTAACTTTCTTTGTTTAGCGTACTTTCTTAAATAATCTATAATCAACTAATACAATCTGAGAATAAATCTTTAATTTTGAGATTATAAAGAGATATTATGGACTTGACGGCACAAATAAAAAAGAATTTAATCTCAAGAATCAAAGATTCTAAAGATTTGAATTTTCTAAATGCACTTCAAACTATTTTTGATTCATCTGAACAAGAACTTTATGAATTGTCAAATGATCAAAAAATGGCAATTGAAAAAAGTCGCATTGAAATTGAAAATGGTAATTTTCATAAAAATGAAGAAGTAATTTCAGAAATGAGAGAATGGCTAAAAAGGAAATAGTTTGGTCTTCTTTGGCTAAACTTCAACTTGAAAATGTTCTTGAATATTATTTCATTAGAAATGAAAGTCCAACTTACAGCTTAAAACTGCTAGATGAAGTTGAAGACTTACTAGAGACACTTTCAAATTCAGAATTGATTGGAAGGCTTACTTCCAATAAAATCACTCGTGTTATTTCTATGAAAGTTTATCTAGTATTCTACGAAATAAATGGAAATCAAATTGAAATAGTTTCATTTTGGGATAATCGTCAGGACATTGAAAACAGAAAAGTAAAATAAGTTCTTTCTGCAAAGAATCGAAACATAAAAACATAAGAAATTTCTCATGTTTTTTCTTTTATGCAAGTTTATTATTTGTAAGTTTGTGCCGACAAAAAACCTTACAAATAATATTGAAACTTTATTAAAAGTTAAAATAAGCGAACTCTCGCCATGATGACCCTATGGAAACTCGGGAAAATCTATCTGTAAGGATATTTTGTCACATCTAAAGCGAGAGTTTCGTGCGTTTAATATTTTCGTATATAACAAAAGAAAATCAAAAACCGACACATCAAGATGTAATGCCATCGATGGCAAAATTCCTTTCAGACTTATGGTTTGAAGGAGATTTTAGAGAACAGCCCAATTATCTGTCTGAAATTTTCAAGCGAATTCTTGAAACAGAATTGGGAGATGACAAAGAGCTAAGATCAAAAATGATGGAATGCATCAAAACCAGTGAAATGCTTGCCGAAACACTCGAACCATTTTCGGATAAACAAATTCAGAAAGCTTGCAGTAAATTTTTAGCTGCTTAAAACAACAAAAAAGCGTGAATCCATTACTAATTTTAATCGATTCGCGCTTTTTCCTTTCAAAATAGTCGCTTTCTAAGTTATCTTTGAAAAATAATACACGATTAAAATTCATTCAATGAAACTCACCAAACCAAGATTAGCCCTAATCTGCGGTATACTCTGCATATCTATTTTCCCGATATTGGTAAAATTACGTTTAACACCAGGATTAATTTCGGCTTTTTACCGAATGTTTTTTGCTGTGGTTCTGTTACTGCCTTATGTACTTTTTAGCGGAAACTTTAAACTTCCAAAACTAAAATTTGTACTTTTAGCAATACTTTGCGGTGTTTTATTTTCGTCTGATGTTGCCGTTTGGAATATCGCTATTCAGGAATCAAGCGCGACTCAGGCTTCACTTTTAACCAATTTATCTCCAGTTTGGGTTGGGGTTGGTTCTTTCTTTTTTCTGAAAGCAAAACCTGCAACAAATTTCTGGATCGGAACATTGGTCGCTTTATTCGGAATGGTCACTTTGGTCGGTTTTGAATTTTTTATCGATTTAAACTTCGATAAAGCATTTCTATTTGCCGTTTTATCTGGCATTCTATATTCCATTTACCTTTTGGTAAGCAAAAATGTCCTTTCAGAGGTCGATGTTCTTTCGTTTATGACGATTAGTTTAATGGCTTCAAGTATTTATTTGGGAATTTTATGTTATTCATTAAACGAACCTTTCACAGGATTCACAGATATGGGCTGGTTTGTTTTGGTTTTGCAAGCCGTAATTTGTCAATTGTGTGCTTGGCTTTCGATTAGTTATGCCACACAACACATGCGCGCGACAAGAGTTTCGTTAAGTTTATTGAGTCAAGCTGTAATTACCTCAATTTTAGCTTGGTTGTTTTTGGAAGAACAAATAACTTTACAGATGGTTTTGGGCGGAATCATTCTGCTTTTCGGAATCCGAATTACGTTTTACGATAAAACGATTTCTTTGAAAGGGCTTTTTTCTAAAAATTGATAGTATAGTTTCACGCAGATTTGGCAGATTGAGCAGATTTTAAAAATCATTTTAATCTCAATAATCTGTGGCGAAAAACCTGAAACCTGAAACAAACAGAACTTGAAACAAAAAACATTATGTTACATAAAACTAAAATACCAAACTTAAAAGTAATCGCTTTTGATGCCGATGATACTTTGTTTGTAAACGAACCTTATTTCGAGGAAACCGAACATAAATTTTGCGCTTTGATGGAAGATTACCTTTCACATCAAGGCATTTCGCAGGAATTATTCAAAATAGAAATTGCCAATCTGCCTTTGTATGGGTATGGAATCAAAGGATACATTCTTTCAATGATTGAAGCTGCGATGAATATTTCTAACAATACCATTCCGATTGAAGTCATTGAAAAAATCATTCAATATGGAAAAGAATTATTGGAAAAACCAATCGAATTGTTAGACGGAATTGAAGAAACTCTTGAAGCTTTAAAAGGAAAATACAAATTGGTCGTTGCTACAAAAGGCGATCTAAAAGATCAGCACAGCAAATTGCATCGTTCTGGTTTGGGGCATTATTTTCATCATATCGAAGTAATGTCAGACAAACAAGAAATCGATTATCAGAAACTTTTAGGCCGTTTAGATATTGAGCCACACGAATTTTTGATGATTGGAAATTCATTAAAATCAGATGTTCTTCCTGTTTTAGGAATTGGCGGTTATGCTGTTCATATTCCATTTCATACTACTTGGGAACACGAAAAAATTAATCATACTATAGAACACGAGCATTTTAGTTCATTTGAAACTATTGCAGAAGTGGTTCCGAATTTATTATAATGAAAACACTTTTAGACCTAGAAAATTGGAATAGAAAAGAGCATTTTGCCCATTTCAAACAAATGGAAGAACCCTTTTTTGGAGTCACCGTAGAAATTGACTGCACCAAAGCGTATCAAATAGCAAAAAGTATAAACGCTTCTTTTTTCATTTTCTATTTGCATAAAACTTTGGCTGCAGTAAACGCCATTGATAATTTTAAATATCGAATTTCAGAAGACAAAATATACATTAACAATCAAATTGATGCATCGGCAACAATTGGTCGTGAAGATGGCACGTTCGGATTTTCTTTAATTGAATATCATCCTGATTTTAAAACATTCGAACAAATTGCATTAACCGAAATCGAGCGAATTCAAAACACAAACGGACTTTTTACCAGATCTTTTGATGATGATAATCTGATTCATTTTTCGGCAATTCCGTGGTTGAATTTTAGTTCGATAACTCATGCACGCAGTTTTACGTATCCAGACAGCTGTCCAAAAATTTCGTTTGGTAAAATGATGGTTTCCGAAACTGGAAAAAGAACTATGTCGATGGCCGTTTATGTTCATCATGGTTTAATGGACGGAATGCACGTTGGTCAGTTTGTAGATCTTTTTCAAGAGCTTATGAATCAGTAAAATAATCGGAATGATTTTTGCGCCCAAAAACATATGAAACGAATTTTTCTTTTTTTGTTTTTTATCTCTAGTTCTGTTTCGTTAAGTCAAACAGTACTAACTTCTTATGCAATAGATTTAAAAAACCAAATTGGCCAATCTGAAATTATGATTGGTGAAAATACCATTACTCATGATGTTTTTCTTTTTGCTGCCAGTGCAGATAGCCTTTCGATATTAAAGTACAATAGTGCTTTATTTCTTAGAGATAAATTTGTTACAAATCGTCAGTATACTCAAAACAGATCTTTAATGGGTTACAGTTTTAGCGAAGATGGAAATCCTACTTTATATTGGTTTTCGAAAGAAGACAAATCAATTATTTTAATTAAATATTATCTGGAAAACAAAACCTCTAGAGCATTAAAATTTCAGATTCCGCTTGAAGAGAATTCGCTAATAACAAATTATCAGAGAGACAACAACTTCTATTTGTTGATGAAAGATCGAACAAAAGAGGCTTTGATTGCTTTTATTTTTAAAAACGGAATGGCCGAACAAAAGTTTTTAGATTTTAGCGCTTTCAAATTTATAGATCAGAAAAACCAGCCTAAAACATTTCATCAAATTTTGTTTGAAAATCCAATAGAACTGATGGGATCTGGCGAATACAATCCGTTGTATAAGGTTACTGCCAAAAGTAAAATTTATACCCTTCCTAATCGCTTGATTCTAACTTTAGATCAAAACTTTAGAAAAACGCAATTGTTTGATATTAATTTAGAAAACCTAGAAATAAAAGAAAAGACATTTTTAAAACCGGTTGGAGATAAAAACCCAAAAACGTCTAATTCTTATTATCACGAGAATAAATTATATCAAATTAATCTTAATGCCGATGAGCTTTTGCTTGACATCAAAGATTATGAATCTGGTGAATCGATAAAGTCTTTTGCGGTTTCAAAAAAAGACACCATTCGTTTTAGTAATTCCCCATTACTAATGCAAATTGAAGATCGTGAGCCCAGAAAGTTAAAGAATACAACGAAATTTTTAAAAGCTTTATCTTCCCTTGACGCCGGAGTTTCGGTTTATAAAAGCGAGAAAAATCTGTTTATCACACTAGGAGGAAGCGGAAGAGATTTCAATGCGGTATCTATTAATGGTTTTAATTTTAGCGATCCTTTTGGAGATTTTCCTTCAAACAATTATTACAATGTTGAGACCAATTATTCTGTTTTTTTTGAAAGTATATGGACCAAAAAACTAGAACCAACACAAGAAACACACGAGCCTTTTGCTACCGATAAAATCTTCTACTTTTTAGATTCTCATCGAGAAGCAGTTCTTCCTAATTCTGTTAAACTAAGTAATTACACCATTTTAACTTATTATGACATTGTTGCGAAACAGCTTGTTCTTCGCAAATTTACTGACGGATTTAATTAAACCAATTCGTTGATAAAACCTATTTGCTCTTATTTTCCTTATTTTTTATCGCTTGGATTTTTGCCAATTACCCTATTTTAATACTTTTTTGTCTTTAAGAGAAAGTTTTTACTTACAATTTATTGTTGTTTTGGACAATATTTAAAATTAAGAAACAATGAAAAAAATTGTAATGACTCTTGCATTTGCCCTGGCTTTAACAGGAGTACATGCGCAAACAGAAAACAATAGCGGCTATAATAAGTGGTCTGTAGAACTAGCTGGCGGACTAACTAAGCCTCAAAGATCATTTTCAGCAGGTTACTCAACAAGTACTCCAAGTCCTTGGGTTGGCGAAGTAGGGGTTCGTTATATGTTCAACAACAAATTTGGTTTAAAGGCCGATTTTGGATACAACAGTTTTACTTCAAAAAGCAACTCTATCGATTTTGATTCAAAAAACTACAGAGTAGATTTACAAGCTGTTGCTAACTTAGGCCGTATCATGAATTTTGAAACATGGACAAACACTGTCGGTTTATTAGGTCATGCTGGTTTTGGTTATGGTCAATTAAGAAGTGATAACTTTAAAGGAGCAGATGAAGTGGGTAACTTTATTGCCGGTGTAACTGGACAAATAAAATTATCAAACAGAGTTGCTTTAACTGGTGATTTCTCTACAATTTTGAATGCATCACAAGATCATACCTTTGACGGAGCTTATGTAGGTCAAAACAGAGGTTTCTCAGGTTTGATTTTTAACGGAACAGTTGGTTTAAATGTGTACTTAGGAAAAAATACAAAACATGCAGACTGGACTGTAACTTCAAGCGAAGGTAACAATGTGGATATTTCTGCATTGGAAAACAAAGTAGCAGATCTTGAAGCACAAATCAAAAAAATACCTGCACAAAAAGAAGTAGTTGTTGAAAAACAAATAAACACTCCTCAGGCAACTGATAACGAATTAATCAGAAGAATGATTAATGACAAATATTACAGTGTTTATTTTGATTTCAATAAAACAACTCCAATCGAGAACTCAACAGCTGCGATTGACGTTGTGTTAAATTACTTAAGAAAAAACCCTTCTGCATCTCTAGACCTTGTTGGTTATGCTGACCAAGTTGGAAAAGCTGAGTATAATGAAAAATTATCTTATACTAGAGCTACTAACGTAAAAACAATTTTCGAAAAAGCTGGAATTGCTTCTTCTCGTTTAAATGTTGTTGCAAATGGTGCAGATACATCAATTCAAAAAGATTCTGACGAAGCTAGAAGATTAGCTAGACGAGTTACTTTTATTGTAAAATAATTTCTTTTTAATACTTGATTCGAAAGTCCTTAAGATTTTTTCTTAGGGGCTTTTTTTATGCTACACAACTAAAGCCTAACTTCTTACTATTATTCTAGTGAAATTAATCCAAGAGTCTAATGTTTTCAAGCTTTAGAAAAATGAAATGAATAATTTTGCTTAATTTTACAAAAAAGACACTTATTATGTTAGCAAAAAATATTGAATCAGCTTTAAACAAGCAAATCCGCATAGAAGCAGAATCTTCGCAAACTTATCTTTCTATGGCTTGTTGGGCTGAAGTACAAGGATTAGAGGGAATCGCTCAATTTATGTACACACAGTCAGATGAAGAGCGCGCACATATGCTTAAACTAGTTAAGTATGTAAACGAACGCGGAGGACACGCTCAGGTAACAGATCTTAAAGCGCCAAAAACAACTTATACTACTTTCAAAGAGATGTTTGAGGAGCTTTACAATCACGAACTTTTTGTTTCGCAATCTATCAACGAATTAGTGCACATTACTTTTGAAGAAAGAGATTATGCTACGCACAATTTCTTGCAATGGTACGTTTCTGAACAAATTGAAGAGGAAGCTACAGCTAAATCGATCTTAGATAAAATCAACTTAATTGGTGATGATAAAGGTGGACTTTATTTGTTTGATCGTGATATTCAGCAATTAACAGTTACGAGTTCAATCGCTATCAATCCTAAATAAAAAAGTTAAAGTTTATTTAGAACATTTAAAAATAACTTTTTTGATTTATATTTGTCTCTGTTTTTAAAATTCAGAGGAAAAAGTGAGCAAGAAAGAAAAAGACAAGGACAAAAAAAAGGATAAAAAGAAAAAGAAAAACAAAGATATCCTTGATAAAATTAAGAAGATTGAAAACTGTAAATCTTCTTGTTGCGAGAAATATAAAAAGAGCGAAAAGAAACGCTGCTCACGCTGTCCTATGTTTGACTTATTCAAAAAAACTGCTTAATGCAATATAGAAAAACCCATCAGATTTCTCTGGTGGGTTTTTTAGTTTTAAATTGCAGTCACTTTCGATTTTTAAATTCAATTATGGAAAACACTGTTACAATTCCCAAATCTAGTCTTGACTTTTTAGTTGAACTGAAAAAGAACAACAATAAACCTTGGTTTGAAGAGCATAAACCACAATATTTAATAGAGCTCAATCATATTGAAAATTTTGCAGGCGCTTTACTGAAGGAACTTTCCAAAACTGATGTTTTAGAAAATGCTTCGGGCAAGAAAAGCGTTTACAGAATTTATCGAGACATTCGTTTTTCTAAAGATAAAACCCCTTTTAAGCATTATTGGGGAGGAAGTTACACAAGAGCAACTGCAGCAAGACGTGGCGGTTATTATTTTCATCTGGAAAAAGGAAACAGCTTTTTTGCTGGTGGTTTCTGGGGACCAAATGCCGCAGATTTAAAACGAATAAGAAACGAATTTGCTCAAGATCCAGAAACCTTTCAAGAAATATTGAATTCAGATTCTTTCAAAAGCAATTTTGGCACTTTGCAAGGAGAACAGCTCAAAACAAAGCCAAAAGGTTTTGATGTTGATCATCCTGCCATTGATTTGCTTCGTTTCAAACAATTTTTGGTCATTAAGCGTTTTACAGATGAAGAAGTCTTGAGTCCGCAGTTTTTAGAACTGGCATTGGATGCTTTCAAAAACATGAGACCTTTTTTTGATTATATGAGCGAAGTTCTTACAACTGATGCTAATGGCGTTTCGAACTTTAATTCATTTATAAAAACAACAAACCCGACAGGTTTTGGATCCTGTCGGGTTTAACTATCTCGAAAAAAAAACGCTATTTACTCAACAGTAAAATTTCATTTATTACAACCTCGGTTATATAACGTTTCTCTCCGTTTTTATCATCATAGCTTCTGTGTGTCAGTTTTCCTTCAACAGCGATTTCTTTACCTTTTACAACATACTTTTCTATAAGTTCTGCGGTTTTCCCCCAAGCAGTTATTCGATGCCACTCTGTTTGTTCTACTTTCTCGCCTTTATCATTTCTATAAATCTCATTTGTTGCGATCGTAAGGTGTGCTAGTTTTCTACCGCTTTCTAATGTTTTAATTTCTGGATCATTCCCTACATTCCCGATTAATTGTACTTTGTTTCTAATTGCACTCATGGCGTATACTATTTTAATGTTACTATTAAATTGAATCGTTTATCAAATTCAACATGGCAAAGATGCGAAAGCTCAGACGAGACAGTCGGTTATTAACTATTTACTATCGACTGTAACTATTTGTAAGCGTTTGTAAATGGAAATTGTTTTTTGTATATTTGAGATAAATCTTACGATATGCAGGCAAAAATTAAAAAAGTAGAGTTACGAAATCTTGAAATAGAAGACTATAAACAATTAAAGAAATCGATGATCGAATCGTATCCAGAAATGGCCGATTCTTATTGGAGATCTGAGGATATAGAAAGACTTCTTTCTATTTTTCCAGAAGGACAGCTGGTAATTTTGGTTGATGGAAAAGTTGTTGGCTCTGCCCTATCTCTTATTGTTGACGAAAAATTAGTAGAAAAAAGACATAATTATCAGCAGATTAGTGGCGATTATACCTTTTCGACCCACAATCCGAATGCTGAAATTTTATACGGAATAGATGTTTTTATTCATCCAAATTATAGAGGCTTGCGTTTAGGACGTCGTTTGTACGATGCAAGAAAAGAACTTTGCGAACAATTGAACCTTAAGGCGATTGTTTTTGCAGGAAGAATTCCGAACTATAGAGAACATGCCAAAAAGATGTCTCCAAAAGCTTATATCGAAAAGGTGCGTACCAAAGAATTGTACGATCCGGTTCTTTCTTTTCAGTTAAGTAACGATTTTCACGTTTTGAGAGTCATCAAAAATTATTTGGAAGGAGATGAAGAATCGAAAGAATTTGCGGTTCTATTGGAATGGAATAATATTTACTATGATGATAGTCCGAAGCTGATTAATTTGAAGAAAAATATTATTCGCTTAGGATTAATTCAGTGGCAGATGCGTCCACTTAATAATGTTGAAGCGCTTTTTGAACAAGCCGAATTTTTTATTGACGCCGTTTCGGGTTATGGTTCTGATTTTGCTTTATTCCCAGAGTTGTTTATTGCGCCTTTAATGGCCGATTACAATCATTTGTCTGAAGCAGAAGCCATTCGTGAACTGGCTCGTCACTCTGATCCTATTAGAAAAAAGTTTCAGGAATTTGCCATTTCATACAATATCAACATTATTACTGGAAGTATGCCTTATCTAGAAGGCGGAAATCTCTATAATGTTGGTTTCTTATGCAAAAGAGATGGGACATCAGAAATGTATACCAAAATTCATATCACGCCAAACGAAGTTATCCATTGGGGAATGAAAGGCGGATCTCAGTTTAAAACCTTTGATACTGATTGTGGTAAAATCGGAATTTTAATCTGTTATGATGTTGAGTTTCCCGAACTTTCTAGGCTTTTAGCCGATGAGGGAATGAATATTTTGTTTGTACCATTTTTAACAGATACTCAAAACGGGTACACTCGCGTAAAACATTGTTCGCAGGCACGCGCTATCGAGAATGAGTGTTATGTAGCCATAGCAGGTTGCGTTGGAAATCTTCCGAAAGTAAATAATATGGATATTCAATATGCGCAGTCTTCTGTATTTACGCCATCCGATTTTGCTTTTCCAAGTAACGGAATCAAAGCAGAAGCTACTCCAAACACAGAAATGACCCTAATTGTAGATGTTGACTTAAATTTACTGAAAGAACTTCATGAACATGGAAGTGTGAAAATATTAAAAGACAGAAGATCCGATCTCTATGAAATTAAAAAATTTAATTCATAAAGAACTTTTCAAATTAATAATCAATGAGTGTCATTCGAAAAAATCCGCTATTTGAGATTTATATTAAAAATGATCATCTAGTAATTAACAATACTGATTTCAGAAAGGATAATGTCATATTTGAAATTGACAGCATTGTAAGCTTAGAATTAATAAGACATTTATCTTTCATTAATAAAATCATTGAAATAACATTTGGACTAAATGTCCCTAAAAAATCTTGCGAACTTAGAATTAATTTGGAAAATGGTTTTAAGGATATTGTTCTAACCGACTGTGATATTAAAAAAGTGGAGCTTTTAATCTACGAAATTAATCAAGTTATTATTAAAAGAGAAAGTGAAAAACCTAGTTTATCAACAAAATAAAAATGTTAAATGAAAACATGCCTCGAATGTTCCATTAAAATTGTTGGCAGAGAAGACAAGAAATTCTGTTCTGATAGTTGTCGAAATGCCTACAATAACAAAATAAATAAAGATAGTACGAATTTCATGCGAAATATAAACAACAAGTTACGCAAAAATTACCGTATTTTGGCAGAGTTAAATGTAGACGGAAAATCGAAAGCTTCGAGAGATAAATTACTAACAAAAGGTTTTGATTTTGAGTTCTTTACAAACATTTTACAGACCAAGACAGGAAATACATATTATTTCTTGTACGATCAAGGCTATCGTTCCTTGGACAATGATTATTTTATGCTTGTTAAAAAAGAAATATAGTTAGTATTTATTACCATGAGAAAAAACCCCACCTCAATTCTAGCCATAGTCTGCGTTTTAGCCTTACTTGGCATTATATACGCCACGATGATGCCGCAAGGAATCTCTAAAGATGACGAAGCTCTTGCAGAATTTTCGACCGAAAGAGCCTTAAATCAGGTAGAGATTATTGCACAGAAACCGCACTATGTAGGGTCAACCAATCACGAACTTGTTGCCAACTATTTAAAGCTAGAATTAAACCGAATTGGTTTAGAAACGAGTGTCCAGGAAGGTTTTACTCTAAACGATAAAGGTCTTTTGGTAAAGTCAAAAAATATTTTGGCTCGAATTAAAGGAACTAACAATACAAAAGCACTTTTACTTCTTTCTCATTATGATAGTGCACCACACTCGTTTTCTAAAGGCGCAAGCGACGATGCTTCTGGAGTCGCTACCATTTTAGAAGGTGTTCGCGCCTTTTTGTACTCCAAACATCCTCAAAAAAACGATATTATCATATTATTCTCTGATGCAGAAGAATTGGGATTAAACGGCGCTGCTTTATTCGTAAATAAACATCCTTGGGCAAAAGACGTTGGTTTGGTTTTAAACTTTGAAGCAAGAGGAACTTCTGGACCAAGCTACATGCTGATGGAAACCAATAAAGGAAATCAAGCTCTGATTAAGGAATTTACCAAAGCAAAACCTTCACATCCCGTTTCAAATTCGTTGATGTATAGTATTTACAAAATGCTTCCTAACGATACCGATTTAACTGTTTTTAGAGAACAAGGAAATATTCAAGGTTTTAATTTTGCATTTATAGATGGGCATTTTAACTATCATACGCAACAGGATGATGTTCAGCATCTAAACAAAAATACATTGGCACATCAAGGCACTTACATTATGCCTTTGATAAAATACTTCTCTAATATTGATTTAAACCAAACCGAGTCTACAGAAGACGATGTTTATTTCAATGCTCCTTTTACTTTCATCAGTTATCCGTTTACTTGGGTAATGCCAATGACACTTATTGCTTTTGGCTTATTGGTTATTTTCATTTTCGTTGGAAAAGTAAAACGAATCATTACTTTCACAGAAATTTTTAAAGGTTTTGTTCCACTTCTTGGATCACTTATAATTGCAGGATTGGTAACGTTTTTAGGATGGAAACTTGTTCTTGAAATCTACCCGCAGTATTCTGATCTTCTAAACGGATTTACTTATAACGGTCATGCTTACATTGGTGCTTTTGTTACGTTAAGTATTGCAATCTGTTTTGCTTTTTACCATCATTTTTCTGAGGCAAAAACTACGATGAACCATTTTGTGGCGCCCTTACTAGTTTGGATCATCATCAATGCCTTTTTAGCAAATAGCTTAACAGGTGCAGGTTTCTTAATTATTCCGGTTTATTTCGGAATCTTATTATTCGGAATCTTTGTCTTTACACAACATTACAGTTTAGGAATGAATTTAATATTTTCTATTCCTGCCCTAGCAATTGTTGCACCTTTCATTGTAATGTTCCCTGTTGGTTTAGGTCTTAAAATATTGTATGGAAGTGCTGTTCTAACCGTTCTTTTGTTCGGATTATTACTTCCGATATTTGGTGCATTTGCAAAAAAAGGAGCTTGGATCGTTGTTTTCTTCCTGTCTTCTATTGCATTTTTCATTTACGCGGGATACAATTCTGGTTACGAATATGGTAAAGCAAAATCGAATAGTTTATTATATGTTTACAATGCAGACAACAATTCGGCTGTTTGGACAACATACGATACTAATTTGGACGAATGGACTAAATCTTATTTAGGCGAAAACAATCAAAAAGCAGTTGGATTAAATACGCTTCCACTGGCAAGCAAATACAATACGACGTTTACCTATAGCGCTATTGCTCCAGTTGTTGAAGTTCCGAAACCAACAATTCAGTTTTTAAGAGATAGTGTAATTGGAAATAATAGATATCTAAAAATCAAAATTACTCCAAACAGAAAAGTAAATCGTTACGATATTTATGCTAATCCGAAAATGACGTTCTTTAACTTTAAAGCAAACGGAGTGGCAACTTCTGGCGAAAAAGGAAATCGTCTGCAAAGAGAAGACAGCAAAATTTTATGTTATTATGTTGTAGGGAATGAACCTCTTGAAATGGAATTCTACATCAATAAATCGTCTATTTTTGATATGGATTTAATCGAAAGTTCATTCGATTTAATGAGCAATCCGCTATTGAATGTTAAACCAAGAAATGATTGGATGATGCCAACACCATTTGTTTTAAATGATGCCATTTTAATACAGCAGAAAATCAAAAGATATGTGCCGCCAGTAAAACCTATTGAGCCTGTTGTGCCAGTAGATAGTTTGGCGGTAAGTAAAGATACTTTGAAACCGGCAGTTGTTAAACCAGAATAAGAAAATCACTCTAACCTTAATCATTTAAAATGAAAAAAAACTTCTCGTTATTTTTAACTTTTAGCGGCTTTCTGGCACTGAATGCGCAAACCGTTGAAGAAAAAATCGCCACAAAAGCATGCGAGTGTTTAGAAAAAAGTTCAAAAGTTACTGAAGACGTTTATAGAGATTGTCTAACTAAACCAATGAGCGAAGTGATCTTGACAGATAAAGATCCTAAAGTTAGAGAATCAATAAACACAGTTGAAGGCATTCAGGGAATGATTCTGAAAGTTCAAGGTGTCATTTCAAAAAAATGTCCGAATCTGGTTCCTGAATTAATGGAAAACAAAGACGATGTTTTTTATAGCGAATCAAAGAACAAAAACGCGCAGAACTCTTATATAATTGCAAAAGATTTTATGCGCCAGAGCAACTATAAAATGGCTATCGAAAGTTTTCAGCTGGCTTTAAAAGAAGATCCAAATTTTGTTCTTGCTCTTGATGATATGGCTGTTTCTTACAGACAGTTAAACGATTATGATAATGCCATTAAATATTACAAAAAATCGCTCGAAATTTATCCCGAAGGAAATTTTGCCTTGATGAATATTGGTGTTGCCTATACTTTTAAATCTGATTATCAAACTGCGATAAGTTATTATGAAAAACTAATTCAATATCATCCAAACAATGCTGAAGGCTATTTTGGTGCTGGAAAAAACTATTTCATGCTGAAAGATGATGAAAAAGCGCTGGATAATCTTTTTTTGGCCCATATCATTTATACCAATGAAAATTCTGAATATGCAAAAGATTCTGAACAGCTTATTGGGGCTCTTTACCAGAAAATGAAATCGGAAAACAAAGAGGATGTATTCAAAAAAATTGCAGAGAAAAACAACATTAAAATTGAATAAAACTTAAATAAAAAGGCAGACTTATAATTCTAAAGTCTGCCTTTTTCAGTTTTAGCAAGCGCATTCTATTTTCAAACCTTTCTTTTCGCCTTTTGTACCTTCGGTTGCATATCCGTCGATTTTCCACCATTCTAGTCCGCCAATTAGTTCTTTTACTTTAAAACCTAATTTAGTCATATTCAAAGCTCCTTTTGTCGAAGCATTACAGCCAATTCCGGTGCAATATGTCACATATAGAATATCTTTATCTAAATGTCTTGTAGTTTCTAAATTCATTTCGCGGTGCGGAATATTAACGGCATTCGGAATATGTTCTTCATCGTATCCAAAAGCTCTTCTGGCATCGATTACAATTATTTTCTCGCCATTGTTTAAAGCTTCAAATAAATCAGACGGATCCATTTCAAAAGCTAGTTTGTTTTCATAATGTTTAATTTGTGCTTCCATGTTGTTTGCGTTTTGATGTTTTACTTTTCCAAAAGTAGCCCAACATCAAACATCATAAAAACGAAAAGAATTCATCAAAAGCATTACTTTTTTTCATGCAAAAGCCAGTCTAAAATTTTGTTACTTTGCGTATTAATTCTTCAAAAATGGAAATACGCCACTTAAAATTGATAAAAGCAATTGTCGAAGAAGGAAGCATCACAAAAGCGATCGACAAACTTCATTTGACACAATCGGCTTTGAGTCATCAGCTTAAAGAAGCCGAATATCAATTGGGAACAGCCATTTTTTTAAGAACAAATAAAAAACTAGTACTTACAAAAGCAGGCGAAAAAATCTACGAACTGGCCAATGAAATCCTGAACAAACTTGCCGAAGCCGAAACTCAAATCAAACAAATGGTCTTTGGCGAACATGGCGAAATCCGAATCAGTACTGAATGTTTCTCAAGTTACCATTGGCTTCCTTCCGTTTTAAAGCAATTTCATCTTTTATACCCAAATGTCGAATTGAAAATAGTAGCCGAAGCGACTCATATCCCATTGCAAAAACTTCTAGAAAACACAATTGACATTGCCATTGTAAGTGATCAGATAAAAGACAGCAATATAAAATATCAAGAGCTTTTTCAGGACGAGGTGGTAATGGTAGTTTCTGAAAATCATGCTTGGGCAGATAAAAAATATGTCGTTGCAGAAGATTTTATTAACGAGCATTTTATAATTCATTCGCTTCCGTTAGAAACCGTTACTATTCATCAGTTTCTTTTGGCTCCAGCCAAAGTAAGTCCGAAGAAAATAACTCCGATGCCATTAACCGAAGCTTCTCTAGAAATGGTAAAAGCCGATATGGGAGTCATGTCGATGGCAAAATGGGCATTTACGCCATATTTAAAAACCACTTCGCTAAAAGCAGTAAAAGTTGGAAAAAATGGTTTAAAAAGAAAGCACTTCATTGCAACACGCACCAATGAAAGTTATCCTGATTATTTCTATCATTTTATCAGCTTTTTACAAAACGAAATCAACTTGCAATGGAATATTCAATAAGAAACTGCGAAATCACAGACTTGCCTAAACTATTGGTTTTAATTCAGAAACATGCCGAATTTGAAAAAGCCGAATTTTCTCCTGAAGGAAAAGAAAAAGGTTTAAAAAATGCTTTATTTGGTCCAAACCCAAAACTATATTGTTTGGTTGTCGCTACAGAAGAAACCATTGTCGGTTATGCCTCTTACACTTTTGATTTTTCAACCTGGAATGCGCAAGACTTTCTTTACATGGATTGTTTGTTTTTGGAAGAAGAAACGAGAGGTTTTGGAATTGGCGAAATCTTAATCGAGAAATTAAAAGAAATCGGAAAACAAAACAATTGTGTCAACATACAATGGCAAACTCCAGAATTCAATACAAGAGCTATTAAATTTTACAACAGAATGGGCGCAAAAGGAAAAGACAAAGTCCGATTTACTTTAACTTTGTAACCAAAGAATCTCTCTGTGACTTTTAATCTTGCAAAGTCGCCAAGACGCTAAGTTTAATTTTCTTTGCAACTTTGCAACTTTGTAACTTTGTAACTTTGCAACTTAAAAAGAAAAAATGACAAAAATTAGTATACTTGGCTGTGGCTGGTTAGGGCTTCCTTTAGCAAAAGCATTAATTGCAAAAGGAAATTCGGTAAACGGATCTACAACTTCAGAAAATAAACTTTCCATTTTAGAAAATGCTGGAATAAATCCGTTTTTAGTAACGGTTGAAAGTGAAAGTGTTTCTGAAAACACCACTGATTTTTTAGCGGAAAGCGAAATCTTAATCATAGACATTCCGCCAAAATTAAGAGCCAATCAAAGTTTCTCAACTCCGCTCGAAATGACATTTGTAAACAAAATCAAGAATTTGATTCCGTTTATAGCAAAATCAACGGTTAAGAAAGTCCTTTTTGTAAGTTCAACATCGGTTTATGGAGATGAAAATGGTTTGGTAACAGAAGAAACTATTCCAAATCCAGATACTGAGAGTGGCAAACAGTTAGTTTTAGCAGAAAAGCTTCTTCAAGAAAATCAGAAATTTGAAACTACAATTCTGCGTTTCGGCGGATTAATTGGTGAAGATCGTCATCCTGTAAAGTTTTTAGCTGGAAAAGAAAACTTAGAAAATCCTGATGCTCCAATCAATTTAATTCATCAAAACGACTGTATTGGCATTATTGACGAAATCATAAATCAATCGAAATGGAATGAAGTTTTTAATGCAGTTGCACCTTTTCACCCAACAAGAGAGGAATACTATACTCAAAAAGCGATCGAAATGAATTTGCCAGAACCAAAATTCAATTCTGAAAAATCAAATATTAAAAAAGTGGTTTCTAGCGAAAAGATTGAAAACTATTTGAACTATAAATTCTGTTTAGATAATTATTAAACTCTAAGATATCCGGCTTGGTAAAGTTAAAATCCTTATTTAAACTTAAAGTGATACAAATACATCTTATTGAGGCTATTAAAAACACATCCATAAAACATTTTTGCAAAAAATTTATAACGCGAAAATCATGTCAATGGAACACAAATCATTTTTGTTTAATACGTCAGCATTCACAAAAGAATTATCAGAAATCATTCTTACTGCTGGAGAAACAGATAACGAAAAATTGTTAATTTCTTTTATAAACCAAAATTTAAACGATTTAAAGTCACCTTATTCAGGAGAAGAACTTACATCTGAATGGATAGAAGAGTTAGAAACCGAAGATATTCAAGAACTAGCAGATTTTGCAATGACAAAATATTATAATCCTGATGAAGAATTAGGGTTATCTTATAGCTGGGAATTATTATTAGAATCATTTGATGAATTAGACCTTAAGTTTAATAATGAATATTATATACTTGGCAAATCATTAGATTCTGAAAACTTTACTTTAGACCCAGGCAGAATGGGACTTGGTTTTATTGACTCTCAGCAAATTTCTAGCATTCATAAAGAACTAATAAGTTTAAAACAAAACTTCATAAATATCTTCGAGACTGAGAGCTTAGACAAAGAAGTTATCCAAGCTTATGAAGAATTAATTGAGATTTACGAAGAAGCCAAAGAATCAAACTGTGGACTATTAATGACTTTTTAATTGATTCTTTATGCTTCTAGACTTAACAAAGTCAGGGATATATTATTTTTCACAAGCCTTAGACTCGCTCAGGGTGACAATCGTTTAAAGCGTTATACAAAAACTTAAATTACTTACATGATTTAAAAAAACTTTGCGAACTTTGCGATTGACCTTTGCTTCTATACGGTTATAACTCAAAAATCATGGAAACAGTTTTCATCAATTCGCCTCTCGGAATCACCAAAATCATTGGAGATGAAAACGGTATTTCGGTAATTTCTGTTTCCGATGTTGGAACAAATGAAGTTTCTAAGGAAATTCCAGCCGTTTTACAAGAAGCCGTTTCACAATTGAATGAATATTTTGAAGGGAAAAGAACCGATTTTGATCTTAAACTAAATCCACAAGGAACCGAATTCCAGCAGAAAGTCTGGAAATCTCTTTTAGAAATTCCTTACGGAAAAACGGTTAGTTATATGGACCAGACCAAGAAATTGGGCGATGTAAAAGCAATTCGCGCTGTAGCATCAGCAAATGGCAAAAATCCGCTTTGGATTGTGGTTCCCTGTCACCGCGTTATTGGAACAAATGGGTCTTTAACTGGATATGCTGGCGGATTGTCACGCAAAAAATGGCTTTTGGAACACGAATGTCCGTCTGCACAACAAAGTTTATTCTAACGATTTTTAAATAGTAAGAATTTTACGCATATTTGTAAAACATAAAAATACAAGTCTAATTATCTAATATCTAAGAAGTCTTAAAAATGATTGAAAAAATAAACCTCAATAACATTTTATTTCTTGATATAGAAACCGTTCCCGAAGAAGAAAGCTTCAATTCGCTTGACGCGGAAATGCAATCGCTTTGGGATTTGAAAACACAATATCAGCGAAAAGATGAATTTTCTCCAGAAGAATTTTACGAACGTGCGGGAATTTGGGCCGAGTTCGGAAAGATAATCTGCATCTCTGTTGGCTTTTTTACCATCAAAGGAGATGTTCGTAATTTTAGGGTGACTTCGTTTTTTGGTGAAGAAAAGAAAATCTTAAAAGATTTTTCGAATCTGGTTAACAATCATTTTAATCAGCCTCAGCATTTGCTTTGCGGACATAATTCAAAAGAATTTGACATTCCGTTTATTGCCCGAAGAATGATCATCAACCAAATGCCCATTCCCGACAAATTGAATTTGTTCGGTAAAAAACCTTGGGAAATTCCGCATCTCGATACTCTCGAATTATGGAAATTTGGCGATTATAAGCATTTTACTTCGCTAAAATTGCTAACCAAGATTTTGGGAGTTCCTTCGCCAAAAGGCGATATTGACGGAAGCCAGGTTGCTCACGTCTATTATGTCGAAAAAGACATTGATCGAATTATTACGTATTGCGAAAAAGACACCATTGCTGTTGCGCAGGTTTTTCTTCGCTTGCGTCGAGAGGATTTGTTAATTGATGATGAGATTATTCATGTATAGCTTCTTTTTAGATGCTAAGGTTCTGAGTTGATAAGATACTAAGGTCATTTTTTATGTGAACTTGTATAACTTTTATGGTTTAAATTAATACTGAAAAATGATTCATTCCGAAATTTCACATTATCGTATGGCTTCTCAGAAGCTTTATCAGGAAAATCAATGTTCTCCACAAGAAATTGTAAAGCATTTTGGTGCTATGCAAGCTCAAGATTATGCAATGGCAAAATGGGCAATTGGTTCTCGTTGTAGTTCAAGCGAAAAAGAAATAGAAGAAGCCATAAATTCAGGTCAAATCATTCGAACTCATATTCTGCGTCCAACTTGGCATTTTGTTTCTCCTGATGATATTTATTGGATGCTGGAGCTTTCTTCGCCACAAGTAAAGCGCCTTTTTGCTACAATGGCCAAACAGCATGGTTTTGACGAAAAGAAATTCGATCAGGTCAATGCCGCCATAGAAAAACTTCTAGCAGGAAATAATCATTTAACACGAGAGGAAATCATGCAGGAACTTAACATTCAGAAAAAAGCTGGAGATTTATCCCCTGTTATTGTAATGATGAATGCCGAATTGGATGGTTTAGTTTGCAATGGTAAAATGAAAGGCAAACAAATTACTTATGCGCTGCTAGAAGAAAGAGTTTCTAAACCAAAAAACAAATTGTCAACAGAAGAAGCATTAGCCAAACTTGCCTTACGCTATTTTGAAAGTCATGGCCCAGCAACAATATATGATTTTTCATGGTGGTCAGGATTTCCTGCTACAATATGCAAGAAAATAATTAACGCAATAGAGTTGCAATTAGAAAATATTACTATTGATAATCAACAATATTGGTTCAAAAAAGGGCTAAGAGATGAGGGAAATTTTCGCGAAGGCGTACATTTTCTTCCTGCTTTTGATGAAATTTTAATTTCGTATAAAACACGCGAAGCTTCTTTTAACACCGAACATCAATCGAAAGTTTTTACCAATAATGGCATCTTTAAACCCATAATTTTAGAAAACGGAAAAGTAATCGGAATCTGGAAACGAACCATAAAAAAAGATTACGCCAAAATTGAAACGGAATTTTTTACTGAAACCGAAAGTTCGAAAAAAGAAATTTTGTTTGAAGGCATTAAAGCTTTTGAAACCTATTTGGAAACCAAAGTGGTGATTGTATAGTCCATTTTACAATAGATAAATTAGATTTTGCCCCGCTGGGCTTTTTAATTATTGTCTAATCGATTTCTATAAATATATCGCTCTTCCAGAGCTATTTACCTGACTAAAATTCAAAAAGAGCTTTGGAAGAGCGAAATATTTATAGCAAATGAAATTTCCCTATTTCAAAAAGCCCCCAACGAGGCGACATATAAACTCAAATTACCGTTTCATTATATAAAATCTTTATGCTTATTATTGCTAAATAATTACATTTACAAAAAATTACAATTATGGTATTAAGCAGATTTTGGTTAGCGATTTTTATTTCTTCGATTGTTTTTATTGTAGTCAGTTTGTTTACTGCCAACACGTATACCATTGATTCTATTTTGAATGGAAAGAAAGACGATCCAATTTTGGTTTCTGAAAAATACGTCGAAGAACTTCCTGCTTTCTTAAAAGACAGCATTAAAAAAGCGCCAGATCAGACCATGATTATCAATCGTGATACGCTTAATGCCGACACTACTTACGTTTACAAAAACAAAACCGTAAAAATTTACAGCGGACTTCAAAAATCTGATGGTTTATTGCCAACTTGTAAAAGCACTTTGGTTGATCTAATTTTGCCTCTTATTGCTTATTTAGCTTTTTTCTGTGGTTTGATGGAACTTTTAATCGTTTCTGGAGCTTCAGGAAAATTGGCCAAAGCTTTGAGTCCGGTTTTTGTGAAAGTTTTCCCGAGTATTCCTAAAAATCACCCTTCGATATCTTACATGACTTTGAATTTTGCTGCCAATTTCTTGGGATTAGATTCTGCTGCAACGCCATTCGGATTGAAAGCCATGGAAAGTTTACAAGAAATAAATCCCGAAAAAGACAAAGCGAGTGATGCGCAAATCATGTTTATGTGCCTTCATGCTTCTGGTTTGACTTTAATTGCAACTTCAATTATTGGTTACCGTGCTGCGGCAAACGCCAGTAATCCTGCCGATGTTATGCTGCCTTGTATTATAACATCTTTCATCGGAACCATTGCGGCTTTCCTGATTGTTGGAATCAAACAAAAAATCAATTTTAAAAGTGCTTCGCTTCTTATTGGTTTGATGGTTTTAATTGCTGCAATTGTAAGTTTGCTGATGTATGTGAATCATTTGGACTTAATCGGAAAAAACTATTTTACTTCTAACCTTTCTGGATTAATCTTAATTGCCATTATTGCATTTACTCTAATATTCTCATTCATACATGAAAAAAAATTCAAAGATGCAGAAACCACTGTTTTCGACACTTTTGTAGTTGGCGCCAATAACGGAGTTAAAACTGGAGTTACGATTTTTCCTTATGTTTTAGGAATGCTGGTTGCAATCTCACTATTCAGAAACAGCGGTTTATTCGAAATTATCAGCGATGCAATCGGATTTGTCTTTTCGAATTTAGGTGTAAGCAAAGAAATTACGAATGCATTGCCAGTTGCGATGCTTCGTCCATTTAGTTCTGCAGGTTCAAGAGGTTTTCTAATTGATTCGATGAATACCTTTGGAGCCGATTCTTTAACTGCAAGACTAAGCAGTATTTTCCAATGCAGCGCCGAGAGTACTTTCTACGTAATTGCGGTTTATTTTGGATCTGTAAACATCAAAAACACTCGTTACGCTTTGGGTACAATGCTTTTGGTAGATTTAATCTGTGTAATTACAGCCATTTTTGTAGCAACTTGGTTTTTTTAAAAAATTAAGAACATTTTTTTATCCTTAAAAAAAACACTCTAAATACCTTTATTACAAAGAATAAAGACTAATTAATTAAAGTTTTAAAAGAAGCCTTGAAAGTAATTAAACTTATTTTTCATGTGCTTCTTTTTCTTTTTTCTTCAAAAAAATCTCATAATTTTATACTTTAGAGGTTTCGCTAGAATTAAAAAAACAATTAAATATCTCCCCAAAGATGAAAATCCACACTCTATTTTTCTCCCTACTTATTTTTATCGGATGTCAAAAAACAAAACCTACAGATGCTGCGCCACCTATAGCAGAAATCATTGAACCGCAAGAGACATTAGAGGTTTCTGCTGATGAAAAGATTATTAAAACTGATACTGTAGCCATTTACACGGACGGAACAGAATCTTCTACAGATTTTATACTGGCGCATTTGGTAGATCAGCAAGCAGACAAGGACAGTATCGTTACGGTAAAATACCGATTAGACTTTTATCAGAATAAAACCAAAAGCGCCTCTTCTAAAGTTGCTATAAAAGGTTTTGAGAAAGATTCTGAGTGGACGGCTTCTTACGGATTAACATCTGAAACTTCTAAAAATTCGCCATTCATACAAATCACCGTTGGATTTCCTGCTTGTGGCTATGCGCATGACAACTACTTGTATTATCTAAAAAACAGCGGATTACAATTGGTACACCAATGGAGCTCTATGACCGACAGCGGCTGGGGAAGCTGGGTTGAAATTGTAAATACTTCTACTAAATCTGATCCAAAATCCTTTTATTGCAAAACTGTTGCGTTTATACCTGCGGACGAAGATGAAAACATGGACATGGGCATCCTTAAGCACTCAGACTCAATAGCTTTCGAATTAAAAGATAATAAATGGAAAAAAATGTTACTCTCTGCCAAAGACAAACCGTACTTTGAAAAAAAGATGACGTTTGATCAATTTAACGCTGCAGAGTAAAAAACATCTGCAGAAGAGTCCTAATTCAAATTCTTTCTTAGGTAAATAATTTCTAAATTTGTAAAAAAACAAAACAATGATCGATTTTATATACCAAGATCCTTATCCGATCTTAAAGGATGATACGCAGTATCGCAAAATCACTTCTGATTTTGTGAAAGTAGAACAATTTGGAGAACGTGAAGTTTTAACCGTTGATCCAAAAGGTTTAGAATTATTGGCTGAAGAAGCTTTGACAGATGTTTCGTTTATGCTACGAACAACGCATTTACAGAAACTAAGAAAAATTCTTGACGATCCAGAAGCAACAGACAATGATCGATTTGTAGCTTACAACTTGCTTCAAAATGCTTCTGTCGCTGCTGAAGGTCAGTTGCCAAGCTGTCAAGATACTGGAACTGCGATTGTAATGGCTAAAAAAGGCGAAAGCATTTTTACTGGTGTTGATGACGCAGAGTGGTTAAGCCGTGGTATTTTTAATACGTATCAAAAAAGAAATTTACGTTATTCTCAGATTGTTCCGATTTCGATGTTTGAAGAGAAAAATTCAGGATCAAATCTTCCGGCACAAATTGATATTTATGCTAAAAAAGGAACTTCTTACGACTTTTTGTTCATGGCAAAAGGTGGAGGATCTGCAAACAAAACATACTTATACCAACAAACAAAGTCTTTGTTGAATGAAAAATCATTAGATGAATTCATTCGCACAAAAATTAAAGATTTAGGAACTTCTGCTTGTCCTCCATACCATTTAGCTTTGGTAATTGGCGGAACTTCTGCTGAAGCAAACTTAAGCGCTGTTAAAAAAGCTTCTGCTGGATATTATGACCACCTTCCAACTTCTGGAAACATGGCGGGCCAAGCTTTCCGTGATTTTGAATGGGAAGAAAGAGTTCAGAAAATCTGCCAAGAAAGTGCTATTGGAGCGCAATTTGGAGGAAAATATTTCACGCACGATGTTCGTGTAATCCGTTTGCCTCGTCACGCAGCTTCTTGTCCGGTTGGATTGGGTGTTTCTTGCTCGGCAGATAGAAATATCAAAGGAAAAATCACTAAAGACGGAATCTTTGTTGAGCAGTTAGAAGTAAATCCAAAGCAATTTTTACCAGAAACAGCTCCGCATTTAGAAGCTCCTGTAGAAATTGATTTAGATCAACCTATGGCAGATATTTTGGCTAAATTATCTCAATATCCTGTTAAAACTCGTTTAAAACTAAACGGAACTGTAATTGTTGCCCGAGATATTGCTCACGCAAAAATTAAAGAATTGTTAGACGCTGGAAAACCAATGCCAGAGTATTTCAAAAATCACCCCGTGTATTACGCTGGTCCTGCAAAAACTCCAGACGGAATGGCTTCTGGAAGTTTCGGACCAACAACTGCGGGTCGTATGGATGTTTATGTGGATGAATTCCAGAAAAATGGCGGAAGTATGATTATGCTGGCAAAAGGAAACCGTACCAAACAAGTTACTGATGCCTGCAACAAATACGGCGGATTCTATTTGGGGTCTATCGGTGGGCCTGCTGCTATTTTGGCTCAAGATAATATCTTAAAAGTGGAAGTTGTTGATTTTGAAGAATTAGGAATGGAAGCTGTTCGTAAAATCACCGTCAAAGATTTCCCTGCGTTTATTATCACCGACGATAAAGGAAATGATTTCTTTGCTAATTTATAAAGATGTTTTGCCACAAAGGCACTAAGACGCAAAGTTTTTTATAAAAATAAAGCTATCCCTAACGGATAGCTTTATTTTTTTCTCTTTAAAAAACATCTTTGTGTCTTAGTGCCTTTGCGGCAAAATAACTAAGCGCTTATGTCTTGTTTTTCGAAGGCTATAAAATGAGATATCTCACCTTTCAGGTTATAAACTGGCGAGGCATCGATTTTACATTTATAGGTTTGACCGTTTTTTCTATAATTTTCGAGGGTTTTGGCAAAAGGAATCTTCTTTTTTACCGCATCTCTAATTTCCTTTAAATCTTTTTGTGAAGTTGCTGGGCCTTGAAACATCTTAGGGGTTTTTCCTAAGACTTCTTCTTCTTTGTAACCCGTCATTTTTTTTATTCCGCTTGACGCGAAAACTATTTTCAAATCTAAATCGGTTATTAAAACCACTTCATTTTTGATTCGTTCCTGAATATTGAGCGTTTTTTCATCCCAGATAAACTCATCTGAGATTTCGCTTACCCTTTTTAAATCAGTACTTAATGCTTTTAGCTCGTTTAGATATTCGTAATGAAAATCCCAAGAAAGAATTGGAACTGAATTTCGCTGTAACGGATCGTCGGAATTTCTATTTTTCATACAAAATCAATTCAGAAGACAGATATATCTTTTTACTCAAAGATAGCAGAAAAATCTTGTTATTCATAACCTAGCCTTATTTTAAACTTTTCAAAATTGTTATTAAAAAGTAAATTTAAGCTGTACTACCACCGCTTTTTTTACCTCGTTATTTAAATTGCTCAACGAAATTCCGAGCAATCGTACTGAATCTTTCATTTTTTCCTGGTACAATAATTCCTCAACGTTTTCCATAATCAGACTTTTATCAGAAATAAAATAGGGAAGCGTTTTACTCCTCGTCTGCTGCGAAAAATCGCTGTATTTGATTTTGAGCGTAATCGTTTTTCCAGAAATGTTATGCCTTTGAAGACGTTTCTCTAGCGAAGTTGCAATACGCTCCAACTGTTGCATCATAAAAATCTCCGAAGACAAATTCACATCAAAAGTATGTTCTGCAGCAACAGATTTGGTAATTCGTGAAGATTTTACTTCGCTATTATGAATGCCTCGAACCACATGGTAATAAAATGTTCCCGATTTTCCGAAGTGCTTTTCTAAAAACTCTAGAGATTTGCTTTTCAAATCGGTTCCTGTAAAAATTCCGAGCTGATACATTTTTTCTGTAGTTACTTTTCCAACTCCGTAAAATTTACGAATGGGAAGATCCTCCAGAAAAGCTTCTACCTCGTCGGGATTTACCGTTTTTTGTCCGTTTGGTTTGTTATAATCGCTGGCAATTTTAGCCACAAATTTATTGACCGAAATTCCCGCCGAAGCCGTCAACCCTACTTCATTAAAAATTCTTTGCCTAATTTCCTGTGCCAAAAGACTTGCGCTAGGATTTCCTTTTTTGTTTTTGGTAACGTCCAAGTAAGCTTCGTCAAGCGAAAGAGGCTCGACTAAATCAGTATAATCATGAAAGATTTTATGAATCTTGGATGAAATTTCCTTGTAACGATCAAATCTGGGTCTGACGAAGATAATGTCCGGGCAGTATTTTTTTGCTAAAACCCCGCTGATGGCACTACGAACGCCAAACTTTCTGGCTTCGTAACTTGCAGCCGAAACTACACCTCGATTTTCAGAACCTCCAACTGCTACCGGTTTGCCTCTTAATTCCGGATTGTCCATCTGTTCTACCGATGCGTAAAATGCATCCATATCAATATGGATAATTTTGCGATATGTTGGTGTTTCAGACATTTTGCAAATTTACTGAGGAAAAATAATAAAAAAGTATTGTAAGTAGTTATAAATCATATCAATTTTTAAAGAATCTGAATTCAATGAGTTCAAACCAATTATTCTTTCTATTTTTGTTCTTCTACTCGAAAAATTAAATAATGCGAACATTTGTTATAGGTGACATTCATGGCGGATTACTTGCACTTGAACAAGTACTAGAGAGAGCCAACGTTACCACAGAAGATACTCTAATTTTTTTGGGCGATTATGTTGACGGCTGGAGTCAGTCTGTTGAAGTAATCGACTATTTGATTGATTTAAAAAGCAAACAAAACTGCATCTGCATACGAGGAAATCATGATCAGCTGGCTTTGGACTGGCTCGAAAACAGACATGATGATTTTGATGAAGAAATGTGGTACAAACATGGCGGAAAAGCTACGGTTGAAGGTTATGCTAAAATTTCTGAAGAGAAAAAGAAAGCGCATATCGAATTTCTAGAAAATCTTCAGGATTTTTATCTTGACGATCACAATCGTTTGTTTGTTCATGCAGGCTTCACTAATTTGAATGGTGTAAAATGGGAATATTTTTCTAAACTATTTTACTGGGATAGAACCCTTTGGGAAACAGCACTTTCATTAGACCCAAAATTAAAAGAAGACGATTTACACTATCCGAAAAGATTTACCGTTTATAAGGAAGTTTATATTGGCCACACACCCGTTACCCGAATTGGAGAAACGGTTCCTGTAAACAGAGCTTGTGTCTGGAATGTAGATACAGGCGCAGCATTTAGAGGTCCGCTTACGATTTTAGATGTTGATACTAAGGAATACTGGCAAAGTGAACCACTGAACGAACTCTATTTTAACGAAAAAGGTAGGAATTAATTTATTTAAATTTTACATTTGCTACCCAAATAATTAATATTAAATTTTTATGAAAAAGGTTATTACACTTGTATTTTTAGTGACATTCGGATTTGTTAATGCTCAAGAAGCTTTTAAAGGAAAGGGAGATATTAAAGTAAACGTAGGAGCTAATTTGCAAGATGGTGGTTCTGGAATTCAAGGTTCTGTTGATTTTGGTTTAGGAGAAAATTTCTCTTTTGGTTTTGTCTCTAACTACTTATTAGGAGTAGACACTTATTATTACAGTTTTCCTAATGGAGCGTCTGGTACTGCTAAACCTGATTTTGGGGATCGTTTTGATGCAAAAGCAAGAATTAATGCTAACTTATCTAGTGTAATTGGAGTAAAAGAATTGGACGTATACCCTGGATTAAGCTTAGGTTTACGTAATTTCGGAGGTCATGTTGGAGGCCGTTATTTCTTCACAGAAGGATTTGGTGTTTTCACAGAAATCGGATTCCCAATTGCAAAATACAGTTCAAGCGATGATCGTTTTTATCATTTGAATAATCAAGCTACTTTTAGTTTAGGAGCTTCATTTAATTTATAGTTTTTAAAGTTTCTAAGATACTGAGATCCTAAGTTTCTAAGTTTCTAAGATTTTGAAAAAGAAAAACCGCCCAAGTAGGCGGTTTTTTACTTTTTATAGTATTATTATTTTATTTTTTAGCGAATTTCTTAACGATTCTTTTTGTGCCGTTGTTCAATTCTATAATGTAAATTCCCGTACTTAACAGGCTTACATCTATAGGGCTTTCAGAAAGTTCACCTTTACTAATTTGCTGACCTAAAACATTTGTAATTCTAAATGTATATCCTTTATTGTTTAAAAATGAAACATTTAGCTCATTTGTAACAGGATTTGGATATAATACAAATTCAGAATTTTCATTAGTCTCAATCAATCCCGCAACAAGTTCTTCATTCACAATTGGTCCTAAAGCTGTTATGTTTATCGAATAATCTTCGACCTGTCCATAAGAAAAACTTTCGCAAGATGTTGGAACTCCATTGTATTTCATAGAAACTCTAAGTCTTGTTGTCCCAAGAGTTGCTGTTGCCGGAATTGTAATAGTTCCAGATGCCGAAGTTGCTGTTGATGTCGCTTTTGTCCAAACCGTTTCACCAGAATCGGCAAAATCACCATCTTGATTGTAATCTATAAATACAGCATATCCTTCACTGTAAACTGTAGATGTCCAGCTCGGTGTGATCGTAATTGTATATGCAGTTCCTCTTGTTGCATTTGCCGAAATTGAGGTGTAATTTTCATAACCCGCTGTTCCTGTAGATGTATTGTTGATTGTTCCAAATACAACTTTACCAATTCTTTCGTCTGCCGTACTATTACCCTGAGATGTACAATATGTTAATCCCGCAGAAGTAGTTGTAACATTTACTGTATTACTCGCTGTCGAAACATTTCCTGCCGCATCTTTAGCTTTTACACTAAAACTATAAGCTGTTAATGCTGTTAAACCAGTTACGGTATAACTAGTTGTTGCAGACGAACCTTTTAATGTTGTTCCTTGGTAAATATCATACCCTGTAACAGCAACATTATCTGTTGAGGCTGTCCAGGATAAATTAGTCGTTGTTCCCGTAGTGCCCGAAGCTGCAAGACTTGTTGGAGCTGTAGGCGCAACAGTATCAGTAGATCCTACATAAGCTGCGCCAATACCTACTGCAAAAAAAGCATTGGTTGTTGCTATAACTTCAGCCGAACCTGCACCATACAAATCTATTGCAGATTGTATTCCTGATGTCCTTGCATTTGCATAAGTAGAATTTGCGGTTAAATACACACTTTCTAAACGATAGGCAATTTTTGCAGCTTTATCGATAGTTATACCAGTCACATTATAGGTGCTTCCAATATCATTTGTTCCTGATTTACCAACTGATAAAATATAAAACCAATGATTCAAAACTCCAGAATTGGTATGAACGCCGCAATAATCATTACTACTAGTGGGTGTACAGCTTTGGCTCACCCAATTAGTTCCTCCATAAGTATCTGGTTGCCCCTCAGATTTTGGATTACTCATAGAGCGCAAAGCAAGATGCCCTGATCTTCTTTCAATATCTTCTCCCACTAACCATGTCGATTTTGTTGGTGCAGCACGATATTCGATACAAGCTCCCCAAATATCAGAGAAACCCTCATTCATTGCTCCTGATTCTTTTTGATAAGCAAGATTTGCTGTATAAGTACAAACCGCATGTCCTATTTCATGTCCAGCAACATCTATTGACGTCAAGATATCAAATCCTCCAGTTCCTGTTCCGTCGCCATAAGTCATAACACTTCCGTTCCAGAATGCATTATTGTTATTTGGATATCCAGCAGCTACTAAATTGTAGTGAACATAACTTCTAATTTTTGCTCCAGCATTGTCATAACTGTTTCTTCCATGAACAGCAGACCAATAATCATATGTCATTTCAGCACCCCAATGTGCATCTAATGCTCCATTATCTTTATTTGTATTATTATACTCAGCAGCTGTCCAGTTATTGTCAGCATCGGTGAAATTGGTTGTTGGGTATGTCGCTGTTCTGGCAGAATTATAGGTTTGAATTCCATTTCCGCGAGTTCCATCAGATAAAATATAAGAAGATCCGCTTAGAGTAGTCTGAATGGTCTGAGTTCCGCTATAACGTGTCGCTGCATTTGCTGCAACAATTGCAACTTTTGCATTAGATGCTACCTCTTGCTTTGCTTTCGCAGACTCCAATTTTCCTCCGTGACTATATTCTCCAAGGTGTTTTATTGTAGCATTATAAAACAAAACATTTCCAGTTTCAGCATCGATATAGAGATCACCTCTGCTCAACGGATTCGTAGCATAGATATCAAACTTATAAGCCAATCGAACTTTGTCTGATTTTCTATCCTGTCCCTGTTCTTCCATATCTGGTAATAAAACCAATTCCCCTTTTGGTTTTTCATAATCCATTGCAGCGGCATCTTCGGGTTTTTCCCATAAGTATTCTTTTGCTCCCGTGTAAGCAATCGCTTTAGCAAATGCATCCTGACTTGATAATTTTGGAGTAGTTTTTACATTATTAAAAGCATAAAACTCACCATTCATAGAAACCAATTTGCCTTCTTTAGAATGTAATGTATAATTGGCAAATTCTACTTTAATTCCTTGTTCATACAACTGAAACTTTTCATGAGTAAACCCCTCTCTGTCTGATTCAGTTTTAACTTTCAAAAAAGATTGGTTATCCTTTAGTCCAAGTTGCTCTTTAAAAACAGTATTGTAATCTGTTCCCTTGTAGGTGGATTTATCACTAAAAGTGATTAGACTCGGTTGTCCATTTTCTGATAAATTTTTCTGACTTATCCGCTTGTCTGTATTCTGAGCAAATACAGGCGCTGAAAATGTAAGAATAATAACGGCTGACGCCATAATCTTGGGTAATTTTCTTTCCATAATAATGTGGTATTTAATTTTGGTTAAATGGATTACAAACAAAATATTTAATGTAGGTAAATACTTTATTTTTGTGTAAAAATATTTTATTTATGTTAGATAATCGATTAAATATGTCTTTAATCGATAAAAAGCAACATTTTTTACATTAATTCCATTTTTATTTAACAAACCATAATAATCTCGTAAGAAAATGCCTTAAAAAATAATTATTTCACTGATTAATAACTACTTATATTTGAAAATAAGTTTTGAATCTGATATAATTTATTAATATCAATAGCAATAAATCCTTTAATTAATTCCTACAAAAAAGGCCAGCTCTTTTAAAAGCTGGCCTTGATCGGTTTTTTTAGAAAAAAATATTTTTTTAGCTGATATCCATTTCAGGAATTTCTCCTTCAATAATCAAATCGGCTTCGGTTGAGGCGATGATGTGATCGACTGAGACACCTGGCGCTCGTTCTAAGAGCTTAAAACCTTTTTCGGTTACTTCTAGAACTGCAAGCTCTGTTACAACCTTTTTAACGCATCCTACTCCAGTCAATGGCAAAGTGCATCTTTTTAAGATTTTTGACTCACCTGCTTTGTTTACGTGCATCATGGCAACGATGATATTTTCGGCGGAAGCCACCAAATCCATTGCGCCCCCCATTCCTTTTACCATTTTACCTGGAATTTTCCAGTTTGCGATGTCTCCGTTTTCAGAAACTTCCATCGCTCCTAGAATTGTCAAATCTACTTTTTGGCTACGAATCATTCCAAAACTGAAAGCCGAATCAAAGAAACTTGCACCCGGAAGTGTTGTAATAGTTTGTTTTCCTGCATTGATCACATCTGCATCTTCTTCTCCTTCAAAAGGAAAAGGCCCCATTCCGAGAACTCCATTTTCACTTTGGAATTCAACCGCTATATCCTCTCGAACATAATTTGCGACCAAAGTCGGAATCCCAATTCCAAGATTTACAAAATAACGGTCTTTTACTTCTTTTGCAATTCGTTTTGCTATATCTTCTTTACTAAGTGCCATAGTTTTAATGTATCTTTTTAATGTGTCAATTAGTCAATTTGATAATAAGATAATTCTATACACAATCTAAATTAATTATCTAATTGACTCATTTTCTAATTATCTAATAAAATAATTCCAGACTGCTTTTGTGATATCTGCAACTATTTTTTCTGTGTCTTCTTTCTTTTCTGTAATATCTTTTAAATAAACAGAAACAATAAGATGTTTTCCATTTGGAAGTTTTACAATTCCAATGTCATTCATTGCTACTCTCAAATTAGCATCATTCGTTCCAGAGATTCCAGTTCGATGTGCCAATTCTGTTCCTTCAGGAAGTCCAGCTTTCATCCAAGTAAGACCTCTTGAAGTTTCTACCATTATCTGATATAGATACTTCGTGGTTTCTTCTTTTAGAACTTTACCTTTAAAAAACTTCTCCAGCAATTCTGTAGTTGCTAACGGAGTGGTGGTGTTGATATACAGATTTTTCCAAGTCTTCATTTGATCTTCGTTCACTTTAATAACGAAATCCTTGATTCCCTGTTCGTTTATAAACTTCTGAATGTATTTTGTGCCTCCAACTAATTTGATCAAAATGTCGCATCCGTTATTATCACTATGCGAAACCGTATATCGAAGTATTTTATCCAAAGTCAAGTTTACATTTCCTTCTGGATAATCTTCTTTCATCGGGCTCCACGTATCTTCCTTTAAGTCTTTCTTTTTTACGAAAATTTCCTGCGTAAGATTGAACTCGCCTTCATCAACTTTATGCAAAACTGCCAAAGCAATATGAAATTTAAACACGCTCATCATTGGCATTTTTAAATTTCCGTTAATACTCAAAGTGTCTTTGTCTTCAATGTTTTTTATTGAAACTCCGACCGTCGCATTTTTACTTGAAATGATTTGCTGCAATTGATTTCTAAGTTCATTGGTGCCTTGAGAAAAAACCTGAAACGATACGAACGAAAAAAGAGCTATACTAAATCTAGTCATATTTTTAATGTGTCAATTAGTCAATTTGATAATAAGATAATTCTATACACAATCTAAATTAATTATCTAATTACCTCATTTTCTAATTATCTAATTTCTAGCTCTTACTGTGCGTTGCTCAATTCTCTTTTCAAATTTTTCTCCTTGAAAGATACGCTGTACCATAATTCCAGGAATATGAATTTGATTGGGGTCTAATGTGCCAACAGGAACCAACTCTTCTACTTCTGCAATTGTGATCTTTCCTGCACCCGCCATACAAGCATTGAAGTTTCTGGCTGTTCCTTTGAAAATCAGATTTCCGGCTTCATCGCCTTTCCAAGCTTTTACAATAGAAAAATCGGCTTTGAAAGCTTCTTCCATAATATGCATTTTTCCATTAAACTCGCGTGCTTCTTTTCCTTCAGCAACTTCAGTTCCGTAACCTGCTGGTGTAAAGAAAGCAGGAATTCCAGCCTGAGCCGCACGACAGCGTTCTGCCAAAGTTCCTTGAGGCGTCAATTCAACTTCTAATTCTCCCGAAAGCATCTGACGTTCAAATTCGGCGTTTTCTCCCACATAAGAAGAAATCATTTTTTTGATCTGCTTTTTCTGCAACAACAATCCCAAACCAAAATCGTCTACACCAGCATTGTTGGAAATACAGGTTAAATCTGAAATGGATGTATTTACCAAAGCTGCGATTGTATTTTCAGGAATACCACATAAACCGAAACCACCAAACATAATGGTCATACCGCTATCGATTCCTTCAATAGCTTCATGAACGTTATTTACTTTTTTTGTTATCATAACAAACTATCTTTATTGCTGAATATTTTTGATAAAAATAAGATTTTTAGGTGAAATTATAACGATTTCGTAAAAATAAAACGAAAAGAAAAATCCCTTTACAAATCTTCTAGAAGACTGGTAAAGGGATTGATGTATAATCAGATAAGGGTTATTGCAACAATATTACAATTCAAATTCATCTGTATTTTGTTCGGTCTGTGTGGTATCTTTCACTATAACTGGTCTAGCATAGCAGTCTACTTTTATAGAAAGGTTTGCCGGACGTTCAAACTCGCCTTTAGAAACCTGAAGGGTTTTATCAGCATAACACTTTTTCATGTAATACCCCCAAACAGGCAAAGCTGCAGTTGCTCCTTGTCCGTAAGTCAAACTTTTGAAACGTGCTGAACGATCTTCACATCCAACCCAAACTCCAGTTACCAAGTTCGGAACCATTCCCATAAACCAACCATCAGACTGGTTTTGCGTTGTACCTGTTTTACCCGCAATTGGGTTTGTAAACATGTATGGATATCCTGTCCAACGGTTATCTCCACTTCCGCCGCCCTGAGTACGTAAACGCACACCAGAACCACTTTCTGTAACCCCTTGAAGCAATTTGATTACCGCAAAGGCAATATCTTTATTTAAAACGTCGTGAGACTCTGGAATTGGTTCGTAAATAACCTCTCCGCTTTTGTTTTCAATTCTGCTTAAAAACTGTGGTTTTACATAAACTCCTTGGTTCGCAAATGTACTATACGCCGCAACCATATCTTCAACTGTAATATCTACCGCACCTAGTGCAATTGAAGGCTGAACTGGAATTTCTGTTTTTACTCCTAATTTTTTAGTTAATTCTACAACTGCTTCTGGACTTGTTCTATCAATTAATTTAGCCGAAACTGTATTGATAGAAGCTGCCAAGGCTTGTTTTAAAGTTACCATTCCGCGGTATCTGTAATCTGAGTTTCTTGGTTCCCAGTCTTCTGTTACGTGGTGACGTCCTTTATGGATCATGAAAGGTCCATCAAGAATAGAATCACATGGCGACATATTTAATTCTTCGATTGCCGTTGCATAAACAAAAGGCTTGAAAGTAGAACCTACCTGTCTTGCTCCCTGCCCTACGTGATCGTATTGGAAATATTTGTAATTGATTCCTCCAACCCAAGCTTTAATTGCTCCTGTTTGAGGTTCCATAGACATTAAACCAGATTGCAAAAAGTGCTTGTAGTAACGAATAGAATCCAGTGGTGTCATAGTGGTATCTCTTTCACCTTTCCAAGTAAAGACACGCATTTTAGTTTTTACTTTGAATGATGCAATGATATCTTCCTCGCTTTTATCCATATCTTTCATCTGAGCCCAACGAACAGAATTTTTCATGGCTTGCATGATGATTCTATCTGTCTCAGCTTGTGTAATATTTACGAAAGGAGCATTTTTATTGTTTTTTTGATCAATAAAAAACTGCTGTTGAAGGTTTTGCATGTGCGCAGCAACCGCTTCTTCAGCGTAGGTTTGCATTCTAGAATCTATAGTAGTATAAATCTTAAGACCATCTTTGTAAATATCGTAATCAGATCCATCAGGCTTTTTGTTTTCAGCAACCCATTTTTTCATGTAATCGCGAAGATATTCTCTGAAATAAGTAGCGATACCTTCACGGTGGCTTTCCAATTTAAATTTCAGCGTAATTGGAAGCGCTTGAAGTCTTTCTTTTTCAGCTTCCGAAATCATTTTTGCTTTTGCCATTTGCGATAAAACCACATTACGACGGTTTTTTACGCCCTGCGGATTTCTTACCGGATTGTACAAACCTGAATTTTTGAACATTCCGACCAAAATAGCAGATTCGTCAATTGTCAAGTCTTTTGGCTCTTTTGAGAAATAAGTCTGAGCGGCAGAACTTACTCCAACAGAATAATTTCCGAAATCATAAACGTTGCAATACATCGCTAAGATTTCGTTCTTTGTATATTGTCTTTCCAGACGAATGGCAATAATCCATTCTTTTATTTTTTGTACAACTCTAAAAGGCAAAAATTTCGATCCTTCACCATGAAACAACTGTTTTGCAAGCTGTTGTGTCAATGTACTCGCACCCCCATTTGTTCCTAAACTAAAAACAGCTCTTAAAGTTCCACGCCCATCAATTCCTGAGTGGTCGTAAAAACGTGCATCTTCAGTTGCAACAAGTGCTTCAACTAAATTTTTAGGCAAATCAGAATATTTAAGTTGCGATCTATTGGTTTTGAAATATTTACCAATCACAACTCCATCAGAAGAGATAATTTCGGTAGCAAGGTTTGAATCTGGATTTTCTAAATCTTCAAATGAAGGCATAGAACCAAATAAACCCCAAGAAGCAAATAAGAAGAAGGCTAGAACTCCTAATAAAGAGTAGGCAAAAACCTGCCAAAATTTCTTTTTGTAATAATTAATATCCTTAACGCTTTTGGATTGATTGTTTTTTTTAGCAGCCATAACTATTTATCTAATCTTTTTGTTCTATTCTAAAACCAACGTCTGTAATTCCTTGCAAAGCTTCAACACCTGGTATTTTACCCGATTGTCTAACCGCTTGTTTGATGTGAACTTTGTATTTCCCTGTAAACTTCACATCTTCTTTGTAATAAAGCTTACTTTCTTTTATGTCAGAAAATCCATTTCCTAACAACGTTCCATCTGGCTCTGCCATTTGGTATTCTAATGTATCCACTTTTGTAAAACCGCTTGGTGTTTCAAGAGCAACAATTAAAAATAAATTATTAAAAGGATAATTATTATTGTCTCGTATGTTTACAAAGAGGTTGAACTTTTTTGTAGAATCTAAAACTGGCAGATCAAAGCTTACAATACTGTCTTTGTGCCAAGCACTTCCAACAGATTTATACTGATCAAATACTCTTTTTTTATCACAAGAAAAAAGAAGTATAGCTACCAAAAGAAGAATTCCGCTATTTTTTATTCTCATTTTTAGTATTCGTTATTGGTTTTCTAGGTTCAGCAGGTTTGTTTTCATTAGAATTTTGCTTATTCGGATTGTTCTTATTCGAATTATGCTTTTTCTTATGATTTTGCTTATTTGGATTGTTTTGATTGTTTGGTTTGTTTGCGTTGCCATTGTTTGCATTACCATTGTTCGGATTAGTATTTCCTGCTGGTTTAGCGTGATTTACATTTTTCTCCTGCTGTGGTTTTGCTGGAGTTGCAACGGTAGCCGCCTCTGCATTTTGCTTGCGCTTACGATTTGGTTTTTTCTTTCTTTTTGGTTGGTCAAAACGAGTTAAACTTTCTTGACCCATTGCATTATTGAAGTCTTTTTCTGGTTCTGCAACTACTTCAACAGCAAAATCTTCTAAAGAAGAAACTTTATTTTTCTGTTTATTTTCTGCAATGATCTCTTTTACCTGATCAATTTTTAAAACATGCCAGTTTGCGAAGTTGTTTGTATACGCAAACCACATTAATCCTTTAAAAATATCTTGTTTTTGGCAAACAGCATCTCCTTTTTCTGTGATTAGTTTGGTATCGTAATCCGGAAAATCTTTTAATGCATCCATGTAAGTGTCTAACTCATAGTTCAAACAGCATTTTAGTTTACCGCATTGCCCCGCTAATTTCTGCGGATTCAATGATAATTGCTGATAACGAGCTGCTGATGTATTTACACTTCTGAAATCGGTTAACCAAGTCGAACAGCAAAGTTCGCGTCCGCAAGATCCAACTCCTCCTAAACGAGCCGCTTCCTGACGGAAACCAACTTGTTTCATCTCCACTCTAGTGCTGAATTCTTTAGCAAAATCCTTAATCAGCATTCTAAAATCGACACGATCATTTGCCGTGTAGTAAAAAGTTGCTTTAGATCCGTCGCCTTGAAATTCGATATCCGAAATCTTCATTTCCAATTTATGCTGAATCGCCAATTCACGTGCACGAACCTTCATTGGTTCTTCGCGATCACGTGCTACAGACCAAATATCGATGTCTTTTTGAGATGCTTTTCTATAGATTTTCGGCACATCATTACTTTCAGGATTTGCACCTTTTTTCTTCATTTGAATTTTTACCAATTCGCCTGTAAGAGTAACAATACCAATATCATGACCTGGTGAAGCTACAGTTGCAACAATATCACCAATGCTTAAAGTTAATTTTTCTGAATTTCTAAAAAATTCCTTACGTCCGTTTTTAAAACGAACCTCAACACAATCAAAAATCGCCTCTCCATTGGACGGACTCATGTTCGAAAGCCAGTCAAAAACCGTCAATTTATTGCAGCTATCGGTGCCGCAAGTCCCATTATTTTTACAACCTTTTGGTGCGCCACCATCTGAGGTTGAACAACTTGTACATGCCATAATTATATATGTAGTGCTGCCAGAATGCAGCTTAAGTTCATAAACGTTTGATCGGTAAAGATAGTATTTTTTTTATTTGGCTATTTATAGATTAGTTCTAAAGGGTTGTTAAATAAAAATTGACCCTATCTTTTAAAATAATACTTTTAAAATTCTCTACTAAAAATATCTTATTCCCCTCTAAATAAAAATCTTATTCTGTTTGTTTTATGACTTACTGAGATTGTTTTCAGGTCTTTTAAAAATTAATTTTGTATTTCTCTTGAAGAGAAAAATTACAGTTTTATTAAAAAAATCATGAAATTAATTCTTGAAGAATCAGAACAAAAACTAACTACAAAAGAAATTAGTGAATTTGAAAAACTTTTTAATTGTTCATTACCTAATTCATTTAAAGAATTTTATCTTTCAAATAATGGAGGTTATTATCCCGAAGAAAATCAAAACCGTTTTATCTTAGGTGGATTTAATTCAATAAAATATGGAGATCTTCCTATTGAACAGCTCTATAAAGATTTAATTGAAGATTTCAATAAACTAAGTCAAATGATTCCATTTGCATATGATTATGGAGGGAATTGTTTTGTATTATCTTTAAAAAAAGAAGATTTTAATTCAATATTTCTTTGGTTAATGGATGAAAAAGAACTTCTATTTGTATCCCAATCTTTTGATTTATTTATTTCTAATTTGAAAAATGATAGTAAAGAATAATTCGATTTCTCTCCTTGCGCGAACAGAGAACACAAGTTTTATAAAATTGATTTATCATACATTCACAAGCAGAATGAACTTTTAACAAGGGAGAAGTTTAAAACCCGATAGCGCGGATTTTCAATCCGTGCCCGCAACAGTAAGACACAAAACAAATCATTAAAATAAAAGTTACAACAAATTAATGCCCTTTTTATATTTACAAAGAGAATAAACCAATCTTTGCGGGCACGGATTGCAAATCCGCGCTATCGTTACTGAGATAAATCTGCACGATCGAGTTGTGCGAAGAAACTATTACTAATGATCTTGATATTATTTTTCAATAATTGAAATGAAAATAAACCCTATTTTGCTTCAATTGCAAAATACGGTTTTCTTTTAAATATACTTTTTATCTATTTTTTCAAAAAATCAGACCAAAAAAAAGCCAAAAATCTCCATTCGGTCTATTTCTTAACATAAAAAGCCTTTTTTAATTTTTATCCTGAAATATATTTCTCATTTTTATGTTTTATCTTACAGCAATGTTTGTGAAGCCACTAATTACAAGCCAAAATTGTGAGTAAAACTTATAATCATTTTTAAATATATTACGAATGCAAACACAAAACCAGATTGAAAATTTCCTTTTTCAGGGAAAATTTGACGAGGCCAGAGAATGCCTAAATAACGGAGAAAACTTTAACGATCAGTATCTTAAAAACAATTTCTCTCAAATAGCTGCCAAAATTATCGAAGCCAAAGAAATTGATTTCATCGAACGGCTAATAAAAGCCAACTTTATTGAAACCGATATTTACGAATTGGACAGTTTTGACAAATCTATATTCAACCCACTTTCCCGAAATATAAAAAATGACGAAGAATCTCTTTCTATCTTCAAAGAGATAATGTCAAAAGTCGACAATTTTAATGACGAAATCAGCGATCAGACTTTATTGGGATATTTCATAGAAAAAGAAGCGGCTCCAGAAGTTATTAAAAGTTTAATAGAAGATTTTGGATGCAATGCACAATACCAAAACAACGCTCAGGAAAATCTAATTCATAAAATCGTAAACAATTATTCTTTAAATGCTGAAAAAGGCAAAGAATATATTACAATACTTCTTGAAAACGGAGTTGATATCAACGAGAAAAATGTAGTTGGAACTACTCCGTTGATGTATGCTGTAAAAAGAAACAAAAAAGAATACATTCCGACCTTATTAGAAAACGGAGCAGATCCTAACGAAAAAGACAATCAGGAAAACAGTTCTTTTTATTATGCTGTTGGTGAGCAGTTTTCTATTCCGATGTACGAACTTTTAGCCGAATCCTCTTCAGCAGATTTCAGCAGCATCAATAAAGACGGAAGAACTTTACTGACTGAGTTTATCCGAATGATGTCTGATTCGGAGAATGATCTCAATTCTTTCCAAAGGTTATTATCTGATGGTGCCGACTTAAATCACTGCGCTCAATATTATGGAAATCCGAAATCCGGCATCGATTATATAGCGGAGAAAAAATCGGGTATTTTAAAATCGGCATTAGACAGCGGGGCAATTGATGTTAACGAACAAGACAATCAAGGCAATACCATTTTGCACAAAGTCTGTGCCTACAATGTGAATTATGATGCTGAAGCGGCGAAAGAAATTTACAGGAAAGTAAAATTGCTTCTTGAAAATGGCGCAGATAAAGAAATTACAAACGATAAAGACGAAACTGCTCTTGCGCTTGCTTCTACAGACAATTTGAAAGTTAAAACTGTTGAGCTTTTAATGAAAGCCTAAATTTAAAATCACAATTCTATGTCAATGTCATTTATAATTGCCTGTGAAAACGGCAATCGAAAAATAGCTGAATTACTGCTTCAAAATAAAGAAGTAGAGGTAAAATATACCGACGAAAAAGGAAGAACAGCCTTGCATTATGCCGCGCACAGAGGATATCTGGATATTGTGAAACTATTAGTTGAAGATGGAGCCAATATCGATTATGAAGATCATGCAGGAGAAACGCCTTTATTCTTTGCTTGTCTGCAAAAGCAAAAACAGACCGCTTTGTTTTTGTTGGAGAATGGCGCCAAAATTGAAATCAACGATAAAAACGGTAACAGCTTGTTACACTTGACCGTACAAACTGCCCAGGTTGATATCGCAACAAAGTTGCTTGAAGCAGGAATTGATGTTAATTTATTGAATAACAATGGAGAAACTCCGCTATTATTGGCTTCTGCAAAACTAAACCGTGAGATTATCCAATTGCTTTTAGATAAAGGTGCCGACATTAATGTGACCGATAAACAAGGCAATACGCCATTACTTTACGCATGTTATACAAAGTCATTGCCAATAGTAACTTTACTCTTGGACAATGGCGCGGCTATCAATCATACGAATCATTCTGGGGAGAATGCGCTATTAATTGCATGCTACGAAACCAATAGAATGTTGGCTAAATTATTGATTGAAAGAGGATCAGATGTATTTACTTCAAGTAATAATGGACACTCTTCTATTTGGTACGCTTGCGCGAATAATCAAAAGGAGATTGTCGCATTGTTTTTAGAAAATGGCGTCGATGTGAATTACAGCAAACCAGTCACCAGTGATACTTCTTCAATGAATGATTATCTAGATTGGATTGTCAGTGCAACCAATATTTCTAACGAATCTAGTTTCACCTTAAATAACTCTTATACTTACGGAGGAGAAAGTCTTCTACATGCTGCAACCAAAAAAGGCAATCTGAGTATGGTAAAACTATTAATTGAAGCAGGGGCAAATATCAATATTCAAGACGAATCCGGAAATACGCCCCTTCACTACAGCGCTGCAAACGGAAAGAAAGATGTTGTAAAGTATCTATTGGACAACAAAGCCGATGCTTCCATCGTAAATGTAAAAGAGCAAAAAGCAATTGACTATTCGAATGTAAAAGGTTTCAATGAAATTACGGAGTTGATTTTGAAATATGCTCCTTCTGGAACTACTGTAAATCCAATAAACACTGCACCGCAGACCGAAGCTCCAAAAGCGGATACTTCAAATTCGATGGAAACAAAGAAAAAAGCATTATTAGACTTAAAAGAACTTTTAGATGCTGGAATTTTAACTTCGGAAGAATTTGATATTGAAAAAAGTAAAATTTTAAAAGGATAAATAATAAATAAACTCACAAATGAAAAAAATCTTAAATGCCACGACTCTATTTTTAGTATTAATTGCCTCGAGCATAGTTTCTACATCTTGCACCAACCTTTCGCCAGAAAAAACCTTTGAAATTGCTGCTTTAAATTCGAATTTATTGTCTCGTTTTGGAAGCAAAGAAATCAATGAAAAACTGCAATCGGAAGCACAAGTTTATGATGAGAGTCAAAAAAAGATGGTTCCTTCTTCTTACTACGATGCTTTTAAATATGATATTACCAATCTAGAAATACGTTTTCAAACTATTAAAGATATTGCTGAAGACGATGATAACAAAGAACTTCTTCAGGCTTCAAAAGATTTATTTTCTTATGCAATCGCCAAACAAAAAGAAGGTTATTTGCCGATTGCTAAACTAAAAGACGAAAAAGCTTCGCCAGAGCAAATACAAAAAGCAATCTCAGATTTTGACACCTCAACTCAAAGTGAAATTGATGCAAAATTTACAAAACTGATGAATGCAGCAAAAGCATATGTTGAAAAGCATAACATTAATGCTAAAATTGGGGTCTGAAATCAAATCTCTTGACAAATGATTTTAAAAAGGAACAAAAAGAATGGGAAAGAAAAAGAAAACGCTTCCGAAAAATTTTAATGAATTAATCGAGAAGAAAGACATTGAAGGTTTGAAAGCTGTATTTGACACCTGCGAATTGGACGCAAGAGGCGGTTACGGAAAAACAACCGCGTTAAGCTTTTGGGGTATTCCCGATGAGCTTATAGTCTGGCTAGTAGAAAATGGCGCAGATATAGAAGCGGTTGATACTTATAACCGTACTGCATTGCATCAAAACGCGATGATACGAACTGGTAAGGTTTCAACTTTATTAGCACTCGGTGCCAATATACATGCAAGAGATAATTATGGAGATACGCCTTTGCATTTTGCAAGTGGAAGTGGCTTTAATGTTGATGCTGTCCAAAAACTGATAGCATCTGGAGCAGATACCAATGCATTGAATACCTACAAACAAACTCCTTTGGAACGTGCTTTGGTTAGAGCAAATAACATCGACCTTAAAAACTTGGCCGAAATATCAAAAATACTTTTAAAATCTGATGTCGAAATAACTCAAACCATGAAAGATGCTGTTGTTCGAAGGGGAGAAGATTTTGAATTTCATAGGGAAAATTTCAACAAAGATTACTTGGAAGAGACAGACCATGCATTAAAGCAACTTTATGAAATGTTTCATGTTCCGCCTGTAAAAAGACGTATTCTACACGACGGCGTGTCTCCCATTTCTGTAAGTGGCACAACCTGGGAAAAACAATTCGAAGAACTATGGGAACTTTTAATACCGTCAAAGGGCAGTTCAAAAACCATACAAGGCGAAGTCGTGCGCATATCAGGAAAAGTGCGCGATGAAATATATAGAAATGGCGGCGGGAATTGGAATATTGATTTTAAAAAAATGTTAGATGCCTTTTTTATCCATTTGTCCTCAAATAATTCATTGTCTGATAACGAATTGGCAAAAGCAGCTTTAATTATAAAAGATGTTCGAAAAAATGGAGACGGGGAAATCGACGAACTTAATTTTTTATGCGAACTCGCAACTAAATGGGTTCTTGCCAATACGACACCGATTTTGCTAAGCGAACCAAATTACAAAAGATAAGATTACAAAACATTTTGAACGATACAAGAGTGTTTTTCTTATGAAATCTAAAAAACTATTATGATTAGAAATTTACTTATTACAGTCCTTATTTTACTATTTACTGGATTTTCAAGTTGCAACAAAACCAAAGAAAAAACAGCATCTTCTCAGGTTACAGAAATTCCAACTGTTCCAGAAGTTTTTGAAAAAGATACAGCTTCAATCGAAATAAAGAAAAAACCTGAAGATTTTATTCCGAAAGGATATGTTCCTTTTGATACTATTAAGGGAGATTTTAATAAAGACGGACTGGAAGATTATATTCTGATCATTAAAGGAACTGATAAAAGTAAAATCATTCAGCACGAATATCGTGGAGAACTAGACCGAAACCGCAGAGGAATTATTGCTCTATTAAACAAAAATAATGGCTACGTACTGGCTGCTAAAAACTATGACAGCTTTTCTTCTGAAAATGAAGAAGGAGGTGTTTATTATGCTCCCGAACTTGACTTTGAAATAAAAGACGGAAAATTATACATAAACTATGCTCATGGAAGATACGGTTATTGGCAGTATACTTTTAGATATCAAAATTCAGATTTTGAACTAATTGGTTATGATGCCAGCAGTAATCGAGGACCAATTGTTCTTACAGAAACCAGCATCAATTTTCTGACTCGAAAAAAGATTGTAAATCATAACATCAATGAAAACACCTATGATGATGATGAAATTTTTGAAAAAAGCGAAAGTAAAATTAAAAGAACAAAACTTCTTAAATTATCTGAAATTAAAGATTTTGATGAACTTCATCTTTTTGATGAATAATTTCACGAACCTTATTCTGAATACAATATGAAAATAAAGTTTTACTTCGTCTTTTTTCTACTTTCGCAAACCTATATTTTAAATGCTCAAAAAGCTTATGTCGTTAATGATTTCTTGAAAGGCCATACTTTGTATTTTGCCAAACAAACTAAGAATTCGAAAACAGAAGAATATTATAGGCTTACAGAGAATCAAACAAAGAAAACGGTACTCGAATATGGTTCTAAGCAACTTTCTAAATCGGAACTAAGCAAAACAGCCAAAATCACGACATTCAAAAGTATTCCTGAATCTAATATTCGCGTTTTAGGAGATGTCAACTTTGACGGACGTACCGACGTTATCCTTTTTAACAACGAGAAAAATGACGATGAAGGTTGTTATACACCACAAGCAACAGCGTATATATTTATTAATATGTCAAATTCTTTTGTGTTAAGCAATAGTATTAGCGACTTGTATTACAATTCCTTTTGTGTAAGAGGTGGAGGATTTGAAATTGATGCTAAAAACAAACGTCTTATAACCTCAAGCAGCGGCGGTGCAGCCCTTCATGTTTGTTCCTATTATAGCGTTTCTGGTTTGGAAGCTAAAGAAGAATGCACTTTTGAGGAAGATGGAAATTCTTTTCCGTTTCTAAAAATAACAGGCAAAAACGAAAAGGTAATGATTTCATACCTTTTTCGACTTTATCTGTTTACGAGCCAAACTTAGAAAAAGTAGTTTCTTTTGATACTAAAAATGGTAAGGGGCGCATAATTTTATTTAAACATAACGGTATTTTGTATTATGCATTTCGGCAAAACGATGAATATAAATTTGTTTCGTTTGCCCACCCATCAACTCCTGAAAAAGCAGACAAAGCAGGATTTAAATTTCGAAAACAAAATACAGTTTACGAATTGGAATTTAATAGTGGCAACATAAAATATATAATTTATGAAAGTGCCACAGACATTGGAATCAAAATTTATGTAAACGGAAAACTATCTGATTGGCAGGGAACTTCTAAAGAAGGAAGCTTGTCTGTCTTATCAAACAGTACTTTCAAAAATATGGTTAAAGAATAAAATTGCTTTAATAAAAAAGAGCTGCGTTTTGCAGCTCTTTCTTTTTTATATATTCTATGTTTCTTTAACCGTAATAATCTTCACTGGACAAGCTTTTGCAGCGAGTTCACAACTTTCTACAATGGCATGATTTGGAGATTTTAAAGTTAAAAATCCTTTTGCATTCTGCGAATGAAGCAATACCGATTTTCCGTCTTTTTTCGACATCTGGAAATGAACTGGATCCATTTCGACGCAATAATTACAACCAATGCATTTGTCTCTCTGTAAAGTAATAATAACCATTATGCCTCAACGATTTTATATAGCTTGTCCGACATTCTGATTCTAAACGGAAGCTTGAAAGTGCAATCGTCTCCTTTTGTTGCTTTTTCTGCTGTAAGATCGTTCACAAACATTTCATCGATAATCATTTCCTGAGCTCCTGTACTTGGTCCTGTTACCAAAATTTTATCTCCGACTTTAATATCGTAAGCTTCAATTTTGAATTGTCCAACTTCGGCTTTTGGGAAATAATGTGTTCCTTTTCCAACATAAACTTTCTTTTGAGTTGCCGCAGATCCAGGAGTATCGCTCCATTCTCCTAATTCTTGTCCCAAATAATATCCTGACCAAAAACCGCGATTGTAAACGGTATTCAAAGCTTCCATCCAAACTACCGTTTTCTCTTTTGAGAAAGTGCCTTCGTAATATGCATCGATAGCTTCACGATAGGTTTTAATGACCGTTGCCACATATTCTGGCGCACGACCTCGACCTTCGATTTTTAAAACCTGAATTCCAGAATCAATTACTTGATCTAAGAAATCCAAAGTACATAAATCTTTTGGCGACATCATGTATTCGTTATCCAATTCGATTTCGAAACCCGTTTCTTGATCGATAACTGTATATTTTTTTCGGCAATTTTGTTTGCAGGCACCACGATTGGCAGAGGAATTATGTGAATGTAAACTCAAATAACATTTTCCTGAAACTGCCATACACAAAGCTCCGTGACCAAAAATTTCGATTTCTACTAAATTTCCGTTTGGCCCTTTGATCTGATCCTTTTCTATTTGTTCTGTGATTTTCTTTACTTGACGTAAACTCAATTCACGACTTAAAACCATCGTATCTGCAAATAAACTATAGAATCTAATGGTTTCGATGTTCGTTACATTCAATTGGGTCGAAATATGAACTTCCATTCCAATCGATCTTGCCATTGCAATTACAGCTTGGTCTGATGCAATTACAGCAGTAATATTAGCATCTTTAGCTTTTGTCAATAATGTTTTTACGACAGATAGATCGTGATCGTAAATAATGGTATTTAAAGTAAGATAGCTTCGAACATTTTTTTCTTCACATCGATTAGCTATTTCTTTTAAATCTTCAATAGTAAAATTAACGGTCGATCTTGCACGCATGTTGAGTTGTTCAACACCAAAATATACAGAATCACATCCATTGTCTAAAGCAGCCTGAAGCGACTCAAAGTTCCCAGCGGGAGCCATGAGTTCAATTGTATTGTTAATCGTCATTTTTGATTTATTATTCAAATGACAAAAATAATGTGGGTATAGATTAGATTCCTATGATTTATATCATAGTCTATGTTTTAAAAATTATTCGTAACAGATGAATATAACCCACGATTGAAACCGTGGGCTATATTTAATATTGATTTTTGGTTGCCCAAATGGCACGAATCTATAATTTGGTAAAAATACGGCTACGACATTTTAAATTAGGATTTTAAAAATCGCTAATTTAAAATTTTATACAATTTATCCGACAAACGTATACGGAAAGGAACCTCAAAAGTAACCTTATCACCAACTTTAGCAGATTGAGTTTCTGCACCATTAACAATGATCCTATTCAAAACCAATTCCTGATCTCCTGTAGTTGGACCAGAAATAAGGATTTTATCACCAATGTTTAATTCGTGATTTTCTACTGTAAATTGTCCAACTTGTGCTTTTACATAATAATGTTCTGCTTTTCCAAGAAGTACTTTTTTTACTTTTACTTTCTGACGGATATCAGCTGGCTTTTGCGCTGTAGCCAAAGCAGTTTCTGGCAATTCGCCTGAATGTTTGAATTTCAGATTTTCAGATTTACCTTTTCGAAATACTTTGTTTCCAACTTGTTTACCTGTTCTTAAACGAACTTGGTCAACCAAAGGCATATGTATGATATCCAAGCATTCTGTTGAACAGCAGTTTTCCATTGCTGCTTTACAATCATCACATTGAATAAACAATAAATGACAACCATCATTTTCGCAATTCGTGTGGTTATCGCAAGGTTTTCCGCATTGATGGCATTGTGAAATGATATCATCAGTAATTCTTTCGCCTAGACGATTATCAAATACGAAGTTTTTACCAATGAACTTGCTCTCTAGACCTTCTTCTTTCAACTGTTTAGCGTAATTAATAATTCCGCCTTCTAATTGATAAACGTTTTTGAAACCTTGGTGTTTAAAGTAAGCACTTGCTTTTTCACAACGAATACCTCCCGTACAGTACATTACCAGATTTTTATCGTCTTTGTGATCTTTAAGCTGATCGTTGATAATTGGCAAACTCTCTCTAAAAGTTTCAACATCTGGTGTGATGGCGTTTTTAAAATGCCCTACTTCACTTTCGTAATGATTTCTAAAATCAACCACAATCGTATTCGGATCATCTAAAATCTCATTGAATTCTTTGGCTTTCAAGTGAACGCCTATATTGGTAACATCAAAAGTGTCGTCGTTTAAGCCGTCTGCAACGATTTTGTGACGCACTTTGATTGTTAATTTCAAAAACGAATGGTCATCATGCTCTACAGCTTCATTCAAACGAATGCCTTTCATGAAATCATAAACTTCAAGAGTGGTTCTAAAAGCTTCCAAATTTTCGGCAGGAATACTCATCTGAGCATTTATTCCTTCACTGGCAACATAAATTCGACCTAATGCATCTAGGGCATTCCAGGCTACGAATAAGTCATTACGAAATTTTTGTGGATCTTGAATTTTGGCATACGCATAGAAAGACAACGTTAGTCGTTGTTTACCTGCATCATCGATCATGATGGCTCTTTCTTCTGCGCTCAAAGTGTTATACAGTTGCATGCTATAAACAGTTTTAAGTTAAGAATATATGTATTTTTAGATTTTTCTCTAAATCTGCGGCAAATTTAGGGTTTATTTTGAGATTAAAAATGATCTTGCCCTAATTATCTGATTTTTTTAACATCAAAAACAGAATTCTGCTCCCAACAATCTTTCTTTTTATTTTCTATTATCCTGTATAGCATGCTGCACTAAATCATCTACAGATACAGAACGGCTAATGTGCCCAAACAGAATTTCGAGATTTTCTGCCCGAAGACTGTCGCGAACGTCAGAGCGGGCTTCGGCAATTTTTAGGGTAATATTCTTTTTTTGTAAATCGACAAATAAATTCTTTAAGAAACGTGCGCCAGCAATATCAATACGTGGAGACGAATTGAGATCTAGTATTACTATTTTTAAAGAATCCTGTTCGCTGTAGATTTTTTCCAAGATTCGTTCTTTTATATATTCTGCATTGAAATAAAATATGGAAGATTCAACTCTAACAATCAATATGTTTTCTATTATCTCATTATCAGGATGTCTCTTTAAATCGGTGTAAATTCTTGTTCCTGGAATTCTGCCCAAAAAAGCTACGTGCGGTTTTGATGCAGCTTTGAGTAATAACAGCAAGGTCACGATTGTAGCCAGTAAAACTCCTGCAAGAATTCCCCAAATAAGCACTCCCGCAAGTGCAACCATAACTACAGCAAATTCTTGTTTGTTTATTTTATAGAGATGTTTCATTTCTTTCCAATCAAAAAGTCCTCTAATGGCAACTAAAACGATAGCAGCCAGAATTACGGTTGGAAGATTCTGAAGATATCCTGTTAAAAACAAGAGACAGCAGGCAATTGCACCTGAAGCAAATAAAAGCGACAACGGTGTTTTGGCGCCTGCAGCATCGTTTACAGCTGATTGTGACAAACCTCCTGCAACAGGATAACCGTGTCCCAATGAAACAGCTGCATTAGCGACTCCAAGTGCCAGAAGTTCCTGACGCGGATCTATAACATACCCGTTTTTTTGTGCCAATGTCCGGCCAGCAGAAACACTTTCTATGTAAGACAATAAGAAACAAGCCATCGCGAGCGGCAAAACTCCTTCAACATCTCGAATTCGGAGCGAAGGCAGATGAAACTCAGGAAGCCCAGTCGGAATAATTCCAACCGTATTAAACTCGGCATATTTTAGTGAGGTAACCGAAATAAGGATGATAGATAAAATGACAATCAATATTGCAACAGGAAACTGTGGCGCTATTTTTTCTCCTATGATTAATATTGAAATAGCGATTATTCCAAAAATAAAAACAGTAGTATTCATATCAGGAATTTGATGAAATAGAGTGACAATTCGTTCTAAAAAATTATCTCCTCCTCCTTTAACTCCAAACAATTTGGGCAGTTGCGTTAAACCAATAGTGATAGCCGCACCTGCTTTGAAACCAACCAAAACCGTTTCGCTAATAAAATTAATAATTCCGCTTAACCTCAACAGATAGGCAACAATCGCCATTCCGGAGAATACTAATGCAGTAAGAGAAGCAATCTCAGCCCAACGTTCTACATTCCCATTTGCCATACTTGCAATAGTTGTGCCTACTAATAAAGAAATTGCAGATGTTGGACCTATGGCAAGCTGTCGGCTGGTTCCAAACAAAGCATAAAATATTCCACCAATGAGATAACCATAAACTCCATATTGAGGAGGCAATCCCGCAAGAGTGGCATAGGCAAGAGATACAGGAATTCCGTAAGCAGCAAGAGTTACGCCTGCCATAAAATCTCTTTTGAGATCCTGCTTTTTATAATTTTTAATCCAGTCTTCAGCGGGCAAAAGTTTAGAAATCATATTCAAAAGCTTATTCTTTCTCTTCTAGCAATGCTTTTTTAACCTCATTAAGTTCAGCAATTTTTTCTGCACTTACTTTAGGATATTCCAAATCCATTTCGTCTAACGCATGAATTATTGCAGAAGCAATTGCAATTCGAGCATACGATTTATCATCAGCAGGAATTACGTACCAAGGTGATTTTTTGGTAGATGTATTTTTAATTAATTCCTCATACGCATGCATATAATCATTCCAATAGCCTCTTTCTTTGGCATCGGCTGCACTAAATTTCCAATTTTTATCAGGATTGTCAACCCTTTCAATAAATCTTTTCTTTTGTTCTTCTTTAGAAAGGTTTAGAAAAAATTTAATAACAACCGTTCCGTTTCTATTAAGGTATTTTTCAAAGTTTCGAATATCTTCAAAACGATCTTCCCAGATGTCTTTAGTAATCAATTTTTCAGGAATCTTTTGACTTCTCAATATCTGTTCATGAACACGAACTACTAATACTTCTTCATAATAAGAGCGATTAAAAATTCCTATTCGGCCTCTTTCTGGAAGATGTTTCTGGCAGCGCCATAAATAATCATGGTCTAATTCTTCTGAACTTGGTCCTTTAAAAGAAGAAACCTGACAGCCTTGCGGATTTATACCCGACATGACATGTTTGATCGCGCCATCTTTTCCGGCTGCATCCATGGCTTGAAAAATAATAAGAACCGACCATTTATCTTGTGCGTACAAAATATCCTGCATGGCAGCTAGTGCTTTGACTCCCATTTTTAATATTTTTCTAACCTGTGTTTTATCTCCTTCCATAGAGTAAGAAGTTGGTTTGTCCTCTAATGTGAAGTTCTTATCATCTCCAACACAATATTGCTCAGAAAATTTTTTTGCCCGATGTAATAATTCCTTTTTATTTAATTTTTTCAAATCATCATCATCTTCTTTTTGATGTTTTTTCTTGTTATTTTTTGACATGATTACAAAAGTTTTTGAATTATTATTTCTTGTTCATTGAATAATCTATTCTTACAAAAATGCAGTTTATCGGCAATAAATGGCCTTTCATCCGACTTTGCATTATTAACTGATAAACAGATAGATGGAATTTTAACTAAAATTAACAAAATTCGCACAATATTTAACCACCTAACCAAAAAAACGCTAACTTAGCTAATGCACTTTACTGGTTTTTAATTAGTTGTATTTAATGAATTTTATCTAAAAGAATTTAACAATGAACAAAATCTACTCCTCAGCAATCTTACTAAGTCTTTTGATGTTTTCTTGCAAAAAAGAAACACCACCAAGCCCCAAACCGTTAGAAATTTCAGTTACAACAGTTTTACAGCAAGATGTAAATTTAGAATCTGAATATACGGGGCAGACTTTTGGTCAATCGGATATACAAATTAACCCACGAGTTGATGGTATTATTGAAAGTATGAATTTCAAAGAAGGAAGTTTTGTTAAGAAAGGACAAGTCCTTTATACAATTGATCCTTTGCCATATAAAGCAAAACTTAACGAAGCACAAGGAATTGCGGCAGAGTCGCAGGCAGGATTAGCTAAAACCAAATCAGATTTGGATATGATTACTCCTCTGGCCAAAATGAATGCAGTGAGCCAGCGAGAATTAGTTTCGGCAAAATCGGCATATTCTGCTTCATTAGCTCAAATAAAAGCTTCCGATGCTTCTGTACAAAATGCTAAAATCGAATTGGGTTATTGCCAAATTTTAGCCCCAATTTCAGGATTAATCGGTATTTCTAAAGTCCGCGTTGGTGATTATGTAAGACCTGGTGCTATGTCTATTTTAAACACCATTTCTGATCTTGGCGACGTAAGAGTACGCTTTACTATAAGCGAACAGGAATTTCTGCGCCTTTTTAGAGAATTTAGCAAACCAAATTCTGCCTTAAAAGGCTCTGGCGCGATTGTCACTATAAAATTATCTGACGGTTCTGCCTATCCAGAAAAAGGAAAAGTAAGTTTTGCCGACAGACAAATCGACCCTTCTACGGGAGCTATCACATTTGAAGCAGCATTTCCTAATCCTGATAAATTACTTCGTCCGGGTCAATATGTAAAAGTCTCTTTGCTTACCGATATTCGCAAAGAAGCCATTGTAATTCCGCAACGAGCTGTTATCGAAGTTCAAGGAATCTATCAGGTTTATGTAGTGGGCAATGATAATAAAGTTCAAATGCAGATTGTAAAACCAGGTCCTTCTGTTAAAAACGGTTATATTATTGAAGAAGGATTAAAACCAGGTGATAAGATAGCCATGGGAGGTACTTCTTTGTTGAAAAACGGAAGTGTTATTACTCCTAAAATTGTTCAATGGCAATTGGGCGATCCAGAAACTGTAGCTACAAAGTAATCTAAATCACATACTATTATGGGAGAATTTTTCGTCCGAAGACCAATTGTTGCCATTGTAATTAGTATTATTATTGTGATACTTGGATTACTGGCACTGCAAAAAACACCTATTTCGCAATATCCGGATATCAATCCGCCAGTTGTAAAAATCACTACTTCTTTTACAGGAGCAAATGCGCTCAATGTAGAACAGGCAGTTGCTACTCCTATCGAGCAAAAAGTGAATGGTGTTGAAAACATGTTGTACATGAAATCAGTTAATACTTCTGATGGTGCTTGTACCATTGAGGTAACTTTTGACGTAGGTACAAATTTGGACAATGCCAATATGCTAACGCAAAACAGACAAAACCAGTCTGCTCCGTTTATGCCTTCAAGCGTAAAACAGCAGGGTGTGGTGGTAAAAAAGTCCCTTTCATTCCCTATGATGTTATTTACCATTACATCCAATAATCCAAAATATGATGCCAAGTTTTTAAATAACTACGCCAGTATCAATGTTGTTGACCAGCTTGCTCGTATAAAAGGAGTTGGAGAGGTTGCTCTTTTTGGAGGAAGTGATTATTCTATGCGTATTTGGCTAAAGGCAGATATAATGAATAAACTCGGCGTAACGGTTGAAGATGTTAAAAATGCTCTGAATGCACAAAACATGATTAGCCCAGGAGGAAAATTTGGAGCTGAACCCGCACCTCCAAATACCGAATTTACATATGGTGTAACACTCCAAGACCGATTGGTAACCGAACAAGAATTTGGAAATATCGTAGTTCGAAGCAAAGAAGATGGAGCTCAGGTTTTATTGGCCGATATTGCCCGAATTGAATTAGGAACCGAAAACTACAGCTCAACAGCCAGAAGAAACAGTTCTCCAAGTGCGGTTATTGCCTTATATCAAATGCCCGGAAGTAATGCTCTTGATGTGGCAGAAATGGCAAAAACAACCATGAAACAATTGTCTGAAAGATTTCCGCAAGACATTGTTTATCAAGAATCTTTAGATACAACATTGGCTATTACTGCAGGAGTTGATGATATTGTGCACACTCTTTTTGAAGCTATTATACTAGTTATTTTGGTGGTTTTTATATTCCTTCAAAACTGGCGTGCCACTTTAATTCCGTTAATTACCGTTCCTGTTTCTTTAATTGGTACTATTGCCGTTTTTCCAATGTTAGGTTTTTCGATCAATACACTTTCGCTTTTAGGATTAGTATTAGCGATTGGTATCGTGGTCGATGATGCTATTGTGGTTGTAGAAGCCGTAATACATCATATCGAACATGGGAAAAATCCGCGGGAAGCAACTATTCAGGCCATGAAAGACGTTTCTGGACCTGTAATTGCAATTGCATTAATCCTCTGCGCCGTATTTATCCCCGTTGCTATGACACCCGGAATTACGGGACGTTTTTATCAACAGTTTGCCATAACCATTGCCGTCTCGGTCGCCTTTTCGGCATTTAGTGCTTTGTCTTTAAGTCCCGCACTTTGTGCCATGCTTTTAAAACCAACAAAACCAGTAGATCAGCAAAAAGGATGGCTAGCTAAATTCTTTTCTTGGTTTAATAGGGTTTTCGAAAATGTTACAGGAAAATATATTGGTGGAGCAACATTTTTTGCCAAAAAAGCAATTCGTATTGTTGTTTTGCTAGCTGTCATACTGGTTTCAATTGTCCTTTTAGGCAAAAAGATTCCGTTAGGATTTATTCCAGAAGAAGATCAAGGTTATGTTTTGGTAAATATTGCTTTACCTCCTGCATCATCTTTACAGCGCACCGATGAAATATCGAAAAAAGTTGATAGTTTCCTTAAAGAAGAAAAATCTATTTTATCTTATACTACGATAAACGGATTTAGTATGCTTACCAACTCTTATCAGCCCAACAACGCTTTCATTTTTATTTCCCTAAAACCTTGGGAAGACAGAGCTGAAACGGCTAAACAGTTTGTAGACAGATTCAATAAAAAACTGGCCACTCAAATTACAACTGCGACTTGTTTTTCATTTGGCCCACCCGCAATTCAAGGTCTTGGCGCCTCTGCAGGATTTAGTTTAATGTTACAAGACCGAGGAGGAAATACGCCTCAATATTTAGCAGAACAGACACAAAATTTTATTGCCGCAGCACAACAACGTCCTGAAATAAAACGAATTTACACCACTTTTAATGCGGGTACTCCACAAATTAAACTGGATATCGACAATGACAAAGCGATGAAATTAGGAATACCCGTTTCTAAAGTCACCGAAGCACTTGGGGCATTTTTAGGAGGAAGTTATGTAAATGACTTTAACCGTTTTGGACGTCAATATAAAGTTTATGTGCAAGGAGAAGCTGTCAATCGTGTCAAACCAGAAGATCTAAACATGATTTATGTGAAGAACAATAAAGGCGACATGCTCCCAGTCTCCACATTGGTTACAGCAACCAAAGTATCTGGACCTGATTTTACGAATCGTTTAAATTTATTCCGATCTGCTGAAATTGGAGGTAGCCCAAATGATGGTTACAGTAGTGCACAAGCTTTAACTGCATTAGAAGAAGTGGCCAAACAGACCTTGCCAGCAGATATGAGTTACGATTACATCAACTTGTCTTATCAGGAAAAACATTCGCCTGGAGGATCTTCCGTATTTATTATGGCATTAGTTTTTGTATTCTTAATCCTAGCCGCACAATACGAAAGCTGGAAACTGCCATTTAGTGTACTCCTTGGAGCTCCTTTCGCCGTATTTGGAGCATTTTTAGGACTGCTTTTGGCAAGATTTGGAAGTGATGCTTACGTCAATAACGTTTTTGCTCAAATCGGACTCGTTTTACTTATCGGATTAGTGGCAAAAAATGCCATTCTTATCGTTGAATTTGCGAAAGAAGAATATGAGAAAGGGAAACCGCTTTACGAATCGGCAATGTATGCCGCGAGACTTCGTTTTCGACCGATCCTGATGACTGCTTTTGCTTTCATCCTTGGAGTAGTTCCGTTACTGACCGCTACAGGTGCGGGTTCACAAGCTCGTATTGTAATGGGAATGGCCGTGTTTAGCGGCATGTTGATCGCCACCGTTTTGGGTGTATTAATTGTACCAGGTCTATTTGTTATGATTGAAAAAATTGGACACAAGAAAGAAGAAACAATCACAACAGGAGAAAACAATGTAGAATCAAATACTACAGACCATGAGTAAGAAATATAAGATAATCGTTATTGTATTGGTTCTTTCCTTATTTCCTGTAGGATGTATGGTCGGGCCAAAATATAAAAAACCTGAGCAGTTAAAATCAGATTCTTATAGAAACGAAAGAAATTTAGACAGTCTCGCTTCGGTAACCAATTTAAAATGGTTTGATCTGTTTAATGATGATGTTTTAAAAGGTCTTATACAAAAAGGTCTTGAGAATAATTATGATTTAAAAATTGCGGTTTCGAGAATTGAGCAGTTTCGTGCTGAATTGGGTTATACTAAAGCCGATTTATTTCCGTCTTTTCAATATGGAGCTACGATAAACAGCAACAAGAAATATATTACTCCATCGACCGCGGGTGCGACTATGTCTTGGGAACTTGATTTCTGGGGAAAATATCGTCATGAAAACAATGCTGTTAAAAATGAACTTCTTGCCACAGAGGAAGCTCGTAAAGTAATATTGTCTGATATTGTTGCCAATATTGCAATAGCGTACTTTCAGATGCGGAATTTTGATGATCAGCTGGAAATAACCAAACATACCCTTGAAACAAGAGAGAAGTACTATCAGATTATAACCGAAAGATTCGAAAAAGGATATATCTCTGAAGTAGACAAAGTACAGATTGAACAGCAGGTTGCCATTGCCGAAGCAGCAATTCCTAACATTGAAAGACAAATAACGTATCAAGAAAATGCAATTGCTTTGCTTACCGGTCAGCTTCCTTCTGAAATTCCTAGAGGAAAAAGCAATACCGAGTTGCAGATCGTCAGTAAGATTCCATTGTCAATTCCGTCTGCCCTATTAGAAAACAGACCTGATGTCAAAGCGGCCGAATTAAGATATGCGGCAGCAAACGAAAGAATTGGCGTAGCTCAAGCCATGCGTTTCCCGTCTATTAATCTAGCAGCCATTGCTGGATTTGCCAGTGCCGATCTGAGTAATCTATTTCTCGGAAGTTCTTATATGCAAAATGCTTCTGGTGGAATTGCAGGGCCAATATTTGCCTTCGGGAAAAACAAAAGAAGAGTTGAAATAAACAGACAACAAGCAGAACAGTTTAAGTTTCTTTATCAACAAACCTATATCGGCGCCGTTTCTGAAGTAGAACAATCGATACAAAACGTTAGAACTTATCAAGAAGAATGGAAAGCCCGCAACAGACAAGTTCAGGCGGCTTTAATAAATTTCAAACTCTCTCATGAAAGATATGATAGCGGTTACGTTTCTTACTTAGAAGTTTTAGATGTAGAAACAAATCTCTTCAATGCACAATTAAGTCTAGCACAATTATCAGAAAGACAATTAAGCTCTATGATTGAATTGTATAAAGCACTTGGAGGGGGATGGAATCTTTAAGGTTCTGAGATTCTGAGTTGCTGAGGCTCTAAGTTTTTTGACCCGAAAAGCATAAAAAAAAGCACTATTTTAATAGTGCTTTTTGTTTTTATGCTTTGTGCCTATGTTACTCTGTCACTTTGTATCTAAAACCTTAGAGCCTCAGCAACTCAGAACCTTAGTACCTTAAAAATTAACAAAACTCGTTAAACGCATCCTGTAAATTCTCAGCGATTAATTCAGCTGGGCGTCCTTCGATGTGGTGACGCTCTAACATGTGAACCAATTCTCCGTTTTTAAACAAAGCCATAGATGGCGAAGATGGAGGAAATGGAAACATATGTTGTCTCGCAGCATCAACAGCTTCTTTGTCTACACCTGCGAAAACAGTAATTAGATGATCTGGTTTTTTAGCATTATCCAAACTCATTTTTGCTCCCGGACGTGCATTTCTTGCAGCACACCCACAAACAGAGTTTACAACAACTAAAGTGGTACCTTCAGCTTTGATAGCATTCTCTACAGCTTCAGCACTATGTAAATCTTGAAAACCAGCTACTGTTAATTCAGCCTCCATTGGTTTTACCATATCTAGTGGATACATATTCTTTTGTTTTAAATTGTACTTTTTGAACTGCAAAGTTACAAAGTTTACTCGCAACTAGTTACTTTCAAGTATAAAGTTTTGTTATAGTTTAATATTAAATTTAATATAGTACGAGTTCTCACTTCTTACGGCAAAATTTCAGCAATAACTTAGCTTTCTTCTTTTGATTTTTTATGCGAGAACTGATAATTATATTTCTTCAAATGACTATTCTTGCCTCTTACTTTATGCTTAGTAGTTAGAACTGTTTCTTTATTCTCTTCAGAAATTTCAATTGTCAAAAGATAACTGCTACAATATTTTTTTAGGGCATTAATATTATCTACCCCAACAGAATAAATGGTCTTCTTGCCTTCATATTGTATCTGAACCAGATTTGCCTTTTTTAGCTCTAACAAATGCTTGGATATCGTTGATTGCGCTAGTGGAATTAATTCCACTATTTCACCACAAGTTCTTTGATCTCTTTTCCACAGAAGAGTCATAATCTGAACTCTCGTCGGATGTCCGAGTGCTTTACAAATTTCAGCTATTACTTCTGTTTCTTCATCAAATTTTAGAGGCTTGGCCATTCTTATTGATTTACAAATTCTTTCATCGTTAATTGTCTATCATAAGCGACATATTATGTCTTTAGACAATAAACAAATCTAAGTACAATGCAAATCTATAACTACCCCTGAAAGTCGTTAAAGTAAAAGAATAAGACAAATTATTCGCGCCAGCTTCTATTTTGCCATACTAAAAACCACGTACTTTGGGCTATCAACTATTTTTTACGATTATAAAATACTACTTGCCAAATTTCTTTTGATACGGATACGTCTCATAAATAGTATTGTCTTCGTTTATCGAAAATCCTTTTGCGGCATCTTCTCTTGCTATGCCAACCAATGCGATAACTTCATCTCGAGATTTACCTTGCTTGAGCCAGCAAATCGCTTTATAATATTTAGCATCTGAGAATTCTGGATATATTTTTAATGCTTTATCAAAAATAGCAATTGCTTCATCCCATTTTTTAAGTTCATACTTTGCAATTCCTTGATAAAAATAAGCCGTAGGATGCTCCAGCTGCTGCCTGTTTTTATAAATATCATTCACATAATCATCTAAAAGCTTTTCTGCTTTTTCGTATTCATTTAACTGAAGATAGCATAGCGCTTTATAAAAATTAAACGAATGGTCCATAACATAGCTGTTTCCGTATAATTTTATAGCTTCATCAAAATCAACAATGGCCGCTTTGTAATTATGTGAAAAAATGCATTTCATAAAGGCACGATAAGAAAGCCAGCGTTCTTTATCATAGAACACTGCTTTATCTAAATAAGGCATGCCAACTTCATACTTTTTGCATTTAAAATACGGCATTGCTTTCTGTTGCCATAAATAGGCAATTGTACTGTCTTTTTTCAAACCTTCGTCAATACAATTTTGCCATTCAGACATTTCAAAAACATAATTATGCTTATAAGCACAACTATCGAGATATTGAGTAACAATCTCATCTTGCGCTTTGTTTTTAGACACTTGTCCAAACGATAAAAGAGTAAAAAATAAACTGAATCCTAGAATAATGTTTTTCAATGGTTACGTTTTTTAGTTAGATTTATTTGAAAGAAAAATCACTCTAAATAACGCTTTAATAAATGGTATTTTTGGACACTTTAAAATAACTTTAACATCTTCAAAAAAACTCGTTTCTTCATCTAAAAATTTAAAAATCAATTTTGGATTTCCTTTTCGAAATAAGGAAGAGAAAATAGAACTTCCCTGTTCGTTATGACGATAGAGAATATCCAAAAGCAATAAATCGTAAAACCAAAACTTAGACTTTTTATGAAAGCTTTTCATTTCGAAATCTTTCTCTTGAATAAACTCCACCAAATCTGAAGATTTTTTATCTGCGTTTTTAAAAGTATAACCTGTACTGGCTTTTGTCCAGCCACCAGCCGTACCTATATTCAAAACCCGTTTGGTGTTTTTTTTCCAAAAAGGATAGCAAGTCATTGGGATACTTCCCTCCTCTTTTTCGAGAATTTCGTAGTTTTCTGTCCCTAGTTTTTTCAGATAAAGCTCAATTGCTTTTTCGTATTCTTCTTGCAGAAGGAGTTTTTCCGAAAATAAAGTATATTCAACCAAAGCCTCCGTTTTTGAAGTTGGCAAAACATACATAAATCGCGTATTTCCTTTTTGTTCAACAGAAAAATCCATGAAAGTGACTTCTTCTGGATTGAAAACTTCCTCTTTCGTTTTCACAAACCAACCCACAAAATGCTGTTGCAAAACGGGATATTTGTTTTGCCTTTCGGCGAAAGCCTTAGTATAAATGCTATTGAAAAGATAATCGCAAGTATATCGATTCTCTTCTGTTCCGACAAAAACGTGCGTTTCCAATTCGTTGATATCGGTCACTTTTTCGTTTAAAAAAGTAATATTCGGTTGTTTTGAGATGGTTTTGAAAACAAAATCATAAAAATCTAAACCCTTGATTTTATTATATGAATAAGGTCTAAGATCCAAATCGCGTTTGAAATTCTCATTGGCAAATAAGGCCGAATCCCATTTTTTTGAAATAACCGAATTCCAAACACTTTCTTCTTTCTCCCAAAAACACCAAGTTCTGTCATTGGTTTTCTTTGAATTCTTATCTAGCAATAAAATCGACTTATCGGAGAATTTTCCAGACAAAACCATTTTGTAAACCGTCATCAAAGATGCTAGTCCTGTTCCTGTAAATATGTAGTCGAAATGTGGGATTTGTGAAGAATTCATTCTCAAAAATAAGAAAATTTACTTTTCCAGATTTTCTAATAACACTTTAAAATCTTTTAGCGCCATATAATTGTTGTATTGAAAGATAATTTCATTCTTATCGTTCAAAACACATAAAACAGGATATGTTACTTGATTGTTTATCGTTCCAAGCTCCAAAGCCAATTCATGAACACCAACATTATTCCCCGAAGGTTTAAATTTAAAAGTGTGATTATTAAATCTAATATCTCGTTTTTCCTCTGCATTGAAATCAATGAAATAGAAATCGGAGTTTAGTTTTTCTATAATCTCGTGATTCTTGAAAGTTGTCGCTTTCATTCTTTGGCAAAACTGACACCAATCGGTATGGATGAAAACAATGATTTTTCGTTTTTGAATTTGTTGCAAGCTATCTATTTCTTCAAAAGTTCTGCTTTTTAATTGGCAAAATCCTGTTGAAGTTATCCCGAAGAAGAAAATAAATAGAAATAGCTTTTTCATTTTTTTGTTTTGTTTGCCACAGATTAAAATGATTAGAAAGGATTTTTATTCTCTAAGCTTTTTAATTATTTTTTTGTCACTTAGCGAAGTCGAAGGGCGTTCAATTAGACGTGGGTTTCGACTTCACTCAGCCTGACAAAAAGTATAATCCTCTTAATCTGTGTAATCTGTGGCCTATAAATTTACCTAAAAGTATATCGTAATCCCAAAAATCCGCGAATAGTTTGGTTCTGCCCATAAACATAAGTGGTGTCAAATGTCAAACCGTATGGATTGTCTGGTGTTACTAATACTTTTCCTGCCGAATCATATTGCACATTTTTATCAAATGGGTCGTTCGTTCTCGAAATCAAAAACGGATTATTTTGTTTTGGTGTAAAGTTCAACAGGTTTTTAATTCCTCCATAAACTTCAAAATCTTTCCATCCTGAATACGTAAACTGAATGTTCTGAATGCTATACCAAGGCGAATTTGGACTTCTCGGATCGGTTTCGCTCAACAAAGGCAATTTCATCGGACTGTAAACATTTCCTGTATAATCCATGGATAAATTCCAAGGTTGAATTTTGTATGAAACACTCCAAGTTCCGGTGAAATTCTCAGTCAAAAAGGGTCTTTCCGAAATTCCGTTTTCAACATTTTTGTTGTCTAAAACCGTTGCTCCAACAATAAATTTTAATCCAGAAGGAAAATTAAGATCGACATTTGTACTGATTCCTTGGCTTATTGCATAACCATCAATATTGTCGTAGATAATTTCGTTTGGATTAGTTTCGTAATCTGAAATAATCTTATTACTGAATCTCGTATAGAAAGCAGTCGTTTCAATTCCCATAAACGTTCCGTTTCCGAAATTGATTTTCTGAATGTAATTCAAATTAACATTTACAGATTGTTCGGGTTTCAAATCATTTTTAATAATAACGTCTCTTGAACCCGTCAACGCCGCATGATCTTCGGTAAACAAATTCACAACTCTAAAACCCGTTCCAGCATTTAATCTAAAAATGGTGTTTTCGCTTGCCTTAAATCTATAGGCAAATCTTGGTGTAAAAATAGATCCGTGAATAGAGTTATAATCATAACGCATTCCCAACAAAACCTGACTTTTTGGAGAAAATGTAATTTCGTCCTGAACAAAAATTCCTGGAAGCCAAGTATTTTCAGCTTCTTTGGTTGCAGTCGTGTTATCGTCATAATAGGTATATCGGCTTGCGATTCCTGCCAGCAAATCGTTTCGTCCAATTTTTTTATCCCAAGTCAATTGCAAAAATCCAATTTTCTGATTGGCGATATACGAAGTTGTTCCATAACGGCTGTCCTGATAATGAACATTTCCAGAGAAAGAAAGCATCAATTTTTCTTCAAACGGCAATTGGTAACTTCCAATTAATTCGGCTCTTTTGGTATAAATACTTTCCCCATAAATTTCATCGCCTCCACGGTATTTTTTTTCCCAACGAATGTCTCCGCCCCAACGATCTTCATACATTCCGCGCGCTGCAATGGTAAATAATCGATTATGATTTCGTTTAAAACTCCATTTATTAAAAACCGAAATACGTTCAGAAAGCGTAACATCGGTAAAATTATCTTTGTCTTTATCTATAACTTGATCGTAGTTGAAGTAATTAATTCCGATAAGCGAAGTCGCTTTTTTTCCAACATTAAATTTCGTTCCTAAATCAAGATTGCTTTCAAAATAGGAAGTTGTAAAATAATCAGCAGAAAAAGTTGGTGCATTCGTTGGATTTTTAGTGATAATATTAATCAAACCACCAACGGCTTCACTCCCATAAAGAGACGACGCTGGACCTTTTACAATCTCGATTCGTTCCACCAAAGAATTCGGAATTCCAGACAAACCATAAACTGTCGAAAGACTGCTTACAATTGGCATTCCGTCTATCATAACCAAAGTGTATGGCCCTTCCAATCCGTTTATGTGAATGTCTCCCGTATTACAAACGCCACAATTCAACTGCGGGCGGACACCATTTATGTTCTGAAGCGCATCGTAAATACTTGGGGTTGGGTTTTTCTTAAAGAAAGTTGGAGAATATACCTCAACGGGAACGGCACTTTCTAATCGTTTTACAGGTTTTAGAGTTCCTGAAACTACCACTTCGTTCAATTCATTTTGATCTTCTTCTAATTCAAAATCCAAGTTCAGATTTTCATTTTCTAAAACTGAAATTCTTTGCGTTATGGGTTTGAATCCTGTTGAGGTTACATTTATTTTATATGTTCCGCTAGGAATATTTTCTAATTTATAAAGTCCTAAAGAATCAGTTTGTGTTCTAAAGTTTGTATTTAATAAACGAATGGTAATTTCCTGACCAATAGGAAGTATACTTTCTACTTTTCCAGTAATATTTTGAGAGAAAATGCTTTGTGTTGAAATTATTAATATTGTCAAAAATAAATATTTCATTGTTATAAAATTAAATTTAGACAAAACTAAAAATTAAATTCGATAAACATTCATTCTTAAAACAAAAATTTCAAACTGATTGAGTTCAATCTGTTACATTTCCATTTTTAAGAATCGTAATTATTTTTATTTAATCTCGCAAAGACGCAGAGTCGCCAAGTTCTATAAAAAAAAGCTTTGCGACTCTGCGTCTTTGCGAGATAATTTTGCACATGCATTAAAACTCTTCGTCGATAAGTTCTCTATTAATTACCGCGCCAGCAAAAGAACCTGTAGAAACCGCAATAGCCACAGATCGCATTTGTGTTGTGCAATCTCCACTAGCAAAAATTCCAGTAATATTTGTTTTCTGCATGCCGTCTACTTTTAGCAAACCTTGTTCGCTACTATCGCATCCCAAAGTTTCAGGAATTGGACAATGCTGTTCAAAAGGCGGTCGGGCATAAATAGCTTTTACCTCCACTTTTTCTCCGTTCTTAAAAATGATCTTTTTAATATAACCCTCATTATGCTCAAAAGAATCTATTTCTTCTTCGAAAATCTGAACACCATGATTTTTAAGAATTTGTGTTTGTTCTAAACTCAATTTCGATTTTCCGTTGGTGCATAATCTCAAGTCTTTTGTCCAATTGGAGATTAGTTTAGCATATTCAAATCCCATTTCACCATTGGCTATAATTGCCGTTTTCTCGTTTTTAACTTCATAGCCGTGACAATACGGACAATGCAAAACCGAAATTCCCCAACAAGCTGCAAAACCTTCAATTTCAGGAAGCAAATCTTTAACTCCCGTCGCAAACAATACTTTTTTCGAAGTAAAAATAACTCCCGACTTCATTTCAATTTCGAAACCGCCTTCTGTTTTAAGTGCTTTTACTGCAAGTCCGTTGTAAAATTGAACAGTTTTATAAATGTCGACTTGTAATTTGGCTTTCGCCGAAATAACTGCTGGCTTCTCGCCGTCTTGAGTAATAAAATTATGGGAATGCGGTGTCTGTCTGTTGCAAGGCAAACCGCTGTCGATAACCAAAACCTGACGTAATGAACGTCCTAAACTCATTGCGGCAGATAATCCGCTGTAACTGCCGCCAATGATAATCACTTCAAAATGCTTCTGTTCCATATTTCTATTTTTAATGATTTTGTTTTCTATGTAATTTGTAATTAATTAAGTGCCCGATGATCATTCCAATTCCTCCAAAATAAATCAGATCAAGATGAATTTCGAAAAAGAGTTCTGTCAAAATACTAATCCAAATCAGCGCCATTGAAACAACCAAAATTGACGATACCAAGAGAGCTGATTTTTTTATAATTTTGAGAATTGCAAATAAACCTATCGAAGCAAATAGTAAATCTATAATTGGGTTGTGACTCAAGCCTAAAGGGAGAATCGTTAAAAGAGGAAAAATCAAACAATGCACCAGACAAATTGTCGCGCTAGAAATTCCTAAAATATCGTAAAAAGATGTGCTTATTTTCTTCATTATGTGTACTTTTGCTTAATGCAATTTTGTTGCAAATATATACAATTTTATTAATTGCAACATTGTTGCGTTTAAATTTTAATTCCGTAAAAAATGAAGACTACACGTAATACCGCAGCAAAGACGGCTGTTTTAGAGGTGTTTGAGAAATCTAAAACGGCTCTTTCGCATACCGAAATTCACAAACAATTAAATGATTTGTGCGATCGCGTAACCATTTACAGAATTTTGGATCGTTTGATTAATGAAGATGTAATTCATAAAATTTCAAATTTGGACGGGACGGTAAAGTATGCCAAATGCAATCATTCGCATCAGCGTGTGCACATTCATAATCATGCTCACTTTAGTTGCGAGAATTGCCATGAGATTACTTGTCTTGAAACAGTAAAGCCGAGTTACATTATGCCGCACAATTATAAAGTGAACGAAATCAATTTTACGTTATCAGGATTATGTCCGAATTGTTTAAATTCTAACATTTAACTTTTAGACTCGTCTAAAAATATTGTTTCGCGAATATAATTTTTCTCTATATTTGTGAAAACAATACTTTTACAATGACCAAATCTTTAGAAGAAGTCCACGAATCGGTTTCTACAGAAAACAAAAAAAAAGGTTTTAGAAAAATTTTAGCCTTCTTAGGCCCTGCATATTTAGTAAGCGTTGGCTATATGGATCCAGGAAACTGGGCGACTGACATTGCCGGCGGAAGCCAATTTGGATACACTTTGGTTTGGGTTTTATTAATGAGCAATTTAATGGCGTTGCTTTTACAGAGCTTAAGTGCGCGCCTCGGAATTGTAACGCAGCGCGACCTCGCACAAGCCTCTCGAGAAACCTATTCCAAATACATCAACTACATTTTATATTTTCTCGCAGAAATTGCCATTGCGGCCTGCGATCTGGCAGAAGTTCTTGGAATGGCAATCGGAATTAATCTGCTTTTCGGAATTCCGTTGCTTGAAGCCGTTCTAATTACCGTTTTAGACACCTTTTTATTGCTTTTCTTGATCAATAAAGGAATTCGCAAGATGGAAGCCTTCATTATTGCTTTGGTTGCCATAATTGGCTTCTCTTTCATTTTCGAAATGATTTTTGCCGAGCCAGAAATGGGCAAAGTTTTACAAGGACTTATTCCTTCGATTCCAAATTCAGCAGCTTTATATATTGCTATCGGAATTATCGGTGCCACTGTAATGCCACACAACTTGTACTTGCATTCGTCTTTAGTGCAAACCCGAAAATTTGATAGAACTCCAGCGGGAATCAAACAAGCTTTAAAATATAACTTTATAGATTCTACTATCGCCTTAAATCTTGCTTTCTTTGTAAATGCGGCTATTTTAATTCTGGCAGCAGCCACTTTCCATAAAAACGGAATGTATGAAGTGGCCGAAATTCAAGACGCGCACAAATTTTTAGAACCACTACTGGGAACAAAATGGGCCCCAGCTTTATTTGCTATTGCGCTAATCGCCGCTGGACAAAGTTCGACTGTAACGGGAACGCTCGCTGGGCAAATCGTAATGGAAGGTTATCTTCATTTTAGAATTCAGCCTTGGGTACGTAGAATTATAACACGTTTAATTGCTATTATACCAGCTGTAATCGTGATTTTGATTTATGGAGAAAGCGTGACTGGAAAACTGTTAATTCTAAGTCAAGTCATTTTGAGTTTGCAATTGGGTTTTGCGATTATCCCGCTTATACATTTTGTGAGTGATAAGTCGAAAATGAAAGGTTTTCACATTTCGAGAACTACTCAAGTCGTATCTTGGATTATCGCAGCGATTATTGTTTCTTTAAATGCCAAATTGGTTTATGACGAAATCACTTCTTGGCTAGCAAACTCAAACCATCCGATGATTCTTTGGTTTACAGTAGTTCCTTTAGCATTCGGTTTTTTAGGTTTATTGCTCTACATCATTTTCAATCCTTTTATTGCAAAAGCAAAAAACAAAAACATAAATCATTCGCCTCATAATCTTAAATTGAAGTTTTCGCCAAGAGAAAGCCAAAGCATCAAAAACATTGCAGTTTCTGTCGATTTCTCACATGCCGATGAAGCTGCTTTGAACAAAGCCTTTGAATTGGGTGGCATTGACACAGAATATACCCTCATTCACATTGTAGAAACGGTCGGAGCCTTAATGTATGGCGTTCATGTTCACGATCACGAAACCACAATCGATGAGAAATTATTGCTGAAATACAAGGACATGCTTTCAGACAAAGGATTCAAGATCAAAACAGAACTTGGTTTTGGAAAACCAAACAAGGTAATTCCGAAAATTATAAACGAAGGAAATTTTGACATTCTCGTCATGGGAACCCACGGCCACACTGGATTAAAAGATATTCTTTTCGGCACAACAGTAGATAAATTGAGACATAAAATTTCAATACCTTTGTTGATTGTTAAATAAAAGGTGCTGAGGTACTGAGTTGCTAAGGTTCTAAGGTTTCTCTCGAAAACTTTAAAACAAAACCTTAGAACCTCAGCCCCTTAGAACCTTAGAACCTCAAAAGAAATGACCTTTTCAGAAGAAAACTACTTAAAATCGATATACCATCTAACAGCGGCTTTAGAAACTGAAGTGAGCACCAATGCTATTGCAGAAATTATGGAAACGAAAGCTTCCTCTGTGACCGATATGCTTAAAAAGTTGGCAGAGAAAGATTTAGTAAATTATAAAAAATATCAAGGAGTTTCTTTAACCGAAAACGGAAAACTGGCTGCAAAAATGATTGTGAGAAAACATCGTCTTTGGGAAGTATTTTTGGTGGAGAAACTAAACTTTAGCTGGGATGAAGTCCACGATATTGCGGAACAGTTGGAACACATCAAATCGGAGCAATTGATTAACCGTCTGGACGATTTTCTTGGAAATCCAACCGAAGATCCGCACGGCGATCCAATTCCGGATGCAAATGGTCGAATCATTAAAATCGAAAAACACCTTTTATCAGAACTAGAAGAGAATCAAACCGGAGTTTGTGTCGGCGTAAAAGATACTTCGTCTGAGTTTTTGAAATATCTAGACAAACAAGGAATCGCTTTAGGATCAAAAATTGAATTGCTTTCTAAAGAATCCTTCGATCTATCGGTTAAAATTAAAGTGAATGATAGAGAATTGTCTATTTCTAATAAAATTGCTTCTAATTTGTTTGTGAAGTTGGTTTAAAGGTTATTTCGGAGAGATTCACAAAGAAGTTCACAGAGACACCCTTAAGAGTTTGAACAAGGTTTTTTCTGTCAGGCTGAGCGAAGTCGAAGCCCCGCAAAGTGATTCTGCAAACGTAGGCTTCGACTTCGCTCAGCCTGACAAATAAGTTCTATAGCGACCATAGCCACTTAAATTATTCTTTAAACAATCCCCTTTTCAATCATTTCCAGCATAACTGGCGAAGCATTTTTAAAAGTTGGTGCTTGCTCGATTATACTTCCAGCGTTCTTTTTATTTACTTTAAACGTAACATCATCATCAGTTGTAAAAAGCAATGCCGTCAAAAAAGGATTTTTGATATGTGAGCCTAAAACCAACAAGGCTTCATCTAAAGTATGAATGCTTTCTATTTCTTCTGTTTTATATCGAAAAGTCAGCGAAATTGAGAATGTATTATCTTCATTGAGAACCAATCGGAAATAAACATTTTTGAGTTCTGTATCGCCCATGGTTTTGGCCAAAGTCAGTTTGGCGAAAGTTCCTTTTTGGATGCTTTCTTTAACTCGTTCACAAAAAAGGGCAAATATTGGTTCGTAAGACATATTATTGTGTTTATTTAACCGCAAAGGTCGCAAAGATTTACGCAAGGTTCGCAAAGTTTTTTAATTTTCCTTGTGTGCTTTTCGTAATCCCTTGCGACCTTTGCGGTTAAGAAAAAATTACTTTCCTGTAAATTCAGCTTTACGTTTTTCTAAGAATGCTGTGGTTCCTTCTTTAAAATCCTCGGTTCCAAAACATTCTCCGAATGATTTTATTTCCGTATCAAAACCATTTTTACCGTCTTTAAAGTTGGCATTGATTGCTTTGATTGCTTTTCCAATTGCGAATGGTGCATTTTTGATAATTTTCTGAGCGATTACGTTTGTAAATGACAGAAGTTCTTCTTGAGGCACAACATGATTTACTAAACCGTAATCTTTTGCTTGTTCAGCAGTAATCATAGCTGCGGTCATGATCATTTCCATTGCACGGCCTTTTCCAACTAATTGCGGTAAACGCTGTGTTCCACCATAACCAGGAATTAATCCTAAAGTTACTTCTGGAAGTCCCATTTTTGCATTGTCTGAAGCAACTCTAAAATGACATGCCATTGCCAATTCTAATCCGCCGCCAAGAGCAAAACCATTAACGGCTGCAATAACTGGCTTTTTAAGGTTTTCGATGAAATCAAATAAAGACTCCTGTCCTTCAGCAGCTAGTTGTGCTCCTTCAACAGTGGTATAATTTGCAAATTCCGAAATATCTGCCCCAGCAACAAAGGCTTTCTCTCCGCTTCCGGTTAAAATAATAATACGAACATCATCATTTTTAGATAATGATTGAATCGCATTACTCAGATCACTAATGGTTGCTTTGTTTAAAGCATTTAATTTAGTTGGTCTGTTAATAGTGATGGTAGCAACTTTTTCTACAATTGAAATTAAGATATTTTCGTAATCCATGACGCTATATTTATGAGTTGGTGATAGGGAGAGAAACCGTAAATGTTGTTCCTTTTCCGTAAGTTGACTCAAAGGTAATTGTTCCTTTGTAATTTTCGATAATGTTTTTGATAATTCCGAGTCCAAGTCCCATACCGCTGGTTTTGGTAGTAAATTTTGGTTCGAAAATTCTTCCGATATCTTGTTTCTGAATACCGATTCCGTTGTCTTTTACAGCAATTTCAACATCGTTATTTCGCCTTTTTACCGAAACTACTATCGATTTCTGAAATTGACTTTCTGGAATAGCCTGAGTGGCATTTTTAACCAAGTTGGTAATCACACGAATCAATTGCGTACGATCCATTTTGGAAATGATTTCTTCTTCTTCTTTTTCAAAAGAAATATAATCTTCGTTGAAGATATCCAAAGCCAATTCGACAACCTCAACTACATTCAGCGTTTCGTTTTGCTGTGCTGGCATCGAAGCAAAGTTTGAAAATGCGGAAGCAACAGCTGTCATTGTATCTATCTGTTGAATTAAAGTTTCGGAGTAATCATTCATTTTCTGCTTCACATCTGGAGCAGCAGGATCGAATTTTCTTTGGAAACTCTGAACCGTCAAACGCATCGGCGTAAGCGGATTTTTAATTTCGTGCGCGACCTGTTTCGCCATTTCACGCCAAGCTTCTTCACGTTCGCTTTGCGCTAGTTTGATAGCACTGGTTTCCAATTTGTCTACCATTCCGTTGTAAGCTCTAATCAAGAAATTAACTTCTTTACTGTTGGCTTCCAGAACAATTTTTTCGTTCTTCTGATCCAGATTAGTCTCTTCTAGTCTCTCTGAAATCGTTTTTAATGATTTCGTGATATACGTTGAAAGGAAATACGCCAATGCAAAAGCAACAATCAGCATAAAAGAATAAACCTGACTCAGACGAATTAGGAAAGTATTCAACTCGTTATCATAATAACCATCGTCTTCTAAATAAGGAAGGTTCAGGATTCCAAGCGGTTTGAATTTTTCGTCTTTAATTAAACTGTATGAAGAGCGGTTTTTGACTCCATCGATAGTTTTAATATCCACAAAACGTTTTTCGATGGAAGAACGAACCAGTTTAAGAATATATTCTGGAATTGGAGGTGCAATTTTATCTACAGCGAAAGATTCTTTGGATGACTTTAAAAGTTTTCCATCCAAACTGTAAATGTTGATTTCAATTTTATGAATCTGCGCTAACTCGTGAATTTTATCTTTAAAGATTAAATCTAAATTCTGAGTTTTTAGCGGATAAGTTGTAGTTGCCAGAACATAATTAATATGTTCTTTTACCGCATTTTCTTTTCGTTCTAAACGTTCCTGATGGTATTCTTTGGCCTCAGTTTTAAACTGAATAATCGAAATCGAAGCCAATAAAAAAGATGCCACCACAATCAATACAATCATCGACAGGAAAATCCTGGTTCGAAGCGATAGCATTGTCATTTTGAAGTTTAGCATGTTTTTAGTGATTAGTGAATAGTAATTAGTGAATAGTAAAAGCTTGAAACTAATTACTATTCACTTTTTACTAATTACTTTTTTTCTCTTATTCTTTTATAAAATCGGAAACCCAGCATAATTAAAACGGAGAATAAAATAATTCCGATTACGCCGAAAATCCAGTTGATGGCACTTTTTAAAACTACTAAAAAGACAACCGCAAATAAAATAATGGTTGCACCTTCATTCCATAAACGCATAAAATTATTGGTATATTTTACCTCATCGTTTTGCAGTTGTTTAAAAATCTGATGACATTTTCCGTGATATAAATATAAAAGAAAAACGAAACATAATTTTACGTGCATCCATGGCATTTTGATCCAAACGCTTCCTGCATCTGTAAAAAACAACATCCAAAAAGCAAAAATACTCGCCAAAACCGCCGATGGCCAAGTAATAATGTACCACAAACGATAGGCCATTATTTTGTATTGCGCCTGCAGAATTTCTTTTTCTGGCGAAGGTTTTTCATTGGCTTCAATTTGATAAACAAACAAACGCACAATATAAAACAAACCCGCAAACCAAGTAATTACAAAAATAAGATGCAGTGATTTTAAGTAATTATAGTATTCCATTATTTTCGGTTTAAAGTTTCAGGTTTAAAGTTTCAAGTTATCAACTTTGAGAAAAACTTGAAACCTGAAACTTGAAACTAAATATTATTTCGCCCAATCATTAATCCAGTTAGAAACCGTCTTACACCATTCGTCATCGTCATTCAAACATGGAATTGCTAAGAACTCTTCTCCTCCATTTGCTTCAAAATCCTCTTTGGCGCGCATGGCAATTTCTTCTAAAGTTTCTAAACAATCTGAAACGAAAGCCGGTGTAACAACTGCCAATTTCTTGATTCCTTTTGCTGGCATGTTATCAATTTCAACATCGGTATAAGGTTCCAACCATTTATCTCCCGCTAAACGTGATTGAAATGTCAGACTGTATTTATCTTCAGGAAGCCCTAATAATTTTACAACTTGTCTTGTTGTTTCGTAACATTGGTGACGATAACAAAACTCGTGCGCTGGTGAAGGCGTATTGCAACAAGAACCGTCAATTTTACAATGCGATTTAGTTACATCCGTTTTGCGAATATGACGCTCTGGAATTCCGTGGTAAGAAAACAATAAATGATCGTAATCAAAACCAACTAAATGTTTCTGAATTGAATCGGCTAAATTCTTGATATAATCAGGTTTATTGTAAAATGCCGGAACATCTGTAAACTTCATGTGTGGGAATTTCTTCTTACGGATTTCCTCTGCTTTTACTAAAATAGTCAAAGTTGAAGCCATTGCATATTGTGGATATAAAGGAAAAAGCATTACATCTGTAACTCCTTTATCGCTCAATTCTTGAAGTCCTTTTTCGATTGTCATACTTCCGTAACGCATTGCTAAAGAAACAGGAACATTTACAAGAGGCTGAACCTTTTTCTGCATTCTTTCTGAAAGAACAACTAATGGAGAACCTTCTTCCCACCAAATTTTTGCATAAGCATGCGCAGATTCTTCTGGTCTTTTTCTTAAAATAATACCGCGAACTAATAATGCTCTTAATAAATACGGAACATCGATCACGTATTTATCCATTAAAAATTCATCTAAATAAGGTTTAACATCTTTTGGAGTTGGACTTTCTGGAGATCCAAGATTTACTAATAATACGCCTTTCATTATTGTTTTTTTGCATTAGGCTTTAAGCATTAGGCTTTAAGCTTTTATTTGTTTTTAAAAATTTCGTCAAAAGTAGAACTTGCTACTTTTGGGAAATATGATAATTATTACTTTTTAATTATGTCTTTATTTATAAAATTGATTTCTCTCGCAGATTCGGGAAATTTAGCAACTATTTATTTTGTGCAAATTCGTGAATTAGTGGCGAACAAAAACTTACACATTCGCATTAATCGACATCAAATATTTTTTTGGAGTCGTGGCAAACTTTTTCTTAAATGCCGCAATAAAGTGACTTCCTGTACTGTAACCGATTTTCAAACCAACTTCATTTACATTATATGATCCGCTGTCTAAAAGTTTTCGGGCGAAATCCATTTTGTAATCGAAAAGGAAACCGTATACCGTGTCGCCGTAAATTTGTTTGAAACCCATTTTAAGTTTCTTTAAATTCAAACCAATTTCGTCTGCCAATTCTTGCAATCCTGGCGGTTCGGCCATATTAGCGATAATAATTTCTTTAGCTTTTCTGATTTTCAGAACGTTATCTTCATCTATTAAAAACGGACATTGTTCTGCATTTGGATCTTCAGTTCTGTTGAAATACAAACTCAACAATTCGTATCCTTTTCCTTTATAATAAAGGTTTTTTATGGATGGGTGAAGATTGTAATGAAACAACTGACTCAGCACAATCGCCATTGACGGACTGATATTTCCTTCGTTATAATACTTTTTGTCCTTATTGTCTGGACTCAAAAAAGTAATATAATCGGCTTCGGCAGAAAACAACGCGTGAAATTTTTTAATCGATACAATTACCGAAATCGCCCAAGAGTTTGGAGCCAATTCTAAATTTAGCGGTAATTCTTTCTGCGGATTGTATAAAAGCAGCGATTTTTCTTCTTTCAATTCTAGAGCATAATTGCCTTGATTGAATAAGAATTTTGCATTTCCTTTTATCCCGAAGTGAAACTGTATCAGGCCAGTACCTATTATTTCATGCTGTGCATAAAATGGCTCCAGACCGTCATTTTGAAAACGGATCAGCGTAAAGTCGTCTTCAATTTTTATAATTTCTTGAGAACCCATAGCGATATTTTTTTGAAACAAAAATCGAAACAAACTCAAAATGTTATTTAGAACGACTCTAAACTAATCACTTCAAATGAGTTGATTTTGCTACAAAAGTAGTCCTTTTTACTCAAAAACACCTATTTAGGTTCAAAAAAACATACAGCGACATAAAAAGTACTTTTAGCGTTATTTTTATCGATGGTATAGTAATAATTTTGTTGCACTTTTATGAAAGTGAATTTATGGAAAACAATAACGTACCGAAACACCTTTATTTTTACTCAGTTGGTCTGAGTTATAAAAAAGCTGATGCTGAGGTTAGAGGTCAATTTAGTTTGGATGCCGTTGCGAAAACACGTTTACTGGAACAAGCTAAAAACGATGGAATAGAAAGTTTACTGGTTACTTCAACTTGCAACAGAACCGAAATCTACGGTTTTGCCGAACACCCATTTCAATTAATAAAACTTATCTGCGACAACAGCAACGGTTCTGTCGATGCTTTTCAAAAAGTTGGTTTCGTTTACAAAAATCAAGAAGCAATTAATCATATGTTTCGCGTAGGAACTGGTTTAGACAGTCAGATCTTAGGCGATTTCGAAATTATATCTCAAATAAAAACCAGTTTTACACATTCAAAATCAATGGGATTAGCCAATGCTTTTATGGAAAGATTGGTCAATGCGGTAATTCAGGCAAGCAAAAGAATTAAAACGGAAACAGAAATTAGTTCTGGTGCTACTTCAGTTTCTTTTGCATCTGTACAATATATTTTGAAGAATGTTGAAGATATCAGCAACAAAAACATTTTACTTTTTGGAACTGGAAAAATCGGGAGAAACACGTGTGAGAATTTAGTAAAACATACCAAAAACGAACACATTACTTTAATCAACCGTACTAAAGATAAAGCAGAAAAATTAGCAGGAAAATTAAATCTAATTGTTAAAGATTACTCTGAATTACATTTAGAACTTCAAAAAGCCGATGTTGTGGTTGTTGCAACTGGCGCTCAAAACCCAACGGTTGACAAAGCGATTTTGAATCTTAAAAAACCTTTGTTGATTCTGGATTTGTCGATTCCGAAAAACGTAAATGAAAACGTAGAAGAATTAGAAGGTGTAACTTTAATCCACATGGATTATCTGTCTCAATTGACAGATGAAACTTTGGAAAACAGAAAATTACACATTCCGGCAGCTGAAGCAATCATCGAAGAAATCAAAGAAGAATTTGTTACTTGGATGAAAGGCAGAAAATTTGCTCCGACAATCAATGCTTTAAAAGAAAAATTAAACGCTATTAAAGCTTCAGAACTAGATTTTCAAAGCAAAAAAATTGCCGATTTTAATGAAGAGCAAGCTGAAATCATCAGTAACAGAATCATTCAAAAAATCACTACACATTTCGCAAATCATTTAAAAGACGACGATACCATGGTCGATGAAAGCATCGAATGGATCGAGAAAGTCTTCAAAATAAAAGCATCTTAAATACAGTTTAAACCATACAAGTTATCTAAGTTCATTTAAAAACTGTGTTTTACCCAAACCGCTTAAATTTACTTATATAACTTATATAGTTTAAAAAAACAAAAAGTTATATCACACTATTTAAACTGTGTTTTACTCAAACCGCTTAAATTTACTTATATAACTTATATGGTTTAAAAAACAAAACATGGCTGAAAAAACAATCAGAATTGGAACGCGTGACAGCGAATTAGCACTTTGGCAAGCACATACTGTCGAGAAAAAACTAAACGACTTAGGTTATAAAACCTCGATTGTTGCGGTTAAATCTCAAGGCGATATTATTCTGGATAAACCTCTTTACGAATTAGGGATTACTGGAATTTTTACCAAAACGCTTGATATTGCTATGATCAATGGCGATGTTGATATTGCAGTGCATTCTATGAAAGATGTTCCAACGGCTTTACCAAAAGGTATCGTTCAAGGTGCTGTTTTATCAAGAGCCAATGTTCTGGACATTTTAGTTCATAAAGGAAATCCTGACTTTACAAATCCAAGTACCATTGCAACTGGAAGTTTGCGTCGCCAGGCACAATGGTTCAATAAATACCCAAATCATACTGTTGTAGATTTACGTGGGAACGTAAATACGCGTATGCAAAAACTTCAGGACAATAATTGGGATGGAGCTGTTTTTGCAGCTGCAGGTTTAGAGCGCATCAACTTAAAACCTGAAAATTATATCAATTTAGATTGGATGATTCCTGCTCCAGCACAAGGCGCAATGCTTGTCGTGGGAATGGAAAATGACAATTATACACTGGATGCCCTTTCGCAGTTAAATGATATCGAAACTGAAATTTGCACCTATATCGAACGTCAGTTTTTGAGAACGCTTGAAGGTGGATGTACTGCCCCAATTGGAGCTCTAGTAACATATAATGAAGATGAAGATACTTTGCATTTTCAAGGTGTTTTACTTTCTATTGACGGAAAACAAAAACTAGAAATCAACAAAACGGTTGATATTTCAGAATGGAAAAAATTAGGTTTCAATTCTGCTCAGGAGATTTTGAATAATGGTGGAACAGAATTAATGCAGAAAATTAAAGAATCTTTGAAGAAATAATGGCAAACGCAGTTCAAATACTATCTACTAAAATATTATCTCCTCTTCATAAACAAGAGCTGATGAAATATGGCGTAGAATTAATAGAAGCCGATTTCATTAAAACCGAAAACAAACCCTTCGAATTAAAAGACATTAACGAAAGCCTGATTTTTACAAGTCAGAATGCTGTTCACAGTGTTTTATCAGACCCAAAATCCGAAGAACTAAAAAAGAAAAACGTGTACTGCGTGGGTCTTAAGACCAAAACGCTTTTAAGCGATAATGGTTTTAATGTAGTGGCTTATACCGGTTATGCATCAGATTTAGCCGAAATTATTACTCTGATTTATGCGAATGAGAGCTACACTTTTTTTAGCGGAAATCTTAGAAGAGACACTTTGCCTGAAGCTTTCAAAGAAAACGGAATTAAATTCAATGAAATTCAGGTTTACGAAACCACACTTCAGCCACAGAAAATAAAAGCAAATCCTGAAGCGATTTTGTTTTTTAGTCCGTCTGGAGTCAAAAGTTATCTGAAACATAATACCATCAATAAACAAATCTGCTTTTGCATTGGTGATACTACCGCAGAAGCTTTATCAAAAATCACAAAGAATATCATCATCGCAGATCAGCCCACAATTGAAGACGTGATCGAAGATGTAATTCACGAATACAAATAAATTAAAGCAATAAGCTTTAGGCAGTAAGCCGTAAGCAAAAAAATCATAGTTAAAAACAAGCTTAAAGCCTAAAGCTTAAAGCCTAAAGCAAGAAAAAATGTTAAAAAACGACCTATTTTTAAGAGCATTAAAAGGAGAAACTGTGCAACGTCCGCCGGTATGGATGATGCGTCAGGCAGGAAGATATTTACCTGAATTTAGAGAACTTCGTGATAAATATGATTTTTTTACGCGTTGTGAAACTCCAGAATTAGCTGCTGAAATTACAGTTCAACCTATCCGAAGAATCGCTCCAGATGCTGCGATTTTATTTTCGGATATTTTAGTAGTTCCACGTGCAATGGGAATTCATGTAGAATTAAAAGACAATTTGGGACCAATAATTCCAAACCCGATTCGTTCTCTATCAGATGTTCATAAAGTGTACGTTCCAGATGTAAATGAGACTTTAGGCTACGTTTTTGACGCAGTAAAATTGACTAAGGAAATGCTGAATGATGAAGTTCCGTTAATTGGTTTCGCAGGTTCGCCTTGGACTATTTTCTGCTACGCTGTTGAAGGAAAAGGTTCTAAAAGTTTTGATACTGCAAAAGGATTCTGTTTCTCAAACCCAGCTGCAGCACATACTTTATTGCAAAAAATTACCGATACGACTATTTTATATTTAAAAGAAAAAGTAAAGTCGGGAGTAAATGCCGTTCAGATTTTTGACTCTTGGGGAGGAATGCTTTCTCCTGTTGATTATCAGGAATTTTCATGGAAATACATCAACCAGATTGTTGACGCTTTAGCTGATATTACTCCTGTTATTGTTTTCGGAAAAGGATGCTGGTTTGCTCTTGGCGAAATGGGTAAAAGTAAAGCTTCTGCATTAGGAGTTGACTGGACTTGTTCGGCTAGAAATGCTCGTTATTTGTCTGGTGGAAATATTACTTTACAAGGGAATTTTGATCCGTCAAGATTACTTTCTCCAATTCCGACTATCAAGAAAATGGTTCATGAAATGATCGATGAGTTCGGAAAAGATAAATATATCGTAAATTTAGGTCACGGAATTTTACCAAATATACCTGTAGATCACGCCAAAGCGTTTATTGACGCTGTGAAGGAATACGGAAACTAGTATTCAGTTTTAAGTCGCAGTTTTCAGATTTTACTGCGACTTAAAACTGCGACTTAAAACTAGAAAAATGCTAAACAAAGGTTTAAGAGACGAAGAAAAAATCAGAATTGACAATGTTCTAAAGACATTGCGAACACTCATTTCTGTGCCTTATCCTTTGAGTCATTTACAAAAATCAGATATCGAAAATCATTTAAAAGAGTTTGGACTAAATATCCAAACATTAATCGATTACTCCAACGAAGAATTAATTACCTTATTAGCCCGTCTTCATTTTGACTGGGAACAATTAGAACAATTTGGTGATATTTTAATAGAATTCTCAAAAGAAGAAAACCATAATTTTACAGCTAAAGCTTTGGCAGTTTATCAATATATTCAGCAGGAAAGCAAGGTTTTTTCTTTTGGGATAAACAATAAAATCGCTTTCTTAAAATTTAAATGAGTTATCTAGAAAAAATTTTAAACGATATTGCTGATTTTAATTTTGAAAAATTGAATCCATTATATCAAGGTTTTTTTGTAATGGTGTTTTTTGCGGTATTTGCTAGTACTTGTTCTTATTTTTCAAATGAAGCCAAAATTAGTAAAGACGCATATAAAGAAATGTTTCATGAAAATTTTTCTGGGTTAATTGTGAAAAAATTTTTAGATAAACATAACCATATGTCTCAAAAATTTATTCTGAGAGATTCGACTCCAATATATGTTTATCCTGTTCTTTGGGAAAAAGCTGAAATAGGAGATTCGATATTTAAAAAATTAAATTCAAGATTTGTAAAAATCTTTAAAAAAGATACTACAATAGTAATTGATATGAATGCTGCATTCAAGTATCATGATACTATACCAGAAAATGAAAATTAGGACATGAAAGACAAATTTTACGCATACATACAAAATTTACAAGACCAGATCTGTGCTGGATTAGAAGCTGTTGACGGAACTACAAAATTCCGTGAAGACTTATGGAAACGTCCTGAAGGCGGAGGCGGGAGAACGCGCGTTATAGAAAACGGAGATGTTTTTGAAAAAGGCGGTGTAAACATTTCTGCTGTTCATGGAAAACTTCCTGAAACCATGCAAAAAATGTTTGGCGTTGGCGAAGCCGATTTCTTTGCCTGCGGATTAAGTTTAGTTATTCACCCGAAAAACCCGATGGTTCCTACCGTGCACGCCAATTGGCGATATTTCGAAATGTATGACGAAAACGGAAATGTAATCGAACAATGGTTTGGTGGCGGACAGGATTTAACGCCTTATTATTTGTTTGAAGAAGATGCAATTCACTTTCATCAAACATGCAAAACTGCTTGTGACAAACACAATCCAGAGTTTTATTCAAAATATAAAAAACAGTGCGATTCGTATTTCTGGAATGCACACCGAAATGAAGCCCGCGGACTTGGCGGTTTGTTCTTTGATTATTGCAAAGCAAGTGAAGCAATGTCAATGGAAAACTGGTACGATTTTGTAACCGAAGTTGGAAATAGTTTTCTTGAAGCTTATGTACCAATTGTAGAAAGAAGAAAGAATTTAGAATATACTCCAGAAAACAGAAACTGGCAGGAAATCCGTCGCGGTCGTTATGTGGAGTTTAATCTAGTACACGATAAAGGAACTTTATTCGGATTAAAAACCAACGGAAGAATTGAAAGTATTTTAATGAGTTTGCCTCCGCATGTTCAATGGGTTTACGATCATCATCCAGAAGCGGGAAGCGAAGAGGAGAAATTGATAAATATATTGCAGAACCCGATTGAGTGGATTTCTTAATCTAAAAATTTATTTAACACATAGAAACATAGATTTAAAGACCTATCTTAGGGCTAATTTTTAGAAAATTATATTTTTTCACATAGTCTGATTGTTCGGAATGAAACTTCTTTTAAAATTATCTAAAACTATGTTTCTATGCGTTTGAAACTGATTTATATCACATTTTTTATCAGCTTTTTTGGATGTTTTGCCCAAAACGATTCCCTGCACAATTCGTATTTTAAATCTTATAACGATAAAATCACAGCCAGCGTTTATTATTTGGACACTTCCAATAGTTTTCAAATTGCTTCAGGTCAGGATTCGCAAACGTATGTGAATCTAATTCCAAATCGAAGAGAACAGATCGGTTTTACCTTAAATTATAAGATCGTTGATATCACGATTGGTTTTGCACCCAAATTTCTAAGTCAGAATAAGGGCGATTCTCATTCCAAAAACTTTAATTTCAACACCCGTTTTTACTATAAAAAATGGATGCAGTCTTTTACTTTTATCAACCAAAAAGGATTTTACATTAGCGATGACAATATCATTGCACAGCTGCCAAACATGCGAACAACAAAAATTGGCGGATCGACAGCTTACATTTTTAATGATAAATTCTCTTTTAAAACATTGGTAAGCCAGAACGAATGGCAAACCAAAAGTTCCGGAAGTTTTATTCCGACTTTCTCTTTTTATTACACCAATTTAGATTTAAATACTCCTGATTCTTCTCCTGGCGATATTTATGTTATAACGCTTGCGCCCTCTTATTTTTACAATTTCGTAATCAGTGATCGCGTTTTAATTGGTGCAGGACTTGCTTTGGGTGGTGGGTTAAATGTTATTGATAAAGAAACCTCAGCTTTATACCAAGCCGATTTTAATTTAAAACTGGCTTATAACAAAGACCGTTTTTTTGGTTTTGCAAGTCTTAACACGATAGGTTTTGCACAAGATGATAAGGTAGACCCAAGATTGAACGATAATATTTCTACTCTAAAACTGTCTGTTGGTTACCGATTTGATCCTCCAAAAAAAGTAAAAGAAGTCTACGACAATGTCAATAAAAAAATAGGTTTGTAAGAAATCTTAACCCGAAATAAGCATACAGCCCAATTAAAATGCTTAAATTACAGAGATTTATAAAAACTAAAATTCATTGTTATGAAGGGTATAAACAGCGAACAGTTAAATCTCATGCATTCTGGAAAAGGTTTTATTGCAGCATTAGATCAAAGTGGCGGCAGTACACCGAAGGCATTATCGCAATATGGCGTTGAAGAAAGTCAATACACAAATGATGAAGAAATGTACACTCTTGTACATGAAATGAGAACCAGAATTATCAAAAGTCCCGTTTTTGACAGCCACTATATTCTTGGTGCTATTTTGTTTGAAAACACAATGGATCGAAAAATTGACGGACAGTGGACAGCAGATTATCTTTGGGAGAAAAAACATATTATTCCGTTTCTAAAAGTAGACAAAGGTCTTGCCGATCTTGCCAATGGTGTTCAGTTAATGAAACCGATTTCTAATTTAAACGAATTGCTTGATCGCGCTGTAGAGCGAAAGATTTTTGGAACCAAAATGCGTTCTGTTATAAAAGAAGCAAATCCAAAAGGAATTCAGGAAGTGGTGAAACAGCAATTTGAAGTTGGTCTGCAGATATTTAAGAAAGGACTTGTTCCGATAATTGAACCTGAAGTTGATATTTACAGTCCTGATAAAGAAAAATCAGAGCAGATTTTGAAAGATGAAATTCAAAAACAGCTAAATTCTTTAGACCAAGACGTGAAAGTTATGCTGAAACTTTCTATCCCGACTATAAATAATTTTTACAGCGATTTAATGACTGATCCTCATGTGGTTCGTGTTGTAGCGCTTTCTGGCGGATATTCTCGAGAAGATGCCAATCAGAAACTAGCAGAAAATCATGGACTGATTGCGAGTTTTTCAAGAGCTTTATCAGAAGGGCTTAGCGCTGGGCAATCTGAAGCCGAATTTAATTCGCAACTAGGAAATTCAATTAAAGAGATTTACGAAGCTTCAATTCAATAAAATCATAAAAAAATCCCTGAAGAGTTTCAGGGATTTTTTTTTCAATTATTTAGAAGTCATTTCTGCGGCCATGTCTAAAGTCTGTAAAATGATATTTTTATCAGACTTGAAAGAATTCAGTTTAAAAACAAATTTCAATTTATTATCAATTAACTTTTTAGGCGATTCTATAGCAATATCCGAAAACTGAGAAGAAATTTTAGTCATTCGATCCAATTCAGAGTCTTTTGCGTTTTTACCAAATGTTTTAACTGTTTGCGCAATATTCAGTTTTCCAGAAATATAGTTTTTGCTCAAATCTTTCTTGGTGTCTTTTGTAAAAGATCCGTTTCCTGCGCCAAAATACTCTTTTGTATTGGCAACAATTACTACGTCTTTATCTTTCAGAATAAATATATTATCATATTCCTGAGTTCCAGCAATCGTGTAGAAATTTCCATTCTGAACTAATATTTTTTTGCGAACACCCAATTGCAACAATTTATCTCCAAATGTTGGATGCGTAGAAGTAAAAATTACAGAAAAAAGCGGAATATCTTTTTTCACTTTTTCTTCTGTTATTGTTTCTTCATAATTCTCGTCATAACCGTATTTTTTGCTCAATACCTCAACTTCTTTCACATCATATAAAAACGCGCTTAAATCGCCATCAAAAAGCTTTGCTGTAGCTTCTTCATCTACAATGGTCGAAATTAAATCTGTAATAAGTGTAATATCTTCTTTGGCGAATTTCGGATTTTGAAATAATTCTGTCATTAATGAAGGAAAGTTTTCTAACGCCGCTTTTGTATTGGCATGATACGAAATATAACCCAAAGGCTTCTGAGCAGGGAAATAATTAAAGATATTTTTATTGATTTTTCTATTGCTGATTTTACTAACAACATTGGCAATCTCTGGAGAATATTCTACCTCTTCTTCGATTCGGGCATTATCATTATCAAAATAAAAATCCAAATTGATGCCCTTTATAAAATTCCCAAAATTATTCTGCATTGGCAAATATTTATCGTAACCGCCAAATAACGAAAGCGGATAATTATACATGGAATACAAACTAGACATCATTCCGCCATAATTTACCCAAGAAGAAATATCGGCAGCAACATTTATTCTTGGAGAAATCGGCGCTGTAAATCCGTTTTCGAATAATGCTTTTATGATTTCTCGCTGTTTTTCAGCTAATTTTTTATCAAATTCTGCTTGTTCAACAGTGTATTCTTCATACGGATTTCCATCATACAGATAATCATTCTCTGCTGGTTCTTCCAATATTATTGAGTCGGTACTTCTTTCTGCAGGTACCGGAATCGCTGGCGGATAAACTGGCGCTTCAATTACAGTAGTCTCTTCATAAGGCTCAGATATTGAAACAGAATCTGTTGCTACAGAAGTTTCTGCAACATCATAAAATTTAGAAGGAAGTCGTTTTGTCAATTCAATAACAACCAAATAATTGTCGTTCCAGACAAACGATCTTTTTACTCCATTTGGTGTATAAACTTCGTATTTTCCAAAATCTTCAATTGAACTGTTTGTTCCGTTTGCTCCCTGCTTTTCGATTAAATATTTTCTAACCGCTTCTTTGCTTTTTACCGGAATCGTAACTTGGTAAAACGGAACAGAATCTAAGAAGTTCCCGTGAATGGTAATTTTTTCATTCAATTTAATAATAGCAGCATATTTACGAAGATCAAAATCAGGTTTTTTACTGATGTATTTGGTTAAAATTGGATGATTTAAAACCTCATCGATGCTAACTTTTTTAGAAAGCTGACTTCCGTTAAACTGTACAAAATAATCGTATTTTTCTGGAACGGTCTGTCCAAAAGAGAAATACGTGGCGAATAGAAAAATGAGTGTGTAAAAATGCTTCATAAAATCAAGGCGTTAATTGGATGGTATTATTCATTAATGTCGATTTTTTAAAAACGCTGTACATACTTTGTTTTAAAAAAACCGTCTTTTTGTTTTTGGAAATTTTGCTGTTTGCATTGTCTGCAGACAGAATATCTTTATCGAAAGTATAAATAGAAATAATGCTGGCTTCTTCGAGATCTTTCTTTTTCTTTGGGTCGTTTACCACTTTTTCTGGAACGGGATATGACGCAATTCTTTCAAAAGTTTTGCCGCTTCCGCTAAAGTGAATCTGATCGCGCTGATTATTGATTGTATTTACAACGGCGTTCAGTGCTTTTAGATTGGCGTAGTTGAGTTTGATAATGAAAACGTAATTCTGAAAATCTGTTTTGGTGCTAACGTTGGAAATTCCGTTAATCTTTAAAGCCTTATCTTTAAAATCATTGAGTTTTGCTGTAATTTCCTGTTCATTCGGAATTTTTACGCCATCGACTTCTTCGAGCCAAATAGCCGATTTGGTTTTAAACCAAGATTTAGAAAAGTCCACAATTAGAGTATATTCACCACTTTGGTCATCGTGATGTTTGATTCTTTCTGTTATCTCAAAACAACTCGTTAAGAGCAAACAGCAAAATAAAGCGAGAATTTTCTTCATTAGACAAATTTAGATGGAATATTCTGAAAAACCATGATATGTCTAAATTCTTAGTTCGCTAGCGCGGATTTAAATTGAATTAATAAAATTTTCTCTTATCGATTTTAAACCTATAATTCTTTCGCTTATAAAAGCTTTATAACTTTCTTGCGTAAATTCTTTTGGCCAAACATGTTGGCAAAAAAAGTCATTTGATATACTATCAATTATTCTTTGAATAACTTTCAAGCAATAATAAATAATTAATTTTGGATAATACGAATCATCTGAATAATCTTCTATCACATTACTAATTAATCTTTTCATTTTTAAAAAAGATTCTTCACTCCATTCAGCATGAATTCTAATGTAATATTCCAACTCATCATCAGAATCGTTATAATCTATAAATTCTTTTAAACTTTCTTTCATTTCATTTCTATTTTACTTTCATCGTGATGGTTCGCAACTTCGCTACCGCGGATTTACAATCAGTGCACGCAACAGTGAGATTCAACCTAATGCCTCAAAACAAAAAATCAATCTTTGCGGGCACGGATTGCAAATCCGCGCTATCGAGTTTAAACAATATCTCCAACTTCTAAAAAAACAACATTTGTATATCTTTTCTTCTCACAAAATTCTTTTACTTTCTCTGTACATAAAAGAAATCCTGTGTTGAGCGGTTTAAAAAAATCATATCCATTTACATCATTTTTATTAAAGAAAAAGCCTTTTCCCTCTTCTCTTGGAATAATTATATCTCCTCTTAATTCTGAAATACCATAAATTTCTTCGATATGTTTTTCTCCGCTTTCATCTTCTTCAAATTCTACTGTGCTTAGAGGCAACAATTTAATTTCTATTGAAGTGTAGATAAACTTTAAATTAGGATTTTCTTTTGGAAGATGTTTAAGTCTAGTTAAATTTCCAGTCTTTTCTTTTTCTGTTTTTTTAACATCGAATTTAAAACTAGACAATCCTATAAATTCTTTTTCAAGTTCATCTGCAATTGATTCTAAACAAGTTTTAGATCTGTTTGAAGCTATAAAATCCTTTATTTCATTTCCTGTTACTCCCCAATCTTCCCACCAAACATCAATCTCTTTTGTAAATTCTTGATCTGGAGAAACAAGAAGTTGCGCATAATTGTGATTTCGTGGAATTTGTAAACTATAAACTTTCATGGCAATGTTAAAAATAAGATTTTTCCTAATTTTACAAATCTACTTCAAATAAAAACATCAAACCAAATTTTTAGATAATATTAACTCATTCTACAACAAGCTAAACGCCTTATTTTGTTCCTTTTTCTTTAACTTTGCGCCACTCATTAAAAATTGAGATAAACTTCAAAAAAAATAAAAACAACTGCAGTTTTAGAAATAGATTCTCAGTCTGAGTTTCAGAGAAATCAACTAAAAATCTAAAATCTAAAATCTAAAATCTAAAATTATATGTTCCCATTACAAAGAGGCAGAAGATTAAGAGTAAATGAATCCATTCGTTCTTTAGTTCGTGAAACCAGTTTAAGTCCATCGGATTTTATGTTTCCAATGTTTATTGCTGAAGGCGAAAATGTAAAAGTCGAAATTCCGTCAATGCCGGGAATCTTCAGAAGATCTATAGATTTAACAGTTGAAGAAGTAAAAGAACTTTTTGATTTAGGAATTCGCGCCGTAAATATTTATGTAAAAGTTAGTGAAAACCTAAAAGACAATACTGGAAAAGAAGCTTGGAATTCTAACGGATTAATGCAGCATGCTATTCGTGCTATAAAAGCAGCTTGTCCAGAAATGATCGTTATGCCAGATGTGGCTTTAGACCCTTATTCTATTTATGGTCATGACGGAATTATAAAAAATGGCGATGTAGAAAACGACAGCACAGTTGATGCTTTAGTAAAAATGGCCGTTTCTCACGCAGAAGCTGGTGCCGATTTTGTTGCGCCAAGCGATATGATGGACGGACGTGTTTTACGTCTGCGCGAAGGTTTAGATGCTGCCGGATTTCAGAATGTTGGCATCATGAGTTATTCTGCTAAATATGCTTCAGCTTTTTACGGGCCTTTTAGAGATGCTTTAGATTCGGCTCCAAAAGAAGCTGATGTCGTGGTTCCAAAAGATAAAAAAACATACCAAATGGATTATGCAAACCGTATAGAGGCGATTAAAGAAGCGCTGTCTGACGTTGAAGAAGGTGCTGATATGGTTATGGTAAAACCAGGAATTGCTTATTTGGATATTGTTCGCGAAATAAAAAATACGGTACATGTTCCTGTAACTGTTTATCAAGTTTCTGGTGAATATGCCATGATTAAAGCGGCATCTGAAAGAGGCTGGCTAGATCATGACAAGATTATGATGGAACAATTAATGTGCATTAAACGTTCGGGTGCTAATCTTATTTCTACTTATTTTGCTAAAGAAGCAGCAATACTTTTAAATAAATAAGATGAAAAAGGTTTTATTCTTAGCTGCTGTTTTAGCCTTTGCTTCTTGTAAAAAAGAAAATGCTGAATCAACAAATACAGTAACAGAATCGGTTTCTGAAGGCGAATCGGCGAAAGCCAAAACCCCAGAAGACCTAGGAAAACAACTTTTTGAAAGCAGCGGAAATTGTTTTGCCTGTCATCAGCCTGATCAAAAAGTGATTGGCCCAAGCATTAAAGAAATTGCCAAAATTTATAAAGACAAAAACGGCAATATCGTTACTTTCTTAAAAGGAAATGCAGAACCAATTGTTGACCCAAGTCAGTTTGAGGTTATGAAAACCAATTTTGCTATTACTCAGGCCATGTCTGATGATGAATTAAAGGCAATTGAAGCATATATCTACAGTCATTTAAAATAATCACAGACCAGATTATGTTCCGTAGGAACATTTCATCGGTAGAAAAATTATGTTATTAGCCATTTACGTTCCGTAGGAACGTTTAATGTGCTAGATGATTAAAATTTATATCAAAATCAAACGTTCCTACGGAACGTAAAAAATGGTGCGCCAATATTTTTTTCTACCAATCAAATGTTCCTACGGAACATCGTTTGATTATCTCAAAATAGTAAAGGGCGGTTCCGAAATTCGGAACCGCCCTTTTTTGAATTATTAAAATTGATTACCAGATTTTAACTCGTTTTTCTGGTTCAACATACATTTTATCACCTTTCTTGATATCGAAAGCTTTGTAAAAAGCATCAACATTCTGAATTGGAACATAAGCTCTGTACATTCCTGGAGAGTGCGGATCTGTTTTCACTTGATTTTTAATCGCTTCGTCTCTAGTTTTTGTTCTCCAAACCGTAGCCCAAGAAATAAAGAAACGCTGCTCCGGTGTAAATCCGTCGATTAAACCTGGGTTTCCATGAGCTTTCAAATACAATTGCAAACCATCATAAGCAGCATTGATTCCGCCTAAGTCACCAATGTTCTCACCTAAAGTAAAATTACCATCAACGTGAATTCCTGGCAACGGCTCAAGAGCGCTGTACTGATTTGCCAAATCTGTTCCAAGAGCAGTAAATTGTTTCAAATCATCTTCTGTCCACCAGTCAACTAAATTACCTTCTGCGTTGTAACGCGCACCAGAATCATCAAATCCGTGAGAAATCTCGTGACCAATTACAGCACCAATTCCACCATAATTAACTGCTTCGTCAGCTTGATAATTGTAGAAAGGTGGCTGTAGGATTGCAGCTGGGAATACAATTTCGTTATAAGATGGATTGTAGTAAGCATTTACCGTTTGAGGCGACATGTGCCATTCTGTTTTATCAACTGGTTTAGACAATTTATCGACGCTTTTCTTAAATCTCCATAACGCTAAGTTTTTAGAATTCTCAAAATAGCTTCCTCCTTCTGCAATACTTTTAATTTCCAAAGCCGAATAGTCTTTCCATTTATCAGGATATCCAACTTTAATCGTTATTTTATTCAGCTTTTCGATTGCTTTTGCCTTAGTATCTTTAGACATCCAAGTTAAATTGTTAATACGGTTTTGGTAAGCCGTGATAACATTATGAATCATATCAATCGCTTTAGTTTTAGCCTCAGCTGGAAAAACCTTCTCTACATAAAGTTTTCCAAGAGCTTCACCAACATTTCCATTAACAACATTCAGTGCTCTTTCTTCAGACGGAAGCTGTTTAATTGCACCTCTTAATGTTTTGCTGTAAAAATCGAAATTAGCATTATCAATTGCTGTTGTCAGTTTACCTGCAGCACTGTTAATCAAATCCCATTTTAGGTATTCTTTCCATTGTGCTACTTTATTTTCTTTGAAAACAGTTTCTAAAGCAGTCATATATTTAGGCTCAGAAACAATTACATTCTGTAAATTAGTAATTCCTAAACCAGCAAAATATTCGTTCCATTTAATAGCAGGAGTCAATTTTTGAAGTTCAGCAACTGTCATTGGGTTGTATTGCAAACGACTGTCTCTTCTTTCTACTCTGTTTAATCTTGGTTTTGACAATTCTGTTTCAAGAGCTAAAACCTCAGCAGCACTTTGTTTTGCTTTTTCTGGAGATTCTCCAATAAACTGAAGCATTCTCGCAACATGCAATTCATATTTTACACGTTTTTCTTTTGAATCTTTATCTTCAGAAGTGTAGTAATCTTTATCAGGAAGTCCTAATTGGTTTGGTCCTAAATTTACAGAGTTTTTAGAACTGTCTTTATCATCAGCTCCAATGTAAATTCCGAAAAATCCAGCATTTCCTTCTTTTTCCATTTCAACCAAATATTTCTGAACATCGGCAATGTTTTTAATTGCATCAATTTTTTTCAGATATGGTTTTAATGGTTCGATTCCTTTTTTATTTCTTCCAATAGAATCTAAGTAAGTATTATACAGATTCACCGCTTTTCCTTGATCTGTATTTGATTTGTACTTTGGATTCTTTGCAGCCTCCTGCAAAACTGCCATAACATCTTTGTCAGTTTTCTTAATCAGTTCATTAAAACTTCCCCATGTCGTACGATCACTCGGGATTTCTGTTTTTTCTAGCCAAGTACCGTTTACATATTTGAAAAAATCCTGACTTGGGCTAATATTCGTATTCATGTACGAAACATTAATACCTGGTTCCTTTGGAGCATTTTGAGCTTGGGCTGCGGTAATTGCAAACATTGCAGATATCACACCAAACACAGGTTTAGCAAATTGTTTTTTCATAAAAAATTATAGTTTAAGGGAAAATACAAACATATTGTTATTATTTCAAAAATTATGTTAAAATTCTAACTGTACAATCAAAAAGACGGATAAATTTCACAAATAGAACTTAAACATTGAGGTATATGTCTACAGATACTGATAAAAGTTACAAAAGGCTGTTAAAAAAATAATCCAGTAAAGTTTTTAGAATCTGCTTTTTGTATTTTTGCGCCAAATTATTTTTATGAAATCGCTTTTATATAAATACCGCAAATTCTTCATTGTTCTAATAGTATTTTCGGTTGTTACGATATCCTTGTTTTACTCGGCTTTAAAACCTAAAAAAACGCTTCCGATTTACAATCCAGCCGATGTAAATCCTGAATTGGTAGATAGTACAGTTCAATATAAAAGCAAATACCACACTATTGCCGATTTTTCTTTTATCAATCAAAATGGTGATACCATTACCCAGAAAAATTACGAAGGGAAAATTTATGTTGCCGATTTCTTCTTTACCACTTGCGGATCGATCTGCCCAAAAATGTCAACCAATCTTGTTGAGGTTCAAAAAGCAGTTTTAAACAATCCTAAAGTAATGTTGCTTTCTCATACGGTTTTTCCTGAAGTTGACAGTGTTTCGGTTTTAAAAGCTTATGCCATTAAATATGGTGTTGTGGACAGCAAATGGAACTTGGTTACTGGAGATAAAAAAGAAATCTACACTATGGCCAGAAAATCGTATTTGGCTGTGAAATTGGGTAGACCAGATCAGCTTTATGATATGGTTCATACAGAAAATTTTGTTTTGGTCGATCAAAAGCGCCGCGTTAGAGGTTTTTATGACGGAACAAATAAAGAAGATGTAAAACGTCTTTTAGAAGACATCGAATTCCTTTCTCAAGAGTAAAAACCCTTATTTTTAGAAACATTTAGCATTTGTGGAAGTGTTAAATGCCTTGAAATAAAGAATAATTGCCTACTTTTGCAATCTAAATTCAATCTAAATAAGCTTGCAAAATACAATACACACTCTGAAAAAAGGCGAAAAAGCCATTATCAAAGATTTTGATATCGATCTTATTCCACTTAAATTATTAGAAATGGGTTGTCTGCCTGGTAGCTTAGTTGAATTGCTACAGGTTGCTCCTTTTGGCGATCCTTTATATTTAGATATTAACGGTTCTCATGTTGCCATTCGTATTGAAACAGCTCGTGAAATTGAAGTTGAACTTATCAAAACCAATTTGTAATGAGTGTTCAGAATATAAATGTTGCCCTTATCGGAAATCCCAATACCGGAAAAACCTCTGTCTTCAATCAATTAACAGGTCTGAACCAACAAGTTGGAAATTATCCTGGAATCACGGTTGAGAAGAAAATAGGATTTTGCAAATTACCTAATAACGTAAAAGCCAATATTCTAGATTTACCTGGAACGTACAGTTTGAATGCGAGTTCGATGGACGAAAGTGTTGTAATCGAGCTTTTGCTAAACAAAAACGATAAACTATATCCAGATGTAGCGGTTGTTGTAACAGATGTTGAAAATCTGAAACGAAATCTACTCATCTACACCCAAATAAAAGATCTAGAAATTCCGACGATTTTGGTTATCAATATGTCTGATCGTATGGAGCGTAAAGGAATTTCTTTGGATATTCCGTATTTAGAAGAGAAACTAAAAACAAAAATTGCATTAGTAAGTTCTCGCAAAGGTTTAGGAATTGAAGAATTAAAAGAACTGATTGTTTCTTATAAAACACTTCCGCACGAACCGTGTTTGAATGCTTCTGTAATTGATCCTGAATATTTTGAAAAATTACAAAAAGCATTTCCAAACCAATTGATGTATAAATTGTGGTTGGTCATTACGCAAGATGTCAATTTCTTGAATTTAGATCGAAATGAAATCCGAAGCACTTTTACCAAATCACATTCAGAATTAAAGCGTTTACAGCAGAAAGAAACCATCAAAAGATATCAATTTATCAATGATGTTTTAAAAGAAGGTTTAAAGATTGATGCTTCGACCGCGAAAGATATCCGAGCAAAATTGGATCGCGTTTTAACGCACAAAGTTTGGGGTTACTTTATTTTCTTTGCCATTTTATTCTTGATTTTCCAATCAATTTTCAGCTGGTCAACTATTCCAATGGATTTCATTGATAGCACTTTTGCTTCTTTAAGCAGCTGGGTTGCAGAAGAACTGCCAAGCGGTATTTTAACCGATTTACTTTCGCAGGGAATTATTCCAGGAATTGGTGGAGTTATTATTTTCATTCCGCAGATTGCTTTCTTGTTTTTATTCATTTCGATTTTAGAAGAAAGCGGTTATATGAGCCGTGTTGTATTCTTAATGGATAAAATCATGCGCAAGTTTGGACTTTCGGGAAAAAGCGTTGTGCCTTTAATTTCTGGAACTGCCTGTGCCATTCCCGCGATTATGGCGACTCGAAATATCGAAAACTGGAAAGAACGCCTTATTACGATCTTAGTAACGCCATTCACCACTTGTTCGGCAAGGTTACCTGTTTATGCCATTATTATTTCACTTGTAATTCCGAGCAAACGCCTTTTTGGAGTTTTAAATCTTCAGGGATTAACGCTTATGGCGCTTTATGTTTTAGGATTTTTTACAGCTATTTTATCGGCCTATATCTTGAATAAAGTATTAAAGTTAGATTCTAAAACGTATTTCGTTGTGGAAATGCCAAGTTATAAAATGCCTCTTTTAAAGAATGTTGGAATCAACGTTGTAGAAAAAACAAAAGCTTTTGTTGTTGGAGCAGGTAAAATTATCTTGGCGATCTCTGTTATTCTTTGGTTTTTGGCCTCATACGGACCTGGAAAAGAATTCAACGAAGCCGAAACTATCGTAAAAGAAAGATTTGCCAATACAGCTTTGGATGAAACTCAGTTTGAAAATGAAGTTAATTCTCAAAAATTAGAGAATTCTTATATCGGATTAATGGGAAGAGCAATCGAACCAGCAATTAAGCCTTTGGGTTACGATTGGAAAATCGGAATTGCTTTAATCAGTTCTTTTGCTGCCCGCGAAGTTTTCGTAGGAACGCTGGCAACCATCTACAGTGTTGGCGATACTGATAACGAATCGACTATAAAAAGCAAAATGCAGGCAGAAGTTTGGCCAGATACCGGAAAAAAAATATTTGATTTTGCTACCGGAATTTCTTTATTGCTATTTTATGCTTTTGCTATGCAATGCGCCAGTACATTGGCGATTACCAAAAAAGAAACCAATTCATGGAAATGGCCTGCAATGCAACTGTTTTTAATGAGTGGTCTCGCTTATTTTACCGCATTAATTGCGTATCAACTTTTAAAATAAAAAGTTATGTTTCAGGAAATAATAGCCTTTGCCATATTAGGAATTGCCGTTGCTTTTTTGATTAAAAAGTTCTTCTTTAAATCCAAAAAGAAAAAAGACTGCGGTAGCGGAACCGATTGTGGATGTTCTTAAAAAGGTACAAAGTAAAAAAAAGCTGTTCATTTGAATGGCTTTTTTTATGAGTTAAAAATGTCTTATTCTGTTGTTTTAAAAACCTATAATAGCTTATTAGTATATTTTCTACAACTATTTTTGTCTTCTAAATTTATTAAAAAATGACACCAGAAGACAGAATGGAAGTAATACGAGACAACAGAGTTGCTCGATTACTGTGGTTTGCAATAGGTTTTTTCTGTGCAACAATAATCACTTATTTGATAATGAAACATCATCATTAGTTTTTTCTCAATTTTATCTAATTAAGAATATAGAATAAAGAATATAGACTGTAACTCTGACTGAGACTGAGAACTGAGATTAAAAAATGTCTTATTATAATGGTTTAAAAGCTTTTCAAGGCACCATCATACCTTAAGTCAAATTATTTTTGAATTATTAAAAATACATTTAAAATGACAAGGTTTGAAAAAAGGGAAATGATTCGAAATATCAACATAACTAGGATACTATGGTTTTCAATTGGTTTTTTATGTGCTTTTGTAATAATGTGCTTTTTAAAATCCCGATTATAATCCTTTAAAGCTTCTGATATACATTATCTCAAAATAAAAAAAAACTCTAGATTAGAGCCTTTTTTATGTTTATAATCTGAATGTAATTTCTATTTCAACCCTTCCCATTCGGCATAAAACTGAGCTAGAAAAGTTTCCATAAAACGATGTCTTTCTGTCGCAATTTCTTTTCCTTTTTCGGTATTCATTTTGTCCTTAAGCAGTAAAAGCTTTTCGTAGAAATGATTAATGGTTGGAGCGCTATTCTTTTTATACTCCTCTTTTGTCATATTGGTTATCGGCTCAATTTCTGGATTATATAAAGCTCTGTTCTTAAATCCTCCATAGTTAAATGCTCTTGCAACACCAATTGCACCAATTGCGTCAAGACGATCAGCATCTTGAACGATATCCAATTCGACAGAAGAGAACTTTCTTTCGAAATTTCCGCCTTTATAAGAGATATTTTCAATGATATTGACAACATGGGCAATAGTGTTCTCAGATACATTTTCTTTCTCTAAAAACGCTCTTGCTGTTTTTGGCCCGATTGTTTCGTCTCCGTTGTGAAATTTACTATCGGCAATATCATGCAATAAAGCACCCAATTGTACAACTGTAAGATTGCACTCTGTTTCTTTGGCTATCAAAAGAGCATTTTTGTAAACGCGTTCTATATGAAACCAATCGTGTCCGCCTTCGGCATCGTTTAGTTTTTCTTTAACAAAAGCAATGGTTTTAATAATCAGTTGTGAATCGCTCATACAGAAGTTTTTACGGTTTATAAAAAATGTTGATTGTCAAAGATTTTGAATCTCCAACAACCAACAAATATATTTTAAAGCAACAATGTTGCGTCTTTTTGAAATTCCAATTTTTTAAACTCCAAATTCCAATCTAAAATCTAAAATTTAAAATTTAAAGTCTCGCTGGTTCAACCCATTTGAAAATATGTGATTCTTGTGGAATAACGATTCTTTCAGAGATTTTGGCCATACGACCTGGCAATTTCATTAAGTAATCACGAGCTTTTTCTGCTTCATCAGTCAAATTAGAAATCTTATCAATTTCCCATTTATTGATTAATTTCTGCATGATTTCAACATAATCGTTTGCTGTATAAACTCCAATACGCTGTGCTGAATCTGAGAATTGTTCGAAAGCTGTACTAATTTTTTGGCCAGATTCTCTCAAGAAGTGAGCCGGCATAACGATTTTCTGCTTCATCATGTATTGAAACGCCAACATCATTTCGCTTGGATCAACTTGAAAAATTCTAGTAACAAATTCGCTATAGGCGTGGTGGTGACGCATTTCATCACCTGCAATCATTTTACACATTTTAGACAACTTGTTATCACCAAATTTCTTAGCTATCTGAGCTACTCTATTGTGCGAAACATAAGTTGCTAATTCCTGAAAACTAGTGTATACAAAGTTTTTGTATGGGTCAGTTCCAGTTCCAATATCAAAACCGTCGTTGATCAAATGCTGTGTTGTCATTTCGATTTCACGCATGTTTACACGACCAGACAAATACAAGTATTTATTTAAAAGATCTCCATGACGGTTTTCTTCTCCAGTCCATTGTTTTACCCACTTAGCCCAACCGTTTCCTTGATTTCCTTCTTGCTGATCTATTCCTTCAACATCCATCAACCATGACTCGTATGTAGGCAAAGCTTCTTCTGTGATGGTATCACCAACAAGCGTAACCCAGAAATCATACGGAAGTTCTTTAGCAATCTCGCGTAATTCTTTTACCTCTTCAAAAAAGTTTTCTCCTTGAGAATCTGGTAAGAAATCCGACGGCTGCCAAATTTTTTCCACTGGAATTAAATACTGTTCAACGAAGCTATCCACGTTTTTCTCCAAAAACTGCATTACTTCTAATCTAATGTTTTTTATAGACATTACTTATTATAGATTTGAGTTGTACGTTCTAGCTCGGACTAAAACTTAAACTTGTTTATATTCATTTATTCCTTCTTTAACTGCTTTTTCAGTAATCTCCATCAGCTCTTCAAACTTGTAATCTTTAACAGCCATAGCTTTATGAGCTGTAAACTTCAGATGATTTCCTAAACCAACAGGAAAAAAACCAAATTTTACCATTTTCCAAGAATTATTGATACTTACAGGTACAACGTATGCAGATGGTGCATATTTGCATAAAATTTTTAAACCGCTTTGCGCAAATTCTTTTGGTACTCCCGTTTTACTTCTTGTCCCTTCTGGAAAAATAACGGCAGATCTTGTGTTTTTTTCGATATATTCAGACAAGCTTTTAATAACGGGTATCGCTTGTTTAGGGTCTTTACGGTCAATTAAGACAGATCCTCCGTATTTCAAATTATAAGAAACACTCGGAATTCCGCTGCCTAACTCCTTCTTACTTACAAATTTACAATGAAAACGTCTAAAATACCAAATCATTGCCACGATATCGTACATACTTTGGTGATTTGCCACAAAAATAATTGGCACACCCTTCGGAACCGTGTCTACTCCTTCGATTGTATATCTTGTTCCAACAAGATTGGTACATTTTAAAAGGCAGAAATTTAAATAATCAACACTTTTTTTGTGAGCCTGGTAACCAAAAACATTTAAACAAATCCACTGAATTGGATGAAAAACAGCCAAACATAAACCAAATAATAAATAGTAAATTACCGATATTGGATAAGATATAATTTTTTCCATGCTTCAAAAATTAATGCGCAAAAGTAGTAAATATATTTTTAGACTTATTAAAATTGAAAACAATAACTGTTTTTATGGTTTAATTGTACCTTTGCAGTAGAATTTGCAAATTTTTTCTGAATTAAATGAACTTTACTTACCCTAAAAACGAGCGTTTAAAAAGCAAAACGACAATTGGTTTACTGTTTTCTGAAGGAAAATCGGTGTCCAAATATCCGCTTCGTTTAGTTTACCGTCAAACGGAAGCAAATTCAGAAGAACAAACCAAGATTGGCGTTTCGGTTTCTAAGAAATATTTCAAGAAAGCCGTTGATCGAAATTACTTTAAAAGAGTTCTGAGAGAAACCTATCGTTTGAACAAACATTTACTTTTAGATAACTTGGATCAGCCTTATTCGATTATGCTTTTTTATCAGACAAAAGACCGTTTATCTTACGAAGAAATCAACACCAAAATGATTCAATTGTTTGAGAAATTTGCAGCTCAAATCAACAAACCTCAAGATTCTGATACGAAAACAGAAGCGTAAATTTCAAAACGTAAGATTATTATTCAAGTTAGACAAAAAAATCGTAGTTTTAGCTCTAAATTGAAATTTTATGCGACATATTTTCTTTTTATGTTTTTTGTTTTTGATTCTTTCCGGTTGCAGTAAATCTGAAGCTGAGAGTAATGATGTTGCAGTAAGCGCCGTTATGGTTCCGCCACCGCCACCTGCTGGAGCAAGTGAGTCTAATAGAAAAGATCAAGATTTAAATGAATCTTCAACAACTAAGATTCCGCAGAAAATAATCAAACAGGGATCGCTTCGATTTGAAACAGATAATTTAGAAAACACTTACAATCAAATTCAAAAAGCGGTTTCAGACAACAAGGCAAGAATCATAAACGATTCTGAAGGGAAAGATTACAACAGTGTTTACAGAAGCCTTACAGTAAAAGTACCAAGCCAGAATTTTGATCGTTTTATAAATAATGTTTCAAAAGGAGTTTCTTATTTTGAAGTTAAAAATATATCTGCAGAAGATGTAACAGAACAATTTATTGATTTAACTTCTAGATTAAATACGAAGAAAAAACTAGAAGAACGCTATCTACAAATCTTACAGAAAGCGACTAAAGTCAGCGAGATTTTAGAAATTGAAAAACAGATTTCAGCAATCCGCGAAGAAATAGAATCAAAAGAAGGTCAACTGAAATACTTAGAAAGTCGTGTCTCTGAAAGCACAATTACAATAGAATTTTACAAAACAATTGCCGAAAAAGAAGGCGTTAAAATATCATACGGTTCAAAACTTTGGACTGCTGTTAAATCTGGATTTTTCAGTTTATCCGATTTTTTAATTTCACTTATCAGCATTTGGCCGTTTATTATCATATTTTGTGTATTAGCCTATTTTATTAGAAAAAGATTAAAAAGAAGAAAAAAAGAATAATCATGTATCCGTATTTCAAAAAGAAATTTATTATACCAGTCGCTGCGGCGGGAATGTTGTTTGTTGGAACCAGTTTTAGAGAAGATTTTTTTGAAATTGCCAAACAGATCGAAATTTTTACGACTTTGTTTAAAGCCGTAAACACCAATTATGTAGACGAAACAAATCCTGGCGATTTGATGGATAAAGCAATCAAAAGCATGTTGGGAAGTCTAGACCCGTACACGGTTTATTTTAACGAACAGGATGTTGTAAACTTCAAAATCAATAATACTGGAGAATATACTGGAATTGGCGCTTTGATCTCTAGAAAAAAAGACCGCTTAATTGTGCGTGAACCTTATAAAAACTATCCTGCTGACAAAGCCGGATTAAAAGCGGGTGACGAAATTATCCAAATCGGTGATGTTTTAATTGCTGATTTTAAAGATGATGCTTCACAATTATTAAAAGGAACAAAAAATACTAAAATCAACATTAAATATCTTCGTCAGGGAAAACCAAGTACTACGGTTTTAGTTTTGGATGAAGTTGATATTAAATCGGTTCCTTTTTACGGAAAAATTGATGATAAAACAGGTTATATTGTTTTAGCGCATTTTAGCAGAAAAGCTTCTGCAGAAGTTAAAGACGCTCTTGAAAAACTAAAAGCTGACGGTGCGAAACAAATTGTTTTGGATTTAAGAGGAAATCCTGGAGGTTTGTTAAACGAAGCCATTGATATCTGTAATTTGTTTGTTCCGAAGAATGAGGTAATTGTTACGACTAAATCTAGAATTGAAAAACACAACAACACATATAAAACACAGAAAGAACCTGTTGATACTGAAATTCCGCTAGCAATTTTAGTGAACGGAAGAAGTGCTTCGGCTTCTGAAATTGTTTCGGGTGCATTGCAAGATTTGGATCGCGCTGTTGTTTTAGGGAGCAGAAGTTTCGGAAAAGGTTTGGTACAGCGTTCTGTTGATCTTACTTATGGAACTCAATTAAAGGTAACTATTTCAAGATATTATACTCCTTCTGGAAGATGTATTCAAGCTTTGGATTACACGCATAAAGACAAAAATGGCGTGGCTCAGAAAACTGATGCTAAAAATTTTAATGCTTTTAAAACCAGAAAAGGAAGAACGGTTTATGATGGCGGAGGGGTTTTGCCAGATATCGAATTGGAAGAAACCAAAACAAGTGCCATTGCAACTGCTTTAATTAAAAACGATGGTGTTTTTGATTATGCAACAACGTATTATTACAAAAATCCAAATTTAGGAGACAAGATTCCGACTTTGACTGATGCAGATTATACTGCTTTCAAACAATATCTGAAAGCTAACAAAATCACTTTTGATACAGAAACCGAAGTGGCTTTGAAAAATACTTTAGCTGCCGCTAAAAAAGAAAAAATTGACGAGACCATTACTGCCGAATATCAGCAATTGCTGAATGCTTTAGAAAAAAGCGAAACTACTTTACTGGACAAAAACCAAAAAGAAATTAAAAACATGATTTTGGAAGAACTGATCAAAAGATATCAGTATCAGGAAGGTTTATATCAGTATTATCTAAAAAACAATTCAGAAATTAAAAGAGCAGTTAGCGTATTAAATAACCAGACAGAATATAAGACGATTTTAAAAATGTAGTGAATGAAGATAACTCTAGCCCTGATTCTTTTTTCATTTTATACAGTAAACGCACAACAAAAACCTGTTGAAACAATTTATTTTGAGTTTGACAAATATGATTTGACAGAAAAACAAATCAGTGTGGTTTCTAACTTTATAAAAAACATAGACACTTCTAAAGTTGAGTCTATACAGATTTATGGCTATTGTGATGATCGTGGAAACGATGAGTATAACTTTAGATTGTCTAATAATCGGGCCAATACGATTCAGGATCTGTTGATCAGAAAAGGGTTCAATCAAAGTAAAATTGTAATTCTGGAAGGAAAAGGACGTGTTGTCGTAAAAGCAGATACGATAGAAAATCTGTACGAAACACGTCTCCGAAATCGGCGGGTTGACTTAATTGTGGTTAAAAAGAATAGTTTCGGAAAAGGAATTCACACTTCTTTTAAAGACAAATTAAAAGTAGGCGATAAAGTTTGTCTGGAATCTATTTTATTTGAAATTGGAAGTGCCAAACTAACTCCTAATTCTAAAAAAGAACTGGATAAAATTGCGGTAACGCTTCAAGATCATCGAAACTTAAATTTTGAAATACGCGGACACGTTTGCTGTACACCCGAAATCTACAGCGACGGAATTGATAGAGATACTAAAGAAAGGAGACTTTCTTGGAATCGCGCCAAAACTGTTTTTCATTATCTAATGTCCAAAAAAGTATCCAAAAGCCGCATGACCTATATGGGATGCGGCAATAGATATCCTTTAGGCCGAGGCGATAATTACGATCGGCGGGTGGAGTTTGTGATTACTAAAATTTAGTTTTTCTAAGATTCTAAGATACTGAGGTGCTAAGATTCTAAGTTTTTTTTACTTATGCTAAAAATCCTTGCAGATTTACTTCATTTTTAATCATTCTCGAATCATCTCGATATGCGGAATATCATCTTCCAAATACATTTCGCTTGTTTGAACAAAACCGTGGCTTTCGTAGAATTTCTTCAAATACAATTGTGCTCCTATAGTAATTTTATCTTTTCCAAAATTGGATTGAATTTGGGCTATGGCTTCTTGCATTAATTCGTGTCCCCATTTTCTGTCTCTGTAATTTTGATCTACAACGACTCTTCCGATCGAAGCGTTATCGAAACTAATCCCCGCATCAAATAAGCGCGAATAGGCCACTATTTTGCCTTCAAATTCACCCAAAAGGTGCAATGCTTTCTTGTCTTTGCCATCAAGGTCCAAATAAACGCAATTTTGCTCGACTACAAAGATTTCACTTCGCAATCTGAGCAAATCATATAACTCATGAACAGTTAATGCCTCAAAAGGCTTTATTTTCCAATTTAATTCCATTCTTCTTTGTTTTTGCCACAAAGGCGCGAAGGCGCTAAGTTATATATTTTTTTAGCTGTGCTAAAGTTTCTTATAGAAATCGCAAAGACACAAAGTTATATTTCCTAGAATAAATCTTTGTGTCTTTGCGCCTTTGTTTCTTTGTAACTGACTAGAAAATCACTTTTTCGTCATTACGATTTCCATGCTTTTATATTCAGTTCCGTTTTTTGTATCGTACATTTCCATTTTTCTGGTTTTAGCATCTACGATGGTGTAAACTTCTCTGTACTTTGTATTTTTTGCTGTTACGGGATCGGCCATTTCTCCGTCGTAATCTATACTCTTAGTACTTTCATTATACTTTCCTCTGCCAATCATCATTCCAGTTCCCATATTATCAATAAATGTGGAGACGTATTCTTTGCTGGCGTTATTATAGCCTACTGTTCCTTTTCCATCAAATGGCTGTCCCATCATAGTTCCTTTATAAGTTGCTTCTTGAAAGCGTCCGCCTAAGATCATTTTGATTTCGGCTACACAAGTTTCTTTTTCAGGTTTTGCATTGGCATCCGACCAAAATGTCATATCACAATTCCATGTTCCAACTTCATCAGCCAGTATTTTATGCGGATTTCCTGGTGTTGCATATTCTTGCCAAGCTTTCATCTGCGCTGCAGAATCTAATGGTGCTTCAGCAACTGGTTCTTCCGTTTTAACAGAATCTGTCGCTGTTGTAGGTGTCGCTTCTTCTTTCACTTCTTTTTTACAAGAAATAAAGCACAAGGTTATTATTGCTAAGGTTGTGGTTAATTTTTTCATAACTAATTGTTTTTATGTTTGTTATGAATAAAAGTACGAAATTTTTTGGTTCATGTTTGAAGTTTCAGGTTTCACGTTGACAAACTGAACGAATTGAACCGCAAAGAAACTTCAAACATGAACCAAAACACCTATCGCTTGTCTATTCTGACTGTTTTAATAATGGCTTCAAGTTCTAGCATTAGATCGCGTTCTTGATGTGAGGGTGAATAAGAGAATCCTTCAATAACCAAAACACGATTAAAGGTTGGATCTATAATGGCATAATTGATAAATGGTCCAGTCATGAAATCATTTTTCAATTCCCATGTCCCTTTTGTTTCGAAGGCTTCTTTATTGTTCAACATTATTTTTGAGAAATAGGGCGCGTAAGCTTCACTGGTAATCATTTGTGTATTGGGTTCACGGCCCTGAATGTATTTACCGATTGAATCACGCATTTTGACAATAGCATTTACAACGTCTTTTTTCTTCTTGAAATTATAGAGCGGAATCTGGTAAATTAACAAACTGGTATTACCACTTATAATTTCCTTCTTAAGCCAGATGAATTTCTTTTTATGCAACATATATTCATATCCTGTCGGGATTTGAATATTGATGTGGAATTTGTTTTTTATGATAGCTTTATTCAACAGTGAAGCACTGTTGTCTTCTTGAATTTTCTGAATTTCGGCATCGTGAATAATTTTGATTATTTGCGGCGCGTTCAATTCAAGACTGCATATAATATCGTCTACCGATTTTCCGTAAATGCGAAAAGTATTGTGAGGAAGGGTTGTGCTTCGAATGATTTCAAATTTCTCTGCGTTTGTTTTTTTGACTACAATGATGCTTCGGCTGTCGGTAACAAAGCCTTCTAGCAATCTCGCAGGATATTGATTAATGGTAAAAAGCGGTTCTTCTTGGGTAAGTCCAAGAACCGGTGAGGCAAATTTATTTCTAATACTATCGCCTACTTCTCCGTACCACAACTGATCATCAATAATGACCGATATGGTATTGGTTTTTCCAGAAACTGTTTCGCTTTGTTTTTCAGTTTTGAAACAAGCAGTCAGGAAAAATGGAACTAATAGCAATAAAAAATGGGTTTTATTCATTTTTTTAATTTATGAAATAAAACCCAAATTTAATAAGATTTTTCTATTATCCGTTTATTTTAAGTTTCATTCCCGGTTTAATATCTTCATCTTTAATACCATTCCATTTTTTAATATCTGAAATTGTTACTCCAGGATATTTTTTAGAAATGCTGTATAAAGAATCTCCTTTTTTAACGTAATAATCTTCACTAACGTTTTTAGAAGGTGCTTTTTTCTTGAATGAATCAACCGAGTTTGATGCAATTGCTGTTGAAGCCGGCTCTTCTATAACTATTGCTGCTTTAGAAATAATAAGTGTTTTTCCTAAACCAATGTTATTTGAAGTTAAATCGTTAAGTTCTTTTAACTCCGCAATAGTCGTACCGAATTTCTTTGCAATGCTTCCTAAATTGTCGCCAGCCACTACAACATAGTCCATATCGACAGCTGTTTTCTCTTTATTTTCAGCAGATGCGATTGCTTCTTCTTTTTTATCTACAATTGCATTTGCTTTAATAGCAGAAGGTGAAGGCTCTTCTGGTTTAATTTTCAAACTTCTGCCAATTGCAACTGCATTTGTTTTTAAATTATTCCATTTTTTAATCTCGCCAATGCTCACATTATATTTAGAAGCGATTGCACCCAAATTATCTCCTTTTCTAACTTTATAAAATTCGAAATCTCCATTATCAATAGCAGCAGGTTTAACTGTTGCAGGTTTTGCTTTTGGAGCATATTTTACAGCTAATCTAGAAGATGTCGATCTAAATTCTGTATTGTGTTTTACGTAAGCATAAATTTGCTCTTCGTTTGATACAAAAGTTGCTATTTTATCTTTTGGAAGTCTGATAAAATGCTGTTCTCCCTGATAAAATGGAACAACTCCCATTTTGTATGACGGATTTAAAAGTTGAATCTGTGATTGTGGCATGTCTAACAAATCGGCAATCTGTTTGAAAGACATTTGATTTTTGATCGCAACGGTATCTGTTTCAAAGTTTTTAACCACAGCTCTTTCCGGATTGATTCCGTGCTCTTTGTGGTATTCAAAAAGGTACATTGTTGCTAAGAAAGCGGGTACGTAACCTTGAGTTTCTTTTGGAAGATAATTACGAATGTCCCAGTATTTTGTTTTTCCTCCAGAACGACGAATTGCTTTAGTAACATTTCCTGGACCTGAGTTGTAAGAAGCTAAAACCAGTTCCCAGTCTCCAAAAATATTGAACATTTTGGTCATGTACTCAGATGCTGCAGCCGTAGCTTTAAGAGGATCACTTCTTTCGTCGATATAAGAATCGATTTTTAAAGCGTATTGTTTTCCGGTTCCGTACATAAACTGCCAAAGTCCCGTAGCGCCCATTTTAGAAACTGCTTTAGGATTTAAAGCAGATTCTACAACGGCTAAATATTTTATTTCCAAAGGAACGTTTTGTTTTGCAAAAGCATCCTCGAACATTGGGAAATAATATTCTGATAAAGCCATTAATCGAGAAAACGATTTTTTACGGTTCTTAAGAAATGACTTTATTATATTTTCTAAACCTTGATTGTATTCTATCTCAAAAGGTGATTTCTGATTCATCGCCGCCAAACGCTGTTTTAGCAGTTCGGTTGGAAGTTCTTCATCAACAGTAACATCTTTGTTAATTGTTTGAATGTCTTTGGTCAGATCATCATAAATATCTAGACTTACTAATTCATTCATCCAAAGACTATCTACTTTTGTAGCTAAATGATCTTTTTTGAATGTGCTTTTAATAGAATCTAAATATGAAAGCTTAACCTCTGGCTTCAGTTCTACATCTGCCTTTGCCGTTTCCTGTGCACAGACAGCTAACGAAAAGAAAGCGGAAACCACTAATGATAATTTTTTTACAATCATATAACATTATTTTAAAATTCTGTAATTCAATCTATTACAAGAGTTGTATTTTTGCAAATCTAAGCCCTTTATTGAAGAAAAGTGTTTAAAAAAATGTTAATTGTGATATTTTAGTCTAAAATCGCTGCGATTCCAGGTAAAATTCTTCCTTCTAACATTTCTAGCATTGCCCCACCACCAGTAGAAACATAGCTCATTTTGTCTTCAAATCCGAACTGTTTTACTGCTGCAACAGAATCTCCACCTCCTACTAAAGAAAATGCTCCATTTTCTGTAGCTTCAGCGATATAATCTCCTAATGCGATTGTTCCTTTAGAGAAAGTTTCCATTTCAAAAACTCCTAATGGACCATTCCAAAGAATTGTTTTTGACTCTAAAATAACTTTTTTGAAGTTCTCCAAAGATTTTGGACCCGCATCTAAACCTTGCCATCCGTCAGGAATTGCAGTAACGTCTACAATCTGAGTATTTGCATTGTTTGAGAAATCGTCTGCAGCAACAACATCAACAGGAATATGTACCTGCACTCCTTTTTCTTTTGCTAGTCTTAAAATTTCTAAAGCCAAATCTAATTTGTCATCTTCGCAGATAGACTCTCCGATTTTTCCTCCTTGCGCTTTAACGAAAGTAAAAGTCATTCCTCCTCCAATAATCATGTGATCTACTTTATCTAAGATATTTTCGATAACGGTGATTTTAGAAGAAACTTTAGAACCTCCAAGAACAGCAGTTACAGGTTTTTCACTGTTTTTAAGAACTTTATTTAAACTGTCAATTTCTTTTGCCAATAATGTTCCAAAGGTTTTATCGTTTGGAAAAAACTGTGCAATAATTGTAGTAGATGCGTGTGCTCTGTGAGCTGTACCAAATGCATCGTTTACATAAATATCTCCCAGAGAAGCTAATTCTTTAGCGAAAGCTACATCTCCTGCTTCTTCTTCAGCATGGAAACGTAAATTTTCTAATAAAAGAACTTCGCCTGGTTTTAAATCTTTTGCTGCAGTTTGAGCTGGTTCTCCAACGCAGTTTTCAGCAAATTTTACTTGAACTCCTAAAATATCAGAAGCTGTTTTTAAGATATGTTTTAGAGAGTATTTCTCTTCTGCTCCTTTTGGTCTTCCAAGGTGCGACATTAAAATCACACTTCCACCTTGAGCTAAAATAGCGTCAATTGTTGGCTTTGCAGCTTCAATACGTGTTGTATCTGTTACATTAAAATTCTCATCCAATGGCACGTTGAAGTCAACACGGATAATTGCTTTTTTATTTTTAAAATCGAAATCGTTTAAAGTTTTCATCTGCTAATTTTTTTAATTTTTTGAAAGAATAACAAATATAGAACTTTTACAGTAGTCTAAATTTCAAAAAAGCAAAAATAATCCATTAATAAAAACGAAAACGTTGTAAATTATGAAAACAAACAAAATAATTCTCAAAGATGATAAAAATTACTTGTCTAATCGTGAACTGGACTTTGTGTACAAGGACAGTTACTGATAGATTGTAAGAAATCGAATCCGATTGTGATGGAATGTGTTCCTGTGTTATACGTTCCAAGTCCATTAAACATTAACTGGTAAGAGTATGCAAAATAGAATTTAGATTTCATAAAACCAGCCATTGGTCCCATTGCCAAAGGTTTTGGGAACTGGTCATTTAAGAAACGGTAAGAAACTCCAATCCAATAGTAATCTTCGTAACGATTGTAACGTCTGTATTTGAAGTTAAAATCGGTTGTAGAACGCTGGTCATTTGCAAAGTACTGTAAGAAAACCGATGGTTCGTATTCGATACGTCTGTTTTCTCCATCTTTAAAAGTAAATCCAGAATATACCTGAAAGTTCGATAAAAGATCTGGTTCGTTTGCTCTCTCAAGACTAATATTCTTTTTCAATACGTTGTTGGCATTGAAACTAAAATAAAATCCTCTGTTACGATACAATGCACTAAGATCAAAGTTGTTGTTAGATGTACGACGATCGTCTGTTATCCCTCCGTCAGTCCCCGTAAAATTATTTGTTTCTAAACGAAAAGTATTGATGTTATACGAAATACCAAATGAAAGGTATTGCTCTGTACGATAATCTAGAATCAAGTGGTGCGCAAATGAAACTTTGGCTCCCGTTTGTCTTGTATTACCATTGCTATCATTATACAATGACAAACCAACTCCAGAACGATCTAAAACACGAAAATCTGCATACAATGACTGGTTATCTGGTGCGTCTTTAATTCCGACCCACTGTGTTAAACCATTGGCTCTAATACGGAGATTATCTCCAATACCAGCATAAGCAGGAGAAAGAATAAAAGGGTTATCAGCTAAATACTGGGTAAACACCGGTAGGTTTAACTCTTGGCTGTAACTTGTTGTTACAGCCATGAGTACTAAGGATAAAATAAGCTTTTTCATTGTATTAATATTTTTAGATAACATCATTGGGGCTATAATTTTGTTATCTGTATAAAGTGAAATGTCCAACAAATTCTCTTGGATCTTTCGGATCATTTAATTTAAGAACATACCAGTAATCACCTGTTGGTAATTCGTTTCCATGATATCTACCATCCCATTTTTGACCTACGTGGTATTTCGCTACTACTCTACCATATCTATCATAAATATCGAACGTTAGTTCTTTGTATGCTAATGCACCACAATCTGGACCAATAGTATCATTTTGTCCGTCACCGTTTGGAGTGAAGTAGTTTGGCAGACAGAAGTCATAGAATGTACCCTGAACTGTTATTGTTGCCTCACAACCATTTTTGTCTCTTACGATCACTACATAATCACCAGATTTGTAGATTCTATAGCTATTAGATGATGAGAATGATTCACCATTGAAGCTGTATTCGTAAGGAGCAACTCCACCAGAAGCTTTTACAACAATTGTGTTGATGTCTTTGCTTTGGTTTGTCACGTCAATTAAACTTACTGGATCTACAGCTGCTACTTCAAAAATTGGAGTTGGCACCTCACATCCGTTAGTATGTCTAGCAACAATGAAGTGGCTTCCTGGAGCAACATTTGTGAAAATGTTACTTGGCTGGAATGTTCCATTATTGTCAAGAGAGTAATCTACCTCTGCAGGGTTTGTGATAGAAGCATCGATTGTTACTACTACCATGTTTGCCTGTGCATTGTTAACACAATCATATGTTACTTCTGCAGTTGGGTTAAGAATTACAGCATTTGGCATATTCTCTACGAAATCTACCGGACAGTTGTTTGCATCTTTCACATAAACTGTATGTGCTCCACCTTTAAGGTTTGTAAAGTCAAACACTGTTTGTGTTGCAGTACCTGCAGTAAATGGTCCGTTTGGAGCATCTAAACTTACACTGTAAGGTAAAGTACCACCTTTAATTTCGATACTAAATGCACCATCTTTATCTCCGTCACAAACTTCTGGTATCATTGAGTTTGGAACCTCAGTTACAACTACAGGTCTTGGTTGTGAGATTGTGAAATCGTACAATACAAAACATCCGTTTTCGTCCTGAGCTATAGCTTGGTAATCACCAGGCGCCAATTTCTCAAATATCACTTTAGTATCAAACTGGTTCAGATTTGGAGAAATTGCATATTTAATAACTCCTGTTCCACCTGAAGCGATTATTTCAAGTTTACCATTATTCTCACCGAAACAAGTAACATCAGTTGGTTTAAATTGAGCTTGTAAAGCTTCTCTTGGTTCCGTAATAACAACCAATTCAGATTTATCACTACAATCCACACTTTCAACTGCTACTTGATATGTTCCAATTGGAAGATCAGCAAATACTCCATTGTCTTGAGCTGGACGAACAATTCCGCCTGTTCCGTTTAACAATGTATAAGAATAATGACCCAAGCCTCCTACTGCTTCTGCAGTAATTACTCCTGTAGCTTCTCCAGTACATTTTACAACTGCGCTTGAAACATCCAATTTAACATCTAATGGAGTTAATGCATAGATTGTAACTGTATTAGAGACAACACTTCTACATCCTTTAGAATCAAAAACAAAATACTTATAAGAACCTACTGGCACTTCAAATGAAACTGAAGATGCGAATGTACCTAATATTGTTGTTCCATCTGCACTATAAGTATATGGTCCTGTTCCTCCTTCAGCACTTAGCGTAAGCTCTGTTAAAGTCTGACAAGTTTGTGCTCTAGACTCTACTAAAGTAGCTAATACTTTTAGTGGATCTTTTATTTCAACTTCATTAGTTGTAAACTCACAAGAGAATCCATCTGTTATTGTTACACTATATCTTCCTGCTCCTAATCCAGAGAAAACTGGAGAAGAGAATGGTCCTGATGAAATTACAGGATTTTCAGAAAGTATATTTAAAGTATACATATAGTTGCTTCCTTGACCACCTGTTGGAGGGCTCACGGTAACTACACCAGATTTATCTCCAAAACATGGTAACGTTGTAACATTTGCACTTGCTGTAGCATTAATAGGCAATGGCACTATTAAAGTCTGACTTGTAGATGCCATACAACCTTTAGCGTCTTTAACGTTTATGGTATAAACACCTGCTGTTAGACCTGGATAGTTTGTCTTACTTGAATAATCTTCTACAACAGTTGTACCTCTTACTAATTGATATTGGTAAGATGTGTTCCAACCTCCTGTTGCGCTAACAGATATTTCACCGTCATTATTACCTGCAATACATGTAATATCCACTTTTGCTGATGTTGCAACTAATGCTTCGTTTGGTTGACTGATCGTAAATAATGTTTCTACTGAACATCTAGGATCACCTACTAAGGTAGCCACAACTTTGTATAAACCAGCGCTCAAATTAGAAACTCTTTGTGGACCTGCAGTTGGTGATTGACCTGAAGCTACTACCGCTGTACTTGGCGAAGGACCAGTCACTACATAATCAAATCTACCTGCATCGTCTTTTGGAACTATCTGATTGTCTACAAAAGTTAAATCTACGCTTCCATCAGTAGCATTGAAACAAATTTCTCCATTTACAGCAACTGCTTGAATACTGAATGTATTTGGATCAAACACATTGTGAACTTTCTGTAATAAACAGCCAGTATCTTTATTCAGAACTGTGATGATATATTCACCAATTCCTAAATCTGTAAATACTCCATTTGCATTTGGCGCATTTCCTGGTACAGTAGCACCAGAAGAATAAGCGATTGAATATTCTAAGTTTGTTGGTGTACCTCCTGTCGCATCTACTGATACTGTAATGTTTTCTTTAGTAGGACAAGTGATTGCATCATCAACTCTTACATTTACTTTGTCTAAACGGATGAATGGATTAATTACCCAAGTTGTTGGATTAGTACCCTCACAACCATTTTCGTCATAAACTTTTACTACGAAATTTCCACCTGTAAAATCGGTTTGAGTATACACATTTCTTTCTCCTTTGTAAACTCTTACACCATTTCTAATAAACTCATAAGTGTACTTATCATAATTTTCAGAACCTCCAGTAACACCAGTTACTGTGATTGTTGCAAAATTGCTAGTGTTACCGCTAGTACATAAGTACTGCACCACAGCTGGATCTGGAACCACAATTGCTTTAGGTCCTTCAACTTTTACATCAATAAAGGCTGTACAACCTCTTCCTGAGAATACTTCAACTCTGTAATCTCCAGCTGCTAATCCTTCAAACAATCCGCTTTCTTGAAGTGGACCGTTGTTGATTCTATATTTGTATATAGGGTTATCATTTACTCCTGGAGTAATGCTTGCTCTAATTTTACCATCTGTATAACTGAAACATGTAACAGGAGTAGGAACTGCTTTGAAACCATCAATTTTAGTTGCTGGAGCAATAACCACCGTTGTTGAAATTGGACAGTTAGTCGTTGTATCAATCACATCGATTGTGTGAGAACCAGAATCTAAACCTGTAAATTCAGCTGTCGTAGTTGTTACTGCAGGTTGTCCGTCAATTGAATAACTGTAATTTCCTGAACCACCAGTTGCTGTAACACTAATTCTTCCGTCTCCTTCATCACAACTTGGCCAATCTAAAATTTTAGTATCCAATTCTAAAGGCTGTAAAATAGTTACTAGAGCTGGGAATTTAGTCTCACAACCAAATTTATCGCGTACTGTGATATCGTAAGCTTTTGCCACGTTCACTGTAAATGATTTAGAAATTTGGAATCCTCCACCAATACTATATGTAAATGGACCTACTCCAATAGCAACAGAATCATCTACTACAATTTCATAATTTCCATTATTATCAGCACAATGAGATGTAACTTTTGCTGTAAAGTTACTTGGCAATGGATCAGTTGTAATGTTAACTGTTATCGGTTGAGAGATACATCCGTTTTTATCTTTCGCATATACATACCAACTCGCCGTAGCAGGATTTAATACTCTAGTAGCTTCTGGTTCAAATGTACCGTAAGCTGCTCCCGCTGCAACAAAAGAATAGGTATAATCTCCAGCTCCTCCGTGTCCTAGAACTGTCACTACTGCACCAGTTTTACAATTAGCATTTACGTTATCTTCTTCTGAAACAGTTACATCGATAGGATCGTTAACCGTAACGCTGAAAGTTATTGGGCAAGTTGTTATATCATCAACAACACTAATCTCATAAACTCCTATTGCTAAATTCGCTAAAGTAACCTCTGTGTTAGAAGTTGTATGTGGTCCATCAAAAGCAGCACCATCTTTAGTTACTGAGTAAGTATATGTTCCTTTGAAATCAGACATTGTAAAGACTACTTTTCCGTCGTCTGTACCGATACAAGATTTCGCGAAAGCATCACCTGTAGCTTGGATTTTAACAACGTCTTTGATAGTCAATATATCAGTGAATGAACATTTAAAACTATCTGTTACCTCAAATTTATATTCACCGAAAGGTAATCCTGTAAATACGGCTGGATCTGCACTTCCAGTTGTTGAAACTGGTGGATAAAGCGTAGTTGCCACACCGTTGAATTCTATAATTTTAAATTCTAACGCACCTACACCGTTTGTAGCTGTTACTGTAACAGTACTAGTAGCGTTTGCAGGATTACAAGTAATAGCAGTTGCTAAGAATTCTAAAGCACTCGGTTTGTTTAATGGAACAATCGGAACTGTTACTGGTGGTGTTTCACAACCATTAGCATCTCTAACCGTATAGGTAACTGATGCAACTGAACCGTCATTTGGTACAGAGATACTATTTGTATCATCGTATCCATTTCCGTCAAAATTATATTGGTAAGGTGCCGTACCTTCTTTACCTGTTACCACAATTTCTGTAAATCTATTACAAGCATTATTTGCTGTAATAGCATACTCTTGATCTAACTTATTTGGCTGAATAATTATAATATTAGCCGAAGTAGTCGTACAACCTTTACCATCTGTAACTTGAACTGTATACGTACCTTGAGGTAAATCGGTATAAACACCGCTTACATCTCCTGTTGTATTTGTAACTGTTCCAGAAAGCACATATGAATATGGTTCTACTCCACCAGTTGGTACAACTGTTAAAGTTCCATTGCTGTCATTCCAACATAATACATCTGTATGCGAATCTCCAAGAGTAATTGGCTCTGGATCTGTAACCGTTACAGGAATAGTTGTAAATGTACATGGTAAGTTACTGTCTGAGATTTCAAAAGTGTAATCTCCTTCAGCAGTTACAAATTCTGTAAAATCACCCGTAGCTGTTTTTGGAGCTGGGAATACTGCAACACCGTCTAGGTACATTTGGTATGTATAATCTTTTACACCACCTTTTACTTCAACAACAATTTTTGCTGCTTCATTACCTACTTCACAATAAAGATCTTTCTCTAATGTTGCTGCGGCTGTTAAACGCTCTTGAATAATATACGTTTGCTCATCTGAACAACCATGCTCATCTGTTAAAACGATTTTATATGAACCTGCTTTTGTAAATGTCGCTATAGCACCTGTTGGCAATCCATCAATCGTAAATGTTTTAACATTATTGTATGTTGTAGCAAGAGCATCAAGATCTACAGTCAAGTCAACATCTACAAAACACTGTTGTACAGGCATATTAAGAACTGGAGCTGCGTCAAGATCAATATCTACTGGGATTGGCGCTGAAACGCAACCATTCGCATCTTTAATATAAACATCCCATAATAGGTTTGTCAAATCTGTATCAACCACCAATGGAACAGTAGACGCTGCAAACGCTACTGGAGCTGGTTGATTTCTTATAACTGCTGCATAAGAATAATTTGGCGTTCCACCTACAATGTTTGTAATTGTAATTGTAGAATTATCTTCAGAACAATATACATTGCTACCCGTTGCAGTAAATACAATTGGAGCTGGCATTGTAATGGTAACATCTGCAGATTTCGAACAATTTGTTGTATTATCTGTTACTGTTACTGTGTAAGTTCCTTCAACAAGACCATCTATTGTAACTACATCACCTGCTGTTGTAGGAGCGTTGTGAGCTAATCCAGTTGGTGTACTTGTAACAACAACTGTGTAACCAGCAGTACTAAAGTCTGAAACTGTGAAAGTTGCCTCACCGTTGTTATTGGTTCCGTTTATTGTGTTACAGCTTACATTGATTTGTGATGTTTTAACAATATCAATTTTATCTAATTTTTCAATTACATAAGGTCTTTCGATAGAACATCCTCTCTCGTCTGTCACTTTAAACATGTAAGTTCCAGCAAGTAAGTTGTCAAATACATTTGAAGTTCCGTTGTCTTTAGTGAATGGAGAAACAATTTCATATTTATCAATTGCATAACCACCTATTACTGTTAAAGTAACTTGTGTTTCTTCATCTGGACATGTTGCTACTATCGTTTGAGCAAAATCAATATCGTCTAATTTCGTAAACGGATTAACAATTGTAGAACCATTTGTTTTACAACCATTCTTATCGATTACATAGTAATTTACCGTATGAGGGTTTCCGTCATTTGGAATCGTTACTTTATTTTCTTTCGTATAATTTGCACTTCCATCAAAATTATATAGATACGATGCTGTACCTCCCGTTCCAGTAATTGTAACTTCTGCAAGTTCTGGATCGCTTCCTGAAAGACATCCAAAATCTTTCAGAGCAACAATGGCTCCTAAAGCAACAGTTGGTCCTCCAATAGTGTAATCTTTATATAAAGAACACAATCTCTTAGAAGTCACCGTAATTCTATAATCTCCTATCGGAAGATTACTAAATACGTTATCTGTCTGTACAATACCTAATGGTAGAGGCGCTCCTGATACTAATGCAATTTCGTAAGTATACGGAGGTTCATTATTACCTGCAAGTAAATTTACTGTAATAGTTCCGTTTGAATCTCCAAGACAAAGTACATCTGTAGCTACAGCATCAAAAGTAACTGGAGTTCCAGCTGGCAATTCAAATTCTGTTGTAGTAGTACATCCAACATTTGTAAGGTCGGTCATTGTTACTACATACTTACCAGCTTGTAATCCTGTAATTGTATTGCCTACTATAGATACACTTGGGAAACTTGGTAAAATACTATAACCATAATTTCCTGATCCTCCACTTGGAACTAATGTTACTCCACCATTATCATCATTACAATTTGGCAGAACAAGATTTGAAGCTTCAAGTTTTAATGGAGCGTCAATTGTTATCTTCTTAACATCTGTACAGTTGTTTTTGTCTTTTATTGTAATTTCATGTTCTCCAGAGTGTAAATTTGGTATTGTATACGGGAATGTTCCAGTATATGGTACAAAAACTCCATCGTCAACTTTAATAGAATATCCTGGCATTCCTACGTTAGACAATGTTACTACGATTCCGAAAGTATCTTCGCTAACACATTTGTTATCTACATCTAAACTAATTTCTGGACTTGGGTCTTTAGAAATTATCTGACCTAGTTCTTTCTCACATTCATTAGCATCTTTTATAACAATGTTATAGTTTGTAGTAGTTGGAGAATATGGCAACTCTAAAACATTTTCACTTCCAAATGAAGCTGGTGCTGTAGCTGGTGCAGTATAGAAACCATAAGTATAAGGTCCTGTTCCTCCACCTGCGCTAATTGTTACAAAAGCATTTTTATCGCAAGTTGCATTCACCACTTTAGTAATACTAGCATCAAGTGCTGAAGCTGGCTGTTTAATTTGGAATTTCGTTGTAGTAGAACATTTAGTTCCGTCTATTTCTTTTACATAAAGAATGTAATTACCTGGCAATAAACCTGTAATTGTTCCTGTGTAAGGAGCTGCATAGATATCACCAAATTTAGGGCTTAGAATTGGCAGATTAGTTAAGTTATCTCTTACTTCATAATAAATATGAGTAGTTCCTGCGCCTAAATCTTTTACTTCAAAACTTAATTCACCATTTCCTGCATTAAAACATGTTACATCTTTTGGCGTAACGTCTGCCGTAATATCTGAAATCTTAGGTGTAGTATATTCTAAATACGATGGACATCCGTTCGCATCTACAACCATAAAATTATAAGTCGTATTCTGCTCTAATTTTTTGAAATCCCACTCTTTGTCAGGTACAATGCCAGAAGACTGACCAAGTCCATAAATAGAATATTCAAAATCTGCTGTACCACCTGTTACTTTAACTCTAACAGTGATACCTTCCTCGCAATCCATTCCAATAGTCTCAGCTTCAAAAGCCAAATATGGAAGTGGTTCAATTCTTATCGCAGTACTCTCATACTTACATCCTTTTGCGTCTACTATATGAATAAAGTAGTCACCAAAATCTAAATTAGGGAAATTATGCTTTACCAATGCATCTGCTGCATTTGCAATATAAGTTCCTTTTACTGCCATTGTATTATCATACAAATAGTATGTAAATGGTGCTGTACCTCCAGAAGCAGCTGTAAGATTTACATCTATACTTCCTGGTTTTGTACTTAGACATGTAATTCCATTTGCTTTAATTACTGGTATAATAGCCGCAGGAGCAGTAACAATAGCTATTCCAGAAGCTTCACAACCTTTGTTGTCTCTTACTGTATAAGGATAGTTTCCTGCAATTAATCCTCCATAAATAAATTTATCTAAGAAAAGTCCTCCGTTAAAACTAAATTTAAATGGTCCTTCTCCTGCTGTCGCCTCAAGTGTTACAGATCCGTCTGCATCTCCATTACAAGTTGGACTTGTTGGAGTATCTTTTACCAGAACCGTTTGAGGATCTTTTAATTCAACTGCTATTGTTTCTTTTATACAGCCATTAGCATCAGTAATTTCAAACTGATACGTTCCTGCCGCTGTTACTGGATAATCGAAAGATGTTCCTGTAAAAGGTGTTCCTGTAGTTGGGTAAGAGCCTGCATCTATTTTTACTTTATAAGTAAAGTTTGGTTTTCCTCCAGTTACCACTTTAACCTTAATGTTTCCATTTACTGGTGTTACAGCAGCACATGTAAGTTCTTTAGTGATGTCTGCACTAACCGTCATTGCATCGTAAACAGTAATTGGTGCTGTTCCTGTACAACCGTTAGCATCTTTAACCGTAATCGTGTATGTTCCTGCGCCAACAGTAAATATATTAGCTGGACTTGGTGCAACACCTGTATTAATTGTATAAGTATATGGTGCAACACCACCATTACCTGTTGCTTCTATAACAAATGCGTTACCAGAAACTGTACATTGATTGTTTACTTTAACATCAACAGTTGGTGCTAAATCAGTATCGATAGTTACGTCTATCTTAGCTGTACAATTATTAGCATCTTTAACCCAAACATCCCATTCTGTGTTCATTACTGGGCTAAGATCTGCACTCGCAGCATCTTTGTAATCAGAATCTGTTGGGGCTACATTGTTTTGTTTAAATGCATATTTATAATCTAACGTTCCTCCAGTAGCATGTACTGTTACTTTAGACGTTGCTTTGTTACAGTTTGCATTTACATTAGAATCTAAATGTAAAACTAAAGCATCTGTAGGCTGTGTAATTACAACTTTTGTTGAGAAAATACATAATGTAGTTTCATCTGTAAATACTACATCGTATGTTCCTTCTCCAAGATTAGTTAAATCGAAAGAAGTCGCAGTCTGATTTGTAGCTGTCACAACTCCATTAACTGTATAGCTATAAGTACTTACAAATTTACCTACTGTATATCTAATAGCTCCTGTAGTTTCTTTTGGAATCGCATAACAATAAACATCATTAAGTTTATTTGCTGCTGCAGTAATAGAAACTACTGGTGGAATATTAATACTAAACTCATCATAACAACCATTTGAAGCTGTTGCTCTGAAAGTATAGTTACCAGAATCAAGATCAGTAAATACTCCTGAAGTAGCTCCAGTAGTATTCGTTTGTCCTGAAACGATTGTGTAAGAAGTTACAGCTCCGCTACCAGCAACTAATGTAATTGTTGCGGTACTTTTTCTGCTAGCAACTGGATCACAATAAATTTTTGTTACGTCAACTTTTGCAATCTTAGGCGGATTAAGCGGTAAGATTGTAAGTGTTTTAACAGCAGTTGTACAACCATTACCATCCATGATAGAATATCTAACAGTCTGTGTTTTTGTATTATCTACAACTTCTAAAGTGTTTGATGGACCATAAGATCCTCCATTAAAGCTGTATGAATAAGGAAGCACTCCTCCTGTTCCTGTAACGGTAACATTTTTAGGTTCTTTAGTATTTGTAGTGTTACAAGTAAATGGGTCAATACTTGCATCGGCTGTTAACTCAGCTGGTTCTGCTATAGTAACATCTGCTGTAGCCGATTTACAACCTAAAGCATCTTCTACCACAATATCATAAATACCTGCACCTAATCCTGAAGGATTATTTACATTATAAACCTCTGCTGGTGAAGAACCTCTTTTGGTAATCGTATATGTAAATGGCGCTTTTCCAGAAGTAGCTGTTACCAAAATACTTCCTGTTTTTGCTCCATAACATTTTACATCAACTTTAGATGTACTTATTGTTAAAACTGTAGGTTTTAGAGTAACCGTAATATCTGCTGTATAAGCATAACAAACTGGGTTTGCAGTATCGTTAACTCTAAATTTATAAGTTCCTGCTGCACTTGCTGTGTAAGGGCTTGTTACTGTTGAGTAACCCCCTCCATTGAATGAAACTGCATAAGTACGAGTTCCTGTTCCTCCTGCAGAAGATAAGCTTATTGTTGTATTTGGCGTACAATCTGTATCTGCAACTACTGATGGAGTAATTGTTAATTGTTCAGCCACTACGTAATTAATAAAATCGATACAACCGAATTTATCTTTTACCGTTAATTTATAAGTTCCAGGCGTTAAGTTAAATGTATCAGCCGTTCCAAAATTAGTACCATCTTTACTAAATGTTGCTGGCAATGCATATGTACCTGTAATTTTTACAGAAATTGGAGTTCCTAGGTAACATTGTGCTGCAATAGGATCCATTTTTGGAAGATCCTCTGTTCCAACAGAGACTGTTTTCTTAATAGCACAATTATTTGCATCTTTAACGTATACATCTATACTTGTTGTAAGAACTGATGTGTCTACTGTTAAAGTTGATCCGTAAGGTGTTGATGGACTTGTTGAACCACTTGCTGCAAATGCATAAGAATAGTTTCCTGTTCCACCCTGTAAATTTGAAATTGTGATTGTTGTAAATTTATTATTACAGCTAATTTTTGAAGCATTAACATCAAAAGTAATTGGAGTAGCTGCACCAATGATAGCTTCTTTGCTATCAGAAACACAACCTGTAGTTCTATCTGTAGCAACAAAAGTATATGTTCCAGGTGCTAAATTTGTATACGTAACTTTATTACCATTAACATTTGGTGTACCTGTATTAGGAGTAAAAGTATATGTAAAGTTACCTGTACTGCTTACATCAGAAACAGTAAATGTAGCACTACCATTTTTAGAGCCCGCACATAATTCATCCGTTTTTACAACATCAGCTTTAATTTTAACTCCATCAGCAATAGTTTTTGATCCTGTAGCTGTACAACCTCTTGCATCTGTCACTTTAAATTCATAGTAGCCTGCTGTTAGACCAGTAAATGTAGCCGTATTTCCAGTTTGCGCTGCTGGCGTAACTGGTCCTACAGTAACTTCGTATGTATACGGAGCAATACCTCCATTTGCTGTTAATGTAAGACTTGTTTCTGTTGCATTACATGTAATTGCAGCAGGGTTAGAAATTGTAATTCCTGTTGGCGGGTTAAATGCCGGAACTTTAATTTCACCTTCAGCTGTACATCCATTTCCATCTTTTACATAGAATTTAATAGTTTGCTCAGCATTTGTTAAAGTAACTGTTTTAGTCGTTACATTATTATAATTTGTACCACCATCAAAGTTGTACGTATAGTTACCTGCACCACCTGCACCAACAATTGTAATTACTGCTGTAGAGCTACATGTAGTATTGGCTGGGAAGCTACCAGTAACTTTAACCTCTGTCGGGTTTGTTAATATAACATCGTAAATAGGTGAAAGACATCCTTTACCATCTTTTACTTGATATTTATACGTTTTTGTATTTGTTGCACCAACAAATGCATCTAAGTTAGAATGTGTTGCAGAAGTGGTAAAATTACCTCCGTCAAAACTAAATTCGTATGGTCCACCATTTCCGCCAGCTGGTATAACTGTAAAACTTCCGTTATTACCGTTATAACATTTAGGATTTATTGGCGTAGTAGATCCTGTTGGTTCAAGCTTAGCATCTACAGTTACTGCAGTTGTTAAAGCAGGACATCCTTTAGAATCTGTAACTCTAAATACATAAGATCCAGTTCCCGAAGCTGGGTAAACATTAGATCCTATTGCTACAAAAGGAGCTCCATTAATAGATACTTCATAAGTATAGCCTGGTGTTCCGTTTTGAGCTGTAATTGTAATCTGCGCGTTTGGCGAATTTGTACAATCTAATGGTTTTGTTACCTCTGCATATGCTGTAACTTGTGTTCCTATTGCAATATTTGTAAGTGGCGTAGCATTACAGCCATTTGCATCTCTAACGTAGATTGTATAATTACCTGAACCTAAATTCTCGAATTTTTCTGAATCCTGATAATTCACACCATCCAAACTGTAATGGTAAGGTGCTTTTCCGCCGCTAACACTTACAACCAAAGTTGCTTTGTTTCCAGCATCATAACAAAGATCTGAACTAGGATCTAAAGTCGCTGTAGGAGGTACTGCTCCAACAACAGTTACCTTATCAGAAGCTGCTGAAGAACAATCTCCAGAATCTTTTACTACCACTACAAAGTCACCTGTCGCAGTTAAGGGCAAGTTGAAAGTATCTTCAGTCTGGAATGCTATTACAATTGTTCCATCTGGACGTTCTAACTGATATTTATAATTTGGTTTTCCGCCTTTTGCAGAAGCCTTAATTACAGCACCGTCTATACATGTTGGCTGAGTCGTTACAGTAGCCAATGCAGTAACAGCTTCTGGAGCAGTTACACTTCTTGAATAACTTGTAGAACAATTTCCAGCAGTATCATACTGAACAACTACTGTATAATTTCCTGCAGCTAACTTATCTAAAACTAGAGGTGAAGCACTTGAATTTTGTAAACCTCCACCATTTACTGTATAATAATATCCTGTTGCAGGATTAAAGTTACTAACCGGAATTGTAATTATTCCGTCAGCTTTATCAATACAAGTTAAGTTATCAACAATTGGCGTATCGGCTTTAAAGCCTTTGTTATCTTCTATAATAACTGTAAATTCTTTCTCTGCATCACAACTTGCAGGAATCTGGCGTACCCAGATATCATCAATCAATACATCGTTACCATTAAATTCGTTACTATAAGATCTAATAACAAAACTTAAATTAGTGTATGCTCCAGGATTTAATGATAATTCTTTATATTCCCATTGCTCGCTTTTTGGAACTACCCAAGGGTTTGAAGTATCTGTTGTTGCAACAATCGTTTCTGTACCTCCAACTCCATTCAAGTTATTAATTAATTGAATAGTTAATTTTGGATCAGCATGAGAAGTTGATGTTTTAACAATAAGATTTTCTGCCCATAACGAAATAATAACGGGTTGATTTACAATAACATCTCGAATTGGCTTACTATATAAGATTCCTCCAATACCTGCTGTACCTCCAACGTTCACACATAAAAATCTTCCTAACGGACTAGTAGGCACTGTATGATCTTTGGCTACTATCCAAGAATCATTAAATCTAGTTCTAATTGAACTTGCTACTGCATATTCACCATCATTTATCCATTCATCTCTATTACATTTATAATCTGGAGCTAAATGTGTTGATGTCTCATCTTCAAAGCAATAACCTGGGTTAATTCCTGGTGTTGTTGTATACGAACCAAGACCAAAATCCTCTCTTAATAAGTTACTATAAGTAGGAACTTTAGTTACTGTATATTTAACTTTTATTTTATGATTTCCTGCTGGAACATTTGTAAATACGTTATTTGTTATTGGTGTATTAGGTGTTCCATCAATATAGTATTCATAAGTATAATTTGTGTTTTGAGGATTTCTTACCGTTATGGTTGTAGAAGCCTTACCATCACAACTATAAACTGTAATAGGATCATCAATTGTCGGATCTGTTGGTTTAGGATCTAAAATAATTTTATCTGTTATTGTAAAAATACATCCTGCATTATCTTTAACTCTTAAAGTATAACCAGTAGTATTTGGCATAACATCTGCCTCATTTACATTTACCCAACCTTTGCCATCACCAAAATCGTATTGGTATGGAGGAGTTCCTCCCTCGACATTGTTAATTCTTAATTTTCCTCCTTGATTATCACCATTTGTATCTGGCAACGTACAGCCTGCTAATGCTGCTACACCTCCAGATGCAGTAAGTGCTGATGTTGGACCTGTAATTGTTACATTAATTGGATCAGTAAAACAGTCTTTTCTTTGTTGTACATTGTTTACTGTATAAGTAACACTATATCTAACAATAACTTTATAAACACCTGGATTCAAATTAAGGAAAGTAGTATTTCCAGAATAACTAAGTCCATTGTCAATACTATAAGCCAAAATGTTACCATTAGGCACAATATTTTCAATTCTAATAGAAGACGAACCATCATAACAAGCACTACTTGTATGATTCACATCAAAAGTAGGTTTTGAAACTTCTGGTATAGTAATAGAAGTTGTTGCAGAACAGCCTGCATCGTCAACGACTCTAATCTCGTATGTTTTTGCTTCTGTAATAATAACCGGATTGGTATCAACACGTGTTGGAGATCCGTTTATAAAATAAGCGTATGGTGCTTTTCCTCCCGAAGCTGATAATAATAGTTTACCATCACTACAAGCTGTAAAAGGTTCTTGTAATGTTGCAAATGCTTTTAATTGGCTTGAAGGCGCTTTTATTTCAAAATAATAAGATACATCACATTTTGGCGCTGGAGTCTGGTCTATAGGACTGCTTGTAACTCTGATATAATAGTTTTTACCGTAAGTTCCGTAACTTAAAGATGAAAAACTATAATCTAAAGCTGTAACAGGACCATCTTGTTTTTCAATTTGTCCAGTTGCCTGATTATAAAGATAAATATAATATGGCCCTTCAAAATCTTTGATTCCAACACTTGCACTTCCTAAATCAGTTGGACAGATCGGATCTGTTTTCTTACCATCTAATGTTAGGTTTAATCTTCTGATTAAAATATTAGGTATTTTAAAAATACATGGGTTTGTAGTTACCCCTTTCTGTCTAATATAAATCGTATATGCATCTGGATTGTAAATAGGGAAAGTATTGCTGTCTTGCCATTCCCAATCTTGGATAGTCGCAGTTGGACTTGTTTTAATTGCATACTGGTATCCTGCAGGAACGTCACGTACTGTAATACTTCCATTGCTACCACAAAGCATATCAACATGTTCTTCTGTTGGTGCTAATGGATTAGTGAAAACATTAAAGTAAAAACGGTTGAAACAGCTACCAGAATAATTAATTGTCAAACGGTATTGTCCAGCATCTTTTGCAGTAAAATCTGGACCCGTACTTACTTGTATCCATTTACAATCTGTACTTTCGTTAGCACAATTTTCGTTCGTTACGGCTTTACAGCTACTTGTGTCAAGCCTTTCCCAAACGATATTAGAACTATCATTAATTCCTGTCTTAATTAGTCTTGATGCATTTGCTCCACACAAAAATATCTTTGGCAATTCTTTACCATCGTTAGGACAAATTACAATTTGATCTGCAACATCCAATACTGGATTCTTTGCAGTTTCACCAAATCTTTCAACAGTAAATTTCTCAAAAATAGATCTACAAGGTGCTGGCGCTTCATTGTAAACATAATAAGTCCCCGGATCTTTAACCGTTAGAGTCTGTCCTGTTCCTATTTTTTTAGTTTTTTCCTTATCGCTGTACCAAGTATATGTTGAGTAACCATTTGCTGCAGTAATATCCAACGTCTCTGTACACAAAGTACGTTTTCTATCATATTGACAACCCTCAACACCTACTAAAAAGTTGGTTGCTTTTGGTACCAAAATACATCCTGTATTAGTATCCACACTCGGGTCATCCGATATTGTGAAAGAGGTATTTTGAGAACCTTTATATGTAGCGTATGCAGAGTTATCGATACTGTTTGAACAAGCTTCATCAAGCATTGTACAATCAGGAATTACCTGCACTTTAAATTTTATTGTTTTTTCTGTTAAACCTACTTTAACGATATCACTACGAACATCAAAAACAATACTTCTTGTAGTAGGGTTCCAACTTTTTACCGTTACACCATCTGGTAATGGCAATAAATCTGTTGGATAATTAAAAATAATATTGATAGGCAGCTGATCACGAATTGTAAAAGAAGTCGCATCATCATTACCTGTATTTTTAAAACCAATTTCGTAATTTAATTGCTGACCTAATGTTACCGTTTGCCCTCCAATATTATCTCCATTCGAGTTTTTAACGATTTTTGTAAGTACAATTTTAGGTTCAATAATTTCAACCGATATGGCAGTAAAGAACATAAAGTACGAATCCTGCGAAGTATTAATTCTTAGCGTCGCACTCGTCTCATTATTTTGAATGATATTATTGCCATCATTTAAAACTTTAACCACTCCGGCATCATAACCCAATGTATTTTTACTGGCCGGATTACGATTGGTCATAATTGCATCTCCGTCAGTAATCGTACTATTAAAAAAGTTAGGTTTAGCAGGACTTCCTGCATCCCATCTAGTAGGCGGAACTGCTGGCGTAATTGGTCTAGCTAATGAAGATATAGGTCCCCATAGAGTAGATTTTCCACCTTTAAATTGTAATCCGTCACCCTCTAAAGGATTATCCCCCTCTAAGGCACTAAATCCTAATTTTACATTTACATTTCCTTCAGGGTTCGTTGTAAAACCACTAATTGGAATATCCAAAGGAGGATCAGTACTTCTAATCATACTGAAACCATCAAAACTAGTAATGTATTTACTTGGCAGTTTTGGATCTTTATAAATTACGTAAATACTCCATCCTGCAGAGTTTCCACCTCCAGGGTTAAGTGACCCTTGAGAACAAACTAAATCTGCTATAGTATATAGACCTGGACCGGCAGCCTTAACTTCTGTCGTAATTTCTTTAAAACAAGCATAAGGCTTTGAAAGATAGGCATTGTTTACTCCTGATGCTCCTTCATCCCAAATTATACTTCCTGTTATATCCTTATAAGCGCTAGTGCCCGTTTTTAATTTAACCTTATTAATATTGTTTCTATCAGAGCCTTGATAAGTTCCCGACCAATATAAAGCGGCATAAGCAATTTCGTAACAATCTTTACTGGCATCTGGAATAACCAATGTTGCCGAACTAGAATTGAAAGTTGCTGCATCATTATCTATGTCGATATACTTCATATCCAAGTTATCGTTCGCCGTAGTACCGGTACCTTGAGAATCGAAAGCATTATTTGGACGGTTGTTTCTTCCACCTCCATCTCTATTTAAGATATTGTTTCCAATAACTAAAATATCTCCTTTTAAACTGGTATTATACCTTGGATCAAAATTCTTTCTTAACTGACCGTAAGAAGAAATCCCGAGCAAGAGAAATACAGCTGCAATAAATACTTTAAAAATAGTAGGTTTTTTCATAGTCTTCATTTTGTTGTGGCCTTTTTTTAATTTTTTAAGGGGCATTAAAAAATAAATCATAGCATTCTTAACATTTTATTTTTATGTCCTTCTGAAACCTCAGAAGGACTATCTTATCTATATATATTTCTATTAATTCTCAATTTTTACGACAGCCATTCTACCGTTGTATGGCTTGCTCCCTTTCGCTTCCAAAGCTTTTGTAGCTTCTTGTAGACCGTCGTATTTTTCATAATAGATGTAATATTTACTTGTTGTCACATTATAAAAGAAATTCACATCTGTAAGTCCAGCAGCTACTGCTTTCGTTAAAAACTCATCTCGTTTCTCGACACTGTTGTGTACTGCAAGAATCAAGTAATATCCACTATCAGAGTTTTTAATATTTTTAATAATCTGCATGTTTGACTGCTCTTCACCAAAATCAAAATCATTTGCTTTCAGTGGTGTGCTGCTTACTTTTGTTGTCTCTTTTATTCGTTTAAGAGCGGCAACGTCCTGCGCATATCTTCCTTCATCATTCTCATAAGCTGCACGTTTAATTCTACGTTTACGCTCAACTTCAGTCTCTGTTTTAATACGCTCTAAATCGGCAATTAAAGCTGCACCTTCTCGTTTCATTTTTAATTGAGCCGCTTTCAATTCGTTTATCTTTTCAAGATAAGCTTTATTCAAAGGATCATCTTTAGGGAACTTTTTACTTCTTTCGTTATAAAGATTTGTCAGCTTCCCAATTTCATTTTCCATGCTGTTGTTTGCATCAGCAATCTGAACTTTTAATGATTCTATCTGACTGTTTTCTGCCGCTACACTCTTAAATGGTTTTGGCTCTTTATAAATACCTTTTTCACTTAAATCATTCTCCTCTTTTAAATCGTTCAAGTCTTTTTGCTTATTCGCAACAGTTGCCTTAAACTGATCTAATAAATCTGTTTGTACTTTACTTGTACTTTCTACAGACTGAGTCAAGTTTTCAATAGCTTTTCCAGTATCATCTTTAGCTTTCGCCGTTAATGCCGCTGCTGCCGCATCTGCTTTAGCTTTATCTGCTGCTAATTTTGCCTGACGCTCCTCTTCTTCTCTTAACAGTCTTGTTTCCTCTTCTGCTTTTAATTTTTCTGTCGCTTCCGCATCTGCTTTTGCTTTTGCGTCTGCTAGAAGTTTAGCTTGAAGAGCTTCCATATCTGCTTTTGCTTTTGCATCTGCAGCTAGTTTTGCTTGAAGAGCCTCAGCATCTGCTTTTGCTTTTGCATCTGCAGCCAGTTTTGCTTGAAGAGCCTCAGCATCGGCTTTTGCTTTCGCGTCTGCAGCCAGTTTTGCTTGAAGAGCCTCAGCGTCTGCTTTTGCTTTTGCATCTGCAGCTAGTTTTGCTTGAAGTGCCTCAGCGTCTGCTTTTGCTTTCGCATCTGCAGCTAATTTGGCTTGGCGAGCTTGTTCTTCAACTCTAGCTTTTTCTTCAACAGCTTGTTGCGCTTTTAATGCCTCAGCATCGGCTTTTGCTTTTGCATCCGCAGCCAATTTCGCTTGACGTGCCTCTTCCTCTTCTTGTAATTTTTTAGCTTCTGCTTCTGCTTTCGCTTTTGCCGTTGCTTCTGCGTCTGCTTTTACTTTTGCATCAGCTAACAATTTTGCCTGAAGAGCTTCCATATCTGCTTTTGCTTTCGCATCTGCTGCCAATTTCGCTTGAAGCGCTTCTGCGTCTGCTTTTGCTTTTGCATCTGCTGCTAATTTCGCTTGACGAGCTTCTTCTTCTACTCTAGCTTTTTCTTCGGCTACTTGTTTAGCTTGTAATGCTTCTGCATCCGCTTTCGCTTTTGCTTCGGCTGCTAATCTTACTTTCTCTGCTTCAGCATCCGCTTTTGCTTTTGCGTCAGCGGCTAATTTTGCTTGACGAGCTTCTTCTTCTACTCTTGCTTTTTCTTCAGCTACTTGTTTAGCTTGTAATGCTTCAGCATCGGTTTTCGCTTTTGCTTCGGCTGCTAATCTTGCTTTTTCTGCTTCGGCGTCAGCCTTTGCTTTTGCCTCTGCTGCTAATCTCGCTTTCTCTGCTTCTGCATCAGCTTTTGCTTTTGCCTCTGCTGCTAATTTCGCTTGGCGAGCATTTTCTTCATCTTGTAATTTTTTCGCTTCAGCTTCAGCTTTTGCCTTTGCCGTTGCTTCGGCATCTGCTTTCACTCTAGCATCTGCAATTAATTTAGCTTGCAAAGCTTCCATATCGGCTTTAGCTTTTGCATCAGCTGCTAATCTTGCTTTCTCTGCTTCGGCGTCAGCTTGTGCTTTTGCTTCTGCAGCCAATCTTACTTTTTCTGCTTCAGCATCGGCTTTTGCTTTTGCGTCAGCTTCTAATTTCGCTTTTGCAGCAGCTTCGGCATCAGCTTTCGCTTTTGCATCTGCTACAAGTTTCGCCTGAAGTGCTTCAGCATCGGCCTTCGCTTTTGCTTCTGCCGCCAATTGTGCTTGGCGTGCATCCTCAGCTTGTTTTATTTTCAGCGCTTCTGCATCAGCTTTTGCTTTTGCTTCTGCGGCAATAAGTGCTTGTCTTGCTTCTGCATCAGCTTTTGCTTTTGCATCTGCAGCTAATTTTTCTTTAAGTGCAGCTTCTTCAGCAGCTTTTGCTTTTTGATCAGCAGCCAGTTTCGCTTTGTTAGCTGCATCAATAGAAACTTTTGTCTTCGCTTCTGCAGCTGCTTTTGCTTTTGCTTCTGCAGCTAATCTTGCTTGTAATGCATCTGAATCTGCCTTTGCTTTTGCATCTGCTGCTAAAATTGATTGCATATCTGCAGCTTCAGCTTTTGCTTTAGCATCTGCTTTACGTTTTGCTTCGGCAGCATCTGCTTTAGCTTTATTGTCTGCAATTAATTTCAATCTCGCTGTTTCAGCATCTGCTTTTGCTTTCTCTGCCGCTGCCAATCTAGCTTGTCTCGCAGCCTCAGCATCAGCTTTTACTTTTTCAGCTGCCGCTAATCTTGCTTTTGCTGCCGCTTCTGCATCTGCTCTTGCTTTATCAGCAGCCAACTGTGCCGCTGTTTTCTGTGGCGCTGGAGCTGTTTTTGCAGGTTCTGCTTTTGCCTTAGCCGCTGCTTCTGCATCTGCTTTCGCTTTTGCATCTGCAGCCAATTTCAATTTCATTGCTTCAGCATCTGCTTGAGCTTTATCAGCAGCTAATTGCGCCTCTGTTTTTTGTTCTGCTTGAGCTGATTTTGCAGTTTCGGCTTTTGCTTTTGCTGCTGCCTCTGCATCGGCTTTCGCTTTTGCATCTGCCGCCAATTTCAATTTCATAGCCTCTGCATCAGCTTTTGCTTTATCAGCAGCCAATTGAGCTTGTGTTTTTTGAGCAGCTGTTGCTGTCGGCTTATTTGCTACTGCTTGTGCTCTCGCTGCCGCTGCCGCATCTACTCTAGCTTTGTTGTCTGCCGCTAATTTTATTCTACGCTCTTCTGCATCTGCTCTTGCTTTATCAGCAGCTAATTGAGCTTGTGTTTTTTGTGTTGTAGCAACGGCTCTATTTGCTGTTGCAGTTTGTGCTCTCGCTGCGGCTGCGGCATCTGCTTTTGCTTTTGCCTCTGCAGCTAATCTTATTTTAACAGCTTCAGCATCTGCTTTAGCTTTATTGTCTGCTTCTAATTTTGCTTTTGCTGCAGCTTCAGCGTCGGCTCTAACCTTTTCTGCTGCTGCTAGTTTTGCTTGTTTTGCTTCGGCATCTGCTTTTGCTTTTGCTTCTGCAGCTAATCTGTTCTTTTCAGCAATTTCAGTTCTGTTAACCTGAGTTGCTTCTGACTTTGGTTTAGCTGGTACCGATTTTGGTTTTGAAGGATCAATCAACGAACCTTCATCATCATCTCCGTAATAGTAATTTCTATTTTTGAATTTGTAGGCAATAGCAAATTCATGAGAACCACCTAAATTAGAGAAATTGCCCATTCCTCTTTCGTAATTGTATTCTATAGCAATACTTGGAGAAATATTAACCCCAAGTCCTGCAGAAACTCCATATAATGTATTATAGCCTACTTGTGCCCAAACCCCTTGTTGAAGTGCAAGCATTCCTAGACCTGAAATAACAGTTTTATCTTTTTTAATTTCTGTTCTAACCAATCCAGAGAATTTACTTCTATCAAAAAAGCCATAACTGTCAATATATCCAGTATACATGGCGTGCAATTGAATTGCTCTTTCTGGATCTTCTTTTACCATTCCAGATCCAAAATTATACAGCACTAAATTGTTAATAGCCAATCCGAAATCTAAAAAAGCAGTCCCATAGTTAATCCCAGGATTTACAGTTAAAAGCGTGCTTTTTGGAAAATCTCCAGTTAAAATCGTTGAATCATCTGATATAATTTTTCCTGTGTTTATTCCGCTTTGATAAATCCCTGCATTTAAACCAAAAGTCAAGTTACTATCTTCTTCAAGAACGATGTTATGAGCGAAATTGGCAACTCCGCCAAAAACAGTCATAAGCCCGTAATTTTGTTGAAATAACCCAACTGCAAATGCTTCGTTTTCTCTAAAACGACCAGAATAATTAGCCAAATACGTCTGCGGAGCATTCTCAAATTGTACCCATTGTCTTTTGTTATAGAAACTTACGTATGGATTTGATTCTCTAACAAAACTGAAAGTCGGGTTAATTAAATATCTATTGAACTTCAAAGAATTTCTAATAGGTAATGAAAACGAAACAACTCCATCCTCACTTGCGTTTTGAGAATAGAGTACATTAGATAAACCGTAAAATAACGTGATGAATAGTAAAAGTTTCTTCATATTATTTTATAACAGTTATTGATCCTTTTTTTTCACCTGTGTCGGATTGAATGACATAGTAATAAACGGGATTTACATTCTTAAAATCTACATTGTTTTGAGGCCAATCGCCTTGGTAATTCACTACATCCAAAACCATATCTCCGTTTGAACTAATGATCATTACCTTTGTATTTGCATTCTTATATTCGTCTGGAATATTCCAGTACGGATTCATACCACTTAATTTGATAATGTTTGGAATAACACTAGATGGGCCAGATTCTCCATTTATTCTAAATGTAAATTCTTTGCTAGAAACACATCCAGATGCCAAAGAAACCTTAGCTTTATAATTACCTTTAACAGCTACAACATAAGATCTTGTTGTTTCGTTCGGAATTAAGTTATCGTTTAAATACCATTCGTAAGTTGCGTCTGCCGCATCTGTATTAATCGTAACCGTTACTGTTTCTCCTTCGCTTAATTTATATCCATCCTCAGCATCAATGCTTGCGTCAAAACTATTGCTTTTCAAATCGATAGTTCCAGTTGCTTTACATCCGCCAAAATCAACTTCAACAGAATACACTCCTGATTCGTTTGTAGAATAAGTACGGTTAGTAGCACCAGCTATTAAGACCCCATCCTTTTTCCAAGCATAGCTGTTTCCAGAAGTCGCAGTTAAAATAGTTCCTGTTCCACTAGCACAAAACGGGTTTCCTAAACTTGAATTAATAGTTACATTAGATCCATTTGAAGAAGAAACGACATTAACACGATTAGAACTAAAGTTAACATCAGAACATTGACCATAATCAATTTCTGCATAATATTTTCCTGTACTATTAATAACTATGTCTTTAGAGGATTGTCCTGCGATAAGAACATCATCTTTATACCATTTGTATTTAATATTAGAAATATTGATTGGAGATGGAGTATCTGCACTAACAGAAATGGTTAAACTACCGCCAGCGCATAACATGGCTGTATCAATCTTACCATTAATAAAGAAAGATGATTCGTATGGTTTGAAGTATGCAGGAAATGCAGTATTTCCTAAAGAATTTCTAAATCTTGTACTCGTAACGCCTGTTGAACTTTTTACTCTAAGACTATAAGTATCAAAACCAACTAAATTTGTAGGCACTGCATATTTAATTGTTTTTTGAGTTGCAGAAACATCAACAGTTTGAAGCAAAGTTGTGGCAACAGGAGTAGTAAAATTTCCCGCAGCGTCTGAAAGCTCCACTACGAAGGTAGTACCTGCGGGAAAATCTATATAACTAAAAGAAGCATAAAACTCGTTGAACGAATTACCAGCACAAAGCTTTTCTAACCCATCAAAGGTTTGAGGCGCTATAGTTTGGGCATAGGCATTCGATCTAGCAAATAGTAAAATGCTAAATAATATTAAAACTTTAAAAAAAGATAAAGTAATTTTTTGAATCATATAGTGCGTGTTCTTGCTAGATCTATACGCTCAAAAAACAAGATATCTATGAATGTTTCTGAGAAATCGTACTTGTAGTTTTCAATCACTTCTTTTGCAAGAACTGAAGTAGCCGCAAGTGTAGAATTCTCTTCACAATCGTTAGATAATGCATTTGACTCAGCCGCTATAGTAAGGCTGTCCTTGGGGTTGGACATCCCTACTATAAACTGATTAAAATTGCTGTTTTCAATAACAGCACTATTATTACTGTTCTTTTGGTTATTGCAAGCCAAAGTTAAACTGTGCTCAGAACCAGCAGCCTTTGTAGGTTGTTCTGCTGTATTCTGTGCATATAGAGTTAACGAAATAGGCGAAACCAAAAATATTATATATAAAAAATATTTTTTCGTAGATACCATTATGTTTTGATCTTTATTTAGGCCCTTTAGACGATACATAAATTGTGTCTGGGGACTTAATTAATAAAATTTACGCGTGGGAAATAAAAATCGAAACTATTTATCTATTACCGCTAGAAGCTGTGATTTTTCCTAATTGTAATCTAAAATCTGGTTTTTTTGGATTGAACATATCAATGAATGTTTCTTTGTTGTCACTTTGTGACATTACGTTAAAGAAAACACTGTTTCCATACCAGCTTTCTAGATCTTCATTGTTAGAATTGTACTCTGTAAAGATGTTTCCATTACATAAGTTGAAGTACATTTCCTCAAATTTGATTTTTTTAAGGTTGGCATCATTGATTTCAGTTTTGCTATCTAATAATACTGCAGGGTTAAATCCAGAGATTACACTTCTTTTCATTTCAAGAGAAGCATTCTCTGCTACATAAACAGCCTCTTTTACTAAACCTGCTTGAATGTCAGCTTTAATGTTTTCGCTGTCGTTAACCATTGTAATATTACTAGCAACAACTAAAGTTTGTTTTTTAGTGAAGTCTGTTTCACTTTTCTTCTCATAAGATTTAACCTCCATACAACGAGATCCATCTTTAGTACTTGAGAAGTAAGAAGATCTAACTGCTAGAGAGTTGAAGAAACGACATTGAACTCCTTGAGAAAATTTAAAGTCGTCGTTAACTGATTTATAAGATACGAATTTTGTAGCATTTAAGTCACCACCTAAGACTCCGAAAGAATCTCCTCCAGCGTAACTTACCATAATGTTTTCAAGAACAGTTTTGTTTCCAACAGCTGCAAGAGTCAAACCGTTGAAAGTATCTGAACCCTTTACTTTTTTACCAGCAAACTCGATTCTAACGAATCTTAAAACTCCAGAGTTTGAAGCTACATTATCACCACCGTAAGTAGTCATTGTAGGATCTAGGTCAAGGTTATAAGAACCAACATTTCCGAATTTGTTAATTGGTGCATCTCCAAGGATTACAATTCCACCCCAATCTCCAGCTTTTTTCATGCTGCGGTTTGAAGTAAATACAATTGGATCTGTTTCTAAACCATCAGCCACTAATTGTGCACCTTTTGTAACTACCAATGTTCCTTTTGTTTCGAAGTCACCAATAATTACAGTTCCAGGTTCGATAGTTAAAACAGCATTGTTTGTAACATAAACGTTTCCTTGTAGAACGTAGATATTTCTTTTTAGCAATTTAGTATTAACAGAAATGTTTCCTGCTAAAATTTGGTTTGCTTCTCCATAGTCAACTTTATTAGGCTTAAACTCGGTCCAGTTGTTTAACCAATTAGTGTAGCCCATAATTCCTTTCTCTTGTTGAGCACTCATACTCGTAACTGTCAAAAGAACGCAGATCAATTGAGTAATTTTTTTCATGATAAGGGGGTATTACGGTTAATAATAAATTTGGGTATGCGCAAATGCAAAAACTCCTCTCGAATTTTCTGGAATTTTACAGAACCCTCGAGAATGAGTTTTTTTTATTTTGTTTTCGAAGAATGTCAAAGCAATATTTTACTGAGACTTTCCAGAAAAAAATTTCAAAAAAAATGCTTTATTACATTTCGTTCAAATCGTTGAACTCGTGTAATGATTTCAATGTACTTTCGTAGAACAAGATTGCCGCGATTAGATTTCCTTTATCAGAGTAAGGCATCATTTTTCTTTGGAATTCTACAGTTGTATCCAAAAATGTTGTTGTACCAACTGCTTGAGCATCCAAAACTTTTTTGTGTTCACTATCGTCTGGAATACCAAGGTCGGCCATAGTAACTCCAGGTTTAGTAACCAAAGCAATGTAAGGGAGAGTTTTAACTAATACTTTGATACGCTCGATGTATAATTCCAAAAGTTCACCCTTTTGCATACCACTTAATTCTTTTTGATCATGGTATTTTCGGATAAGAGCAGTTGTACTAATAATACTTCTCGGTGCGTTTTTAGCTTGTGCTGAAACAGCCGCAGTAGTTAAGATAAAAAAAGCACTAAATAGAATAATTTTCCCTTTCATAGATTCTTATTTTATAATTGGTTGTTGATAAAAACAAAAATATAGAAATTAACTTAAATTACAACTCTAATGAATTTTTTTTTCAAAAAATTTCCTTAAAAAAACCTTAAAAACCAGTCTTATGTCGAGAAAATGTGCGTTTTAACGGGCTTTTTGTTAAAAATGTTAATTAAAAAATCGTAAGAGATTATATATAAAAAATAAAAAATTAACTCTATAAATAGCCAAAAAAAACCTCCGTTTGTCGAATTTCGAAAAAAAATATTAACAAAAACATCTTGATATTTACTCACTTGAAGATATTTATTAACAAAATTCTGTCGAAAATGATCCGAATTTTTTAAAAATCATCTCCTCACTTCGGCACCGAATTTGAAAATTGTGAACTACTAAATAATCTTATCCTGAAAATTTTTGCCTCCACATTTTCTTCTATCTTTGCGTAATGCAATTTTCTCAAATTTTAGGTCAAGATTACATCAAAAGCCACTTGATAAAAAGTGCTGCTTCTGGTAGAATTCCTCATGCACAATTATTCGTTGGTCCGGAAGGAAGTGGCACATTAATAACTGCCATTGCTTATGCTCAATATATTTTGTGTAGCAATACCGGCGATGAAAATTTAAACGGAAACGATTCTTGTAATCTAAAGTTTGATAACATCTCTCATCCCGATCTCCATTTTATTTATCCAACCGTTACAACCGAAGATGTAAAAACAAAACCTAAGAGTTTAGATTTTATTCAAGATTGGCGCAGCTTTATTCAAGAAATGCCTTACGGAGGTTTGTTCGATTGGTATAAAATTCTGGGTGTACAAAACAAACAAGGAGAAATTCGTGTTGAAGATGCACAGGAAGTTTTAAAATCGCTTTCGCTAAAATCGTACGAAGGCGGATACAAAATCATGATTATCTGGATGGCCGATAAAATGAATATCGCCGCTTCCAACAAACTTCTAAAACTTCTGGAAGAACCTTCAGAAAAAACCATGTTTATTCTGATTTCTGAAAACGAAGAAGATATTATCCAAACCATACGTTCGCGCTGCCAGGTAATTCATTTTAACGGATTGCCAGAAAAAGTTATTGCCGATGCTTTAATTGCCCAAGAAAATATAGATGCCGGCTTAGCCAAAAAAATTGCACATCAGGCGCAAGGTAATTTTAGTAAAGCATTGCATTTGTTAAAAGAAGATGATGATGATCTTCCGTTCGAACAATGGTTTGTTAATTGGGTACGCGCCGCTTTTAGAGCAAAAGGAAATGCTGCGGCCATTCAAGATTTAATTTCATGGAGCGAACAAATTGCAGCACTGGGACGCGAAAGTCAGAAAAAATTCATTCAGTATTGTATCGAAATGTTTAGACAAGCTCTAATGCTAAATTATCAGACGCCAAGTTTGGTTTATATAGAGCCCAAGGTCGATAAATTCAAATTAGAAAATTTTGCTCCTTTCGTAAACGGAAATAACATTCACGAAATATTCAAAGAGCTTTCAGATGCTTTGTATCATATTGAAAGAAATGGAAATGCAAAAATAATCCTTACCGATTTATCCATCAAATTGACTCGTTTAATTCATAAAAAATAATTCATAATGAACAATGTTGCCTCAATTTTACTTTTAGCTTTTCTAGCTTTAACTTTTTTACAATCGGGTTACGAAAAAATTTTTTATTGGAAAGATAATGTGGCTTGGCTAAAAGAACACTTTGCCAAAACACCACTAAAAAATCAGGTTCCGCTGGCTCTTTTACATTTACTAATTTTGGAATTAATTTCTGGAATTTTATGTGTTGTTGGAGGAATTCAATTATTTACAAATAATGGCAGAGAATTTGGTTTTTACGGAGCTATCTTTTCATGTATCTGTTTGTTAATGATGCTTTTCGGACAAAGACTTGCAAAAGATTACGATGGTGCGAGAACCATTGTTATATATTTTATTCCAGCCGTTATGGCTGTTTATTGGTTGAACTAAAATATGCCACAGATTTCACAGATTCTCACAGATTTTTTTAATCATTTTAATCTGTGAAATCTGTGGCAAAAAAAGCCTTTTTATTATAGGCGTTAAAACAAATTTTATTTAAAAAAATGAATCCAAAACATCCTTCAGAATCCCTAACTATTTTAACTGATTTAGTTTTACCGAGCGAAACAAATCCTTTAAACAATCTTTTTGGTGGTGAATTATTAGCCAGAATGGATCGCGCCGCAAGTATTGCAGCCCGCAGGCATTCGCGCCGAATTGTAGTAACGGCTTCTGTAAATCACGTTGCTTTCAACAGAGCCATTTCGCTTGGAAGCGTTGTAACCGTAGAGGCAAAAGTTTCAAGATCATTCAAAAGTTCGATGGAAGTTTTTATTGACGTATGGGTAGAAGACCGCGAATCTGGAAACAGAACCAAAGCCAACGAAGCAATTTACACCTTCGTTGCTGTTGACGATACCGGAAGACCAGTTGAAGTTCCAGCAATTATTCCAGAAACCGAGCTAGAAATTCAGCGATTTGATGCAGCGCTTCGTCGCAAACAATTGAGTTTATTGCTTGCTGGCAAAATAAAACCTTCTGATGCTACAGAATTAAAGGCTTTATTTTTATAGAACGATTTTGTGACAATTTGGAACAATCAAACTTCAAAAAAAGAAGTAATTTTACAAATTATAAAACAGATCAATAAGATTACAGAAGAATTTTCTTATTTTTATCCAGAAAGACAAAACAATAATTTAGATATTAGAAAAAAATGAGTTCAGAGAAAGAAGCCAAATTAAAAGCACTACAATTAACGCTTGACAAACTTGACAAAACCTACGGAAAAGGAACCGTAATGAAAATGGGCGACAGAGCCATTGTAGAAGTAGAAACGATTTCTTCTGGCTCACTAGGTGTTGACTTAGCTCTTGGAGTAAACGGATATCCTAAAGGAAGAATTATCGAAATATATGGTCCAGAATCTTCTGGAAAAACAACTTTGACGCTTCACGCTATTGCAGAAGCTCAAAAAGCAGGTGGTATTGCTGCCTTTATCGATGCCGAGCACGCATTTGATAGAAATTATGCTGAGAAATTAAATGTTGATATCGAGAACTTAATTATTTCTCAACCAGACAACGGAGAGCAAGCTTTAGAAATTGCCGAAAACCTAATTCGTTCTGGAGCTATAGACATTGTTGTAATTGACTCTGTGGCGGCTTTAACTCCAAAAAGTGAAATTGAAGGTGAAATGGGAGATTCTAAAATGGGTCTTCACGCACGTTTGATGTCTCAAGCATTGAGAAAACTTACTGGAACTATCAGTAAAACAAACTGTACTGTTTTCTTTATCAACCAGCTTCGTGAAAAAATTGGTGTTATGTTCGGAAATCCAGAAACTACAACTGGAGGTAACGCACTTAAATTTTACGCTTCTGTTCGTTTAGATATTCGTCGTTCTGCTCAAATTAAAGATGGTGAAAATGTAATCGGAAACAGAACTAAAGTAAAAATCGTTAAAAACAAAGTTGCACCACCATTTAAAACTGCCGAATTTGACATTATGTACGGAGAAGGTGTTTCTAAAACGGGTGAAATCTTAGACTTAGCAGTTGAATTTGATATCGTTAAAAAAGCAGGATCTTGGTTTAGCTACGGCGATACAAAATTAGGTCAAGGTCGTGACGCTGTTAAAACTTTAATTAAAGATAATCCAGAACTTGCTGAAGAACTGGAAATTAAAATTAAAGAACACATAAAAGAATTGGCAAATGCCTAAAAAATAAGTCGAAAAAAGACGCTTTTAAAAAGCCGAGTGATATAAAAATTACTCGGCTTTTTTTATTTTTTGAAATAAATATGAAATTTTCACGCAACCTTTTTACAAAACTTCCATCTCTATAAAAAAGCAGTTTATAATTGGTACTGCCATATATCAATTTCGAGTTTTTTTTAGAATTTACGTTGGTTGGTTATTTGATTAAAAACCCGTTGGCATCTTCATCTGACGGGTTTTATCAAATTTTTTAAATTTTGACGCAACCTTTTTAATTTTTCTACATCTATAATAATGTGACATTAACTTGAGTTATTAACTAAACTCTTTATTATCAACCATTAATATTTTTAACCATGAAAGAAAAAATGGAATTGTTGTACAGTAAAAACCGAAGAAAAACCAAATTAAGATTTAAAAAAGTATTACGTTTTATTTCAGAAAAGATAATTCACAGATAATAACTTTTGAATAAAAATAGGGGGTTTTTAATTCAAAGAAAAGCCGGTAGATAATTAAATCTACCGGCTTTTGTATTTTACATAATGTTTTTATGGTTATTCCTTTTGATAATCCATTAAACCATTATAAATCATGTTTCTAACTTGATCTCTTAATTCTTTTCTGTTGTCGCTTGTCAATCCTTTTGTTTCTACGAAAGGTAAAATTCGCGCGCGCATTTTTCCTGGACTTCCGCTCAAAAAAGTATACGAAAAACGTTCCTTACTATCTGGATAAACAATCGGCACAATCGGAATCTGATGATCGATCGCCAATCTAAATGCGCCGTCTTTAAACTCATCCAGCAATATGCTTTCGTCATCTGGAACTCCACCCTCTGGGAAAATGCAAATACTTAAACCTTGATTTAATCTATTTTGAGCTCTTTTAAAAACTTCATTTTTACTTTTAGACGAACTTCTGTCAACTAGAATACAAGTTCTTTTATAGAAAAATCCAAAAAGCGGAATCTTTACCAGCTCTTTCTTCCCAACAAAAACAAACGGATTTTTAATTAAAGCCAACGTAAGCATAATATCGGTCATTGAGGTGTGATTGGCCACGATCATGTAACTTTTGCCTTTAATGAGCTTCTGTTCACGTTTTACGGTATAAAAGAAACCCATTCCGAAAAGGATGAATTTAGCCCAAATGCGGGCCATTTTAAAGAAATATGGATATCCTTTCTCAGAAAGGATAGAAACTACCAGAAAAGGTAACATAATGAGTATTGGAATGGCCATCAAAACGTAAAACCAAACTCTCCAAAGAATCCAAAAAGTAATTTTAAATATTTTCATAGCTTCAAATGTAAGAAAACCGAAATGAATTTTAAACAAGATTTTTTCTAAGTGTAACATCTTTTCTAACGCAAAGCACACAAAGATTTTACGCAAAGGCCACAAGTTCGTAGACACAGATTTAAATGATTAAATGGATTTTAAAAAATCTGCGAAAATCTTTTTAATCTGTGGCAGAACATTTAAATCTTGGAAAAAACATAGTGAAAAATCTTTGCGCGCTTTGCGTAAAATCTTTGTGTGCTTTGCGGTTATAAAAAACTTCACGAACTTTGCATCTAAGAAAAAACTAGAATGGCAAAAATACTTACTGGTGTTCAAAGTACAGGAACACCGCATTTAGGAAATTTATTAGGAGCAATTATTCCGGCAATCGAATTATCAAACGATCCAGCAAATGAATCTTATTTGTTTATTGCCGATTTGCATTCCATCACACAGATTAAAGACGGAAAAACTTTAAGAGAAAACACCTTTAGCACAGCTGCGGCTTGGCTTGCGTGTGGTTTAAATCCTGACAAAGTTACTTTTTACAGACAATCTGATGTGGTTCAAACTACAGAATTGACTTGGTATTTGAGCTGTTTTTTTCCATTTCAAAGATTGACATTAGCACACTCTTTCAAAGATAAAGCTGATCGTTTAGATGATGTTAACGCTGGACTTTTCACATATCCTATGCTAATGGCTGCCGATATTTTATTGTATGATGCTGAATTTGTTCCTGTTGGAAAAGATCAGTTGCAGCATTTAGAAATTACTCGTGATGTTGCGGCTCGTTTCAATCACCAGATGGGTGAAACTTTTGTTCTTCCAGAAGCTAAAATTGAGGAAAACATTATGCTGATACCGGGAACTAACGGAGGAAAAATGAGTAAATCTGCAAACAATATCATCAATATTTTCTTGGACGACAAAACATTACGCAAACAAGTAATGAGTATTGAAACTGATTCGACTCCACTTGAAGATCCAAAAAATCCAGACACTTGTAATGCTTTTGCTATTTATTCATTGCTAGCAAATGAAGAGCAAACTGCCCAAATGAGAGCAAACTATTTAGGCGGAAATTACGGTTACGGTCACGCGAAACAAGCTTTGTTTGAATTGATTACAGAGAAATTTAAAACAGAAAGAGAAAAATATAACTACTATATCAACAACCTTGAAGAAGTTGACGCTTTGTTGAAAAAAGGCGCTGCAAAAGCTTCGGTTATTGCCGATGGTGTTTTGGCAAAGGTTAGAGAGGTTTTAGGATTTGGAAAATAATTCCATCTAAAAAATGTTTTCAAAGAAACGCTGATCATTTTAAAATTGGTCAGCGTTTTTCTTTTAATATTCATTTCAATTATTTTTTGTAACTTCAAGTATATTAACCTCTTAAAAATAAAAAAGATGGATAAGTATATTGAAGATTACAATGTTCCGCCGTATGTATTTCAAATTCTAAATATCGTTTTTGGCTTATTGCTTATTTACATTTTATATCGATTGTACAAGCACTTTATAAGAAAATAATATATAGGATTTTCTGCGTTAAATTGACTCAAAAAGTTTTCCAGGAAGTGGTCTTATAACGCCTTTTAATTCCATACCAATCAGAATTCCAGATAGTTTGAAGATTGGAATATCACATTCAATTGCAATGATGTCCAATAATTCCTTTCCGTTTTTCTGGAGAAAATCATAAATCGTTTGTTCTACGGGTTCCAATTCTACAAAAAGCTGTTTCTGAATCATTTTTGGATTTTCTTTAATATCCCAATTCAACATATAAATCAAATCTGCGGCACTTGTTAACACATTTGCTTTCTGAGTTTTAATTAAATTATTACAGCCCTGGCTATACTTGTCAGTCACTCGTCCTGGCACTGCAAAAACATCCCGATTGTAATCATTAGCCATATTTGCCGTTATTAAAGATCCGCCTTTGTCAGCAGATTCTATCACGATTGTAGCTTCAGTCATCCCAGCAACAATACGATTTCGGCGAACAAATTTTTCTTTATCCGGATTCGAATCACTCCAAAACTCGGTTATGAATCCTCCCTTCTCTTCCATTCTGGCCATGTACTTTTTATGAGTTCTCGGGTAAATTTGATTTAAGCCATGAGCCAGTACACCAACAGTTTGCAAATTAAAATCCATTGCTGCCTGATGCGCCACGATGTCAACTCCATAAGCAAATCCGCTTACAATTACAGGATCAAGAGGAGCAATATCTTCTATCAATTTTTTACAGAAATCGGTTCCATAAGAAGTAATCTGACGAGTACCAACAATGCTAATTATTTTTTTGTTTTTGAAATCCAGATTTCCAGCGGTAAAAATCAGAATTGGTGCATCAATGCAATGCTTAAGCCGTTCCGGGTAGTTTTCATCCTGAAAAAAAGAAACCTGAATATTGTTATTTTTAATAAACGAAAGTTCTTTATCTGCTTTCTCAAAAACACTTTTATCTTTCAGATTTTTCAATAAAACACTTCCAATTCCGTCAACAGCTGCTAATTGCGAATTTTTAGCTTTAAAAATAGCCGAGGCATCACCAAAAGAATTAAGCAATTTTTTGCCCATTATATCTCCCACTCCATCAACCTTTAATAAGGCAAGTAAATTAAATAATTCCTGATCGGTCATTGTTTTTAACATTATGTAAAATAGAAAAAATAAATCTACTTTTTATGAGGCGCAAATATCTATAAAACAAAGTAATTTCTTAATAAATTTTAAAAATAATTGTTGTAATGCTTTTTAAATAAGAAAAACCAACCACTTAATTAATTGAAAACGAATTGTCTAAAAATAATTCTGAATTGTTAATAAAAATTGTGAATAAAATTTTGATAACTATACGCGTTGTCTAACTTTGTTACTATGAAAATCGAAGTATATATCTCACAGTTATTGTATCGTTATCAGTGTGTAACGGTTCCAGGGTTTGGTGCATTTTTAACAGAAACTCATTCGGCGCAGCTAAATGAAAGCACTAATTCGTTTTTTCCACCAAAAAAAACCATTTCTTTCAACAGCCGTATCAAAAATAATGACGGATTGTTGGCAAATCATATTGCACAAGCAGAAAAAACATCTTATGGTTTTGCTGTTAGCGCGATTGCTTTTGAAATTTTGAATTGGAAAAAAGCATTAGAAGAAGATGGCGTAATTCTTTTAAAAAATATTGGAGAACTACGTTTAAATTCTGAAAGTAACATTGTTTTCAAGCCAAACGATCAGACCAACTATTTAGCTGCTTCTTTTGGACTGAGTCCTTTTGTTTCTCCAATGGTGAAAAAAGAGGCATTCGAGAAAAAAATCGAAAAGATTGCAGCAAAAGAAAAAGATGCTGTTTTAATATACGAAAGTGAAGAAGAAACCAAATCTTCGAATCCGTTCTTGCGATATGCTGCAATTCTTGTTTTAGGACTAGGAATTACAGGAAGCATTGGTTATCCATTATACCAAAATCAAATTGATAACCAAACACTTGTTGTAGAACAAGCGGTTCAGAAAAAAGTGCAAAACAAAATTCAAGAAGCCACTTTCTTTATCAAAAGTCCACTTCCAGCTGTAACTCTTTCTGTAGATTCTGCTGCTGTTGAAACTGTCGAAACCACAATGCCTTACCACATTATGGCCGGTGCTTTTAGAAGTGAACAAAATGCTAGAAAAGCTTATAATCAATTAATTAAAGATGGTTTCAAAGCTAGAATGCTAAAAGAAAACAAACACGGTTTATTTCCTGTTTTGTACGGAAGCTATGCTACAATGAAAGAAGCAGAACAAGCTCAAAAAGAAATACAAAAAGGCGAAAATCCACAAGCTTGGATTCTGGTCGAAAATCTATAAAATACCTTTTAATCCTGTTCGAAAGAGCAGGATTTTTTTTGCCTTATTCTGTTGTTTTTAAAACCTAAACTCCCTCGTAAATAAATTATTAGCCTTTAATTTTATAATTTATATAAAAGGAACAATTAAATGAAATTCTTCAAAACGAATAATAAGTCTAACGAAAATAATTTCGAAAACTTCCCAGCGATTGGCGGTCTTATGGTTTCGAAAATGATTGTTGATCAAAACATTAAACCACGTTTTCTGTATAGAGAAAAAAGAGCCCGCTCCGAAGATAGCGGCTGGAGAATTTTTACAGGCTTTGAATCTGAGGAATATACTGATGATCCAAATAATATCGGAATATATAGTGCGTCTACAATTCTTAAAATTGATCCTTCTCTCGAAAATATTTTATTAAAAGGAATTGGTTCTGTCTACGAGAGAGCCGATGACAACTCGGATTGGTACAAAGTCACCGATTTTGATTTGGAAGATGATTTCATGATAACTAACCGTTTAACAAAAGAATGGTCGATTGAGATAAATAATCTTTTTGAAAGATCTATAGAAGAAGATGGAACTTTATATTATACAACTGGAAATAAGTCTATTAGACTTTCTATTTGGAATTCTAATCTAAATAGGGAAGCGCTTTTTGAAGAATACAAAAAAGACGTTGAAAATAGAGATCAGACAAAATCTAAAACATTACAACAATTTGATTTTTCTGATTCGGAAGTCTTTAGAATTGGATATTTAATAGAAGAAACTGATAAAAATAAAACTTACAACTTGATTATTGGCTTTTCTATAGTAGATCAAAAAGTAATTCAAACAGCATTTTATTTTGATGAGAAAAGTGATTTAGACTGGGCAATTTCTACTTGGAAAAACATAACCTTCAATAGTTAAAATCTCATAGATTAAGAATGTTCCACGTAAAACCATTTTAATACAAAACCAACATCTAGCAACAAATAAACTTTTTGCCTTATTCTGTTGTTTTAAAATCTTTGAATGGACACTTCTTAAACTCTATTCAAATAAATTCGTCTTCATAAAATTTAATACAATCATGAAGACAATTTTTAAAACCTTTGCTTTTTTATTACTACTAGGCTCTCAGTCCATTTTTGCACAACAAACCAATTCTGATCAAGAAAATCAAATAAAGAAGAACGAAGCTCAAACACAGCAAGTTCTTAAAGAAAATTATAAAAAACTTGATGATAAAATTGCTGTTCTCAAAAAAGAACAGAAAGAGTTGGAAACCAAAAAGAACACTCTCGCCAAGGCTGAAAACCAGTTAAAATCGACTAGAGATAAAATTGAAAAGTTGGAAAAGGCCAATCAGAAAATCGAAAACAAAATCACCACTACATCCGTTTCTGAAGAAGAGATTCAAAAGCAAAAAATAAAAACCAAAGAGAATGAAGTTACAATTCAGAAATTGAAGCTTACGCAAATTTCTCAAGAAAAAGAATTGGAAAAAGCACTATCAAATATCTAAACAAAAAAGCCTGATTCGTTCTGAATCAGGCTTTTTTAATGTTTATCGTGAAACAATTTTGGCATCTTGAGATAAGATTGCTTTTCCAGACTGATACACCGTCAATATTGCTGGTGGCGAATCTTTTTCTCCCAAAACAATGAAATAGCATCGGTATTTGAAATTTCCTTTTTTAAAATCGAAGTAATGGTTTCCTCCCGTTCCGTCTGCAATAAAAACTCCCTTTTCGATTACAAGATCTGGAGTTTCAGTCATTTCTTGTTTGATGGACCAAGAAGCATAGCGATAATTATTATTTCCTAAATCATCAATTCTAATTCTGAACTTTGAAGTTTCAAGAATTGCAACAGGTTCTTTAAAATTTGAAAGTGAAGAATTTACGCTTTTTTTCTGCTTTGCGATTAATGAATTTTTCAATTTCAATTCTTCCTCCGATTGATGATTGATGCTGATAATTCTTCCGTCAATATCTATCCACATGTCTCCACGATTTAGCATAATTCCGCGCCATCCCACTTCTGACCAATCTTTTGCTGGATCCGATTTTGTTATTTTCTCAATCAAAACCTTATCAAAAATTTGGTTATATCTTTTCACAAAATCTGCTTTGTCCTTAACCGAAGGAATTGGATAATCTCGCTTGAACGGAAATTTTATACGTTTTGCAATTGCTTCTTTATCACCATTTTTTACTTCGAGAATAAATTTCGAAATAAACTTTTGATATTCTGGCTTCAAATCCTGGGCAATCAAAAACGAAGAATTAAACACCAGAATTGTTAGCAATATTTTAAATGTTTTCATGTCAAAAATAATTTAATGTGTTAGAAATTAGATTTTTGAAAAACAGAAAACCATGTTTCACATGGGACGTTCAAAAAATTAATTAATGCTGGCTTTGAACATTTTTAGCTCGTCCCAAGTAAATTCATCTCCATATTTTTCTTTCAAAGGACTCAAAGATTCTTCTTGATAAAACTGAAAAGCTTCTCTCAAAGCCAAAATTTTATCATACGGAAGAACATCGGTAATTTCGATTTTCTTCGACTGAATAAGTCTTATCAAATGGCCTTCGATCGTTTGAACATTTAATTTACGCATTCTTGCAATATCTTCAACCGAATTTTTATCCATCCACAAATCATACGTTTCTTCGACAGTCGTTTTTTTAGCCGTTTTAAGCTCACTTTTCTCTGTCTTAGTTGATTTGTATCGAACAACGGGTTCTTCTGTCCTAAAAATGTCCGTATTTGTCGTTTTCAACTCTTCTCGAATCCTTTCTGCTTTGTTCGTTTTGTAATTTCTAATATTTGGCGATGTTAGTTTTTCTTTACTGATTTCTTCGCCGGCCACAACCACTTCGATCAATAACTTGGCTTTCATCAATCTCAAAACCGCCTTGGTCTGAAGATCTTCCAAAAAGTTAAGCTCTTCGTAGAACTCTTTTACTTTTTTAAATTTTTGAATTTCAGCCATTTTGTAAATCAGATCATCAACCAATTTGTCCATTGGCTTGAAAAAATAATCGTAGGCCGCATCTACCCTTTCTTTCACAAAAAACAAATCGACCGTTTCTTTGATGAAGATTTTATTGAGTTGCGAAATGAATTTCTGCGAAGGATCTAAAAGCTGTTCTATAATTTCCATTCGTTTATGCGCCCAAACCGCATGTTTCGTTTTTTCGGAACCTGCTGCGTTTTCGTTATAACTGAAACGATGATTTCGCCATTCTTGCGCCAATTCTCCCCAATTAAAACTGTTTATCAAATAGTTGTGAATAAAATTTTTGGTTTCGAAGTGAAGCGCTTTCTCCAAAGTTTCTTCCGTTGCTCGGTTCAAAGCGTAATCCATCACATCTTGGTCGTTCGAAATGCCATTCATCTGCATCGGAGAAAGCAAAATAAGCCCGTCTAACGAACGCAAACGCGAAAGCGCTACATAGGCCTGCCCAGGCAGAAAAACTTGCGATACATCGAGCGCTGCTTTGTCAAAAGTTAAACCTTGGCTTTTGTGCACCGTAATCGCCCATGCCAGCTTGATTGGATAATGCGCAAAAGTTCCTAAAACCTCTTCTTCGATATCTTTGGTTTGTTCGTTGACTTTGTAGCGGATATTTTTCCATTCGTACTTCTCCACTTCGAGTGTCATGTTCTCTTCTGGAAAGTGAACAAAGATTTCTTCATCAGAAAGCGATTTGATTACGCCCATCTTTCCGTTGAAGTATCTCTTTTCAAAAGACAGGTCATTTTTGACGAACATGATTTGCGCGCCCACTTTCAATTTCAATTCTTCTTCAACAGGAAATATCTTTTCTGGAAAATCTCCTACCACAAATGGCGTATATATATATTCTTTACCATCTAAATCATTGATTGACTGTGAGTTGATAGAATCAGCCTTAGCATTATGAGTTGTCAGCGTGATATAGCCTTTGTTCTCTTTGAAGTCAAAATCTGGCTTAACATACTGATTTAGAATAGTTATGTCCTCGGGAGTGATCTGATTATTTCTCAAATTGTTCAAAACCGAGATAAAAGCATCATCGGTCTGGCGATAGATTTTTGACAACTCGATATAAATCGGCGGATACGTTTGGAGCACATGAGAATGGAAAAAGAATTTTCCGCGGTAATAGTTTTTCAGTGTTCGCCATTCTTCATCACGAATCACTGGCGGCAATTGCAGCAAGTCTCCAATAAACAAAACTTGAACTCCGCCAAAAGGATGCGTGTTTCTTCGAACGGTCTGCATCATGAAATCGACCGCGTCCAACAAATCGGCGCGCATCATACTCACTTCATCAATCACAAGAAGCTCCATGTTTTTGATTACATTTCGCTTAACGTTATTCATTTTGAAATGGCGGCGAAGTGATTCTTTGTTTTCAAATTTTACTGTTTCTGTAAATTGCGCGCTTACATCATACGATGGAATAAACGCAGAAAACGGAAGTTGAAACATGGAGTGAATGGTTACGCCACCCGCATTCAAAGCAGCGATTCCGGTTGGTGCAACGACCACCGTATTTTTATGCGTTGTGGCTATAATTTCGCGTAAAAGCGTAGTTTTTCCCGTACCTGCTTTTCCCGTAAGGAAAATAGATTTCTGGGTCTGATTGATGAATTGCAAAGTATAAGCTGCCGCTTCTGAAACGTTCTGCATTGGGCTTGTATTAAAAAAATAAAATTACCGCATTTTTATAAAAAGAAAAAACCTAAATCGCAGTGGATTTAGGTTTTCAGTAATTTAGTTAGTTTGGTAGTTTTATTTTTTAGCTTCGCCTTCTTTTGTTTCAGCTGCTGGTTTTGCATCTGTTTTTGGCTCTGCTTTGTATTTATCATTTAAAGCTTTGATAATTTCTTTTGTAATATCGTATTTCTCTTCAGCATACAAAATTGTAGCAGCATCCCCTGTTCCGTAGATGTAAGAGTAACCGTTTTTCTTTCCGTAGTCTTTAATGAATTTTTTAACTCCACTAACAAGAGAATCCATTTCAACACCACTTTCTTGTTGTAATTGTTGTGCTAATGCTTGTTGTGCATAACCTAATTGCTGCTCTCTTTTTTGCAATTCAGCTCCTCTTTGCTGTGCCCAAGCTTGACCGTTTGCTTGTGCCTGGCTTTGAAAATTAGCCGCGTCTTGTTTAAAACGTGAAATCTCAGCTTGTAATTGTCTACCTTTTTCTTCCGCTTGAGCTTTGTACTTTGCCTCTAAATCTTTTGCCTCAGTGTATTCTTTCATCAAAACCGAAGTATCCACGTAAGCTGTTTTTACTTCCTTTACCTCTGCTGTTTTGTTACAAGAAACTGCGAAAACTGAAAGTGCGATAATAACTAATGCTTTTTTCATTTTTTTAAATTCTATTTTTTTAAGTATTGAAGACAAAAATATAAAAAAATCAATAGCATCAACATAAAGTTTAAAAAATGCGTAAAATTTATGATATTGTTTTTATTTATCGAAAAAAATATCATCATAAACCAACGCTATCGCAGTATTTTAGATGCTTTTTTGCTTTTTTTATATCAACAAGAAAAAGCCACTCTGCCCTTTTGGGGCAAAAATGGCTTTCTGTATTTTTTGTATTATTTATTCTTTAAAACATAAATATGCGATGAATACTCTTTTGAGTTCTTCGCTTTCCAATTTGATTTTAAACCAATGAAAAAAGCTTTAATATAATTCATCTTTCCTGTTTTGTATTTTTCAGACAAAAGGCTCACATAAAATGAATCGAACTTCATTGGAAGAACTTTTTCCAATTTCATCTCTACTCTTTCAAAAAGCAATTGAATTGATTTTTTTGAAAAATGCCAAAAATGAATTGGCACATCATAAGCAGCCCAAAAAGTTTGATAATGGTTTGCATCAAACGATTTGTAATTCGGAACCGCAATAATTAATGTTCCAGTTGGTTTCAATAAACGCTTCAATTCTTGGATCTGAAGTTCTAAATCTGGAACGTGTTCTAAAACGTGCCACATCGTAATTACATCCAGAGAATGATTTTCTAAAGTGCTAATTTCTTCTACAAATGAAATTCCTTTTTCTTTAGCAATGTTTTTAGCACGATCGCTCGGCTCTACTCCAATTGTTTCCCAACCGTCATTTTTTGCTTTCAAGAGGAAATCTCCAGTTCCAGCTCCAATATCTAAAAGTTTTCCTTTTTGTGGTTGTTGGCTATTAATTAAATTCAATTTATTCTTAAGAGCAATATTTTTCACAAAGTGATATGCTTTTTCAAATAAAGAACGTTTGTTGTCGGTATGCGAAATATAATCTTCGCTTTCGTAATATTTACCTAAATTTTGAAGTTCAGGTTGTGGAGAAGTAATTAGCATATCTAATTCTTCATCATAATACAAATCAAAAATTTCTTTTGAAACAGAGTGGTCTTTTACCGTAAGAAAATGTTTTTTATTTAAAACGTTCATTTTTTAAATTTATAGATATTGGGTTTAATTTATAGCAAATCCTAAAAACGAAATTATATCGCTTTTAGGATTTTTATCTTTTTTATTTTTAATTCTTCTGTAGAATTCTTTTCACTTTTCATAATTCAGCACACCTGTAAAGTTGCTTTTATCAAATACTCTTTCACTAAAATCTTCAAAAGGTTTCACGTGGAACAGCAACAATTTTAGATTTCTGACTTTAGATTTATAATGGATTCTGAAAATAAAAAACCGAAAAATAGTTTCACGTGGAACAAGTCATTTTCAAAATATTACAATAATCTGAAATCAGCAATCTAAAATCTAAAATTATTTACCTTCCCATATAAATCAAAAGCACCGAAATATCACTCGGTGATACTCCGCTGATTCTTGAAGCTTGCGAAATAGTTACAGGACGAATCTTGCTTAATTTCTGTTTTGCTTCAATCGACATGGATTTAATTTTATTATAATCGAAATTGTCTGGAATTTTTACTTCTTCCAAACGATTCAATTTATCTGCATTATTTCTTTCTTTTTCGATATAACCAGAATATTTAACTTGAATTACTGCTTGCTCTACAATTTCTTCATCCAAATCATTTTCTTCAACATACGCTGAAACCTTTTCAAATTTCAACATATCCTCCAATTCAATTTGTGGACGAGAGAAAATCTTGAACATTTTATCTCCTTGAGAAATTGGAGCCGATTCTTTCGCTTCTAAAATCGGATTTGTTTCGGCAATCGTAACACTTGTTTCTTTGAAGAATTGAACCATCTTTTCAGATTCGTTTAGTTTCTTTTCCATTCTTCGTAAACGATTTTCAGAAGCTAAACCAATTTCGTATGACATTGGAGTCAATCTGAAATCGGCATTATCTTGACGCAACAATGTTCTATATTCTGCTCTCGATGTAAACATACGATATGGTTCTTCTGTTCCTTTAGTAATTAAGTCGTCAATTAGAACTCCGATGTATGCTTCATCACGTTTTAAAATTAATGGATCTTTTTCGTGCACTTTTAAATGCGCATTTATTCCAGCCATCAAACCTTGAGAAGCTGCTTCTTCATATCCAGTTGTTCCATTAATCTGTCCTGCGAAATATAATCCTTCAACTAGTTTCGTTTCTAAAGTATGTTTCAATTGCGTTGGTGGAAAGAAATCATATTCGATAGCATAACCAGGTCTAAAGAATTTTACATTTTCAAAACCTGCAACAGAACGAAGCGCTTTAAATTGAATATCCTCTGGAAGCGAAGTTGAAAATCCGTTTACATAAACTTCGCAAGTATTCCAGCCTTCTGGCTCAACAAATAATTGGTGACGCTCTTTATCTGCAAAACGATTTATTTTATCTTCGATAGAAGGACAATATCTTGGTCCTAAACTTTTGATTCTTCCGTTGAACATTGGAGAACGATCAAAACCTTCTCTCAAAATATCATGAACATTCAACGAAGTGTATGTCATGTAACAAGAACGCTGATGCGTTAACGGAGCGGTAACATCTGAATAAGAAAACTTAGCTGGCTTCGCATCTCCTTTTTCTTCATTCATTTTAGAATAATCTAAAGAACGCCCATCTACTCGAGGTGGCGTTCCTGTTTTCATTCTTCCAGCTTCAAAACCTACTTTGATCAAATCTTCGGTAATTCCGGTTGCGGCACTTTCTCCTGCTCTTCCTCCTCCAAATTGTTTTTCTCCAATATGAATTAAACCGTTCAAAAAAGTACCATTTGTCAAAACCACAGATTTGGAACGAATCTTCACTCCTAGTGAAGTTCTAATTCCTTTTATCTTTCCGTCTTCAATAATTAATCCTTTTACCATCTCTTGATAAAAATCAAGATTTGGAGTTGCCTCCAACATCATTCTCCATTCTTCTGCAAAACGCATTCTATCACTTTGAACTCTTGGCGACCACATTGCAGGTCCTTTTGATTTATTCAGCATCTTGAACTGGATCGCAGTTTTATCTGAAACGATTCCTGAATATCCACCAAGCGCATCAATTTCACGAACAATCTGTCCTTTTGCAATTCCACCCATGGCAGGATTACAAGACATCTGTGCTATGTTTTGCAAACTCATTGTAACCAATAAAGTTTTCGATCCCAAATTTGCAGCCGCAGCCGCAGCTTCAGAACCAGCATGGCCTGCACCAACCACAATAACATCGTATTCTTCTAAAAACATTTTGTTTTATTATTCTCCAAAAACCGCTAACGCGGTTTTTAGAATTAAATTTATTTCTTTCTTGTTCCACGTGGAACTTTATATTTCATTTCAAGTTTTAAAATTTCAAGTTTTAAAATTTCAGGTTTCAAGTTCAAACTGAAACAGGTCAACTGGAATTCTTAAATTCTGAAATCAATAAAAATGTTTCACGTGAAACATTTTACTTCATTCAAATCAAAACTCTCAAATCAAAACTCTCAAATCAAAACTCTCAAATCAAAACTCTCAAATCAGAACTCTCAAAGCAGAACTCTCAAAGCAGAACTCTCAAAGTAGCACTTTTAAATCAGAACTTTCAAACTAGAACTTTCAAACTAGAACTTTCAAACTAGAACTTTCAAACTAGAACTTTCAAACTAGAACTTTCAAACTAGAACTTTCAAACTAGAACTTTCAAACTAGAACTTTCAAACTAGAACTTCTAAACAGAACTTCCGATAGAAATGTTTCACGTGAAACATTTTTAAACTTCCATTCTAAACTTCCATTCTAAACTTCCATTCTAAACTTCCATTCTAAACTTCCATTCTAAACTTCCATTCTAAACTTCCATTCTAAACTTCCATTCTAAACTTCCATTCTAAACTTCCATTATAGACCTCCAACGAACTATTTAAAATCATGTTCCACGTGGAACGATTTAATCTTTTATTCGAATTTTTTATTATAACGTTCCACGTGGAACGTTATAAAATTCTTTTATTTTCCTTAAATATGTTTCACGTGGAACGTTTAAAAAAAAACTAAAACCAAAACGTTTCACGTGGAACATATATCTTAAAGAGAGATTTAATTACTGTTCCACGTGAAACATCTTCATCTTCTCTTCTTCCTTCTGTCTCATTAATTCAGCTTCCTTCTCTGACTTATCTTTGTATCCACAGTAATGTAGTATACCATGAGATAGCACTCTCTTTAGTTCTTCAGCAAATGAAACATTGAAGTCTTTTGCATTGTCTACAACACGTTCTACAGAAACAAAAATATCTCCATTTAACTCGTTACCAACAGTATAATCAAAACTAATAATATCTGTAAGTGTATCGTGATCTAGATATTCAACATTGATCTTATGTAGATATTCATCATCACAAAATATATAGTTGATCTCTCCTTCATTCTTATTCTCAGAAACAATTACAGCACTTAGCCAGTCACTAAAAGCCTGCTCGTCTCCTAAAGTAAAATCTGTTTCGTAATTAAAATTTATCATTTTGTATTAAAGTATTCTTGAACTTTTTGATTAAAATTCGAGCGCAAAGGTAGTGATTGTCTGTTTAATATCTCAACGCTGTTTAAATATTCCAATAACGAACTTGGCAAAGCATTTGAACGATTACTAAATTCAGCCTTATTAGTTTCAGATTGTCTTTGTGTATCTTGCCCTTGTTGCTGAACTGCGTTGTTTAATTTCCATAATTCTTGTTGGATATTTAGTATACGTTGCAAGTTCTCATTCTTAAATCCTTTGTTCAAAATCTGCTTTTCAGATTGTTTCATTTGATCTATTATAGATTTACCTTGAGCATCCAAACCTTTCTTTGCTAACTCCTTTTGCAATGCTTCTCTAAGTTTAACTTGCTCTTTGTATATCTCCATAATAGCTTCTGCATCTCCTTCTCCATCTTCACCTTCATTACCTTTCTTCTCTCCTTTTCCGCTCTTACCCTCTTTACCAGAAGAACCTTTATCTCCACTTTTGTTACCTTGCCCTTCTTTACCCTGACCTTCTTTTCCTTGTCCATTTTGTCCTTGTCCAGACTTTCCATCTTTACCTTCTCCAGGTTTATCTCCAGATTGCTGTCCAGGTTTCATACCTTCTTTCATCTTATCAGCAAGTCCTTTTTGTTTCTGAATAATATCTGGCAATTGCATTCCTTTTCCGTCTCCAGGTTTAGGTTTTCCCGCTCCAGGTTTAGACATAGACATCTGCATATTATTCAATAAATCACTTAAGAAATCGGCTAACTTATTGGCAGATGAAACTGCATATTGTTGGTGTGAAACTCCACGAGGAATTTGAACATCGGTTAAAGTTTCAATAGCCTTGTCCATGTTGTATTGTACGTTTCCAATTTCTTTAGTCACGTCTTCTGCAACCTTTGGATTACGTAATGAAAGTGCAAACAAACTATCATCAACATGTCTAAACTGCTGTTTCAAATTCTGCTGAATCTTGATGTTCTTTGTAAATGTAGAGGAACCCAATTTCATTGCTTTGAACTGTTTCATCACATCTTCTTGTGATAAAGAATAAGCCAAAAGATTATCTAGAATCTGACGAAGCATTGCTACGTCTTCTTCCATTTGTTCTTGTTCTCCACCTTCCATTTCGCTCTGCATTTCTTGAGCCATAGACTTCATTTTCTTAGCCGCACTTTTCTGCTTTGGCTTAGCCGCAGAAGTATTCTTTTTGCTCAATTCTTCAGAAGCTTTATTAAGATCATTGTCTACATCTTTTTCTTTAGAAGCATCAGATGGAATATCCAAAGGTTTCTTCAAAGTCTTATTCTCTTCTTTCAAATCCTTTAAATCTTCCTGAATCTTATCAAAAGATTTATTGATTTCATCTTGCTTCTCTTTCGTATTTTCTTTCTCTTTATTAGATAACTGTTCCTGTTGTTCTGACAGTTTATTTAGTTTCTCAGCAACTTGCTCTGCTTTCTTAGAAACATAAAAACGTTTGGTCAACTCCACCAATTGTTCTAAATTACGAGATTGGTTTTTACTGATTTGTTTGAACTTTTCCATCTTATCAAACAGTTCTTCGCTGTTTAACTTATCGTTCAAGATCTTTAATTCGTCTAATAATTTCTGATTCTTTTCTAAATCTTTCTGTGCATTATCTAAACGCTTTTGCAAATCCTCAGCAGTTTTATCTTTCTTATCATCTTTGAATTTATCTAGATTCTGATTCATTTTCTCAGAGAATTGTTTCATCATTTCGTCTTGTTGTTTCTGACGTTTGATAAAATCATTGATCTTCTGCTGATCTTTAAACTCTAAATTATCTTTTTCTTTTCCGGTATTCTGAAGCTTATCCATTTCTGAAATCTGCTTCGTTTGGTTCTTCAAAGATTTAGATAAACTATTAATATTTTGATTTTGTTGCTGTAATTCCTGATCTTGAATTTCATCTGTTGTAGCTACACGATCTGAAAATGTAGAAGACTTTGTAGACTTAAATCCGTGTGGAGCATCGTTATCAAAAACTTCAAAATAGTATTCATAGGAAACTCCTTCTTCTACTGGGAGATTGCTTGGGAAATTAAAAACAAACTGATCAAATACTCCAGCCTTTACAGGAATGTTTCCACGCTTAGCAGACTGAGGTTTGTTACGTTCGTAGTATACAATTTGTAGTTTCGAAAGTCCATAATCATCACCCAATCTACCTAGAATATAGTTCTTATCTAACTTCAAACTATCTGGCGCTGGCCCCACATTGATGGTTGGAAACTGATCTTTTATCACAGACAGCTGATAGTCCAATTTCTCGTAGTTTTTAACCTTATCGTTAGACGTAAGAATTTGATATTCTGTATTTTGACTAATATTTTTAGCCAATTTAAACTCATTTTCTACCTTATTAAACTTAAAAACTTCATTGTCTCTTTTCCACGCTACTTCTTGCGTAGATTTGGTGTTCATTTTCCAACTTACAGTTGTTCCTTCAGGTACAATTGCGTTTCCAGTTCCTTGAATTGTCTCTGATTTTTTCTTTAGATAAGAAGGAAAGTTCAAAACCATCTCGAAGTTTGCAATTGATGGAACAGTGATAACTTTCAAATCATACTCTTCAGAAACTACTGAGTTTCCTTCAAAAGAAAAACGAATATCTTCTGCTGGTTTCTCCACTTTAAATTCAAACTTTCCAGGTTGAGAAGATTCCATAAAATAGCTTTCATCACCAATATGAATCATTACATTTTCTGGAACTACATTCCCAACAGATTCCATTTTGATCACGAAATCTTTGTTTTGCTCTGCTTGCAAATTAGAATTCAAAACCACAAATTTGAAAGGAGCTGGCGGTAAAAAAGCAGAATTGAAATGCACTACTCTATTCAAACTTTGCGAAATAATATTACTATTTCCAGAAATATAAAACACCGCAAAAAGTAAAATTGGAACTAAAGCCAATGGTAAATATTTTTTATTTGCTTTAAAATTGATTGCATTTCCAAACGGAATTGGTTGCAAAGAATTTGCTTTTTGTTCGATTGAAGCTAACACCAATTCCGAACTTTCATTATTATTTTCAGAAGACAATTGCAAAAAGTTCGTCAGCTTATCACTCACTTCTGTGAAATGATTTCCTATAATTTTTGAAGCTTGAGTATAATCAATTCCCTTTTGAAGTTTGAATAATTTAAACAAAGGGAAAATAATTAAACGGACCAAAAGGAAAACTTCAACTCCAACAAATAACCAAAATAGAAAAGTTCTTCCCAGAGGTTTTAACCAAAGAAAGTACTCTACAAAAAGCGTAAATAGAAAATATAATAAACCAAAACCAGTAAAAAGTAATATCCCTTTTATCAATTCGTTGGTATAATATTTCTTAATGAAAGCCTCTAGCTTTTGATATATCGCAGATGATGTTTTCAAAATAAATCTGTTTTAATTATAACCTATAAAAGTAGTAATTATAATAATACCTTTTTAAGATTCTAAGTTACTAAGAGGCTAAGGTTCTAAGATTTCAAAATCTAAAATCAACATTCTGAAATCTAAAATCATAAAACGTATCTTTGCAACAAAATTTAAACAAATGTCAAAGCAAGTTCGTGTGCGTTTTGCACCAAGTCCGACTGGACCGTTACATATTGGCGGAGTTCGTACTGCCCTATTTAATTATTTATTTGCAAAAAAACATAATGGTGTTTTTTATCTGAGAATTGAAGATACAGATCAGACTCGTTTTGTTCCAGCTGCAGAAGCTTACATTATGGAAGCTCTTGAATGGTTAGGAATTGCTCCCGAAGAAACGGTTGGAAAAAATGAAAAATTTGGTCCATACAGACAAAGCGAACGTAAAGATTTATACCAGCAATATGCAGATCAATTAATCAATTCTGGTTGGGCATATTATGCTTTTGATACTCCAGAATCTTTGGATACTTTGAGAAAAGAACAAGAAGCTGAAGGAAAAACATTTATTTATAATCACACCAATCGTGAAAAACTAGATACATCTCTTGTAATTTCTGCTGACGAAGTTGCTAAAAGAATTGCAAATGGAGAACATTATGTAATTCGTTTTAAAACTCCAGTTGATGAAACTTTGCATTTGAAAGATATTATTCGTGGTGATGTGAAGTTTGAAACTAATCTTTTGGATGATAAAGTTTTATTTAAAAGTGACGGAATGCCAACATACCATTTAGCCAATATTGTCGATGATCATTTGATGGAAACTTCGCATGTAATTCGTGGAGAAGAATGGTTGCCTTCTATGCCACTTCACGTTTTATTATACAAAGCTTTTGGTTGGGAAGCTCCAGAATTTGCGCATTTACCTTTGATTTTGAAACCAATTGGAAATGGTAAATTATCAAAAAGAGATGGAGACAAAATGGGATTCCCAGTATTTCCATTAGAATGGAAAACTCAAGAAGGCGTTTCATCTGGTTATAGAGAAAATGGATTTTTCCCGGAAGCAGTTGTAAACTTCCTTGCTTTGTTAGGATGGAATGACGGAACAGATAAAGAATTATTTTCTTTAGAAGAATTAGCTCAATCTTTTGACTTGAACAGAGTTCACAAAGCTGGAGCAAAATTTGATCCAGAGAAAAACAAATGGTTCAATCACCAATATTTAGTAAAACAAAATGATGCTGATTTGGCCAAAACCTTCTCTCCTATTTTAGAAGAAAAAGGGTTCTCTACTCCAATTGAAGTGACAACTCGTATTGTTTCTTTGATTAAAGAAAGAGCAAACTTTGTATCTGAATTTTGGGATCTAACTGATTTCTTTTTCCAGGCTCCAACATCATACGATGAAAAAGCAAGTAAAAATTGGAAAGAAGAAACTCCTACTTTAATGCAAGAACTAATTTCTGTTTTAGAAAATATTGAAGATTTTACTTCTGTAAATATTGAAACAATCGTAAAAGATTGGTTAACCAAAAATGAAATCGGAATGGGTAAAGTAATGCAACCTTTCCGTCTAAGTTTGGTTGGAGCGCTTAAAGGTCCTCATCTATTTGACATTGTTGAAATCATTGGAAAAGAAGAAACTATTTCGAGAATTCAGAAAGCGATTGAAACTTTATAATTAGAATCAACTTAAAAAATAGAAACGCTAAGAAACATGTCACAAATGTTCTTAGCGTTTTTTTAATGTTTTAAAATTTTAATTTAGAAGAATTTTCGTAATTTACCAGAATCATAAATATAAATTACATAACCATGAGTACAGCATTTATTATCTTTTTAGTATTGGCATTCTTCATTTTCATGTCGTCTTTCTTTACTGTAAAACAGCAATCGTCTGTTATTATAGAACGATTTGGAAAATTTCAGAGTGTTAGAAATTCAGGATTACAACTTAAAATTCCGTTGGTTGATAGATTGGCCGGAAGAGTAAATCTTAAAATTCAGCAGTTAGATGTTATCATCGAAACTAAAACTAGAGACAACGTTTTCATCAAAATGAAAGTTTCAGTTCAGTTCAAAGTAATTCAGGAAAAAGTATATGAAGCTTTTTATAAACTTGAATATCCACACGATCAAATTACTTCTTACGTATTTGATGTCGTTCGTGCCGAAGTTCCTAAACTAAAACTGGATGATGTTTTTGAAAGAAAGGATGATATTGCAGTTGCAGTAAAACGTGAATTGAACGAAGCAATGTCTACTTACGGATATGATATCATCAATACTTTAGTTACTGATATTGATCCAGACATTCAGGTAAAAAATGCAATGAATAGAATCAACGCTGCTGATAGAGAAAAAACGGCTGCTGAATTTGAAGCTGAAAGTTCAAGAATTAGAATCGTTGCAAAAGCAAAAGCCGAAGCAGAAAGTAAACGTTTACAAGGACAAGGTATTGCAGATCAGCGTCGTGAAATTGCAAGAGGTCTTGTAGAAAGTGTTGAAGTTTTGAACAATGTTGGAATTAATTCTCAAGAAGCTTCTGCCTTAATTGTAGTAACACAGCATTATGATACTTTACAAGCAATTGGAGCCGATGCAAATTCTAATTTAATTTTACTTCCAAATTCTCCACAAGCTGGTAGTGACATGTTGAATAATATGGTTGCATCATTTACGGCATCAAACCAAGTTGGCGAAATGATGAAAAAACACAATAAAAAAGTAGAGAAACCAAAACCAATTCAGCCACAGTCTGGTTATGAAGATGACATTCAACCAGATGTTCAATAATAATTTTACAAAATAAAAAAGAGGCTTAATTGCCTCTTTTTTTATTTATAAACCAATTGATCACAAATGGTAAAATAGATTGTAAAATTTCTGGAAATGATTTTTTGACATAACCTGTATAAGATGAAATAAAACCATTTACAATATTTTGCGGTGTTATGCTTTCCTTAGTTTTCTGAAAACTTAAAACCAATTTTTGATAATTGATATCTTTTTCTAGTTTTAGAATTTCCAGATCCCTTTCAATCTCAGCATACGAAGAGTATTTTTTTCTTTCCATAATTAATCATTAAAAAAGATTTCTGAAAATTTCTCCAAAATTGGTCCTTCAACAAACTTATCCTTTAGAAAGAAAAGTAAAATGGTAAAGAAAAGATAGATCCCTCCTACTGCCAAAAATCCGAGAGCATTACTTTCAAACAAAGAACCAAAAGCATACGCTGCGGCAAAAGATCCAAAAATCATAACCATACTGAAACACAATAAAATCAAGGTAAACTTAAAGATCAAAGTTGTCGATTTCATTGCAACCTTAAAACCCCAAAGTTTGTAATAAGCTAAATGACTATCAATATATTCTTTAGCCTGACCTTGAACTTTTTCAGTGCTTTCTTTTAATTCTTCAAAAGCCATAATTAAAATTTTAGATAAAAAAAAGCACAAAACTTTCTTATAAAAATAAGCAAGTAATGTGCTTTGTACAATTATTATTTCTGAAATTTAGCGTTTTGTGCTTTTAAATCAGCCAATTTAGTTTCTAAAAAAGTGATTACTTCTTCTGTTTTATGGCTGACATTAGAAAGTAACTCATTCAAAGTTCCGTCAAGATTATGAGTAGCACTCGTAAATTTTTCACGAAGAACTTCAGAGCTGGCATCAAAAGAATCTTTCAGATTATGTTTGGCATCATCTATACCTTCTTTAATTTTTGCTCTAGTTTTTGATCCTTTATCTGGAGCAAATAAAATTCCAATTGCCGCTCCTGCAGCTGCTGCAGCTAAAATTGCTGCTGCTGTATTTAAATTCTTAGACATGATAGTTACAATTTAAAATTATTAATAAAGATACTCTTTTTTAAAATGATAAAACTTTGATTAATTGCAATTTACACAAAATTAACAATATTATTAATACACATAAGCTACAGCTTCATACTTACCATCTGCTTTTTCAACAATGCTAACAAACGGATATCCATTTGAAGCCGACTTAGATTTGATTCTCATAGCAGTCTGGTTCTGATTTGCAATTGGCGGTTCCCCTTTTGTCCTTGTTGAGACACCAGTAAAACTAGCAACTTGTTTCAGTCCTATTGTTTTTTCTTGTGGCAGAACAGTTACCATTTTGTAATCATCTTTTGAATCCACTACTATTTTATCAGAAACTTTCTGAGTTTGTTTACTCTGTTTGTTTGTAATTGATGAAACAGCATGTTTACTAATTTTGATTTCTTCAGAACTTCCGTTTAAAGAATAATAAACAAAGCCATTTTCGTTTTTAATAAAATTTACATCAAGTTGTTCTCCATTGTGTTTTGTAATTTGATGTGTTTGCGAAATTGCAACGTTTGCAAATAATAGCGCTACTGCGAAATATAAAATTTTCATGATAATTAGATTTAAATTAAAAATTGTCAGACCTGAAATTTAAAAACTAAACTTTCACTCAAATTCAACATTATGGAATTTTGTACATTATGATACAATTTGAAAAAATATCTTTTACGGGAAATATTATCAAAATTACATCATAATAAAAATCAGAACATAAAATTGTCTTTTTAGGAAATCAGTTTTGAAAATCTATTGTTATAAAAATTACGAGTTTCTAAAAACAATAAATTTCAACTTAGATTCTTTACGGCAAATTTTAATTTTTTACAAAAATCATCTCTGACTTTTGGTATTGAGTTAAAAATAGCAGTTTTATAAACAATTGTGTGTTAACAACCCGTTAAACTGACTAAAATAACAGTAAAAAGTTAAATAAAGACCGTAAATAAACAATAATCTAAAAAATGAGTTATCTATCAATCAAGTTTTAAAAACGTCTTAAAATCAATTTATGAAGGTTAAAATCAATCTAGAAAAACTATTATTTTTAATTTTACAATCAATTAAAT
>NZ_MRCM01000010.1 GCF_002303885.1 Flavobacterium sp. ACN2 | reverse complement strand
TCAAAGTGGTCGACTAAAAAATCAGGAAGCATAAATTTTAAAAGCTCTATAGGATCCATCTTAAATTCTTAGAGTACAAATCTCTTATTTTATTTTGACATTCCTCCCCAAGATTTGTTCTTGATCCGATAATGGCTGCTTATCAATAGATGGCCGCGTTAGTGATGGGAGCGGCATCCTTTTGCGGGGCACGAAGGGCTTCTTTTTCCCCTAAACATCCATCCGCAAAAGATACAGCGGACAGCACGGCCCAGAGGGAAACGCCATTGACATTAGAAACTTTTCTGTTATTAGTTCTCTTTCTATACTAATTATTGAATTGATGATTAATGAAATTTAGTATATTAGAACTACAAAACGAGATGCTATTAATTTAAATCAAACGAACCTATGAATGTCTATACTAATATCTTTTTGTCAATTGTAAGTATGCTGTTTTTCTCGGCATGTAGTGATAAAAATACTGCTAAAGAAGAAAATTCGGATTTAAGTTCTTATTTGAAAGATGGATCTACAGGTATAAAGACAGGAGGGGTAAAGATGATTGAAATTAGTACCCCGAAGGGGAAGTTTAAGGTCTGGACTAAGCGTGTAGGTAATAATCCAAAAATGAAGCTATTACTTTTAAATGGAGGACCAGGAGCGACCCACGAATATTTTGAGTGTATGGAAAGCTTTTTGCCTCAGGAAGGGATAGAGTTTATTTATTACGACCAGTTAGGAACAGGCAACTCTGATAATCCAAATGATCCAGTATTTTGGGATTTGGATCGTTATGTGGAAGAAGTGGAACAGGTGCGTATAGCTCTTGGTTTAGATAAGAGTAATTTTTATTTATTAGGTCATTCATGGGGTGGGATTTTAGCTTCGCAGTATGCATTGAAGTATCAACAAAATCTTAAAGGACTTATTATTTCAAATATGATGATGAGCGCTATTGACTATGATAAATATGCGGATACAGTGTTAGCAAAGCAGATGGATCCTAAAGTTTTGGCGAGGATTAGGGAAATAGAGAAAAATAAAGATTTTGAAAATCCGGAATACATGCAGTTATTACTTCCTAATTTTTATACTAAACACATTCTGCGTTTAGATGCTGATAAGTGGCCAGAACCTGTAAACAGATCATTTAGTAAAATAAATCAGTCTTTGTATGTGACTATGCAGGGGCCAAGTGAATTTGGATTGTCGGGAAAACTTGAGAAGTGGGATATTAAAAAAGAGCTTCCAAAACTTGTCGTGCCAACATTGTCGATAGGGGCAGAATATGATACCATGGATCCTAATCATATGAAATGGATTGCTTCTCAAGTGAAAAATGGCACCTATTTGTATTGTCCTAACGGAAGTCATATGAGCATGTACGATGATCAGGATGTTTACATGAAAGGTTTGATTAAGTTTATTAAAGATACAGATAATACGACCATTAAATAATACATTGACTATAGAATTGAAAGCTCTCATATTTGGGAGCTTTTTCTTTTTATAGTGCTTTGTTTTAGTTATAGTTTAATTACTGCTTTTTTTTCTGAAACCTCCTCTCTTTTTTAATTTTGATAAAGCGGTATTTCTGATTTAGAAAGTTCTAATTTGCTCTCTATAAAATAATTAAAGCGATTGGCTTTTAATAGTATTAATATTTTTATTATTATTGTAGTATAGTACAGTATAGTATTGTGCTAGATCTTACTAACTAATAATAATAACTATGCAAGAAAAAATTACAAAAGAAAAAGTATCAGCTAAAAGCTTGCTGACTTCAATGCTGTTTTTATTAACGATTTGCAGCTGGGGTCAGAGTTATGAATTTGAAAATGGTAGCCGTACAGGAAATGCCGATATCCAAAACTGCGATTCCTGTTCGGGAAAAATAGTAGGTAATTTAGGAGGAACTGGCAGTGTCTCAGTAAATGTTACTGTCGCAGCAACAGGCTGGTACAATTTGCAATTGTTTTATTGTACAGGAGATCCTCGTACGATTCGGCTAACTGCAGGTTCAGCCACAGCCATTGCAATTCCTTGTGAGCCAAGCGGAGGATGGAGTACAGCAGCTTCTAAAAATATAAGTGTCTATTTGAACAGCGGAACAACCACTTTGCTTTGGGATAATACCAATTCATGGGCTCCTAATCTAGATAAATTTATTTTAACACCTTTGGCGGCAGGAACTAACCAAACCATCGCTTTTGGGAATAACAATAGTATTGTTTATAATTTAACGAATAAAACATATAGTATAAAGTTTAATGGTGCAACTGTAATTAGTAATGCGTCTGCTTATGCAAACAGTGATCAGCAATATGTGAGTAATAATTTTGCTTCGGCTGTTTATAGTTCAGAACCATTTACAGATAATGTAGGAACAGGAACTAAACACATTTTTAGCTTAAGTGGAAATTATACTTTAGGCATGCAGCAAATTTTTTATACTTATACAAATAAGAATTATTTGGCTGTACAAGTGGTCTTGACAGGAAATGGATCAAACTGTTATAAAATGTCTCCTTTAACGAGTAATCAGGTAACACCAAATTTTGGAACGGGAGATACTAGAGCCGTATTTGTCCCTTATGATAATGATGCCTGGATTCGATACAATGCTTATACTTTAAATTCAGCTGACTTTACAGCATCAGAAGTAACTAATATTTATAATAATACCAATCGTAAAGGTTTAGTAATTGGTTCTTTGGAACATACAAAATGGAAAACGGGTGTTACAGTAAGCGGAGGCGGTTCTTCATCAGCTTACGTTTCGGTTGTTGCGGGTTGGACAAAACAAGATGTGACAAGAGACGCAAGAGGCCATGGCTGGGTAAATGTAGGCCAAACAAGCTGTCCTTCTCCAAAAGTAATGATCAATGCTACAGACGATTGGAGAACAGGATTCGAAGAATTTGCACAAGCGAATGCCGCAATGCAGCCAAAATATATTTTTGACTGGACAGCGCCAAAACCAATGGGATGGAACAGCTGGGGAGCTATGCAGACCAATGTTAACTTAACGAAAGCAAAAGCAGTTGTAGATTTTTTTCATAATGATTGTCCTGCATTCAAAACAGAGGATAATACTTTGTTTATTGATCTTGATTCTTATTGGGATAATATGAGCGATGCTGAACTGGCACAATTTGTTACGTATGCAAAAAGTAAAGGTTTTAAGGCTGGAATCTATTGGGCTCCTTTTGTAGATTGGGGAAAATACAATCGTCAGGTTGAAGGCAGTTCATATAATTATAATCAATGTTGGACTATGGTTAACGGAAATCCTTTAGAATTGGATGGAGCTTATGCAATGGATCCAACAAGTCCAGGTACTAAGGCGAGAATTCATTATTTTATAAATCGTTTTAAAACCGCAGGATTCGAAATGATAAAAATTGACTTTTTAACACATGCGAGTATTGAAGCTGACAGTTTTGCAAATAATCAGCTTCATACAGGTATGGAAGCATATCAAGAAGGAATGAAATACTTGATTGATGAAATTGGAGGAACAATGTTGATTCAAGCTGCAATATCTCCTAATTTGGCAACTGGTCCTTTTGCGCACGTAAGACGCATAGCTTGCGATGCTTACACAAACATAAATGAAACAGATTATACTTTAAATAGTACAACTTACGGCTGGTGGCAAAATCAAATCTACGATTATATAGATGCAGATCACGTTGTTTTTGGGAATGCTTCAATCGGACAAAATCGTGCGAGATTATTAAGCAGCGTAGTCACAGGAACGGTAATTGCTGGCGATGATTTTTCTGTTGCAGGTCAATGGAAAACAACTGCACAGAATCTTTTGCAAAATAACGATGTGATGGATGTTGCTCGTAATGAAATGCATTTCCTTCCTGCTGATGGAAATACAGGTTATAATGCAGCCAATATTTTTTCTGCAACACACAACGATGTTACTTACATAGCTGTTTTTAACTACGGAAACACTTCAACAACAAATAATATCAGTTTAAGTCGTCTTGGCCTTGGATCTGGAAATTATACTGTTAAAGAACTTTATTCGGGAGCAACAACTATAGCTCAAAGTGTATTAAGCGTTCAATTGCCTCAGGCAGATGCCGCTATTTATGCTATTTATAGTTCAGGAACATTAAGTGCTCCAAGTTATAATTGGCCTACAGCTTCTACTAATTATGTTTTTCCTAATCCAGCATCCAGTAGTTTTAGAATTAAATTTGATCAGGCAATCAGTGGCCCTGCCGCAATTTCAGTATATGATATAACTGGAAAAGAAGTTTGGAAAACCTCTATGGCTACTGAAGGCACGATTAGCTCAGAAATACCAGTAAACGGACTTTCAAAAGGTGTTTATATGGTAAAAGTAAAAGCAACTGAGTATCCTGTTCAACATTTTAAGTTTGTTAAGAATTAAATAGATTTATAGAAGTTTTTAAAAATCCCGATTTTCACTTTAGGTGAGAATCGGGATTTTTTATTTGATTACTTTAGAATATCAAAAACAATATTTTTTGAATTATATTTTTTTTAGAGGCAAATTTTTAGTTGTTTTTTTGAGATTATCCTATAAATATTGTCAAAATGACTATTTTGAGTGGAAAAAATTCGACTCTTTTTTAAGTGTTTAATTTGCTGATATACAGATTTTTGAATTTCAATAAGAGAAAAAAGTAACCACTAATTTCTGCATTGTTCTTGCGGGATTAATTTTAATTCGTATCATTGTAGTATAGAATAGTATAATAACCAAAAATAGATTTAATGAAACCACACTATTTTTTAGTAAAAAAACTGTTTTTGCCTGTTATAATGATACTTTTTTTTAGTCATTCAACACAGGGACAAAAAACAATCAAAATGACTTTTGGCAAAAATGGCATTATTACCTATGATGCTAAACAAAAAACAATTGAGGTAAATCAGTTTGGGAAAAAGATTTTTTCTGGAGCTAAAGCTTCAGTTGTTGTTAATGGCAAAACAATTTCTCTTAATGATTATGCAGAAGCTGTTTTATCAAAAGAAACTTTCACAGATAATTTAGGAAAAGGAACAAAATTTGTTTTTACGTATACAGATAAAAATAATCCAACCCTAGTTCAAAATTTCTTCACGTATAATAATCAATCTTATTTTATAACTCAAATTGAAATTTTAGCCAACAAACAACAAATAGAAACCAATTACATTGCACCGCTAGATTTAGGAAAAATTACTTTTGATAAAATAGAAAACCTTCATACAGTTTTTGTTCCTTATGACAATGATGCTTGGATTAGTTATAATTCTAAAAAATTGGATACAATTTCAAACAATACAAGTGCAGAAGTTGGAATAGTATTCAATAATGCCTCTAGAAATGGTTTTATAGTTGGTTCTTTGGAACATACTGTTTGGAAAAGTGCTGTAAAATCAATTAATAAAGATAAACAACCTTTGCTTTCAGCTTGGTCAGGCTTTTCCGAAAAAGAAATTACACGAGACAGTATTGCACATGGTTTGGTAAAAGGCAATAAAGTATTGTCGCCAAAATTCTTTGTTGGTTATTATTCAGATTGGAGAAATGGAATGGAAGAATATGCCAAAACCAATCGCATTGTAGAAAAACCGTATGTTTTTGAATGGAACAAGCCAACTCCAGTTGGATGGAACAGTTGGGGCGTTTTGATGGAAAAAATTAATTACGAAAACACTACTAAAGTTGTAGATTTTTTTTCGAACCAAGTTCCGCAATTTCGAGTGGGAAATACTGCTTATATAGATCTTGACTCTTTTTGGGATAATATGGTCAAAGGTGGTTTTACAGGAGACTTTAGTAAAGTAAAAGAATTCGCAGATTACTGTAAAAATAAAGGATTAGAACCGGGAGTATATTGGGCGCCTTTTACAGATTGGGGATGGAAAGATGGACCAAACCGTAAAGCAGAGGGAAGCGATTATACTTTTGGCGAAATGTGGACAAAAACCGGAAATACGTATTTTGATTTTGATGGCGCACGCGCAATTGATCCAACACATCCTGGTACGCTGAAACGTGTTGATTATGTAATTAATAAACTCAAAGCGTGCGGCTTCAAAATGATTAAAATTGATTTTCTGGGACACGCAGCAGCCGAATCTTCTTCTTTTTATGATAAAAATATCACAACAGGAATGCAGGCTTACAAAGTTGGAATGGAACATTTGGTAAATGCATTAGATGGACAAATGCTAATTTATGCCGCAATTTCTCCAAGTATGGCAACCTCTCGTTACGTGCATGTGAGACGTATAGCGTGCGATGCATGGAAAACCATCGAACAGACTCAATATACTTTGAATAGTGTCAACTACGGCTGGTGGCAGACCTATTCGTATGATTATATTGATGCAGATCATGTTGTTTTTGCTGATGTCACAGAGGGCGAAAATCGTGCAAGATTAATTTCGTCTGTAATTACAGGAACATTAATCACTGGTGATGATTACAGTAAAGAAGGAATCTGGAGCAAGCGCGCCAAAGAATGGCTTCAAAATAAGGAATTGCTTAAAATTATTTCAAATGGAGTAGCTTTCCGTCCTGTTGAAGGAAATACGGGAAAACAAACGACTGAAGTTTTCGAACAAAAAATAGGCAACGATTGGTATGTGGCGGTTTTAAATTATGGAAATGAAGCAAAAAGTTACGCATTACCATTTGAGAGATTAGATATTCAAAAAGGTAAGTATGAAATGGAAGATATTTTGACTTCTCAAAAGAATGAAATAATAAACAACAGCTTAAATGTGAAGCTGGAGGCCAAAGATGCTCATTTATACAAAATCGTAAAACGCTAATAGATTAAGCATGAAAAAGTATCTTTTAAATAATGTACTATTGGCCGTAATATGTCTAGTTTCGACAATAGCAAATGCAACAGTTTCACTGCCATCTTTTTTTACTGATAATATGGTGCTGCAGCAAAAAAGTGCTGTTCGGTTTTGGGGAGAAAGCAATAAACAATCAGTATCCGTTACAACTTCTTGGGATAAAAAAGTATATAAAACAAATGTTGTAAATGGTAAGTGGGATGTAGTTTTAAAAACTCCTGCTTACGGCGGACCTTTTGCAATTACAATAAATGATGGAGATTTAAAAACATTGCAAAATGTTTTAATTGGAGAAGTTTGGCTTTGTTCAGGACAAAGTAATATGGAAATGCCTTTGGAAGGTTGGGGGAAAATCAATAATTACAAAGAAGAAATCGCAAATGCTGATTATCCGCAAATACGATTATTGCAAGCCGAACATGTTGAAAGCACTTTACCATTAAACACACTAAAAGTACAGCACGACGGATGGAATGTCTGCAACCCTAAAACTATTGCTGATTTTAGTGCGACGGCTTATTTTTTTGCCAGAAAGATTTACGAAGAAAAAAAGATTCCGATAGGGTTGATTCATTCTTCTTGGGGAGGAACTCTTGTAGAAGCTTGGACAAGTTCTGGAGCGTTAAGCACCATTCATGATTTTGATACCGAAATTGAAGCTATGAAATCTGAAACAAGCAGACAAGCTTTGCAACAGAAATATGATGAAGAGCTTGCGGTTTGGGAAAAACATCTTACTAATGCAGATAAAGGATTTGAAGATGGAAAAGCAGTTTGGGCAACGTCTAAAGTTGATGATAGTTCATGGAAAATAATGAAGGTGCCTTCTTTTTTTGACAGCAACGGATTAGGAAATTTTGATGGTATAGTTTGGTTTAGAAAAAAAGTCAATATTTCAGATACTAGTAAAGATTTTACTCTGAGTTATTTTGCTGATGATGACGATCTAATTTGGGTTAACGGAAATTATATTGGAGAAACTAAAGGTTACAATGTAGAACGCCATTATACTATTCCAGCCCAATATTTAAAAAAGGGAGAAAATGTAATTGCGATAAGAGTATTTGATGGCGCAGGGAATGGAGGAATTTACGGGGAAGAAAATATCGCTTTAAAATCAGAAAAAGAAACTATTTCATTAGCAGGAGACTGGAAATACAGTATTGGCGCAGACAGTAAAGATTTACCTGTAAAACCGTATTTAGCTCAAGGTCAAAACCGACCAAGTGCGATATACAACGCCATGATTGCACCTCTGTTAGATTATAAAATAAAGGGAGTAATCTGGTATCAAGGGGAGAGTAATGCTGAAAGAGCACATCAATATCAAAAATTATTTCCGCTTTTGATAAATGATTGGCGGGAAAAATTTAAAGACAAAAATCTTCCGTTTTTCTTTGTGCAGTTAGCCAATTACAAGCAGCAGAAAGAGCAGCCAGGAGATTCTGATTGGGCCGAATTAAGAGAGGCGCAATTTCTGACATTAAAACTTCCAAACACAGGAATGGCAGTTACAACCGATATTGGAAACGGAGAAGATATCCATCCAAAAAACAAACAAGATGTAGGTGGCCGTCTTGCTAACATTGCTTTGGCAAAATTGTATAATATGAAAATTGAGTATTCGGGACCAATTTATAAATCGTATAAAATTGAAAACAATATGATTGTACTAGATTTTGATTTTAATACAGATATTAAATCTAAAGAAGGTGTACTGAAAGGATTTTCTATTGCAGGATCAGACCAGAAATTTTATTGGGCAGATGCTAAAATAGTAAACGGAAAAGTAGTAGTATATGCGCAGAACGTTACAAATCCTGTAGCGGTTCGATACAATTGGGCAGATAATCCAAATGGAAATTTGACCAATGTATCAGGTCTTCCTGCATCGTCATTTAGAACAGATGTTTGGAAAGGAATTACACAAGAAGAAAAAGTAAAAAAATAACACATAATAAAATGAAAAAACAAAGTATCAATTTAAGGCAGTCTTTTGCGATAGCATTTTTTATTCTCACGAGTTATTGCAGTTCAGTAACAGCACAACAGATCATTGCTGTAAAAACAAAATCTAATGCATTGGTTTTACAGGTAAATTCAGGAAAAGAAGTAAGCACTATTTATTTAGGAGAAAAATTGGCAAACGATTCAGATTATGCCAAAATACAAGGTCAGTTTCGTCAGGGAACCGATTATTCAGGTATTTACAATGCTGCTTATACCGCTTCTGGATCTAAAAATTTATTGGAACCAGCCATTGCTGTAACCCATGCTGACGGAAACACTTCGTTAGATTTGTTGTATGTAAGCCACAAAACCAATACCGTGACTACAGGAGTTTTTCAGACGGAAATTACATTAAAAGATCCTGTTTATCCTGTTGAAGTTCATTTGTTTATTCAAGCGTATTACGATACAGATGTTATAGAACAATGGACCACTATTCAGCATAACGAAAAAGGAAGTATTACTTTAAACAAATACGCTTCGGCTAATTTGTATTTAAAAGGATATAATAGTTTCTGGCTAAATCAATATCATGGAGAATGGGCAAAAGAAATGCAATTGGAGGAAGCTAAACTTACTCACGGAATCAAAACTTTAGATACTAAATTAGGCTCACGTACCAATTTATTTCAGCCGTCGGTATTTATGGTTTCCTTAGATAAACCAGCATCAGAAGACGAAGGAAAAGTTTTGTTTGCAGGTCTAGAATGGTCAGGAAATTTTAGAACCGATTTAGAATTAGATCCGTTAAATAATCTTCGTGTAATTTCAGGAATTAATAATGCTGCTGCGGCTTATAAATTAGCTAAAAGCGAAGTTTTTACAACACCTAAATTTTGGTACACTTTATCAGCTAAAGGAAAAGGGCATGCAAGCCGTAACCTGCACGACTGGTCTAGAAATTATAAAATCTTAGACGGAAAAGGAGATCGTTTGACATTATTAAACAACTGGGAAGCAACCTATTTTAATTTTGATGAAGATAAATTGAAAGTTTTAATTGCCGATAGTAAAAAATTGGGTGTAGATATGTTCTTGTTAGATGACGGATGGTTTGGAAATACATATCCGCGTAACAATGACGACGCGGCTTTAGGAGATTGGGATGTCAATAAAAAGAAATTGCCAAATGGTATTGGAGCTTTAGTAAAAACAGCAAAAGACAACCAGGTAAAATTCGGAATCTGGATTGAGCCAGAAATGGTAAGTCCAGCGAGTGATTTGTACAAAAAACATCCAGAATGGATTGTAAAACAGCCAGGAAGAACAGAACATTATTTCCGTAATCAGTTGGTTTTAGATTTATCTAATCCAAAAGTTCAAGATTTTGTTTATGGGGTTGTGGATAATCTTTTTACTGAAAATCCAGAATTGGCTTATATTAAATGGGATTGTAATGCCGTAATTTACAATGCATATTCTAATTATTTAAAAGACAAACAAAACAACTTTTACACGGATTATGTAACTGGGCTTTATAAAGTATTAGAACGTATTCGTGCAAAATATCCAACGGTACCAATGATGCTTTGCTCTGGTGGAGGAGGAAGAGTTGATTACGGAGCTTTGAAATACTTTACAGAATTTTGGCCAAGTGATAACACAGATCCTTTAGAGCGTGTATATATGCAATATGAATACTCGTATTTTTATCCAGCATTAACTATTGCGGCACACGTTACAGATTGGGGGAAACAGCCTTTAAAATATCGTACAGATGTTGCCATGATGGGAAGATTAGGTTTTGATATTGTAGTAAAAGATTTAAATGAGAAAGATTTGACTTTTACACAGAAAGCAATAAAAAACTATAACGAGTTGAGCAATACAATTTGGCAGGGAGATCAATATCGTTTGCAAAATCCGTGGGGTAATGATGCGGCTTCTGTAATGTTTGTCAATAAAAATGGAAATGAAGGAGTGGTTTTTAGCTATTCTGTTAATTCTAGATATGAGGCAGGAACACATCTTCCAATAAAATTAAAAGGATTGCAAGCAGGTCAAAATTATAAAATAGAGGAGATTAACGTATATCCAGATAAAAAACCAGTGGTAGAAACAGCTGTTTATTCGGGCGATTTCTTAATGCAGGTTGGAATTAATCCGAATGTTACAGCATCAAACAGCAGTGTTGTTTTAAAAATTACTAAGGCCTAAAATAAATTATAAACATTAGTATATATTTGTAATACTATATTTTCTAAATAAATACCTATTAAAACGTTTTATGAAGCAAATTATTCAACAGATCAAAAATCTAGAATCTATAAATTCTTTATCTAAACATGAGCAATTGGTTCAGGGAATAATTAATGCCATTGATGAAAAAGTTGTCACAAAAGGCGATTTACTTCCATCTGTTAACACTTTTATAAGCGAATTGGGTTTTGCGAGAGAAACTATTGCCAAAGCATACAAAGAACTCGTACACAGAGGAATAATCGAATCCAAAAATAGATTGGGTTACTTTGTTGCCACCAATGATGTGAAACAGGAATTGAAAGTGGCATTATTGATTTTTGCATTTGATATTTTTCAGGAAACGTTTTATGAGAATTTTAGAAAAGGTCTTGGAAAGAATGTGCAATTGGATATTTTCTTCCATCACAATAATTTTGTCACATTCGAAAACATTGTTCAGAGTATAAAAGGAAAATACGGAATGTTTGTTATAGCTCCGATTCCTAATAAGAAAACACCTGATATCTTAAAGCAATTGCCAACCAATAGAGTGTTGTTGGTAGACCGTTTTATAGAAACAGATGAAGACTATAATTATGTTGCACAAGAGTTTGGAGATTCGTCTTACAATGCTTTTGTGCAGCTTAAAGATAAAATTAAAAAATACGATGAGTTGATTTTCTTCTTTAAACCATCTTCTGCAGAACCTAATGAAATTCTAAATTCCTTTAAGCGATTCATGAAAGATTATGATATCAAAGGAGTTATAAAAGAAGAATATACAGCGGGTTCTCTTGAAAAAGGAAAAGTCTATTTTACTATTCATAATCTTGAACTTTGGGAAATGCTAAAAGACTCCAAAATTAAAGGTTTAAAAATTGGTAAAGACATTGGTTTTATCTCACACAATGATGATATCGTAAAAGAGATTATTTTTGATGGTGTGACAACATTTTCTACAGATTTCGCAGAAATGGGAAAAAGAGCAGCCGATTTTGTTTTAAACAGAAAAAAAACGCAGGAGATTATTCCAACAGTTCTTATAGATAGAAATTCGTTGTAATTTATGAATGTTTTATCCATTGTTAGTTTTTTACTAATAACAGGTTTGGTTGCCGTTATTTCGGCCTTAAAAACTCGAAAGAAAAAGGTACAGACAACAGAAGGACTTTTTTTTGCCGACCGTAACAATAATTTCTTCATTGTTGGAGGAGCCTTACTGCTAAGTAATATTAGTGCCAACCAGTTTATAGGCGAGAATGAATCCATTTATACCAATAATATGAGCGTGATAGCATGGGGCGTAAGTTCTGTGCTAGCCATGCTTTTGGTTGCTGAATTTTTCCTTCCAATTTATTTCCGTACTGGAGCCATGACTATTCCAGATTATCTTGGAAAGCGTTACGATCATTCTACTAAAAGATTGGTTTCGATTATCTTTTTATGCAGTTACGTTGTCAATTTGCTTCCAGCCGTTTTATATGGGGGTGCGGTTGCCCTTACTGGCATGTTTAATTTTCTAGAGCCTTTACAATTAACCTATTGGCAGAACATTTGGTTTATGGTTTGGGTGATCGGACTTACAGGCTGTGCTTATTCTGTTTTAGGCGGTCTGCGTGCGATATCAATTAGCGATACCGTTTTAAGCATCGGATTGTTGACTATTGGAATCGCTTTTCCTTATTTTGGTTTCAAATTTTTAGGAAATGGAGACTGGTTCGAAGGTCTTCATATTTTACTTTCACAACACAAAGAACATTTAAACGCTATTGGAGGACCACACGACGAGATTCCTTTAAGTACCATTTTTACAGGAATGTTTATTATGAACCTGTATTATTGGGGAATGGAGCAGTTTATTGTACAGCAAGCACTTTCGGCTAAAAGTTTGTCACACAGCCAGAAAGGTATGGGGCTAGCTTGTCTAGGAAAGTTACTTTGTCCTTTTATTATTAATATTCCTGGATTAGTTGGAGTGCATCTTTATGATAAACTTGAAAATACAGCAGAAGTTTTTCCGCTTGTTGTAAGAGACACATTGCCAGGAGTTATGATCGGATTAACATCTGCAGTTGTTCTTGGAGCAGCGATTAGTACCTTTAATGCAGGACTTAATAGCAGTAGCACATTGTTTGTTTTAAATCTGTACAAACCATGGTTGGAGAGAAGAAATAAAGAAGTGACCGAAAAACATCTGGTGTATACCGGAAGAAAGTTTGAGATTATTGTCTCGGCCTTAGCGATGTTTTCAGCTCCATTTATAATATTTAGTAAAGCAGGTTTTTATACCTATTTACAGCAATTGGGAGGTATGTTTTGCGTGCCCATTTTCACTATCATTTTAGTTGGTTTTGTATTTAAAAAAGTGCCGCCTCAAGCAGCAAAAATTGGAATGATATTTTTTATTGTGAGCTATATCATTTGTAACTACGTTCTGGATATTCAATTGCATTATCTGCATATGTTGGCCATGCTTTTTGTTCTTACTTCTGTGTGCATGTTGCTAGTCTCAAGATTTTATCCTACGTATAGTTATGCTGAAATTAAACTAGAATCTGTGGAATTGACTCCTTGGAAAAACCGATACTGGTATTTTACCCTTTTATTAATTGGTATGGTGAGTATCTTTATATTGTTTTCAAAGTGGGGTGTAGCTTAGTTTAGAATATAAGTTGCTGAGTTGCTAAGATTCTGAGATACTAAGATTTAAAGTCTTTTGAAGTAGACGCACTTTTGTGCGTCTTTTTTGTTTCAATAGAGGAGTAAAATTTTCCTTTTTTTTGAGAAATTATAATTATGCTACAAAGTGTCGGATTCATACGATTTTCCTTGTTTTAAGCAAAATCCTCTTCTTCTTTTGTCTGATATTTCTTTAAATTAAAACATTGTTTATTCTCTTTTTCGTTTTTATTAGTATGTATTAGTAATAAAGACGAAATAAATCACAGAAAAAAATAGCAAATTCTTAAACATAAATTTGGATGTAATAAAAATATTTGTATGTTTGTAATGTTGTAGTATAGTATAGTATAAGTCAATTCGTTTTCTCCTATATGCTCAATAAACAAATAAAAAAACTAACTCTCTAATTTATTAACTAAAAACCAAATTATTATGAGAATTGCAATAAGATACTTATGCTTCTTAGTAGTTATGCTGTGTGCCGGTACACTTTACTCCCAAACCATAACCGGTAAAGTTACAGATAATCTAAATTTACCTTTGCCTGGAGCAACCATTCTGGTAAAAGGCACTCAGAATTCTACAGTAACAGACATTGATGGTAGTTACAAATTATTAAACGTAAAATCTGGCTCCACACTAGAATTTAGTTTTATAGGATTTGATTCGAAGACTGCAGCTGCAAATAAATCTGAAATTAATATTTCCTTGATTCCAAGCACTCAGGAACTGAATGAAGTTGTGATAGTTGGAGCTTCAATAAAAAAAGGAGATTTAACGGGAGCTGTAAGCAGTGTTTCTGGTGACAAGCTTAGAGAAGTTCCTACGCCAAACGTAGTGCAGGCACTGCAAGGACGTGCCTCGGGTGTATATGTACAACAGAATGCTGTACCAGGTCAAACAGGAACAATAAGAATTAGAGGAAATAATTCGCTAAACTTTGGCGGTAACCCAATATTTGTAATCGATGGTTTAGTTACCGATGGCAATTTTGAAAACATTAATCCAGATGATGTTGCGAGTATGGAAGTGCTTAAAGATGCTTCTGCTACAGCATTATACGGTTCAAGAGCTGCAAATGGAGTAATCGTAATTACAACAAAAAAAGGTTCAAGATCGGGAGAAGCAAAAATACAGTATGATACATGGACAGGAGTATCTGAATTTGCGAGAACTCTTCCGTTAATGAATGGCCAGCAGTTATTTGATTTAAGAGTTGATGCCTATGCAAATCGCTATATGGACGAAAATCCTGGAGCTGATCGTGCAGCTTACATTAATCAAATTAAATCAGATGGTTCTACTGTATTTGCGCCTTATGAATTGGAGTCTTACAGAACGGGTAAAAGTTACAATTGGTTAGATCAGGTAACACGTTCAGGTTTTCAAACAAACCATAATTTAAGTTTTAGCGGAGGAGGAGAAAAAGGAACTTATTTCGTAAGTTTTAATTATGTTGATCAAAAGGGACTTCTTAAAAACTCTGATTTTAAAAGATATAACGGAAAAATTAACCTAACGCAGGATTTAAAATCATGGTTGCAGTTTGGTACCAATACTACTTTTTCTAGAAGCGAGACTAATTATCAGGAAGAAAGTGCCTTTGGTGTAGCATTGGGAGCAAACCCGTTATTGCCTATAGACCCAAAAGCTACTTATTTGAGATATGGTGAAGTATTTGACCAAAATCTTTACAATCCGATAGTAAGTCTTGATATTATAAATTCAAGCGCACGCAATAGACTTACAAGTAGTAACTTTTTAAGTGCAAAACCAGTAAAGGGACTTGATATCAGAACAAACTTATCTGTAGATATTACAGATCAAGCAAATTTTGATTATGTGCCAAGTTACACAGGACAATCACTTAGAAATTCTATGGATGGGGAAGCGCATCATTATAGATATTCACAATTGAATTATCAGTGGGATAACACTGTAAGTTATAGTAAAGTTTTTGCTGAAAAGCATGACGTAAGTATAATGGGAGGGTTTTCTGTGTTGAGTAATTCTGGTAATACTACAGAGGTTAGAGCCCGCGGATTTGTTAGTGATGATTTGACCTATATGGCATTATCAGGAGCATATCAAAAGGAAAATACCCAGTTAGACTCGAAGTTTACCGATTATACAAACCAATCTTATTTTGCTAGAGCAAATTATACTTTTGATGGGAAGTATAATATTACCGGTACAATAAGAAGAGATGGTTCTTCTAAATTTGGTCCTAATAACAAATGGGGAACTTTTCCTTCTATAGCAGGAAGCTGGGATATTGTTAAAGAAAATTTCCTTTCAGGATTTGAAAAATTAAGTCAGCTTAAGTTTCGTGTAGGTTATGGTATGGTAGGAAATCAGAATGTAGATGCTTACAGATACTTTGCATTATATAACGCGCAAGTGAGTAATAATTCTGGAACTTACGTATCTGATAATTACATCGATAATTTTGATTTGAAATGGGAAAAACAAAAACAGTTTAATATCGGACTAGATGCTGGTTTCTTCCAAAACAGATTGACTGCAAGCGCGAATTATTTTCATATAAATAATGATGATCTTTTGATGCTGCGTAATATGCCAGTTTCATCAGGATATAAATATAAATTGGATAATATTGGTGCTACAACTAATGAAGGATTTGAATTAGAACTTAGCGGAGACATTATTAAAAACAAAGATCTTAAATGGAATGTTTCTGCCAATATATCATCAGCAAAAAATAAGGTTACAAAACTTTATGGAGATGCCACAGAGATATACAAATTAGGAGGTTATAGTAACAATGAAATCCAACGTACTGGGAACTTTTTCTTAGGAAAATCAGTAAACACAGTTTATGTATTTCAATATGATGGTATAGCGCAACAAGGAGAAGACCTTAGTGGAGTAAATTATGGTAGCCGAACTGTTCAGGCAGGAGATATTAAAATTAAAGACCGTAATGGAGATGGCGTAATAAACGATCAAGACAGATATGTGGTTGGCGATTTGAATCCTGATTATTATGGTGGTTTTTCTACAGATCTTAATTATAAAGGTTTTGGATTAAATGCAGTATTTGCATATTCAATAGGAGGTAAGAGACCAAGTGGTACCTACGAAAGCTATATGAACTCAGGAGGAATGAGTGCAGCACATACAGATCTTTTGGATCGTTGGACTCCAACTAACACGAATACAGATATACCAAGAGCTTATTATGGAGGAGGAAGATATACTTTAGGAGAAACAGATAAGGCAATACAAGATGCTTCTTTCCTAAGATTAAATGCACTTACATTATCGTATACATTACAGGACAAAGTTGCAGAAAGTGTTTTTCTTAAAAATTGCAGGTTTTATGTAACGGGATCTAATCTATTTATTATAACTAAATATAAAGGTTATGACCCTGAAGGAGGAGATTCTTATCCTTTATCTAGAATGGTAGTTCTAGGATTAAATGTATCTCTTTAATCAAATTAATTATAAAAATTATTTTTATGAAAGCAAAAATTATAGCCTTTATGGCCCTAACAATATTATCAGCTTCCTGTTCTTCAGATTTTTTAGATCAAGAGCCTAAAAGTTCACTTACTGCTGAACAGGCTTACGGTAGTTTAGGTAAAATAGAACCAGTTCTTTTGGGAGCTATAACCAATTGGAGAAATATGCAAAAAGACCGTGCGGGGCTTTATACTTCTCTTGGTACAGACGAAGCACAACAAGGAGCTTTGCAGGTAACTGGAGATGCAAACCAGGCGGGACTTGATTTGTACAATGGTTTTCTAAGTCAGGAGAATCAAGCAATTGGACAATTATGGAATGACAGATGGCCGGTAATTGAAGTAGCGGCACAATCTATTAGAGCATTAGGAACAAATACTGAAGACGATAGCGCAAAACGTGATCTTTTAATGGGTGAAGCCAGTTTTTTAAGAGCAACGTTAATGTTTGAGCTTACACAATATTGGGGAGAAATACCGATTAATGATAAAGCAAAATCGGCAGAATATGGGCTAAAACGCCAACCTTTGCCATTGGTTTATTCTTATATAGTTGCCGATTTAGAAAGAGCAGTAGAAAAACTCCCTGTGACACAAAGCAATCCTGCATTTCCTGCAAAAGGAGTAGCTCAGGCACTTTTAGGAAAAGTATATCTATATGCTCCAGAAGCATCAGGATACCGTGATTATAATAAAGCAAAACAATGGTTTGAAGAAGTTATTAAATCTGGAAAGTACAGTTTATTGCCTAATTACGCAGACGTTTTTAGTCCAGATCATGCTAATTCTTCAGAATCTTTGTACGAATGGCAGTATAATAATAACTGGCCAGACAACAACCAGATACAATGGCAGACAGGTTCAAGAGTTTTAGCAAACATAAACCAATATGCTTATTTTGGAGGTTATGATCTTATACTTCCTACTCAATATTGTTATAAAGATAAGACAGATGGAGGAATTTGGGAACCAGGAGATGTACGTAAAGATGCAAGTATTCGTTACGATTTTACTTACAAAGGAGTTAAACCAACGCTTCCTGCTGGTTTTGGAGGCGATGAGTTGGATCCACACATTAAAAAATATGAAGATATTCGTGTAGAAGGGAAACAATCATTCTGGAATTCAGGTAAAAATAAAGCCTATATCAGATACTCAGATGTATTGCTTAATTATGCAGAATGTTTAAATGAATTAGGAAGCACAACAGAAGCTGAAAGTTATGTGAATCAAGTTCGTACAAGAGCTTTTGGAGGAACATTGCCAGCAGGAATGGCTTGGAGCGGACTTTCTCAAACGCAGTTTAGAGATCAGATTCTGGATGAACGTATGCGCGAATTAGCTTTTGAAGGCTGGAGAAGAATGGATCTTATTCGTACAGGAAAACTGGTAGAATTAGTAGGTTCTCGCAACAAATGGGCAAAACAAAACGGTACCATTGCGGCATTTCATAACCTTTATCCTATTCCAATTGGAGAGATCAAGCTCAATGATGAGATTGGTCCAGAGAATCAGAATCCTGGTTATTAATGTTTTTTGAAGAAACTTCAATGTAATTTTTTATTTTTTTGGTTCATGTGGTTCGGTTAATGCCACAGTTTTGATTTGTAATGCCATTTTGGGTATAGGTAGTAACAGTACTGAGTTCTTCTGTTCGAAAAAAGCTTATTCCAAAATGGCATTCTTATTTCTTATAATTCAACATTTTTTAATCATTCAAATAACAATATGAAATTCTATACCTATCAGGTTTATATCTATTTATTTGTTTTAAATGCCCTATCATTTAATTTTTATTCTCAGAATAAAGTAAGCCTAAACTCTACTGATATTGTTTGGAAACTCAAACCACAAGCAGAAATAGGAAAAGACAGCCTTAAAATGTTTACTCCTAATTATGCCGATGCCGACTGGGTAAAAGCAGTAGTTCCCGGTACAATTTTTAATTCTTATGTCGTAAGCGGATTAGAGAAAGATCCCAACTTTGGCGACAATATTTATCAGGTCGATAAATCAAAATACGATCGCAGTTTTTGGTATCGTTCGGAATTTACTATTCCAGAAAATTTTACCAAAGAAATTATCTGGCTTAACTTTGAAGGAATAAATCGTGAAGGAGAAATTTACCTTAACGGAAAAAAAATAGCTGTTTTAAGCGGAATGATGCAGCGCGGTAAATTTGATATTACAAAGCTTGTAAACCGTAAAGCAAAAAATGTCTTAAATATTTTAGTAAGCATTCCGAAACAGCCATTAAATAACTTCGGAAGCCCAACTTATATTTCAAGCGCCGGCTGGGACTGGATGCCTTATGTTCCAGGATTAAATTCTGGAATTACTGACGATGTTTTTTTGACAAACACAGACAAAGTCACCATTACAGATCCTTGGATTCATACCAATCTGCCAACAAATGCACGCGCAGATTTGGAAGTGAAAGTAGAGCTTAAAAACTCATCTTCGCAAAATCAGGAAGGAGTTCTAACGGGTGTAATAATGCCAGGAAATATTACTTTTTCTAAAAAAATAAATCTGGATGCTGACGGAATTACAAATGTAAAACTGACCAAAGAACAGTTTCCTGAACTTTCTATCCAGAATCCTAAATTATGGTGGCCAAATGGTTATGGAGATCCTAATTTATATACTTGTCAGTTTACTTTCAAAATTGGAAATGTAGTTTCAGATAGTCAAAAGATAACTTTCGGAATAAAAAAATATACTTACGATACAGAAGATGGTGTTTTGCATATTGCTATAAACGGAAAACGTGTTTTCTTAAAAGGAGGAAACTGGGGAATGAGCGAGTATATGCTTCGCTGTAGAGGTGAAGAATACGATTTGAAGGTCAAACTTCACAAAGAAATGAATTACAATATTATTCGCAACTGGCTAGGCTCAACTACAGACGAAGAGTTTTACGAAGCCTGCGATAAATATGGTATTATGGTTTGGGATGATTTTTGGCTCAATGCCAATCCGAATCTGCCATTAGACATTCATGTTTTTAATAACAATGTAATTGAGAAAATAAAACGCGTTAGAAATCACGCCAGTATTGCAATTTGGTGTGGTAATAATGAAGGTCTTCCGCAGCCTCCGCTCAACGGATGGATTGCTGAAAACATCAAAACTTTTGACAACAACGACCGTTATTACCAGCCATGTTCCAACACAGGAAATTTAAGCGGTAGCGGACTTTGGGGCAATAAAGATCCGAGGTTTTATTTTACAAAATACCCAGAACCTTATGCAGGAACTGGCGATGGTCCAAGCTGGGGATTAAGATCTGAAATTGGTACAGCAGTTTTTCCTAATATCGAAAGCTTTAAAAAGTTTATTCCAGAAAAAGACTGGTGGCCAAGAAACGACATGTGGGACAAACATTTCTTTGGACAAAAAGCCTTTAATGCAACTCCCGATTATTATGATAAAAGTATAACAGAACGTTACGGAAAGCCAAATAATCTGGAAGAATATGCTACAAAAGCACAGCTATTAAATATAGAAACCAACAAAGCTATGTATGAAGGATGGCTGGATCATATGTGGGAAGATGCTTCTGGAATTATGATCTGGATGAGTCAGTCTTCCTATCCAAGTATGGTTTGGCAGACTTACGATTATTATTATGATTTAACAGGAGCGTATTGGGGTGTAAAATCGGCTTGTGAGCCTATGCACATTCAATGGAGTCCTGTAGATAATTCGGTTAAAGTAATCAACACAACAGGAACCGATTTTAAAAACTTGAAAGCCGAGGCTGTTATTTATAATTTAGATGGAAAACCGGTAGCGAAGTACAAACAAAATGCGATGGTAGATTCTTATTCTAATACAGCAGTAGAAAGTTTTGTGATTCCGTTTTACGCTAATCAGAAAGATTTGGCTTTTCAAAAAAATGTTACCGCATCCTCTACCGATGGAGGAAATACCAGAGATGTTGCAGACGGAGATTCTAATACGCGTTGGGCAAGCAATTCGACAGATAATGAGTGGATTTATGTAGATCTTGAAAAAGATTTTATTATCAATCGTGTCGTTTTAAATTGGGAAAATGCTTATGGTAAAGAATACAAAATCCAAATCAGTGACGACGCTAAAAACTGGACAGATGCAAGCGTGATTAAAGATGGAAAACAAGGACTTCAAACTATTTCATTTGATGAAACAAAAGGGCGTTATGTTAGAATGTTAGGAATAAAACGTGGTTCTGGTTGGGGATATTCTCTATACGATTTCAAAATTTTCGGAGCAGAAACCAATGTTGATACTTCCGATTTAAGTCCAGTGCATTTTATTCGATTAAAACTAAAAGATGCCTCCGATAAATTAATCAGTGAGAATTTTTATTGGAGAGGCACCAATATGAAAGATTTTACAGAACTAAATAAGCTGCCAAAAGCAAACGTAAATGTTTCTAGCAAAGTCATAAAACAAAACGGAAAATACATTATAAAATCTAAAGTTTCAAGTCCGTCGGGAATAGCTTTTGGAATTCAAATTCAGGCCTTAAATGAGAAATTGGGAACTCAAATATTACCGGCAATTGTAAGCGACAGTTATTTCACTTTACTAAAAGGAGAAAGCAAAGAAGTGACAATCGAATTTGATGAAGCACTTTTAAAAAATGGAGAAAAGCCAGTTGTAAAGGCGATTCCTTATAATAAATAACAAATTATTCTCAATGTAAACCAGATTTAATACACATCGCAAATCGATTAAATAAATTTACCACAGATAGAAAATTATTCCAATCCCTTTAATCAGTGGCTATAAAAATAACAATATGAACATCAAGAAATACAAAGCATTACTTTTTGTACTATTACCTTTCTTAGGCTATTCGCAAAGTAATTCCTTGGAATTATGGTACACAAAACCAGCTTCTCAATGGGAACAAACGCTTCCATTAGGAAATGGACGTTTAGGAATTATGCCTGATGGCGGAATTGAAACCGAAAAATTAGTTTTAAACGATATTACCTTATGGAGTGGATCTCCACAGGATGCCAATAATTATAAAGCATTTTCTTTTCTACCACAGATACGAGAATTATTATTGGCAAATAAAAACAGTGATGCCGAGAAATTAATCAATGAAAATTTTGTTTGTACTGGCCCAGGCTCAGGAAGCGGGGATGGAGCAAATGTGCAATTTGGATGTTATCAAGTTTTGGGAGATATGACTTTGAAATTTGACTATAAAACCAAATCAAAGGCTATAAATTACAATAGAAACTTAAATATTCAAACGGCGCTTGCGTCTACTCAATTTACAATTGACGGTGTAACTTATAAACGAGAATATTTTGCAGGTTTTGGAGATGATGTTCTTTTTGTAAAATTGACTTCAAGCAAAAAGGGAAAATTGAACTTTACAGTTCAGTTAGACCGACCAGAACATTTTAAAACCGAAATCGGAAATGACAATTCTCTTGTAATGACAGGACAAGTCAACAACGGAATTGACGGAAAAGGAATGAAATACAAAGCTAAAGTTAAAGCTCATGTAAAAGATGGTAATGTTTTGTTTTCTAATAACTTGATGGCAGTAAAAAATGCAACTGAAGTGATTTTGTATATTTCGGCAGGAACAGATTTTAAAGATAAAAGTTTTGAGTCTTCTGTAGATAAAATTCTAGATGCCGCAATGCAGAAAAAATATGATGATCAGAAGAAAACGCACATTCAAAACTATCAGAAATTGTTTAATCGTGTGGCTTTAAATTTTGGAAAGCCAGTTCAAAAAACACGACCAACAAACGAACGTTTGGATGCGTTTTTAAAAGAACCTGATTCAGATACCCAACTTCCAGTTTTGTTTTACCAATATGGCCGTTACTTAAGCATCAGCAGCACGAGAGTCGGATTACTACCTCCAAATTTACAGGGATTATGGGCGCACCAGGTTCAAACCCCATGGAATGGCGATTATCATCTGGATGTAAATGTTCAGATGAATCACTGGGCATTAGAAACAGGAAATTTATCTGAATTGAATCTTCCTTTAAAAGATTTGGTAAAAGGGATGGTTCCTTATGGAGAAAAAACAGCAAAAGCCTATTACAATGCTGATGGATGGGTGGCACATGTAATTACAAATGTTTGGGGATTTACAGAACCAGGCGAAAGTGCTTCATGGGGAATTGCAAAAGCAGGTTCAGGCTGGTTATGCAACAATTTATGGAATCATTATTTGTATACAAACGATAAGGATTATTTAGCAGAAATCTATCCAATTATAAAAGGTGCCGCTCAGTTTTATAATAGCATGCTGGTAAAAGATCCAGAAACAGGCTGGTTGGTAACTTCACCTTCAGTCTCTCCTGAAAATTCATTTTTCCTGCCCAATGGACAAGATGCTCATGTGTGTATGGGACCAACAATTGACAATCAAATTGTTCGTGAATTATTTAATGATGTAATAACGGCATCTCAAAAATTGGGAATCGATAAAGATTTGAGCAATGATCTTGAACAAAGATTAAAATTATTGCCACCACCGGGAGTTATTAGTCCAGACGGTAGAATTCAGGAATGGTTAAAACCTTATAAAGAACCAGATGCACAACATCGTCACATTTCTCATTTATACGGATTATATCCAGCCTCTTTAATAACTCCTGAAAGCACTCCTGACTTGGCAGAAGCTGCAAAGAAAACTTTAGAGGTTAGAGGAGATGATGGTCCAAGTTGGTCAATTGCTTATAAAATGTTGTTTTGGTCTCGATTAAATGACGGAAATAGAGCTTATAAATTATTAAAAACCATTTTGAGACCAACATTAGCTACCAATATTAATTACGGAGCAGGTGGAGGAGTTTATCCGAATTTGCTTTCTGCTGGTCCGCCTTTTCAAATTGATGGAAATTTTGGAGCTACAGCAGCAATTGGAGAAATGCTCATACAGAGCCATGCAGGATTTATCGAATTATTGCCTGCAATGCCGGATGCTTGGTTAAAAGAAGGCGAAGTAAAAGGGATTAAAGCAGAAGGAAATTTTACTATAAACATCAAATGGAAAGATGGAAAAGTAATTCAGTACGAAATAAAATCTCCAGCTCCTAGTAAAGTGAAGATCAAAGTAAATGGGGAATTAAAAGAAATTACTTCATCTAAATTATAAGTTGGAGTAGTAATCCTGCAAGGTTTTTTAAACCTTGTAGGTTTAATTTTTTATCTCATTTCTAAATATAACACCTACAAGGTTTTGAAAACCTTGCAGGACTAAAACAGTAATTGAATTGCCTCCAGCTTTTACTGGAGGTTTATAAAAGTCTATTAAACAAAGGGCTTTAGCCAAAATCGTAGTGTTTTGTCTAAAGCCTTATTTGAATCTAATTTGATTAACCTCCAGTAAAAGTTGGGGACAATTCAAAAAAAAAAGAATTCATATTTCAAAATCTTTACAAAATGAATCTCAATAAAATAATACTTTGTGGTGCTATATTAAGTTCCATAATTCTTGGAGCACAAACCAAAGAAAAAATCACTTCACATGTAAATCCGTTTATTGGAACAGGCGCAGCACACGGTTCGCCGCTTTCAGGGAATAATTATCCTGGAGCGACAGTTCCGTTTGGAATGGTACAGCTAAGTCCAGACACCCGAAACACACCAGATTGGAGCGTTGCTTGTGGTTATAATTATAACGATACCACTATTGCAGGTTTTAGCCACACACATTTAAGCGGAACCGGAGTAGCCGAATTATTTGATGTTATGCTAATGCCTTTTAGCGGTGCTATTGTAAAAGAAGAAGTGGGACAGAACGCCTATCAATCAAAATTTTCTCATGACAAAGAATCTGCAAAACCGGGTTATTACAGCGTAGAGCTTTTAGATTATCAAATAAAAGCCGAATTAACAGCAACAACTCATGCTGGTTTTCACAAATACAGTTTCCCTAAAAATAAAGAATCCCATATCATCATTGACTTAGATCATTCGATGAAAAAATCGGATTGGAATACCCGAATTATTGCTTCTCAATTATCTTTCCCTAATGATCATACTATTGAAGGATTTCGAATTATTACGGGTTGGGCGCCTATGCGAAAAGTATATTTTCATGCCGAATTTTCACAGCCAATAATTCGCAATTATATTACTGACGGAAGTAATGTTTACGACAATGCAAAAGTGGTTAATGGCAATGCAATTCGGGCAATATTAGATTTTGATACTTCAAAACAGCAAGAGATTTTGGTAAAAGTTGGAATCTCTGCAACCAGCATTGAAAATGCACGTTTGAATGTACAAACCGAAATTCCAGCTTGGGATTTTAATGCAACCGTAAAAGCTGCTGATGCCGTTTGGGAAAAAGAATTAAGCAAGATAAAAATTGACGGGACAGAAGAACAAAAGCAGATTTTTTATACCGCTTTGTACCATACATTCATTCAGCCGAATACATTATCAGATGTGAGCGGAGATTATCCAGCAGCCGATTTTACAGTTAGAAATTCATCCAAGCCTTATTATACGACATTTTCTTTGTGGGATACTTATCGTGGTGCACATCCCTCGTATACTTTGATTCAGCCCGAACGAACTGCTGATTTTGTAAATAGTATGTTGGCGTATTACAAAGTCTTTGGCTATTTACCAATTTGGCAGTTATGGGGACAGGAAAATTATTGTATGATTGGCAATCATGCCATTCCTGTTATTGTTGATGCTGTGCTGAAAAAAATCCCCGGAATCGATGCCGAAGAAGCCTTTGAAGCTGTAAAGAATTCATCGTTACGAGAACATCCTGGGTCGCCATTTGGCATTTGGGAAAAGTACGGTTACATTCCAGAAAATTTAAAATCACAGTCGGTTTCATTGACTTTAGAAATGGCTTATGACGATTGGTGTGTAGCCGAATTGGCCAAGAAACTCGTTAAAATCGATGATTATAATCATTTTGCAAAACGTTCTCAGTTTTATAAAAATCTGTACGATAAAGAAATAAGTTTTTTCAGAGCAAAAGATGATAAAGGTAATTGGATTGGTCCTTTTGATCCGCTGAAATATGGAGCCAACGGCGGTTATCCGTTTACTGAAGGAAATGGCTGGCAGTACTTTTGGTATGTTCCTCAAGACATAAAAGAACTTATAAATTTGGTTGGAGGTGATAATGCCTTTACCAAAAAACTAGATACTTTTTTCACGCTAGAAGATAAACCAGAAGAAGTAAATGATAATGCTTCGGGTTTTATTGGCCAATATGCACACGGAAACGAGCCAAGTCATCATATTGCTTATTTATACAATTATGCTGGTCAGCCTTGGAAAACTCAAAAATACACTGCAGAAATACTAAAGAAAATGTACAATACAACTTCTTCAGGCTATTCGGGTAATGATGATTGCGGCGAACTTTCGGCTTGGTATATTTTTAGCGCCATGGGATTTTATCCTGTTAACCCAGCAAGCAGTACTTATATTATAGGTTCTCCGCTATTGAAAGAAGCTTCTATTGAATTGAAAAACGGAAAGATTTTTAAAGTTACTGCTAAAAATGTTTCAGATGAAAACATTTATATTCAAAGTGCTAAATTGAATGGTAAAACCTATACAAAGACTTTTATTCACCAATCTGACATTGATAATGGTGGTGTTTTAGAATTTGTAATGGGATCAAAATCAAATAAAAATTGGGGAGTTAAAAGAGACGATAAACCGATTCATTAAAATAATTGATTTAGTTTGTCATTCCGAGTAACGAGGAATCACACAAGTGACTCGACAAAGAAAAGACAAATCGTTGCGGAATTACTAGTGCGATTCCTCGTTCCTCGGAATGACAAGATTGTCTAAAAGAAGGTTTGATGATTAAATTCATCAAACCTTTTCATTTTTAGAAGATTCAACAGTTTTTTTAACCTTGCAGGAACACAATTCAATTATAAAAAACAAAAGGCTGTCAATTCTTTTTGCACGGCCATTTATTTTTTATTTCTGCATATAAATAAGCCCCAGCGGGGCAAAATATTTATAGAAATTCAATCACGTACCTACAAAAGAGCTCCAGAGGAGCGAAATATGCAAGCAATCTAAAAAGATGTCGCTCCGCTGGAGCTTTGTCCTCAATAATAAATACAATTACTATAACTATTTCGCTTCTCCGAAGCTAATCTTTAGTTCCTATTTAAAATACTAACTTAAACTGAAACCGATTCCTCATTTTTTAATAATGAAAGATGTATCGTCACGCCTGAATGGCTTTTCTCCTCAGACAGAACACTATTAAAAGTCTGTTCAGCTTCGGCTTTTTTATCAAGACCTAGAAGACCTAATCCTTTCATGTATAAGCAGTGAATTTTGTTTCGTTTGTCGAGATCATCTTCCCAAATCATAAGATCCGGAAGTGAAACTGCAAAATAATCAATCGTAACATGATCGTTTACATGTTTTTCGGCGTAAGCAACGAACTTTTCAAAACGTTTATTGGCTTCTGAAGCACTGTTTAATTTTAAGAAAGCCAAACCTTGATAGAAAATTTTATCTGGCTGCTGATCATTGTAGAAAATTGCCGCTGTAGGTTCTTCTAGACCTTGCGTTGCTTTCTGCCACCAGTTTTGAGCTTCTTCCAGATTGTCTTTCTTTTCGTAAGCAACTCCAAGCCAATAATGAATATCATTTTCCTGTGCGCCTGGCAGTTTTCCTTCACCTAAATTATCAGGATAAATTTGTGCCTGTTCCAAAAATGCTATAGCTTTATCATGGTTTCCTTGTGCAATTTCCTGTTTGGCAATTTCAGTCAAAGAAATCAGATATTGTCCGCTTACTTTTCCTTCTCCGCCTTCCCAAGGATGAAAAATTCTATTTTGTAATAATGTTAAGGCTTTATCATGTTTTCCTAGTAAATTGTATAAAGTGACTCTTTCTAAATACACATCATCTCTTTGAATAACCAATTCTAAATGTCTTTCTAAGAAAGCCAGTCTAAAAACCAAATCTCTGTTCAAGCGTTTGTACAACTGATCTAATTCCATTAAAATTCTAGAATCTTCTACATCTAAAGAAAATGCTTTCTCTAAACTAGCCAGTGCTTTTTGTTCATCATTTAATTTATTGTAATAAGCCAATGACAAGTTACGATGCACAGTAGGGAAAGTATCATCAATAGCAACCGATTTTTCCCAGCACGAAATAGCATCATCATAAAATTTCGACGCGTACCAGAAGTTTCCTAAATAATACAAGGCTTTCGCGTCATTAGTTTGTTTTTGAATTACTTGAGAAAGTACTAAAGCAGCCTCAATCTGATTTGGAAAACAATAATCTGGTTTTGCCTGAGAAGCCATTTTGAAACATTTTTCGGCTTGACCGAAATCATTTAATTTCTCATAAAATGAACCTGCAAAATACCACGCCATCGGATAGGTGTTTTCATCTTTCAGACCTTCATTTAGTAAACTGGCAGCTTCTTCATACAAACCAGCCGCATTGTAATCTAAAGCATATTCAATATAAGTATGAATATTGTTTCGGATTAATACATTTAGGTACGCTAGCTCTTTTTTATCTGTACTTAAAAGATACTTTTCATACAATAACCCAAAATTAAATGAGTCGTTTTGTAAATAAAGTTCTGCAAGCTGAAGCGCTTTTTCTTTTTGATTTAATTTTCTAAGAAAAGCTACTTGCAAATGCAGTGCTTTATGATCTTCGGTATTTTTAGAAATGGCTTTTTGAATGTGTTCTAGAGCCAGTTCAAAATCACCGTTTAAAGCATCAAGCTGTGCTACATAAAAATAACCTTGATTTTGCCAAGCTGCATTCCAAGTTGATTTGTAAAATGCATCGTAAGCTTCTTTGTTTTTGTTCTGATATTTAAGACATAATCCTAAATTGAAATAAGCTTCACCATCATAAGGGTTTGGATTTTGTTGCGTCAATGTTTTTATAGCTGCTCTAAAATAAGGCTCGGCTTCAGTAAATTTTGCTCTTCGCATCAGCCATAATCCCATTGCATTGTTGGAACGAACATCGCCAGAATCGCGTCTTAAAGCTTCTTCATAATACGGAATCGGACTGTAAGTGGCGTGTCTGTATTGCTCTAAATGCTGAGCCGTCAGGAATAATTGTTCGTTATTTTCGATGTCTTCTGGAGCAAGTGCAGGTTTTGCAGCTTCAGGAATTTCATCTTCATTTTGTGCTTCGTAAACCCAATCAACTAAAACTTTATCAGCTGCATCGGTTACAGAAATCGATAAGCCTTCTAAAGAAGCGTTATGATCAAAATCGATAGTTTCTTCAAATGAATTGTATGGAGAAGCATCGTACTGTTTTTGAAATAAAACAACGTCATTGTTTTTTAAAGTAACGGTTGTTTTTGGATAAACTCCTGTCGTATACGCTTTAATAACCAGTTTATCGCCGATGTTCTCTAAATTAACCATCGCATTTTTGGTCGCATTTTTTACAACTCCCAAATCACGATATGGCATAAAATATTGCGTAAATTCTTTTTGCTCGCCCGGCATAATCCAAGTAAAATCGGGCTGATTATCGGTATAAACTCCACACATTAATTCAATGTACGGACCATCTTCATCAGTAAGGTTACGATCCCATGCGCGACCGAAATCGCCATGTCCCCAAGTCCATTGTTTTTTTCCTGGCGAAACATGGTGATTGGCTACGTGCAATAATCCGCCTTTTGAATCATTTTCGTATCCGCCAACAAAATTATATTTGGAAGCAATCGCCATATAAGAAGTTGGAACGGGAATATTTTTGTAACGAGAAATATCTGTTCCTGGTGAATAATCTACTTTGTAATACGTTCCCTTTGCAATTGGAAAAGACGAAACGTCACGTTTACCGTGATCAAAAACAGCATTTACATCTGGCGGAAAAACCGACTGATAATCATCATTTACCTTTACAGCAGGATTCGCCCACCATAAAAATGTCTGTGGAAACGATGTTCTGTTGTATAATTGTGCTTTAATTTCAAGATACGCTTTATCAGGATATAATCTAAAACCAGCCATACCTTTGGTTCTAAACATACGTTCTACCTCACTGCACCAAACAGTTGCACTGCCATCTTCATGTTCTTCTATAGTAAAATCTACAGGATCAAAAGTAGTAGGTCTGTGGTGCTGCGGCCAGTTGAATTCGATTCCGCCCGATATCCAAGGGCCTGTAAGTCCAACTAAAGCTGGTTTTACCACCTGATTGTAATATACAAAATGACGTTCTTTAGTTTTATCATAAGCCATATGAACACGCCCGCCAAGTTCTGGAAGAATCATTATTTTAACAAATTCATTTTCAAGGTATACAGCCTGATATTCTTTATCGGTTTTCTCGTCAGCGATTTTTTCAATAACTGGATAAGGATATACAGATCCGTTACTTCCTTGATAAACTCTTTTCTCAATAAATACAGGATTTTTTTCAGGTTTGCCCACCTCATAAGTTGGCAGGATAATTTTTTCCTTCCAAACATTTACTTTTTGCATGATGTAATGAAATTTAAATTATTGAATATTCTTTGATTCTTTATCAGAAACCATTAGTTTTTCAATCTCTTCGAGACTTTTGTTTTTGGTTTCAGGAAGTTTTTTGAGTACAAACAAGAATCCTAAAGCACAGATAATTCCGTAGATCCAGAAAGTTCCAGATGTGCCTAAGTATTCGTTAAACATTGGAAATGTTTGTACTAAAAGTGCAGATGCAATCCAGAGTGCAAATGTGGCAACAGACATTGCAACGCCTCTGATTCGGTTAGGGAAAATTTCAGATAAAATAACCCAAGTAATAGGAGCAAGAGACATAGCATAAATAGCAATGGCTAATAATACCAGTAATAATAATGGGAAACCGGTAACATTGGTATAATAAAAATAACCCAATAAAGCATAGATTATAGCAAGTGCTGCTGAACCAAAAAGCATCAGTTTTTTACGTCCAACTTTGTCTACCGTTCCCATAGCAACCAAGGTAAATACTAGATTGATACTTCCTGTAATTACGATATTCATAAACAAATCATTGATACTATAACCTGCCGAAACAAAGATTTCTTGAGCATAGTTGAAAATGATATTGATGCCACACCATTGCTGGAAAGCAGCCAATACAATTCCGATTAAGAGAATAGGCATCGCTTTTTTATCAAGCAACATTCTCAAATCGGTTTTTTCTGTTTCTTCTGTAAAAGTCTCTTTGATAGTTGTAATTGCTTCTTTTCCGTATGACAATCCTCCAATTTTAGATAAAATATTTTCGGCTTTATCGTGATTTCCTTTTTTCGCTAGATATCTAGGGCTTTCGGGAATTAAAAACATTAATATAAAGAAAAGAACCGCTGGGAAAAATCCTGCCCAAAACATCCATCGCCAGCCTGTTTGACCATTCCAAGAAGCCAAAATTTCTGCATGAGAATAATCTGGCGGAATAACATCTGTAATTAGCATATTGGTGATCTGTGCGGCAAGAATTCCAATAACCACGGTTAATTGATTGATGGAAACAAATAATCCTCGAGTTTCCTGAGGCGCAATTTCGGCAATATATAAAGGGGAAATTGTAGAGGCAATTCCGATTCCGACTCCTCCAATAATACGCCAGATGATAAATACAGTAAAAGTTTCAGATGCTCCCGTTCCAAGAGCACATAAGGAGAATAATACGGCGGCAACGATTAGAATAGGACGTCTACCATAACTGTCTGCCAGTTTTCCTGCAAAAGCGGCTCCTCCAACGCAGCCAACAAGGGCGCTGCTCATGGCCCAGCCTTGTAAAGCCGGAGAATCTGTAATGCCAAAATAAAGTTCGTAAAATGGTTTTGCACCACCGATTACAACCCAGTCGTAACCAAAGAGTAATCCACCCAATGCCGCAACAAGGCTGATTGATAGTAAAAAGGTATAATTATAGTTTTTCATAAAAAGGTTTTATAGCTTTTGTAAAATTAGCAGAATCGGAACCTTTGATTTATGGATATTTTTTTTGAATAGATGGATTATAATCTGATTTTTTGGTATTGTGATATTAAATACGAAAACAATTGCGTTACTGCTTGTATTCGGTGCGATATTGTATAGGTGAAGTGCTCATTACTTTTTTGAATAAACGAGAGAAATATAAAGGGTCATTGAACCCTAAATTAAAACTGATTTCTTTGATGCTCATAGTTGTAAAACAGAGATACTGACAAGCTTTCTGCATTTTCAGATAATTGAAATAGTGTATAGGAGAATACCCTGTCTGCTTCTTAAATAAGGTAAAAAAATGAGACGGAGAATAGTTAAAATAAGCGGCAACATCATTAATTTTTAAGGAAAGATCAAGATGTTTTTTCATATAGTCAATAGCCGACTCAATAGTATTATCCTCTGAAAATTTTCGGTTCTTTTGAATGAAGAATTTTTCATACAAAAAGGTATTTAATAATTGCCATAACGAAAGATTGGCAAATTCGAGATTACTGGCGCTGTAACCGTCTTCCATAACATCCAGAATGTTTTCAAAAAGTTCAATACGTCTTTCTTCGAGTGATAGTTGAGGTGCAGTTTCAGGATGTTCGGCAATGAATTTATCATAAAGAAAAGGTGCTTGCATTCCCGTAAAATGAATCCAGTAGATACTCCACGGATTTTGTTTTAAGGCATAATAATCATGTGCCACTTCAGGAGGTATTATATAAAAGGTATTGGCTTTGAGTGTTATCGTTTTATTTTCTTTGCTAATAATGCCTTCTCCTTTATAGCAATAAATTAAAATGTATTGCTTGCTGCCATGTTTTCGTTTCATGGAGTGATGGCTTGCATTTGGAAAAACACCAATATCGGTAAAATACAAACCAGCTATAAGCGGATTCTTTTTAATAATCGAAAGGATGTTTTTTGGAATTACAATCATTCGCTGTCCTAAAAAACCTTCTTTGACTTTTATCTTTTCTTTTTGTGCTGCATTTTTCATGATCTGGATTGTATTTTTCAAATATCGTAATTTAATCCATGCTTTCGCAAAAAATGTCCATTTTGAGAACAATAATCAAACCTAAATTTGAAATTCTATACTAACATTACCAATTTTAATATTTTTATAAAACTATATGAACCCTCTCAATAATATTGTTTGTGAGTCTTTTGGCTGGCATGACGGAAAAGAAATTTTCAAATTTCAGATCACAAATAGTCATGGCAATTATGTCGAACTTCTTAATTATGGTGCCATAGTAAAATCCATAGTGGTGCCAGATACCGAAGGAAATAAAGAAAATATAGTTTTAGGATTTCCAACTTTAGAAGGATACATAAAAGATCAATCTTACATAGGAGCGACTGTTGGCCGTTTTGCAAATAGAATTCAGAATGCGGCATTTTCTATCGAAAATAAAACATATCATCTCGATAAAAACGATGGTAAAAACAATAATCATAGCGGTTCGGCTGGGGTTAATAACAAAGTGTTTGATTTTGTTGTAGAAGAAGATGCCGTAATTTTTATTCTTAAAAGTAAAAATGGAGAAGGTGGTTTTCCTGGAAATTTGAAGATGAAAGTGAGCTATAAATGGACGGATCAAAACGAACTCAAAATTGATTTTTTGGCAGAAGCCGATGCAGCAACGCCATTAAATTTTACCAATCATTCTTATTTTAATTTATCTGCCTGTAAAGAAAAAATACATCATCATCTGCTTACCGTTCAGGGATCTAAAATTCTAGAAAGCACAGCCGATTATATTCCGACAGGAAAAATTTTGCTTGCCGATGAGTATTTGTTTTTGAAAGACAAACTAAAAGATGTAATGCAAAATAGCGGACTTAATCTCTATTATATTTTTGATAGAAACGCTAAAAATGAAAATTCTGTTTGTGAATTGTATGATGAAAAATCGGGAAGAATAATGCGTGTTTACACCTCTTATCCAGGAGTGCAATTATACACGGGAGATTATTTAAACAGTGATATTATGGGGGTACATGATAAACTATACAGTTCGTTTGATGGACTCTGTTTAGAATGCCAATATTATCCTGACAGTCCGAATCATGAACATTTTCCGAATACGATATTCCAATCTGGGCAAGTTTATAGCGAAACTATTATTTATGCTTTTGATGTAATCCAATAACAAAAAGAACTACCACCTCTAATAATTATATAAATGAAAAAAATGTTTTTTAACCGATCTTTAAGTGCGCTGATACCCGCCGTATTTTTGATGCTGACAAGCTGTGTAGCACAAAACGAAGAACTTTCTCTTAAGTCTAAGGACAATCTAAATAAGATTGAGTTGTCTTTAAGTCAAGATGGAAAGTTGTCTTATAAGGTTACCCGCAAAGACCAAGCGATAATTTTGGATTCTCCACTTGGACTAAATTTTGAAAACAACGATTTTACAACAGGATTATCGGTTGTAAAGGTTTCGCCAATTGAAGAAAAGCGTGAAAAATACGAGCTTAAAGTTGCCAATAATAAAGTTGCAGATCATGTTTTTAAAAGCAAAAGCATCACATTCAAAAATAGCAAAGGCGCTTTAATGACAATAGATTTAATTGCTGGGCAAGAAGGAGTTGCTTTTAGATATAAGTTTACAGAGCAGGAAAAACAGACTAGAGTGCTAAAGAACGAATTGACAGGATTTCATATTGATCAAAAAGCAAAAGGATGGCTCCAGCCGTACAACAAAGCAGGAGATTATACTCCAGGTTATGAAGATTTTTATGTGAATGTAAAACCCGGAGATCCAATAAATGGCGCAAGAGGCGAATCTATTGGCTGGTGTATGCCAGCACTTTTTAATGTAAATGATGCTAAAAATTGGGTTTTGATTGCAGAATCAGGAACAGATGGTTCTTTTCCAGGATGTCATTTAGATCCAGATTCTAAAGACGGAGTTTATAGAATTGCTTTTGCTAAAAATGACGAAAAATTTACGTTGCCTTTGCCTGATAAAGAAAATGCTTATCCTGAATCTAATTTACCTTGGACAATGCCATGGAGAGTTATTATGATTGGAGATAAAGCGGGTGATATTTTATTATCTACTATGATTACCGATTTGGCTCCGGCATCTAAAATAAAAGACGTTTCTTGGATTCAATCTGGAAAGGCAGCTTGGTCATGGTGGTCGCATCCCGAAGATTTTACTCCAGAAATGTATAATAAATTCACGGATGTTTCGGCTTCATTTGGTTTCAAATACACACTTTTTGATGCAGGATGGGAAAAAGCCAACAAAGAAGGTAAAATTGTTGATTATGCATTGTCTAAAGGAGTGCAGCCATTAGTTTGGGGATTTTCAGCAGAATACTTTGATCCAGTAAAAAGAAAAAAAAGATTTAAAGAATTGGCAGAAATGGGAATAAAAGGTGTCAAGATAGACTTTTGGTGTTCGGACAGACAAGAAGTTATGGCAGCTTTACAAGGCGTTTTTGAAGATGCAGCAAAAGAACATTTGTTAGTGAACTTACATGGAACAACAGTTCCGAGAGGTTGGCACAGAACATGGCCCAATTTTGTAACAGCAGAAGCTATTTTAGGAACAGAAAGTTATTTCTACGAACCGAGATTTCCAGAAAAAGCAGCAGAACAAAATACAGTTTTGCCTTTTACAAGAAACGTAGCTGGTCCAGCAGATTATACGCCGTTTGCTTTGACTTTTAGAAAATATAAACGTGTAAATACTTCAGTTCATGAACTAGCAATGGCCATGATTTACACATCAGGAATTATTCATTTTGCAGATTCTGAAGAAGTTTTTAATTCATTGCCAAATGAACTTAAGACTTTAATAAAAGAAATGCCCGCAACTTGGGACAAAACAGAGGCTATTGTTGCAGATCCAGGTAAATCAATTGTGCTGTCTCGTAAAAAAGATAACCTTTCTTATATTATTGGAATAAACGGAACGAACTCATCTTTGCCCGTTTCAATTGATTTGGCTAAATATGGAAAAGGCTATTCGAAATTCAAAATCATTACTGAAGGTAAAGATCCATTAATGGATTTTAAAGTTGAAACTTTTCCATTAACCGCTAACTGGCAATATAATATTGCTTCTAAAGGAGGTTTTATTATTGAGTTTATAAAGTAAGAGTTAATGTTAAGTTGAGGTATAAAAAGGTGTTTAAATTTTTAAACACCTTTTTTATTGAATGGTTTTTAACAGAAATTGGAAAGCTTATCTCTCACTTTAATAAGGAATAGAAATTGAAAATTAGCAAGAAATATAGATATTACAGAGAAGCAATTTAAATGTTTATGACGATAAAAAGATTCTTTTTGCTAAATTTATAGAAGCAAAATTTAAATTTATAAAAGTATTGTGTCTTTCAAAAACAATGTTTTTATATAATAAGAAGTGTTATAAGGAATTAGAATCATTAAAATAATTCTGTATAGATTTTGTCTATTCTCTAAGAATTATTTATGATTCACAGTCAGAATTTTCTTTTTCATTAGTTTGTAATTTAGTCAAAAATAAAATTTTTCAACTATGGACAATCAATCAAATGACATCAGCAAATGCCCTTTTCATAATGGAAGCATTGATAAGCAGGCAGCATCGGGAACTAAAAATATTGACTGGTGGCCCAAACAGTTAAAGGTAAATATCCTGAGACAGAATTCGGTATTATCAAATCCGCTAGATAAGGATTTTAATTACGCAGAAGCTTTTAAAAGTCTCGACATTGAGGCATTAAAGAAAGATTTGCATGCTCTTATGACTGATTCACAAGATTGGTGGCCTGCAGATTTTGGTCATTATGGAGGTCTTTTCATAAGAATGGCTTGGCATAGTGCAGGTACTTATAGAGTGCATGACGGGCGAGGCGGAGCAGGAGCAGGACAACAGCGATTTGCACCTCTTAACAGCTGGCCAGACAACGTAAGTCTTGATAAAGCAAGAAGATTGCTTTGGCCCATAAAACAAAAATATGGACAAAAGATTTCATGGGCAGATTTATTGATCTTAACAGGAAATGTGGCTTTAGAATCAATGGGCTTTAAAACATTTGGTTTTGCAGGAGGACGTGCCGATGTTTGGGAAGCAGACGAATCTGTTTATTGGGGTTCTGAAACGACATGGTTAGGTGGTGACGAACGTTATAAAGACGGTTCTGAAGGTGTTCCAAAAGATCATGGAGTGGTATCATCTGATGATAATGCCGACGGAAATATCCATAGCAGAAATCTTGAAAAACCGCTTGCAGCAGTACAAATGGGACTTATATATGTAAATCCTGAAGGACCAGATGGAAATCCGGATCCTATTGCGGCAGCTAGAGATATTAGAGACACTTTCGGCCGTATGGCAATGAATGATGAAGAAACTGTTGCCTTAATAGCGGGTGGACACACTTTTGGTAAAACGCACGGTGCTGCCTCATCAGATCATGTGGGAGCTGAACCAGAAGCAGCTGGTCTGGAACTGCAAGGCTTAGGATGGCAAAATAGTTTTGGTTCTGGAAAAGGAGGAGATGCTATTACAAGCGGACTTGAAGTGACTTGGACAAAAACACCAACACAATGGAGCAATAACTTTTTTGAAAATTTATTTGCTTTTGAATGGGAACTTTCAAAAAGTCCGGCGGGAGCACATCAATGGGTAGCAAAAAATGCGGAAGCAATTATTCCAGATGCTTTTGATGCTAATAAAAAACACTTGCCAGCGATGCTGACTACAGATTTATCTTTAAGATTAGATCCTGCTTATGAGAAAATATCACGTCGTTTTCTAGAAAATCCAGATGAATTTGCAGATGCTTTTGCTCGTGCATGGTTTAAATTGACGCATCGTGATATGGGGCCTCGTGCTCTTTATCTTGGATCTGAAGTGCCTACAGAAGAACTGCTTTGGCAGGATCCTATTCCAGAAGTAAATCATACTTTAATAAATGACCAAGATATCGAACAGCTTAAAGAGAAAGTATTAAATTCAGGATTAAGCGTGTCTCAATTGGTTGCTACAGCTTGGGCTTCAGCTTCTACTTTTAGAGGATCAGATAAACGTGGAGGTGCAAACGGTGGACGCATAAGACTTGCACCACAGAAAGATTGGGAAATAAATAATCCAGCTGCACTTAAAGTTGTTTTAGATAAATTAGAAGGTATTCAAAAAGAATTTAATGCTGTAAATGGAGATAAAAAAGTTTCATTGGCTGATTTAATCGTTTTAGGAGGATCTGCAGCTGTAGAAAAAGCAGCTAAAGATGCAGGAGCATCTGCGAAAGTACCTTTTTCACCTGGACGTATGGATGCATCTGCAGAACAGACAGATGTTGAATCGTTTGGATATTTAGAACCAAAATCTGATGGTTTTAGAAATTATAGAAAAACTAAATCGACTGTTTTAACAGAAGAACTTCTTATAGATAAAGCCAATTTGCTGACTCTAACTGCACCAGAATTAACGGTTCTTTTAGGTGGACTTCGTGTTCTGGATATTAATGCAGACGGAAGTAAAAATGGTGTTTTTACAACGAGACCTGGCCAGCTAACAAATGATTTCTTTGTAAACTTATTGAACATGAATACAGAATGGAAGTCTGTTTCAAATGACAAAGAACTTTATACTGGAAATGACAGAAGTACAGGACAACCTAAATGGATAGGAACACGTGCAGATCTTGTTTTTGGATCAAATTCAGAATTAAGAGCAATTGCAGAAGTTTATGCAGCTGGTGATGCTCACGAAAAATTTGTAAACGATTTTATTGCCGTATGGACTAAAGTAATGAATCTAGACAGATTTGATTTAAGAAAATAATACTCGCTTATAGCAAAAAGAAAAAGACGCCAATTACGGCGTCTTTTTTTATATGTTTTTAAGAACGTGGTTTAGACAAATTTCGATCATACATAACAATAGTTCCAGCAACGGCGACATTCAAACTTTTTTCTGATTTGAATTTTACTAAATGATGGCATTTTTCCATTACTTTTTTAGATAAACCATGATCTTCTGCACCCAATATATAAACACAGCGTCTTGGATGTTCAAAAGTTTCTAAATCAGAGGCTTTTTCAGATAGTTCAACACCAACCAATCGTGCTCCTTTTGGTAAGTTTTCAAAAAAAGCTTCAAAAGTATCGTAATGAAAATACGGAATTGCTTTTACAGCATCGTGTGTATCGCAGGCTTGTTTGGCATATCGATTGCCAATGGTGAATATAAAAGTTGCGCCTAAGTTCTGAGCCGATCGCCACAAAACACCTAAATTTTCTGGTGTTTTACCATTTTGTATTCCTATACCAAAGTATTCATTTGTAAAATTATCACTCATGAGGGCAAAAGTACAAACTGTATGCAGATAAATCAATTTTTGTTGAGACGAAAAGAAGTCTATTGATATTATCTTGAATATCTATTTTCGGATGACTTGTTTTTATAATATTTAAAAGTTTAATCTATCGGCTCTATTTTGTCAGCTTTTATCATAAGATTTGGTTTTAAACTTTTAGATCTTAATCTCCATCTGTTTGATCGGCAGTAATAGCCGATTGATTGAGCCAATCAAGTCTGCCTTGTACTGCTTTAACTTTGCCATGGTTTGCAGCAAGTTTTTGATCGGCTTTTGTTTTTACTCTTTCTTCGTCCTTAGCAATTATATGCTGATTCATACTTTCTCGACTAGCTTCTAATTTTTTTATATTTTCTTCTGTTTTATGAATTTCTGAAGGTAGAAATTCAAGACGGTCATGTGGCGCTTTAGCATGCAGTAAGCTTAGATTCAGGCGAGTTACAGATTTTTCAGCTTTTTGAAATTCAACTTTAGCTAGCTCCACTTGTTCCCTAATTTCTTTACTATTTGCTTTATCATACGCTTGTTTATAAGCATATTTTATACTCAGATTTTTAAGTGCAAGCTCGTTAAAACTTTTGCCTGCTTCCCAGCCTGTTTCTATCAAGGTATCTTCACGAAAAGTTACCGGTATTCCACGTTTAGGTTTTCGGCCTGTTGTTCCTACCACCACGATATCTTTCTGGATATTCTGTTTGGTACTTTCTAAATCTTTTAAAGCTTCTTGAATTTCTTGCTCCTTAGCTCTTAAAAGTTGTTCTGTAAGAGTGCTTTCCTTCTGTGCTAATTCATATTCTTGTTTTGCTCGCTCAAGTTCTCTTTTAAAACTTTCTTCTTGTACATACGGGGTTAATTTTTGCATCTCTTGACGTAATAATTCAAGATGGCTACTTGCAGCCTGTATTTCTAAATCAAATTGTTTTAATTTTTTGCTGCTGGCTCTAAGGTCTTTTTCAATGGATTTAAGCTTGTTGCGTTGCTTGGCATAGGCAGATAACTCAACTGCATCTTCTGCTTCAGAATCAGAATCATAGTTTAGTGAAGAATCAGATTCTTTATCGATAGAATTTACTTTAGGGATGTCTCCGCCAACGACCTCTTCACCAGTAAGTTGATGAAATCGTGCTTTGTTTTTAGCTACAATTTCGCTGGCCCGATACCCAACAAATAAGCCTCCATGTGTACCTCCTGAATAAAAACTCCAATCTTTTAGTTGCTTACGAATTTCTTCGTTCATGATTTTATGAGATGCGTTGCAAGCAAAGCAGTCAGCAAGAGTACCACCTATATACACATCTTTTTCATTATACTTGCTATTTTTACGACGGTCCAGAATTGCTCCGGTGACTTTGAGTTCGCCATGCATATTTTGAGTTTTATCAGATGGATGCATAGAGGTTGGAACTACATAAATACCAGGAGTTCCACTATGGTATTTGACTGTATCAATTACACCTGCATTGATCGCTACGATTAATCGTTTTAACTGTGATGAAACTTCCTTGTTAGTTTCTACTCCGGTTTCTTCATCTGTATATGCCCCTTCCAGTAAATTTTTAGTTTTGGCTATGTCCTTGGTACGTCGACCTCCCGTAATTCTTTGGTCTGAAGAGCCAGCTAAAGGATCTTGGTTATGAATTATATTTTTGAGTTTTGCAGCTACTTTTTCTAACTTTTTCTCCTGTTCAGGACTTTCCTGATTAACACTCAATACTAATGTATTATCATCCAAAGCTACAGCAACGTGTACATTGGTTGAAGTTGCAAGGATTCTTCCTATTCTGTCTATCATTCGCTCAAAGCGTGTTAAATTTTTACGTGGTACCGAATGATGATGCCCTTTAGTTGTTGACGCGGGATCTGCAGGTGATTTATAGCTTTGAGATCTACCGTGGGTAGAAGGAGGAACCAAACCATGTTCTTCGTCTTCATTGAGCTGTGCAACAGTTGTCTTAGATGTTTGATTTTGAGAGAGTAAAAATGGTGATGGCATTTGCTTTCTCTGCAAAGCTTTCGCCCCCATAACATCAGCTTCTTTCTCTAAACCTTTATCGTCATTCACATTCACTTTACCTTTCATTTGTATAGTTGGCTTTACTCGCCCTTGTTTTTCCTGTACAACATGCCAAGCTTCGTGAGGCAAATGTTTTTCTTGTCCTGAGGCTAAATGAATATCAGATCCTTGAGCATAAGCATGAGCATTTAGCTGTGCGGGTTTATCTGAGTTATAATGCACTTTAACATCATCCATAGAATGACCAGAAAGGTTTTCTATTCCTGACTTTAAATTTTCAGGCAAACCAGTATTGTTTACTTTTCTTTGTAAAACAGAAACGGGGCGATTGTCCGTAAGTTCTCTTGCCTTATTTTGAACAATTTTTTCGTCAGAACTATTTGCAGCAAATTGCGTTTTTGTTTTATCAGTTGAATATTCCATAAATACTAATTTTAAATATTATTAGTTATTTTTAGATCTAAATGCTTTATTTTCTTTTTTTACTTGGTCTGCGCATATAGTTTTTTGGAAGTGTTTTTCTATGCAGAGCATGATATTTTTTAAAACCAGTTGCACCAACATGTGCTCTGTTTCCTCGAGAAGTATTACAGGTTCCACAAAATACCCTGCCATTTCTCATGTTGTTTCTTCCTCCTTTTGAAGCGGGTTGTATATGATCAATGTGAAACTGTCCATCGCCCATTCTTCTGCCTTGAAATGTTGCATAATGTACCTGTGAATGCTGAAATCCGCAGTAATCACAAGTATGAAAGCCGTCGTTTTTCTTTTTATTTGCTGCTAATTTTTTTGCTCTTTGCTTTTTGTCAAATTTTATTAGCTGTACTGTATTAGAATTGAAATTAGCAATAGCCTGATTAGATTTTAATTGTCTAACTGGAATATTATTATTTCTTAGAGTTGAAGTTGAAACGCGATTATCAATTAGCTGATAAGTATTTTTGGTACTGTTGCTATTTGTCAGATGGCTTGCTGCATCCTGAAAATCATTTTCTGTCGAAACTTTGCTATAAGTATTCATGATTCTTTTTTTATACGTTTATGCTTTCTATTAAATAGCCTTTATAATCTTTCGCAAAAAAGCAAAATTTCTAACCTCGAAAAGGCGTAACCTCAACAGGGCCAACACCGCCCAAATAATTAATCGCTGAACAAAAGGGATGGTTGTGAATCCTATTTTTAAAATGCTCTAAATCTCGATCAAAGTAGGGTAGCTCCACTTTTTCTCCGGTAATTAGCTTTACCAGATGATCATTTTCTAAAGGATAAATTTTAAATAAAGGTTTTCTCGCGGCATAGAAAAGATTTTCGTCATCAGCTATAATAGAAACCTCGCCACGGTTTTCTTTTAGTTTTTGAGGATTCGTTTTTAATAAGTTAACGATCTGATTTTCAATTTTAGTAACCATTTCTTCTACACTTTTTTCGGTAGTTTGTACAACCAAATAAAGATTGTGACTTGTAATAAGATATCCGTTTATATAAAAGAAAATCTTGTCGTCGAAATCATTCAAAGCCAATGCAATTATGGTATTCACATAATTCAAATCAAAATGTTTTTTCCAGTTCCCAATTTTTAGTTTCACTTTATGACGGTGTAGCTGAGGTGCGGCAATGGCAACTTTTTTTATGTTTTCGTTCTTTTTCATCACGTCAATTCATTTGAGTAACCACAAGTGTTTTGTTCTCTTTTTTAAATTCACGTCTAATTCCTTCCAATAAATCGTGCTGACTGACAGCTGTTTCATTTTTCTGAATGGCAGCCAGAGCGCAAAATCGTAATACATTAATAATTGCTCCACCAGCAAGTTCATACTCTTCGGCAATGCTTTCTATATCAATATCTGAACTAAGCTTGCATTTTCCTGAGAATGCTTTTTCCCATAAAAGAATCCTTTCCTCTGCGGTTGGCATCGTAAAATGAATCATGGACTGAAATCTTCTGGAGAAAGCTTCATCCATATTTTCTTTTAAATTGGATGCTAGAATAACCACTCCTGGAAAATCTTCAATTCTTTGCAGTAAATATCCCGTTTGCTGATTGGCGTGCCGATCGTTTGAAGAAGAAGCATTTGTTCTTTTTCCAAAAAGCGCATCGGCTTCGTCAAAAAATAAAATCCAATCCTTATGTTGTGCAACATCAAATATTTTCGAAAGATTTTTTTCGGTTTCCCCAATATATTTAGAGACAATCATAGAGAGATCAACCCTAAAAACTTCTCTATTGGTGCTTTTTCCAAGTAAAGTTGCAGTAAGTGTTTTACCAGTGCCTGGAGGTCCGTAAAAAAGGGTTCGATATCCGGGTTTTAGTTTGTTTTCTAGACCCCATTCTGTCATAAGAGTTTCACCATGATTTAGCCAAGCGTTAATCTCCATAACCTGATTCATGACATGTTCTTCGAGAACCAAATCGTCCCAATTTAATTTGGTAGAAATTTGTTGTGCAGGAAACGAAACGCTATGTTCAAGTTTGGGTAAAGTGCCTGTTATAAAAAAGTTCAGCCAACGCTCGTTAATCGAAAGCACGTGATTCAAAATAGGAACATTAGATTCGTTATTTTCTAAAATCAAAACCTGTTCTTTTGAAAGTATATTTGAAGTATTCAGAATTTGAAGCACTTCTATTCTTAATTCAGGATTTACAGCGGTAATTAAAAAAGATAAGGTTTGACCTGTAGGCAAAAAACCGCTATGATTTTTATTGATAACTCCGCCAAATTCAGTAAATCCACGATCGTACATCGCATTTTTACTAAAGAAAATATCCAGAACTTCGGGTTTAATCTGAGGTGCAAGAATTAAGGCAAGACAAAGCCTTTCGTAAAGATTCAAATCCCATTCGGTTATTTTTTTGTAATAAACACAATTTTCAGTTTCTGCATCAGTTTCTGGTAGCGGAATATCCTGCCAGCGGTTTTCATGTCCATCCTGAAGCAGATAACTGCAAATAACCTGATCGATTACCTTTTGCAGCCAATCCATTTCATTATACAAAGAGACAATATTGGGATTAGTTTCCATAAGCTCCAAATAATTTTTCTAAATCGTCTAGATTTGCATCAGCCCATTTAAAATAAAGCAAAGCCGTGTTAGGATTCAGCTCATTGCATTGCAGCATATCCAAATAAAAACCTTGAGCATTTTGCATAATCATTTGCGTGTTATAATCTGCATCATTATGAAAATTTGAATCAAAAAAAGAATCTGCCCATTCGCTTGTATTGTTCTCTTTGGAGATAAAATCAGTGATGAAATAAGCCAATTTTTCGTCTTGCACGACTAATTTTTTAGCTTTGAAATAAGCAGGTTTTCTTTTGGTTTCTCGGTGGTAATATTCGATATCTTTCGACTGAATTGTTTTGGTGTTTGGATGTCCGAAAATATCAGACAATCCAAAATTTTCGGCCTCACAAGCCAGTTCTAGTTCGGCATTTGCTTCGCCAGCTATGGCTAGAGTAGTGTTTTTTGCAGTTGCACTTTCTGTTACCACATAAAGTTCCCTAAATGAATATAAGGTTTGTGTGAGCTTTATAATTAATTGTTGTTGGATTTCATTCCAATTATTAATTTTTACAGATTCAGGTTCATCGGCTTTAAAAATGAAGCTTCCTTTATTAGCAAAAGCCAATATTTGTTTGCTAAATTCAAAATTGCCTTCAATGGAACCATGTGCGTGTGATCGTCCTGAATAAGGTTTTGAGATACCATCACTAAAATTCCAATTGGCATCATTTAAGGCAATTATTCCGCTTATATCAGCATCGTGACGCGATATAATGCCATTGCGATAAATGTTTCCAAGAAGAATAATTTCGCCGTTTTTAATCTGAAAATAATCGCCAGGAAAAAGACTTTTATTTAACGGTTTGGTAGGCAGAAATCCTCCAGTTTTGAGATAAAAATGCCTATAAAAATTCTTATTAGTATGATCCATAACCTTAAAAATTATTGATTAAAGTCCACTGAATGCCATAAGCAAACAGTGGACAATTTAATTGATCTTAAGAGGCATAAGCAGCAGCAGTTGCCGCAGCTAAGCTAGATTGAAGCGATTGCAGTTTGATTTGCGCTTTGTTTAAATTGGCAGTTGCAATGCTCAATTGTCTTCCCGTTTCGTCATTTGCAGTATTGGCTTTATCATAAGAAATCTGAGCGTTTTTATACGCATTGTATATTAAGGCTCTTATAGAAGTCTTGTCTGAAGGCTGTACTGATAAAGGCGCGTCTAAAGATTTTTCATCTGTTAAAGTCAGATACAATTTTGTTGCTTGTTTGCTTTCTAAAGTAATTGCCGCTTCAGATTCCAGAACAGAAGCTTCTGCCGCCAATGTAGATTTTAAGGCAACTAGCGTAAGAGCAACCGCATTATTGGCGTCTGTACCCGCGCTGTTTATTCTAGCGATTAAATCATCAGAAATTAACGGATTAAGTGCTTTTTTGCGAATAACTAGAATAGACAGTTTATTAATTATTTCTACAGAATAAATTAATTTGCTGATCAAGTCACTGATGCTTTTGCTAACTGTTGTTGAGTCTTCTGTTGCATAGGCTGTTTTTGAAAAAGCAACTCTTGAATTGAGAGCTAAGTCGTAAGCATTTTGAATAACTTGATCGATCAAGTTTTTGTTGCTTAATGCATGCGTACGATTGCTTTCAGAAACTAATAAATAACCTTGATATCGGGTTGCTTTTTCATTCAGCGAATTTACAATTGTTTGTTGTTGCTGTACAATTGCTGTTGCATCAACTACTTGATTTTTTAGCAAGTCTAATTCAGCTTTTTTCTTTTCTGTAATTCCGTATTTCTGTAAACTTGGTCTTAACGGAGTTAATGATATAGTATCCATATAGTTGCGGTATTAATTAGTTTGTGATTTCAGATTTTGGTTTTGTAGAATAAGGTATTGGCGGTGTGTTTTGCCAATCAGAAAGACTATTTTTATATCTGGTTTTTAAAATCTCACTGCCTTTGTAATAAGACAAAATAACAGGAATGTAATTTTTATCTTCAATTAGCGGATTTCCAAAATTATCTGTAGTGGTGCCATCAATATGCACTTCAAATTCTGGACTTGAAGTTGTTTTCTGTTTGGCACTTGTAAAGTTTCCCGCCGGAATGTTTTCTGCTAAATTTAAGTTGAAGAAAAAGGCATTGGTGTTTTTAACCGGTTTAGGCGATTTCTCTTTCACTTCTTTCAGTTTAGCGTTCAAATCTGTCAATTGCGCTTTTGCAAGGCGTAATTTCTCTTTAGTATCAGCCAATGTACTTTTCAGACTATTATTTTTCTGTTTGTCTTGATCAGGATCTTTACTGTTTTTAGCGGTTTCAGCATTTGCTTGAGCAGAACTATTTAAGATTTCTATCTCTTCGGTAAGCGCTTTAACTTCAGCATCAACAGTTTTAATTTCCTCATCTAACTCCATGGTTTCAATTTTGGATTCCAAAGTCTGTAAATCCTCATTTGTAGAAAGATTATCGGTGTAAGGCAAGAAGAAACATCTGTAATCAATTTCACTTGCTTTTAATTCTTCTTTCTCAACATTAAAAGTAATTTTAGATAAATCTTCAGAATGTTTTCTAGAAGTGCCAATATCTTTCGCACTTTTTAAAGTATAGACTAACGAAAATATTTCAGAAGGAGCAGATAGATATTCATCAAACGTATTGATTTCTTTCTTGTAAGATTCAGTAAACATTATTAAAAGAAAAGCAACATAATTTTCGCCAAGCACTAGAGGTTCATTATCTGCATCTCTCAAAGATTTATAAGCGATAGAGGTGCTGTATTTTCCTTTATCATCTGGTTTTTGCGTCGCAGGAATACTTTTGCATTGCTCGGGATTGCCCACCAAATCTTCTGCCGTAGAAGCATTAAAGAATGATTTCTTACTGTCTTTTACCAAAATGATATTGTAGCTTAAAACTGGATTTGCTAATCCTTTATTTTGCGTTGCAGGATCTCTATCTTCGGGAGTAAAAGGACTTTTGTAAGCATCAAATGAAAGACTAAAACTGCCTGCTGAAGGATCAAAAGTTGTAGGAACCTCAACAATCAAGGCCTGATTAAATTGTTCGTTGTTATACGTATAGGCTTTCTTTGAAGCGTTATATTCTACCTCACAACATTTTATAGCTCCTTCTGCAGCTCTTGTAGCAATACTTGCTTTTGCTCTCGTATCGTTATCTACTGTTAGTACCGCAGTAGTTGCGGTTAAATCTGAAGTAGTTACCTGCAATAAATTGTTTACAGAAGAGTTAGTCAGTTTAGCCCCATCTGCCACAACAGAAGTTGAAACTTCAGAAATCGATGCTGTAGCTTCCATCGCATATTGCGAAGTGAGCTCTGCAATATAAGCCGTTTTATTAATCAGATTATAAGCTTCAAGCGTTTGCTGATAAATTTGAGTTCCATAATCGGCAGCATTTACAATACTGTAAATACTTCCAATATCGCTAGCCAAACGCACAATAGAATTTGAAGCAATTTGTATATTCGAAGCGCAAACCGCCATATTGGTAACGGCTTGTGTTACATACGTTTTTTGCTGATTGGCAGATAGTAATAAGTTGTCTGCCATATTCTTATTCGTAACTACAACATTATTTATGTGTTGCTGTTCTTTGTACAATTTTGCTGTTGCATCGAGTTTTTCCTGCGCAACAATTTCAGCTCCTTCAGCATAATAAAGAGTAAACATTGAAGTGCTCAATTGTGAACTCAATTGTTTTTTGGTCATTTCCTGACTTTCTAATGAAGACAATACACTAGAATGCAGATTTTCATTGTAACTGTTCATAATAGTTTTTTTAGTTGATTAATTTATATTTCAATATTGTATTCAAGGTTCTTATTTGGATAATTGGTTTTTAGAATACTTTTTTAATAAGGCCAAATGACATGCAAAGGCTTATCCATCCAATGGTATTTCATAATCGAAAAAGCAAAAGGAGATCTGTTAATCAATATATCATAAGCCCTTTTCTCTACCGTGAGTTCCCATTTATCTTCCAGTTCTACCAGAATTCCGTCGCGTACAAGCCAGTTGCCGCGAAAACCGTCTACGGAGCAATCTCCAATTTCTGGCCAATGCGAAATCGCCGCTTGTATCAAACCGTTTATTAATTGTTTTTCCTGATCAGGGATATCAATAAAATCAGGCACAGTATCGGTTAAAGGCAAACCGCACAAAACCTTGTTTAGCGGCAAATAAACCTCTTCCGTTTCCTGCATTCCTGTAATTAGATATTGCAAGTATTGTACAGCTCGAATTTGATGTTCGTTGCTTCTAAATTTGCTTTCAGAAGTTAGGCTCAATCGTTCAAACAGCATCGCGATATAATCGTTTAAGAGTACAATTCCGGCGTTTCTAACAGGAATTCCTTGTTTAGGGCTGTTTTTTGGGTTTTCTTTAGTTTTATTATATTCCATTTTCGAAATTATTTCAGTTTGTTTTAAGACGGTTGAGGTTTGCTTTTCGGCTCTTAGAATTTCTTTGAAACCAAGCTGTAAAGCGGGAGGAAATTGATAGATATATTTTTCCATATCGGCCAAAAAGCTTTTTTTTGAGATTCCTTTTTTTGTTACAACTTCCCAGATTAATTCGTTCCAGATTTTGTCTATTGCAATAAGTCTCCAATTGTCGTTGGTTACAGCCTTTAAGAGCTTTCGCAATAAGAGATGCTGCATTTCTTTAGCAGCCAATCCTTTTATTTTGACATTGCCCAATACATGATTGAATTTTTCCAAAATCCGTAAAGACAATTCCTTGTTTTTATCCAATTGACTAACCGCATTGCATAAATGATGAAAGTTTATATTGCGGCAAAGCCAATCTATTTGAGCTTCAGGAATAAATTCTTTTTTTATTATTCTAAAGAAAATCTTTGGCTCTTTTACCATAATGGCGTTCAGAATGTCTTTAATCTCAATGGTTTTAGAAATGCTGAAAGCAGATGAAACTTGCCTTTCTATAAGGATTGATGAAATCCATTTGTATTTCTCTTTCTCGGATAAACTCTCGATTTCAAAAAGCAAATCTGTACTAATTGATTCTGCAGTTTCATTAGAAAGTATAGAATCAGAAATGCCATTGTTTTCTAAAAAAGGCATAAAATCTGGTACTGAATTGGCATATTCAAAAGATTTTGTTTTGTTTTGAAGCTGTATTTTTTCATTTGGCATATTCTTTTTTAAATACAATTTGAGTTCTTTCTGAAGCAGTTTGTCAAATAAAACTTCATTGCCTTTGTAAGCAGAATACTTTAAAATCGCATTCCAAAAAAGTTCATTTAATGCTGCACTAATTTTAGTTTCCGAAACCGATTTTACATTTCGAATTAGGATAGAAGCCGTTTTCTGAATCCAGTTCTTTTTCAGCGCAACTGCATTTGTCAAGAAATAAAGCAATATGTTTTCACTTTCTTTTTTGTCTTGTTTTCGGAGTAAAGCAAATCCTGCATCATTAAAATTGGCACTCAATAATTGCGCTAATTCCTGCTGATCTTGCTTTGATGTATTTTGAATGAGCAACGCAAGCGCAACGGTATCAATAGATCTTGTGTTTTTTAACTGGTTTAAAAAGGTCTTTTTAATAGCCACTCCAAAAGATTTAATTCGTTTGGACTGAATTAGTTTTGCGATAAACTGAAAATAATCATCGCGTCTCGTCTCGGTCACTTTTTTGGATAACTGCACAATAATAGTTTCCAGAAACGAAGAGGAGTTATGCTCCGGATGTAACAATATTTCCTGCATTCCGAGAAGCAATAAATCATCGGTCATTAATTCTTCAGGAAAATCATATTGATCTTTTTCATTTAGAATCTCATACACAACTTGTATCGTTTGTACAAGTTTTGTTTTTTTGTAATTGGCTGTTTTTAGCAACAATTGAAGCATTTCTCGATTCAAAACCAATGGAAGTATTTTCTTAAGAATCTCTTTATTTCCGTATGAAAGCATGGCTTCGAAAGCCATTTTAGGATGCAATAAAATAGTTCTAGTCAGCGATCTTTGTAAATCAATAAAAAAGATACTTTTGGTACTGTTTTTCTGCAATTCTAGTTCAAGTTTCGCTACAAGATTTTTGAAATGAATAGCAGGATAATTAGAATTATTACGGCTTATTTCTTTGCAATAAATAGCATTTAGATTCGTAAAAATAACCGCGGCATTATTGCTTTTTATCGCCGCAGGAATTTTAGCATTGGTAAAAAGAGCCAATAAATGCTCATGGCTAAGATTGTTTTTTTTGCTTAATTCTTTAATGCAAAATAGGAGAAAAGCAGTATTGTCGGTATTTTTATTTTTGATGAGAAAGAGAATTCCAATTTGCCATAAAGCCTTATAGTTTGTTTTTAGTTTAAAAGTCTGACTCAGCTTGTTTAGATAAATGATAGATTCTGTATGAAGCTGCGATGGTGTAGTATCTAGTTTTGAATATAATATTTTTATCGAAGTTTCATTTAAATCCTGAAGCAGTGAAACAAGCAAACTCTCGTCCTGAAAAATGGGCTGAAGCAGCGTATTAAATTTTGTTTTATTCTCGCTGTTCAATACGATTATCAATTCGTTTAAATTGTCTTTGTCGGCTTTAAATCTTCTATTGTTTTTATTTTTTAATAATGGCTCTAATAGACTCCAATAATTTGTAGCAGTTTCAAGCTTATAATTCTCGCTTTTTTGCGTTTCATATTCCTGCGTTAGTATTTTAAGACAAGCGATAAAATCGTTGTTCTGCGATGTTTTATCAGAGAGTTTTACAATCGTATTTTCGATTAGAATAATAAGGTCGGCATAAGCAATATTGTAATGATTGGCCATTTGCAGAATACTGCTTTTCATGAAAGCCAGTTTATTAAAAAGCGTTCCACGTTCGAGCAGCAAAAAGTTCAGAATAAAGAACCATAGATTCTTTTTGAAACTTGCCGTACTCGTTTGGATAATCGTTTCTTTAACCTGGATGTTAACCATTGTTGCGCTAAATTCAATAATAGAACTACTATTGTTAGGTTCGAGCGCGGCGATTATTTTAGTGATGTTTTTTTCGTCAAACTGCCATGCAATTCGTTTTCTCACTTCCTCGTGAGACATTCCTGTTTTTTTAATAATCGCAATAACCTCAGCGAGATTATCCTGAAGCAATTCTGCCATAATCTGGTTGACAGAACCTTCTTTGTTCTGATAATTCCATGGTAAATAACCTTCTAGCAAAAAGACCGTAAGATTTTCTAGAATTGATTTTTCTTTATTGTAAACCGCAATTCCGTTTTGCTTCTGATTGTTTTGATACAGAATTAATTCGGCTATTTTTTCTCTTAACAGATTGCGTATTTTTCGACTAAGATCAAACTCAAGATCACTATAATCGCAGGCGCCAAGATCAAGTTCAAGCAATTCAATTCGCCAACTTTGTTCTTGCGGGCATAATTCGTCAAAAATAGAGGTAACCTCTCTAGGCAACGAAATTTTGCTCCAAGCACTTAAACGCTCCTGAAGTCTGTAACCTTCTTTCTTTTGATCAAAAGTGGTGTCCCATTTTAGACTCGATACAATATGGCTATTTATTTCTTCCATTTTTTGCTTCTAAAATTGAGGTTAGACTATGGATTAAATTGACAGCATATTGCTCTGGGTTTGAAGTTGCTTCTGTTTTGGTGTGGTGTGCATCCAGTGTATTTTTGAAACGTAAACTCTCATGCAAACTATAGTAATTCGATGTAAAACTTTCAAGTTCTTGAAACTGAACAAACAGATATTCAGATTGTATATTCGTCGGAAGACTAACCGCAAGAAATTGTTCTAAACGTCTTTCGAATTGAGGAGTTTGGAATTCGGGAATAAAATCTGGAAATATCAAAATCGCATTTTTCTTAAAAAGTGCATCGTTAATTGTAATGGTTCCGTTTCCAGAAGAAACGGTAATACGAAATGAATAATCAGAGAATTTACTTTTGGTATAATCTATAGATGTTCCAGTTTGAGAATTATCAGTACTAAAAGCATATTTTTCATTAGAAAATTCCAACTGACCTTTTAAAAACTGAGAATCCAAAACGGTTTGACTTTCCGTATTTAAAAGATAATTTATATTGGCAATGGTTTGGAAATCTGTATTTTGTATTTCGTAAAAAGAATTATCACTTTGTTTTACAATTTCAAGATTATATTTTAATTGACTTAAGAGAATAGAGGTTTCAATAAAAAAACTACCTTTTCTATTTTCTTTAAGCCAATATATTTTTTGTATGGTTTTATTGCTGTTCAATTGATCTTCGATAGAATTTTGTGAAGCTTCAAATTGTGTTGTAATAAAATTGGTATATATGTTTTTTAATCCGAAAAGTAAATTCAGTTTTAATTCTAAAACAGAAAAATTATTGAAATCTGTTTTGCTTAGTTTTTCTTTTTTATTGATTTTATTAGATTGAAAAACAAAATCAGACGTGTTTTCGCTAATATGGTCAAAATGCTCCTTTTTAATGTTTAGCAAATGAGCCTCTGAGGTTTGATTAATTTTTGAAGCCGTTAGAATATTATAACCTTTAAAACGGTTGTAGGATAATAAATCGAGATTCTGCAAATACAAACTCTTTATAATAATCTGATCTTTTTTCTTGTTTCCAGTATAGATGGTATCATGAATGATAGCATCAATTACTTTTGGCGATTCGCCGTGTCTGGCAAGCAAATGATCTAGTATTTTGTTTCGTCTTTCGAAGTTAACATCTTCTTCTTCTTCCATGATTTTCATCATTCCAAAGATGTAGGCATTATAAGGATCTTGCTGATATTCTCGCCAACTTTTTTCTTTCAATTCCTTTTTAGTTTCGCCGCCATTGCTGTATTCAAAAATGGCATTATTTTTCAATAAAGGTTTGATGTGAGGAATACTATACAGAGATTGATAGAAATAGCTAGGAGAAAACATTTTGTACGGAACAGGATATTCCAAATGCTTTTTCTCGTATGTATCTTTTAGTGCATAAAAAGCATCGTTGTCTGATGGCGCTCCGCATACCGAATTGGTGAAAGAAAACAGTTTGGGAACATTGGCTAATTGCGAAAACTGATTGGCCAAAACCTGATCAAATAAAGTCAAATAGCCTTTTAACTGACGCGATTGTGCCACTTGAACGGGCAAAGAATCGTCTTCGATTTTATCGTCGCCAATGCCATATTGCTGCGGAAATGTATTTTGAATGGAGTAATAACTATTGATGTCTCTAAAACTGCTTTTTGGCAATTTTATAGTCGGTTTGTTGTTTAAGCTCGTTACATTATCCTGATATTGGCCAATATTGATTTGCAACGGATCAAAGACATCTGCGACTATTTGTTTTCCATTAGAATTTAATGTTAGTTTTTTCTCTTTATAAGAATTTATAATATCAACAAAAAATAATTGGCTTTGTGTTGCTTGCAATGCTTGAACATTATTCGTGTTCTGATAAAGCTGTATCCCCGAAACCGAAATGACACCGGTTACAGACTCCATTACAGGAATTAAATCAATAGCTTTTATGGTATCTTTTTTATCGTATAAAGAATCGTCAGAAATCCAACCGTTTTTAAGATACGGGCCATCATATATTGTAGCAGCATCATATCCGTCTTCTTTCATCGTCTCATAATTCGCCTGATCTATTTTCGGAAAAATATAATTGCGAATTTTATTTTGAAGTTCTAATAAAACAGCATTTTCATCTGCACTTTTCTCAAGTTCTATATTTCCGCCAATCTTGCAATTTTGCAGTTGCAATGCAATTGGCATATTAAAAAGTTCGCCAATATTTCGACTCTGATTGAGGTAGTAATAAACCGACTTGCAAATGTTATTGCATTTAATATCATCGGTAATATCTGGATTGATATAAAGATAAATTTGATACACTCTGCTAAATGCCAAAAGATTCTGATTGTAAGGTGCGATTACAACATTGTAAACCTCTTCGATGCCGTCTATAATGTATTTTTTGTAATCGTTAATGGTGTATGGCGCCGTAGTCAGAATTTTATAAGGCATATAAAACTGATTTTCAATTTCCATTTTTCCTGTAGAATCGGTTAAAATATCTGGAATCGAAAAATCGGTGCAATAGCCTAATTCGGTCATGGCATAACAAACCTGATCTAGAATTGTCATTCCAGGATCGCTCGGGTTAAAGTTGGTCCATTCATTGCCAATGTGATTTTGGATATAATCAATAGCTTCGTCTTTCAGGAAATTAAAGTCCTGATGCGGCGGAAGCTGAATTTTTGTTATTTGATTATTAGTATCCATTTCTATTTGGTTATGTAATATTATGATGGGGTGCCGAAACTAAAAGTGTCATCGAATCGTTAGGCATTAAGTTTTCCTCTTCGCTTTTTAAAACAATTTGCAAGCCCGTAACCGGATCGATGTTGTAGCTCGAAAATGTTACTTTCTCTACCGTAAGAACTCCTTTTATATTTTGCACAAATGTTTTCACTTTGGCGTCTATAAGCGGTTTGCCAATTTCTATTTTAGAAGGACAGTTCGTAATCCAAGGCGATAAATACTTTTTTAGAGCAAGATTTACATTCTTTGTTACCAAGGTGCTCTGGTAGTTTGGATCGACTTGAATTGTGATGTTAATGATCACGTATTCCAGATCAAAATTGGAAACGTTTAGTTGGGTAAATGGCGATGAATTGGCGCTTAAAAACTTTTGCACCTCAATTTCGAGAGCATTTGTTACCAAAGGTGTAAAGGCATTTGAATCGCTATCTGATGCTATTTTTTTTACCAAATAAACATTGGTGATGTTATTGCTTTCGTCAGTCACTACTTTTGAATAATAGACGGTATCAAACTTTTCGGCAATGAGCGTATAATAATCGGATGCTGTGCTGGCTCTATTTTTGGTTTTTATGCTATTGCTTACTCTTTTATTTCGATCTATTTTGTCTTCGGCAGCTTTTCCTCCAAAAGAAGCAAAAGGCTGTATGATAGTGCCTATTTCTGGAATCTTAATTTCTGGTTTAGTAATTACATTGGCGTCAATTTGCGGACTTTGCGTATCGGTTAGAAACGTCGTTCCGGTTCTTTGCACACTAAAACCGTTGGTCTGCATAAAGATGGTTTTAGAAAATGATTTAAGGTTGCCAACAGCCGCGATAGAAATCCAGTTTTTGTTTCCAGGCATGATACTGCTATTGTTATTGCAATCTGCTGGAATCGGAATTTCTACAATTCCAGAACATCTAAATTGGCTGGTTTGATCCGATAATGGTTTTATATTTTTCCAGCCCGAATCGCTTAAATAGTAATACATAATCTCATTTTGATCGGTAAGGGCGGTTGAATTTCTAGCCAATTCAAAATAGAGGTTTAAAGTGCTGTTGCAAATCAAATTATCGAGTTCTATAAATAAGGCTCCGTTATGGTCAAAAGACGGATAAAGCGGAAAACCTTTTACTGCATCGCTTTCAGAACTTCCAATGATTTCGGTGTTGAATACATTCGTTTCAGTTTTGTCTGCCGTTTCACTATCAAAAACGGTATAGTTTGAAAATGGAGCATAAATAAAATATTGAAACGGATAATCTCCCGCTGTACCATCAAGATTGTAGGTTACGCTTGCATCATATTGAGCAGAAAAAGTCTGTATTTTTGGAACAAATGGAAGATTGGCTGCAGGAATAAAATCATCTTGTTTGTGTGCAACTTTATACCCGTTTTGCAAGGCGATGCTAGCGACAACATTGGCATACAATTCGGAACCAAAACCATATTGTGGACTTTTTAAAGTCATTTTTATAAATCCTGATGTGCTTTCTTCAGAATATTTTAAAGGCTCTTTTTGAATGTTTGGATTGGGATGCCATAATTTTACATCAGGTTTAGTCGAAACAGGTTTAGAATATATATAATCACTGTTAGAGGTGCTAAGAACATTATTAGGAGGAACTACGGGCAAAGTGTCGAATAAATTAACCGGTTGCGAAACTTCATCAGTTGGAATGAAAACTTGGTCATTTTTGGTTCTCAAAATTTTAGTCATTTTTATGCCTTGCCATGATTTGTCTTGCATAATGTTGAAGCATACCATAAAATTGGCATTGGAGAATTCTTTAACGAATGCAATATTTTGATGTTTACGAGGAAAAGCGATTCGATACGCTTTTACAACCGAATTGTCTCCTTTTTTTGGAGGATGTAAATAATCATTATATTCTTTGTAATAAATTTCAAAATTGGCAGGTCTTTTATCCCAATCGATCTGTATTGTGAAACTGTCCAAAGGTTTGCTCAAGATTTCATTATTTCCGATGATAAAGTTGGCATTAACCAACGGAATTGGTCCAAAAGGAGGGAAGGGACTTTTCGTGCTTAATTCCCCATAATCATTATACAATTGAAAAGTTTTGACTCCTTCTACTTTTAAGGCAATAGTGATCGATGTCACTTTAGGAGGATCCTGCGGATTAGGAACATTTTGAAACAACACTTTCATCATAGGCCAATCGCTTTTTAATCCGTCTGGATTAACCAGAAACGGCTCGATTGCAACTACACTTGGATCAAGGATTATAGCAATTGCAATTGCGTTTTGTTTCGTAGCATCGATTGTAAAATTGGAAGGAGCTAAATTCAGTTGTAGCCAATTCTTTTGTGTGCTCAAAAAATAATTGGCTTCTTGGAGGATTTTTAAATCGATCTGAGAAGCAAATTCTAATGTTACCGTTAGGGTTCTTGTCCCTTCGCGCAATAATAGCATGGGCGAAGCAAAGGCAACTCCAATTAAAGACGGATTTAGAGAATCGTCGTCTGAGCCAAAAGTCTCCCAACTGATGGCTTTATTTTCTGGATCTAATTGAATTTCGGTTGGTTTTACAATGGTTTGCAAATTGTAAGACGCATTGTTTTTATCCTGATACGAAAGCTTATGAACACTTGCAATTGTAGCTGGATTGAGATTTACATTTTTTTTACAAGCAAATAAAATAGGATTCTTCTGGGCATCGACTCCCGCATTAAATAAAGTCCCCGCAGGCAGAGTATAAACAGATGTTGGTTTTGTTAGTGTTGCACACAAAAACGCCTGATCTGCAACTGCTGGCAATTTGGTTTGTTTCAGGATATTTTTATAATAAAAATCAAGATGCTTCTCAGAAAGTCCGTTTAATTGATCTTGCTGAATTTTGAGGATATTTACAAACGAGCGCAACAAAACAGTATCTGGAAAATGTCCTTTTTTGAGGTTTAATTTCTGGTATTCTTTTGCGGCGTGATGAATGATAGTTTCTAAAAACTGAAATAATTTATCGCCAATTTTGGTTAGAATAGCTAAGCTTGCCTTTAGTACAGCCCTTACTTCATCCAAAATAGGATGTTCTTTTTCAAAACCAAAAACCTGCCAAAATGGGATTTTATCTTTATTGATATACCAAACATTCTTATCAAAAGATTTAAACTCGTCCCAAGGAACAGAAGTGAGAATTATATTCTCGACAGATAGTTTTAACAGATATTGTCTGTAAGACTGAATAGCCCAAAAATCTATGCTTAGTTTGTTTTTTACTTCTTGAAGTATATACGTTTTGAGATCATATACCTCGCTGTTTTTTAGCATATGATGCGTCCAGCGCTCTATAATTTGATAAATAGCCGTAATGCGATCAAACAAGTTGTTTAAAGCTCGCGTGTTGGATATTATGCTGTTTTTGTTTTCAAGCAATCGTTGAATTTCTAAACAGCCATTTTTATAATCAGCGAACAGTTTTTTGTAATTTGTTTTCGAAATGGAAGCCATCAGAAAAACAGGATCTTTCAGTAAAAACGGACTCCAGTTTCCTTCTATAGTATTACTGTCATTATAGAAATTGATCAATTTGCTAAATTCTGTCAAAAAGTACAGCCAATCCTGCTCGGTTCTTCCGTCTATTAAATACGGATTCGGAACGAGTGCTTCGTTGAGAGAATTTATAGCGCTATTTTGATCAATTAAAATCATTTTTTCTTGTCTAAGTTTGTTCCTTCTTTTAAATAAAATGGGAACACATAATTGTGTCTTGTATTGGTTTTAGAATAGATGTAACTAATCAGTATTTCTATTGTTCCGTTTACGATATCTGTTGATGCGACTCTCACGTCTTGAACCAATATTCTGGGTTCATATCTTAATAAAGCAAACTTGATAGTTTCTATGATTTCGCCTTTAAGCGTACTATCAATTTTTTTAAACATAAATTGCTGTATTCCAGAACCAAATTCGGCTTCAAGTGTACGCTCGCCTTTGCGTGTGTTTAGAATGACATTGATAGATTCATTAATGTTGGTTTCATTAGCAGACAAATTCAGCTGGTGATTGTCTGCTGAGAATGAAACAGGAAATGCCCATCCTGAACCTAAAAAAGCGGTATCATTATGTGCTATATTATCCACCGATCATAACATTAAATGCTCCAAGAACAATTGATCCTCCATGAGCGGTTGAATCTCCCATTCTTGCGGCGGGCATACCACATATCATAACCGTTGCAGATCCTTTTACAATAGAATCTGGAGGCCCTACACAAACTAGCATGTCGCCAACTCTGGCAGCTGGTAATCCTGCTATTAAAACTGTTGGCGCGCCCGGCCCAACTATTGGTCCTCCTACATGAGGAATTGGTGGCACTCCCGGAGTAACCATCGGACATTGATGAAAATCTGTAAGTCTTGCTGCTGGTGGCATAATTTTTAATTGTTAGTTGTGAATTGTTAGTTGTGAATTGTGAATTGTGAAATTTTAATTGTCAATAGTTTGGTTGGTTAATCGATGCTGTAGACAGCTTTGTCAAAGTTTAAATCGCAGTAATTATCAATTAACAATTAACCATTTATAATTAATCATTAGTTAATCATTACCATTGCGCCTTTCAGCGTCAATTGCATTCCTCCGGAGACTTGTGCCATTTGACCGCCTTGGGCGCTGTATTGCATATCTGCATTTTCTTTGATGTTGAGACCTTTTATTGAGACATCTCCGCCACTTGACTGTATGTTAACACCTTGATTTCCTTTGATGGTCACATTTTGATTGGCTGAGATATTGATGTTTTTCTGACTCGATAAATCGATACCACTGCTTGACATTACGATGCTATTATTGTTTTCGTCCTGAATCGTAATTTTCTTGTCTTTATCGCTAATAATGATCGTGTTTTTGTTGGGTGTTGCAACAGTCCAAACTTTGTTTTCATCATCAAACTGTACCGAAATTCCCGATTTAGAAACAATGGCTTTTACCGAATTTTTCTGATTGGGGTCCAAACCCGTAAAAGGTTTTATGCTTGTACTGCTGTAGATACTTCCGAGAATTATGGGATATCGTGGATCTTCATTTATAAAACCCAAAATAACTTCATCTCCAACTTCGGGCATAAAGAAAGCTCCGGCTCCGCTTGTTGAATAGAAATTGGTTAGCCTTGCCCAGATTCCTTCGCCTTTTGGGTCTAGCAAAGGAACATCGACTAAAACTCGGTATTGAGAATCGGGATCTTCATCCATCTTTTTTACGGTTGCGTTAAAAAGCCCCTTTGCACCTGGAACAAGCCCCGAAGCGGGTGGTGCCATAACATCTGGTTCTTCGGTAAACCAAAATGGAGAAAGTCCGAGTGTAACTTCTGAAACCCAATTTCCTTGAGACAAATCATGCACAACTCCGCCAATGAGGTAGTCGCCATTAAAACGATCTCCAATACCGGCAAAAGTCATGTACTTTCCAGGATCAATTAAATTGGTTCCTTGAAATTTAGCTTCGCCCATTATTTTAGCATATTCGCTTTTAATAATTTGCGCTTTAGACCAATTGGTTAAATCAGCACTTTCTAGCGGGGCAGAAGTCTGCAATTGATACGTCGAGAGTCCAATAGCTTCCGATAATTTTTTTGTGGTCAAATTTCCAGCTCCGCTAACGTTTGGCGCTGCATTACCGTTTACAACCGCTTGAGTTTTAAAATCCCAGCTATTGGCAGCTACGTTTCCTAATTGTGTCACAGCATTTAATTTGGCATTAAATTCAAGAAGATTATCGCCATAAGTTACCGTAAGCACAGATGTGGTGCTTTTATCAGGAGGAAAAACAGAAACTTTCCCGTTTAAAGTGGTTACGATTAAACCATTTGCCTCGGCTAGAGCCAAAATATAATCCCAATCGGTAGCATAAAATTGCACTTGTTCTGGCCAAACCGTAGTTGTGGCAGTAACATCTGCGCTTAAACCGGAATAGCTTCCAATTATAGAAGATATAATATCGCTGTCTTTCTGTTTAGAAAACGTGAGACTTTTTCTGCCTACAATCATTTTTATGGCATTATCACGACATTCAATTTCTAGAGCAGATCCTACTAAATTATCAATGCGAATGGTCTGGCTCATGATTAAACCAGAAAAAATAACAGCGTTATTATTGTCATATCCTGCTTCTATGCTAATTGTTGCGCCAGGCACAAAAGTAGAAGAGGAGCTGGCATCAAATTTACCCGTGTTTGGTTCTCCGTCTAGGATTATGATTTTTGCAGATGCAATTCGGTTTACTTTTTTTTCGATGTGAATAGAAAGCACGCTAAGTTCATCGGCTATTGCCGATCCGTTAACTTTAACTGCGAATGTTGCGATTCCGCCACTTTTTATTTCGGTTGAAGCACTCATTAGTTTGAAGGGATTATGGGTGGAAAAATTAATTTGTCGACACCGTTGAGATTTCTGAATTTGTTAAGTTTATTATGTTCTGCAACTTGTATATAAAAGGAATCGTCATTCCAGATTTTCTGGCACAATTGCGGTAAAGACATGCCTTCAGAAACGCTTACAATATGAGTAAGGTCTGGAGATTCTGGAGCATCTGCTCTGGTTACCGTTTTCGGAGAAATATAGCGACTGAACGATAATGATATCTTGGCTCTAAGCGGACTTCCATCTGGTTTAAAAAGAGTGTAAGAGATGTCAATAGAATCGAGAACTCCGTTGAATGTAATATTCTGTCCCCATTGCACTTTTACAAAATTAGGGCGATGTATTTTACCGTTATAAGTATAAATAATCGTTTCTAAAGCGGTTATTTCTTTAGACATATCGGTACGTTTGGCATCTATGATTCCCGTACAGTCTATTACCATTTCAAAACTCAGTTTATCGCTTGGAGTGCTTTTGTATTTTTGCGAAGCCGAACTTGTTGCTGGAGCCTGCTGTTCGTTGTATTCGATGCTTTTTTGTATTTTGATATTATCAGGATTAATCATGAAAGCATATGGATTTCCGGAGAATCTATTCTGAAATTCCTCGTCTGTATATCCCGTAATTTTCATTAATTCTAAACTTGCCATTTGTGTCTTATTTTAAGTTTAAATTTTTTTAAATCCTGGTTGGTCTTTGAAATATTTTCTCTCGCAGATTTTGCAGATCGTGCGGATTTTTTAATACTTTATGCGATAGATGTCGGGAGTGGTTTAACGTTTATAACTATTCTCCTGATTTTTTTCTGCAATTAATCTTTTACATTCTTCCAGCAGCTGTTTTCTCAGAATAGACATTTCTCGTTCTTTGGTTAGCGCCGAATTTTTAGTGTTGTTTGTTACGATTTCTGTTTTAATGACAAGTTCTCTTATTTCGATTGGCATAATGGTTTAGGTAAAAAGTTTATCAAATTTGGTATCCTTAGAAATGTCAAAATAGGTGTAGGCCAGCTCAATAGATTCTATCGCAATATTGCTTTCCTGAGAGTTTAAGTCAGAAACGGCATATTTTACTGGGTAGGCATTGTTAAACGTCCATTGCATGCAGACTACGCCCGAAGCATTAAGCAGTTTTAAGATCACATTTTTGGGCTGTATTGGGTTTGATAATCCTTGATCGATGCAGTTGGAACACCAATTGACCAACTGAGATCCTGCAGGCACCATGGCTCTTTTAAGCACTAAGTTTTGACTGTTAGAAATGGTTGGGAGGCGATATTTAAATCTATTTTCGCCTCCGCAAACAATTTCTTCTACGCTTAATTCTTTAGAAATTCCAGATACCTCTTTGAAAGCCGCATCTACACCTGCAAATGACAGTGTAAAATAAAAGCTAACGGGATAATCGTTACTTACCGCCATTTTTAATGATCAGTTGTTCGTGTGCAATTTCTATCGTGTCTACTGCAACTTCGTTACCGTCTGACTTCAAATCGGTGCTCGTAATTTTGGTTGGCCAAGCATTGTTTAGCGTCCATTGCATGGTTACGCCGCCTTTTTCGTCCAATAATTTGATCAGAACGGTTCTTCTTTTAATCGTGTTCATTACGACTTGCTGATGCCAATCCCAAAAAGTATTATCATTTACAAAAATGCCACGTTTCATAGTTACGTTTCCGTATTTGGTAATACCAGGCATTTTCTCCACAGAAAAAAGTGGACTGTTACTTTTGCGATATTCTATAATTTGATTTTCGACATCCATTCCGGTAACTTCCTGAAAAGCTACTTTGGTTAATTCTGTTCCAAGATCTACTTCGAATCTAAACTTTGGCATGGGCCATGTTGCGCCTTGTGCGCTTCCGTCATCTGTTGCCATATTATTTTATATTTAAATTAAAAATTTACTTAAGTGAGTTTTTGTTTGATTAACTAGAAGTTGCCATTTGCTGTTGAAATGTCAAGACAATGAATTCAGCAGGATGAACAACTGCAACTTTTACCGTTACATTCATGAAACCATTTAAAAGATCATCTGCTGTCATTGTAGAACCCAATCCGCAGGCTACAGAAAAGGCATCAGAAGCACTGGCTCCCTGTAAACCGCCTTGTTTCCAGATCGAACTAAGAAAACTGCTGATCATAGAAATTACAGCTTCCCAAGTATTTTTATCATTAGGCTGGAAAACATAAGCTTGAGCGGCCAGTTTACAAGATTGCTCCAAGAATATCATAGTTCTGCGTACTGGAATATATCTCCAATCTTGACTGTTTCCGTCTAATGTTCTAGATCCCCAGATTAAAATTCCTAAACCATTAAATGTTCTAATGGCATTGATCGATTTACCCGAAACGGCATCAACGTTTAAATTGGCTTGCTGACTTTCAGAAATGGAAATTGGCAATGATGCCGCACCTACAATAGAAGTATTAGCAGGAGCTTCCCAAGGGCCAACAGCATTGTCTACCGTTGTAATAACGCCTGCCATAGCACCGCTTGGAGGAAGAATATTAGCATCTGCCACAATGTGTTTTATCATTAAGGAATACGTCTGACTTGCAATAAGCAAAGCATTGTGATTTTGGGTTACAGTCAAAGTGCTCGATGGATTCTGAATATTGGCAATAATAGCGGCAACGGCTGGGTTAGGAGCACTAGGCGGATTAAGAACGGCTTCTAGTTGTTTTACATCTCCACCAAATAAATTAGTGTAATCAATATCAGAATTTTGCATTATTGTAGTTCCTATAAACGGGTAATACGCCATTCCGTAGTTTAATCCAACAGAACCGGTGTTCATTCTGAAGTTTGTAATGTCTTCCGTATACAAAATAGGATCTGGGGCGTCGCCACCAATAATGTCAAATAAGCACATTGCCGTTTGCATTTGCGTCGACTGAAGAAGCATAGCCTGCATTAGAGTCCCGTTGTTTTCTACGCTTAATAAAGTAGCTTCGGGACAAATATACATAGTTGGTTCCTGCTCGTTTAGCAATAGAGAAAGACCCTTTGTCAAATCATTCAATTGCACATTCGGGTTTACAACTGGAATTCCCGGAGTTCCTGGTTTTTGCGACGCAGGTCCATAAGAACCAACAGAAACAATATAAGCATCTCCACCGCCATTTTCATAAAAAAGCTTTACGCTATTGTATAAATAATAAACCGTGTTCGGATCTGGAACTATCGAGTAATACGTTCCTGCAATTAGCATGTAGTCTCCTTTTAAAGGTTGACTTTTTTCTGCTACTAAGTAGTATTCAGGTTTGTACTGTTTAGACGGACTTGCAGGAGCAGGTGGATCTGGCAAACAGAAAAAAGCCTGAAAATCAGCAAAAGATGTGATTTTTACTGGCACATTCGTATACGATTTTCCTTCGTAAGAGGCCTGTGGTGTGTACCCTATAAATGCTGGTATAGCTGTAGCTACTCCAACAACAGAATTGGGAAAAGCATTTAGTTCTTGAATGTAAACACCAGGAGTTTGAATGGTAGATAAATTCATTGATTTTAGTTTTTAATGTTCATTTTTAATAGTTTTTTATAAATAGATATACATTGGCGATGCGACATGATTTGGGTCGCTATTCTCGATTATTCCTATTCTAGAGACATCTGGATTAGGCAGTCCTTTTATAATTACTTTGGGCTTGGTATTGTTTTGATTTGCAGATGATGAATTGCTTATTAAATCAAATTTATATTTAGGCTTTTCGCTGAGCGTGATATAGGTTTTGTTTGAGGTAAACAGTAATGCCGATTCTCCTGTTTGGATCGTTACATTTTGAGGTCCGTCAAATTGTATGTTTTCTTTTTCTGTAATCGAAGGATCGTTTAACTGCACCGCATTTCTATTGATAAAATAGTATTGCCATTGCGTAGCTCTTGCAGTAAAATTGATTTCAAAAAGCGCAGCATTATCAGAAGGCTTTTCTTTTAATATATCTTCAAAATAAATTTTTAAATGACCAAAATGAGTCGATACAGGTTTATTTTCTAAAGTTTGGTTAAGGACTATTTTACCCTCATTGTTAAGGTTTTTAGGATCTTGACTAGAGTAAGTAACCACTCCGATCCAATTAATGGGTAATGTAGTAAAGAGAATAAAATTAGGATTAGTGCATTTTATATCAAACTCAAAATAGTTTTGCTGTGTGGTTTGTGCTATATAATTGAATAAGTCTGATAATGATGATTTTGTATTCGAATATAAATCGAGTCCGTTAGAAATATGATTTATTTTAAAGCCAAATTTTTTGAATATCTTATCTGTAGTATGATTGGGAACAAAGTGAAGACAATTACATTTTCCGTTATCAAAAAAAGTATGATAGGCCGCAATACCAAAGGTTTTTATGTAATTGCTCTGTATCATTTGGAAATGGTGTTATTCGTGTTTTTTACAGAAGGTATGATCTCCATAATTTCATGACTCTGAACTTTTATCAGCTTCATTTTGTAAATAATAGAAGGCTGATATTTTGCTGCCATCGCTGTCCACAAACTGTGCATTTGATGGTAAGAGATCTTTTCGTACTCAAATTCTAATCGGCTTAAGCCATCTGGAATAGAAGAAGAGGACGACGCATCGATATAATTATTAATCTGAAAGAAGGCGATTATGGCGTCTAAAAACTTTAAAGATTCGGAATAATCATCAAAGTTGCTGCTAATCAATAAGTCAATGTTGTATCTTTCTGTCGGATTGAAATTAGAATAGTTTCCGCTTTCTAATTTCTGGTTTCTAATATAAAAAGGCTGATTGGTTTCTTTTTCAATATTTATTAGAGATAAAACGACTTTGTTCTGGTTTGCTTTAGGTAAAGTTCCACTTGGTTCAATAAGATAGTTCACAACGGTTTTGTCTTCAGTTAAAGCAAAACGATTTTTTAAAAACTGTCCCAATAATTTATTCGTAAATTGAAGCGATTGATGTATCATCGTATTTAACTCTTAAATTAATTCAGTGCTAATAGCGCATCGATTGGCTATTTGTATTTGTAAAAGTAACTGACAATTAGATTTGTACGAGAATTTTGCAATATACTTTTCATAGACAGGGACAAAAGATGTTTGGCATTTTTGTAGACAAAATATAGACAGAAAAAACTTTGTCTACGCTTTGTCTCAAATAGAGGCATAAACGGTTGAAATGTAGAGAAAAGTTTTAGCAATATGGAAAAAGCACCTTTAAAAAAAGTACTGATTAAAATGTTTTATGGAAAATTTAAAAGAGTGTAATACAAACAAAGAAAATCATAAAATGGATAGCATAAAACTTTCTTTTGTACTGCTAGAATAGAGTAAGCATTACAATGGCAGGAGATATAAATAAGAGAAAAGATAATTTACGAAACTGTTCTGAGGTACGAAATGATATCATCTTCTTTTTTAAGCGTTAGTTTCTTTTTAAGACGATATTTATGAGTTCGAACACTTTCTTGATTAATGCCAAGAAGATTGGTAATATCATTGTTGCTCATATTCATTTTAATATAGCAGCAGTATTTTAAATCTCGAGAACTTAAAGACGGATGTTTTTTGGCAAGAGCCAGAAGAAAATTTGGATTTGATTGTTCAAAATAGATTTTAAAATCGTCCCAGAGTTTATTATCATTTGCGACTGTCTTTATCGAATTTACAATAGACATTAGCTCAATTCTAGTGGCATCATCTACGTTTGGATAAAGGTAAGAGATACGTTCTTTTACTTTTAAAAGCACTTCAACCTTTTGATCCAATTCCATTACATAATGGCTTAGTTTATCGGAGTTGTTTTTTTGAAAAGCGGCTTCTGCAAACGTCGCTGCCGGTTTAATTTGCGGTTCTGTTTTTTTGAGAAGAAAGATAGATTGAATTCGATAAATTAAAAAATCGGTATTCTTAATCTGATTGTACGGATAAGTAAAAACAATGTTTTGTTTAGTCCAGCATAATGATTCGCATTCGTAATTTTGTGTCAAGTACAAAATGGGAATATTTCTTTTATCAGAATTGAAATTGGTATCATTTAAAACGAGCTGGTTTTGTCTGAATCCTAAAATCACTAAATCAGGATTTAAAGAGTTTATGGCATTTTTCAAATCTAATCCTGTTGATACAGAAACGGTAGAAAATGTATATGCAGATACTATTGATATAGCATTTAATATCATAGTCAGTATCGTGACATCGTCACATCCAATTACTATAGATTTTTTTTCGAGCATTTTTTGGGGTAGTTTATTGCTTTTGTATGCAGTACTAATTGCTAATACTGTATATTAAATGAAAAATAGATAATAACATTTTCGTCGTTATAAACGGCTCTAACCATCAGATCGAGTTTAAACAATACCTAAACTCAGATCTCCCACCAACATTAATAACTTGATTTAATAAAATAGAATAGATATTTTGATGATTTGTGGCTTGTAAATTAAAGGGATGTAAATTTATTTAATATATAGGAATATTACTATAAGTACTATTACGTGTTTTTGTATCTATTTGTGTTAATTAACAATTTTATGACTTTAAGTTTCAAAAAATCTACAAAATGGCCTTTCAAAAGTATCTGAAGTATTCTTATTCTATCTAAATTATCATAGAAGTTTGTGATAAGGCGACAAGCAACTTTTTGATATTGGCAACAATGCATCGCTAACCGCAGAATTTCTAACCATGATGATGAGGTGTGGATAGAGGTGCATGATGTAAAAAACATCTGATTTTACCATTGTTGCATTTTAACGGTTCAAGGTTCATTTTACTATTTCTGGTTTCAGATTATAATCTGAAACCATTTCAAGCGGTTCAAACAGAAAGATTAAAATTTTTCATTTTAACTTTAAGTATTGTTTCAATCCAGTTTTTTAAATGATAGAAGAAGAGCTGATTTTGATTGAATATGTAATGAACTTATAAGGTAAAATAAAGTATTAATTTAAATACAACTAGACCTATGGCCGCTATTCCTGACGAATTGTACAATGTTAAATTTGCAGCGTATTTTGATTCGATGAAAGAATTGTATATTCTCGATCAAAAATTTAAAGTAATCTGTGATGCTTACTGTGCAAGTACAGCTAAAACGGAGCTTTATAAGGATAGAAGTGAAAAAAACTACCGTCGTAAGATGAAGTTTGAAAATCTTTCTAGGGAATTGGAAGAAGAAATACTGTTTTACATTATGAGAAACAGATAACTATATTTTAGTCTATTTTGAAAGCGCTATTTCAGATACCGTTTTCCATTGTGCTATTTTTTCCTCTTTCGTTAAACCTGCATTTAAACCGCTAGTTGAAGGCTGGGTTGTATAAGTGATTCCTTCTTGCGGTGCTGTATGTTTTACAAAATACTTTGCAGCGGCTTTGCTTTCAAAAAAGACATATTTTATATTAGGATACTGTATATGCAAACCTTCAAAATCATTAATTGTTTCTTCGGTAATAGAAGCATCGCTACTTCCTTCTCTTTTACAGCTTTGTAAAACATTCCAAAGACCAATGTTGTACTTTTTTACTAGTGCTTTTCGATCTTCATAAGAGGCACTAAATTCTTCCTCAAAAATAACAAACAAAATTTTCCAGAAAAGATTTCCTCGATTTGCATAGTATTCTTGCTTGGCAATAGATTGCTCGCCCGCCATTGTACCCATAATTAGAATAATTGTAGAATGGTCAATTAAGGGATCAAGGGCTTTTTTTAGCATTTGTTTGTTTTTTTGCAAAATTACCGATTATTTAATAAAGTATAAACAAGATAAAAATCCTTTAAGAATTCAATTATTTCTGAGCTTTTTCAAACTTTCTATTTGTAGTAAAATGTTTATTTAACATATTTTATAGTATTTATATTGCAATATTGTAAATAATTCTTTTATATTCGTAAATCCTAATTGTAGGATTTTTACCATATTTAAATGAATTATTAACCAACCAATGTAAATGATTATGAGAAAAATTAGTAAGTATTCCGTCTGTTTTTTTGTTGCACTTTTTTTATTGTCGTGTAGCAATGATGAATTAGAAACAAATCAAGAAACAGTAAAAGATGTTAAGTCTAAATTAGAATTAGCAAAATTTTCAAATCCCAATATTGCCCAAAATGTTGAAGCCGATTTTGAAAATGCCAACGAAATTGAAAAAGATAATTTTAAAATTTCTGAATTTTCAGCCAAAGAAAAAGTTGTAAATTATTTTGAGTCTGATCTGCTGCAAAATCAATTGAAATATCAAGGTGTTACAATTGAAAATGATGGCAAAACGCATTCTTATTTTTTTAGAGGTTTACGGAATTGAAAAAAGTACCGTTTACCCTGAGACTATCACTAAGTTAAATGATTTTTCAGGGACATTGAATGTCTATTCATTTGAAGGCAAAAATTTGGGCTCAGTTGCAGTTACTAAAGGTGAAGCTAAAAACATTTCAGAAAAACAAGAGTTGGATATTCTGACAAAAGCAATAAATTTGTTTTCATTTAGCTCTAATACGACTAATCGTATCCCGCCTTGTAATACACCATATTATCAGCCGATGCAGTTTACTATTTATTGGCACACTGAAGTTATAGTTGATAATAAAGTTATTTCATACGTTCTTTCAAATGTAACTACAGAAACTATAGTTGTAGAAACTTCATATCCTTGCGATGCGGCACCACCTGAAGTTGCTCGTGCATACAGGTATGAGATTATTGGTCGTAGTGGTGGTGGAAGTGGTACAACTCCACCATTGCCAGATGTTGTTTACACTCCACCAAGTTGCCAAAGTTTTAATTTTTCAGAAACAGCTTCTCTGTGGCAGACAGCTTTAGTGAAAAATATCAGTTTCAATATAATATTGCTAAGTGAAAAAGGTGTTACCTTTATTCATTCAGCTAAGTTTAGACAACCGATATCTTTTGGAATGCCAAAAAAACACAGCGTAGGTGGTGCTCCTATAAGTGCTGGAATGGCCGCAGAGCTATCAGCAAAGGCGCTTCAGACGACAATTAGAGAAGTAGTTGCAAAATATGGAAGAGTGAAAGTTTCGGAAATGATTGTTGAACAGTATTTTAAAGAAAGATTGCTATATAATTATCCTTTGATTACCTCAGGTGGACGAGTAAATTGGACTGCAACAGAAAATTTACCTGTAACGGATTACGAAACAACTTTTATGCTTCCAGATAATTGTGAATAAAAAATATATTATGATTGATAAAGTTTTAAAGAATTTGATTTACATTTTTTACCCGAAAAACATCTCATTTGAGAAGGAACGAGAAAAGTATTTTGAAACTCAGGAATATCTTAGATTGGATAAGACATTAAAAACTTTTCAATTGAATTCGAAAGAACTTTGCTCAAAGAATATTCTTAAGGAATTTGAAAAAGATTATACTTTAAAAAACTTTCAAGATTTTACATTATTTGAGTATGGTGATAAATGTCTGACTTTTAATTTTAGTATTATTGAAGATAGACAACTATATACAGTATCATTGTTGATTAGTGTTATAGCACCATATTATGCTATTAAATGTCAGAAGAATATAATAGAACTATTTTTCTCTAAATCTAGAATTGATGAATTGCAGGAAGCTAATTTGGAGCGACGAAAACTAAAAGAAATTATTTCTGAAATAGAATCTGTTGTTGAGAGTAAACTATTCTATAGTAAATTTCCTAAAGAATTATTTAATTTTGTTATAGAAGATGTGAGTTTCCAAGAAGCCGATTTTGGCTATTTTACTATGTTCAATGCTTTTTTTAATAATTTAATAATGACAGAAAATGAACAATAAATTTTTAGTGTTTTTAATAATTGGTATTATGCTCTTTATCTTTTTTTACTTCTCTGATTACTATTTTAATTTAAATATTGGTGACACTTATTATGTTATAAATTATTTTTACCCAATACTTGTTCTCTTGATAATTGGAGGTGTTATTTATTTTTATAAAACAGCAAAAGAAAAGATAGGATAAATATTGATTCATAAGATTCAAACCTCGAATGTACTTTCGAGGTTTTGTTATTTTAAACTAGTATAAGTTTGATTACTCGACTGCTCCAAGTATTTAAAAAAATAACGCAAATGTCTCTTTTAAGACTTTTACGCTATTTTTTTTATCTTAGAAATACATCAGCTTTTTAAACCACAGAACAAGCACTTTTATTCTCTTTAACCAAAGGTTTAAGTCCAAGATTTTGAAACATCTGCATGTCTTCAGAAAGTCCTGGGTTTGGTGTTACCAATAAAGTTTCGCGTTCTCCTGTAAAAATAGAATTGGCTCCAGCCATAAAACACCAAGCTTGTTCTTCTTCGGTCATTTCGATGCGTCCTGCACTTAAGCGTACAACAGCAGCAGGCATAATGATACGCGCAGTCGCAATCATTCGAACCATATCCCAAAGAGGCACTTTTGGGTTGTTTTCTAAAGGTGTTCCTTTTACTCTTGCCAAAGCATTTACAGGAACAGATTCTGGATGAACGGGCATAGTAGCCAAAGTTGCCAGCATAGAAACGCGATCTGCAGGAGTTTCTCCTAAACCGATTATTCCACCAGAACAAACTGTGATTCCTGCTTTTCTGACATTATTAATGGTATCAAGACGCTGATCAAACTTACGTGTACTGATGATTTCGTCATAATAACTTTCAGAAGTGTCCAAATTATGATTATAAGCATACAAACCCGCTTCTTGTAGACGTATAGCTTGTTCTTCGGTAAGCATTCCTAGCGTACAGCAAACTTCGAGTCCGAGGTCGTTAACGCCTTTTACCATTTCAATAACACGATCAAAATCTTTGTTATCACGAACTTCACGCCAAGCGGCAGCCATACAAAAACGAGAGGAACCACCATCTTTTGCTTTTTTTGCGTGCTGCAATACTTTCTCGGTTGGCAATAAAGCTTGAACTTTAATATCGGTGTGGTAACGTGCTGCTTGTCCGCAGTAAGAACAATCTTCAGGACAGCCGCCTGTTTTTACAGAAAGCAAGGTGCAAACCTGTATTTCTGAAGGTTTATGCCAATTGCGGTGTACAGTTGCAGCCTCATAAACTAATTCTAATAAAGGCTTATCGTATATAGCTTGAATTTCTTCTCTGCTCCAGTCGTTTCTTATTTGTCCGTTCATTTTTTCTTTTGATGCTTTATGATTTTTAGCCAAAAGTATTGTTTTGCTGTATCATCAAAATGTACCACTTTTTATATTTTGAGTAGTCCGGTTTATAAGTGCAAGTTCGAAGCGTTTAGAATCGCAGTGCTTAATTATTCATAAAAACTAAATATATTGTTGATACATTATTAAAAGGAAATAAAAACAACTGTAAGAACAACGATAACAAATATTACAGATTAAGCTTTCTGTATTGCAAAGGAGAAATCTGTTTTAGTTCTTTAAACTTTCGATTGAAATTAGAGATATTATTAAAACCGCATAATTCTGCAATTTCCAAAACGGAAAGTTCTTGATTGTTCGATAATAATTTTGCAGCTCTTTCAATACGCACTTCGATAAGAAATTGAAAAAAAGATTTGTTGGTACGAACTTTAAAATACCGACAGAAAGCATTTTTAGTCATGCTGGCGATCGAAGCTATTTCATTTAGTGTTATATTTTTGTGGAAATTCGTCATTACATACTCAAACACAATCTGCATTCTTTTGCCTTCATTATCCGTTATTTTCTTTTGATACAAATAATTAGAAAGCGGAGTAGTTTCTGATGTTGAAAGCCATTTTAGAATATCTAGAAATAGTATAAAGCGCGTGTAGTTATCAGCATTCTTCAATTTCTTAAAATACTTGACCACTTTTTTTGGTGCGTTATGAATAATAAATCCATTCTTGCTGCTTTCTAGAATGGGTTGGATATTTCGAAAAGTAGACAATTCAAAAAAATCTTTCCCAAAAGAATTGAAAGTAAAGAATAAAGTCCGCATTACCGAAACCTCATTTTCCTGAACATCGCTTCTAAAAACATGAGGCAAATTACTTCCAATTACGAGTATATCGCCCTCACGATATTGCGAGATTGTATCGCCAGCAAAAACGTCACCTTCTCCTTTTTCGATAAAACTAATCTGAATTTCTTCGTGCTGATGTAATTTATCATAAAACGATACTTCTATATCTTCCTGATAAATAAGGGGATCCTCTCCAGATTTTGGAATTTTAAAGGGGAAAACTTTCATATAGTGGTTAGTTAGTTACTATCAAATATATTGCATTTGATCAAAAAAATGATGCTATAATGCTCTATTTTTTAAGTTTTGTAACTATATAGGGTAATATAGTATTGTTTTGTGGTAATTTTTGAAAGGCTAACTCTCTTGTTTCTAGATAATTTTGGCTTATATAAAAAAATAAAATTATGAGTATTCAATGGAATGGCGTTATGCCAGCGGTAACTACAAAATTTACTGCAGATGATAAATTAGACTTCAAAATGTTTGAAGTTAATATGAAAGCGCAATTAGATGCTGGAGTGTCAGGAATTATTTTAGGAGGCACTTTAGGTGAAGCCAGCACACTTTTAGAAGAAGAAAAAAGAGAATTAGTAAAACATACTGTTTTGCTTACAGAAAATAAAGTGCCTGTAATTATGAATATTGCAGAGCAAACTACAAAAGGAGCCATTTTGGCAGCCAATAAAGCAGAACAAGATGGAGCAAAAGGATTAATGATGCTGCCTCCAATGCGTTACAAAGCGTCAGATTTTGAAACGGTGGCTTTTTATAGCGAAGTAGCTAAGAATACAACACTTCCTATCATGGTTTACAACAATCCTATTGATTATAAAATCGATGTTACTTTAGACATGTTCGAAGAGTTATTGAAATTCGATAATATTCAGGCTGTAAAAGAATCTACAAGAGATATTTCGAACGTGACCCGAATGATTAATCGTTTTGGAGATCGTTTAAAAATATTATCGGGAGTTGACACATTGGCTTTAGAAAGTCTATTAATGGGGTCAGACGGTTGGGTTTCTGGATTGGGCTGTGCTTTCCCTGCTGAAACGGTAGCCATTTACAAATTAGCCAAAGCAGGAAAAATAGAAGAAGCTTTGAAAATCTACAGATGGTTTTTGCCTTTATTAGAATTGGATATTAATTCATTCTTGGTTCAGAATATCAAATTGGCTGAAGTTGCAACAGGAATTGGTTCAGAACATGTTCGTGCACCGAGATTGCCATTGCAAGGAGCAGAAAAAGAAAGAGTTCTAGCGATTATCGCTGAAGGAATACGTAAAAGACCAACTTTGCCAGAGTATAAAAATTTATAAAAGCATTTTGCAGATTGGCTTTTAGTTATCAATCTCGGTCCCAGCGCCAGTCTCAGTCATATTCTTAGGGGGAATTTTTACTGAGACTGCGACCGAAATATATTTACTTATAAGATAAAAACATGATTACAGGAAAAAATTATATAGGAAGCCAGCTTAAAGCCAGCGGTTCAAAAGTTTTAAAAACGTTCAACCCGATATTGAACAAAGAAAATCCTTGGGATTTTATAGAGGCAACTCAGGATGAAATTGAAGAGGCGGTTACTTTGGCCAATCAAGCATTTACGATTTATAGAAAAAAATCAGGTCTTGAAAAAGCTAAATTCTTAAACACAATTGCTGATGAAATTTTAGCTTTAGGAGATGTGCTCTTAGAGCAGTACTGCATTGAATCGGGTTATCCGAAGGGCAGAGCAGAAGGAGAACGCGGACGAATGATAGGTCAGTTGCGAGCTTTCTCCGAAATGCTAACTGAAGGTAGCTGGGTTCAAGCAACAATTGACACTGCAATAGTCGACAGACAACCTGCACCAAAAGAAGATTTGCGCAAAATGTTAGTTCCTCTAGGGCCCATAGTGGTTTTTGGATCAAGCAACTTTCCTTTTGCATTCTCTACAAGCGGTGGAGACACAGCTTCGGCTTTGGCGTCGGGATGTCCGGTTATTGTAAAAAGTCATTCGATGCATATCGGAACAGGCGAAATGGTAGCTTCAGCTATTATAAAAGCAGCTGAGAAAACTAATATGCCAGAAGGTGTCTTTTCTAATCTTGTAGGCGACGGTAGAACTCTTGGAACAAGTTTGGTAAAGCATCCGTTGGTAAAAGGGGTAGGTTTTACGGGAAGCATTAAAGGAGGTCGTGCTTTATGTGATTTAGCGGCTCAACGTCCAGAACCAATTCCGGTATTTGCCGAAATGGGAAGCATTAATCCTGTGGTGCTTTTGCCTCAAGCGTTGAAAAAAAATAGTCAAAAATGGGCGACAGCTTATGCAGGGTCTATCACTTTAGGAGCAGGACAGTTTTGTACCAATCCAGGATTATTATTAGCCTTAAAAGGCGAAGAATTAAATGCGTTTGAAGAAAAGCTTAATCAGGCTATCGAAAAAATTCAGCCAAGCTGTATGCTGCATCCTTCTATTTATGCTGATTTCAATAGCGGAATTGCAAAAATTGAAGCACAGAACGGAGTCTCTAAAATTGCTCAGTTTAAAGGAGAAACAATTCCAAATCATGGTACTCCAACAGTTTTAAAGGTTGACGGAAAAGAATTCTTAGAGAATAAAATATTGCATAGCGAAGTGTTTGGACCATTTTCTATTTTAATTGAATGCGAAAAGGAGTCTGAACTAATAGAAGTGATCTCTAAGCTAGAAGGGCAATTAACAGGAACAATCATAAGCGAAGAGAACGAAATAGAAACGCATAAAGAGATCATTTCTGCTCTACAAAATCGTGTGGGGCGCTTGATTTTTAATGGTGTGCCTACGGGAGTTGAGGTTTGCGCTTCGATGATTCACGGCGGACCTTATCCGGCATCGTCAGATTCACGTTTTACAGCCGTTGGTATACACGCAGTTTACAGGTGGGTTAGACCCCTAAGCTATCAGAATTGGCCAAATGAATTATTGCCTGCTGAATTGCAAAACGAGAATCCACTGCAAATTGTTCGTACAGTAAATAATAAACTAACACTATCTCAAATATAAAATGGTAAAGAAAACTTTTTTTTGCGTAGATGCTCACACCTGCGGGAATCCAGTTCGGGTTGTTGCTGGGGGCGGACCAAATCTGCAAGGTGATTCAATGAGTGAAAAACGGCAGCATTTTTTAAAAGAATACGACTGGATTCGTAAAGGCTTAATGTTTGAACCAAGAGGACATGATATGATGAGTGGCAGTATTTTGTATCCGCCAAGCGATTCTAAAAACGATGTTGGTATCTTATTTATAGAAACTTCGGGCTGTTTGCCAATGTGTGGACACGGAACAATAGGAACTATTACAATTGCTGTCGAAGAAGGTTTGGTCACTCCAAAAGTTCCCGGAATTATCAAAATGGAAGCTCCTGCAGGTTTAGTGCATATCGAATATCAGCAAACGGGCAAAAAGGTAGATTTGGTACGTCTGACCAACGTAAAATCGTATCTGGCAGCGGAAGGTCTTACAATTGATTGTGAAGAATTGGGTGAGATTGTTTTTGATGTGGCTTATGGAGGAAATTATTATGCTATTGTAGATCCGCAAAAGAATTTTTCTGGTGTTCAGAATTTTACAGCAAGCAAAATTATTCAGTATAGTCAGGAACTTCGCAAAAAGATTAATGAAAAATATCCAGATCGTTTCATTCATCCAGAAAATGATACTATTCGAGATGTGTCACATCTGTTATGGACAGGAACACCTATAGATTCGACTTCGTCTGGAAGAAATGCTGTTTTTTATGGCGATAAAGCAATTGACCGTTCACCATGCGGAACAGGAACATCAGCCCGAATGGCACAATTGCATGCTAAAGGAAAACTGAAAAAAGGAGAGGAGTTTATTCACGAAAGTTATATCGGAAGTAAGTTTATTGGAAAAGTGGTAGAAGAAACTTCTATAGGAGATATTCCCGCTATTGTTCCAAGTATACAAGGCTGGGCAAAAGTATATGGATACAATACTATTATAATTGACGAAAGTGACGATCCTTATGCTTTTGGATTTCAGGTTATTTAAGAAAATCAATTAGTAGTAGTCTCAAAAAAAACGAATTAAAATTTATGAAAAAAGTTGCTGTTATTGGCGGTGGAATCATCGGCCTATGTTCTGCTTATTATCTCGCAAAGGAAGGGTACGAGGTGAACGTATTTGATGAATCTGATATGAACAATGGCTGTTCATACGGAAATGCAGGTATGATTGTGCCATCGCATATTATTCCGCTCGCGCAGCCTGGTATGATTGCACAAGGAATAAAATGGATGTTTGACAGCCGTAGTCCATTTTATGTAAAACCGCGCTTAAACAGAGATTTAATAAAATGGGGAATGCAGTTCTATAAACATGCCAATTTGAATCATGTTGAAAAAGCAATGCCCGCTTTACGAGATCTTTCTTTGTTAAGTAAAGAATTGTATCAGGATTTTGCCAAGGAGAATAATTCTTTTTTTTATGAAGAAAAAGGACTTTTGATGCTTTATAAAAGTGATAAAGTGGCAGAAGAAATGCATCATGAAGGTAAAGAAGCAGAACGTTTGGGACTTGAAGTAGATTATCTCTCAAAAGCAGAAGTAGCGCTTTTAGAAAAAGGAATCACTACAAATGTTATTGGTGGAGTTCATTATAAGAGTGATGCGCATTTGTATCCGCAAAAATTTATGGCCTTTATAAAAGAAGAATTGTCTCGTTTAAAAGTCGAAATTTATTCGCAAACTAGCGTTAAAGATTTTGTTTTAGAAAGAAATAAAATAGAAAAAATTGTAACCAATAAAGGGCTTTTTAAAGCTGACGAAGTAGTTTTGGCATCAGGATCTTGGAGTCCTTCTTTGGCTAAAAAATTAAACATTTCTATTTCTATTTTACCTGGAAAAGGATACAGTTTTACTTTAAAGGATAAAAACCAAAAGCCTAGTATTCCTTCTATTTTATGCGAAGGAAAAGTAGCCGTAACTCCAATGGCCAATGATATAAGATTTGGAGGCACTATGGAAATTACACATACAAAAGACAATAAAATAAATGCAAACAGGCTTCAGGGAATTATAAATAGCATTAATGGTTTTTATCCCGATTTGAAAGTCGAAATGCCAAAGAATGAAGATACTTGGTTTGGGTTTAGACCCTGTACGCCAAGCGGTATGCCGATTATTGCCAGAGACAAAAAAATCGTAAATTTGACCTTAGCAACAGGACATGCCATGATGGGATTAAGTCTGGCACCGGCGACAGGAAAAATCGTGACAGAGATTATTTCTGGCAAACCTGCTTCTGTGGCTATTGACCGATTCCAAATATAAATTATGAGATACAATGCGATTCCGGTTTCTTTGTTTGTAGAAAACCGAAAAAGATTTACCGAAAAAATGAAGCCGAATAGTTTGGCTATTTTAACTTCAAACGACGTAATGCCAAATAACGCAGATGATGTTATGGGCTTTTCACAAAACAATGATTTGTTTTATCTGTCTGGAATTGATCAGGACGAAACCATTCTAGTGCTTTATCCAGATGCTTTTAAAGAGGAAAACAAAGCCATACTTTTTGTAAAAGAAGCAAATGAACATACGCTAATTTGGGATGGTAATTTTTTAACTAAAGAACAAGCTACGGCAATTTCTGGAATACAGAATATCAAATGGATTCATGAGTTTGAAAAGACTTTACAGCTTTTTGCTTTTGAGGCCGATACTTTTTATTTAGGGCATAACGAGCATATCAAAAGAGTCACTGCTGAAATGGAAACCCGACAAGATCGTATGATAAAATGGTGCAAAGAAAAATATCCATTGCATCAATACGAACGTGTGGCAAAAATAACGCGTGAATTGCGTCCAATTAAATCAGACGAAGAAATTGATTTAATCAAAAAAGCAACGGCACTAAGTGTTGAAGGTTTTCATAGAGTTTTAGGTGCAATTCGCCCCAATATAAAAGAATACGAATTGGAAGCCGAATTGCTGTACGCTACCGTTAAAAATGGCGGAACGAGACAAGCATTTAAATCAATTATAGCATCTGGAGGAAATGCGTGCTCACTTCATTATAATTCCAATGATGATGTTTGTAAAGAAAACGACATGGTGTTGCTTGATTTTGGAAGCTGTTATGGCAATTATAATTCAGATACAACAAGATGCATTCCGGTTGACGGAACTTTTAGTGCGAGACAAAAAGAGGTTTACGAATCGGTTTTACATTGCTTGAAAGAAGGTTCAAAATTATTGAAACCAGGAGTTTTATCGAAAGATTACGAACTTCAAATGGCAAAATTAATTGAAACTGAATTGGTCAAAGTAGGTTTGATTACAGAAGACGAAATTAAGAATCAAGATCCAGATAAACCTGCTTACAAGAAATACTTTATGCATGGAACAGCACATCACTTAGGATTGGATGTTCATGATGTGGGATTGTATTCTAGACCTTTTGAAAAAGGAATGGTGCTGACTTGCGAACCTGGAATTTACATTAGAGAAGAAGGAATAGGCTGTCGTTTAGAAAATGATTATCTGATAACAGAAAATGGAAACATTAATTTGAGTGAAGCCATGCCAATCGAAATTGCAGAAATTGAAAATTTAATTAAAAATAAAAAATAAGATGAAAAAGTGTTTGTTGTTTTTTCTGTTTGTATGTACATCTGTTTTCGCACAGCAGGATATTGATATTAACGATCTAAATTGGCTGCCAAATTCTCATTCGTTTTGGGTAAACAAAGACAATAGCGTGGTGGTTTATGATGTTGATAAACTAGATAAGCAAAGTACAATTTTGTCTAAATCGCAATTAGCAACAGCGGGATTTACGGGAGAAATCGAGAAGTTGGTGTGGAATGACTCAAAAACAAAAGTTTTGGTCTATACCAATTCAAAAAAAGTATGGAGAGAAAATACCAAAGGCGATTATTGGTTTTTTGATTTGACTACAGGAAAAGGAAAAAAATTAGGTAAAAACCTTGATGCATCATCATTAATGTTTGCTAAATTTTCGAGCGATAATGAAAATGTTGCCTATGTTTCCAAACATAATATTTATGTGGAAAATCTAAATACAGGAAAAATTACTCCTTTAACCACAGACGGTACAGATAAAATCATCAACGGAACTTTTGATTGGGTTTATGAAGAAGAGTTGGCTGCCCGTGACGGATTCAGATGGAGCCCAGACGGAAAAAGTATTGCTTTTTGGAGAGTAGATGCCACTTCTACTAAATTTCATTTCATGATCAATAATACCGATTCGCTTTATCCAGTTATTGTTCCAGTTGAGTATCCAAAGGCAGGAGAAAAACCTTCTTCGGTAAAAATCGGAATTGTAAATATTGATTCGGTGCAAACCAATTGGCTAAATATTCCAGGAGAGCCTGATAATAATTACTTAGTTCGTATGAAATGGCTTAACAACGAGTCTGTTATGGTGATTCAGTTGAACCGAAATCAGAACCAAGTTACTATGTATGATTGCAATGCAAAATCGGGATCTGCTAGAGTTATTTACAAAGAAGAATCGACTTCGTGGATCGATGTTTTTGATATTTCTGCAGGAGAATATGATACTTTTCCTTGCCAGTTTGTTGATAATGGAAAAGCCTTTTTATGGAGTTCTGATGCAGACGGATGGATGCATATTTATAAAATAAGCCTTGACGGAAAATCAAAAGAATTGGTGACCAAAACTAATTTTGATGCTTATTTTAAAGCCTACAATGAAAAGACAAAAACAATATATTTTATTGCAAGTCCTACAGATGCTACACAGCGCTATTTATATGAAACGAATTTAAGTTCAAAGAAAACAAAAAGAGTAACTCCAGAAGCTTTTGAAGGTACAAATGCTTACGTTTTTTCGACAGATGCATCATATGCCAAACATACTAATTCAAACATTAAAAGAGACTACAATACAAGATTAGTGGCGCTTTCGGGACATAAAAAAATATTGCCGAAAGAAGCAGATGTTTTTGATAATCCGAAACTTAATTATTCGTTAGAAAAATTTAAAGTAAAAACTAGCGACGGTATTGATATTGATGGAATTATGGCAAAACCATTAGATTTTGATCCTTCAAAAAAATACCCTGTGTTCTTTTATGTATATGGAGAGCCGATGGCTTCAGTAGCAAACGATGAGCCTTATTTTAATTATTTTATTGCAAAATTAATTCCAAAAGGATACATCGGAATTGCGATGGATAATAGAGGAACTCCTGTAATGAAGGGAACAGAATGGAGAAAATCTATTTATAAAAACATCGGAATTATCAATACTCGCGATCAGGCAATGGCTGCCAAAGAAGTTTTAAAATGGAATTTTATTGATTCTGATCGTGTAGCCATTCATGGATGGAGTGGTGGTGGTGCTGTAACTTTAAATTTAATGTTTCAATATCCAGATATATACAAAACCGGAATCGCGATTGCAGCGGTAACAGACCAACATTTTTATGACAACATCTACACAGAACGTTACATGGGATTGCCAGAAGGAAATGAAGCGAATTACAGTAAAGCTTCGCCGGTTACTCATGCAAAAAATCTAAAAGGAAATTTATTGTATATTCATGGAACAGGCGATGATAATGTGCATTATAAAAATGCTGAGGTTTTAATAAATGAATTAGTTAAGTATGATAAAATGTTCGATTTAATGATTTATCCAAATCGTTCTCATGATATTTCTGAAGGGGAAGGAACAGTGAAACATTTAACGGATACTTTTATTCGATACATAGAAAAAAATTGTCCGCCAGGAGCAAAATAGAAAATAGTGCATTTATAGAAAAAGGAGAATTTCATTCATTTGAAATTCTCCTTTTTTTTGCGTTAAAAAATATTGGGATTTGGAATTTTAAAATTTGATTTTTTTAAGTTAAAATATGATAATTATGTATTAATTCTGAGTAAAATACTATCAGAAAGGTAAAAGTATGTAAGGTAATTTTGATATATACTAATTAAAAAACCTAAATAGATGAAATTAAAATTACTAATCTGCTTTCTGATTTTCAGTGGATTGAAAGTTAGTGCTCAAGTTTTACCCTGTAGAACAAGCGAAGAAAATGCTAAAGTGTATCGGAATAATCCAAATGCACTAGAAGAGAAAAAGAACTTTGATGTTTTTAGTAAAAATTTTGCAGCACAACGTAAATCTAAAACTTCAAAAACGGCAGTTGTTACCTATACAATTCCAGTAGTGTTTCATATTTATGGAGATGTACAGGGAGGAAAAACGGTTACTTACGAAAAAATTGTAAACCATCTCGCGCAGCTCAATGATGATTTTAATGGACGTAATGCAGACTACCTAACGGTTGAGCCCTTTTTTCAGCCTCGACGCGGAACGATGAATATTGAATTTAAGTTAGCAAAAAAAGATCCAAATGGCGGTTGTACAACGGGAGTTATATTCCATCCAACCAAAAACGGATTTGGAAATGGTGGAGGATATGATGATCAAATTGCTGCCGACGCTTGGGATAATACCAAATATATGAATGTTTATATTCAGAATGATTTGTACAACGACGGAGCTACCAATAATTCTGGAGTTGCTTGGTATCCCAATTCAGATATGACGGCAAATAATACTGCTCGTGTTGTTTTTAATGGAGCTTATTTATATGACAACTCCTATAGTAAAGAATTCTCTGCCACCTTAACGCATGAATTTGGCCACTTCCTTAACTTGATTCATACTTTTGAAGGAGGATGCACAGGAACTGATGAAGTTGCTGATACACCAGCAGAAGACGGAAATCATACCTTAGGTTGCACCCCGGGAACAAATTGTAGTGGAGACAAGGTAAATTTTGAAAACTACATGGGCTATAATGGCGCGCAAGGCTGTTATAAAATGTACACACAGGGTCAGATTGATAGAATGTTGGCTGCCTTGGAGCATCCAGCCCGAAAATCTTTATGGCAACCGCAAAACTTAATTGATACAGGCGTTAATGCTACAGGAAGTGCTCTGGTTGCTTCAGCAGTAACTTTCAAAGAAGCGGTTATCAACGATGGTTCTTTTGATACTTCTTCCATCATAAAATTAAACGGAGGTAAAACCTTTGCTTTGTCTTCTGGAACTTTAGTAGCAGGAACCCATTTCACGCATACTTTCCCAGCTGGAATTACGCCAGTACTTACTGTAAACTCCAACAATCAAATCACGATTACGTTAACTGGAAAAGCAACGAATCATGCATTAAGTAATAATGCATCAGGCGGCATTAATTTTTTATCCGCAGCTTTTACAGGAGGAACAGCTGATTTGTCTTGTACTTCTTTATTTTTCAATTTTAAATTTTCAGATCCGTACGGAATCTTTTTTGTAGATATGCCAGATGTAACAGTTTCGTCGGCATTAACTTGGAAATATTTTGAAATTGCTAAAGGAGATGATCCTGCTTTTGGAGGTTGGCGTTATGCTGCAAATGCTTTAAAAATCGAGACTTATTCTAAAAGATTGGTTTGCGAAGCAGGCACTAGAAATATTTTGCTCTTAAATGCAAATACAGCCATTGGGCCATCTAGCAATTTGACCGCTCCAAGCGCCTATCCAAATCAGCTTGATTTGCGAACGTCCAGTTACACAGCATGGGATGGAAAAACAGCTTATGTAGGATTTGATTATTTAATAGACGGTCTTACCTGTTATGGATGGTTTAAAGTGAAAGTGAATGCAGATGGAGATGGTTACACTATTTTGGAATATGCTTATAATACCAAACCCAATACTCCAATTTATACTGGAATGAGCGATAAAACCGCTATGGTTTTATCTGCCGATACTTTATATGAAGCTGAAGTAAATGATGGAAGTATTACAACAAATACCGTAATTTCATTATCTACCAATAATGGAACATTTACAAAAAGCAGCGGAACTTTTACAGCAGGAACGGATTATACAATTACAGGCGTTCCAACTGGTTTAACGGCGATTTTGACATTAGAAAGCAATAAAAAAACGGTCGTAACTTTTACAGGAAAAGCTACCGCACATAATGTGGCAGATGATGCTACTGTTGTAATTACTTTTAAAGATGCAGCCATTACAGGAGGTGTTGGCACATTAGATATGGCTTCGAAAACCATTAATTTGAAGTTCGACTCGCCTTATGGAATCGTTTATGTAAATAATCCAGATTATACAGCCAATGCGGCATCGACTTGGCAATATTTCAATTTAGGTATTGGAGACAATACAGAGTATGGCGCATGGCAATATGCAGCCGCAGCTTTAAAAATGGAAACGTATGGAAAAAGACTAGTGGCCCAATCTGGAACCAGAAATATATCCTTTTTATCGCAAGGCACTTCTATTGGAGCTTCAAGTAATTTTGCGACTCCAGGAAACTATCCTAATCAGCTAGATTTACGAACAGCTACGTATACAACATGGGATAATAAAACAGGATATGTTGGTTTTGAATATACTAGTAGAGGACGTACTTGTTACGGATGGATGCAGATAAAAGTAGAAGCGGGTGGAGTAGGTTATACCGTTTTGGATTTTGCTTATAATACCAAACCCAATGAGCCAATTCTAGCTGGAGCACAAACAACAAATCCAACAACTTTGCCAGCACCAACAAATATTTCAAATGCAGGAGTTTATGCATCTGGATTTTATGCTTCGTGGGCAACATTTCCTGAGGCAACATCTTATGAAGTGCAATTAAATTCTTCATCTGGATGGGTAACTGCTGGAACTTCTACCACTTATTATTTATGGATTCCGAAACAAGGAACTCAAACCATATATGAATTTAGAGTCAGAGCAAAAAACGGAACTGCTTCTAGCGAATGGAGCGTTTCTCATACAATAAACCTACAATCTGGAAATTTAGGTTTGTCAGGATCTGATAACGCGAAATCTTTTACCATGTATCCAAATCCCGCTACAGATGTCGTGAATTTTAATTTTGAAAATTTAGATGCAAGCAAAGTCAAAATATCGATTTACAACAGCGTGGGTATGCTAGTAGATACGTTACAGGGTACCACTGTGTATGCTCTTACATATTTAAATAAAGGAATTTACATCGTGGTGGCAACAGATGGAAATTTTACAGAGAAGAAAAAATTATTGGTTGAATAATAAGTTGATTTAGTTAAATGAATAGGGCTGTCTACAAAGAGACAGCCCTATTTTTTTACTGTTTATTACTTGATGTACTATTTGGCTCCTGCGGAGCTTTTTCTTTTGGGGACATACTATATTGCTATAAATATTTCATCCCTCCGGGATTTTTCAAAATGGTATTAAAGCTTTGGAAGAGCTTTGTATGTATAGGAAATCCAGTTTACCAAAGATCAAAAAGCTCCGGAGAGCTGAATATTTATAGAAAATTCAATTCTCAAAGATTAAAAAAGCTCAAGCGGAGCAACATATCTATAAAAAAAGAGCCATCTTCAAAATAGACAGCTCTTTTCTAAATTTAAATTCCATAGTATTTTAAACCTATAACCCAAAAGGATTATCAATACTCTGCATTGGTTCAGTAAACCATTTAGGCCCATCTGCAGTCATATAAAAATGATCTTCATGACGAATACCAAATTGTCCAGGCATACAAATCATAGGTTCGTTACTCACTACCATTCCTTCTTTTAAAACGGTTTGATTGCCTCTAACCAAATAAGGATATTCATGAATGTCTAATCCTGTGCCGTGTCCAACGCGATGTGGCAAGCCTGGAATTTCATAATCACCGCTTAATCCCGCTTGCGCTAAGACTTTTCGCGCGGCATCATCAACAGAACCACATGTAGCTCCAATTTGTGCCGCATCAAAGGCTGCTTTTTGAGTTGCTTTTTCAAGGTTCCAGATTTTTATGTGTTCCTCATTTGGAGTTCCGTAAACATAGGTTCTAGTAATGTCAGACAAATAACCTTCCAATCGGCATCCAGTATCAATCAACACAACATCATTGTCCACTAAATTTTGAGGGGCAGTAACACCATGCGGATATTGCGAATCTTCTCCAAATAGAACAATACAGAAATAAGAGCCAGATGCAATACCTGCCTTAATGTGCGCTTTGTGTATAAAATCAACAACAGTGCTTACTTCAATTCCGGGATATAAAATACTCGCTGCTGCTTTTTGAACAGTCATTGTAATATTTTTTGCTTTTTGAATAATAGCAATTTCATTAGCCGATTTATGCATTCTACAACCTGCTGTTATGGGCTGTGCATTTACAAAACTAAAGTTCGAATTTGCTTTTGAAACGCCATCAATAAGAAAAAAAGAAGCTGATTCATCTAGCGAAATAATGCCATCAATGATGTTTTTACTTTTTAGGATATTTCCAAATAACTCATACGGACTTTCATGTTCTTCCCAGAATTTTAGATTTCCTTCAACTTTCATAAAAGTCTTGAAAGTGCCTTCTTCAAATTTCGGAACAATATATTCAATAGTTTCGTCTTCAAAAATGATTGCGCCAACCATACGTTCAGAAGCATTCCATTTTGTTCCTGTAAAATAATACAGATTAGTTCCAGCATTCACATATAATGCTTTACAATTATGCTCTTTCATTAAAACAGCTGCTTTTTTTACACGCTGTTGGTACTCCGATAAAGCGATTGGTACGACATCTAGTGTCATATTTTGTATTTTGCCTAATTCAATATCTATAGTTGATCCGCCAACTCCAATTGTCATTTTTTTATTTTTTAGTTATTATTTAAATGGGTTAAACTCTAGCAAAGTTCAATTTTTCAATAAAATTAAAAGTATTATTTCGATTTTATCCTATGTTGATGCAAACTAGATAAAATATTATATTTTCGAGGTAATATAGTATCGGTTTATACTTAATAGGGCACTTACTTTTAGAAACTCAAAATAACAAGATTAAAATGAATTCAAAAACCTTTTTTACTGCGTTGCTCTTTTTTTGTTTGAATTATTTTGCAGTAGCTGCACAAGAACTTCAAGAAACATCATCAAATCTGCAACAAAGACTGAATGAATTATTCCCAAAAGCCATTATAACTCGAATTGAAAATTTAGAGCACTATACCGAAACCTATCAGCTTATTTTAGATGAGCCTTTAGATCACAAACACCCAGAAGAGGGCACGTTTCAGCATTATATTTATCTTTCTCATCTCGGTTTTGACAGGCCAACTGTAATAGAAACGCATGGTTATAATACTGAAAATGTAAAAAGCGAAGTAAGTAGTTTGTTGCAAGCAAATCAAGTTGCAGTTGAGTATCGTTTTTATGGAAAATCAAGACCAAATCCGATTCAATGGAAATATTTAACTAACGATCAAGCGATTGAAGATTATCATAATATTGTAATGAAATTAAAAAAGATATATTCGGGAAAATGGATTTCAACCGGAATAAGTAAAGGCGGAGAAACAGCTCTGATTTATAAATCTAAATATCCAAATGATGTAGATGTTGCCATGCCTTATGTCGCTCCTTTAATTAATACTTGCGAAGATCCAAGAACAATATATCATACTAGAACAGTTGGAACATTAGAATGCAGAGAAAAGATAACGGCATTTCAGAGAGCTGTTTTAAAAAATAGAGAAGCAGTTTTAGCTGTTTTTCAAGAATATGCTACAGAGAAAAAAATGCAATTTACAGAAGTTCCTTTGAACGAAGCCTTAGAATATGCCGTTTTGGAATTTCCGTTTTCATTTTGGCAGTGGGGAGGAAAATGCGAAGAAATACCATCTTTAAATGCCTCTGCAAAAGATCTATTCGATTATTTGAATAAGATTGTTGGAGTAAGAACTTATAATGATAAAATGTTTTTTGTCTATTTGCCTTCTTATTATCAGCATTTAAGCGAGTTAGGTTATTACGGATTTGATCTTGAGCCTGTTGCTGATTTGCTGACAATAGTAAAAAGTAGTTCTAATGCACGATTTGCACCGAAAGATGTGGTCATTAAATACAATCCAAAATACATAAAAAAAGTACGCAAATATGTGGAAAATAGGGGAGATCATATTTTATATATCTACGGAGGTTATGATACTTGGTTCTCTTGTTCACCAACTCCTAATCCTGGTGTTGATGCTCTTAAAATGGTACTTCCACAAGGAAGCCATTCCACGAGAGTTAAGGATTTTGCCGAAAATGACCAGAAATTGATTATGGATACCTTAACAAAATGGCTTAATTAAAAGCGGGCAAATAAGTTTAATTTATTATTGCTTTTCGGTTTCCTATAATTTTTGTCAAGTGAGTTTTTTCACTTGGCAGCAATTATTTTATTGGACTATTATTAATAAAAAAAAAAATAAAAGTCAGAAAAGAAATAATATTAACACTAGATGTAGCGTTTCAACATTAAATCAGGTATTTTAATCGAAAATTAACATATAATGTTGTTGTTTTCAGATATTTATAATATCTTTAACTTATGATATGGGAATTGTATAAGATTTGTGTATAATTTTGCAACTGAAAATTAACAATTGACCCCAAGTCATAACTATTAACTTAACATTTGCCGGATATGAGAGTATTTTTATTGGCACTGCTATTTTCCTTAAGCTCGTTTACCTCATTAAGTATGTGGGACGAAGATGAAATTTTAAACGAAGTCGAATTTGCAAGGCTCAATGAGCATGTAAATGAGATTAAGTCTTTTACAGCGTCAAATCGCAAGTATAGCAATAAAATCGCTTTCCTTGTTGATATGAAAATCAAATCAGGAAGAAATCGTTTCTTTGTTTACGATCTAGAAAACAATCAAATTTTGGATCAAGGTTTAGTAGCCCATGGAAAAGGTTCTGAAACTGGAATAAAAGGAGATATTTTACAATTTAGCAATTCTCCAGAATCTAACTGCACTTCGCTAGGAAGATACTCAGTAGAAAAACCATATAAAGGTATATTTGGTAAAGCTTTCAGACTTGCTGGATTAGACGAAACCAATAATAATGCTATGAAACGTGCTATTGTATTGCATTCTTACAAAGAAGTACCATGTGATGAAAAAGAATATTATATCATCAATAGCCACGGCTGTCCAATGGTTAGTCAAGAATTCTTAACAAGACTTTCAAAATATATAGAAACTACAAATTCTAAAATCTTATTGTCTGTTTATTACTAAATAAATGAGATTAAAATATAAATTAAAAAGAGAGCCTACGCTCTCTTTTTTTATGCCGTCAATCTAAAAATTAAATCAATTATCACCTTTTCCAAATTAGAAGCATTTTCTCTTAAATCCCCATTATTAGCAATAAATTAGGATAAACTTAACTCGTTTAATAAAGTAGATAGGAAATACAAGTCGTAAATTAGTAAAATAGTAATCAAAAGTTTATTTTATGAAAGCAGTACGTTTTTTTGGACACAAAGATGTCCGTGTTGTTAATGATCTTGAAAAACCGGTTCCTAAAGGTGATGAAGTTTTATTAAAAATTGGCGGTGCTGGTGTTTGTCACTCAGACCTGCATATTATAGACGAGGGAACTGTTGTGGGAACAGTTTTTACTCTAGGACACGAAAATGCTGGATGGATCGAAGAAATTGGCGAAAATGTAGAAGGATATAAAAAAGGTGATGCCGTTTTAGTTTATGGTCCGTGGGGTTGCGGTCATTGCAAACCCTGTCAGCAATCGAAAGAAAATTATTGTGATCATCAATCTGAGCAAGCGTATGGCGGCGGATTAGGATTAGACGGCGGAATGTCCGAATACATGCTGGTGCCATCATCTAGACTTTTAGTGCCAATATTTGACTTAGATCCTGTTATTGCTGCTCCATTGACAGATGCAGCACTTACACCTTATTCTGCTATAAAACGTTCGCTTCCTAAATTAATGGCCGACGAATATGTAGTGGTAATTGGAGTTGGAGGATTAGGCCACGTTGCGTTACAGATATTAAGAGAAATAAGCGGAGCCGAAATTATTGCTTGCGATGTTACCGAAGATAAATTGGCTTTTGCAAAAGAATTAGGTGCAGCTTTTACAATTAATTCTAAAGATGCTGATGCCGCAGAACAGATTCAGAAAATTACAGGAATCAAGAAAGCAAAAGTAGTGCTTGATTTTGTTGGAGCAACTTCTACAATAGATTTAGGAACAAAAATAGTGAGCCTTGATGGAGATCTTACCATTGTCGGACTTGGAGGCGGACATTATCAGTACAGCATGAACGGATTGCCTTTTGGGGTGAGTATGACCAATCCGTATTGGGGATCAAGAACAGAACTGATGGAAGTTGTAGGTTTGGCAAGGCAAAAGAAAATTCATATAGAAATCGAAAAGCATAAACTAGACGATGCCAACGAAGTATACGAAAGAATGAGACAAGGAAAAATAAAAGGTAGAGCCGTTTTAATACCTTAAAAATCAAAATAGAGAAATCCGTCACAATAGAGACGGATTTTTTGTTTGTGATAATAATGTTTGCAGATTAAAAAATATCGATATATTTGCTCATCAAATCAAACAAATGAAAAACACAATTAACATTACTGCAATTATCGCGATTATCATTAGATAGTGGTGCAGGGATGTTATATAAATAAGTAAAAGATACAATTTAGAAAACCTCCCCGCAACGGGAGGTTTTTTTGTTTACAGCAATTATGAAAAATTCAATTCAGAATAGCATTAGTATTTCAATTATCATTATTCGTATTCCATGACGAGTTAGGATTCTATTGTCTATTCATAAAGCCTTTCTCAGTCAAATGTGAAAGGCTTTTTTATTTCTCAGTAACCCATTCAAAAAAGAAGTACAAATAAAAATTTAAAAATGAAAAACGAATTTACTCTAACCATCTACTCTGAAGATCAGATACGATTAATCACTAAATTATCTAGCATGTTTTTAAGAAAGCAAATACAGATTTTGAGTCTTAATATATCTATTTGCGAAATAGAGAATATCTACAGACACACCATTGTAGTAAATGAAAGTTTAGATACAGTTATAAATTTAGCGGCACAGATAGAGAAGATTATAGAAGTTTTTAAATGTTATTATTCTTCAAATGATGAAATTGTTTCTAAACAGATGGTATTGTTTAAAATGGCAACAGAAGTATTTCTTACTAACGCGAATATGGAAAGTTTGCTTCGTGAAAACGATCTCAAAGTTTCTGAAATTGAAAGAGAGTATGTTATACTTCAAACTGTTGGAAGAGATGAAGAAATGAAGCAATTGACTGAAAAATTAAAAGGATTTGGATTAATTGAATTTGTAATGAGTTCTAGAATAGCCCTTTTGAAATCTAGTGAAGGTTTTTGTGTGGAAATTTAAAAAAAGCAACATAAACAAGTTGTTATTCTGCTATATTTCTTATTTTTAATAGTCTAAGTTACTAAAGCTAAAAAATATGATTTTAGGTACTAAACGTTTATTTCATTTTTTACTGGTGATTTCAGTATTAATTATAACTCCTTGTAAACTAGAAGCACAGCTTTTAGGCGGAGCAAAAACTACGACTGAAGAACCTGTAAAAACTCCTGACGATTCTTTAGGAAGAAGAACCCCTCAAGGAACGGTCAACGGATTCATAAAAGCAATCGGCGATCAGAATTATCTGCGTGCGAGCCAGTATCTTGTGTTAAGTAAACGTTCTTATCGTAAAACGGCCGAAAGAATACGAATAGCAAAAACTTTTCAGCAGCTGTTGGATCAGGGAGGTAATTTCTCTCCGTCATCAATTCTAAGCAATAAAGAATTAGGACGTCTAGACGATAATTTGACAACGGGCATAGATTTGGTTGGAAATATTTCTACAGATAAAATAAATATACCGCTTTACTTAGAAAATCAGGCAGATGATAGCGAGCCCGCTTTATGGCTTTTTTCTGCTGAGACCATAGAAGCAATTCTTGCAGCGGATATTAGTGGAGAAAAAACTTTTTTAGATAGGGTTTTACCCAAGTTTCTGAAAGAAAGAAAATTAGGAAATGTTCCAATTGGTCATTGGGGAGTAGTAGTGGTGATGGCAGTGGTTACTTATTTATTGTCGAGACTTCTTATTTTCGTACTCATTTTTCTGATTCAAAAGATATGGAAAAAAGCAGATAGTGAAAAAGGAACTGCGATTATAGATGCCTTTACGCTTCCAGTTCAAATGTATCTTACGGTGATTTTATTCATCGCATCAACACAACGAATGGGAATTTCGATAATAGTTCGCCAGCGATTTAGCATTATCATAATCACAATCGGGATTTTAGCTTTTCTAATCCTGCTTTGGAGAATGACCGACTTCGTGAGTATGTATACGAGAAGCAGAATGAACAGTAGTGGTAGAGCTTCTGCGGTATCTGCGGTATTGTTTTTAAGCCGTACCATGAAAGCTGCAATTGTGGTCATTGGAATTATTGCAATCTTAGGAATTATTGGAGTTGATGTTACAGCTGGACTTGCTGCACTGGGTATCGGAGGGATCGCATTAGCTTTAGGAGCGCAAAAAACAATAGAAAATTTTGTAGGTAGTGTTAGCCTTATTGCCGATCAGCCATTACGTGTTGGTGATTATTGTCGAGTTGATGATATAAAAGGAACTGTAGAAGCAATCGGAATGCGTTCTACTACACTTCGTACCGCAGCTCGCACTATTGTTACAATCCCAAATGGGCAGTTGTCGGCTAGTAAAATAGAAAATTATGCCCATCGTGACCGTTTTATATTTAATCCGATTTTTGGCTTTAGGATGGAAACTACTCCAGACCAGATGCGATATCTGCTTGTTGAATTAAGATCTTTGCTTTACGCACATCCAGCGGTTTTAAATACGCCGCCAATAGTTCGTTTTACTGGAATTACAGCCGATGCTTTAAAAGTTGAAATTACAGCTTATATTGAAGCTATAAATGTGGAGACATCACAAGAAGTTCAAGAAGATCTTTTATTGCGAATGATGGATATTATAGAAAAAAGCGGTACTTCTCTAGCTTATCCGTCACAAACATTATACATGGCGCGTGATACTCCTTTTTCTAAAGAAAAGGCAGATGAAATTTCCGAAACCGTTAAAAAGTGGAAAGAAAATAACGAACTGCAATTGCCTAAGTTTGATCCAAAACGAGTAGAAGAATTAAAGGATAGCATTAAATATCCAGATAAAGGAAGTTTTGATCCAAATCGGGATAATACTATGTTTTAAAATAAAAGGGCTGTCAAAATTGACAGCTTTTTTTTTCTAATATTGATATTGAAAAGACTATTCTTCTGCCTCTTTCCTGTCTTCAAAATATATTTAAATTAAAAAATAAATCGGTTTTTTCCTATAATATATTCTATGCCAAGGCATTGGGAATTTTCATACTTTTTCTTATTAGTATATTTATTTTGCAGGAAAAAACATATATTTGAATCCAACTATTTTACCAGCCTAATGCTTTATATTCCAGAATCTTCGTATGAAGATTATTTAACCTACAAGATTAAAAAAGGAGATACTCTACTTAGTGTCGCTCAAGATTTGGGCGTTGAACCTTATCTTCTCAGAAGTTATCATAACCGATATGTTCCATCTACAAAAGACTTAATCGAAGCAGATTTTCCTCATCATCTAGAATATCTTATTCTGGAACCTCAAAAGGTTGCATTTAGTGATGAAGAAAAAGAACAAAACCGAACAAAAACCAATACTTCAGGTTCCTTTAAACTTTCTCTTGACAATTCGCACATCAACAATTCATACTCCGTTCTTTACTCTATTGAAAAGGGACCAAATGTATATCATATAAAACAAGAATTCAATGTAAGATGGAGAGCTAGAAATGAAGATGGCTATTCTTTTTTTGAAGTAGATCGAATTGGAGATCTTTATATAAATGACACACAAACTTCAACAATGGCCGATGAAATTGCAGAAAAAGCTTCTGCGGCCTTATATCCACTATTGGTGGTCGTTGATCAATCTGGAAAATGGGTTTACATTAATAACTTTAATCAAATTGAAGAACGTTGGATTGAAGCCAAAAAACAGATCAAAAAATATTACAAAGGCGAGCTGGTCGAAAAATATATCTCTATTTATGACCGAAATTTAGAAGACAGCGATTCCTTGTATATTTCACTTTCAAAAGACTGGTTTCTTAATGCCTTTTTCAACGAAATTCATATTGAATATCCTGCCTCTTTGAGCATTCAAAAAGAGCAAGAATTTCCATTCATGGCTAAAAGCGACAATCTTAATTTTAAGGTTGAGCAAAAAGTAGATGAATACTTAGACATAGATAATTTTTTAGTGATTGACATTAATGGACAATTAAATGACCAGCGTACTAAGACTGATCTTGAAAAAGAATTAGGCCTGCCCGTAAAAGAATATTCCGAAGAAAAAGCTACAGGAAATTATAGAGCAAAATATTTTCTAAATCCACAAAAGCATATGCCCGAAGTGATTTTTATAAGCTGTGATCTAGCATTCGAAACACCTCAAAAATTTTCGGTCACCATATCCAACAAAGACGATCAAAAAGAAATGAGCGCAAAACCTGAACCACAATTATTTGTTGAAGAAGTCGAACCTAAAAAGAAGTGGTGGCAATTTTAAAAATCAAACTATGAGCGAAAAACATTTTGTAGTACAAGGCGCCACTTGCAAATGCAAGTTTAGCGAAGATCCTTCTAAAACAGATAAAATTAAAGTCAAATCGCAAAATAAACATTTTGGAAATGATAAAGAAGGTTCAGAAAAGCTTTTGGCTACCTCGAAAGAAATTGGTCAGACTTTAGAAAAAAATACCTTTGGCAAATGCAAAAAACAACCTGTAGGAAACAGTTTTATGGTCTGCCAAGCCACAATCACCAAATGGAGTGGTTTTTATGAAAAAGTGACCCTTAGCAATGAAGGCAAAATATTATTGGAAGACAGCAAAGCAACCTGCCCGATGGGAGCGCCCGATTGTATCGAAATTACAGATCACGGACAAACTGCAGAACCTGGCGAACAGAATTTTAAAAATGCAGATCCTATGGTACACAATCTTATAAACCCAATGGTGGATGTGAGAGAAATGTATACAAAGGAAGCGAAGCATGAAGGAATAAGCGATGCATAATTGATTAAAAATATTTTTATAATGGCAAAGGGTATAAAAAGAATAAAGTGGACAGGGCAGGGAATTGTAAAAAAAGATTCATCAATTCCGAATAAAAAAGTAGTTATTGCGCCAGATCAGCATGTGTTTTTTGAAGTTGATCAATGGTACGATGGAACTCCTGAAACAGATAAAAAAAAAGAGTATAACTTGGATTTTTCAGGATCGTAAAGTAAAAACTATTGTTTTGCAAAAAACTTTACCTTCCAATAATCGATATGGCATAAAGCTTCCAAAAGCTTTATGCGGTCCGTTTGAATATTATCTTGAAGCTAGTCTTTCTGGTAAAAGAGATGTGATTAACCAAACTGGTTTATTGATTAGCGGCTCTTGCCCAGCAAAAATAGTAAGCAGCAAATGGTGCACTACAAACGATGGAAAAGATGTTCGAAAAGAACACGTATTTAGCTATGGCGAAACGGTTTATTTAAATCTAAAAACTGAAGGGCTCAATGGTAATTTAAATTTAAGTGTTGACGTTTTTAGAAATTCTGGCGATGGCAAAACAGCTTTATTCAGATATACAAGTGTCGATGTAATTGATGGCGAAATAAATCTCGAAATTAAAAATACTTTTTCTTGGTTTCCGCTTATAAAAGGTATAAAAGAAACAGAGGAATTTTATGTAAAAATATTTGATCCAGCTATCAAGCATTATATTCCAAATGGTCAAAACGAGACCAAACATGCCAGTTTTTTAAAAATCAATAAAAAAATTGTTTCGCAAACTGCAAAACCACCAACAAACTTATCTCCTTTAAAAACTGGAGAACCAGATAAAAATGCCACACGATTTGAACCTTGCAAGTTTGAAACCATTACTATTATTGAAGACAAAAAAGAAGATGGAAAAACGACAAAAGTCAAAGCCTTAGTCTTCGACAATGGTAAAAACCTAATAAATAAAGTTCCTAAAAGAGAACCCATCAAAAAGTCAATTCTCTTTGAATTCGATAAATATGACATTACAGCAGAAGCAAAAACAGTACTTAACAACACACTACAATTTTTACTGGAACACCAATTTTCAAGCATAAAAATCGATGGGCACGCCTGTGTAATAGGAAAAGAAAATTATAACCAAAAATTATCACAGCAACGAAGCGATGCTGTTAAAAAATTATTTGTCGATGGCGGTTTAGATGCTAAACGCATCACCTCTATTGGTCACGGCGAAGTAAACCCAACAGACGATAAACAAGGCCGTGACAATTTAAAATATAGAGACGAAAAAGAATACAAAGAAAACCGACGTGTAGATATTTCGTTTGATTATTATGGACATGATGCCCAAACGATAGTTTATGAAACTATTGCGCCAAGCCAAGACAAAAACATTACCATTGATATTACCGAATATCAAAACAAAGCCTGTTTTAGAGAAAAAGGAAAACACACAAAGAACATTAAAGTTAGCTCTCCTGAATACAACAAAGCAATCGATCAGGTTACCAATAAATTAGACTTTCCTATAAAGTCCAATTTAAGCCAATTCAATCTTTTTCCTTTAAAATATATTTGGCCGAAAGTTTTTGCCAATGAATATAATATTGATGTACACTCTTGCCGTTATTTTTCTAATGATACAAATTCTACGGTTAAGATTATGGCCTATCCTGATATTAAATGGGAATTAGCTTTAGAGTTTTTAGTAAATGTTTCAAATTATAAAGCCGCAAATATGCCCGCTGGTAATATTTTTGCAAAACATCAAGAAAAAGCAAGAGAGGCAGGCTATAAAAGATGGCTAATGAATAAGCAGGGCGAGATTCCAATTGAAATTGGAGTTGGCTTATCTGCCGAATGGGATGATAGTCGTCATAAAAGAAGCTACACTCAATTATTTGAAAAAAAAGTAGAAGATATTGCAAAAGTTATTGCGAAATCAACAGATCTGTTGCAAAACGCCGTCAATTTTGCACAAAGCGCAGCTAAAGGAACTGGAATACCCGTAGCCTTCGATGTAAGATACCCAAAATTTGCTATCGTAGCCAAATGGTATCTCGAAAGACCTGAAAACTCAACAATTGTTGATGTAAAAGGGGAAGTTGGTTTTGGTTTCAGTCCTTTAATCGGTGCAGAAGTTATCATTGATATTATAGGTTCGGCAATTGCACTTGCGTCAAATGTTGGAACAGGAAATCCTGCAGCCGCAAAAATAATAGAACGTTTTAGAGATCGAATAGAAGAACTTGGAGGCAAAGTCACTCTTACAGCAACTTTTTATGGAGAATTATCTGTAATGGTTGAAGATTTAAAAATTAGTGCCCTTTATGGAATTGGAAGTCCTGGAAAGTTAGTTATTGGAGGCAAATTTGGTGTAACAATTAAATTTGAAATGAAACTTGAAATTGGAAAAATAAAAGGGAAAAAATCAAAACCAATTGCCAAATTCAAAGCAGAAGCTAAATTAGATGGATACTTTGGAGGAGACGTTGTTATAGATAGTGATGAAAAGGGAGTTTTCATAGAACCGGTAGTAAAATTTTCAGGTATCATGTTCATTGCTGAAATTGAAGGAGAAGTAGCATGGTGGAAAAGTAGTTTCAAAGTTGAAGAAAAAATAATTTCTGACGAAACCAAAAAATTAGATAAAAAATATATAAACTAAGAGATAATGAATAAATTAGAAAGACCCTTATATACCATTGACCCTCATATATATTGTTCAGGTACAATTTTGGTAAACGACATTCCAGTTATAGACTGGTATGGAAATCAAACAGAAGATGGAGGTTATCTTGGTGCATTAGATATAAATCATGTTCTATTACAAAGTGGCCAATGCAGAGTCGTTGGCAAAATGTTTCCAAGAAAAGGGCAAAAAACATTGACAGAAGAAGAGGCAATGCTTATAGATTTTTATTGCGCTGATGCAGATCCAAAAATATGGAAATCCTCTATATACAAATTCCATCCTAAAATAGAATCTCCATGGAGTGGCTTAAGTGAAAACATTAATTATCCTTACTTTGAAATAGCTACAGAAATAGAAGTTGAATTACCTTTTGTTTTAGATGGATGGCAAAATTCTGTCGATTTATCTAAATTGGACAAAAATGTTTTAAAAGAAAAAGTTCTGGAATACTACAGACAAATTCATGCTGTGCTTAAAGAGCATAATGCTGGTAAGTTTTTAGAATTATCAAGAGAAAAACAGAAATTACAGGAACAAGCTTTTTACTTTAATGAAGAAAGAAGACAAAGTTTTAAAGAAGGGCTTACAGCATTATTTAATCAAAACCTTGAATTGGAGCCTTTGAATGAAAACGAACTAAAATTAGAGTTTTTAGGATATGGAAAACTAGTGAGATTAATGAAACTAGACGGCTCTCAACCTCTTCAATTTAAAAGTCCAAATCCTAAAGAACAGAGCAACATAGAATTAGAAATTAAATTACACGTCCGAAATGCTGAAAAAGGATTAAGCATTATTTAAAATCACATTATGAAAAAAACAATTCTTTTTTTAGCACTTATTATATTATATAGCTGTAATAACACACTGGATTTATCAACAGTTGAATTAGGAAACAAAGCTGATCAATATGATTTAGAAAGCAATAAAAATCTTGAACACAATACTCTTAAAGGCCATTATGAATGGAAAACTACAGATGGAAAAAATACACTTGTAACAATAGATAATGGAGAAATAATAACCAACTACCATGAAATTAATAAAATAAAAAATCAATTCAACTATTCAGGAATTCCTATTGATTCAACATGGGATGTGAAGATTGTCATCTACAAAGGAGAAATTGCCGAAGTCAATGCTCGTTTTGCAAAAGAAAATGCGTTTTTGTTTTTAGGAAAAATATTAAAAAAACTTGGAAATCCTTCAAAAATCAATTTTGATACTGCGACCATAAATAATAAATCTGATCGAGAGATTTATTTAAAATTACAAAAGTTTTTTCCAAAAGAAACAAAACTTTATAAACCAGAAGGAATTGTAGAGGAGGATTTCACTTATCCCAGAGATATTATATGGGATAAAGATAAAGTCTTATACATTGTAAATATTATTATGGATAGCGAAAATTTTAGTGTTAACTACAGACCAATGACTAAGAAAGCATGTAAAGATCGAGTACTCTATCCTCCGCCTTTACCAGAACAAAAAGATAACATTCCTTTTTATGAATATTTAAAGTAAAAAAATGTCAATAGGAAGTACGATAAATAATCCTTTCTACGAATTATATCCTAACCTAAATTGTTCAGGAATAGTTTTAATTAATGACGTTCCTGTATTTAGCTTTCTTGGTAAAGACACTAAAGACGGAATATTAGATGGCTCTGTTCCTATAAATCATGTGGTTTTGCAAAGCGGAAAATACAACGTTGTTGGAAAAATATTCCCTAGGTTTGGGCAAAAAACTTTAACAGAAAATGATGGAATGGAAATCAGTTTTAATGTATCCGATATTGATAACTGGAAAGAAACAAAACAAAGCTTTTTCCCTCAATTAAGTACACCTGAAGCTTCATTTGATAGAAACAACAAAGTTACGAGTCCATTAAAAGGTCTCCCTTATTTTGAAATTAAAACAGAAATTGAGATTGAATTACCTTTTGTCTTAGATGGATGGCAAAATTCTATCGACTTAACAAAACTAGATGAAACTGTTTTGAAACAAAAAGTTATAGAATATTATACTCAACTTCATGCTATTTTAAAAGAACATAACGCATCTAAATTTCTAGAGCTATCAAGAGAAAAAGAAGAGTTACAAACTAAAGCATTTTATTTCAATTCGATTAGAAAACAAGAAATACGAGATAGTATTATAAATTTATTTAATAAAAACTTAGAAGTACTTCCTTTGAATCCGGACGAATTGAAATTAGAAATTTTTGGTTATGGTAAATTAGTTTCATTGCTTCGAATTGATGGGGGGGTCAGCACTTCAGTTTAAACGAAATATTGCAGAAGGAGAAAGAAATATCGAGTTAGAGGTTAAGCTTCATGTTAGAACTTTAGAAAAAGGATTTAGTATAATCTAATATAGTTTTATGAATAGACGAAAATTTATAATAAATACAGGATTAGGAGGATTAGGTTTATACTTTATCCCTTCATTAGTAAGTTGCTCTAATAAAAAAGTAAACCTGAATACTATTTTGGGACAATCAAATTCCTTGTTAGATACATTTGAATTTTTAAATAAAGAAGGAAATAAGAATTTTGGCTATTACCACTTTGCAAAAGATGATTTGATAATAGAAAACTATGAAGGGAAAGAAGCATTTATTTTTTATAAAAACGGAAAAGTTATTGGGTACACTTTACAAATTGAAGGGAACGATTTTTATGAGGAGAATATAGGCTTAATTTCAAAATCATTAGGAAAATTTAAAATCAATTTTAAAAATGATTTTGGGCAAGAAGTACAGTGGAATAGCTCTGGAAAAATAATAAAATTAAATGTCAATAATTTTAAAGATATTCCTAAGCTATCTTTTTACAGTGAGTTTATAGATAATAATTCAGAATTAATTATTTAATGAAAAATGTTATCAAATTACACGTTCTATTCATTTTACTACATAGTTGCACTTCGAAAGAAATGAAACCTGATGATATAAAAAACATTCAGGAAATATTTAAAATTAAAGGCAATGTAAAAGAAATTCAAGAAAAAATAGTTACTGAAAATTTTTATTATTTTTCAACAACAACTTTTGACAGAAATGGAAATCCTATCGAAACAATACAATATGACAAAAACGGAAAGATAAAAAGTAGCGATCCATGGATTAAATTAACAGATGAAGAATTGAAACAGATAAAAGTTAAAAAAGAGTATGATAATCAGCAAAGACTAGTAAAACAAATAGAGTATAGTAATTCTGGAACAATTGAAACAGAATTTAGATATAATTCAGCTGGTAAAAAATCAGAAGAAATTAGAAAATTTGGCGATAGGAAAATTCAATCATTATTTGATTCAAATGGTTTTTTAAAAGAATTTATAATATCAATTTTAGAAGACAATAAATTTTATGAACAAGGTAGAGAAAAGTATATATACAATAAAGGATATTTAATTGAAAAACATAGTTATAACAATCAAAATGAAAATAAAATTTCCAGTAAAGAATTATATCAATATGATAATGTTGGAAGTCTAATTAAAACAACAACTTATTATCATGACAGCAATTTACCAGAAATAAAAAACCGCAAAATTATATACTATTAGATGTTCTAATTATTTAAACGATAATTCAGAGCAAAAATTAAAATCTTATGCAAAAAACAAGTATGCTTTTAATGATATTGTTTTTCATATCCTGTCACAAAGATCAGCCAAAAAAAGATTTGGCAAAAATTACTTTTACTGAAAAGTACGATACTTTTTTTGGAGATATTCCTAATGAATATATAGAAAATAGTTCTATGATAGATTATAATTTTTTTGATGTCTATGGCTCACAATCGGAAGATGTGCTTAATTTTAACGGAGTCGATTTGAGTGGATATAGAAATAAAAAGGGAGAATTTGGAACTAATACTATAAGTTTTGAATTTTCGAAAAAAGATAATACATTAAATTATTATCATATAATATTGTTCTATAATAAAAATATAAAACAATTAATCAACACTTTAAAAAACAGCATAGGCAAACCTGTTTATGTGGATAAACTTTTATCTGAACCAAAAGAAATTGAGCCAGATGCTTTATTATGGGAAGATAAGGAGAATTACTACTTATTACGAGGAGTAACACAAAACACGTCATATTTTGATGCATTTAAAAAAAACAATCTAATAATTCGAAGACATAAATTCTCAGCAGGACCTTTTCAATATTATGGTGATTATCTAGATTATCTCGACAAACAAAATAAAACAAGTAAACAAATTTCGTATTATCAATATGCAAAAATCATGGAAAGTGAAGGGGATGATTATAAGATAAAAAGTTATGTAAAACCTTGATAATGTTAAAAAAAATAATCACATCAACAATTATTTGCATTTTAATGCAAAGTTGCAACTCACAGAAAAAAGATTTAGCTCAAATTAAATTACCAACAAGTAAAAGTACTTTAATCAATAATGAAATAGATCAAAAAAAACAGCCATTTATCTATGACCCTAATCTTACTGCTTATGAGTATAAAGATTCTGAAATGTTAACTTACGATAATAATGATTTATCAAACTCAATAGACGAAGATGTTTCAGCAACTTACAGCGGAAAAAACTACCTCAATCTATTAGTCAATGAAAAGACAAAAAAAATAGAAGGATATCAATTTCATACCTATACAAAACAAGAAAGTGAAAAATTATTTAATTCTCTTAATAAAAAATTGGGGTTACCTAATTATGATGATAAAGATAAAATTGATCGTCATGTTGTTTGGGAGGACGAAAATGAAATTTATGTTTTTAATATTGGTTATAATGCTATAATACAAAATATAAAAACTGATGAAGTTAATTTAATTGTGCTAAATAATCAACTGGACAATTTAATAATGTATATAAACAGTACAACTTATTATGAAGCTTATCTTAAAGAAAGAAAAAAGAAAAATTTAAATGTAAAAAATTACAGTTATTCGGTTTTTGCAAAAGAACAAAGCAATAAGGGAAATAAATATTATTTAAAAGGAATTTAAGAATTATAATAATGAGGAAAACAACACTTTCAAATGATCGTCGTATTAACTATATTTATCATAATCATAAAAAAAGCCCTGAATAATCAGGGCTTTGTTCTTTTTGCATATTCGGTAAACTATCTTCCTTTCAATAATTTTTCCAAATATTCCACTTTATCTTTTTCAGCTTGTACTAACCTTTCATATAACTCAACAACTTTATCAAGAGGATTAAATGTCGGCTGATACTGAATATTTGAATTCATAGATGCATTATCATTATTATTGATTGTATTTCCAATAATATTGAATATCGCTTCTTCTGAAAAATTCTTGATTGCTTCCACACTTACGCCTAAGGCTTTTGCAACTTGGATTAATTTTTCTTCATCAACATTTTCACTATTCTCCATAGCTGAGATTGCCTGTTGATTTGTTCCCAAAGCTTGTGCAAGGGCTTCTTGTTTCATGTCTTTTAGTTCACGAATACGGCTTATTTTTCGCCCGATATGATTTGATTTTAGTAATGTACTCATAGCTCAAAGATAATAATTAAGAATAAAAAAATAGAAAATGTATCCTACATTTTGGTGCTGTAAAATACCAAATCACCTTTTTGTCTGACTTAACAAAAATACAATTTTTCAGACAGAAAAAAAGCCCTGATTATTCAGGTCTTTATTCATTTTGCATATTCAGTAAATTATTTTCCTTTTAAAAATTTTTCTAAATATTTTATTTTGTTACGCGAGGGAGGGGAAGCAGAAGAAATCTCCGAAACCGTTAAAAAGTGGAAAGAAAATAACGAACTGCAATTGCCTAAGTTTGATCCAAAACGAGTAGAAGAATTAAAGGATAGCATTAAATATCCAGATAAAGGAAGTTTTGATCCAAATCGGGATAATACTATGTTTTAAACTGAAAAGGCTGTATGTTTTTCAAGTATAGTTTTTAATTATTTAAAACTTCTAAGTATTTAATTATGAAATAAAAAAAGAATCTAATTTAATGGATTTGTTTAAATTAGATTCTTTGAGTTTTACAATAATTATGATTCTTTATGAACTTTCAGTATAAGATTCATTCCATAGCGAATTTGGTTTCAAGTAAACTTTATTTTCCTGAAAATCCAAAATGGTATTAAATCTTTTTAAAACTTCGCTACCAAGAATATGGGTTTTAAATCGTGCCGGATTGTTTGCTGTTAGTAATTGTACGGGAACATCATTTAGACATAAATTGCCTAAGTAAAGTTTTTCGTTTTTCACGGTCACAACTGGAACTTCTTCGCCTTGACCATTTTTTAAAATTACTTTTTTAAGAACAGGTAAACTTTCTGTTGGATATTGCTGTTCTTGTACCATTTCTTGATCAAGCATTACGGTACGCTGATAGCCATTATCAAAAAGAAAACGGCCTTTATAAACTGTATTTTTTATTTGAAGTTGTCCTTGAATGCAAAACAAAGTATGTGTAAATTCCATATCCAATTTTGTGTACTCTTTGTTTCGTTTGGACAGCTTAGAATGAATTATAAAAAGCTTTTTATCATAATCGATTTCTACAATTTTGCCATCAAATAGATTCCAGCCAAAGCGCCCCACAGTTCCTTGTCCAGAAAGCTCTACAGGATAAATCTGCTGATCTTTCCAGATTTGATTTCCAAGTTGGAAACGATGCCCTTTTAAACTGCTTAATTTTAGCTGACTGATCATATCATTGGTTAAAAGAAAATCACTAGTTCCCGAATCAAATTTTAAATCGAGTGTTTCTTTGTCGTTTAATTTAACTTTGAAAATGATGTTGTTAAATTCTGAAAGCACAAAAGGAATTGTATCATGTATTTCAGGTTTGAGTTTTGAAAAGTTTTGTAAAGGCGGACATTCAATACGTGTATAACAGCTGTCGGTATTATTTAAAATAACAGCAAAATCAAACTTTTTTCCAGGTTTTAGTTTTATGACGATAGAATCTTCATTGGTATAAAAAGTAACCGTTTTCTCTTTCGGAGTTTTATTGGTTACGTATAAATCTGGTTTTGCTTTTGAATCTAAATACCATTTCGTTTTTTCTTCATTATCTTCTTTTATATAACAGATTTTAGAAGAAGCTTTAATTACAGGATTTTTTACTTGGTCCTGAGAAACCGTTACGGCAGCCATCATTGAAATAAGATAAATCTTCATTGGTTATAATTTCTATTTTTTTGGACTAAAGTTGTGGAGGAAGCAAATTGTCTAAATCTGAAAGTTTATAGAATTTAAGATCATTAAGTTTCATGTATTTGCAGATAAATTCTAAAGTTTCGATTTTAACCTGATAATTTTCTGTGATTTCTTTTACCGGTTTATGACCGCATAAAAGTAGAATTTTATTGTTCTTTTTGGCGTAATCTAATAATTCTAATACATACGGAATGCTAAAATGAATGTGGCTGTTATCAATATCAAAGGCAAATACAATTTTAGAATTATTAAAATAACTGTCTTGCTTTTCTGGAATTTCGCCTCCAAATGCTCTTCCTCTAATAATTTTAAAAAGAGGAGATAGTGCTTTGTCCAGCGAATCTGATCTTTCGCCGTAAGGATAAGCAAAGGAAGTAACGTTGAAAGACTTTTTTTTCATAGAAATAATCATCGGATCGATTTCCTGTTTTAAATATTCTTTGACGCTATATTGCTTGGTGAACTTAACTGCATTGTAATGATGATAGCCATGTCCGGCAATCTCATGACCGTATTTTTGCATTTCGAGTAGTTTTTTGATTTCAGGAGCTCCAATCGAATCAATTCTGCAGACGTTAAAAGTGGCTTTCCAAGAATATTTTCGCAAAACTTGATCGGCTTCCGACCATTCATCGACATAAGCATCATCAAAAGATAAAATTACACCCGCTTTATAGGCAGGTTTTGCGACTGGTTTTGGTTTTTTATTTTCGCAAGAAAATAAGGTTAAGAAAAGTAAAAGCAATACTGTTTTTGTAAAAAGTATTTTCATAGATTTTTGCTTTCTGGTGAATATGAATTGAACATATAAAGAATCAAATATAAAGAATATTCTGAGCAACTAAAACCTGATTTGTTTGGAATGAAACCACTAGGTATTTGATAAATTAATTTTGTATCATAATCCTCTTTTCAAAACGCCCATGATGACTAATTGAAATATCTTGAACTGTATTGGAAGAAATTTTCAAATATGGAACACCGTTTTCGTCTTTTACAATTTCTTTATTTTCAACTTCAATCACATTATTTAGATCTTTAAAATCGGCAACAGCAACCGTATGAATACTTTCTAGAGACAAAATAGTTTTGGTGTGATAAATATTTTTATCGCAAACTACTTTCCCGCATGAATTATTTATGTCTAATGCTTCTATAAAACAAACAAGCTTTTTGGGACTAAACTCACGAATTTTGGACTGACGATTATAGATTTTATACGCAGCCTCTTTCATGCTCCATAAAAGCCAAACCATGATTTCTGGTTCATCATACTTTTTTATAAGCTGTTGTTCATCAGCTGTGAAAAGCTTTTCTATAAAACCTTTGCGTTGCCAATTGCTTTCTTTACGGGACAGCGCGAGATCTATAATGTCATTGCCAATCATTTTGCAGCAAGTTTGGTTTCGATGATTTCCAAAGCAGTTTTAACATCCAGCATTCGTTCCATATCGGCATTGTCAATTACGATGTCGAATTCTTCTTCAATATCCAGCACGATATCCACCAAATTAGCCGAGTTTATATTGAGGTCTTTAATGAAGTCTGTTTCTTCAGTTAAATTGTCATAAGCTTCTGTATTGGTTGCAAAAGGCTTTATAATTACTTTTAATCTTTCGGTTAGTTCTTTTCTGTCCATTTTAATTTTCGAATTTTTTAAATATTACGCATGCGTTTACATCGCCAAAACCAAAACTGGCTTTTGCAATTATTTTTGGGTTAGTTTTAATCGTTTCTATAAGTGCTTTTGAAGGATCAATCAATGCCGCAATTTCAGGATGAAGATCAGAGCAGTTTTTATTTCCAAATAAAAAACCTTCGTGAAGCTGTAATACCGCGGCAACACTTTCGATACTTCCAGAAGCACTTAAACAATGTCCTGTTAAGCTTTTCAGCGAATTAATATACGGAAAATCAGAACCGCTTCGTTCCAAGGCTTTTGTCCAGTTTTCAATCTCCAGACTGTCTTTTGTTGTTGCTGTTAAATGCCCGTTTATAGCATCAATTTCATTGGGATGGATTCCGGCATTTGCAATAGCAGTTTTAATACATCTTTGCACAGCTATACTGTTTGGAGCAGTCATGCTTCCGCCGTCGCGCTGTCCGCCCGAATTGACATTTCCACCCAATATTTCGGCATAAATAGTAGCGTTGCGTTCTAAAGCGCTTTCCAAATCTTCAATTACAAAAGCTCCTGCACCGCTTCCAGGAACAAATCCGGCAGCGGAAGCACTCATTGGTCTTGAACCTTCTTCGGGATTGTCATTATATTTAGAAGAACAGACACGAAGCGCGTCAAATCCACCCCAAATATAGGGACCGCTGTCAGAAGTGCTTCCCGCTAATATTCGTTTTGCTTGTCCAGATTGTATGCGGTCGTAAGCCATTAATATGGATTCAGTTCCTGTTGTGCAAGCCGATGAATTGGTCGTTACCTGATTTCCCAATCCGATTTTACCTCCAAGATAAGCGCTTACACCGCTGTTCATCGTTTGTGCAACAACTGTACTTCCTAATCTTCTGACTTGCAGTTCATCAATTTTATAAATGCTTTCACGAAATTTATCAATTCCAGAAGTTCCAGCTCCAAAGATGGCACCGCTATTCCAATCTGGATTTTCGTTAATAGGCAATCCTGCGTTGTTCCAAGCTTCCATACCCGCAATAACGCCGTATAAAATTCCTGTGCTGTTAAACCCGCGAAGTTCGAGTTCTGTAAAATACTGCGCTTTCAACTCTTCAGATATTTGCGGCTGACCTACAATCTGACAAGAAAATTGCAATTCTTCCAGCTGAGAATCATGACGAATACCCGAAATGCCATTTTGCAGCGCATGAGTAAACGCAGGAATTCCAACCCCATTTGGCGCTGCAACTCCAATACCTGTTATAACGACTCGTTTTTTCATAATCTTTTTGTTATCATTCCTGCCAGAACGCCTCTGCAAACTTCTTGTCCAGCTTCATTTTTCATGACCGCATTGCATTTTAATTTTCCAAAGCGAAAGAACAATTTCTCTGAAGTTACCGTTACTTTTTCATTTGGATACACGGGTTTTAAAAATTCCATATCGGCAGAAGTGAAGGCAATCACAGTATTTTCTCCCAATTCATTTCCCAACAAAAATATTCCCAAGCAAACCATTCCAATCTGAGCCATTGTTTCAGTTAGAATAACGCCTGGAGTAACCGGATTGTCTTTGAAATGGCCTTTGTAAAAATCAAGATTTTCTTTGAAGGTATACGTTCCAGTTACGCCATTTTCATCTGCGTGAAGCAATTCATCTACAAACAAAAAAGGTTCGCTGTAGGGTAGCTGTTTTATAATATCATTTAATTTCATAAGCTTTTAAAATTACCATTGCAATAAAACTCTTTGTGCCGAAAATCCTGGACCAAAACTCAGCATTAAACCTTTTTCTCCTTTTTTCGGATTTCGATTCATAATGTTTTCTAAAACATACAAAACGGTTGCGCTCGACATATTGCCGTATTGTTTGAGAATTTCTTTAGTGTCGTCAATATTTTTTTCCAATCCGGCAAAAAGCGATTCAACCGTTGTTACGATTTTTTTTCCTCCGGGATGAAAAATCATGTGGTCAATATCTTTAATTTCAAGATTATTCTGCTTTAAAAAAGGATGAATAATATCGCCAAAATGAGAAGCAATGGTATCTGGAACTTCAATATCGAGAACCATTTGCAGTCCGCCGTTGGTTAACTTGAAACCCATCATATGTTCGGCATCATAAAAATGATACATCTGTTCGTCGAGAATTTCAGGACCAGCATCTTCTTCTTTTGAAGACAATAAACAGCAAGCCGCTCCATCTCCAAAAATTGCAGCGCTTACAATATTTGGCATGGAGAAATCATCGAGCTGAAAAGTGGCAGTTGGCGATTCTACTGCTATTACCGCAGCACGTTTTCCAGGATTCGATTTTAGAAAATTCTTAGCGTAAATAATTCCAGAAATTCCTGCTGCGCAGCCCATTTCGGTTACAGGAAGACGAACAATATCTTGTCTTAATTTCATTTTATTAATCAGATAAGCGTCAAGCGAAGGAATCATAATTCCGGTACAGCTTACCGTAATAATATAGTCTAAACTCTGCGGATCCCAGCCTGTTTTTTCTAATGCTTTTTCGAGAACTTGATGTCCTAGAACAATCATTTCGCGGCTATAAATATCATTTTTTTCTTCAAATGAAGTAGCGTTAAAAACTTCCGAAGGTTCCATGATAGAATAGCGCTTGTCTACAGAAGCGCCTTCGAATATCTTTTTTACTTTTTTGATAAAACGCTCTTCCTGACCTTCAAGCCATACGTCTACAAGCGGAAGTATTTCTTCGGTCGTTCGAGAATATTGCGGAAGCTGTTTAACAGCCGTGATTATCTTTACACTCATATTTTAGTAATTATCCACTGGTAGCGAAAGGCCCATTTCCAGTTTATGGAATAGTTTTTTAGATTTAGTTTTTTGGAGAAATGCTCCAATTCGTTTTTTTTGAATCCTTTTAAAATAGAAATCAAACCATCGTTGCGCGACATTGTATTGAGATTGAACACAACGCTTATGAGCTCAAACAATCGATACGCAATTTTGCTTCTGTGAAGATCGTTTACCACAATTCCAATCGAAGCATTTTGGTTTAAAGTATCCATTACTTCATCAATTTGACTGGTGGTAAAATGATGCAGCGTTAGCGTGCACAAAACAATATCGTATTTTAGCCGATTGAAATCTTCGCTAAAAATATCCATGCAGCTATATGATATGTTCGGAAAATCTTTTGACAGTTTCTTGGCATAATCAATGGTAAAAGCATTGGCATCGATTCCAATTAATTGGAACTGAAGATTTTGCTTTTTTCCATATTTGGCAAGCATTCTTAGCATGTCTCCATTTCCGCATCCAATATCGGCGATGGTAATGGTTTGAGAAGTATCCGTCTTTTTTAAAAGTTCTTTTATGCCATTAAGCGTGAGTTTATTTCCGCCAAGCAATTGATTAATAGAAGCAATTTGATCTAACGCGCCAATAAGCTCTTCGCTTTGAAGCGAAAAATCATCCATTATTTCAATTTCTTCTGTTCTATATTTAGTGTTTACACCCATTTATTCAATTGTTATTGGTCGGCCGTGCGTTTGTTTTATAATGAACGATAGTAATGCAGGAATTGATGCTGCGACAGTTGTCATGATATGAGTCAGATTTTTATGTGTCAGCGCTTTGGCTAAAACTCTACCAAAGAATAATCTTTTGCTAAAATGCTTTTTCCATTCTTTAATGTATTCTTTTTCAAATTCGCTTCTCGATTCTATTTTTCCATAATAAAAATCAAGCACAAGCTCAGAAGCTATTTTAGCGCTATGAATTGCCATTGCCATTCCGTTGCCACACATGGGATGAATTAATCCTGCGGTGTCTCCAATCATTAAAATGTGATTTTCTACAGGTTCTTTTTTATCGAATGAAATCTGACTGATCGTTAAAGGCTTTTCGAATAGGGAAGTGCTGTTTTCAAAAATCCCTTTCAATTTTTTATTTTTATAAAGCACCGCTTTTTGGTACTCTTCGATGTTTTTGTATTTTTTAAAAGTATCAAAATCCGCTAAATAGCAAATATTTATAACGTCGTTTTCGACCTTTGAAACGCCGCAATATCCGCCTTGAAAATTGTACAAAGCCACAAGACTTTCGTCAAAATTTCCTTTGTAATGTCCTTTTACGGCTAGCCAAGGTGATTTTTTAGCAATAAAATCTCTTGACAAAACCTGATCTATATTCGATCTTTTGCCGTAAGCGCCTAAAACTATTTTTGATGAAATAATTTCTTCGGAAGTAGTGACAGTAAAAATCTCATTTTCAAAAGAAATATGAGAGACGTGATCGGTTATAATAGTACAGCCATTTTCGGTTGCTTTTTCAAACAAGAAATTATCCATTGCATAACGGCTGATTCCGAAACCGCCCAGTGGAAGTTTAGTTTTTGCTGTTTTTCCGTTTTGGGCTGTAAATTCAAAATTAGAAATACTGGTTGGCTGAAGTTCCCTAACATCTAATTCCAACCAAAATAAATAAGGCAAGATTTCATTTGAGATATATTCTCCGCAAACTTTATGTTTTGGATAGGTGTTTTTTTCGATAAGAATCACCTTCAATCCTTTTTTGGATAAGTGTAAAGCACTTGCCAGGCCAGCAAGACCGCCTCCAATAATAAGTACGTCAGGATTTGTTCTCATACAACCAATTTAATCATAAAAACTTAAATGATCTTACTTAATTCCATAAGAAATTAACAAAATTTCAACTTTATTTTAAAAGTTTACAATGAGTTATTATTAGAAAAAAATGTGAGAAAATTGATTTAAAAGATAATTTTTACTTTTGCAAAAAATAGCGCATTAAATAAATGACAATACAAGATTTAGTAGGCACTTATTCCATTTCTGGAAGCAATCAGGACGATAGTAATGAGATAACATACAAAGGTGTCTTGACGCTGACGTTAGATCAAAACAATCGCATAAAGGCAGATTGGATTATCAACTCGCACAAACAAAAAGGAACGGGTTTCTTTAAAGATAATATTCTGGTAATTAATTTCAGTTATAAAGGAGATGACCATAAAACCTATAAAGGAGTTGCGGTCTATAGATGCATTACAAAAGATGTTTTAGACGGATTTTGGTCGGAGAAACATGGAGATCCTTTGTATTTAGGAAGTGAACATTGTTTGAGAATGGAAACTACAGAACGATTAAATTAAGGGAGAATAATTTTTAAGTTTTAAACCATGGGTGTAAAGAACTTCGAGGAAAGATAAATTATAAAGTTGGTTTTCACATTTTTGTCATTTCGACCGAAGGGAGAAATCTCCGTTAGTAGCTCGACAAAGATTGGATTTTCGTTGCGGAGCTACTTGTGGAGATTTCTCCCTTCGGTCGAAATGACAATGATTGGGGTTATTTTATTGAAGATAAAGGTTCATTGAAGTCAAAGTTTAGGGTTTAAAGTCTATGTTGGATTTACTACAGTTTTATATTTTCTGTTATAAAGAATAATAAAACCAACCCATATTACTAATAACACAACGATTAAAGTAAGCTCTGTTTCATGCAAGCCATTACGGAAGAAATTGTTTAGCGAATGCACTCCTGCAACTGCCAATAACGATCCTGTAGAAGTATATACTTTTCCGATTCCCCAACTTCCGAAGAAAATGATTCCGAAGAAAGTCATATTGCTTGGCGTTATTTCGAAGTTTAAATGCCATGCAAACCAAAGTAAAGCAATAATCAATATCGAAGTAAATTTAGGAAGCGATTTTAATTGTTCTTGTAAAAATCCGCGCCAACCGATTTCTTCTAAAAGTCCGTAAGCCAAAACCGTAAACATTAATAAAATTGGAAATTTACCGATTGTAAAGTAATAAACACTTGCAATTAAAACGGCTGGAAGAATCCAATAAACGGCAAACGGAACTAGAGCATTTTTATAAATCCCTTTTAATGACATCGGATTATGAAGCGAGAATATTTTTATTACAGCCCAAGCTCCTAAAGCAGGACCAACACCGCGCAGCAAAATGGCTAAATACGGATTTTCTATTCCAGATAATAAATTGGTTTTAACAGCTGCATATCTGCAGATTACAGCAATTACATAATAAACTATAATAGCGCCAAAGTTGATTTTATTTTTCATCGTTTTAAATTTGTTTGGTTTAGTGAAGCAAACTTAGGGCACGAAAATGAAAATAAAATTGACTTTGGGTAAGAAATCATTTTTCCATAACTCTTTTTCGAATTCGGCTTAAACTTTCGGCCGTTAATCCCAAATAGGAAGCAATGATTTTAAGTGGCGTTCTTTGAAAAATTTCTGGACGTCCTTCTATAAGTTTTAAATAACGTTCTTGTGGCGAAAGTGTCAGCAGGTTAATTTGTTCTTGCTGCTTACGCACATACAACATTTCAGAAATAGCTTTTCCGATTCGCAAACCCGTTTCCGATCTTTGGTACAATTCATTTAAATCTTGATTAGAAATAGACCAAAGCGTTACATCTTCTAAAGCTTCGGTTTTAATAACAGACGGCTGCTGATTTAAGAAAGACATATAATCGCTAATAAAACTATTTTCGTAAAGAAGATTAATGCAAATATCTCTTTTGCCATCCCAAACAAATAGTCCAGCCGATCCTTTAATAATGATGTTAAGATATTTTTCGACACCGTGATAATCTTTTATAATTTCAGATTTGTCAAATTCACGAACTCTAATTTTTTCCGAAAATCCCGTCCAGATATTCATATCGGCAGTAAAATAATTTTCGAAAATTCTCTTTACATCTTCTGGAGAAGGACTATGTGGCATTTTTTAGAATTATCAGTTTGGAATGCCAATATAGGTTTTATCTTTCAAAATAAAAACAGCTTTATTATCCTGTTTACTTATATTTTTTGAGAAGACTGGTAAGACAACTTTGTCAAAGTTCTAAACTTTGACAAAGTTTAAGACGGCAAAAATCTACTTTAAACAAGGCAATTGTAACACATTTGCATTCAATGGCTGTTCTATTTTTCTTTCTAGTTTTTCAGGATTCACTGTGATATAAATTTCCATAGAACCCGTTCCTACTTTCAGTCCAAGAATATGACCGCCGTAAGCATCAAATTTATCATCGGTTGCAACTCCGTGCATATGTATTGAAGGTTTGTCGCCGCTCCAAGCAATAGATCCCGTAATGCTTCCCATTTCTACTTTATTGAAAGTTTTGGGGTGAAATTTCTTTTGGTTGAAATCATAAAATCCAAAAGTGGCATCTTGTGCAAAACCTATTCCAGTAAAATTTGCTGACGGAATATTTTGCTCTTTGGCTAATTTTTCAATTAGTTCCAAAACATTATCGCCTTCGCGAAGAACCATCAGATAACCTTGAGGTGTTTTGGTATAACGGCATTTTTCAGCATCTTTCTGTTGGGCATTAGCAAAATTAAGAGACATTAAAAGTATCAATGCCATACCGATTTTAAGGGGTTGTATATTCATAAGTATTTAAATTAGAGAATTGGGTTGTAATTCATTATCATATTTTTCAGGATCAGAAGCTGCGTATTCGTTTTCTGGTTCTGGAATGACATGAATTTTAGAATCGCTTATCGAAATTACAGCCGAACAGACATAGATTCCGACTTTTCCTTCGTTGTATTTAAAATCCAATAAAGTTAGTTTTACAATGTCATTTATCGAAAGTTCATAATAATTTCCGTAGCGGATAATTTTAAAAGAAATCTGTTTTTCGTCACTAATTTCAAACTGATTGGTTTGGATGTTTTCAAAGATAAAATTATTCTTCACATCCTTTTCATTAAATCCCCAAGCTCTAAACTGCACGAAGCCATTCATAAAATCAATCGAAATATAATAGCCCGTTCCTTCTTTATCACATTCAATTACAAAGCCCGTTTTTCCCATTCCTTCAACAGACAATGTTCCTTCCCAAACAAAATCATTTGATGGCTTTTCGAAACCATAAATTTCGTAACCGCTTCGGCATCCAAATCGCCATTTGTTTTCGTTTTCCAAAACAAATTCTGCTGTCGGATTTCCTAAAATAGGTAAGGGAAGGGGCAGATCTTTTTGAAGTATGGTTTTCTGATACAGTTTTTGCCAATAATAATAGCTTTTCAAAAGAAGTCTTCCGCTCTTATCGACATCCAATTCTTTCGGTGGCGGAATCACACGATGCGTATTCACGTTTCCGTCTGCGAAATAGAAATTGTAAACCAAATAATGTTTTCCATCTTTAACCACTCTGGCGGCATAGTTTCCTTGTGGCATCAGCACATTGTTGTGAAATGCAGAATATTCTCCTCTAAATTCTGGCGAAGACCAATACCGTATTTTAATATCTTCTCTAATGGATCCCAAAAGATAATGCGTTCCTTTAATTTCAAACACACACGGGCATTCTACATCATCATACACGTACGGAATATGAAGCGGTTTTTGCAGCACATAACCTTCTTTTTCTCTTTTGGCTACACCAATACAGCCTCTGCGGTATGTTGGTCCAGAGGCGCTTCGGGCGCAGATTAACAAATAATCTTCTCCTTTGTATTGGTATTTAAATGGGTCACGAAAGCTTATCCATTGACGCGGATTATTATTCTTGCCCTCATAATGTGGCGCTTCACTTTTAAAAGGAAGTCCGTATAGATTTTCTTTTTTCCAAGTAAGCAGATCGGTAGAAATTGCTCTTCCTACTTTTTGTTCGATTCCTTTATCTTGGCGTTTAAGACCTGTATAATACATTTCATAACCTTCGCCATCCGATTTTTTGCTGATATGCATCGTCCATAACATATCATCGTCCCATTCTCCAGGATCGCCAACAAATAGGGCATTTTTTACTCGTTTCCACGAAAGGCCATCTTTTGAAATGGCATGAGCGATATAATCGTGATTGGGAATGATTAAATGAAATAAATGATGGATTCCTTTTTCATCTATAAATACATCAACATCTCCAATTTCCCAGTTGCTAAATCCTGAACCTGAATACATTTTATTATTTATTTTAAACTGTTAGTATATTTTTAATTTTTTAAACACAAAGAATCATAGTTTTACTTTGAGTTAAAAAAGGCATTTTATTTAGTTAAAATGAACATAGATCTTTTAACCGTTAAACTTTGTCAAAGTTTTGAAAGCAAGAGTGTAAGGAACTTTAGTATTACACAGTAACCACAATCTTTGTCATTTCGACCGAAGGGAGACTCGAGCGATAGCGAATTGGCGAAGCAAATCTCCGCAAGTAACTCCGTAACGAAAATCCAATCTTTGTCGAGCTTCTCGCGGAGATTTCTCCTTCGTCGAAATGACAAAAATGCATAAACCAATTTTATAATTTATGTTTTATGTTCATTATACCCTTGGTTTTAAACTTTGACAAAGTTGACCCTTGAGTTTGTTCTATGTTTGAAAACTAGTTTCTTTTTCTTCTCTTTAAGTCAGAATAAAACCTATGTTTCTATGTGTTTAGAATTTTTAACTCAACAATATTATTTTATAACTTTATAATGTTTTAAACCTTCCAAAATTCCTTCTGAAGCTGAATTTTTAGCGACATAAATATTTTTGGTCGTTTCGTAATCGGCAAGTTCAGAACTTCGATTTCCAACAATAATTCCTTTCACTGGACCTCTAAACATATCAACATCATTTCCAGAATCTCCTGCAGCAATTACGTTTCCTAAAGGAATCGACCATTTTCGGCATAAAAATTTAATAGCATTTCCTTTAGAAGCTCTTTTCGGAATAAAATCTAAAAACTGACCGTGACTCGGAATAATATTGACTTTGTACCATCCCGTTCCTAAAATTTGAATTAACTCATCATGATTGTAATGTTCTTTATCATAATAATAAGAGATTTTAAAAGGGTTTTGCGCTTCTTCTTCCTGTAGTTTAATCCATTTTATGCCTTTAAGTGTATTGACAATTTCGTCTCTTTTCCATCTTCCAGAGAGAAACTTGGCCCAACCTTTATCTAGAATATAATCCTTTCCGTTTGTATAATAGATTTCAGTTCCAACTGAACAGATAATGAAATCGGGCAGAGGAAATTCTTCTTCGTCAATTACTTTTTTTACGAGTTCCAAATTGCGTCCAGAAGCCATTGCAAAAGCCATTTTATCGGTACGATTGGTTAAATGGGCTTTTAATTCTTTCAAACCTGGATTTGCTAGTTTGGGTTCTATTAAAGTGCCGTCAATATCTGAAACCAATAGGTGATCGATTTTTCTTTTCAATCGGTCGATATTGATATTTGGATAATGCTGTTTTTTGATTCCAGTCGAGGAAACAGACAGATTTTCATTAATTATATCTACATAATGATTGACGTGGCTAATCCAGCTGTAATGTTTCTGAATATTTATCGCTCCATTATTTGAATAATATTTCCATTTATTTTCATCCGTTAGAATATTACGTAGCGCTTTTTTAATTTGGCTTTCTTCTTGTGGATTTACCAATTCTCCGTTTTGACAAACCGGAATAATTTCTGAAGGTCCACCATTTTTGGTTACCACAACGGGAAGCCCAGAACTAGCCGATTCTATTACGGTCAAGCCGAAGTTTTCATGCAAAGCTAAATTCACAAAAACACCTCTTTTTTCTGCAGCATAACGGTAGATAATCGAAACTTCATTTTCAACATCATGTTTCTTCGGAATGGCCATTTTTCCGTACAAATCGTATTTATCCATCAAAAGAAGAAGATCTGTTAAAACGTTCTTTTCAGATTCTGGCATTTTGGCAATGTCTTTTCGAATACCAGCAAAAATGACTAAATTGGCTATGCTTTGGAGTTCTTTGTCTTTTCCGTAAACTTCAATTAAAGTGTTCAAGTTTTTATGACGGTCAGGTCTTGAAAGTGCCAGAATTATAGGCTTGTGCGGATTGGTTAAAAATTTAGAAATGCTTTCGGCAACCCAATATTTTCGTTGCGCTTCTTCCATATGTTTGTCCGAATCGTTTTCTTGATAATAATAAGGAACAAATTTTCTGGTGTCAATTCCAGGAGAAATGGCGTGGTATTTTCCTAATTCGAAGTTTTTGTATGCTTTGTAGGTTTCAATTTCCTGTTCGGTAGAAGTAACAATAAATTCTGCAAGTTCTAATGTTCTTTCTTCGGCGGCTATTCTGGCTTTGAATTTGTACTTTTTTTCAAGTTCTTCTTCCGTTTCTCCGCTTTCAATTAGTTTTTTCTTTTTGTAGAATCCTAATGAATGTCCTGTGTGTGCGAAAGGAATGTTTAAAACGGCTGATAATTCGGCTGCGGCATATCCAGCGTCAGCGTAGTGGGAGTGAATCCAATCTGGGAAAATATTGTGTTGTTTGATGTGTTGCATCGCGCCGTTCACAAAAGTATCAAGACCTTCCCAAAGCTGTTCTTTTGCTTTATACTTTTTCCCCAGAAACGGAATTCGCCTTATATCCAGTTTATCATTTATATTTTCTATAGGCACGGCATATTCTGGCGAAAGAGCGGGATCATCAATTAATCTGGTAAAAAGATGAACGTGTTCTACATCTTCATGTTGAGATAAAAATTCTGCTAATTCGTATATGTATTTGGTCTGACCTCCGTTGTCAGCATCTCGACCGATTTCGAGACCAGAACCTTTCAAAAGTCCGTGTATATTGATAAGAGAAATTCGTAATTTTTTCATCATTCTTCATTAATTATTTTAAAAATGCAAGTTACAGCGCTTGTATCGATTAGGAAGAAATAATTACGTTTTAAATTTACATATTTCCCATGTTTTTAATAGAAACGGTATGTTTTAAGTATAAAAAAAGCCTGATTTTTTGAATCAGGCTATAGTTTTTTTCTTTTAGTTTTTATTGATCAGATTTTCAATGTCAAAGATTGAAATTTCGGGATTTCCACCTGCAGATCCGGCGACTAAAGCACCCGTCGCACAAGCAAAGTTTAAGGCTGCTTGTGGTTCTTTTCCATTTAAAAGTGATGTGACCAAAGCTCCTAAAAATGAATCTCCTGCACCAACTGTATCTTCAACTTTTATGGTATAACCTTCGTTTTCGTAAAGATGTTTATCCCATAAAAGTAAAGCCCCATCTTTTCCTCTTGTTACACAGATAGCTGTAGCATTGGTTAAAGAGCAGATGAAGTTCATGTTTTCTTCTAAAGTATTGTAAGGAGAATCTAATGCAGCGCTTATTTCCATTAGCTCTTCATCATTAAATTTGATGAAATTTGCTGCCTGCATTAAGTGCTGTAGAATTTCGTAATCATAATGTGGTTTTCGAAGATTGACATCAAAAACCTTATAAGTATGTGTGTGGAGTAATTCTTCTAATGCTTTTCTAGAGACTTCATCTCTGCAGACCAAACTTCCATAAATTAAAACATCTGAGTTTACGACTAATTCTCTCGTTTCTTCGTTTAGGATAATTTTGTCCCAAGCCGATGGATAAAGAATCTCATAAGTAGCCGATTTGCTTTCGTCTAAAGTTACATTTACCAATCCTGTTGGGAAATCATTAGATCGTAAAAGAGTGTTGGTTTCTAAACCTAATTTGCTGACTTCGTTTATAATTTCCTCTCCATCTGCATCATTTCCTACACAGCTAATCATATTAGAATCAACGCCTAAGGCTTTCATGCGAAGGGCTACATTTAATGGCGCTCCACCAATTTTTTTTTCATTGCCAAAAATATCCCAAAGTACTTCTCCGAAAGCGACAGCTTTTAGTTTTTTGTCGTTGCTCATTTTAGTTTTCTCTTATTTGTAAATATTAAATCGAGTGATTAGAGTTTCACACGATTTCATAAAAATAAAAAAGAATAACGGTTTCTGCAACCCAATTCTAAAAATCATAACAATCTGTTCGCTTTACAAAGTCTAAAATTTTAATTTATATTTGTTGAATCAGTAGTCTTTTTTTTATGAAAATAGAATTTATAGAGGATAAAACGGGACTAAAACGGGTGTTTTCTTACAATCTTATAAAAACTACTTGTAATGAATTTAAAGTGAATCATAATTGTACTATAACAGTTTGCTAATAAAATTTTACTTTCAAAAACTATTTAAAATTTAAATGAAATTATTTTACAAAGTTGAAGACAAGGAGCTTCTAAAAGTTAGAAATGAAATTTTCAAAGAAGCGGGAATTCCTTCTTTATTAAAAAATGGTTTTGAACTTTCTCCATTTAAAACTTCATGGCACGGTCAATATGATCGAAGCAGTCGCGGATATACTTATGATTTTAGCAGATTATCATCAGAAAATTATTTGGAAAAAATTTCTATAAGTATACTTAATGGCGAAAAATGGATTCAAATTCATTTGAATATATATGAGCTTAGTCCGACTTTAAACTCATTATTGCTTTTAAAAGATTTTGATGGATTAGAATTTGGAACTCCAGATAAGATTTCGACTAAAATGAGATTGAGAAGTGATGAATATAAAGGTCCGCCATTGTTCTACATGCTTTTTTTACCAGAACATAAACTTGGAAAATTTTATACTAAAAGTGGTTACCAAAGCGAAGTCGGTAAACTAACAAAATTGATACAATCTGATATGCAAAATATAAATGTCTTTGTAGAAAAATGGCATAAAATATTTGTTCCGAAGAAGACTGATTGGGAAGGTAATCTTCTATAATCGTAAATCTTTTTGAGACGTGAGAAATCTCCATGTTTGATTTTAATTATTTTTTAAGAAAGTTTTAATCTTTTTCTAAGAAGTTAGTTCTCATTTATATATTTGTAACCAGTCTAAATAAGGATAAATTATAAATTTTATATGAAAACAATTTTTAAAACACTTAAAAACAATGTTTTAAGTCAAGTGTTTGTTGCCTTTTTGATGCTTTTCTCCTGTTCAGAAACGGCTTTTTCTCAATCAACTGTTGGTACAATTTCTGGTAAGGCTGTGCTCAAAGACGGAAATTTTTTACAAGGTGCAACGGTTAAAATTTCAGAATTAAATAAAACTACAACGACCGATTCTGATGGTACATATCAATTAAAAAATATTCCTTTCGGAACCTATTTTGTTGAAATAAAATTAAATGGTTACGAATCTTCTCCAGCTTCTGTTATTGTAGATCAGAATAATACAGAAGTTACTCTTGATTTTGAAATGGCTTACACTTCGCAAAAATTAGAAGAGGTAATTGTAAGCTCGGGAGGAAACCGATTTGCAAGAAAAGAAAGTGAAGAGGTTTCTAAAATGAAACTCAAAAACATGGAGAATCCTCAGGTTTATACTATTGTGAGTAAGGAATTGATGAAAGAGCAAGTAATTACAGATTACAACAGTGCTTTTAAAAACGTTCCCGGTGCTGGTATTGCCGAAGTGAGAAATCAAGGTAGAACAACTAACATTTCTAGAGGTTTTGCAACGCCTCAATTGGTAAGAAATGGTGTTGGAAGTTTTACCTATAATACGATTGATCCTTCTAATTTAGAGCGTATTGAAGTTATTAAAGGACCATCGGCAACTTTGTTTGGAAGTACCATCTCTTCTTTTGGCGGATTGTTTAATAGAGTTACCAAAAAGCCTTTTAATTTCTTTAAAGGAGAAGTTTCTTATTCGGCTGGCGATTGGGATTTGAATCGTTTAACGGCTGATATTAATACGCCTCTTAATGAAGACAAAACGGCTCTTTTTAGAATTAATACGGCACTGCACAGCGAAAGAAGTTTTCAAGACGCTGGTTTTAATAAAAGTTTTTTCATCGCGCCAAGTTTTTCTTATGAAGTAAATGAAAGACTGACTTTGTTAATTGATGCTGAATTTAGTGTTTCTAAAGGAACATCTCCAACACGATTGGCACCTTATACAAAAGCAGATGCGACTGCTCACAGCATCGAAGAATTAGGAATTCCGTATAAACTTTCTTTTGCCAATAATACAGTAAACTATACAGGTCAGCAGTATAATATATTTGCTCAATTGAAGTATAAAATTTCAGAAGAATGGACTTCACAAACAATAGTTTCTCGTACAAGATCTTCATCTGAAGGATATGTTGTGGCTTTGACTATGTTGAGTAATGAAACCCTTAGACAGCAAGTTACCAATCAGGATTATCCATATTATGGAACTGATATTCAGCAGAATTTCAACGGTGATTTTAAAATAGGCAAATTGCGTAATAGAGTAGTGGCAGGTTTAGATTTTTACAGCCTTCGCGCGACACGCAACGATGCAACAGTAAACATGCCAGCGCTTAACTTTAGAAAACCTGGAGATGCTTACAACAATTTTACAATCAATAAAATAGAGCCTTTATTTGCAAATGCTACATACACTAATTTGGTGTCAAATGACGAAAGAACGTATAGCGCGTATATTTCTGATGTGTTGAATGTTACAGATAAATTATTGGTAATGGCTGGTGTTAGAGCTGACCGTTATATCAATAAAGGAGTGTACTATCCAAGTCGCGATTCTATTGCTGGAAATTATAATCAAACAGCATTTTCTCCTAGATTGGGAGCGGTTTATCAAGTGGTTAAAGATAAAGTTTCTGTTTTCGGAAATTACATGAACGGATTCAACAATGTTGGCGGATCTGATTTTTACGGAAATACTTTCAAACCAAATCAGGCAAACCAATTAGAAGGTGGAGTTAAATTTGACTTTAATAAAATTAGTGCAACTTTTAGCTATTACGATATTAAAGTGACCAATGTTACGCGTGATGATCCAGATCACATCAATTTCCAGATTCAGGACGGAACGCAATTGAGTAAAGGTTTTGAAGCAGAATTTATTGCAAACCCAATTAAAGGTTTAAATATCGTTGCGGGTTATACTTATAATGATAGCCAATATACAAAAGCAAATCCGAGCATTAATGGTTTAAGACCAACAACTGCTGGTTCGCCTACAACTGCCAATCTTTGGGCAAGTTATAGATTGACTGAAGGCGCTGCTTCTGGTCTTGGATTTGGATTTGGAGGAATTTACGGAAGCGAATATTATCAAACCAATACAACAACTTTTAAATTCACTATTCCTTCTTATACTGTTTTGGATGCCTCTGTGTTTTATGACCGACCAAAATTTAGATTAGGATTAAAAGTAGACAATCTTACCAACGAAAAATACTGGTCTTATCGTCTAGCGGCTCAAAACCCAACAAGAGTTACAGGAAATATTACGTTTAAATTCTAAGATTACAATTCGTCATTTAGAATCATATTATCTACATTTGGATTTTATTGCAAATTATGACCAAAGGTTTTAAAAATACTATTAGACAAATACATTTGTGGCTCGGTTTAGCATCGGGCCTCATTGTTTTTATAGTGAGCATTACAGGTTTTCTGTATGTTTTTGAAGAAGAAATTCGAGACTTTTCGCAGAAAGAATATCTTCATGTTCCGGTTCAGGAAAAGCCCTTTATAGGTTTAAAAGCTATAATTGAAAATTACGAACTTCTGGAACCGAAGCAGAAAATCACGGCTTTAAAAATTGACAAAACAGAACCGAATGCCACAGTTCAAATTTCGACAAAAAAGAAAAAGACCTATTATTTCAATCCATACGATGGAACTTTAATAAATCAGCAGGGAGCAGATTGGCTGAATACAATTCTGGAAATACACCGCACTTTGTTGTTAGGAGAAGTGGGCGAATTTATTCAAGGTTGGGCAGTTGTGATTTTTATCGTTATGTTGATTACGGGATTAATTTTATGGTTTCCAAAGCAAAGGCGTTTACTTAAACAATCTTTAAAGATAAAATGGAGCGGTTCTTTTAAAAGAGTCAATTTTGATTTACATCAAGTTCTCGGATTTTACGCTTCTATTTTTTTGCTTTTAATTGCTTTTTCAGGAACTTATTTTAAATATGAAACGGTAAAAAAAGGAGTAAGTTTAGTTACAGGCGCTAAATTAAGAAAAGGCGATGAAGTGGTTTCTAATGCAAAAATAGATTCAACAACAATTCCTGTTCGTTATAATAATATTTACGAAAGTGCTAATGCAAAATATCCTGGCGCAACTTCAGTTTCATTTTCGATAAGAAAAACAGGAGAGTTGCGATTAAGAATGACGTATCCAAATGATTGGGCAAGAAATCAAAATACTATTTTTTTTGATGGAATAACAGGGCAAATGCTCAGAACGAAATTATACAAAGACAATAATGCTGCAGATATTTACGAAGCAAGTAATCATGATCTGCATACAGGAGTTTTCTTTGGACTTACTGGCAAAATAATTTGGAGTTTGGTTAGTTTGATTGGAGCTTCTCTTCCTATAACTGGATTTATTATTTGGTGGAAGAAAGGGAAGAAGAAGGCTAAGAAGGTTAGGGCATAAAAAAATCATTTCAAGTAAAATATAAAAGCGCAAAATAAATCTATTTTGCGCTTTTTTCGATAAATCGCTTATGTTCCGTAGGAACATCTGGTCGGTAGAATCAGGTTGTTGCCATTTTTTTACCAACGAAACATTCCTACGGAATGATAACAGCTTGTGAAGCATTTTTATTTTGAAATAAAGAATTCTGTTTTTGTTTGATTTCCATTAAACGAATTGGCAGATTCTATTTCACTACAAATTTTCCCCAACTCATTACAAAATGTAATTTTTCGTATTTATTTTATAAAAAAAATAAATTTCAATATCCTAAATTTGGTCATAATGCAAAAATCAAGACCATGGAAATCAATTTAATTTCAGATTCATTTTGGGGAAATAAGAAGAAAATCTCTCTCTGGGATAGATTATTTAGAAGAAATAAAACGATAAATAAAGCACTATCTACACCAGAAATGATTAGTAAAAACTGTCGAGGATTACAGCTAGGAAATGAAAACTTAAAATCATTTCTCTTCTCTACAGATATGGCGCTTATTGAAAACAATGATGCCGATGCTATTTTGGCGGTTTATCCTTTTCCACCATCGCCAAAAATAATCAAAACGCTGATTGATTTTGCAGGAAAACCTATTGTATGTGGTGTTGGAGGCGGAACAACTAAAGGAAAAAAATCTGTAGAAATAGCAATTTATGCGGAAGAAGCAGGTGCATCCGGAATTATTGTAAATATTCCGTTTGAAAATAAAGACATTAAGAAAATAAGAGAAAAAATTGCGATACCAATTGTAGCAACTGTTGCTTCATCTGATTATGATTTTCTAAAAGGAAAAATCGATGCAGGAGTAAATGTTTTTCATGTTTCTGGAGGAGCACATACAGCTAAAATTGTAAAAGAAATTACGGCTAAATTTCCCGATTTTCCTGTAATGGCAACTGGCGGGAAAAGTTTACATAATATCGAAGAATCTATAAATTCTGGTTCGAGAGCAATTGTGCTTTCGCCGCCATCCAATAAAGATTTGTTCAAAACCGTGATGGATAAATATCGAAATACGTTTGGCAATTTTTGATTTGATGATAAAGCAGATAAAATAAGAAAGGCAATCGTATGAGATTGCCTTTCTTATTTTAAATTGGAAATTAATTAACCATGAGCTTCAACCGAAACGTCATTCCATTTTTCCCAGTTTTCTAATCTTTGCTCGTAGCTTTGTTTTACGAATGGAAATGCTACTTTTCCTAGCAACAATCGTAACGGCGGATTTTCTGATTCTACCAAATTCACAACTGCTGGAGCTGTTGCTTGCACTTTACCAAAAATGTTTTCTCTTTCTGCCAGAGCTTTTTTGATTTCGTCATAATAAGGTAAACTTTCGCTGGTAATTCCAGTATGCCAGATATTAGATTCGTATCCGTTTGGTTCTAATAAAGTTACGTTGATTCCGAATTGTTTTACTTCTGATGCTAAAGTTTCGCTTAAACCTTCAATTGCAAATTTAGAAGCGCTGTAAAGTCCCATTCCTGTTGGTAAAGTTGCTAATCCTAAAATAGAAGAAACCTGAATAATATGACCGCTTTTTTGTTCTCTCATTATTGGAATAACAGCTTGGGTTAACCATAATGTCCCAAAGAAATTCGTTTCAAATTGTTCTCTAGCTTCGCTTTCGCTTGCTTCTTCAACTGCGCCTGTAAGTGCGTAACCAGCATTATTAATCAAAACATCGATAGTTCCAAAATGTTGTTTTACTTTTTGAACCACTTCTAGTGATTCTTGACGGTTATTTACATCCAATTTTAAAGGTAAAATCGCATTTCCGTATTTTTCTTTTAAATCGTTTAAGGTTTCAAGGTTTCTAGCAGTTCCTGCTACATTGTATCCTTTAGCTAAAAAAGCTTCTGCCCAAGCTCTTCCAAATCCTTTTGAAGCTCCTGTAATTAAAATTGTTTTTGACATGGTATTTGTTTTTATAATTAATTAATTTTAAAAATGACCAATCGGTCACTTTTAGGTTGAAAAAAATTATATCAATTTTTCAGATATAATTTTTTTAAGCGTTTTTTCTATTGTTTTCATATTATCGTTATTGCCAGACATACGGGACATTAAATGGCCTCCTTCAAGCATGGCAAAAAGCGCAATGGCAAATTCAGATGCATTCCATTCAGGATCAAATTCTTTATTTGCGATTCCTTTTTCTATAATCGAGGTTAAAAGCTGCTGTCCACGTTTGATAGCGGTGTTTACTTTTTCTTTTACAATCGGGTTGGTATCGTCAGCTTCGGTTCCAAAGTTTAGCAAAGGACATCCGCCAATTACCGGTGGATTGATCGGATTACTAAAAAACTCTATATAGGCAAAAAGCTGGTCTTTGGCGCTTTTTCCTTCTCTAAGTGCCATTTCCAGTTTAGAGCTTAGTATTTTCATATTATGATCTACGGCAGCACAAGCTAAAACATCTTTGTTTTCAAAATGAACATACATACTACCTTTAGACAGTTTGGTTGCCTCCATAATATCGCTCATAGAAGTTGCTGCAATTCCTTTTGTATTAAAAATAGGAGCGGCTTTTTCTATAATAAATTGTCTAGTTTCTTCACCTTTTGTCATGATAGGTTGTATTTAACGATGCAAATATATGACCGATTGGTCATATATGCAAATAAATTTTACTTTTTTATTTATTTAGCTGTTTTTTAAATAGATAAAAACAGCTTCAGATACTCTAAAATAGTAATATTTGAAGCTGTTTATCGTCATCAAAATGATTGTAAAAAATTAATTCGCTCTATTCCTTTCCTCTTCATTTCCAAAGTTTCTCTCTTTAGATTTTACACTTTGGTTTCCGAATTTGTAGCTTAAAGCAATTCTAAAAGCTCTTGAATCTCCATAATTTTTCATTGTATTTTTAATTCCGTTTGAATAATAAGAAATTAAAGGCTTTTGTGCATTCAATAAATCTTCTCCGGTTAAAGTAATCGAAAGATTCTTTTTTAAAGCTAGAAATTTCACCGAAACATCTAAAATATTCAAAGTCGAAATATTAAAAACCTGATAGCGTCCTGGCAATTGCAAACCATAATTTAAACCCAGAAAAAGAGTTTTAGATTGATTTACTGTGAAATCATTATTGGTGTAAATATAACCGTTGTACCCATCTACAGAAGCAATTAGATTCGTTCTCGATTTTACATTTTGATAGTTTAAATTGAATCCCATAAAGCTGTTCCACCATGTATATTTATTGAAATTGTAATACGTTGAAAGCCCTATTTGGTAAGTGTCAGCGTAATTGATTGGCGTGCTTTTCGTGATATTGGTTTCAGGATCAATAATCGCTAATTCTTGACCGAAATCTGAAACTTGAGAAAAATAGATATTATTTACCCATTTTTGATTGCGAATATAAGAGAATTGTAAATTGTCTATAATAGAAGGCTTCAAAAACGGATTTCCTTCAGAATAATAAAACGGACTCGTTCTAATCACAAACGGATTCAAATAATCAAAATCGGGTCTGCGGATTCTTCGGCTGTAATTTAAAGAATACGAATTGTTATCATTTGCATTGTAAGTCACATAAGCGGTTGGAAACAATTTGATATAATTGTTTTTGTTAGTTTGGTTTAGATTTTCAGAATAGCCTTCTGTTTGTGTCGCTTCGGTTCTTAAACCAATTTGCGTTTCCCATTTTTCGCTTAATTTTTTATTTGCAGAAAAATAGATTGCCTCGTTGTACTCTTTGTACGTGAATATATTAGAATAATTGGTGTCCAGAATTGGAGTTCCTGTTTCGTTGTCAAAAACCGTTAAATTATTTTTAGTATTCGTATAAAATCCTTTTCCGCCAAAGCTTATATTCGCCCAAGAATAAGGAATAGAAACATCCATTTTTGCCGAATAATTTCTCAATTGGTTTAAATTAGAATTAATTGCCGCAAAATAAGTTCCAGGAATATTTCCTTTCTGATTATCCATTTCATTTCCCGAAAACACACGTGAATCGTCTTTTTGGTAGTCAAAATAATCTAAATCTACTGTAATGTTTTTGCCTTCATTATTTAAATTAAAAACGTTATTCCAGTTAACCGAATTCATTTGAGGTTTGTTCTGTGCATGTACATTAGAAAACACATAAGAATTGATTTCTCCAGCTGTATTGTAACGAGTTGTCAGCGGATTATTTGCTGAATTTCTGTCATTAAAACTTCCTAAATATTTTACTCCAGAAGTCCAATTTTCAGTCAGTTTATAATCGGTACCAAAACCAATGCTCAATAAATCTGTTTTTGATTTGGTTGCAATATTTTGTTTCCAAACTTCATTAGGATAATAAATTTGGTTATCTGAAGTCGTGCGAAATTGCTCTGTTCCTTTATTGATTGAAGCTTGAAGCGAAAGTTTATTGTAATTATAAATAAATAATCCATTGATGTTTCCGCTTGCATCACTTCTTTGTGTATAGGTAGTTCCGAGATTAGCGGTCCACGAATTCGCTTTAGCAGTTTTCAATTTAATATTGATCAAACCACTATTGCCTTCCGCTTCATATTTTGCAGGAGGCGTTGTAATTACTTCAATACTTTTAATGTTATCTGCGGGAATCGATCTTAGAAATGCAACAAGATCTTCCTGAGTCATTTTATTTAAACGATCATCAATCATAACCAAGACTTCTCCCTTTCCAACAATAGAAATCGTTTCGTTCTGAACTCTCACGGTTGGCGTAGATTTTAAAGCGTCCAAAGCAGTTCCGCCGGTTACAACAATAGAGTTTTCGACATTAAAAACCAAACGATCTACTTTTTGCTCTACCAATTTTTTTCTTGATTTTACAGTCACACCATCAAGCTGAATTTGTTCTTTTACTTCTAATTCTCCTAAATGAATATCTTGATTGATATCAATTGGCTTATTGCTAAATTCAGTTCCAAATTGTTCTATTATGAGGAGATAATTTCCTTTTTCTGCTTTCAATGTAAAATTTCCCAAACTATCTGTTGAAGCTTGCTGGTACAAAGTTTTATCGATCTTTAATAAAGTGGCAGTTGCAAATTCAAGCGGTGTTTTGTTCTGATTGATGATTTTTCCTTTTACAGAAAATTGTTGGGCAAATACGTTAATTTGAAATAGAAATAAGACTGGTACTAAAATGATTCTGTTCATGGTTTTAAAATTAATTACAGGACAAAACTGTTAGAATTAAAACCCAAAAACCACTTTTATCGACAAACCCCTTCGATTTATCTGCAAACCTGTAAAAATGCTTTTTATTGAATGTATATCTTTGTTTTAAAAATATACCGAATGTATAAAGGAACCGTTACAAAAAAACTGGAATGTCTAATTCATTTTATTTATTGGATTTTAATTTTCTATTTCACTTTCGTGAAAAACCCTATTGGAAGACAATTTTTTTTACCAGATCTTTTTCTTTGCACTTACTTTATCGTTTTTATTATTACGTTCTATTTTAATTATTTGATCGTAATGAAAACGGTTTTTAAGACTTTTAAATGGAAAAGGCTTTTTGCAGGAGTTTTTGTTTCGTATCTGGTTTTTACTTTTTTGAGATTCTTTTTTGAGCAAATTGTAACCAAACTTTTATTTGATAAAGTAAATTATACCGATGTTAATTTTCTGAACTATATGCTCGATAATTTGCATTACAGCAGTATGGCGATTATTTTGAGTTCGTTTCTTTGGTTTGTTATTTATTCGATTCGTCTTTTAGAATATAACAAGCTTATTCTAGAAGAAAATAAGAATACCGAAATCAAATTTTTGAAAGCGCAGATTAATCCGCACTTTGTATTTAATACTTTAAATAACATTTACTCAATGGTTTATTTTCAGTCAGATAAGTCATTGGTCGCGATTGATAAATTGAGCAAGATTATGCGTTTTACAACGTACGAATCTCAGAAAGAAAAGATCAGACTTTCAGATGAAGTGGATTATATAAAAGCGTATATTGAACTCGAACAATTGAGGCATCAGGACAATGTTCGTGTTGATTTGAATGTCGAAATCAAGAATGAATATGAAGAAATTCCGCCATATATTTTGTCGCCTTTGGTAGAAAATGCGTTAAAGCACGGAGAAGTTTCAGACTCAGAACCCATAGAAATTCAGCTAAAGGTTTCTTCTGAAAAATTGATTTTTAAAGTGAAAAATAAAATCGGAACACAGAAAAAAGATAGTTTGGGCGGAATTGGATTGGATAATTTGCAAAAGCGTTTACAGATTCATTATCCCGAAAAACACCAAATAAAAATAACCAAAGAAGAAAACCATTTTACGGCTGAACTAGAAATAGATTTAAAATGACTAAAAAAATAAACTGCATAATTCTGGATGACGAGCCGTTTGCTGTCAAATTAATTGCCGATTACGCATCTAAAATTTCAAGGTTAAATGTTCTGTATGCCGACAGTGATGTCTTTAAAGCGATTGAAGTTTTAAATACAGAATCGGTCGATTTGATTTTTATTGATATCCAGATGCCGCAATTGACTGGAATTGAATTGATGCAGATGTTCAATCAGAAATATAATTTTATCATTACATCGGCTTATCCACAATATGCGCTTGAAGCTTTTCAATTTCATGTGATTGATTATTTGCTGAAACCCATTACGTTCAATCGTTTTTATCAAAGTGTAGAAAAGTTCATTCGCTGGCAGGAAACTTTTCAAACTACTGAAAAAGCAGGAGATGATTTTCTATTTGTAAAAGCGGACCGAAGCACTATAAAATTGCTTTAAGCGATATTTTATATATTGAAGGATTACGAGATTATATCCGCATCCATACCAATGACGAAAAAATTATGGCATTGGAGAATATGAAAGATATTTTGGAGAAACTTCCGAATCAGTTTATTCGAATTCATCGTTCGTATATTATTCCAAAGGATAAAATTAAGGTTATTGATGGAAATCAGATTCTAATGAAAAGCGGTAATGCTTTACCAATAGGAGAGACGTATAAAAAGTTGGTTAGTGAGTGGTTGGTGTAAGTTTGGAATGTTTTATAAATAAAGAATTAAAATAAACTAAAAAGAAATGAAGAAATTCGAATTGTACTGGAGAGACCTTAACATTGGATCGATTGTTGAAACCAACTGGGATATGAGAAGTTCAGGAGATATTTCGTTTAAATTTGATTATTTAGCTGAGTCATCTGAAAATGAACATTTGGCTGACTATATAAAATTCTCTATAAATGATAGCATTTTATTAGGTGAAGGAGTTGAGGATGATGATTTGGTTTTGGCTCAATCAGAAGAGGAAAAAAAATATCTTGATTTAATAGTTGATACTACTAAAGATTGGTACATTCTCAATGAGAAAGGAGATAAAAGTATAATTCTTTGTCCCATATTTCATGAAGATGATCAAATAACCTGGATGAAAGATTCGGACTATTTTTAATTTTTGTTTTGATCCCTCGAATCAGCAAATGCTTTTTCGTGGTTAAAAAATTTCGATATATTTACAAAAGAAAAATTCTATTACTAATTTTAGAAAATAGGTTCTAACTTATTTATTTTTAATACTACCAATGCATCATATTATTTATCAAAGCCCTAGAATAATTATCCGCGAATTTTTGCCTGAAGAAAAACAGACATTCTTTGATCTTTTTATAGACAAGCAGGTGACGCAATACCTTCCTGATACTTCACCAGAAAGATGTGCCGAAATGTTTAACGAACTGCAAGAAAATTATAAAAACAAAAATCTCAGCCGTTGGGCGATATTTGATACTTTGGATAATAGTTTTATCGGAATGTGTGTTGCCCGTATTTTTGTACACAATACAGATCAGATAGAGATTGGGTATGTGCTTAGTAGAGCATATTGGGGAAAAGGTATTGCCACAGAAGTATGCAGGGCTATGACTCAATATAGTTTTGAAAATACAAAGACAAATGAAGTTGTAGCCATAACAGATCTCGAGAACACCGGATCGCAAAATGTGCTGCAAAAAGTTGGTTTTAAACGATTAAGCAATCTGATAAGAAACGAGGAGGAACTTGCTTATTTTAAGATTGAGAGATTGCAGTTTCATTTATGATTGGGGTATTTAAAAAGTCTCTTTTTTAAAACCTCAGCGGATAGACTTTCAGCATTTTAAGCAAAATATTTTTAAAATTTGGATAAAATCATCCATACTTTTTTAGACTTTCCCATTTAAATTTTAAATTTCGCCTAAGTTAAAAAACTATGGACAGATACAGCTTTTTGGAAATAGCGGCACTTATAGGAATATTTTTGGTGCTGTTTCTTGCCTTATTTCTGTTTACCGTTAAAACAAAATATAAATTGGCAAATTGCCTTCTTGCCTTTTTTCTTTTTGCATGTGCTGCAGATGCATTGAAATTTTTGATGCGTGATTTTCCTGTTAACTACATCAATCTCGAAGCATTTCGATGGAGCATCAACTATTTGGCTCCTGCCTCTTTTTATCTCTATGTATTGTCGATCTGTTTTTCTGGATTTCGATTGAAACCGAAGCATTTACTGCACGCCATTCCGTTTGCCGCTTTCAATCTGTATATGATGGCGGGGATATATTTTGAGGATAGAGCTGCAAAAGTGAGTTTCATAAACGCTATGAATCAGACGCCAGTCATGCAGTTTTTTTATTTTCTTTTCGAAATTTTATTTCAAGTTTATTTTATCGCTTCATTTTTGGCGGTTAGAAAAGCTAAAACCGTCTATCTCGAGAATTATACGAATCCGGATATCTCTTTGCTTAATGCACTTTATAGAGTAACAATTCTATATTATGCTTTACATTTTATAGTGCTTTTAAGGTGGCTGGTTACTTTTATCTTTGGTTTGGGAGAAGTAAGAGCTTGGATTGTAACTCTTGACGGGTTTGCGTTTTTATTCTGCACTTGCTGGTATCTGTTTGCTGCGTTAAATAACCCAGAGTTTTTCAGGGGCATCAATTCTCAGTTTAAACCGATTGCAGATGCTGTGTCGAAACAGAAATCGCCTCCTGCAATAGATGAGGAAAAAAATAGACAGATAGAATCCTTGAAAGATTTTATGATTGAAAAGGAACCTTACCTGGATTCTTCATTGACGATCCAGGATTTGGCTGAACAATTGAAAATGCCAGTTAAAGATTTGTCTGCGCTGATTAACCTATATATGGATAAGCACTTTTTCGATTTCGTAAATGAGTATAGGATTGAAAAAGCTAAAGAAATTCTAAAAGATCCTCTGGAGAAAGAGCTTACCATTCTTGAAATTCTCTATAAGGTAGGCTTCAATTCCAAATCATCGTTTAGCTCTTCTTTTAAAAAATATACCGGAAAAACTCCGACTGATTTTAGAAAAGACTCGAATTAATTCATTTTTTTCCAAGAAAAGGGTTCGACTTTTTTTAATCGGTCGCGTATTGAAGCGTTTTAAAGCATATTTGCAGAAAGTTTTAGACAATCAATCAAAATTCTATCTCCGAAAAATTTATTAAAAATGAAGATCAAGTTTTTATTATTGGCAGCCATTCTATCTGCAAATGTGCTTTCTGCCCAAAAATCAAGTGACGTTAAAGAAGCGAAGAAAACACGTCAAAATTCGACCCCACAGCATTCATCGGTTTTCAGCCAAATTGATTCCCTAATGGCAACATCCTATGAAAGAGGGCTATTTAATGGGAACGTGCTTATCGTTAAAAACAATAAAATTATCTATCAGAAATCATTCGGTTTTACCGATGAAACCAAGAAGACTCCCCTAAGTGAAAATTCAATATTCAATATTGGCTCTATCGCAAAGGAATTTAATGCCGTTTCGATAATGATTCTAGCTGAACGTGGACTTCTTAATCTTGATGACCATATATCCAAATTTGATTTGGGACTGCCTAACTGGTCAGAAAAAGTTACGATAAGACATCTTATCAATTATGCCAGCGGCATTGCCAGAATTGACCCCATAGTGCCTAAAAATGACCAAGAGGCTTGGAAAATCTTAAGAAACAGCGACAGTTTGCTGTTTGAGCCTGGAACTGCCTACAGGTATGACAATAGCAATGTATTTTTACAGAGACGAATTATTGAAAAGGTATCCGGAATGTCATACGAGGAATTTGTCCTTAAAAATATAGTTGGACCATTGAAAATGACAAATTCGGCATTTGATCCGAAATCTGGCTATAAAAATCGAACGTCTTGTTACGATTTGGATAATGTGAGATGTCCAGAATTGGAATTTATCAGCGGATGGCTCTGGACGGATACAAATGATCTTTATAAATGGATTGAAGGAATGAATAGCAACCGTCTGATATCCGAGAAATCCTTTTTTACACTGCTAGAAAACCCATATGCAGTCGACGAAGGCGGATCACTTGGCAGATACTTCGAAAAAGACGAGCTGCAGAGGCACAATGGGGTATCGTATAAATTTGAATCTATTTTCTTAAACGATTTTAAAAATAAGATAACGATAATCCTATTGTCCAATAATCTGAATAGGGTTTGGGATCTAGGCTACAGCATCCACAGCCTAATGTTAGGAAAGGAATACGAAATCCCTAAAAAATCTATTCATTTGGCTATCAGAAAGCAAGCGCTTAATGATACGGAGAAAGGCATCGAGGCATACTATCTGCTCAAAAAAAATTCTGAGAAGGAATACAGCTTTGGAAATCCGAGCGAACTCAATGCATTAGGATATGAACTACTAAGGGCCGGAAAAACTAATGGGGCAATAGAGATATTTAAACTGGCAACAAAAGAGTTTTCTACAAATGCCAATCTGTTTGACAGTTTAGGTGAAGCCTATTATATTAATAAACAGTACGATTTGGCATTAAACAGCTATGCAAAAGCAATAAAACTTGGCGGAACAAACGGAAACGCAGAAAAAATGATAGAGAAAATCGAGAAAATAAAAGTAAATAATTAGTCATGGCATAAACTTGGCTTTTATCACAAGAGGGAATTATTGAATTTCCTCTTGTTCTTTTAGTTAGTTATAATTTTCATCTTTTTTCTCAGACTTATTTTATTTTTGCTTTTAACTGGTGACGGGGGAATGAGAAGATTATTTAGGGACAATTTATTTCTAAGGATTAAATAAGATTAATAGAATTATTGGTAGGGGTTGTGGTTTCGCTGCTATTTTACGCCCTAATTTGTTGAGGAAATTTAAATCCTAAAATGTCGTTGGACTGAAGTTCAAAATTGATTTATTTCTTTAAGATATTGTTAGTTTTTCCGGCTGGATAGAATTTTGAATTAATTGTGTTTTAAATTTGATTAATTTGATAGAAGTAATATATTTACAACGAAATAAAATCTGACAAATTTTTTATTAATGATAATGTGATTATGATTTTAAAATACATCTAAATCAATTTGCAAAAAATTATAGAAGAATGTATTATAAAATTTATTAACAAGTGTATTTGTATTTTATTTAATTAATGTGTAAAAAATTTATTATATAATTTAAAAAACAAAACAAAAAATCACGAAAATAAGTGAGATTAATTAATGGAGGTGGGATTTTTTTTTGACTGCCTGATGGCATACTCACTATTAGAAATCAATTTTGATTATTGTTACAGTACGGCTTAATTGGAGATATCGATCATGTGAAACAAAGAACAAAAGAGTAAATCTATAGCAGATAACTATAAAAAACAAACCAAGTGCACGTGGTAGATTTTAGAGAAATGATCTGCGAAAGATTTTCAATTAATTATTAACTATAACAAACATGAAAATCATGAAAAAAATGAGTTTTAAAGACATGAAAGAAAATGCTCTTAAAAGAGATCAAATGAGAATGATTTCTGGAGGCTGTGACGAGTGCGGAGCTGCAACGAAAGAATGCGGTGAGGAATGCGGAGGCGATGCAGGAGGCTGTGATGGATACTGCGACTACTGCAGAAACGGAAAGTGCGACTGCTAAGATTATCCAATCCTAGTTAACAAAGTAAAGGAATTGCATGCAATTCCTTTACTGACATTAAAAAATAGAAATGCAGGAATTGTCATTCCTGCTTCTTTAAATAGATAAGCCAATGCATTATTTAAAAAAAATCTCCTTGTTAAACTGTCCTGAAATTAACTGTTTAGAAAACACAAAAAAAATGTTCAAACTGGCTCTTCTTCTTTTTTTAGTTTCCATTTCTCTATCTGCCCAGAAATTAGGCAATAGAACCGCATTCGAACTAAGGGGTGCGGGTGAAGGATTAAGTATTGATAAGATCTATCTGGTTTACGAAGTTGGCGACAAAAGAATTTATGACTCGGTTAAAATAGATAATAGCAAATTTATTTTGAAAGGAAATATCAATTATCCCACAAGAGCCACTTTATGCAATAATCGAGAGTTTAGTATGAGCAGAAGCAATTCTATAGAATTGTTCCTTGAACCAGCCATAATGGAAATAAAGTTAGATTTTTATGATTTTTCAACAGCAGAGGTAAAGGGCAGTAAAACACAAGACGAATATTCCCAGCTTCAAAAAGTAAAAAATGGCATATATAGTAAAAGAGATTCTATCTCATTGCTAATAAGATCGTATTTTGACACGATCACTGCCGCCTCAGACCCGCAGATTAAATTGGAACTGGAACATCAATTGGAAATTTTGGAAAAACTGTCAGATCAAAATAAAATCACAGAAATGGAGATGGATTTTAATTTTATAAGGCAGAATCCGTCTTCGTTTATAGCTCCCTCTTTACTTTATTACAGATTGGCTAAGAAAGAAGGGCTTTTAAATTATGAAACTATTATTTCTCTTGCTGATGGACTGTCAAAAGAAGTAAAAGAATCTCCATCGGGAATGAGGCTTTTTAAAAGGATTTCCGACTTTAGAAACAGTAAAGTGGGAAGCATTGCTCCTGATTTTATATTAAAAGATTACAATGGAGAGGTGATCCCTCTGGCAACCTTTCGGGAAAAAAAATATGTTCTGATAGATTTCTGGGCCAGCTGGTGCGAGCCTTGCAGGGATGATCTGCCTTTTCTTAAAGATACCTATGAGAAATATAAAGATAAAGGATTTGAAATTATCAGCATATCCAGAGATAAGAATTTAAATTCATGGAGGAAAGCAATCGCCGATGAAAAAATTGGTTTATGGAAGCATATATCCGTTGCTGAAAATCAGACAAAAATTGAAGATAATTACCTTGTGACAGCAATTCCTGTCAAAATTCTAATTAACAAACGGGGCGAAATAATTGGACGATGGAAAGGCAGTGGAGATGAAAATAAAATGGAATTAAAAAAAATACTTGAAAAAACTTTTGACAAAGAATAAAATTTCTAAAACATTTAGATTAAGAGCTTAATATATGACCGAAAATTTCACTTATCTTTTTCAGTATTTAGAAAAAGAAGAACTACCAATTGATAAATCTGAATTTTCATTCCAGGTGCAGTCGCATCCTGATTACCCTACTTTACTGGCTATATCGGATACCTTAAATTTTTTCTCTATAGAAAATTTTGCTATAAATATTGATTTCGATGATATTGAAATTTTGCCCGATAGATTTATTGCCGTTCTAAAAAATGACAATGGTAAAAAGACGCCCTATTTTATTGAAAGGAAAGAAACTTCCTATTTCACATATAAAGGAAAAAAAATAGTCGAATATGATAGAGAGCTTTTGCAGCAAAGATGGGGCGGGACTGTTTTGTTGGCGGAAAAGACTAATGAAATTGAAACAGGATCTAAGAATAATTATCCATTCATTTTGCCATCTTTATCTTTAATTCTGCTTGGCATCCTATATTTCAATGCTGATGAAAGCCTTACGACAAAGATTTTTGCCATTTTCCCGATAATCGGCCTTTTGTTTTCAATTGCAGCACTAAAAGATCTGTTTGGTACAAAGAGCGCATTAATTGCAAAATTCTGCAATATTTCAAACGATACAAGCTGTGAGGCTATACTTAACTCAGATAAATGGAAATTGTTCAAGTTTTTAAATTTCAGCAGTTTAAGCATCGTTTTTTTTGCGTCTCAGTTTATAAGCCTCTTTGTATTGATACTTGCCGGAAATTCAAATGATTTTTTTATAATTCAAAAAGCATTGCTCTATTGTAGTATACCGATCATTATCCTATCGCTTTACTATCAAAAAATAGTTGAAAAAAAGTGGTGCCCGATATGCTTGGCAATAATATTTACTTTATTGGCAGAGCTATTGTATGTCGAAATATTTCTTGAAAATAGTGTAGGCATTTCGCCCAGATCTATTTTAGTATTTGCATTCCTATTTCTGGCTATATCATTTATTTGGTCACTGCTCAAACAGATGTTGGCAAAGCATAATGAGCTGAAAGACATGAATTTTAAAGCGACGAGATTTATACGCAACTATAAAATTTTTAAGATTGTCTTGTTATCCAGATCAAAATTAGATATGCTTCAAAGTCCAATCCAGCTTGGAAATACAAACAGTAAAGTTCAAATAACCATAATCACAAATCCTTTTTGTGGCTACTGTAAGGATGCCGATGCATTATTGGCTAAAATTTTGAAGCTTCATGGAGAAAAAGTAAAAATCAATGTGCTGATGGGGATTGATATTGGAAAAGAAAGGGATGAGAAAAAACTGCTGTTAAGGAGCCTGATGGCAATTTATCTGGAAAAGGGACAAGAAGCTTATAGCGAAGCATTAGCCAATTGGTTTGAAGAGAAAAATATTAGCGAATGGCTGCAGAAATATAAAATGGATTTTGATATTTTGAAAATCGATGAATTATTTGCCAAACAGTTCGTCTGGTGCCAAAATAACCATTTCCAATTAACGCCTACACTTTTTATTAATGGATATCATTACCCTAAGGTGTATGATAGGCAAAATTTGGAATATTTCATAAATGAATTGATTGAGGATGATCTTTAAATGAAGATAATTAGAAGTATTGGGAAGGAAATCCAAAAGCAAATACTCCCTCTAATATTTGTGGAAAATCAGATGTTTATGGCGATATCTCATAAAAATTAAAACAGCCTTCGGGCTGTTTTTTATATTGTTTCTAATTCAAGCTGCTTGCCAGTTGGTTTAGATTTTTTAGTTTTTTGTTTTTTCCAGCGAAGATGAAGCCGGCCAGACAGGTTTGTTTATTTGGATGAAAAATTATTTAAGAGTTAGTTTTTATATCTGCCACTTTTATTTTCTGTTTATTATAATGTGGTTATAATTAATTACTTGTAAATAATTGAAATATAGTGTCTTGCTGTCTTTTTTTGATTAAATTTATATAAAAAAAAGGCAATATGGTTACAGCTATACTTCGAGCACATCCTGAACTGGCACTTTTCTTATGCTTAGCTCTTGGATTCTTAATAGGGCGTATTAAGATAGGTACATTTAAAATTGGTGTCGTATTAGGAACTTTGTTTGCTGGAGTGCTAATTGGTCAGTTGGATATTGAAATTCCTGATATTGTAAAAACTATTTTCTTTGACTTTTTCCTGTTTTCTACAGGATATAAAGTTGGACCTCAATTTTTTCAAGGTTTTAAAAAAAATGCATTTCCGCAATTACTGCTCACCTTGGTAATTTGCTTATCGTGCCTATTAGTGGCATATTCTGTCTCTACTTTTTTAGGGTATGATGTTGGAACAGCAGCCGGATTATTGGCAGGGGCGTTTTCTGAATCAACTGTAATTGGTACTGCATCAGATGCTATCAGCCACTTAAATCTTGCTGATGCAGAAAAAAGCCGATTAATCAATAATATTCCAGTAGCCTATTCTGTAACTTATCTTGTAGGGGCAGCCTCTTTTGTTTTTTTTCTAACTGGAATTGCTCCAAAATTGCTTGGTATTGATTTAGTGAAAGAAAGTGATAAATTGGCTGAAACCATTTCAGGAGAAACTGAATATGGTCCAGGAATGAAAAGCGCCTATCAGAGATGGATTATTCGTGCCTTTAAAATAACCAATGAGAAATGGACAGGAATCAGTATAAGCGAGTTTGAAAGATTAATTTCTAACAAGAATATTGTTATTCAGAGAATACGCCATAAGGATCAATTGCTAGATCCCAACCCCGATATTATAATTCAAAAAGATGATGTAATGGTTATTATGGGACAGCATGGAATCATTTTGGATAGTCTCTTTTCTATTGGACCAGAAGTATTGGATGAAGAATTATTAAATTTTCCGCTGGCTCATTTAGATGTTACGATTACGAATAAAGCTATTGAAGGGATGACAGTAAAGTCTCTTCGAAAAAGCAGTTTTTATCATGGATTAATGCTAAACAAAATAACCAGAGAAAATCATGAGATACCGCTTGAATCGAAGACAGTTTTAAATAGAGGTGATATTTTGAATCTTTCAGGCAGGCCTGCAAAACTAGAAAAAGCAGCAAAAGAAATAGGTTATCTGGATCGTTTAAGCCCCGAGACCGATATCATTTTTGTTGGTTTGGGTATTGTCCTTGGTGGACTTTTAGGTTTGCTTTCGGTAACCTTATTTGGAGTTTCGGTAACGTTAACAACAAGCGGCGGTGCATTGGTAATGGGATTAATTTTTGGTTGGTTGCATTCAAGAACTCCGGTTTTTGGCAGAATTCCAGAACCCGCTTTGTGGATATTTGACAACGTTGGTCTAGCAGCCTTTATTGGACTTGTTGGTCTTGCTGCTGGTCCGAGTTTTATCTCAGGTCTTAAAGAAACTGGATTTGGTATTTTATTAGCGGGTGTAGCGGTTGCCTTAATTCCTCATATCATCGGAATGTATTTTGGGAGATATGTATTAAAGATGAATCCCTTAATTTTACTTGGCGCGCAAACAGGTGCGGGCACATCAACAATTGGATTAAAAGCAGTTCAAGATGCATCAGGGAGTAAATTTCCCGTTTTAGGCTACACTATTCCTTACGCATTAGCCAATATACTATTGACTGCATTCGGCCCTATACTTGTAGGAATGATGTCGTAACTAATGCGCTGTAAAGTAAAAAACGCAATCCCAAAAAAATCGAGATTGCGTTTGCATTAAAAATCAGTTAGTTGAGTTAATTAAATTCCGCCATAACGCAGTGTCGATCCTAAAACTAACATTGCAACTCCTATTGAAGTAACCGTTAGAATAATTATGGCAATTCTGTAAATATTATTTTTATTAAGATTCGGAATAACAAAAAATTGAGCGCAAACAGCACAGATAAAAGTGCAGAAAAGTAAAATCAGTTTTATGGAAACTACTTTTTCAAATCCGCTTGAGAAATGAAACCAAGTTTCGGCTGTTACGCCAAAATCATACGCCATCCAGACTCCTGTAATAATTAATAAAGCAAGAGAAGACATGCCTAGTGCTTCAAATTTCTTTTCAAAATTTAAAATAATCTGTGGATCTTTTTTCTTCAACGCTGTTGGAAGATAGCAAATAGCCAAAAGTAAATGTCCGCCAACCCAAATTGTCGCCGCCAATAGATGAATTATAAGTACAAAATGATGTAAAGTCATAACGTATTCATTTTGAGTTATCAATCTCTAAAAATAACTTTTATTTTTGGAGTGGAGAAGTTTTTAAGCTGTATTTCTTTACTTGAATCGTCTAGTTTTGAAAGTGTTGGGACATTATTCATAAAATGCTGTACATAATAATTTCCTTTAAAATTCTTTGTTTCTAAATATTCAATCATCTTCACAAAATCATTTTCTTTAATTAAAGAAGAATGAAAAGTGGTACGAACTTCAAACGGAATATTCGAGTGAATCAAAATTTCTAAGCTTTCTTCAAATTCTGAAAATAAGCCTGATTGCGTTAGTTTTTTAAAGGTATGAGGAAGACTTTTATAATCTAACGCGACATAATCAATTAATTGATCACGAATCAGGCTATTTAATATTTTTGGATTGGAACCGTTGGTATCTATTTTAACCTCAAATCCCAATGCTTTAATTTCTTTTATAAAATCAATTATTTTTTTGTGTAAAGTGCATTCGCCACCGCTTAATACAACACCGTCTAATAATCCTTTTCTAGTTTTTAAGAAAGATAGAACTTCATTAAAATCAATCTTTCCTTTTCCTAAAACAATGTCTGGATTGTAGCAGTATAAACACCGCATGTTACAGCCCGCAAACCACACTATGCAGGCTGTTTTATGCGGAAAATCTAATAAAGTAAAAGGCGTGAGGCTAAATATTCCTTTAATAGATAATACTTTCTTCGAAATGGGTACGCTGTTGGTGTTCACCTTTTTTTCCAATATTAAAACTTTCTACAGGTCTGTGATATCCCATTACACGTGTATAAACCAAACATTTGCTTCTTTGGGATTTTTTTTCTTCTAGAATTTTAAGCGTTTTCGTTTTCATAAGCCAAGTGTTTTTGATTGTTTTTATTGAGTAAAATTTCGTCGCATTTTGGGCAATATTCATGTTCTCCGTTTAGATAGCCATGAATAGGGCAGATGCTAAAAATTGGTGTTACGGTTATGTATGGCAGTTTAAAGCCAGTTAAAACTTTCTTCACGAAGTTTTTACAAGCTGCTGGACTGCTTATTTTTTCTCTCATATAAAGATGCAAAACTGTACCTCCAGTATATTTGCATTGCAATTCGTCTTGAAGTAATAAAGCTTCAAAAGGATCATCGGTATGATCGACCGGAATTTGTGAACTATTGGTATAGTAAATATTTTCGTTTTGACCCGCTTGTAAAATCTCTGGAAAACGCTTTTTATCTTCTTTTGCAAAACGATATGTTGTTCCTTCGGCTGGTGTTGCCTCTAGATTGTAGAGATTTCCAGTTTCTTCTTGAAATTCCTTCATTCGCATGCGAATATGATCTAGGATTTCTGTAGCGAAATGTATTCCTGATCTGTCCGTTATATTTTGTTTTCCTTCAGAAAAGTTGAGCACCATTTCGTTCATTCCGTTTACACCAATGGTAGAAAAATGATTTCTAAAATGTTTTAGATAGCGCTGTGTGTACGGATAAAGTCCGCGGTCGTACATTTGCTGAATAAAGATTCTTTTTTTCTCTAAAGTCGATTTGGCTATTTGAAGCAATTCGTCTAAATGTTCAAATAAAGTAAGGATATTTCCTTTATGCAGATATCCTAGACGCGCCATATTTATAGTTACAACACCAATGCTTCCCGTCATTTCAGCACTACCAAAAAGGCCATTTCCGCGTTTTAACAATTCTCTTAAATCGAGCTGTAATCGGCAGCACATACTTCGTACGGCATTTGGTTTGTAAGCTTCTGGGTTTTCAATTCGGTTTCCATTTTCATCCAAAACATATTGGCTTCCAATAAAATTCTGGAAATAAGAGGAACCTATTTTAGCTGTATTTTCAAATAATAAATCGACATTTTCTCCTTGCCAGTCAAAATCTTCTGTAATATTTACGGTTGGAATCGGAAACGTAAACGGCTGTCCGTTTGCATCTCCTTCGGTCATAATGGTATAATAGGCTTTATTAATAAGATTCATTTCCTTCTGAAAATCGCCATATTTTAAGTCTATCAATTTTTGAGCACCTCTGTTTTGAGCTTCCGCAATTAGGTTTTTATCATTTACATTCAAAAACAAATGCTGATCGCTTCTTGTCGGAATCTGTTCTTTTAAATCTTCTGGAACATTCCAATCCAAAGTAATGTTTGTAAAAGGCGATTGTCCCCAACGTGCAGGCACATTAAGATTGTAAACAAAACTTCTAATTCCTTTTAAAACTTCTTCATAAGAAAGCCGATCTTTAAAAACATAAGGAGCCAAATAGGTGTCAAAAGAACTGAAAGCCTGAGCGCCTGCCCATTCGCTTTGCAGAATTCCTAAGAAATTAGCCATTTGCCCCAATGCTTCTCTAAAATGAGAAGGAGGTCTGCTCTCGACACGGCCACGCACGCCATTAAAACCTTCATTTAATAGCACACGTAGGCTCCAACCAGCGCAGTATCCGGTAAGACAATCCAAATCATGGATGTGTATGTCGCCATTCCTATGAGCAGAACCTTCTTCTTTATTATATATTTTATCGAGCCAATAATTGGCAATAACTTTTCCTGCAGTATTGCTGACCAAGCCAGCGTTTGAATACGAAATATTGGCATTGGCATTAATTCTCCAATCGGATTGATTGATGTATTCTTCAACAGTTTGCGTACTGTCTATATAGGTAGTGTCATCATTTAAACCATTAATATGTTCTCGCTGTAATTTCCTGGTGTGACGATAAATTATAAACGAACGCATGGCTTGGAAATATCCATTTTCAAAAAGCACTCTTTCTATCATGTCCTGAATTTCTTCTACAGGCCACGAAAACTTTACCTCAAGACCAGAAAGAACGGTTTTAAAAATTCTCTTGTCTATAGGCTGATTGACGCTTTGAAAGGCTTTCTGAATGGCATCCTGAATTTTATAAGCTTCAAAAGGCTTATAATCTCCGTTGCGTTTGATAACATATTTTTCCATGGTATTCTTTTAATTTAAGACACTTTTTCAAATGTTTTTTCAAGTTCAATTGCTTTTGGAAATAAGATGTTGTTTTCCAGATGTATATGCTTCTTTAAATCTTTGTCAAATTCTTCCAGCATCAGAAAAGCAACTTTATAAGTATTGCATGAGTCAAGAGGCGGTGTATAATTATTGGTTAAAGCCGCAATTCTTTTAAAACGCTGTCCTTCGGTTATATGATCCTCTTTTAATGTTGTAATTGGAGTTTCGATAGATAAAAAAGGCGGTGTTTCCAGTTCTTGACCTTTACTGTGTGCGATTTTCATTTTTTTTATAAAAGGAAAAACAACCAACTCTTCTCGTTTCATATGAGCTGTGAGATCCAAATACGTCTTTGAAAAAATAGTATGAATTTCATGAAGCTCAGGATGAATCGCACCGTGAACACCGCACAATTTATTTAAATACTCCAAAATAACAGGAGACTTTTCTTCTACATATCTATGATGGGTTTTGGTTATATAATCTGCAATCATGTCGGCTGGCCAACTTTTGTAATCAAAAGACTGATTGGCAGAACTGCTTCTTGCTTTTTCAATGTGTTCTATAAGAGCACTTTCTTCAATATCTCTTTTTTTACAAACTTCTTCGATTGTTCGATATCCTTTGCAGCAAAAGTCGATATGGAATTTTGTAAAAATGGCTGCTGTTTTGAAGTCATCTGCGACGATTTCTCCAATGGTTGTTTTGCTTGTTAGTTTCATAATGGTTGGGGGTATAGATTAATTTTGGTTTCAGCATATTTTTTGGTCTGTTGCAGCTTTACATTGCTTAATAATCAATAAAGAAACCGCAATCATATTCGAAAATTCGATAAACGGAATCGTAATTTCGTGTGCTTCTGTAAGCGAAACTGCATAATTATGAAGCTCTTTTATTTTTTCAAAAGCCAATTCGGCATCGCGTTCTTCGCTTGTGTAAAATGCGGTCACCAGTTTTTGCAATTCTTTTTTAAGTACTTCAAAAGCAAGGTAATCGTCGACTTGATGTGCCTTTGGAAACTTTGGAATTAATATTTGGGATGAATAAATAAATTCGGCTATAGTTCTGTCTACATTTTCTGAAGCCTGATGTGCAAAGACTAAACCTTCAAGAAGAGAGTTGGATGCCAGACGGTTTTTACCATGAAGACCAGTTCTAGCGCATTCTCCAATTGCGTAAAGATTTTTTATTGTCGTCACTCCATTTTTATCTACCCGAATACCGCCACATTGATAATGTGCGGCAGGAACAACAGGAATTAAATCTTTTTCAGGGTAAATTCCCAACTCATTGCAATGTGCTGTGATCACAGGAAATTGATTTGAAAATGCTTTTGGATCTAGATGTCTACAGTCTAGATAAACATGTTTTTTTCCGCTCGCTTGAAGTTCTTTACTAATGGCAGTTGAAACCATATCTCGTGTAGACAATTCGCCTCGAATATCATATTTAAATAAAAACCTTTTTCCTTCATCATTTACGATATGAGCGCCAAAACCCCTTACAGCTTCAGAAATCAAAAACAACGGATTTTCTTTTCCTGTAAATAAAGCGGTTGGATGAAACTGCATATATTCCATATCTGCAATTTCTGCTCCCGCGCGTGCTGCCATTGCAAGTCCGTCTCCCGTTGCAATTTTAGGATTTGTTGTATTTTCAAAAAGCTGTCCGCATCCTCCTGTACTTAGAACAATAGTGCGCGTTCTCATGTATTTAATGCGATTGTGTTTTTTTTCATAAAAGAAGACTCCGGCACAAGTAGTTTTAGCTTTTTTTGTTTCGGTATTGATATCAATGACCAAATGATTCTCTAAGAGTTCAATATTGGGCATCTTCTTAATAATCTTGAGTAGTTTACTCTCAATTTCCTGTCCGGAGCTATCTTTATGATGTAATATTCTGTGTTGTGAATGTCCTCCTTCTAAACCTAGATTCCATTGGCCTTTTTCATCTTTGTCAAAAGAAGTTCCAATTTCAATTAATTCCTGAAGTCTTTCTGGAGCTTGCGTAATCACCATATTAACAATTTCTTTATCGCACAAACCACCTCCAGAACGAAGGGTATCATGTATATGCTTATTAAAACTGTCTTTTAAATGATCTGTAACTACAGCAATACCGCCTTGAGCGAGCTGTGTATTGGTATTTTTGGCTGTTTCTTTCGTCATTATAACAATAGATAAGTCTGGACGTTTTTTTGCTATTTTCATGGCAAAAAATAATCCCGAAATACCAGAACCGATGATAAGTATATCTGTTTTAAGCATGTTATTTTGATTTAAGGTTATTGCGTTTTTTATGATAATTCAAGCATTCTTTTAATAGGCTTTAGCGCTTCTATTCTCAGTTCATCTTTAATAAGCATTTCTGGTCTTTCATTTTTAAGGCACAAATACAATTTTTCGAGTGTATTCATTTTCATAAAAGCACATTCGCTGCAAGCACAGCTGTTGTCTTCTGTGGTAGGAGCCGGAATCAACGTTTTATCAGGTACCGCTTTTGTAAGCTCATGCAAGATACCGGCTTCTGTGGCCACAATGAAAACGGCAGCAGGATCCGTTTTAATGAAATTAATAATTCCCGAAGTCGAGCCAATGAAATGTGCTGCTTTTAAAATATGACTTTCAGATTCCGGGTGAGCTGCAATTTTTGCAGTCGGATTTTTGTTATATATTTCTATTAATTTGTCTAATGAAAAGGCTTCGTGCACAACGCATGAGCCTTTCCATAAGACAAGTTCGCGCTTGGTTTCTTTTTGAAGATATTTGCCTAAATTTTCATCTGGAGCAAATATTATTTTTTGTTCTACTGGAATAGATTCGATTATCTTTTTGGCATTTGCCGATGTGCAGACTAAGTCGCTCATAGCTTTTATTTGTGCAGAACAGTTAATGTAAGTAACCACAATATGATCGGGATGCTGTTCTTTAAACAATTTAAACGCTTCAGGCGGACAGCCATCTGCAAGAGAGCAGCCAGCATTCCAATCGGGTAATACTACTTTTTTATTTGGGTTTAAAATTTTGGCTGTTTCTGCCATAAAATGAACTCCCGCAAAAACTATAATATCAGCATCTGTCTTTTGAGCTTTTTTAGCCAATTCAAGACTATCTCCAATAAAATCTGCTATTTCCTGAATATTCTCATCTTGATAATAATGAGCTAGTATCACGGCATTTTTTTCTTTTTTCAATCGGATGATCTCCTGTATTAAAAAATTCTTGTCCATATAAATTCTTGAATTTTGTACTAACAAAAGCTGTTGTTGCTTATTTTTTAGTTTGTTTTAAAATATATTTAAGCATATAATTTTAATAGGGTAAATATATTATCATCATTTTTTTCAAAACATGATTCTAATCATACTGTTTAATTTTTGTTTTTATATGTTAACCTTGATAATTTGATGTTTAATGGAAATTGAAAGTAAGATTGATGAAAATATTGCGCCCCATTCGCGGAATTTTATTCCAGTCGGCATAAGTGGTGTAATATCGATCCAATATATTTTCAACACCTGTTTGCAGTTTCAATATGTTTTGATTCCAATGAAAAGCATATCCAGCGTTAAGCCCAAAAATTAGATAATCTGGCGTTTTGGTTTGTCCGTAAGTTTTGGCAAATTCATTTTGAGCCAGATTTCCTAAAACACTAATTCCAGCATTAAAATTTTCTTTCTTGAAGTCGATTCCAGCGCTGTATTTGATCGGACTTATAAAAGGTAAATTGTTTCCATCATTATCTTTTCCAGTGCTATAAGTAAGTTGTGATTTGAATTGCCAATTTTCTAAAAAGTCGTACGTCAGATTAAAATCGGTATTCAATATTTTGGCATTGTCTATAGCTTCATATCTTTTTACTCCAGAAGCGCCAATAGTCATAGGAAGCGTATTCGGGTCGATTTTACCTATTATATAATTAGAAAAATAGAAATAAGAACCTGTAATTTTTGCGGTTAATTGCGATGTTTTATAACCAGTAGAAAAGTTTCCTTCAAAAGCATTTTCATTTTTTAGATTTGGATTTCCGATATAATCATAAAAATCACTGCTGTTGTAGAGATAAAATCCGTAGCCTTCAGATACAGAAGGTGCTCTTTCGGCGTAAGCCAAACCAAATCCGAACTCAAAAATGTTGTTTTTTTTGGTATAATTTGCTGCAAAACTTTTTAAGAAACGGTTTTTTGAAGCATCCATTTCCGGATAAAAAATGCGTAGACTCGCTAATCCGAAATCATTCGCTATGGTATTATTTTGAAATCCGAGATTAGCACCAATTCTTAGATGATCATTTTCAGAAATTTTAATATTATCTTCTAAAGACAATCCATTGTATAAAGTTCTGACATCGGGCCATGTATACATAAACATCAGATTTTCGTTTGGATCTGAAGGATGCATTGTCATCTCTGCGATAGATTTATTGTAAAATCCGTTTAAGTCAGCTAGAAAACTATGCTTTTCAAATTTTCCTTTCATTCTTGAATAATAGCCGTACGTATCAGACCAGCCAGGCATATCCATATGTATAGGTACGCTAGGTCTTTTGGTGTCATCCATTTTGTGGGTTATAGAATTAAAATATAATTTTGTTTCCCAATTGGTTACGAAATTAGATTTTGGCAAGTATTTATAACTTAGAGATACAATTTTAGCTTCAGCCAAAGAAACATCCATAGGAAGTGCTGGATAGCCAATATTATTGGCTTTGTCATAAATTGCAGAAGCTTCTAAAAGTTTCTGTTGGTTTATAAAATAACCCACGCTAGCAGAAATATTGTATTTAGTAAATTGAGAAAAACGGACTTCTTTATTGCCACCTGCTTTATAATTATCGGCATCACGATGCATAAAATCGATATGAGTATAAAAATGAGAATCATTGTATCCTAAGGATGCTCCTATAATTTTTTGCAGATTATTACTTTCAAAACCAGAATTTAAACTGCCGTTCCACCCCGTATTTTTATCACTAAACGGATTACGTTTTAAATCGACCGATCCGCCAATTCCTGCGCCGTGACAGCTTGCCCGCTGTCCAGATGCTATGGTGGCTTCGGCTAAATTTGAAACCTCAACATAAGAAGTGATCAGATCCATTTTATCGGTACAAGCTCCAAAAATGCGCATTCCATCAATTGTAATCACCGTACGTTCTGTGGCCATATTATTAATAATAGGTTCCCATGCATAAGATCCTCTTTTAATCATATTCACTTTTGATGATTTTGAGAGATATTCTTCTACAGATGTAAGAGATTTGGATTGTTTTAAATGTAAAGAAGGTTTATTTCCAATAACAATTATTTCATTTAGTTTTATGGTTTCAAGACTATCATTTGCTTTTTCCTGCGCCCAGCATATTGTTGAAAACACAGCCAAAAAGAGTGCTGTTAGATTTTTCATCATTTCATACTTTAAGAGAAAGAGACAAATTGTGTTTTGCCTCTTTCTTGTTGTTTTTTAGATCTAAAACTCAATTTCAAAATAAAGACTGCTTGACGGATTGTCTGTTGTAACTGCTTCTCCTTTTAGAACTTCATGACTAGCGTTTAAAACCTGAAGATTTATTTTCCAATATCCTGTCATAGTTAGAGAAAGTGTTCCCATGTAAGGACCATAAACGTCACGTTGCATTAAATCAGTATTATTAGGAGAACCATGATTGCCCATACTTGGCATTCTTGGATCGATTTTGACTCTTAAATTATCAACGAAAGGAAAAGTCATCATATCCTTAATTTTATAAATTCCCACTGTCATATCGTTTAGTGCCACTTTTGGAGAAGATGGTGCGATATAAGCAATTACATAATTGTTTCCATCGCTTCCTTTAAACGAGCTTACGGTACGTTTTGCTGATGCAGGAACATTTATTTTGTCGCTTGCAGTATAAATGGCACCATTAATTTTGTATGAAATGCTTAGTTCCCAATATTCCGTTTCGTTTTGCGCCATTTGAAAGATGATATCTCCTTCAAAAATTGTTTTCTTGTCTACTTTCCCTACTTCAGATCTTGGGCAAGAATGCTGCATCATAGCCATATGCATTAATGGTGTCCAGCTGATTTCGGCATCTGTAATATAAGTGTTGGTTTTCTTGTCTTTTATTCGAAGAGAAACATGATTATAACCTTGAACCAAAGAACCTGTTGACGAGAATAATTCTATTGTATGAGTGTCATTTGCGATTTCCTGTATTTTATGAAGTCCCGTGGTTTCATCTGCTGGAATTTCTGAAGCATCATCAGAAGAACAAGAGAATAAAACAATTGATAAAAATAAAAGTGCTGTGTATTTTAAAATTTTCATGTGATTATGATTTAAATAATGATAATAAAAGGTCTGCCGAAACTACTCGGAAGGAAAAGAATCAAATAAAATCAGATGAAAATAGGAGGGCGAAAGATATTGACGGCCTCTAAATGAGAGTATAAGTTGTTGTAAAATGTATGTATTATGAAATGGATAACCCTGTTTTCATTAAAGGAAAATACTGGGATTTTGACCATAAAGAGCACCAATGTTTCTGTTGTTTCACTTTTCTTTTCGTTAGAAGCTGGCGTATCGTTTTTATAGCTTTTTGCCAGCTCTTTTTTCAAATGGCATTTTCCGTTGCAGTGAAGTTCGGGAGCATTTTTGTTTTCGCATAATTCAGTTGCAATGTAATGGTAGTTGACGACGTAATCCAAAAACGGAAAAGCGGGTCTAAACACGATCGCAAATAAAAATATGTAAACGCAAAACTTCATTGGTTGTTTTTTGAGAATACGAAGGTATTATGAACTTTTTTTTGAGGATATGATTGTAATCATACTTTGTGAAAAACAAGTTTTAGAATTTTGATCAAAAGTTTAACAATTAAAAAAACAAACTAATGAACAAATTATTCTTATTAACAATGTTTGGTTTTTTCCTGATGGTATCCTGCGGAAAAGAAAAGTCAAACAGCGATCAGGATTTTTCAGCCCCTGCCTCCGAAGAAAAAGCAGCTGATGCAGAATCTTACGATCCTAAAAGAGGTATCGGAAAATATGAAACAGTTGAGTTAGGAGCTTCTTTAGATAAAGCACTGGCTGAAAAAGGACTTAAAACTGCTGAAGTAAAATGTACTTCTTGCCATAAATCTACCGACGAAAAATTGGTTGGACCAGGATGGAAAGGAGTTACCGAGAGAAGAACACCGCAATGGATCATGAACTTTATTACCAATCCAGACCCCATGATTGACAAAGATCCTGAATTGCAAGCGCAATTAGAGCTTTGCATGATTCGTATGCCTAATCAAGGATTAACGGAGGATGAAGCAAGATCTATCTTGGAATATATGCGCCAGAATGATGGGGTAAAATAAAGAAATCAAAATCAAAAATAAATAGCCTTATGAAAAATAAATTTTTAAAATCGATTTTCGTTGTTACGCTAGGGTGTGCTCTTTTTGTTTCTTGTAAACCAAAAGACTCTACGGATGCTGTTGAAGGCGATGCAGCCTCAAAAGTATATGTGGCACCTGGAAAATATGATGAATTCTACAACTTTGTATCGGGTGGTTTTAGCGGTCAGGTGAGTGTCTACGGACTTCCAAGCGGAAGATTGTTAAGAGTGATGCCGGTGTTTTCTGAAGATCCGCAAAGCGGTTACGGGTACAGTGAAGAAACCAAACCTATGTTGAATACTTCGCATGGTTATGTGCCTTGGGATGATCAGCATCACTTGGATTTATCGCAAACAAATGGAGAAGTTGACGGACGATGGATTTTTGCCAATGCCAATAATACGCCACGTATTGCACGTATTGATTTGAAAACGTTCAAAACTGCTGAAATTATCGAACTGCCAAACTGCGGAGGTAATCACTCTTCGCCTTTTATTACTCAAAACACAGAGTATGTGGTAGGAGCAAGCCGTTTCAGCGTTCCTGCTGATAATGATAATGGAGACGTTCCAATTAATACCTACAAGAAAAACTTTAAAGGATATCTGAGTTTTGTAAAAGTTGGAAAAGAAGGAGAATTGGATCTTGCTTTTCAAATTGTAGCTCCAGGTGTAAATTTTGACCTTAGCCACCCTGGTAAAAAAGAATCTCATGGATGGTTCTTCTTTTCGTGTTATAATACAGAACAAGCTAATACTTTATTGGAGGTTAACGCTTCTAAAAATGATAAAGATTTTATCATGGCTGTAAACTGGAAAAAAGCAGAGGAATATATTAAAGCTGGAAAAGGAAAACGAATTCCTGCAAAATATGCTCACAATACTTGGGATGAAAAAACTCAAACTGCTAAATCTGAGATTAAAAATGAAGTTCTTACTCTTGATGCTTCTGAGCTTAAAGATATCTGTTATATGATTCCTTGTCCGAAATCGCCTCATGGTTGCGATATTGATCCAACAGGAGAATTTATTGTAGGTAGTGGAAAATTAGCGGCTTTAATTCCGGTATTTAGTTTCACAAAATTGAAAGATGCTATTGCTAAAAAACAATTTGATGGCGATTATGCAGGAATTCCAGTTGTAAAATATGAAGCTGCTCTTCATGGAGAGGTTCAAAAACCAGGTTTAGGGCCTTTACATACAGAGTTTGACGGAAAAGGAAATGCTTACACTACAATGTTTGTTTCGTCTGAAGTGGTTAAATGGAATATTAAAGATTTAAAGGTTTTAGACAGAAAAGCAACTTATTATTCTCCTGGACACTTAATGATTCCTGGTGGAAATACAGAAAAGCCATTTGGAAAATACATGGTGGTTTACAATAAAATTACGAAAGACCGTTTCTTGCCAACTGGTCCAGAATTGGCACAAAGTGCTCAGTTATTTGATATCAGTGGAGATAAAATGAAATTGCTTCTAGATTATCCAACAATTGGCGAGCCACACTATGCACAAGGTATTCCAGCTGAAAAAGTGATTAATAACGGACAGTTGAAGTATTACAAAATTGCAGAGAATAACCATGCATATGCTACTAAAGGAGAAAAAGAAACTAAGGTAGTGAGAGAAGGTAATAAAGTGCACATTTATATGACTTGTATTCGTTCTCACTTTGCACCAGATAATATCGAAGGAATTCGTGTGGGTGACGAAGTTTATTTCCATGTTACGAATCTAGAACAAGACTGGGACGTGCCTCATGGATTTGCAATTAAAGGAGCCAATACTGCCGAATTACTTATTATGCCAGGAGAAACCTTAACATTAAAATGGGTTCCTCAGAAAAAAGGAATATTCCCATTCTATTGTACTGATTTCTGTAGTGCACTGCACCAAGAAATGCAGGGTTATGTACGAGTTTCACCAGCAGGAAGTAATGTTCCAATTACTTATAGTGTAGGTACTAATCTGCCTAAAGAATAGCCAGTAACCATAAGGGAACAAAGTATTCTTTGTTCCCTTTTATTTTGAATTATTATGAGAGATAAAAAAATAACCGCTTTTTCTAAAATTGCGCTCTTCTTGTCAGGACTTCTATTGATTGGGGCTATATTTTTTCCAATATGGAGAATAGAGCTTACAGCGCCACAATATCCTGAAGGTTTGGTATTAAAACTTCACGCCTCTAAAATTGCGGGTGATGTTGACATTATCAACGGTTTAAACCATTATATCGGAATGAAAACGTTGCATACAGAAGATTTTATTGAGTTTAAAGTTCTACCATTTATTTTAGCTGGATTAGGCGCTATTTCGATACTATGTGCATGGAAAGCAAATAGAAAAGGACTTTTTGTATTCTTCTTTTCTTTTGTTTTGTTTGGAATATTGTCTGCCTGTGATTTCTATAGATGGAATTATGAATATGGGCATAATCTCGATCCTAATGCTGCGATTAGAGTTCCTGGCATGGCTTATCAGCCACCGATGCTCGGATACAAACAATTATTAAATTTTGGAGCTTATTCAATTCCTGATCTTGGAGGCTGGATGCTTATTGCGGTTGGAGTTTTGCTTTTTGCTGTTATTGTAAAAGAAAAGTATGCTAAACCATCTGGTCGGCTCTTGGGCATTTTGCTGGTTCCCGTTTTTCTTTTTTCATGCTCTAGCGACAAACCTGTTCCTATTAAACTAAATGCTGATAATTGCGATTTCTGTATGATGGGAATTAGTGATGGAAGACATGGAGCCGAAATTATTACAGAAAAAGGTCGAGTTTACAAGTTTGATGATATTGCGTGTATGTCGCATTACTGCAAAGACAATGCAAACATTAAGATTAAGACATATTACGTGCATGATTATACAAAAAACAATGAATTGATTCCTGCTGAAAGCGCCTTTTTTGTTTGGGGCGGAACCATAAAAAGCCCAATGAATGGAAATATTGCCGCTTTTAACAATAAAAGTGAAGCAAAAGCATTTGAAGCACAATCAAAAGGAGAGGAAAAGGAATGGACAGCAATTTTGAATAAATAAAATGCGGTCTTAAATTAAAATATTAAATCATGAAGCTACATTTTTGTCTTTCACTCTTATTTTTTTTAAACTGCCTTTGGTCTCAGAAGATTGAAGTAGGGCAAGACAAGTCGATTAAAACCATTAAAAAGGCGATCGAACTCGCAAAATCTGGTGATACCATTATAGTAAATAAAGGGGTTTATCGCGAAGGCAATATAATTGTAGATAAAAAAGTAATTCTGCAGGGAAAAAACTGGCCAACTCTGGACGGACAAAGAAAATATGAAGTAGTTTCTATTAAAGCCGATAGCGTAATTTTTTCCGGATTTAAAGTTATCAATTCAGGGTATGCCTCCCTGAATGATCCCTGTGGAATTAAAATATACAACAAGACTGGAGTTGTAGTAAAAGACAATTTTCTAGAGAATAATTTTTTTGGAATTTATGTTCAAAAAGGCGTCAACTGCATTGTAAAAAACAATACTATAAAGGCCTATCAAAAAGAAGAACAGCGTATTGGAAACGGAATTCATTGCTGGAAAAGCGAGAATATGCAGATTATAGGAAATAGAATTTCTGGACATCGCGACGGAATTTATTTTGAATTTGTTTCTAATTCTGTAATCTGGCGAAATGTTTCTAAAGCAAATATACGTTATGGTCTTCATTTTATGTTCTCGAATGATGATGCCTATATTTCAAATGTCTTTAAAAATAATGGAGCAGGAGTAGCGGTAATGTTTACCAAAAATGTAAAAATGTTCAACAATTATTTCGAGGAGAATTGGGGAGACGCCTCTTATGGTTTATTGCTTAAAGAAATTTCGGATAGTTATATAAATGGAAATAAATTTATCAGGAACACTTCAGGAATTTATATGGAAGGGACGAGCCGTGTAAAATTGGAACGAAATATTTTTAAGGATAATGGCTGGGGAATGAAAGTTCAGGCAAGCTGTATGGAAAATGTGATCTCGTTTAATAATTTTCTTTCGAATACTTTCGATATCAGCACAAACGGCAGTTTAGTTTTAAATCATTTCAATAATAATTACTGGGATAAATATGAAGGGTATGATTTGAACCGAGATGGTATTGGCGATGTGCCTTTTCATCCGCTGAGTCTTTTTGCGGTAATTACCGAGAATAATCCGTCGGCGATGCTTTTATTTCGAAGCTTTATGATTACGCTTCTAGATAAATCAGAGAAAATTCTACCAAGTATAACGCCTGATAATTTTGTTGATGAATCTCCTATAATGAAATCTATTGTATTATGATTACTTTAAAAAATATAAATAAAAAATTTGGCAAACTAAAGGTATTGCAAAACATCACCCTTGAGTTTAAAGCCGGAGAATGCATCGCTTTAATTGGTCCGAATGGCTGTGGAAAAACGACATTAATAAAATCTGTTTTAGGAATGGTTTTACCCGATAGTGGTGACATTTTGCTGCATGACGAATCTATTTTAAAGAAGTTTGAATACCGAAAAAGAATTGGTTATATGCCGCAAATTGGCCGTTATCCTGATCATATGACCATTGCCCAGATTATAGCCATGATCAAGCAGATTAGAAATTCGAAAGACGAATTGGATGAAGATTTGATAAAAGCTTTTAAGCTCGACAAAATGAGTGAGAAGCAAATGAGAACACTTTCTGGAGGAACAACACAAAAAGTAAGTGCAACATTAGCTTTTCTTTTTAACCCCGATGTTTTAATTCTGGACGAACCAACGGCAGGATTGGATCCGTTGGCTGCAGAAATTCTGAAAGAAAAAATCATAAAAGAGAAAAACAAAGGAAAGCTAATCTTGATTACTTCACATTTGTTGAGTGAATTGGACGATATGATTACTCAGATTATTTTTATGCAGGACGGAAAAGTACATTTTCATAAAACGATTACAGATCTTTTGGAATCAACGGGCGAAACTAAAATTTCGAAATCTATTGCTACTATATTAAAAGAGAAACAGCATGAACAGAATAATTAAAATTATCTTATTAGATATTCTTAAAAATAAGATTATTGTGAGTTATGCCTTAATTCTGGCATTGCTTTCTTGGGGATCTTTTATGCTTGAAAACAATACAGCCAAAGGTTTACTGACGATTCTGAATGTCATTCTATTTACGGTTCCGTTGGTGTCTATACTTTTTTCGACCATCTATATTTACAATAGTTCAGAATTCATCGAGCTTTTATTGAGTCAGCCTATTAAAAGAAAAAAGATCTGGATTAGTTTGTTTGCTGGATTATCAATTGCAATGTTTTTGGCTTTTTTTCTCGGTGCAGGAATTCCGCTTTTGATTAATGTGCCTGGTATGGCAGGATTGATGATGCTTTTGTCGGGAAGTTTAATTTCTATTGTTTTTGTGTCTCTGGCTTTTTTAAGCTGCATTTTAACTCGAGATAAAGCAAAAGGAATAGGGGTGGCCATTTTATTCTGGATGTATTTTGCTATTTTGTTTGATGCATTGGTATTGTTTCTTTTGTTTCAGTTTGCAGAATATCCAATAGAAGAAGCTATGGTAGCTATAACCGCTTCTAGTCCGATAGATTTAGCGAGAATTCAAATATTACTACATTTAGATCAATCTGCCATGATGGGATATACAGGAGCTATTTTTAAAGATTTTTTTGGGACAGTAATTGGCCTACTGATTTCTTTCTTACTGCTCATTTCATGGATCGTTGTTCCGTTTGTAATTTCTATTAGAAAGTTCGAACGAAAAGATCTTTAAATGTTTTGTTATTTATTCAGAATTAAGAAAATATGAAAACAGACATTAGGAATAAAGAGGATATAGCAGTACTGGTTGATGCTTTTTATTTGCAAGTAAAAACGGACTCAACTATAGGATATTTGTTTACAGAAATCGCTGTGGTAAATTGGGAGAAGCATCTTCCGATTATGTATGATTTTTGGGATAACATCCTTTTTCATACCGGAAATTTTGATGGAAACCCGATGTTGAAACATCGAGTGCTAGATCAGAAAAGTACGCTCACAGAGGCTCATTTTAAACATTGGACTAAACTTTGGAAAAAAACGGTAGATGATTTGTTTGAAGGAGAAAAAGCGGATGAAATAAAATCAAGAGCAGAAAACATTTCGAATTGGATGATGAATAAAGTTATTTCTTAATACAAAAACGGGAACTTCAAAAAAGTTCCCGTTTTTATTCTTAAAGAGATTAGATTTGAATTAATAATTTCTTTTAACCTTATGCAAAAAAAGAAAAAATCAAGCTGTTTTAGTATGATTCAAATCATAACAGATTAAATTAATAAAATAGCTTATGGTCGACAATTTCAATTTTTTTGTTTTTGTTCATGAGTGATAGGGTGCGTATGACGGTTTCTACTCTAAGACCAGTAAAATCTGCAATTTCTTGTCTCGTGTACGGAATTTTCATTTTCATGGAAGAGGCAATATTTTGCTGCTTTTTTAAATTATCTAAAAAATACTGAATGCGATATTCGGGTTTATGATTGACTATATTTTTAGAAAAAACAATTTTATTATAGATTTTCCATGCAAACAATTTTAGGATTTTAAATTGCATTTCTGAATTTTCTTCAAGAAAAGAAAAAAAGTTTGTTTTGGATAGTTTTAAAATAATACAATCGGTTTGTGCAATTGCAGAAGCAGGGTAGGGTTGCCCAATAAAAAGCGGTGGCTCGCCAAAGCTATTTCCTTCATTAAAAATGCCAACCGTTAAATCTTTGCCATCTTCGTTGGTATAGCTCATTTTTACAGTCCCTTCTAAAATTTGGTAATAAGATATGGCGGCATCATTTTCGAAGAAAATAATGGAGTTCTTAGGAACTTTTTTGGCTACAGCTCCCCAGGTATAAAGTAAGTCAGTATCAATGTGCATGGCAAAACAATTAATACGTTGTAAATGATTGGTTAAATGTTTGGAATAGTTTTAATTAAGACAAAGAACGATTTTAAACGGAGAATAAAATATGATAATTGTTAGCTTTTGAATTTTATCAAAAAGAAAAAGCATGAAAAGAAAATCTCCTTTTCATGCTTTTTGAAATTATAGATTTTCAGAATTTATCTATCTACTAATGTAAGAGTTACTCTTCTGTTCAGCGGTCTATTTTCTACTGGAGTATTTGGAACCAAAGGTTCGCTTTCACCTTTTGAAAATAAATGCATGCGATTAGATTCAATTCCTTTATTCTGTAAATAATCTGAAACTGCTTGTGCTCTTTTCATTCCAATTTCAAGATTGCGTGCTTCTGTTCCTATATCACAAGTATATCCTGTAATATTCAGATCTATGTCTTTATTTGATTTTAGAATTTTTGCAATTTCATCCAATCTTGTAGCCAATTGTGGCGTTACATCGGTGTTTCCAACTTCTTGGAAAGCAAGCGGTTTTTCAACGTATGTGCGCTCTGTTGTTGTAAGTTCCTTTTTAGCTGGTGGAGTTTCAACTACTTTTTGCTGCACAGGCGCTTTTTCTTGAACAGGCGCTTCAGTTTTAGTTACCACTTCTTCTTTTTGTTGTACGGCTACTGGTTCTGGCTTGTTTTTATTTAGCATAAAACCTAATTTCAGTTGAACACCTGCAGAGAAGTAACGGCTTTCTTGAACAATTTTTCTATTGCCACTCGTACCATTTGCTTGAATGTTATCCAATCCGCTTGGGTTGTACGCAACAATGTTAAGATTGGCATTTTCTTTTGCCATCTCTGTCAAACCGTAGTCCACATATACACCAGTGTAAAGCTGTGTATTCTCTTTTAGTTTGAAAGTAAGACCTGTTTCAACACTTAAAAGAAATGAAGGATCTAAGCTTACGGTTGCTTTATCCTGCCAATTGGTTACTTTACCAAATCCGTGAGAAGGCAGATCATCAATTAAAAGATTCATATCAGGATAGTAACCGCTCAATTGCAATTCTGATGCAGAAGCTTTTGCTGTTTGTTTTCCTGGAAACAGAATTTTTCCTCCAAATCCAAAATAAAGTTGTGTTTGAGATGCAATTGATGTTCTGTACTGCATCATAAGCGGAACTGCAACAGAAATGAAATGCTGATCTTCTTTGTAGTTTGTCGGCGTTACTTGATACTCAAATGCAGAAGTTTGGTCATCAACTTCGTAAGTCGAAATTGTTATTCCATTTTTTAGTTCAAAACTATTCTGATTGTACATTGCATCAATTCCTGTCGAAATTCCCCAATGGCTGCTGAAGAAATAGGTGTAACCGACACCTATTCCTCCGCCAAATTTGAGTTTGCCATCTCCAAAAGTACTATCATAAAGAATTCCTGAAGGGCCTCCATTAATCTTGACATTAATTTCCTGCGCTTTTATTGTGACACTACACAGTAGTAGTATGGCTATTGTGGTTTTAATTTTCATTGCTTGTAATTTTAAATTAAATCTCATTTTTATTTCACCAATAAGTTGATTGTTTTTAACTGGCCGTTTGCCAATTTAAGAACGACAACATATAAGGCTGCCTGCGATGGAGCGATGATTTCATTTTTGGCTTTTACATTTGAAATAGTCTGAACTAATTTTCCTGTAATGTCATAAATAACCACCTCAGATCCATTTAATTGAGAATCGCTAAAATCACACTCTAAAGTAAATTCAGCTCCAGGTTTAACTGGGTTTGGATAGATTTTTATCTTTTTGGTAAAAACTGTTCCAGTAGTCTCAATTGGACAAGATTTAATTGAATTTCCGTTTTTGTCTTTTGCAATTACGTAATAGCTTCCGTTTAAAGGCTGAGTCTCGCTGTAATATTGGCGAGTTGCACCAGAAATAGCTACTCCGTTTTTATACCATTGCCATGCCACGTAATTGTTCGATTTATTATCAAAGAATAGCACATTTGCCCACTGTTGTGTTACAAGTCCAGAATGGCTAACTTCTATTGGTTTAACAACCGCTGTAGCAGCATTATGATTTTGATCACCATTTTGTACAGCTGTAATTGTTGAGCTTCCTGATCCAGTGATGTTTAATGTTGATCCAGAAATTGTTCCTAATGCTGCATTTGCAATAGTGTACGAAATTGGTAATCCGCTGTCTGCTGTTGCAGTTAAGGCTACGTTATTAGAATCTATACATCCAAATTCTAAAGTTTGGTCCCAAGTGATTGTTTGGTCCGCTTTAGTAATTTCAAATTCTGCACCAGTAAAAGCAATTGTATAATCTGCGCCAGCACTAATTGACCCTAACTTAATATTGTATTTTCCAACATTTTCACCAGCATCTCTAGAAAGCAGACCTGTAATTATTGAAGGTGTATCTCCGTTAGCAAAACCTAGTGGTGTGTAATTAAATGCAGGATCTTCTGTGCCGTATACTTTTGTATGTCCTGCTGCTGCAGTTATAGTAAGAGTATATTTTTGAGTCGTGAAACTAACTTCATTTCCATAATTAACAAAACCATTACTATTTATAGCATAAGTTCTAACATAATAAGTTCTGTTTCCTCTAAGTCCGGATAATGAATTTGTGAATGTTCCTAATGCGGCAGAAATATTTATTTTAGTATCTGCTGTAGTAGGGCTTGCATGCTGTGCATATACAAAACCAACTTCTGTTAAACAAGATCCACTATCTGTATTTATTCCGTCTGCAGAAGCAGTTCCAGATAAAGAAGCACTATTGACAGTTATTCCAGATACAGCAACAGTATTTAAGGTAACAGGATTTACAGGCTGCAATATTTGTACAGTTAATGAAGCAGTACAAGAATTGTCATCTGTTACAGTTACAGTATAAGTTCCTGTTGTAAGACCCGTTGCTGTTGCAGCCGTTCCTCCAGATGGAGCCCAAGAGTAAGTGTAAGAACCTGTACCACCAGTTACATTTACTGTAGCCGATCCGTTGTTTCCATTATAACATGAAACTTCTACAGTAGTAGCGGTTAAAGTTAAAGCATCTGGTTCTGTAATTTCAATCGTATTAGTAACAGAACATGAGTTTTCATCTGTAACGGTTACCGTATAAGTTCCTGCTGTAAGACCAGTTGCTGTTGCAGCAGTTCCGCCAGAAGGTGCCCATAAATAGCTGTAGTTTCCTGTTCCTCCAGAAGCCACTACAGATGCGGTACCATTATTTCCTCCGTTACAAGATACATTTGTTTGTGTGTCTGTAGCCGAAAGCGTGTTAGGCTCTGTAATTTGTACAGTTTGTGTTACAGTACATCCATTTGCATCGGTTACGGTAACAGAGTAAGTGTTTGGACTTAATCCGGTTGCTGTTGCAGTAGTTCCTCCCGATGGAGACCAAGAGTATGTATAAGTTCCAGTTCCTCCAGAAGGAATTACCGTTGCAGTACCATTATTTGCTTGGTTACATAAAACATCTGTTTTGTCTATTGTTGCAGTAAGTAAAGCAGGTTCAGCAATAGTTACACTTGCTGTTGTCTCACATAAGTTGCTATCTTTTATAAGTACAGTATAGGTTCCCGCCGATAGGCCAGTTGCAGTTGCAGCAGTTCCTCCAGAAGGAGACCATTGGTAGCTATAAGTTCCAGTTCCTCCTGTAACGCTTACAGTTGCAGATCCGTTTGAACCACCATTACAAGAAACATTTGTTTGAGATACTGATGGAGTAAGTGCATTAGGTTCTGTTATGGTAAAACTTTGTGTTTTGGTACATAGATTAGCGTCTTTAACAGTTACCGTGTAAGTTCCAGCAGAAAGTCCATTTGCAGTTGCTGCAGTTCCTCCAGAAGGAGACCATGCATAAGTATAAGTTCCCGTACCTCCAGTTACAGTTACTGAAGCAGATCCGTTTGATCCAGTGTTGCAGGTAACATTTGTTTGTGATGGAGTTATATTAATTGCTGAGGGTTCAGTAATGGTAAAAGTCTTGACAATAGAACATCCGTTTGAAGAAGTAATAGTCACCGAATAGTTTCCTGCGCTAAGATTCACTGCTGTTTCAGTATTACCGCCATAAGGTGCCCAAACATAAGTAAATGGTCCAGGAGCTCCAGATGGAATTACAGAAGCGCTTCCAGTTGATGAACCGTTACATAGTACATTGGTTTGAGCGGCGCTAGCAACGAGAGTATTAGTTGTAGAGATAGTAAAGTTTTTGGTAAGAGTACATCCATTTGCATCTGTAATTATACAGCTGTAATTACCTGCTGCTTTACCTGTAATGAAAGGTGTTGTCTCACCTCCTGGCGACCAAAGATAGCTATAACTTGGTGTACCACCAGATGGTGATACACTTGCTTCTCCACCTGTTGAACAGGTAGCGTTAATGTGAGTAGTAGTAGCGCTTAATGGAGCAGCTGGCTGAGTAATAATGAATGTTTTTGTTATGAAACAACCATTGTTATCTGTGATGGTACAAGTATAAGTATTAGCGGTTAATCCAGTTGCTGTTGCAGCAGTTCCTCCAGATGGTGACCATGAATAGCTATAGTTAGGAGATCCGCCAGAGGCAACAACTGTTGCTGTACCTGTTGCAGAACCATTGCACAAAACTTCCGTTTGTGATTGTGTTGCTGTTAGGACTGCTGGTTGGTCGATAGTATAACTTTGTGCAATCTGACAGTTATTAGCGTCTTTAACTGTAACTGTATAGGTCCCAGCTTGAAGACCAGTTGCTGATGCTGCAGTTCCTCCAGTTGGAGCCCAAGAGTAAGTATAAGTTCCAGCTCCGGTTCCTCCACTAACAGATGCCGTAGCCGTACCATTCGTACCTCCGTTGCAAGAAACATTAGTTTGGCTTGGAGTTATTGATAGAGCAGGTGGCTGGGATATAGTAAAGTCTCTATTTGCTGTACAGCCATTAGCATCGGTTACCGTTACTCTATAAGTGCCAGCAGAAAGTCCTGATGCGGTAGCAGTTGTTTGGACAGGAGTTGTATTCCAAGAGTAAGAATAACTAGGAGTTCCTCCTGATGCTATAACCGTTGCTGTTCCATTACCGCCTGTATAACAAGAAGTATTGTTTATAGTGCCTGCTGTGGTTGTAAGTGCCGTTGTTGGCTGTACGATTGTAAATGCTTGGGTAGCCTGACAATTATTAGCATCAGTAACTGTCACGGTATAATTTCCTGCAGCAAGTCCTGTTGCTGTTGCCGCAGTTCCTCCAGAAGGTGCCCAAGAATAAGTGTAGCCTCCTGCTCCTCCTGTTGCATTAACAGTAGCAGATCCAGTTAGATCATCACGACAGGCTATATTGGTTTGAGCTGCTGGACTTGCAACTAAAGCCCCTGGTTCTGTAATGGTAAATGATTGCGTTGTTTGGCAACTATTAGCATCAGTAACCGTTACGGTATAAGTTCCAGCAGTAAGACCTGTTGCTGTTTCAGCAGTTCCCCCTGATGGAGACCAAGAATAGGTATAACCTGGAGTTCCTCCTGTTGCTGTAACAGTTGCAGATCCAGTTGCAGATCCGTTACATAAAATATCGGTCTGTCCAGCTGCAGATGCGCTTAAAGCTGCTGCTGGCTGGTTAATTGTAAAACTTCTAGTTGTTTGACATGCATTAGCATCAGTTACCGTTACCGTATAAGTACCTACTGCAAGCCCTGTTGCTGTAGCAGTTGTTTGAACAGGAGTGGTATTCCAAGAATAAGTGTAAGTAGGAGTTCCGCCAGTTGGCGCCACAGTAGCAGTACCATTATTACCTCCATTGCAAGATACATCTGTTTTTCCTCCTCCCGTTGCTGCACTTAAAGCTGCTGCAGGCTGATTAATAGTGTAGGAGAATGTTCTTTGACATGAATTAGCATCAGTTATCTTAATGCTGTATGTACCGGCGGTAAGTCCTGTCCTGTCTTCAGTAGTAGGCCCATCATCCCATATGTAGGTGTAAGGACCGATTCCTCCGCCAGGGGTAACGTTTATAGCTCCTGTATTTCCTCCATAACACGCAACTTGGGTTGTAGAACCTATCCCTGTAATTGCAGGAGGCTGAATTACGGTAATGCTATTAATCGTTACTTGGCATGAATTAGCATCTGTAATAGTGACAGAGTAGGTACCTGCTGTTAGGCCTGTTCTATCTTCTGTAGTAGTTACTAGATCATTCCATAAGAATGTATAAGGTCCAATCCCTCCAGTTGGAGTAAGATTTATAGCTCCTGTATTTCCTCCGTTGCAAGCTACATTGGTTACAACAGTTGTTCCGCCAAGTGCTGCTGGCTGGCCAACTGCTATATTACTTACAACCACACTACAATTGTTAGAATCGGTAATAGTAACAGAATATGTGCCTGCTGCAAGATTTGTTCTGTCTTGCGTTGTTATTCCGCCTCCCCAGTTATAAGTGTAAGATCCACTGCCTCCTATAGGAGTTAGATCTATAGATCCATTATTGCCTCCGTTACAAGATACATTACTAATGGTAGTTGTTCCAGAGATAATAGAGTTTTGAGTTATATTAAAGATTTTGGTTATCGAAGTTCCTTCGCCATCTGTTATATTAACAGAATAATTAGATGGCGATAAACCTGTTATTGTTGCTGCAGTCGAACCATTAGACCATGCATAAGTATAAGGTGATTTTCCTCCCGAAGGAACTACTGTTGCTGTCCCATTATTGGTACCATTACAAGTATTTGTTTGTGATTGTGTAGCAGATAGAGCTGCGTTAGTTGTAAATGAGGCCGTATTTCCGTATCCAATTCCTACTGAATTTTCCGCATATGCTCTATAATATATCGGTATTCCTGGAGGAAGTCCAGTTACATTTACGGTAAAAGTACCAATACCATTAAGTGTAGCCGTTGATAATTTTGTTACTCCACCACCACCTATCACAGGATTTGTCGTTAATGACCAAACGATACCTCTATCTAGAGTACCAGTATCGCCACCATTATTGTTAAAGCCTCCTAATGTAGCAGTTAGTGCTCCAATATTTGTAGCAGGAGTTGTTGTAGTTACTGTTGGAACTGATGTACAAGTTAAATTTGGAGAATAGTTGCTAGGTAAAATTCCTTGGGTAGTACCAGGAGGAGTTGTACTTGCGGATGTGATTGTCCAATTAGAATAATTATTGATACTTGCTCTTAAAGCAGTAGAAGTACCAGTTAAAGTACCTGTATATTTTGCGAAATATTGACTTGGCTCTGTTACACCAGGAAATAAGGCAACACAATTTACTCCGTTAGTTAATCCCGGTGGTATGATACTTTCAGCACCGCCGAGATTTAATAAAACTTCGTCATTATTCCAATGTGTATCAGGGTCATAATTGGAAGAATTAAAATCGCCATGAATACCTGCTAAGAAAGTTATGGTAGTTGGTGAAATTACGGGTCTCATGACATTACCAACACTCTGGTATGCAAGCATCTGATCTCCTGAGGATAAGTTAAAATTGTAAGCAGGTCCTTCTGGATTAATTACAAAATCAGAAGCTAATCCTCCTGTTACTGTAAAAGTATTTGTAGCAGTTTCTATAACAGAAATGATTTTTCCACAAGTAACGCCAGCAGGTATTGTCCATTTGATGTGTGGCTCGTTACTGGCTATCCAGCCATTTGCATAGAGACCTTCTTCTGTAAAGTATACAATCTCTCCAGCAGGTAGATTTTTTAGGGCTATAAAGCTGAAACCATCTTGACCTCCTATATCAAAGCCAATAAAAGCGATATCACCAGGGCCTAAAGTCTGTCCTTTTATATTTTGATGTAAACCAAAGACGCAAAAGAACGTAAAAAATAAGAGTAATTTTTTTTTCATAACATACAATTTAGTTAATGACATAGATAAGCATTGTCCCAGCCTCCTATATGGTCAGGTTTTGTTAGTGAGGCAAAAGCTTTAATAAAACCACCATCGTTTAATAATGTTTCAATTTTTTTAAAGCTTATAGTGTTAAAAGAATCCAAATTTAATTGGTATATATAATGATTAAATAGTGTTCTGTTGGTATTGGTATCAAATCGGATATTGCCTCTTGGACCGTCAATATCTAATTTGTGCATTTCTTCAATTAAAGAGCTTGTTTTTAAACTATCAGCATTTAAAAGTATATTCTTTAATATTAATCCATTTTCGTATCCTAAGACTGAAAAAAAAGAAGGAATATCGTTGTAAACCTCTTTATAAAGTGAAGTAAAATTGGTTGAAGTAGTATCATTTTGCATCCAGCTGCTCACTACATAAAGCTCAGAAGGATTATTTTTATACTCCTCCAAAATTTTATCGTTAATAAAAAAAGGAGTTACATAAAAAGGATACTTTTGAGTAAGTTTATTTTGTTTCAGAAAAGTAGCATTCTCTTCAGCATATAAACCACTATAAAACGCAAAAACAGCATTGGGTTGCTGTGTATTTATAGTGTGATCCATATGTAATGCTTCATTTTCTCTTGGCATAAAAGGAGTAATATAATGTCCCGTAAATTGATTTTTTTCTTTAAATGCATATTCTAATGCAGCAAGCAAACCATATCCTGAATCATAAAATGAAGTAGAAGAGGCTATTTGATATTTTTTATTGGTAAAGTATTGGCCTAAATAATAGCAAGAATCTGTTAGTCCTAATGAATTTATAAATATACCTTCATATTCAGATGTTTGATAAGGAGTTGTTGCTCCTAAATCTGCGGCCAAAAATAAGATGTCATTATTAGAAGAATAATTATAAACCTCAGACATGTTGCAATGTCCCATAAAACCAATTATAATTGATACATCTTCTTGAAAATTAAGTTTCTGAATTTTGTCAATTATTAGTTTTTCATCAGCGCCAACACCAATACTCTCTACAAAAAATTTTACGTTTAAATTATTGAGTTTTAAACCCCTTATAAAATCTTTGTCTAATGAAGGATACTGTTGCGACTTTGGAATTAAAATGCCTATTTTAACGTCGTTATCCATAAAATGAGATTAGAAAATAGAGGCAAAAAAATGCCTCTATTTAAGTTTGTTAATTTCTAGAAGGGAAAATCCCAGATAATGCAATACACATATTGACAGCAAGATATGGACTGTGTAAATCAAAAGGTTGAGTGCCTCCAGCTATACTTGTGCTTCCTCCTAAAGTTGCAGTTGCAGAAATACCGCCTATTTTAGCAGTTCCAGTTCCTGGTTCACTGTAGATATTTGGTGTTGAACCGCCTGAAGATAAAGAGTTGTTTCCATTATCAGTGTCGTTAGAAATCGTTCCTCCAGTTGCAGAATTAGTTGTTAAAGCTAATGAAACAGTACCAGTTGTAAGGCTATGTACGTGGGCAGGCATGTTTGGCGTTAATAAAGTCATCGTTTCGCTACCTGCTTTTTGGCCTATTACAAAATTGCTTAAACCTGGTCCTTGACCAAAATGAATAGGAGTTCTTCCTCTTAGATCAGGTAAACCAAATGTGGTGACACCATCACCGCCATAAATTGTGCCAAGCAATGAAAATAAAGCTGAATTCTGAGTGATTGCTACCAGCTGGCCATTACAAGCAGCCCAGCCTCTAGGTGGGTAATTAAATGCGAAACTCAAAATTGTTCCCATGTATACTTCCATCATAATTTTTAAGATTTAATAGTTAATGTTAGTTTTCGTAGTATTTTACTACAATGCTAAATTACTTTATAACTAAATTGTGGGTACACGGGTTTTTACCTGTTTTTAGTAAAATGCTATTATTTAACATATTACTATAAAAAGATAGAAAAATTGCAAATTGTAAGGCATAAAAAAAGGCGGTAATCAATTACCGCCTTTTTTGTCTTAAATCTAACTTGAGAAAGTTAAACCTTTGTTTTTGAAACTGATATAAAGTTCCTGTCGTGCCGAACTTATTGTTTCTTCCGTTCGATAAATACTGCACCAAAACTTGATTAAAAGTTTATATTTTCCGTCAGAAATTGAGCTGTAATATATTTGTGATGGTTTTGAATTGTTTACCAATGGTAGATTAGCAAGCGTTTCATTTACTACAGTATTAATTTCTTCTGGGATTGTTTCTCCATTAATTTCAAAAGTGATTTCAACCAGTTTAAAATTGTCAGTATATGTCCAGTTGGTGATATTTTGAGATAACAAGTTACCATTCGGAATAATGATTTCAGCGCCGTTTGGAGCATTAATTTTAGTGGTACGAAGTCCCATAGACTTGATTCGGCCAGATTCTGAACTAATTTCTACAACATCGCCAACCTGAATTGGCTTATCAAAAATCAATATGATTCCCGAAACAAAATTATTAACCACATTCTGAAGCCCAAGTCCGACACCGACACCTAAAGCTCCCAAAAGAATACTCAATTTATCTAATGGCATTCCAGAAGCTGCAACAGCAAGCAGATAACCGCTTATTAAAACAACCAATCTTGTAATAAGTAATTTGGAGTGCTGTCTTTTATTGATGTTCTCTTCGTTTTCATCGTCAATTTCGCCAAAGAAATAAGCAACATATTTCTGTAGTAAGTGCGCCGCCCAAATAATAATAAAGAATAAAACAACATTGCCTAAAGTAAACGTAATGCTTCCAATGGTATTTGGATGACTTAATAACTTCGCTAAAGCAGCGCGAAGTGATTCCCAGATGTTCAAATTTGAAGCAATTACAATCAGCCACATATAGCTAATGGCAATAATAAATGGCTTTTTCAAAGTGTCGGATAAACTTTCGTAATCAAACATTTTTTCAATTCCTCTTTTTACTCTAGTCGTGTAGATTTGAAGCAAAATAATTTCCAAAATAATCTTCAAAAGCACACTTAAAGCAACAATTTGAGTGAGCGATATAAAAGCTGTAATGCTTAACATATTAGAAAGAGAAACTCTCCCGAATAAATTGTAAAGAATAGACAAGACATTTAAGCTAATAAAAATGATACTTGCCCATTTAAAAAAGCCTTTTATATAAAGTTCTTCTTTAAGTGTTTTAATCTGAACCAAACCGTAACGAATACCTAAAATATTAATGGCTACAAAAGCCAATCGTTGCAATAATCCGATTGTAATAAACAAGTCTAGGAAACAAAGAGCAAAGAACAATCCTAAAAGGAAAAGCCAATTTCTCATGGCAACTCCAGACCATTGATTTTTGAAAAGGAAGATTAAAACCCCAAGCAGGAAAAGCTGAATTAATTCTAAAAATAGAGCAGGAGCGTATAAATTGGAGACTACAGCAATGTTTAGCGCAATGACTAAAACGGGCAATAAAACCCCTCGATTTAAATATTTAAAGTTTAAAAGCTGTAGGTTTTCAGCATAACCGTTTGTAGTAAGGTATTTGATATTTCGAGAAATATACCAAAATAAAAGACCCATAAAGAAAAATAGCGTAATAAGCCCGCCAGCTTTGTAACCTAAGTAATACGCAGCGACATTTTCTTCAATTATGATTTTTGCCTTTATATTGTGGGTTACTTTTTTCTTTGTGGCAGAATCGTTAATCTGCCATAAAGAAGGATATTCTTTATTGAAAATACTGATTCCAGATTTCTCCAGTTTTCCTTCAACGGCTACCAAGGCATTAGAAACAGAAATTTTTCGCTGTACGGTAAGTCGTTTTTTATTGTTTAAAGTAGTTTGATTTTTCGTCATTAAACTATCAGTTGCAAGATATCTTTTTTTAAGACTTCCGAATTCCTTCTGAAACTGTTTGCGACGAATAGTGTCTTTTAATAAACTAATTAAAGTTTTGTCTTTACGTAGATCAATTACACGTTTTTTGATGTTCTCAAGATCCAGATTTTTAGCATTAATTGCTTTGTTCTGTTCTTCTAATTCTTGTTGGATTTCTTGTAGAACCAATCGGTACATTTGTTGGTTGCGCACATTCGGATTTGCTCCTTTTAAACTAGCTAAGATCAAATCCAGCTTGCTTTCTGTACGTTTCATTTCGCCAAAAAGATGACGCGTATCGCCTGCAAAATCAATATCATTGTAGGCAGATTCTAATACTTCGCTGGCTTTTTCAATAGCCATTAAATAATCGCTGTCTGTGGCTGTAGAGTCGTTAAATAGTCTTCCGCGGCTTTCTTTTTTAACGGTTTGTTGCTGTTGCGCGTAGTTGAACTGCGAAAATAATAGAAGTAAAAATAAGGAGGAAAAATAAAAAGTCTTTTTGCTAATAATCATAATTTATGGGCTTATTTAGGGAGCCCAAATGTAATTTTTTTTGCAAGACTTTTAGTTAAGAAAAATGAAATTTAAATAAAGAAAAACGATCTCATTTTGTGCTTCTATTCGAGGTTTCGTGTAGCGATTTCTTCTTGAATCTCTTTTAGAAAATTAGAATTGACAATAAGGAAAGCCATAGACAACGGAAAGATCATTAAAGTTAAAAGTCCTTTTTCGAGGAAAATAAATACAATAAGGAGAAGTAATAAGATGGCAATTAGAATCAAAACCTTAATGGTTGTTTTAATTGTTTTTTGCGTTTTTAATAACTCTTCGATACTCATTTCGCTTGGTTTCTTTGCTTTCATTTTATATTTTTACTTAGAATTAAAGCAAATTTTAATTAAAAAACGTTCGAAAACAATAGGTCAATTTTTTTTGACTACCCCAATTAATTATGGAAGAAACAGAAACTTGTCCAGCACAAAGACTCTTAAAAATGTTATCTGGCAAATGGAAAGCAGAAATTTTTCGTTTGGCTACAGAATCGCCTTTACGTTTTAATAATTTGCTACGCCAAATTCAAGGCTCAAATAAGCAATCTTTGGCTACAGCTTTAAAAGAATTGGAAGAAGAAGGTTTGTTGGAAAAGGTAACTATTAAACTAAAACCTCTTCATATCGAGTATAATTTAACAGAAAAAGGAAAAGCTTTAATTCCTGTTTTTCAGCAATTGGAAGGTTTGGCATAAATTTTTAGTTTTTGTTTTAAAAGTAGAAAGATCCTCAAATACTATTCGGCGCTACCATAGCTACAGAAGTTCTCTGAGAATCATCTCCTACATCCAAAAAATAAAAACGTCAGCTAAAAAAAGCAAGACCGATTAGTCAATAAAGCTGAATTTATCTTCAAAAACTTGTCCAACTAACGGAATTGGTTTCTTTTGTTCGTTAGCCGCATTTATGATTCCAAAAATCCATAAAATAAAAATAACGTATCCAATGTAGCTCAAAAAGTAAAGCGCTGGAACGATAGTTACAATAATAGACAAAGCAACATTTACGACTAAAGAAACCAGAAAAATTCCGAATCCTTGTTTTAAATGGTATCTTACCAAATCACTTTTAGGTGTTAAATCTTTACTTTTAACAAAAGCTATAATCCAACCAATAATAGTGACATAGCTAAGAATAGAAAGGGTTTTATTATTCATAGTTTAAGTTATTTATTGGGTCAAAAATAGAAACTAGGAATAGGACCTGAAATAGTTACTTTGTCTACTGTGCTTTTTGGTTGGTATTGGTTAGATTTAAATCGGTAAGAGGTAAAATGTATTTTTCAAAAGGTTAAATTTCCTCTTTCATTAATTTGAAAAATTGCTCCTTTTTTCCTCTTGAAATAGGCACAACCGATTTGTCGTTCATATGAACCATTCCTTCGCGAGAATAACTTATAATGGAATTTACATTGATCAAATGCGACTGATGAATGCGGAAAAACATTGGAGGTTCCAGCAAATCTTCATAATTTTTTAAAGGTTTAGAAACCATAATTTTTCGGCCATCGGTCAAAAAGAAAGTGGTGTAAGAACCCGAAGTTTCGCATCTTGTAATTTGTTCTAATTTAACTACATACATAGCCTCTTGCGTGGGCAATATAATGCGGTCGGGAGTTTTGGTAAGGTTATTTTGCAATTCGCTTAATTGCTGTTTTTCTAAAACTCTTTCTTGTAAAAGCGAAATCCTTTCAATTGCAGTTCTAAGTTCGTCCGGATCAATTGGTTTTAGCAGATAATCTATAGCGCTATATTTGAAAGCATTAATGGCGTGCTGTTCGTAAGCAGTTGTAAAAATAAGATGAAAAGAGTTGAAGGAAATTTGTTTTAGAACATCAAACCCAGTTCCGTTTTGAAGCATAATATCCATAAAAACCAAATCGGGCTGCATGCGGTCAATTAATTTTACAGCTTCTTCGACACTTTCTGCGTAAGCGATAATCTGAATTTCTTCTGGGGCAACCATTTCCAACATGATGGATAAAGCTTCGCGAATGCGCTGTTCGTCTTCTATAATGATAGTTTTGTACATTTTTTACAATATTGGAATATTAATAATAACAATGCAGCCCGTTTCTCCGTTGTCTGCATTGCGCTCTAAAACCTGAAAACCAGCATACGGATGGTCTTTTTGCATTTTTGCTAATCTTTCGTCAGTAATTGTGGTAGAAAGAGAGGTATGATTTTCGTTTGTTTTCAATTTTCTCGAAGCTGTAAGTCCGATTCCGTTGTCTTTTATGGTGCAGATTAGATTTTTTTGTTCCGTTTGCTGTGAGAAATTAATCTGCAATAGACCTTTTTCTTCTTTTGGTTTTGGCTTTAATCCGTGTTCAACAGCATTTTCAATAAAAGGCTGAATTAAAAGTGGCGGAATTAGAATATCCTCTTCCACAGATTCATCGCATACAATAGCATATTCAAAACTATTATTAAGACGCAACTGCTGCAATTCGATATAATTTTTTAAAGTACCAATTTCTTCTTCTAAAGAAATGGTTTCCTTTCTCGATTGTTCTAGAATCTGGCGTGTGAGTTTGGCAAATTTATTCAAATAAGAAACCGCCGGAATCGTATCTTTCTGCAAAATCATACTCTGAATATTTCCCAAAGCATTAAAAATAAAATGCGGATCCATTTGAGAACGCAATAATCTTCTTTCTAATGAAAGTCTAGTTGCAAGGTTTTCAATGGTTTCTTTTTCCATTAATTGCAGTTTTAATTCACTATTGGTTTGTTCTTGCTTTAAAATTTCCTCACGCTTTAAATAATAACGTTGCCTGAAATAGTAGGAACGAAACATAAAAACAAGTCCAAGCAATAGAACTCCAGCAATTCCGTAGCCTAAAAGTTTATTTTGCTGCTCCAATTCATTTTCCAATTCAAGCTGTTTTATACGCTCCATTTTTTTGGAAGACTCAAATCGGGCATCTGCATTTTGCAATAGCTTCTGAGTGGTTTCATTATATTTTAACTGATTGTATTTCGTAAACAAGGTATCGTACGCATAATACGCTTCAAAATCATGGCGTTTTGCAGAAACTTCTTTTAAGCAATTGTAAAAAGTGGCTAATAAATAATTATCGGTATAAGGTAGGCTAAGCTGGTATTTTATTCCTTCAATAAAAAGCATTTCGGCTTTTACATAATTTCCTTTTTCGGTATAATAAAAACCTTGAAGGCCTATGGCGCTTCTGTAAATGATTTTAATATTGTATTTTTTGGCAATTGCAGTAGCTTTTTCGAGGTTGTCAAACAAGGCAGTTTCATTAATTGGTTTCGGACCTTTAGAATAAAGATCTGCCAGATTGATGTAAGCGATTCCGATATTGCTTTTGCTAATGATATCAAAAGATTCTTTTTCGGCAAGTGCAACTGTAGTTTTTAAAAAATCCAAAGTCTTTTGCCAATCTTTCTCTGTTCCAGATTCGAGTTTATCGGTCAAATAACCTCCGTAAGCCAATCTTGCATACAATTTACTTTCTGGATCTTTTGCTTTATAAGCATGTTCTAAAGCCTCTTGTGCATATTTATGAACCTTTTCTGGCGATGCCGGAGAAAATAGATACGATATATCGGACGCGATTTTAGCGCATTGATCATGAGCATTTATTTTTGAGAAAAGGGTATACGAATGCAATAAATGATCGATGGCCTGAGGTTTATCATCTATATAAGACTTTAAATTTCCCATTGCTAGAGAAGCAAAAGCTTTAACTCTTATTTGGTTGCTTTTTTGAGCTAAAATATAAGCAGTGTCTGCATAACGAGTAAATTCTTTTAAATGCAATAAACGTCTTTGTGTAAGAGCGAGATACGAATAACAAATAACTTCATCGTCGATATTCTTTTTTTTCTTGGCTAAAGCAAGAGCTTGCTGCTGAATTTTTTTACTGGCAGATGAATCAGAAAAACGTTTGGAATAGCCATAGGATGCAATCTTTTCGACAGCCGAAATTTGTGCATTTAAAGTGGTGATGAAAAACAAAATTAGAAACGAGAACAACCATTTCGTTTTCCTGTTTTTGATCTGATTTAAAGTAGTTTTTTCGTGCATATATTGTGGTAATTAAGGCCAAAGTACAAATTGAAAATAGACTGACCAAAAAAATCACCCCTCAAATTTGACAAGAAATTCCCTTGTAAAGTCTCTGTGTAGAAGTGGTTAAAGAGCTCTTTTTCTCGATACTGGCATAGAATTACCAAATAAAAATCTAAAGCATCCATTTGCCAATTTCGAATTGTAGCAAGTTGATCTTAGTAGTAATCTTGCTGGTATAAATTATTTTTAAAACTATAAAATTATGAATAAGAATTTTTTTACATTGTTAATGATCGCTTGCCTTTTTATATCATCATTAAGTTATGGGCAAGAAGATAAACGCATTAAAATAGAAATCGCTTTGAAAGATGGTAACAAAACGACAAAAGCGGTATTGCGATCTGCTACATTTTCTTTTACCAAATCTACCGTTAGTGGAACAGAGTCGGAGGTAAAAAACAATTATTATTTTTCTCTTGATTTTGAAAAACAAGATATTGCCTTACTGGCAGTTTTAATGAAAAATAAAGCTGGAGTCGATGGTCAGATTACCATGACTGATACATTTGGAAAGCTTCCGACGAGAAAATTTGATTTCACAAAAGGAAGAGTAGATTCTTTAAGCGATCAATTAACTGCCGATTATACGAGCGCTTACATTTCACTTCTTTGTGATTCTCTGATTATTGATGGCGTTAAAATTGAGTAGAGAGATGAATCAACTTAAGAAATTCACAAAAGAAGGAAATCTGTATGTCATGAAAAGGCAATACGGCTTTGGACTAATTGTGGTACTCGGAATGATTGCTTTTACTATTGGAGGCATTTATTATAAAAATAATGCAGTAATTGGCATTTTTGGAGTCTTGGCTGTTATATGCTTTATTTCGATTTGGCAGGAAGGATTTAGTATTGATCTCGACAGAAAGGAGTTTAGAATAAAAAACGGATTGATAAATAAACCCGTTCTGATTCCGATTGCTGATTTTCTCAATTTTGAATTGGTCAAAGTGAAACATAATCTCATTACAACAAATGTTTCCTTAAATCTTTATTACAGAAAAGAAAACAAGGAGAAATGCACCGGAATCGCTCAAGCTTTTACAACCAGATCGATGCAGAATTTGATGAATGAAATTAATGAAATTTTAGATGAACATTCGAGAAAGATATAACATCGAAGAAACCCTTCATTCATTTTCATTAAATCCGCAAAAGCCATCACTAGATCAATCTTGGTGGTTTTTGGTTGGAATAGCGGCAGGAGTAATAGCTTTACTATTGTTTTTTAATGATCTAGGAGAAGAAATGCGCTGGGTGATTGGTATATTTTTAGTATACTTTTTGGTTCATTTTTTATATGATATTCAAATAGCTGCTAAAATTCAGTTTACGTTTGATGCTCGTAATAATGCCGTTTATAAAACAAGTCCGTTACTTTCAAAAAAGAAAATAATGAATTTGGATGAAGCTATAATTTTTGTTCAATCAGAAATGGGAAGCTGGCATTATGCTTTAGGAGCAAAGAAAAGCCAGTTTATTAAGAATTATAGAATTAGTGAAGGATTTAGTTCAGGGAGAAAAAGCGACAAAAGGCAAGACGCCTACGAGAATCTGATTTTAGTAAAAATAGGTAAGCTTCAAGAAAATGCAAATTCCAATCGCAATACTTAAATTCTGTACTAAAAATACAGTTGCAAAAAATTAAAAACACAAACGGGTTAATTCAATAAGAATTGACTCGTTTTTGTTTTATAAAGAAGAATAGCAGCATTGAAAGCTAGGAAGATAGGATTAGATTTTGACGATTTGATAGTAAACAAGCTTCATCAATATTGGATGCAGTAAAAGCGGTATTGCATATTTCTAAATTGTTAAAAGACCCTTTTGCTAGTTTAAAAAGATGAAATCTTAGAGAATTTAAATTAAATTTGCTTCGTGCGAAAACTAATTGTCTACATATTCATTTTTCTAATCGCTTCAAACAGCAGTTTTGTGCAGCAGTTCTATAAACTGCCAATTCTGATAGAACATTTTCAGGAACATAAAAAACTGCAAGGGGTAAGCTTCATAGATTTCTTGTCTATGCATTATTGGGGAGAAGATTTAAAAGACAATGACGGAGATCGAGATATGCAGCTTCCTTTTAAAACCATTAGCAGCAGTTCGGTTCACTTTGTTTTTATTTTAGACGACAAAGACTTACTTCCGGTTCCTTTCAATCCAGAATTACCACAATCAAAAATTCCAACTTACAGATCAGATCTTTTTTCAGATCCGAATCTGCTTTCTCTATTTAGACCTCCGATTGCATAATTAATTTTTAAATTTTTCTTGAAGTGACTGATACATAGTGTTTTTAGTTGCTCATTTATTATTTTTTAATTAATAAAATATGCTTAATAAAGTAATTCAGTTCTCAGTTAAGAACAAACTGGCAATTGGAATCTTTACACTGCTGTGGATTATCTACGGTGTGTATGAGGTTACCCAATTACCAATTGATGCTGTACCAGACATCACTAATAATCAGGTACAAATTATCACAACAGCTCCATCGCTTGGCGCAGAAGATGTAGAGAGATTAATTACATTTCCAATTGAGCAAGCCATCAGTAATATTCCAAATTTAAAGGAAAGCAGAAGTATTTCCCGTTTCGGGCTTTCGCTTGTAAGTGTTGTCTTTGAAGACGATGCAGATGTATATTGGGCACGTCAGCAAATTGCAGAAAGATTACAGCAAGTAGAAATTGATCGGAATGCAAATTCGCCCGAAATGGCGCCTGTAACAACGGGTTTGGGAGAAATCTATCAATACGTTTTAAAACCAAAACCAGGTTACGAAGAAAAATATTCCTTAGAAGATTTACGAACCATTCAAGATTGGACCATCAGAAGACAGCTTTTGGGAACAAAAGGAATTGCTGATGTTTCTACTTTTGGCGGAAAATTAAAACAGTATGAAATCGCTGTAAATCCGGCACGATTAAAAGCTCAGAATTTAACGATAAGTGAAGTTTTTACAGCTTTAAATAGTAGTAACGAAAACACTGGTGGAGCTTATATCGAGAAAGGACCAACAGTTTCTTACATTAGAAGTACTGGTTTAGCTAAAAGCCTTAAAGACATTGAAAACATTGTGGTTAAAAGCACACAAGGTGGACTTCCTATTTTGATAAAAGATGTTGCCGATGTTAAGATTTCTTCAGCGATTCGCTACGGTGCTTTAACGACAGATGAATATGGAGAATCGGTTGGTGGTATTGTAATGATGCTGAAAGGGGAAAACGCCAATAATGTTATTGTTAACGTAAAAGATAAAATTGCTCAAATCGAGAAAATTCTTCCCGAAGGATTAAAAATTGAGCCGTTTCTAGATCGAACTAAAATGGTAGACAATGCCATTGGAACAGTTGAAAAAAACTTAATTGAAGGAGCTTTAATTGTCGTTCTAATTCTGGTTTTATTCTTAGGAAATCTTAGAGCAGGTTTTATTGTAGCTTCTGTAATTCCGTTAGCGATGCTTTTTGCCATTATTATGATGAATACTTTTGGCGTAAGCGGAAATTTAATGAGCCTTGGAGCATTAGATTTCGGATTGATTGTAGACGGAGCTGTAATTATTGTGGAAGCGATTCTGCATCATCTTCACAGTTCTAAAAAATACCAAGTCTCAAATGATATTTCGCAAGAAGAAATGGATAAAGAAGTTACGGGCTCGGCAGCGCGTATGATGAATGCGGCAGTTTTTGGGCAAATTATCATTTTGATTGTGTATCTGCCTATTCTTTCTTTACAGGGTATTGAGGGTAAAATGTTCAAGCCAATGGCACAGACTGTTGCTTTTGCCATTTTAGGAGCTTTCATTTTATCATTGACTTATGTGCCAATGGTTAGCGCTTTATTTTTGAGCAAAAAAATCAGTCCTAAAAAGAATCTTTCTGATCGTATTATGGAAAGATTAGAAAACGCTTATGAAGGCTGGCTTACTAAAGCATTACGTATTAGAAAAGCAATTGTAATTGGCGCATTTGTGCTTTTTGGAATAGCCGTTTTGTTATTCGGAAGAATGGGAGGAGAATTTATTCCGCAATTGGAAGAAGGCGATTTTGCCGTTGAAACCCGATTGCTGCTAGGAACCAATCTTTCTACCACAACAGAAACCATTACAAAAATTTCTAAAGAATTAAAGAAAGAATATCCCGAAGTAGAGCAAGTCGTTTCCAGAATTGGAAGTGCAGAAATTCCAACCGATCCAATGCCAATTGAAGGCGGAGATATGATTATTGTTTTAAAGGACAAATCGGAATGGACAAGTGCTTCTTCGTTTCCTGAATTGGCAGATAAAATGACCAAAACCGTTAAACGAATTGCGCCTGGAGTTACAACTGGATTTCAGTTTCCTGTTCAGATGCGTTTTAACGAATTGATGACAGGAGCGAAACAAGATTTGGTTTGTAAAATTTACGGGGAAGATCTTCAGAAGCTTTCAGAATATGCTGAAAAACTGGGAGCAATTAGTAAAACCGTTGAAGGTGCAGCCGATTTATATGTAGAAAAAGTAACCGGAATGCCTCAAATCGTAATTGATTACAATTGGGCAGAAATGGCAAAATACAGTTTGCGTGTGGCAGATGTAAATGCAACGATTAACGCCGCTTTTGCAGGTGCTGTTGCCGGAAGTATTTACGAAGGTGAAAAGCGTTTCGACATGGTTGTTCGCGTTGAAGACAACGGAAGAAAAGGAATTGAAGATGTTCGAAACCTCTTAATTGCAACGCCTTCCGGAATGCAGATTCCGCTTTATCAAGTCGCAAAAGTAGAGGAAGTAGAAGGTCCGAACCAGATTCAGAGAGAAAATGCAAAACGTAGAATCATTGTCGGATTTAATGTTCGAGGAAGAGACGTTCAATCGATCGTTGAGGAATTACAGCAAAAAGTAAATCAGCAGATTAAATTTGATCCAGGTTATTACATTACATACGGAGGAGCTTTTGAGAACCTTCAGCAGGCAAAAGCCAGATTGGGAGTTGCGGTTCCAGCTGCTTTATTAATGATTTTTGCTCTGTTATATTTTGCTTTTAGATCGTTTAAAGAAGGAATTATCATTTTTACAGCAATTCCGTTATCTGCAATTGGTGGCGTATTTGCGCTGGTAATGCGCGATATGCCTTTTAGTATTTCTGCCGGAGTTGGATTTATTGCTCTTTTTGGTGTTGCAGTACTAAACGGAATTGTATTAATATCCGAATTTAACCGAATTCAGAAACAAGGAGAAATTACCGATCATTTCCAGATTATTTTATTGGGAACAAAAAACAGGTTGCGTCCCGTTTTAATGACGGCTGCTGTGGCTTCTCTCGGATTTCTTCCGATGGCATTGAGCAACGGAGCGGGAGCAGAGGTGCAACGTCCGCTGGCAACCGTGGTTATTGGCGGATTAGTTACAGCGACTCTTTTAACGCTTTTTGTACTTCCAGCGATTTATTTAATGACGTATAACGCTAAAGTTTTTACTAAAGAAAGAAAAAAGCACATGAATAATTTAACCATTTTATTGAGTATTCTTTTTATTGGGAATATGGCAAAAGCGCAAGAATTACCCATTTCGCTTGACGAATCCATTTCAATTGCGATTCAAAATAACAGAACGATTAAATCGGCTAAATTGAACGAGCAGTCGAAAAGCTACTTGCAAAAATCGGCTTATAATATTCCCCAAACACAAATCGACGCCGATTACGGACAGTTTAATAGCATTCAAAACGACACTCGTTTTGGAATTAGCCAGACTTTTGCTTTTCCAACAGTTTATAGCAATCAGAAAAAAGCCTTAAAAGCTGATTTTAGTAAAGCTAAAGCCGAAGTGCAATTGACTTCGCAAGAAATCAAAACTCAAGTTCGAAATATATACTATGATTATTTGTGGTTGAACAGCAAAAAAGAACTTTTAGTTTACGCTGATTCGATCTACAGGATTATGGAGAAAAAATCAGATTTGAGATTTAAAGCGGGAGAAGCAAATGTTTTAGAAAAAAGCGCTTCGCAATCTGCGAGACAATTTTACAGCAATCAGCTTGTAATGGTTAATAGAGATATTGAAATTGCTTTGAATTCGTTTAATGCCATTCTTCAAGATAAAGTGGAATACGCTCCAAAAAAGATGAATTTGAAAGCAGTTTTAAATCATTCGTCTATAGAAAATGTAAAAACAGAAAATCTTCCAGCAGTGCAGCGTTCGCAGTTTGAATCGGAAGCGGCTAAGTTCAGATGGAAAACAGAAGGAGCAAAATTACTTCCTGAAATTACTTTGGGATATAACAATTTGAGTATTATTGGAACTCAAACCAATACTTCAGGTCAGGAAGTTTATTATGGTAGTGGACAAAGATTTAATTATGTAAATGCAGGACTTTCAATTCCGCTATTTTTCACAAGTCAGTCGGAACGAAAAAAGGCTGCAAAGGCTGAATACGAAAGCTATGTTGAACTTTCTGAGGCGGCTAAAATCGAGGTGAAAACGAACATTGAAAACGCAGATCGTGAGCTAAAAAAATATCAAGAAAGTTTACAGTATTATGAAACTGACGGATTAAAAAATGCTCAAACCATTATTGAAGCTTCAAACAGTCAATTGCAAAATGGAGATATCGATTATTTGCAATGGGTTTTGGTAGTCAATCAGGCCATTACAATCAAAAGTGAATATTTAGACGCACTTAATGCTTACAATAAAGCAGTTGTGACACTTCAAAATCTTAATAATATTTAAAATGAAAAAATATATTGCGGCGTTCATAAGCGCTATATTTCTAATTTCTTGCGGAAATAAGAAGAATGAGGAAACTAAAAATGCTGAAAATAAAAGCATTGACATCATTAAATTAAGTCCTGAGCAAGTTAAAAATGCTGGTTTAGAAAGTGGTAATCCGACTGCAAAAAATGTTAAGGAGATTTTACAGCTTCAAGGTACAGTAACGGTTCCGCCCAAAAGTGTAATCAGTATTAGTATTCCATTGGGAGGTTATGTGAAAAGCACCAATCTTATTGCAGGAATGAATGTGCAAAAAGGACAGGTTTTAGCGGTTTTAGAAGATATGCAGTTTATCGAGTTACAGCAAAATTATTTGATGGCGAAAGAGAAATTCGAATTGGCTCAAAATGAACAAAGAAGACAAAAAGAGCTAAATGCAAACAAAGCGGCAAGTGATAAAGTTTTGGAACAAATTACGACTGAAATGAGAACACAGCGTATCACAATGTCTTCTTTGGAACAAAAATTAAACTTGTTAGGAATTAGTGCTAAAACACTGAATGTTGGAAATATTAGCAAAACAATTCGAGTGATTTCGCCAATAAACGGCTTGGTTTCTAAAGTAAATGTAAACATCGGAAAATATGTAAGTCCGACAGATATGCTTTTCGAATTAATTGATAAGAAAGACATTGTTCTAACTTTAAACGCGTTCGAAAAAGACGTGACTTCGCTTTCAATCGGTCAAACGGTTATGGCGTATACAAATTCTTCTGATGCTAAAAAATATGCCGCTAAAATCGCTTTTATCAATCAAAGTTTGAATGGAGATCGTGCGGCAGAAATTATTTGTAAAGTAAACAGTTATAATCCAGAACTTTTGCCAGGACTTTTCATAAACGCCGAAGTGGAAATAGAAAATAAAAAAGCGCTTACAGTTCCTGAAGATGCTGTAGTGCGTTGGGAAGGAAAGTTTTATGTGTTTACAGATATTGGAAACAATCAGTTTCAAATGATAGAGGTAAAGTCTGGAGTTAAAAATGAAGGGTATAATCAAATCATTTCTGACGCCATTTCTAGCTCTTCAAAAGTGGTTGTCAAAAACGCTTACACCTTATTAATGTCTGCCATGAACAATGACGAACAATAATGTTTACTTTCTGATTACAATTTAGAGTTAAACAAGAAAACCCAGTAAATTTAGTTTTACTGGGTTTTTTAATTCTTTGTTTTTCTAATCGATTGATTCTAGCTTTAGTTGAGGGTAATTCATTTTACACTTTAAATGTGTAATTTTATAATGTTGTAAATAAATCAAATAGACTGCCTCAATTGTTTTTGTTTATCAAAATAATTTCATCTCCAGCAATAGCAAAAACGGTATGTTCTGGTTCAGGTTTCATGATAAATTTCCCAGTAAATTCTCCAAAAGCAGGTAAAATCATTTGATTACTTTTTTGAAAAAAACAACGCAATTTTAAGCTTTGAAGCCCTAATCCGCGGAGGATTATTCCAGGATGGATATGTCCTGAGAAATTGAAAAAATCTTCTTTTTCTGTAGGATGGTGGGTAAAAAGAAAATGATCAATTTCTAAAATTTCTGTGACAATCACACCAATTTTTTTATAATGAATTTCATCAATAATATCATGGTTTCCTGTAATTAAATAGGTTTCTTGATCATGGTTGGAAATCCACTCCTCAAATAAATCCCATTCAGCATTTTTGGCGCTGTGAAATAAATCTCCCAAAAAAATGATTTTTTCAGGTAGAAAATGATTCAAAACTGCTGTTATTTTTCTAAAATTTTCAGAAATAGCGTCTTGTGGAATAGCAATTCCGTGTTTTCTAAAATGCGTTACTTTACCCAAATGGACATCAGAAATAATGACCGTTTTTTGCTTTTCCCAAAAAACAGCCCCGCTTGAATGAAGTGTAAAGTTTTCGTTTTGTATTTGAATATTCATAAAGATCTATTTCATATAAGATGCAGTCATTTTCTGAATTCTTTCAGCCAGAGTTTCGCTTGAAAGTTTTTCTCTCAATCGATCGGTAATAATTGGAAAACTAAAAGGAGTCGGCTTCAAACATTGTTTCCAAATTATTTTTTGATTTGCAATTCGTTCCAAAGCCAAAATCAAACGTCCTTCTTCTAATTGATGCTCAAAAGTTTCTCGATACGCTTGATGCAATAATAGATTATCAGGTTCAAAATCTCTGAAAACTTCAAATAACAGCTGAGAACCACTTTGTAAATGCTTTGTTTTAACCATTTTTCCCGGAAAACCGGTAAAAACTAATCCTGAAATCACCGCTATATCTCTAAACTTTCTTCGGGCCATTTCGGTTGAATTTAAACTTTTCTGCAAATCGTGATGGACATATTCGGTTGAAAATAGATTATTGTCTAAAACCGCTTCGATATCAATTTCCTGATCTGAAAGCAATTCGAAACCATAATCATTATAAGCCAAAGAAAATGTGATCGACTGCAATAAACTTATTCTAAAGGCCAATAAACTGGCTAAAGCTTCATGAACAAACCGTCCTTCAAAAGGATAAAAAATCGCATGAAATCCTTCTCGAGTTTTGAAGGTTTCAATTAAAAATTCATCTGAACTCGGTACAATAGATTCTTTTCGCTGTCTTTTAAATAAAGGCTGTAAAGCTTTTAATTCTGGCGAAAGATTATCGGTATTGGCGCGATATAATTCCTGTCTAAGTAATTCGCTCATTTGAGAAGAAAGAGCCAAACGTCCGCCCATCCAACTAGCAATTTTAGATTCTTTCTTCGGATTCGCTTTTTTTACCAAAACCTGCATGTTTCTGATTTTGAATAATTCCAGTTTTTTTCCTGCGAAAATAAAAGTGTCGCCAGGTTTTAATTTCGAAATAAACCATTCTTCAATCGTGCCAATATAACCGCCGCTGAGATATTTTACATTCATAACGGCATCGCCCACAATAGTTCCGATCTGCATTCTGTGATGCATGGCAATCATTCTGCTGTTTATTTTGTAACAGCCGTTTTCGTCAATTTCCACTTTTTTAAATTCGTCATAAGCATGAAGACTTTGGCTTCCTTGTGTAATAAAATTTAAAATCCAGTTCCAATTTTCATCCGAAATGGTTTGATAACTAAAAGTACCCTGAATTTCTTTGAAAATTTCGTTTGGATAAAATCCGTCAGAAACTGCCAACGTATTAAGGTATTGAACTAAAACATCCCAGCTGTTTAAATACGGAACACGATCTTCAATAACACTATTTTCAACCGCTTTTTTCAAGGCCGAAGCCTCGATTAATTCAATGGCATGAGTGGCAAGAAAATAAATAACACTTTCTTTTCCAGGCTGATGTCCGCTTCGTCCGGCACGCTGCATAAAACGGGCAACGCCTTTTGGACCTCCAACCTGAATAATTGATTCGACGGGAGCAAAGTCAACTCCTAAATCTAAACTAGAGGTGCAGACTACGACTTTTAATTCTTCATTCCGAATCGCATTTTCAACCCAAAGTCTGGTTTCTCTGTCAATGCTTCCGTGATGCATGGCCATTTCGCCAGCAAATTCAGGATATTTTTCTAATAATCTTTGATACCATATTTCGCAAGCCGAACGAACATTTGTAAAAATAAGCGTCGTTTTACTGGCTTTTATAATTTTTGCCGCTTCATCAATCAGATGCAAACCCATATGTCCGCGCCATGGATACGTATCCATTTTTTCTGGAATAATGGAAACAACTTTTATTTTTTTGTTAATTACCGCTTTTATTAAAACGGAATTATGATACGCTTCAGAATCTACTCCAAGTAAGACTTCCTGTGCTTGCTGTAAATTACCAATTGTGGCAGAGATTCCCCAAATACGAATATTTTTAGCAATGGTTTTTAGTCTTGATAATCCCAGTTCTACCTGAACTCCACGTTTAGTTCCTAGTAATTCATGCCATTCATCTATGACAATTGAACTACAATTTTTAAAAATACTCGAATAACCTTTTGTTGCCAAGAGTAATTGCAGACTTTCTGGTGTGGTAATGAGCAAATCGGGCATTTTTCCTTTTTGTTTGGCTCTTTCTGAAGCAGAAGTATCTCCGGAACGAATTCCAACTGTCATTGGAATATTTAAATCTGTAAGCACTCTTTCTGCCGCTTGTTTGATCTCAACAGATAAAGATCTCAAAGGCGTGATCCAAATCGCTTTTAATCCTGAATTGTGTTTGGTTCTATAATTCGGATTTTCTTTAATATAATTTAGAATGATAGGAAGCCAAAGCGCGTAGGTTTTTCCGCTTCCTGTTGGAGCATTTAGCAAGCCATTTTTGCCTTGTAAAAAAGCAGTCCAAGCCTGGGTCTGAAACGGAAAAGGTTTCCATCCCTGACTTTCAAACCATTCGCTGGCGATCTTAAATAACTGCTCTCTATTCATCTATAAAATCATATTTTTTAAATCTTCGATTGAATTGGCTTCTTCAATTTTTTTATCGTGTCGCCATCTTAAAATTCGTGGAAAACGGGTTGCCACTCCGCTTTTATGTCTTTTGGAAAGAGCAATTCCTTCAAAACCAATTTCAAAAACCAATTTTGGCGTAACGCTTCTTACTGGTCCAAATCGTTCTAAAGTATTTTTTTTGATGAAATCATCGACCATTCTAAATTCCGCATCAGTTAAACCGGAATACGCTTTAGCGAAAGTGACGAGTTCACGTTCGTTGTTTTCATTTTCCTGCCAAAGCGCAAAAGTGTAATCGGTAAACAAATTGGAACGTCTTCCGTGACCGCGCATAGCGTAGGTGAGAACGGCATCAATCGTTAAAGGTTCAATTTTCCATTTCCACCAATCTCCTTTTTTTCTTCCAACTAGATACGGAGAATCTTTTCGTTTCAGCATTAAACCTTCGCTTTTCATTTCGCGCGATTTTAATCTTTCGTTTGCGACCTCTTCCCAAGTCGAAAAATGAATCCTTTCTGATAGCTGTAGCGGAATTTCTTTACCAATCAAAGTCGTAAATAATTCTTCTAATAAGGTTCGACGTTCTTCGTAAGGAAGATTCCGAATATCATTTCCCTGCCATTCCAATAAATCGTAAGCTTTAATAATAACAGGTGTGTTTTTTAAAACAGAAGCCGATACATTTTTACGTCCAATTCGGGTTTGCAAATCGTTAAATGTCCCAATTTGATTGTCTATATAGGGAAGGATTTCTCCGTCTATAACCGTCCCGTCTGGAATATTTCCAATAAAAGTTTGAAATTCAGGATACTTATCGGTTACCAATTCTTCGCCACGGCTCCAAACATAAATTTCGTTATCGCGAATAATGGTTTGAGATCGAATTCCGTCCCATTTATGTTCGGCGCTCCAATCTTCAGGATTTCCAAGATTTTCAAGTTCGCCTTCAATTGGATAAGCCAAATAAAACGGATAAGGTTTTGATAAATAATCGCTGCTTCTTTCATCCAAAATCAATTCTTGAAACGTAATCGTATTCGGATTCCAGTCGCCCATTAATTTATAAGCCAATGTGTCTTCATCAATATTTTCGGCTTTAGAAAGCGCTCGAGTCATTAACTTCTGACTTAAACCAATTCTGAAACTGCCCGTTATTAATTTAGTGAAAACGAATCTTTCGTAATAATTTAAATTCAGCCAATTGGTTTGCAGATATTCTTTTTTCTCTAAATCTGTTTTCTTTTTTAAGGCAATGATTTCCTGTAAAAATTCAGTCAGACTTTTATCGGAATGTTCTTTTGTGGTTGGAATTACAAGAGCAATCGTTTCGGCCAAATCACCCACAATATGATAACTTTCTTCAAAGAGCCAAAGCGGAATATTAGCCAATTCGTTTGCCCATAAACGTAATAAAGTCGTATTAACCGGTCGGGGAGGGCGACGATGCGAAAGAATAGCGATTGTCCAGACTTTGTCTTCGTCGTTTGCTTTTAGAAAATAATTCGTCAGCGCATCAACTTTTACCGATGTTTTATTAGAACTGTCTAAGGTTTTTATAAGTTCGGCAAAGTTTTTCATTTGAATTTAGTTGATGGTTGAAAGTTGTCTGTTGATGGTTTTTGGAATTTGGAATTTATTTATTTTGGAATTTAACTTTCCTCTATGTCATTTGTTTCTCCTTCGTATTGCGTGTTGGCTGTTCGGGAATCGTAACCTAATTCTCTTAGATATCTCGAAAAAATATCAGAATATCCATGAGTGCAGATTACTCTTTCTGCGCCTGTTGCTTTTATGCTTTCCAATAAACCGGTCCAATCGCAGTGATCGCTTAAGACAAATCCGCGGTCAACGGCTCGTCTGCGTCTTGCTCCTCTAAAAGCCATCCAACCGCTTGCTGTCCCAGTTACAAAAGGAGTCATTTTTCGAATCCAAGTGCTTCCGTGTGCGCTTGGCGGAGCAATTACAATATTGCCTAATAAATCTTCTTTTTTAGTTTCGGCCGTTACGCGTGTAGTTGGTGGCATATCAATCATTGGGCGCACAATATTGGTCATATTTTCAATTGCGCCATGCGTGTAAATTTGTCCAATGCTTGTGTCGAGATTTTTTAATAATCTTTGTGCTTTTCCTAAAGAATATCCAAATAAGACAGAGGTTTTTCCTTCTGCACGATTCTCGGCCCACCAATTATTAATTTCAGTCATAACATTTGCTTGTGGTTCCCATTTAAAAGCGGGAAGTCCGAAAGTACATTCGGTTATAAAGGAATGGCATTTTACGACTTCGTATGGAACTGAAATTCCGTCGTCTTCTGTTTTGTAATCGCCTGTAAAAACCCATATTTCGCCTTTGTATTCCACTCTAATTTGTGCTGAACCAATTATATGGCCAGCAGGGTGAAAAGAGAATTTTACGCCGTTTATAGTAAAAGTTTCATTCCAGTTTTTCCCCGAAACATTAATGTCTCCCAAACGATGTTTTATAATTGGAATATTGGAATAATGAGTAATATAATTTTGATGTCCCCAACGTGCATGATCAGAATGGCCATGTGTTATTATGGCATTGGTAACTGGCCGCCAAGGATCAAGATAAACATCTGCCTGTTGGCAGTAAATTCCTTTGTCGTTAAATTGTAATAATGGCGGATTCATTTTTTATTAGATCATTAGAAAATTTGGCAATTAGATCATTTTTATGCACTTGCTGCGATAATTAGATAGGCTATGAGTGATATACTCAATACAAACAGCATCATTGTAATAAAGGTAAGCATTGCGGTTGAATACTGATACTTTCCTTTTTTTAATAGTTTGATAGTGTGGATGTAACGTAGATAGGACAGTAAAATAGTCAATGCTCCTGCAATTAATAAACCAATACCCAAATAAATGGTGAAATTGCTGTTGGGCGGAACAGTTTCTGCTAGATGTTTAGCGGGAACATGTTTTAGAAATAAGGAAAATTTTACTGCTACAAATCCGAAAACCATGATCCCAATTCCAGTGCGAAGCCATGCTAATAAAGTTCTTTCATTAGACAAGTATTCATTCATAACTTCCTGATCATTTTTTGGCGACATAACTGTTTTAGGATTTTTAGTATTCAAAATTTCTATAAGGAGGACAGTTATATTTATCATCTTCATTATCTAGATTATAACTGTTATAAGGATTTGATTCGTTATAGGAAGGAAAAGTATTGTCCTCAGCCAGATTTAGTCCGCTCTCTACGATTTCGTAACAATCATCAGAAAAATGATCGCATTGATTTCTATAGTTGGTATCGTGATTTTGTCCCGAAGTAAAGTTTTCGTCCATTGCTTCATTTTCATGTGCAGTATCAACGTGATCGGGTTTACTGCATTTAAAATCATTTAATTTGGCAGTTTTTCTGTAGTTGCTTTCTGTTCTCATGGCTGCTATTTTAAATTAGTAAGTATTTTTATCTTTATGATATACACAAAGTTGAAAATTAGATACTTAAATAATTTATAAGATTCAGCTTTATTTTTACATGATTTGTTTCCGTAGCGTTTTGGCTTAATTTCTATTTTGTAATATTCAAATATAATTCTGTAATATAAGCACTTGCGTATTTTGCAACTTTGTATCTATTAATAATTTAAAAAATTATAACATTATGGAAACTTCAAAAAAAGATTCGAAATCTGGAATGAAAGATTCTGGAAAAACTCAAAAATCAACATCTGGTTCTAGAGGAAAAAGCACTACAACAAAATCAACAGATTCAAAAGGTAGAGCTGGTCATTAATTTTTTTAGTTATTCAAAGTAGAGCTAAATAATAAAAGCGTGCTGTTTATATATAAACAGCACGCTTTTACGTTTTGTAAAGCTTAAAGTTTTATTTTAAAACTTCCTGAATTGTTTTTACAAAGGTTTCTATAGGCTGAGCACCCGAAACGGCATATTTGCGATCAAATACAAAGAAAGGAACTCCTTGAACTCCAATTTCAGCAGCTTCTTTAATATCTGATTGTACCTCTTTAACAAATAAATCTTCGCTTTCTAGAACTTCTCTAATTTCATTTTCTTCTAAACCTGCCTGCATTCCTAATTTAATCAAGGTTTGACCATTGTTTAAATCTTCTCCATCAGTAAAATAAGCTTTAAAGAATATTTCTTCCATTCGATCGCCAATATTTTTAGTTTTAGCCAATTGAATGATTCTATGCGCGTTTAAAGAATTTGAGATAACAGCCTTATCAAAATTATAATCTAAACCAACGCTTTTAGCGCGTTCTGCAACTCCTTTATGCATTTCTTTAGATTGTTCAATCGACATGCCTTTTCTTTCCGATAAGAACGTATAAACGTCCATGTCAGGTTGTGAAGTAATGGTTGGATCCAGCTGAAAGCTTTTCCATTCAATTTCAAATTCATCATTAGGAAATACTGCAAGTGCAGTTTCCAACTGTCTTTTTCCGATATAACAAAACGGACACATGATGTCCGACCAAATTTCTATTTTCATTTTACAAAGATATAGAAAATTGTTGTTTCAGGTTTGATGTTTTAGGTTTCAAGTTGATATGCTATTCGTTTTTCTAACCGCGAAGTGCGCTAAGATTTTACGCAAAGTTCGCTAAGTTTTATGTTTATTTTTTTTAGAATGCTAAGCACACAAAGCTTTGCGAACTTTTATTCTTTATAAAGACCTAGAGAAAAGGAAACTTAGCGCACTTTGCGTTAAAAATTAAAGAAAAAGCATATCAACTTGAAACCTGAGACTTGAAACCTGAAACAAAATAAAAAACCGCAACTCTTTATGGGAATTGCGGTTTCTAGGTATAAAAAATGGTTGGTTAATAGCGATATCTTTTTTTTTACAATGATAGATCTTTTATTTAAAACTAAAAAATATCCCTGTAACAGAAAGAAACTTTAATGTTAACTATTTAACATTACAGGCATTACAAGCATTGTTACTGTTTCTCCTTCTTCTAAACCATCAACAGGCGTTAAAATACCAGCTCTGTTTGGTAAAGACATTTCAAGCATAATCATGTCAGACTGTAGGTTTGTTAGCATTTCAGTTAAGAAACGAGAGTTGAAACCAATTTGTAAATCATCACCTTGATAATCACAAGTCAATCTTTCTTCTGCTTTGTTTGAGTAATCGATGTCTTCAGCAGAAACGTTTAATTCTGCTCCAGCAATTTTCAAACGAATCTGGTGTGTAGTTTTGTTAGAGAAAATCGCAACACGACGAACAGAGCTTAAGAATAAAGAACGGTCAATCATTAATTTGTTTGGATTTTCTTTTGGAATTACCGCTTCGTAGTTTGGATATTTCCCATCGATTAAACGACACATTAAGATATAATTGTCAAATGAGAAAGTCGCATTTGAATCGTTGTATTCAATTTTTACTTCAGCATCAGAAGTTCCTAAAATACTTTTTAAAATGTTTAAAGGTTTTTTAGGCATGATAAAATCTGCAACTTGAGACGCTTTAACGTCTGTACGAGAGTATTTTACCAATTTGTGAGCATCTGTTGCCACGAAGATTAATCCTTCTGGTGAAAACTGAAAGAATACTCCAGACATTACCGGACGTAAATCATCGTTTCCTGCTGCGAAGATAGTTTTGCTTACCGCAGTTGCCAAAACCTCTGCAGGAACAAGTGTTACAGATGGATCTTCAAGACTTACTGCTTTAGGGAATTCTTCTCCTGCAGCATAAGCCAAGGCATATTTACCAGAATTAGAGCTAATCTCTACTGTGTTATTGTCTTCAACAGTAAAAGTTAACGGCTGCTCAGGGAAAGTTTTTAAAATTTCAAGCAAAAGTTTCGCTGGAACAGCTACACTTCCTTTGCTTGTAGAATCGATAGATAATGTAGCCGACATAGTCGTTTCAAGATCTGAAGCCGAAACGGTCAACTCATTATTGTTTAGTTCAAACAAAAAGTTGTCTAAAATTGGCAACGTATTGTTGCTATTGATTACACTACCTAAAACTTGTAATTGTTTTAATAAGTACGAACTCGATACTATAAATTTCATCTGCTTTATTTTATTTTTTGATAAGCTTTTTATCTATTTTGGGGCTAAATATACGGATTACAAATATATCTTAAACTATCCAAAGTATTACATTTTTTTATTAACATCTATTTACTGTATTTTCTTTTTCTTACAAAAGTAAATACAAGTCCGAAAACCAATAAAATTAGAATTGGAACTCCGATAGTTATGAATTGAGTAAAGGTATAGCTTTCGTAAACTTTTTCTTTATCTAATAAAGGCAGTTCTACATCTTTACTTCTAATGTTAATAAGTCCAGTATCGTCTAAAAGATAATTGATACAATTCATTACGAAGTCTTTATTATCATATAGATTTCCTGTTCTCTGGTCGTAACCTAACTCAACTGGCATCATGTTTTTATCCAATTGATTTCTTGCAATGTCTCCGTCAGCAACCACAATCATTTTATTTGGTTTTCCTTGTGCTGTAAAAGAATTGTCTTTAAAAGGCAATACTCTGTTTTCAAAAGCAGAATGAAAGGAACCTTCCAATAAAACCGCTAATGGTTTATTTCCTTTATTCAAATAATCCTGCGGAGTTGTTTTTTCGGTAACCATGTTTAGGTTAACTTCTACAGGAGAACCAATTGTTTTAGAGTATTGGGAAGATTGCAATAAAACGGTTTTCTTGATTCCGTTTTTCAAAGTGTCAATCGGATTTGTGAAATCGAATTTAATTCCGCCTAGATTTTTAACAATAGGGTGTTGGCTCGTTGGAAAAACCTGTGGAGCAAATTTCCAGATAAAATCCTGATATTGTGTAGCGCTTCCTTGTTCACCAGTTGCTAATTTTATCGGAGTTCCCTGTTCGTCTTTAATTAAATCAGGATTAATTCTGAATCCGTATTTAAAGAACATATCGTTTAGATTTAAATCTCTTGGATATGCCAGAGTTGCACCCATATCATTATACAAACTATCCATATCGGCAGCCACTTGGTCAATTAGCCAAAGCGTTTTTCCGCCGTTCATAATAAACTGATCCAGAACCTCTTTTTCTTCGTCAGAGAATTTTTCTGTTGGCTTAGAAATAATGGCTAAATCGTATTTTTTTAATGCATTTAAAGTCCCATTCGGATCTTTAGCAACAGAATCCAAAGTGAAAGGGCCAATGAAATAGCTTTCGCGAATCTGCATTAGCATTTTTGCAACGTGAACTTCGTTCAATTCGCCATTTCCTTTTATGATCGCAACTTTTTTCTGTTTGTCTTTTGTGATTTTATTGATAGCATCGGCAATAGAATATTCTAAATGTTGAATTGATCCGATTACTTTCTGAGTTGTAGAAGCTCCCATTATATTTTTTAATAATGGAATATTAACTTCTTTGTTATTATAAACTGCAACTGCCCAAGGAAAAACCATTGCTTGAGATTGTTTTCCTTTGTCGTCGACTGTAATATTTATTGGAGTTAAGCCTTTTTGGAAAAGTGATTTTGTCAATTCGTCACTTTCTTCTTCATTTTCTAAAGGATCAACAAATTCAAAAACAATATTGCTGTTATAGGCTTGAAATTCTTCTAATAACTGTTTGGTTTCCTGCTGCAAACGTCTAAAATCTGCAGGAAGATCGCCAGCCATATAAATTTTTATAGAAAGCGGATTCTGAACTTGTTTTACAATCCCTAAAGAAGTTGGCGATAAGGTATAACGTTTGTCTTTGGTTAAATCAAAACGATGAAAAAAGAGTGTTCCGAAAACATTTAGAACAACTAAAATAAAAATAGTGATGCCTAATGTCTTTAAATTTTGCTTTGTAGATAGTTTCATTAGGCTTTAAAAGATTTTAATTGGTAAACAGTAAAAGACAAGAAAGCGATAGCAATGCTTAAGAAATAAATAATATCTCGAGTATCGATGACACCACGGCTCATACTTTTAAAATGATTCTGCATTCCTAAAACCGAAATAAAATTGTTTGAACCAGGTATTAAAGTAGCCAGCCCTTCGAAACCAAAATAAAAGAAAAAGCATAAGAAAACGGCAACAATAAAAGCCACAATCTGATTTTCGGAAAGGGTAGAAGTGAAGATTCCGATTGCGGAATAAGAAGCAATTAGAAATAACAGTCCGAAATAAGAACCAATTGTGCTTCCCATATCAATATTGCCTTCTGGCGAACCTAAATCTGAAATTACTTTTACATAAATTAAGGTTGGAATAATGGCTAAAATGATCAACAAAAATGAACCAAAAAATTTACCATTTACAATTTCCCAGATTGATAAAGGTTTTGTCAAAAGTAATTCTAAAGTTCCTTGTTTTTTTTCGTCAGAGAAACTTCTCATGGTTACTGCTGGAATCAAGAAAATTAAAATCCATGGCGCCAATGTGAAAAACGGAGTTAAATCGGCATAACCTGTATTTAGAATATTATAATCTCCTTCAAATACCCATAAAAAGAGTCCGTTGCTGATTAAGAAAATCGCAATGACCAAGTAGCCAATAGGAGAACCAAAAAAGGATTTTATTTCTCTTAGAATTATAGACTTCATATATTTTGTTTCAAGTTTTTTCTAACCGCAAAGAACGCAAAGTTTTACGCAATGTTCGAAAAGTTTTTGCTGAAAGCTTTGCGAACTTAGCGTTTTTATAAAGCTTGTTAAGAAAAAAACTTGCGTTCTTTGCGGTTAGATATCATTTTAATTTAAACTCACCAATTTATCAACGCTCCACGCTTCTGGTTTTGCATTGAATAGTTTTTTTGTAAAATCCCAAACGGTATTAAATAGTTCAGAGTTTCTGTAATTTTCTAAATCTTCTTCGGTTTCCCAATAACTGTAGGTAAAAAAGATACATTTATCATTTTTGTCCTGATACAATTCTAAAAAACGATTTCCTTCGGCATTTCGTATTTTCTCTTTCACAGATTCAAAATTCTCCAGAAAATCAGGAATTTTTTCTTCGTGAAAACTCATTTTTACTATTCGAACAAACATGTATTCAATTTTAGATTTTAGACTGTTGATTTTAGATTTTTTGAATTGCCTAAAGTCTTACAGGTGCGCAAAAATACCAAATTTGATTGTTGTTTTTATAAAAAAATAAAATTCCAATAGAGAAATTCCAAATTCCAAAGTTTAGCGTTTTCAAATCTAAAATCTGAATTCTAAAATCTAAAATTAATTTACGAGAATTTAATCGTAATCACATCACGGTAGTTCAACCCAAGGAGACTGTTTGCGGAACCCACTTTAGAAGGATTGCTTCTAAAAATAGCAATTTCCAGAAAACCGGCTTCATTAAAAATCGCCAGTTTTTCTCCTTCATACGTTTTAATTGGGTATTTGTCTGAAGTTGCGATAGCCGAATAATTGGGCAGAATGGTTTTGATGCTTTTTGGACTCATCACAATTTCGTACGGACGTCCGCGTGAAATTTCTAAGAATTGTTTTTTAGAAATATTCGTTACCACGTTTCCAAAATGATCGATGTAAATGATGTTTCCTTTTATTGAATTTCCATCGTCGGCTACAAGAGCTTGCAATTCGGTAGCTTCTTTAATAGATGAAATCTCTTTTCCAATTACATTCAATAAGCCACCTCTAGATAGGTGAGAAGCTACTTGAATAAAAATATCCAAATCGGTAGCTTCAATTGGGAAGCGATCATGGATATTAATTGCGACAATTTTCTGAGGAACAATTTTTTGCGTCAGCATACTCAAGATTCCGTTATCGGCACAAATAAAATAATGATCGTTCCACTGCATAGCAATGTGCTGGTTTTCTTTATTACGCTCAATATCAACGCCAATAAGATGAACTGTTCCTTTTGGAAAGCTCAAATAAGCGGCTCCAATAATATAACTTGCTTCGGCAGTATTAAAGGGATCAATGTCATGAGAAATGTCAATGATCTGAACTTCTGGATTTTCAGAAAGTATTTTACCCTTCAGCGACCCCACAAAGTGATCTTTCAAGCCGTAGTCTGTAGTAAGGGTAATTATTGACATAATTTTGTTTATAACTATTGATAGTATTTAAATCTAAATTTCATTAAATTTGAGAAATGCAAAGCTAATAATAGTAAACACAAATTGAAAGAAAGAAAAGACAATTTGTAATTTTTAAAGCATTTGCAAGTTACAATATTCAGTAACACGTATTTAAGTTTATTTTGATAAAACTGAAAACCGCCACTGAATACGGTGATTAAAAAAAGACCCGACAACCACTAAATATTAAAAGGAATTTTTAATTTAAAACTACTTCATTTGAACGAAAGAATAATCGAGCTAGTAGATATTGCACCAAAAGAATTTTGGGGCGCGCAGGACAGCCATTTAGAAATCATTAAAAAGTATTACCCGAAGCTTAAAATCGTAGCGCGAGGGACAACTTTAAAGGCATTTGGCGAAAAAGAAGTTTTAGACGAATTCGAAAAAAGATTTCAAAGATTAATGCTTCATTTTACACGTTATAATAATATTGACGATAATGTAATTGAGCGTGTAATTATGAGTGATGGTCAGGAAGAAAAAAGAGCTTATGATCATGATAAAATCTTAGTTCATGGTGTTGGCGGTAAGATTATCAAAGCAATGACGCCAAATCAGCAATTGCTGGTTGATACGATTAAGAAAAACGATATGGTCTTTGCTATTGGTCCTGCTGGAACCGGAAAAACGTATACCGGTGTCGCTATGGCGGTTAAAATGCTAAAAGATAAAGAGGTAAAAAGGATCATTCTAACGCGTCCAGCGGTTGAAGCGGGAGAAAATCTCGGATTTCTTCCTGGGGATATGAAAGAAAAACTAGATCCTTACATGCAACCATTGTATGATGCCTTGCGTGACATGCTTCCGAATGAAAAATTAGAGGATTATATTTTGAAAGGAATAATTCAGATTGCGCCACTTGCCTTTATGCGTGGGCGTACGCTTGACAATGCCTTTGTAATCCTTGACGAAGCACAAAACACCACACATTCACAAATGAAAATGTTTTTAACCCGTATGGGAAAAAACGCCAAATTTATGATTACGGGTGATCCAGGACAGGTCGATTTACCAAGAAGAACTATTTCTGGTCTTAAAGAAGCTATTTTGGTTCTAAAAGATATTGACGGAATCGGAATTATTTATCTAGATGATAAAGATATCGTTCGCCACAGATTGGTTAAAAAGGTGATTGACGCTTATAAACAAATCGAGAATCACGATTAATAATTATTGTAGTGAAATGTTAAATGTAAATCGTGAATTGTGTTTTAACATTTATTAATATTCGTTTTGTACGTTTCTAGTAAAGGTGCAAAACGAATATTTTTTTTGAATTAGAGATTAATCAAACGAGATTTAAATGAAAATTAGAATATCGATTTTAATATTATTTATTGGTTTGCTTTCATGTGAAAAAAAAGAAATCCCAAAAAACAAGTTTGTAGGCACTTGGTATGATACGGAATATATTGTTCCAGGCAGTCATTTGTTAAAGATAAATAAAGACAGCACTTTTTCTTATAAAGGAGCGGGGTGCGACTGGAGAGTAATTTCTAAAGGGAAATGGAAACTAGTAGGGGATTCTATTGAATTAAACAGTACAAGTAGCGATACATGTTATCGAATGTTTCCATATACAAGATGTATAAAATTTGGTGAAACCAGAAGAAAAGATACGTTGACTATTCCAAATTGTAATACTAGCCAAAATGCTGACTTTTTAATTTTCTCAAAAGAAAGATTCTATCTTAAAAATGATTCTTTAGTTTATGAATTTAAAGCTAGTTCTAATTGTCCAGGTTATGACACCTTAAAAAGAGTTTATGCACATACCAAGAAAATTAGATAAACGTATTAAAAAATGAAACAACTAGATGATTTCTACCTAAACCAAGAAGAACCTATAAAAGGATTATTCTTGGCATTAAAAGAAATCATTCTAAAACAAGATCAGGATATTACAAATACTTTAAAATACGGAATGCCATTTTTCTGTTATAAAGGAAAAATGTTTTGCTATTTATGGATTCATAAAAAATTCAAAAAGCCTTATATGGGAATTGTAGAAGGAAAACATTTTGATGAGCCTTTTTTGATTCAGGAGAATCGTTCGCGAATGAAGATTATGATGTTTGATAGTAATGAAGATTTACCCTTGGATCAGATTGAAACGATAATTCAAAAAGCAATAAATTTATATAAAACAGGAATTGTTAAGATTTAAAATGTTTAAATAGCAATATTTAACGGAATAGTTAAATAAATAATAAACTTACCTCAATTTTGGCTTTCAAAGCCTGTAATCTTTGTCTAACCGAGCTTAAAGCCGTAAATTTGCAATTCTAAATATTGGAATATTAATATGACAAAACTTAAAAATATAAAAGTTGTAGTAAGTGACCTTGACGGAACTTTACTCAACCCACAACACAGAATTTCAGATTACACCAAATCAATTTTTCAAGAACTTCACAATCAAGGTTATTTGATTGTTGTAGCTACAGGTCGTCATCACCTTGATGCCATGGCTATTATCGAAACACTTGCGGTACCGGTTTATTTGGTAAGTTCGAACGGAGGTAGAATTCATTCGCCAGATAAAGAAGAACTTTTTGCTTTTAATTTGGACAGCGATGTGGTGAAAGCGGCATTAAATATCGAAATCGATCCAGATGTTACGGTTGTGTTATTTAAGGAAAACGTGTGGCAGACTAATAAATGGAATGAGAGATTAAACTCTTTTCAAGCCGAATTAAAATATCGTCCAGAATTAGTAGATTACAAAACTATAGACGATTTCAAGGCAATTAAAATCTTCTTTTCATGCGATAATCACGAGAAATTGGTAAAAGTGAGAGATGCTGTTTTAGCCAATTCTTCAGAGCATTTGCATCATGCTTTTAGTTTGCCAACTTGTTTAGAATTTATGGACAAATCGGTAGATAAAGCGGTTGCTATTGCAAAAGTGTTAGAAAAAGAAGGATTTACGATGGAACAAGCGGTTTCGTTTGGCGATGGTTTTAACGACTTGCAAATGTTGTCTGCTACCGGAAGAGGATTAATTATGGGGAACGCTCCTTCAATTTTAAAAGATGCTTTGCCAGATTTAGAAGTAATTCAAACCAATGCAGAAGACGGAGTTGCAAAATATATTGCCTCTAAAATTTTAGATAAAGAGTTTGCAATAACTTAATTCAGAATGTTTTATGTTCATTTTGTTGCTGAATATTAAATAATAAGTTATTTTTATAAGAGCTAATTCGCAAAGAGTTAGCTCTTATTTTTTTAACCTTAATTTGTTTTAACAATGAAAAGATTTTTACTTCAAGTTGAACGAAATTGTATTTCGGGAGCATTGGTTTTATTACCGCTTTTAGTTTTTTTTATTTTGTTAGAAAAAGTTTGGAAGTTCTTTCAGAATTATGGAGAAAAATTTGCGCACTTTCTTCGTTTAGATCTGGTATTAGGGAAATATGCAACTGATATTGCTGGCGGGATTATTTTAATTGCTCTTATTTATTTCAGCGGTTTTTTAATGCGATTATCTCTCTTAAAAAGATTTACAAAGTGGGTAGATGAGAAATTAATGATCTTTCTGCCAGGTTATGAAAAGAATAAAAAAGAAGCAGAAGAAAAGTTATTAAAGCGAAATAGTAAACCAAAACCAGTTACAGACTTGCCGGTTTTGTTTAAAAATGGAAATTTCTGGCAACCGGCCCATTTAATTGAGGAAGATGAAATGGGAAATGCCGTAATTTTTTTGCCCAATGCACCAGCGCATAACGAAGGGCAAATTTTAATTGTACAATCAGGAGATTTTAAAAAGTTGCCACAAACGACAATTTCTAGTTTAGACGAGTCAATAAAATCTTTTGGCAAAGGAATTTTAAGCTTTAAATAAATCAGTTAAAATTGAAGTAATATTTTCTTTGTTTGCTCTGCCAAATAGTTTTAAATTTGCATTCATTAAAAACAACACAACCAAAAGGATAATGAGCAACACAATCACAACTACAGATTTTAATTTCCCGAATCAGAAATCAGTTTACCGCGGAAAAGTTAGAGAAGTTTATAATATTAATGATGAACTTTTAGTAATGGTGGCAACAGATAGACTTTCGGCTTTTGATGTAGTTTTGCCAAAAGGAATTCCGTATAAAGGACAAATCCTAAATCAGATTGCAACAAAATTTATGGAATTGACGCAAGATATCGTTCCAAACTGGCTGATTGCAACTCCAGATCCAAACGTTGCTGTTGGACATTTATGTGAACCTTTTAAGGTAGAAATGGTAATTCGCGGTTATTTATCTGGTCATGCAGCTCGTGAATATGCTGCAGGCAGAAAACAAATCTGCGGTGTTACTATGGCTGAAGGCCTAAAAGAAAACGATAAATTTCCAGAACCAATTATTACACCAACTACAAAAGCAGATAATGGTTCTCATGACGAAGATATTTCTCGTGAAGATATTTTAGCAAAAGGAATTGTTTCTGAAGAAGATTATTTAGTTTTAGAAAAATATACTCGTGCTTTATTTCAAAGAGGAACTGAAATCGCTGCAAAACGCGGATTGATTTTAGTGGATACCAAATATGAGTTCGGAAAAACAAAAGAAGGTATTATTGTTTTAATTGACGAAATCCATACTCCAGATTCTTCTCGTTATTTCTACGCTGACGGATATGCTGAAAGACAGGCAAATGGAGAGGAGCAAAAACAATTATCTAAAGAATTTGTTCGCCGTTGGTTGATCGAAAATGGTTTTCAAGGTCAAGAAGGACAGCAAATTCCGAATATGACAGACGAATATATCGAGTCTGTTTCTGAAAGATACATCGAATTGTTCGAGAATATTTTAGGAGAAAAATTTGTAAAAGCTGATATTGACAATATTGATCAACGTATTGAAAAAAACGTATTAGATTACCTTTCTTCAAAATAGTAATTTCGGGTTTAAACTAACGATTTAAACCATGAAATTTATAACCCAAAAAAATGCCCTGCTAATTGTATGTTTTACAGCAGGGCATTTTCTTTTTGCGCAGATTGATAAAAATGCGACAAAGGAAACTAAAAACTTATATCAGAATCTTAAAACTATTTCCGAAAAGCATATTCTTTTCGGGCATCAGCACGCGCTTGAATATGGACATGGATGGAGTAATGAGCCTAATCGTTCAGATGTAAAATCGGTTACGGGTTCGCATCCTGCCATTGTTGGGATTGATTTTAGTGATTTTTCTGGTCGTTCCAAAGACCAAATTGAAAAGACTAAAGATTTATTGCGAAAAAATGTAATCGATACGTATGAAAGAGGCGGAATTACAACTGTTTCTTTGCATTTTAATAATCCAGCTTCTGAAGGAGGATTTTATTGGAAAGAAGGAATTTCAGCTGCTTCCATGTCTTTGATAAAGCCCGGAGGTTCTCATCATGAGGAATACAAAGAGATTTTAAAAACTATTGCCGATTTTGCACATTCTGTTAAAGCAAAAGATGGAAAACTTTCCCCGATGATTTTCAGGCCCTTTCACGAATTTGATGGCGATTGGTTTTGGTGGGGGAGAACGCATACTTCTCGAGAAGATTTTATTGCGGTTTGGCAGTTTACGGTTTCTTATTTAAGAGATACTTTGGGAGTTCATAATTTTATTTATGCTTTTTCTCCTGATAATAAATTTAATTCTGAAGCAGAATATTTAGAGCGTTATCCAGGTGATGAATTTGTTGATATGCTTGGCATGGATGATTATGGAGATTTTGGAAGAAATGGCAAATACGACCTAGATGCTGGACTAAGAAAACTTAAAATATTTTCTGATTTGGCTATAAAAAAGAAAAAATTAGCTGCATTTACAGAAACTGGACTAGAATCAATTCCTAATGAAAAGTGGTGGACAGAAGTTTTACTTAAAACTTTAAAATCCCAAAATCTGCAATTGGCTTATGTTTTAGTTTGGAGAAACGATGTTACAAGTCCAACGCATTATTATGCGCCTTTTCCGGGACAAGTAAGCGAAAAAGATTTTATAAAATTCTATGATGATTCTTTTACTTTATTTGAAAAGGATTTGAAGAACATTTACAGCAAGAAATTTAAGATTTAGTCTATTCTTCAACAAATTAAGAACGTAATTTAGGTCAAACTAAATTGCGTTTTTTTATTTTTTTGAAGTAATCATGCAACCTTCTCGAGTTTTAAGTCGTCTAACAAGTAAATCATCATCATCATCAATCATTTAACAAACAATCATCATGAAAAAATCAGTAGTTATTTTAGGATTATTTTTCCTTTTTGGAAATGTTTCTATTGCATCAAATTCGGCAATTGCAGCTAAAAATCAAGTAGAATTTTCAGTTTATGGAAAATCTCCGTTACATCTCGCCATTAGCAAAGGCGATTTTGAAGCCGTTAAGAAGTTCGTTCTGTATGGCACCAATGTCAATAAAATGGAAAATAATATGACGCCATTAATGGTTGCAGCAAGATTTAACCATTGTGACATTATTAAATTATTACTTGCCAATGGAGCAGATTCGTCAATCGAAAACTCGCATGGTTTAACCGCTTTGAATTATGCAGAGTACGCCAAATCATCAGACTCTATTACTATTTTAAAGACGCTAAAAGAAAATCGTAAGAATAGTAAATAGAAAAAGAAAAGTGCAATTCAAAAAAACGGAATTGCACTTTTTTATTTTAAAATGATAAAGTGTTATTCCATTTTCTCTTTTAAATTTTCTAGACCTTTTTGCAGATCGTTTCCAATCATTTGATCCATTTTTAGCATCGGAAGCATAATATTTGTTGGATAAGGAATTACACCGCTGATTCCCCATCTTACTTTTGTCTGATTTCCCGAAACCGGTTCAGTAGACATAAATCCAACTGCAGTATCTTCCATTGGCTTTTTAAAACGAAGAGCAAAATCCAGACGTCTATTTTCTGTTATTTTCGTAATCTCTTGTTCGCCAACTCCAACTTCTTTTACATTACTTTCCCAAGAAGATACAGCGCCTACTGCGTCATCAGTACCTTTATAAGTAATCCTTATTTTTGGATCCCTATTGGCCCAAACACTAAACTCATTTTGGTTCTTTAATGATCTGACATATTTAAAAATACTATCGGCAGGTTTGTTGATCGTAATTTCTCTTTCAACCGAATATTCCTTCGGCATAAAGTAGGCAAGAATTAAAACAATCGAAATGAATAAAATTAAAATAACTAGTAATCTTTTAATGAAAATCATGGTTTTTTGTTTTTAAGGTTAGTGTTTTTTGGATAGATTTTTTTGCTAAACAAAGAACTATAGGGCTTTTAGATTGAAACGCTATCTTTTGGAATTTTAACCCTATAGTAAATTTAAAAAATTATTTGAGAGTTTGAAATGAAGGGGTTTGCAAAAAAGATTAAAAATAAATAAGATTTATTGTAACATTTTCTTTTTTATGTAGTCTATTATAGTAAAACCATTAATTTGGTAACGTTTGGGTTCTTTAATTATCGTTTTATTAAGTAAGTGTTAAGAATTGGTTAAAACATGGTACTTTGCAATGCATAATACGATAAAATGAATTACTTTTACATCAGAAATTAAAATCATCAATAATCAATTAATAAACAATCAATCATTATGAAAAAATCAGTTATTTATTTAGGACTAGCCTTGGTAACATTTGGAAATGTAGCAATGGCTTCAAACGGAGTTTCAACTGTTAAAAATCCAATTGAACGTACAGGTTATACAGCAAACCCTTTAAATGTTGCTATTAGCAAAGGAGATATTGAAACAGTTAAGAAATTTATTGAGTACGGAGCAGATGTAAATTTAATTTCAGAAGATCTTACTCCATTAATGACAGCTGCACGTTATAACAAATTTGAAATCATTAAAGTTTTATTGGCAAATGGCGCAAAAGCTAGTGCAAAAAATGAAAATGGTTTTACTGCATTGAAATATGCAGAATTATCAAATGCTTCAGAATCTATTGCGATTTTGAAAGATTTGAAATAACGGTATAAAAAAGTTTTGAGTTAGTAGAAAAAAAGACCTTTGTGAGCAGAAGGTCTTTTTTTTGTTTTAGAAAGAACTCTAAAACAAAAAAGCATCATTATAAAAATGATGCTTCTTCTTTTTTAAATCCCAACAAATTGATTTAAAACTAAATATTTTGATTGCTATTCTATTGGCACATCTTTTTTTCTATTGAATACCCAGAATAAAATTGGGAATACTAATAAAGTTAAGACTGTAGCCGTCATTAAGCCACCGATAATTACAATAGCCAGTGGTTTTTGAGATTCTGAACCAATTCCTGTAGAAATTGCAGCGGGCATAAGACCAATAGAAGCCATTAAGGCAGTCATAACTACAGCTCTTGTTCTAGCTTTTACTCCTCTAAAAATAGATTCTTCGAGTGAGAATTTTGCTTTCAGATTATGATGGAATTCAGAAATCAGAATAACTCCATTTTGAATACAAATTCCTAAAAGAGCAATAAATCCAACTCCAGCAGAAATTCCGAAATTCATTCCTGTAATATGAAGCGCAATGATTCCGCCAATAATGGCAAATGGAACGTTGGCAAGAACAAGAAGAGAATCCTTAAAGTTTCCAAACAAAATAAATAAAAGAACAAAAATTCCAATTAAACTTATCGGTACCACTTGTGCTAAACGAGCACTGGCACGAACTTGATTTTCAAATTCTCCTGTCCAACCTGTTGTGTAACCTGCAGGAAGTTTCAATTTATTTACTTTTGATTGTGCTTCAGCAATGGTACTTCCTAAATCTCGATCACGAACAGAAAATTTAACTCCTATAAAACGCTTGGTATTATCTCTGTAAATAAATGCCGGACCTGTAATGGTTTTGATGTCGCAAATTTCTTTTAAAGGAATTTTGATTCCGTTAATCGTTGGAACTTTAATTTCTTCCAAATCTTTTTCGTCTTTTCTATATTCTTTTGAAAAACGAACACGAACATCAAATTTTTTCTCATCCTCGTATTTTTCAGTTGCTGTTTTTCCTCCAAAAGCTAATTCTAAAACCGCTTGAGCATCACTTAAAGTTACTCCGTAAGCTGCCATTTTTTCTCGATCAAGAATAACGCTTATTTCTGGCTGACCAACATTTCTTAAAATACCAGCATCTTTAATACCTGGAATATTTTTAATCTGTGCCAAAACTTCATTTGCGAGCTGATCCAATTTATTCAAATCATCGCCATAAATTTTAACCGCATTTGATGCTTTAAATCCCGCTACCGATTCTGCAACGTTATCAATTACAGGTTGCGAGTAATTGTAGGTTATCCCTTGGTGGACTTTTAGTTTTTCATCCATTTCATTAATCAATTCATCCATAGAGATTTTACGTTTCCATTCTTTTTGCGGAATTAAGTCTACTTGTAGCTGAATAAACCCAAAACCATTTGGATCGGTTCCGTCATTGCTTCGTCCAGTTTGCGATAATACCTTTTTTACCTCTGGAAAACTTTCTAAGTCTTTTCTAATTATTGCCGCTGTTTTAACACTTTCGGGAAGAGAAGTACTCATTGGTAATTCGGCAGTAACCCATAATGCACCCTCATTTAATTGAGGTAAAAATTCTGTTCCTAAGAAACCTGCAGAAAAGAAAACCCCAACTAGTAACGCCGTAGAGGCAATTAGAGTTTGTACTTTATGCTTGAATGTCCATGCAAAACCTTTAGAAACAATTCGATCCCAAAAATTAACAAACGGATTGTGTTTTTCTTTTACATTTTTATTCAATAAAATATGCGAAAGAACAGGTACTAAAGTTAGTGTAAATATAAGGGCTCCCAACAATGCAAAGCCTAATGTAAAGGCTAGGGGAGAGAACATTTTTCCTTCTACTTTCTGGAACGAGAAGATAGGAAGCAAAGCCGTGATAATGATTAACTTTGAAAAGAAAATGGCTTTACCCATTTCAGTTCCTGTTCTTTTGATCAAGCTTCCTTTGGCAATTTTATTAAATTTCTCCATGCCCAATTGATGCGCTCGATGATCTAAAACTACAAATAAGCCTTCGACCATTACAACGGCTCCATCAATGATAATTCCGAAATCGACAGCACCTAAACTTAATAAGTTGGCGCTCATTCCCATCATTTTAAGACATAAAAAAGCAAATAATAAAGAAAGCGGAATTACGATCGAAACTGTAAAAGTAGTTCTCCAGTCTGCCATAAATAAGAATACCACGACCGTAACCAGAATAATACCTTCAAATAAGTTATGCATTACCGTTTCGGTCGTAAAATTCATCAGATTATCACGATCGTAGAAAGTTTCAATTTTAATATCTTTTGGCAAGACATTATCATTTAGATCTTTGATTTTTGCTTTTATAAGGGCAAGTGTTTCTTGAGGGTTTTCACCTTTTCTCATTACTACAATTCCTTCAACGGCATCGTCATTATCTCCAAGACCGGTCTGACCAACTCTTGGCATTGAACTTTCATAAACTTCTGCTAGATTTTTAACTAAAATTGGATTTCCGCCAGCATCATCAACAATAATATTTCCAATATCTGCCTTTGATTTTAATAAACCAACACCGCGAACAACAAAAGCTTGTCCGTTTTTTTCAATAACATCACCTCCCACGTTTAAGTTTCCAGCATTTACCGCATTATAAACTTGTAGTGGCGTAATATTATATTTGGCTAGTTTAATCGGATCAACTCCAACTTCGTATGTTTTAGTTTGTCCACCAAATACATTTAGATCGGCAACACCAGGAAGAGAACGAAGCTGTTTATCAATTACCCAGTTTTGGTATGTCAATAATTCTCTACTATCTCTACTGTTGCTTTTTACAATATATCTAAAAATTTCTCCTGTTGGGCCATAAGGTGGCTGAACATCTGGTTCTACATCATCGGGAAGTGAAACATTCTTCAATAAATTGTTTACTTGGAAACGGGCAAAAGTATCATCTACGCCATCGTCAAAAATAATTTTTATAACCGATAAGCCAAACATGGTAATGCTTCGAACGCTTGTTTTCTTTTGAACAGAGTTCATCGCAATTTCAATTGGAGAGGTTACAAAACGCTCTACCTCTTCAGCACTTTTCCCGTTCCATTGCGTGATGATGATAATCTGTGTATTGGTAACGTCAGGGAAAGCGTCGATAGGCATATTTTTGAAAGAAATAAATCCAGCAACAGCCAATAATCCTACCCAAAAGAAGGTAAATGCTTTATTCTTTAAAGAGAAAGCAATAATGTTTTTTATGAATTTGTTCATGTTCTTAGTTGTTTAAAGCACCATAAATAAATAGCTGATTGTTTGTGATTACTTTTTCATTCTCTTTCAATCCGCTTGAAATGTAAGTAGTATCACCAACAACTCTGTAAACTTCTACTTGTCTTGTTTCTATATTATTACGGTCTTTAAATACCACAACAAAGTTTTTACTTTTATCAAAAACAATTGCTTTACTCGGCACGGCTATCATAGATTGATTTTCGTTGAAAGACAATTTAATATTAGCATTCATATCTGGCTTAAGCATATAATCTGGATTGCTTAGTTTGATTCTAGCCTGCATTGCTTTAGTTTCTGGATCAATTACATTGTAGATTTTGTCTACTTTTCCTTGAAATACTCTATCAGGGTAGCTTAAAGTAGTTACAGCGGCAGAAGTTCCTAACTTTACTTTATTAATGTCGATTTCATTAATATTGGCCATTGCCCAAACTTCACTAATTTCTGCAATATCAAATATGTTTTCAGAACGGTCGTTACGTAAAAGCATATCTTGATTAATGCTTTTTTGAATTATAAAACCGCTTATAGGTGCCGTTACTTCGTAAATAGATCCCGCTTTGATATTGTAAATTTTATAAGTCTCTTGAATCTTGCTTAATTGCGACTGCGCTTTATTTACTTCAGATTTCGCTTGGAGAACATCGCTTTCAGAATTTAGTTTACCATCAAACAATTCTTGAGCAACTTTTAAATTATTCTTCGCAACAAGCAAATCACTTTTAGCATCTATAGCTTGTTTTTCAAAATCGGCTACATCGGTACTTTTTATTGTCGCAAGAACTTGTCCTTTTTTTACATAATCCCCAAGTTCAACATTTACCTTCATAACATTTCCACCAACTAGCGGGTAAACATCAATCATTTTATTGTTGTCAGCAGTAATTTTTCCGTAAAAACTAAGTTCATTTTTCAAGGGCTGAGTTTTAGCTTCGGCTGTTGTAGTGCTTTTTAGCATAGTATTACTTAAAACAAAAGACGTATTTGTTTCAGGATTCTCTACTTGTTTTTTGCAACCTGTTAGAGATAGACTTGCAATTGCGATTCCTATGAATAATGTATGTTTCATTTCTTTACTGTTTTAAAATAAATCTTTGTTAATGGTACTATTTAATTCTTCGCCGGCGATTACTACTTTTTTCTTTAATTCGTTTAACTGAATTATGGCCTGATTGTAGCTTTCCATAAAATCGGTAAATTCTAAAAGGCTTACATTTCGTTTCTGAAAATTGGTAAGCATTCCATTGTAAACGGCTTCAAAGTCTGAGTTTACCGTTGGCTTAATCACACTGTAGTTTTGTCTCGATTCATCCCATTTTGTCCAAGCCGAAGTAATTTCAGTTTGAAGTTGCAGTTCAAAATTCTGTTTTTCAACCTTAGATTGTTCTAAAATAGTTTGGGCATACTTAATGTTTCCTTTGTTCTTATTCCATAACGGCAACGGAATCCCAACACTAACATTGGCTTCGTTGTTGAAAGCTCCACTTCGCTGATCATAATTGGCTCCTAAAGTAAGATCTGGAATCGCAAGTGATTTCTGCCATTTTACATTCAATTCATTAGCTTCAATCTCTTTTTGTTTTGCTAAATAATCAGGTCGATTTGCAATAGCTTGTTCTTCAAAGCTTTTAAGATCAAAAGCAATAACTTTTAAATATTTATTCGAATCGTCTTTGCTAACAGAAGGAATTACATTTTCAGTTTCATTCAACAGCAGTTTCAGATTAGCTTGTTCATCTATATTATTGTTTATTACTTCCAATCGTTCATTTTTGAAGTTGAGATACAACGATTGTAAACGAACAACATCCTTTAAAGGAATATTCCCTTTTTGAGCTTGAACTGAATAAGAATTGATCAAATTTTCGATATGAGCTAACTGTTTATCAGTATTTTCAAGGTTTTTAGTGTTGTAATAAACGGTGTAAAAGCTTTTACGCAACTGTAGTTTTAAAGTGCGCAGTAAATCATTGAATGAAAGTTCTGCCAATTGCGCATTGGTTTGTGCAAGTTTGATTTCATTACGCTTTTTACCGCCAAGATAAATAAGTTGCTCAATGCCAAATACTTTTTGACCCTCTTTGCCTATGTCAAAAAACTTATCTCTTTCTGGGTTGTATGCATTCAGTTCGGCTGTTATTACGGGGTTTTCCCAAATGCGCGCCTGAATGGCTAGAGCTTTTGATGCATCGATGTTGTATTGCGATGCCAGCAAGAATAAATTCTTTTTTAAAAATTGGCTTTCACAGTCCTGAAGAGTGACTGTTTTTTGCGCTATTGCAGTCTGATTCAAAACTGCAAATAACAGCAATGCGAATAACTTTTTCATTGTATTGATTTTGAGTTATACAAATATGCTATCAACAGGCTTTAGGGGAGCTTAAAATCTACCTTAAAAATAGCTTAAAAAAGTTTACAATTCGAAAAATAATTGAAATAAATTCGTGTTAATATTTGGAGTTGAGTAGGTTATGTTAGCTTTGTGAACCGTCAGAATACGATGAACAATTCTTAAGCCAAGTCCAAAGCCAGAAGTTCTTTTTGAATTTTGTCCACGCATAAAAGGCTCAAAAAGATTTTTTTGTTCTTCTTCGTTTAAAGTCTCTCCTGTATTCGAAACAGAAATGATAAGATGATAATGGTCTGTGCTTATTTTTACTTTTGCCTGTTTATTGTCCGAATAGATGTAGGCATTTTTTAAGATATTAGTTAAAGCAATTTCCAAAAGATTTTTGTTTCCTTTTATTTCCAAAGCAGTATCCAGATCATCACTTTCTTCCATTTCAAAAAGAATAGCAAAATCGGGAAATGTTTTGTTGATTTTTTCTATTGAAGAAAATAAAATTTCATCTAGACGCTGAATTTCGATGTTTTCTGTATTTCTATTGTCAATTTTTGAAAGAATAAGCAACGAATTAATTAGTTCGCCCAAATGATTAACATCAGCCAATATATTTTTAAGGAAAGAATTATTCTTCGGTTTTAGATCTGGATCGGCAATAGCGTTTTCAATCTGAGAAGTCATTCTAGAAAGCGGTGTTCTTAATTCATGTGAAGCATGAGCAGTAAATTCCTTCTGTTTTTGATACGAAACTTCAATTCGATCCATCATAAAATTAAACTCATCGGCAAGCAGATCGACTTCATTTTTGGTGCTGTTGGATGCAATTCTGGTATCGAGATTATTTTCGTTAATGTTTTTTATTTTTTGATGAAAAGCAAGAAGCGGATTCATCGCTTTTCTAACCATAAAAGAGGTTAATAGCCAGCAGATCGTAGTAAAGAAAATATATGAAACAACTAATGTGTACCTTAAAAAAAGTAATTTCTTTTTTCCATAATCATCAGTTGCTGATATCAAAGCATAAAAGTCCTTGTCGTTTGTATCATAAAAAACGCCATAGACTTCATAATCTCCTTGTTGCTTAAAAAATGTTTTATTCTTTTTTAAATATTTCAAGTCTTCAACCGACCAATTAATTTTGGCATCGTCAATACTACTATAGATTAGCTTATAATTAGAATCGAAAACTAAGGTTTTCTCGTCATATAGTTTATTGATAGAATTTTGATCTATTATTTTTAAAAGCTGGTTATCGATCTGTTTGACATTCACCAATAATTTGATGTTCGATAAAGCTTTAATTTCTAATCGATCACGGAACTCTTCTTTTCTATAATTAGAATACAAAATGAATATCACTGTAGATGCCAGTCCGAAAAGGATGGTAAACAGTAAACTTACTAAAAGTGATATTCTATTTTTTAATGTCATTCTTGATCGCTTAGATAATAGCCGTAGCCAACTTTGGTACGGATAAGTTTTATTTCGTGATCTTTGTCTATTTTCTTTCTCAAAAAGTTAATGTAAACTTCAATGGTATTTTGATTGGTTTCAATATGATAGTCCCAAAGTTTTTCAGCAATAAATTGTTTCGAAAGCACTTTTCCTTTGGCATGAGCCAAAATTAAAATCAACTTAAATTCTTTCGGAGTAAGTTTAATTTCTTCATTAGATCTAAAGACCTTCATATCTTCTTCAAAAATTTCTAAATCTTTGATTGCAATTTTGCTTTCTATCTGCTGCGGAACTTCCTTTCGTCTTAAAAGAGATTGTACTCTAGCGTATAATTCTTCAAAATGAAATGGTTTAACTAAATAATCATCTGCGCCACTATCAAAAGAAGATAGTTTATCTTCGATTTCACTAAAAGCAGTCAGCATGATTATTGGCGTTTTATTATCGATTTTACGAATGCCTTTGCAAACTTCTATTCCGTTTAATCCAGGGACATTGATGTCAAGAATAATCAAATCGTATTCGTACGGAAAATATTTTTTCAGTAACAACGAACCATCATAATAAGCAATACACTCGAACTTCTTAGAGGTAAAGAATGCTGAGATTTCTTTAGACAAAGTAAAATCGTCTTCGAGTAGTAGTATTTTCATTCTTGAAGGAAATTTATAAATTCGGCCATTTTGAGAAACAGCCGAATTTAATATAAGGTATTGTTTTAATTGAAATAAGAGAACGTCTCATTGTTCTCAATCTTCTGTAATGACTCATAAATCAATTGAATAACATTTTCAACATCCTCTCTATGAACCATTTCTACAGTTGTATGCATATATCGCAAAGGAAGCGAAATCAATGCAGAAGGAACACCTCCATTACTATAAGCAAAAGCATCAGTATCTGTCCCTGTTGCACGAGAAGTAGCATGTCTCTGAAAAGGAATTTTGTTTTCTTCGGCAGTATCTACAATCAAATCGCGAAGTTTATTCTGAATAGCAGGAGAGTACCCAATAACAGGACCTTTCCCCATTTTAAGGTCGCCTTCCACTTTTTTATCAATCATTGGAGTAGTGGTGTCATGGCAAACATCGGTAACAATGGCAACATTTGGTTTTATTCTGTGTGCGATCATCTCGGCACCGCGAAGACCAATTTCCTCCTGAACAGAATTTACAATATATAAACCAAAAGGAAGGGTTTTATTGTTTTCTTTTAATAAACGAGCCACTTCAGCAATCATAAAACCGCCCATTCTATTGTCGATCGCACGGCAGACAAATTTGTTTTCGTTCAAAATCATAAATTCATCTGGATAAGTAATAACACATCCAACATGAACGCCTAAAGCTTCAACTTGCTCTTTGTTTTCGCAACCTAAATCAATAAAAATATTACTTAGTTTAGGAATCTCTTCCTTGTCGCGCAAACGAGTATGAATTGCAGGCCATCCAAAAACACCTTTAACGATTCCATTTTTAGTATGAATATTGACTCTTTTAGAAGGAGCAATCTGATGATCAGAACCACCATTTCTAATAACATATATTAAACCATCTTCCGTAATATAATTTACATACCACGAAATTTCATCAGCATGTCCCTCAATAACAACTTTGTACGGAGCATCAGGATTGATTACTCCAACAGCAGTTCCATAAGTATCCGTTATAAAAGTGTCAACATAAGGTTTCAAATACTCCATCCAAAGTTTCTGGCCTTCACTTTCGTAACCAGTAGGAGAAGCGTTATTTAGGTAGCTTTCTAAGAATGCTATAGAAGTATCATTTAAGATAGAATTTGTGCTCATAAAAATATTTTTCTGCTAAAATATAAATTTGGTATTAGAGTTGTGTATAAATATATAATTTTACACTTAAATTATGATTCAATGAGATTAACCACCTTTTTATTTATACTCTTAGTTTGTTTTTCTTCTAAAGCCCAAGTTACTCCCAAAGAGAACGAACAAATGGGATATATATTAACAGAGAAAGATTCTATTTTAGGCGACACCATTCAACTGCCAGAAATAATTATTTCAAAAGGACAGAAGATGAGTCCAGAAGAAATGAAACAATTTCAAATTCTTCAAAATAGAGTTTATAAAGTTTATCCTTATGCAAAATTGGCTGCAGAGCGATTAACGGCATTGAATAACGGAATGGCGCGTTTGAAAACCAACCGTGAAAAAAAGAAGTATTTCAAAATTGTAGAAGATTATCTAAATAATGAATTCGAAGAAAGGCTTAAAAAACTTTCTAGAAAACAAGGACAAATTTTAGTAAAGCTAGTCCACCGCCAAACAGGAATTACAACGTATGAACTCATAAAAACACTAAAAAGCGGATTCAAAGCCTTCGTTTCGAATACCACCGCCAATTTGTTTGATATTAGTTTAAAAGAAGAATACAAACCCTACGATGTAAATGAAGACTATTTGATAGAAACCATTTTGGTAAGAGCATTTGAATCTGGCAGATTAGCAAATCAAAAGCCAGCCAATCCCTTGGATTATGAAGATCTAGCCGAAAAATGGCAGCAAAAAGCAAAAGATCTAAACAAGAAATAAGTATACATATATATAAGGTATATAAACCCGACAGTTTTTTAAAATCTGTCGGGTTTGTTTTTGTACATATATATAATTAGAAAACTTAGATTGTCTGGCTGAGCGAAGTCGAAGCCTTTTATACAATATATAATAAGGAGCTTAATCCCGCTATCCGCTCCAATCTTTTGTGCCGAACCCCGGCACAAAAGGATTTCTGCTTCTATCGGGGCTAGGGCACCGGTTTCCAGAAGAAAAAAAACAGGGAAGAATGGACGGTCCCAGAAGAAAAACCAGCACCAAAAAGAAACTTTGCGCCTCTGCGCCTTTGCGAGATTAAATAAAATCCAGCTTTGAGCCCTAGCGCCTTTGTGGCGGAATACCCCAAAGAGAAGCAAAACGAAGAAAAACCGCACAGGGAATTGAAAAAAGTTAAAATGTAAACGGCGAGTTATTAGAATGTTAAGAAAAACATGGAAAAAATATCAAAAAAACTCTTTGAAAAAGCTTGCGTAAGCGGAAAAAGGTTCTACTTTTGCACCCGCAACAGCGAAGGCGTTCATCG
>NZ_MRCM01000009.1 GCF_002303885.1 Flavobacterium sp. ACN2 | reverse complement strand
TAGATTTTAGATTTTAGATTTTAGATTTTAGATTTTAGATTTTAGATTTTAGATTTTAGATTTTAGATTTTAGATTTTAGATTTTAGATTTTAGATTTTAGATTTTAGATTTTAGATTTTAGATTTTCTAAAAGTCGCTTCGCTCCTTTTGGAATTTGGGATTTTGAAATTTGGAATTTGAATTTCACATATTGGAATTTGATTTTGACCATAATCTTCGTTTCTTTGTAAAAACAGTTTCACTACATGATACACGCAAAAAACATACATAAATTTTACGACAAACTTGAAGTTTTAAAAGGAGTTGATTTACATATTAAAAAAGGCGAAATTGTTTCTATCGTTGGTGCTTCGGGTGCTGGTAAAACTACATTACTGCAGATTTTAGGAACTTTAGACAAACCAGATCATAATCCCGATTCATCTTTAACCATTAATGGAAAAAATGTACTCGAGTTACAAAACATTAAAAACAATAGCTCAAATCAAGAAAAAGCATTCAAAATCATCACTTGGTTAGGCTCTTTTTATATTATTCTGCTTGCGGTATTTTTAGTGCTTTTTAGAAATAAAATAGAGAATGATATTTTGGGTTATATCAATTGGGGAATATTGCTTATGCCCATTATTTTACTGTTAGGGTATTACAATCGTTATTTCAAAAAGAAAAGCAGACAAGACAAAATTTTATCCGATTTTAGAAACTTAAATCTTGGTTTCATTTTTCAGTTTCATCAGCTTTTACCCGAGTTTACAGCGCTAGAAAATGTATGTATTCCAGCTCACATTGCAGGCAAAAAGACCGCTGAAACCGAAGAAGAAGCAAAAAAACTCTTGAACTATCTTGGTCTTTCGCACAGAATTAACCATAAACCTAGCGAACTTTCGGGCGGAGAACAACAGCGTGTAGCAGTTGCAAGAGCCTTAATCAATAAACCAGATGTCATTTTTGCCGATGAACCTTCTGGAAATCTGGACACACATTCTGCCGAAAACCTGCACCAATTATTTTTTCAGTTGCGAGACGAGTTCGGACAGACTTTTGTCATTGTAACGCACAACGAAGAATTGGCCAATATGGCTGATAGAAAATTAGTAATGGTCGACGGACAAATTAGCAATTAAGTTAATTAGGAGCTTTTTCCTGCTGTTCTTCCAATCTTTTATGCCGAACCCCGGCATAAAAGGATTTTCCCTCCCATCAGGGCTAGGGCACTCGAACATAAAAGAATATTTCATTTAAAATGAACCAAAAAGAACTCAAAGAATTTCTAGACGAAAAAGTCATTCAATATAACAATCAGGATTTTATAGAAAGTGATCCTGTCCAGATTCCGCATCTCTTTACTCAAAAAGAAGATATCGAAATTGCGGGTTTTCTTAGCGCTTCTATTGCTTGGGGAAACCGCAAAATGATTATCAAGAATTCGCATAAAATGATGGAATTAATGGGCAACACACCTTACGATTTCGTTATGTCACATTCTGACGAAGACTTGGCAAGACTAGAAACCTTTGTGCACAGAACTTTCAACGGACATGATTTTGCTGGCTTTATAAAAGGCTTAAAAAATATCTATCAAAACCATAATGGACTGGAAAATGTATTTGCTAAAAATCAGGAAAAAGACAGTTTGCAGAAAAGCATCAGCGAATTCAAAAAGATATTCTTCGAAACCGATCATTTGGCGCGAACTCAAAAACACATTTCAGATCCGTTAAACAATTCGGCCGCAAAAAGAATTAACATGTATCTACGATGGATGGTTCGTCAAGATGCAAAAGGTGTCGATTTAGGAATCTGGAAAAGCATTTCTCCTGCCGTTTTATCTTGTCCGCTAGACGTTCACTCGGGTAATGTTGCCCGCAAACTTGGCATTCTTTCGCGAAAGCAAAATGATGCTAAAGCTTTATTGGAATTAGATACCAAATTAAGAAAAATGGACGCGCAAGATCCTGTAAAATACGATTTTGCCTTGTTTGGATTAGGGGTTTTTGAAGGGTTTTAATATTGAAAATTAAATAGTTAGACTAATAAATTATTAGATGATTTTAAGAATTTGCTAAACAAACCACGAATTTAACGTACATTTGCACAAAATTAAAAGCAAATGAGCACTTTCGAAAAATTTAATCTTCCAAAATCATTACAAAAAGCAGTTGACGAATTAGGATTTGTTACGCCTACTCCTATTCAAGAAAAATCTTTTTCTGTAATCATGTCTGGACGTGATATGATGGGAATTGCACAAACCGGAACCGGTAAAACATTTGCTTATTTACTGCCTCTTTTAAAGCTTTATAAATTTACCCATACCAATACGCCGAAAATTGTAATTCTAGTTCCAACTCGTGAGCTAGTGGTTCAAGTAGTTGAAGAAGTAGAAAAACTGACTACCTATATGTCGGTTAAAACGTTGGGTATTTACGGAGGTGTAAACATCAATACGCAGAAAAAGGCCGTTTACGAAGGTGTTGACATTTTAGTCGGAACGCCTGGACGTACAATGGACTTAGCACTTGATGCTGTTGTTCGTTTTGACGAAACACAAAAACTAGTGATCGACGAGTTTGACGAAATGCTGAATTTAGGTTTCAGACCACAACTGACTTCGCTTTTTGCGATGATGAAAACCAAACGCCAAAACATTTTGTTCTCTGCAACGATGACAGATGAAGTTGATGATTTATTAAATGATTATTTCGATTTTCCTGAAGAAGTTACATTGGCACCATCAGGAACTCCGCTGGAAAAAATTACGCAGCTTACTTATAATGTTCCGAATTTCAATACCAAAGTAAACCTTTTAAAACATTTACTGGAAAACGATGAAAGTATGAGTCGTATTTTGGTTTTCGTAAACAACAAAAAGATTTCAGATATGCTTTTCAATCGTATTGATGAGCTTTTTGAAGGACAATTTGGAGTAATTCACTCGAACAAATCTCAAAACTACCGTTTGAGCACAATGGCAGAATTCCAAGAAGGAAATCTTCGTGGCTTAATTACAACTGACGTTATGGCAAGAGGTTTGGATATTTCTAACATCACGCACGTAATTAACTTTGAACTTCCAGAAGAGCCAGAATTGTACATGCACAGAATTGGTCGTACAGGTCGTGCAGACGCAACGGGAACTGCAATTAGTTTTGTTACTCCAAGAGAAGAAGAATTCAAAATTGAAACGGAACTTTTAATGGATCAGGAGCTTAAAATCGCTGATTTCCCTGAAGAAGTCGAAATTTCAGCAAAACTGATCGAAGCTGAAAAAGATAAATTGCCAAGAAAGTTTTTAATGAAAAAACCAAAACTAGAAGGTTATGGCGCTTTCCATGAAAAATCTAAAAAGAACCAAAAAGTAAATCTTGGTGGTCCTTCAAAAACCAAAAAGAAAACTCACGGTTCTGTTAACAGAAATATGTTGAAGACAAGAAACGAGAAGAAGAAGAAAAAATAATTTTTTTAGATGCTAAGGTACTAAGTTGCTAAGGTTCTAAGTTTTTTTTATTCACAAGTAAGAGAAAAGGCTCAAAAGATTAAAATTTAATCTTTTGAGCCTTTTCTCTTAGTATCTTAGCAACTTAGAACCTTAGAACCTTTTTTCTAAATTTTCGTGAATAGAAGTCCTACTGGAGAACATAATTGGATTCTTCTTCCAGTATCTGTCAGTTTTCCTGTTGCGATATCTCTTTTAAAAATAACAATATCATTAGTATATTGATGTCCTACTAAAAGGTAATTTCCTGTTGGATCAATCGCAAAATCTCTTGGTCCTTTTCCTAAAGTGCTTTGCTGTTCAACCAATTCTAAAGCTCCTGTTTTAAGAATTTTGTAAACTGAAATTGCATTTGCGTCTACACGATCGGTAAGATATAAAAAGTTTCCGTCTGGCGAAAGCTTAATTGCCGCTGCTCCCGTTCCTCCTTTAAAGTCTTTTGGAAGAATGCTTGTTTCTGCAACTACCTTCAGACTTCCTGTTTTATCCCAGCTTAATGTTGTCAAAGTTCCATCCAATTCCTGAACTAAATACACAAATTTTCCATCTTTACTGAAAGTCAAATGTCTAGGACCGCTTCCTGGCTTTACATCAACACTTCCTTTTAATGTCAAGATTTCGTTTTTAGCTGCTGGATTATATTTATAAATAAATATTTTATCTAAACCCAAATCGTTCGAAAGCACAAACTTTTTATCTGGAGAAAAAACAACCATATGAACATGCGCTTTTTCTTGACGCGCCGCATTCGGCCCTTTTCCTTCATGCTGGATTAACTGCTGTACTTCAGTAATACTTCCGTCTGTGTTTTTCTTAAAAACCGCGATACTACCGCCAGAATAATTGGCTGCAATTACATGCTTATCATCATTTATTAAATGACACGGATCTGCTCCTAAAGCATCATTTTTATTCAACAAATTGGTCTTTCCAGATGCTGAATCATATGAAAATGAACTTACTGTACTTTGTGTTCCATTTTCGTTCACTGCGTAGATAAACTTATTATCTGCAGAGACAGATAAATAACTTGGGCTTACCACATTCTCAGAAGAACTTTTTAATTTATATTCGCCAGTAGAAGCATCAAATTCATAAACATAAATACCATTGCTTTGGCAGGTATTGGTGTAAGTTCCAACTAATAAATTGAACTTATTTTGAGCTTTAACAGCTGTTATGGATAAAGCGGAAAACAAGATTAAATATATTTTTTTCATAATTTGTTTTTTTTGAATTAGCTAAAATAAACAATATATCTATTTGAAACAGTCTCTTTATTACAAGAAATTACAAAAGTTACATTTTTTTCACGTACATAAGAAATATAAGCTTTAGACTTTACCTATAATCTCTTAAATGAACTTATATGGTTTAATAATTTTTAATTCGTATTTTTGACCAGCATCTTCGCGAAAAACAAAACGTAGTGAAGTAAATCGAAGCCAGAATGCATTTTAAACATCCCGAAATTCTATACTTTCTGTTTTTATTGATTGTTCCAATTTTGGTTCATTTATTTCAATTAAGACGATTTAAAACTTCTTTTTTCACCAATGTTCGATTTTTAAAAGAACTTGCCATTCAGACTCGAAAGAGTTCTAAAATCAAAAAACGTCTTTTATTAGCCACACGTTTATTATTGCTTGCTTGCGCAATTATTGCGTTTGCGCAACCTTTTTTTGAAGCTACCGACAGCAAAAATGCTTCAAACGAAATGTATATCGTTTTAGATAATTCGTTTAGTATGCAGGCTAAAGGCAAAAAGGGCGAATTATTAAAAAGAGCTGTTCAGGAATTACTCGAAAACACTCCAGAAAACACTCAATTTTCGCTTTTAACAAACACCGAAAACTTTTGGAATACGGATATAAAATCATCTAAAAGCGCTTTACAAAATCTAAAATACAGCGCAACTTCTTTTGATCTTTCAGCCATTACAGCTAAAATTAAAGCACATAAATCGGCTCATAAAAAAGATATTGTCATTATTACAGATGCCGTTGGTTTAAAAGAAAAAGATATTGCAAATATTGATTTTGAAGAAAAACCTTATTTCATAGTTCCAGAAGCAGAACAGAAAAACAATGTCTCTATTGACAGCGTTTATATTAACCAGACTTTAGAAAACTTCTACGAAATTGGCATTAATTTGTCTGCTTATGGCGAAGATTTTAAACCGGTTTCTACAGCCTTATACAATCAAAATAAACTGATCGCCAAAACGATTATCAATTTTGACACGAAGAAAAAGAAAATAAATTTCACCATTCCAAAAGAAGCTTTTCATGGATATGTTGCAATTGAAGATAACGGTTTAAGTTATGACAACAAATTGTTTTTCAGCATTTCTAAAAACAAAAAAACAAACGTTATCAGTATTGGCGAACCTGAAAAAAGCAACTTCTTATCGAGAATTTATACCTCGGCAGAATTCAATTACAACAATTACCCAATTGGCTCTTTAGATTATAATAGTTTAGAAAAACAAAATACGATTATTCTAAACGAATTAATTGATATTCCGCAGGCATTGCAGACGACTTTAAAAGCTTTTGTTTCTAAAGGTGGAAATTTGGTTGTAATTCCGTCTGAGAAAACTTCTCTTTCGAGCTTAAATGCATTATTAGGGAATTTTGGAAAAATTCAATTCGGAAATTTAGAAACTATCAGCAAATTAATCACTAAAATTAATTTCGACCATCCTTTATTTTCGGGCGTTTTCGAAAACAAAATAACCAATTTTCAATATCCAAAAGTAAATAGTTCGTTTGCCGTTTCGAGTTCGTATCCAGCTGTACTTTCATTTGAAGACCAAACTGCTTTTGTAACTGCTGTACAAAATCAGGTTTCTGGAATAACGGTTTTTACCGCGCCAATAAATAGTACAAATTCCAATTTTCAGCAATCGCCTTTAATTGTTCCGTTATTTTATAAAATCGCTCAGAACAATCAGAAAACGGGCGTAAATGCTTTAACAATAGGAAATAATCAGCCTTATTTTGTGGATGTTTTATTGACTAAAGATGCGATTTTGGAAGTTAAAGGAACAGACGATTCTTTTATTCCGATTCAGCAGATTTTAAATAATAAAGTCAAATTAACATTCAATGATTTTCCGGAAACCGCTGGAAATTATAGTGTTTTTGACAAAAAAGAATGGGTTGAAAATATCAGTTTTAATTACAAAAGAACGGAAAGCGATTTGAGTCAAGTAAACACGAATGTAGTTTCTGATTTCAAAACTGCCGATACCATTTCAACCATTTTTAATACACTACAAACAGAACGAACAGACAGCCAAATTTGGAAATGGTTTGTTATCTTTGCACTGTTATTTTTAGCATTAGAAATGGCAATTATAAAATTTGTGAAATAGAATTCGCGTTTGTTTTAAAGGCATTTTATTTTTTACAAAAATCATTTTACGACAAAAAATTATCTACATATGAAACTAATCATCAAAAGCGCCAAAATTATCGACTCAAAAAGTCCGTTTCACAATCAGACCGTTGATCTTTTAATTGCAGATGGTGTAATAGAAAAAATAGGCGTTTCTCTTCCAAATGACGATGCAGAAGTAGTACGATTTGATGATCTTCATGTTTCTCAAGGTTGGTTTGATAGCAGTGTCTCGCTGGGCGAGCCAGGTTACGAAGACAGAGAAACTATTGCAAACGGATTGAATGTTGCTGCCAAAAGCGGATTTACAGCAATTGCATTACAGCCCAACTCTTTACCAATTATTGACAATCAATCTCAGGTAAATTTTGTAAAAAATAAAGCAAATGGTTTTGCTACAGAAATTTTCCCAATCGGCGCTTTAACTAAAGCCAGCGAAGGAAAAGATATGGCAGAACTTTTTGATATGAAAAATTCTGGAGCGATTGCTTTTGGAGATTACAACAAAAGCATCGACAATGCTAATATCCTGAAAATCGCTTTACAATATGTTCAAGATTTCGACGGATTGGTAATCGCTTATTCGCAAGATCCAAACATTAAAGGAAATGGTGTAGCAAACGAAGGGATTGTTTCGACAAGATTAGGTTTAAAAGGAATTCCAAATCTGGCAGAAGAACTGCAAATTTCAAGAAATTTATTTTTGTTGGAATATACGGGCGGAAAACTTCACATTCCAACTATTTCTACAGCAAAATCGGTTGAATTAATTAGAGAAGCTAAAGCTAAAGGTCTACAAGTAACTTGTAGCGCATCTGTACATCATTTGGTTTTAACGGATGAAAAACTGGACGGATTCGATACTCGATTTAAAGTAACGCCACCACTAAGAACAGAAGTTGACAGACAAGCTTTGCTTAACGGAGTTGCTGACGGAACTATCGACTTGATTACTTCAGACCATAATCCGATTGATATTGAATTCAAAAAAATGGAATTTGATACAGCTAAAAACGGAACGATTGGTTTAGAAAGCGCTTTTGGAGCTTTATTAACGGTTTTACCGGTAGAAACTATAGTTGCAAAACTTACTGCTGCAAGAACTGTTTTTGGTCTTGAAAACAATACAATTCAAGAAGGTGTAAAAGTTAATATTACTTTGTTTGCAACAGAAGGAAAATCAACTTTTACGAAAGAAAACATTCTTTCAAAATCTAAAAATTCTGCTTTTTTAGGGACTGAACTTAAAGGTTCTGTGTACGGAATTTTAAATCAAAATAAACTAGTTACAAAATAATACAAATGAATAATTCAGTCGAAGAAGGAAAACCAATTGCTATTACAAGTTACATTCTAATCATTGGTGTTTTGATCGCCATGAGCATGAATTCTGAAAACAAAAACAGTTTTGCTTCTTTTCACATCCGTCAAGCTTTAGGTTTATCTTTATCTTTTATTTCTTTAGGAGCAATCATCAGTAATTTCGATAGTTTTTTTATCACATTCCCAATGTGGATTTGCATTTCAATTCTATGGACTTTCGGTATTTTTAATGCTATTCAAGGACAAACAAGACCTATTCCGCTAGTTGGGGAATTATTTCAGAAATGGTTTAAGAAAATCGGATAGGTTTTTCAAATTTCAATTAAAAAATTCCAAATCCCAAAGTTGGAAAATTCATAATTCACAACTTACAATTCACAATTAAAAAAATGAATCTATCTTTAGAATATAAAATAAGAGAACCAAAAGTAATTTTAGATAAAAATCCGTTATTGCTTTTATTGCACGGATACGGCAGCAATGAAGCCGATTTATTTTCTTTTGCTTCTGAACTTCCAGATAACTATTACATTATTTCTGCTAGAGCACCTTACGATTTACAATATGGTGCTTACGCTTGGTACGCGATTAATTTCGATGCCGATCAAAATAAATTTTCAGATAATGAGCAAGCAAAAACTTCTCGTGATATAATTGCTAATTTCATTGACGAATTGGTTGCCAATTACCCAATTGATGCTAATAATGTAACTTTAATCGGATTTAGCCAAGGATCTATTTTAAGTTATGCAACGGCGCTTTCTTATCCAGAAAAAATTCAAAGAGTGGTAGCAATGAGTGGTTATTTTAATGAAGAAATCATCAAAGAAGGTTTTGAAAACAATGATTTCAAAAACTTAAAATTCTTCGCTTCACACGGAACTGTAGATCAAGTTATTCCGATTGAATGGGCGAGAAAAACTCCAGCGATTTTAGAGAAACTAGAGATCCCAGTTGTTTACAAAGAATATCCAGTTGGACATGGAGTTGCGCCTCAGAATTTCTTTGATTTTAAGAATTGGCTGATTGGTTAGTGACCAGTGTTCAGTATTTTAGTTTTCAGCCAATCTAACTTTCTAAATCTAAAAAAATGAGTATTTCAAAACTTGACAATCCCGCATTGATTTTAATTGACATTCAAAAAGGATTTAACGATGTTGCCTATTGGGGCGGAGACCGAAATAATGTTGACGCAGAAGAAAAAGCGGGTGAACTTTTGAAAATTTGGAGAGTTAAAAAACTGCCTATTTTTCACGTTCAGCATTGTTCTTCAAATCCAAATTCGATTTTAAACGAAACAAATCCTGGAAATGAATTTCAGGATATTGTGAAACCTCTTGAGGGAGAAACAATAATCAAAAAGAATGTCAATAGTGCTTTTATAGGAACAAACCTAAAAGAACTAATTGACAATGCTAATATCACGAATCTTGTTATTGTTGGTTTAACTACAGATCACTGTGTTTCTACAACAACTAGAATGGCTGGTAATTTTGGTTATACAGTATATTTAGTTTCGGATGCAACCGCAACTTTCAATAAAAAAGGTCTAAATGGAGAAGAATTCTCTGCCGAATTAATACATCAGACTGCTTTAGCAAGTTTAAACGAAGAATTTGCTCGGGTTGTTGCTTCTGATTTTATTAAAGAAATTATTTAAATATGTAAAAAGTGAAATGTAAAATGATTGAACAAATTTACATTTCACTTTTTACATGTTACTTTTATTCTCCTGTATAAAGAATCTTCTCTCCTTTTTTCAGAACATATCCTTTCCAAGGAATTAACTGCCAATCGCCGTTAACCCAAGAATCACCTTCCGATTTTCTTTCCAGAATGATAGATTCTTTCTGAGTATCTAAGAAAAGTTCTGCTTTATTTCCGTCAAAAATTACATAGGAAACCGTAGAATAGGTTTTTCCATCTTCAGCATGGTTCAGTTTTGTGCTATTTTCAAAAACCCTGATACACTCTTTCTTAAGCGTTGACCAAGTATAACCAGCCGAAGCTTTACAGCCATGCGAATCCGAATCTCCTCCAACCACACCTTCTTTTTGTGACTCTTTTGGAGTTGCAGTAGTTGTGCTGGTATTTTCTTGAGAAACTTTCTTTCCGCAAGAAAGTGCACTTGCCATAATCAAAAACAAAAATATCTTTTTCATAATCCTAAATTTATTTAAAGGTCAAAAAAAATAGGATTATAAAATCCTATTTTTGATATAACCAAGTTTGATTTACTTCAAAGGTAATATTATCATCGTTATCAACAAAGTATTTTAACAAGACTTCTCCCCATAATTCTCCATTGCTATAATCTGCAATGATCCAACGGTGATTTAAAATTTTTACTTTATTGATGATAAATTTGTTTGGACCTATTTGATCTTGCCCTGTATAAGGATTTCCTTTTGGATTTGCATTGAAATCTAACAGTTTTTCAGTTACAACCGGAATTAGCTTCTCATACAAAATCACTTTTCCGCCAGAAGCACTGTTATCAAAGTAGTTTTGTGCATTTTCGTTATGCTCTAAAGAAAAATAATCAGCTTCTGCCAATTGAGTTTTTACTAGACTAATACTATCTCTTAGTTTCTTAGTTGTTTTATCATATCTATTCTGCGCAAATTTTACTTCACCGCTGTAGAACGCATAAGTAAAGACATTCATTAAAATGGCAAGAATAAAAAGATAAAGCATTAAGGATTTTTTCATTGTGTGGTATAATTAAATTGTAATTTCTAAATTATCGTAAGCCAAGAAAACATTTTCAGGAAGGCTTTGCTGCACTTCTTCATGAAATCCTAAAACGTGGCTAATATGCGTTAAATACGCTTTTTCGGGCTTAACAAGATTAATAAAATCAAGTGCTTCTTGCAGATTGAAATGAGTATTGTGAGGTTCGACACGCAAAGCATTTACAACCAAAACTTTCAGCCCTTTTAGTTTTTCAATTTCAGCTTGTTCGATGGTTTTTACATCTGTCAGATAAGCAAAATCATCTATTCTATATCCAAAAACCTGCAAATCACCGTGCATAGCATTTATCGGAATTGCCACTTTATCGCCAACTGCAAAAGGTGCATTGTTTTGCACTTCGATTGTTTTTACACTTGGTGCCCCTGGATATTTGTTTACTGTTTCAAAAACATAATCAAAACGACGTCTTAGATTATCTAAAACGCGTTCATGTCCGTAAATTGGAATTTCTCCTTGTCTAAAATTAAACGGGCGGATATCATCTAAACCTGCAGTATGATCTGCATGTTCGTGAGTAAAGAGAATTGCATCCAATTTTTGGCATCCGCAAGAAAGCATTTGCTGTCTGAAATCGGGGCCGCAATCTATTACATAAGAATGCTCGCCCCATGTTATCCAAATGGATACACGAAGCCTTTTATCCTTAGCATCAGTGCTTTTGCAAACGGGATGATCGATTCCGATAATTGGAATACCTTGAGAAGTACCTGTACCTAAAAAATAAACCTTCAATTGAACTTAATTTTTTTACAAAAATAGGATTATTTCTCTTTCATTAGAAGCCTAATTTACTAACTTTGTAACAAATCTATTTAAAACAAAATGGGTACAGAAATAAAACTCAAGGGTGACAAGGTCATCGAACAGATTCCTTCTATAAAAGACAAAGCGTTACGCATTAATTTAAACGAAAATATTTACGGAACATTTGCTGAGATTGGTGCTGGACAAGAGACAGTTAGACACTTTTTCAGATCAGGAGGTTCGTCGGGAACTATTGCAAAAGCGATGTCTGCCTATGATAAAGATTTTAGTGATGCCATTTATGGGACTGAAAGCGACGGAAGATATGTTACTGAAGAGCGACTGAAAAAAATGCTTACACATGAAGGACAAATCATCGAAGAGCGTTTAAGTCGTGAAAAACACCCTACAAAACTTTTTTTTAGCTACGCTAATACTGTTGCCACAATAGATTTTGCCAAACAATTTAAAGGTCACGGCTGGGTCGGAATTAGATACCAAATTGAACCAGACGAAGCGTATAACGAAATTATCTTACATATTCGTTTTAAAGAAACCGACGCTAGATTACAACAAGAAACACTTGGAATTTTAGGAGTTAACTTAATTTACGGTGCTTTTTACAAATACAACGATCCAAAACGATTACTTCGTTACCTATACGATCACTTAGATAAAGATCAATTAGAGATCGACACCATTAACTTTTCTGGACCTCGTTTTGCCGATGTAGACAATCGTTTAATAAGCTTGCAATTGGTTAAAAACGGAATGACAGATGCCGTAATGTTTAATCCTGAAGGAAAAAACATTCTGCCAGCAGCTATCTTATACAAAAAGAACCTTTTAGCTTTAAGAGGAAGTTTCCGTCCTGTTACTAAAGTAAATATGGACATGTATGAGAAATCATTAGAAATGTTTCTTAAAGAAAATAAAGTTGAAAAAAATAACACTCTGGTTGTTTTTGAAATCACTCTTTCCAATTTACGTTCTGACGGTGAGATTGACGAGCGTGACTTTATGGACAGAGCCGAATTACTTTGTTCTCTTGGCCAAACAGTTATGATTTCGAATTTTCAAGAGTATTATAAAGTTGTAGAATACTTCGCCAATTACACCAAAGCTCGTATGGGATTAGCGATGGGCGTAAACAACCTGGTTGATATTTTTGACGAGAAGTATTATCGTCATTTAAGTGGTGGAATCCTAGAAGCTTTCGGTAAATTATTCTATCGTGATATGAAAGTATTCTTATATCCTATGTTAGATGAAGATGGCTCATTAATGAATTCGAACAACTTAAAGGTTCATCCTAGAATGAAAGAATTGTATAAATTCTTTAAATTCAACGGAAAAGTGGTTGATATTGAAGATTACGATCCGAATATCTTGGATGTTTTCTCTAGAGAAATCCTAAAAATGATCAATCAAGGCATACCTGGCTGGGAACCAATGCTTCCTCCTGGAATTCCTGAAATTATAAAAGAACATCACCTTTTTGGATATCATCCTCAGAAAGAATTAGAACAAAATACGTAATAAAAAAAGTCCCTTTATTGGGACTTTTTTTTATCTTTCAGGTTTCAGGTTATTGTTGGAGTGGGTATTTTTTTTTACCGCAAAGCTCGCAAAGTTTTTCGCAAAGCTCGCAGAGAAATTATATAAAGCTTTGTAAAAGTTTTTTAAGTCCTCAAAGTAATATAATCTATACTTCTAAGCTTTGAGGACTTAAAAAAAACTTTAATTCAAACTGTAAACCTTTGCGAGCTTTGCGAAAAACTTTGTGAACTTTGCGTTAAAATTAAGTCCCAACAGGCAACTTGAAACTTGAAACCTAAAACTTGAAACAAAAATCTCTACTTCAAAATCTGCGAAGCGTGTTCTTTTGTTTTTACTTTTTCTATTACTTCTTCTATAATTCCTTTTTCGTTGATTACGAAAGTTGTTCTATGAATTCCGTCGTATTCTTTTCCCATGAATTTCTTCGGTCCCCAAACTCCAAATGCATTAATAACCGATTTGTCTTCATCTGCAAGTAAAGGAAATGGCAATTCGTATTTTTCTTTGAATTTTATCTGCGCTTTCTGACTGTCGGCACTAACTCCAAGAAGTTCATAATTATTTGCTTGAAAACGATGAAAATTATCTCTTAAATCGCAAGCTTCAGCCGTACAGCCTGGCGTACTTGCTTTTGGATAAAAGAAAACAACTAATTTTTTTCCAGCATAATCTGCTAGCTTATGTGTTTTTCCGTCTTGATCTGTTCCTGAAAAATTTGGCGCTTTATCTCCTACTTTTAATGTTGTCATACCTTTTTTTTTATTTTAGATTGTTGATTTTAGAATTTAGATTACTGATTCTGTAGTTTTGATTTTAGATTATTCACAAAGATAAATTATAACTTACAACTCACGGCTCATAATTTGCAACTTCTTTTTGCCCCAGATTGAAGTGAAAACCCCGGAATTATGATAGTCTACATTTTTTGTATTTAAAAAGCGACCGAAGGAAGCTCTTTTAAATACTTAAAAATGTGACTAGCATAATGAGGAGTTGAAACGGAAAGCTGGATTAGGCACATCATTAAAATTATACTATTTTTACAACATTAAAAATACGGAAATGAATAAAGAAGCTCGCGTACAATTTGTTATTGATAAATTAAAAGAACTCTACCCTACTATACCTGTTCCGCTTGATCATAAAGATCCTTATACGCTTTTGATCGCTGTTTTATTATCTGCACAATGTACCGATGTTCGTGTAAACCAAATTACACCTTTATTATTTGCAAAAGCTGATAACCCGTATGATATGGTTAAAATGTCGGTGGAAGAAATCAAAGAAATTATTCGTCCCTGCGGTTTATCCCCTATGAAATCTAAAGGCATTTATGGTTTATCTGAAATTTTAATTGAAAAGTATAATGGCGAGGTTCCACAGAGTTTTGAGGCACTTGAAGCCTTACCTGCTGTTGGACATAAAACGGCAAGTGTGGTAATGTCACAAGCTTTTGGCGTGCCCGCTTTTCCTGTAGACACACATATTCACCGTTTGATGTACAGATGGAATCTATCTAACGGCAAAAATGTAGCGCAGACCGAAAAAGATGCTAAAAGATTATTTCCTAGAGATTTATGGAATGATTTGCACTTACAAATTATTTGGTACGGCCGAGAATATTCGCCCGCTAGAGGCTGGAATCTTGAAAAAGATATTATAACGAAAACAGTTGGTAAAAAATCTCTAATTGAAGAGTTGGAAAAAAGTACAAATAAGGTCAAAAAATAAAAGGCGCAGATAAAAAACATCTGCACCTTTGTTATTTTTCAACTTTGTATCTTTTTAAGAAAATTACATTCCCGCTTTTAAAGCATTATATTCTGCATTCATATCAAGCGACCTGTAAACGCCCAATAATGTTTTGGTAGCATCTGGATTTTTCGGTTCAAGAACCAATACTTTTTTCAAATACGGAATTGCGCTTCGAATAATATCATCTTTCTGAGCGTTCAGTTTGTCATATTTCTTCATTTCGGCTGGAGTAGTTCCTAATGATGCTATTTCATCAGCCAAATCTTTTTTCATTTGCAATTTCAAATAAGCCAAATTAATATAGGCATCAACATAATTCGGGTCTAATTCCAGAACATAATTATAAATAGATTCTGCTCTTGGATAATCCTTTTTTTCAAGATACGCATAAGCTAGGTTATTGTTGACTTCTGTTCTTTTAGAAGGCACAGACTCTGTTCTGGGTTTTTCGTAAAGACCTTGCTGTATTGCCGACTCTCTAGCTTTTGGCGAAATAAAAACGTCTTCTTCTTTTGTTTTCTTATTTGTCGCATAGTACAAAACTCCTTTTCCTGAATAATTAATCTTTTTCAGAAGTTCGTAGTAAGTCACAGCTGCATTGAAATCTTTGGCATTTAGAGATGAAGATGCTGCATTGTATAAGTTTATGGTATCTTTTTTATCAAACAAATATACCTTATAGCTTTTTTCGGCACTTTCTTTGTATTTTTCGGCTTTAAAATCTGCCATTGCACCATTTACAAGACTAGCTTTCATGTCTTTTAAAGCCATATTAGCTTTAATGGTCCACTTAAATTTTCCTGATTCGTTCTCGTATAAGAAAACGTCTTGATACGATTGCGATGCCAATGTAAAATTGTTTGCTGCATCTATGTTTTTTACAGCCAAATCTTTTAAGACATTACCTTTTAAGAAATAGTAATCAGATTTGTCTTCATCAGAAGCATTAAGAATAAGGTATTCTGTTTTAGTTAAAATAGTCAAAGCGTCTTGACTATTTCCTTTATCAAATAAAGACTGCGCTTCCTTAATTTTGTCTTTTTGGGCAAATGCGCCAATGCTCATCAATAATAAGCACGACAACACTTTAATGTTCTCTTTCATTTTTACGGTTAAGTTTTGGTGATTAAATGATTTTTCTTAGTTCTTTTGAGGCACAGTAAAGAGATAATTAAACTGGTTTAAAAATTATCTTTATTACCATTTGTGAGTAAACATTTTCTGGTCCAAATATTTTCTCAAAAATCAAATGAGCATCAAACTTAACAAAATAAAGCAGGGTAGTTTTTCTTCATAAACGATCTGTTTTTTGGGGTTAAATATTTAATTTTTAATGTATTGTTTTTCTAATTCTTATCTTAATCAACTTTTCAATACGAATAACACTTTATAAAAGTATTTTATTCGAGTAAAAAGTTAGTTTTTTAACTAAAATAGAATTAAAAACCAAATAAACATATAAATTCTCATCAAATTTTTAAATTTTAACAAAACAAGAGAAAAATGATGTAAAAACCTTATGTTTTTTAAATCAGAAAAAGTAGAAATAAAAAAAACTCACTACTTGTATATTAAATATACAAACAGTGAGCTCTTAAACCAAAACGACCATTTGGTTTATTTTTGATAAACATCCGACAGGAGCAGTGGGCTGTTTAGTTAGCTATAATCTCAAAATTTTTATCCTCAATCTTAACTACAGTCAAGGCTCTTGAATAATTCAATAAAAAAGAAACAACTTCTTTTTTAGGTTTAAGATTTTTAGAAGCTAATGCTTTTTTTGAGTAAATTTTCCCCATACTATCAGAATATTTTATACTAATATAACGGGCTTATTATCAAAATAGTATTAGTTGGTTAAAATAATTTGATGTTTATCTATTATTTTTCTCAAATTCATTAGCGCATAACGCATTCTTCCTAATGCTGTATTGATGCTAACGCCTGTTATTTCAGAGATTTCTTTGAAGCTCATATCTTGATACATACGCATCACCAGTACTTCCTTTTGGTCTTCTGGCAGCTCTTCTATTAGCTTTTTTAAATCAAGTTCTACTTGATCTACAATCATTTTGCCTTCAATTGTCAAGGTATCGTCTGACATAATAGAGAAAATAGAAAACTCTTCTGTCTCTCTGTACATTGGCATTTTCTTTGTTTTGCGAAAATGATCTACAATTAAATTATGAGAAATACGCATAACCCAAGGCAAAAATTTACCCTCTTCGTTGTACGAATTACTTTTTAAAGTTTTAATTACTTTAATAAATGTATCTTGAAAAATATCATTTGAAATATCTCTATCAGCTATCTTAGAATATATAAATCCATATATCTTAGACTCGTGCCTTTTTATTAATGTTGCAAGTGCAGCTTCACTACCGTCAACATAATTTTTTACTAATAGAGCGTCTGGAGTATGCAGATCAGCCATAATAACTACTTTTTTTAGTTTTAATTTTAAAATTTGGAGTATTTTCTAAAAAGTAGTTTTTTTATATAGGCGTTTCTTTTTTATAGGTTATGTTAATATTGTGACCAAATTTAACAAATTTTAGTTTTAAAAAGCAAATAAAATCATTAATAATTATTAGTAAAACTTTTATTAATGTACAATAAACATAAAATTTACGTACAAACAGCTAAAAATTCACAAAACAAAAGAGGCTTAAAAGCGTTAAAAAATACATCTAAACACCTCAATATTAACGAGATAATATTTACTTATTCATTCAAATCAAAATTCAAATTACAATTTTTTCTCGGAATAAGCAGACAATTGTTTAATATTTTTTTCGCAGAACAATTTATTTCCATGCAAAAAGCATCTTTTTTAAGTTAAAATGCAGTTCAAAAAAGAATCCTAAAAGATTAAAATAGTTAAGATTTGGAACTAAATCCTTAACTAAATCCAATTCAAAATTGATTACTTTTGTAAAAATTGACTTTTTTATGCAAATTGACCTTTCTAAAATAGATCCAAAATCAAATATTATAATTAAAGGAGCACAGGTACATAATTTAAAAAATGTAGATGTTGTAATTCCGAGAAATAAACTGGTTGTCATTACAGGTCTTTCAGGATCAGGAAAATCGAGTTTAGCTTTTGATACTTTATATGCCGAAGGACAAAGACGTTACGTAGAAAGTTTATCCTCTTATGCGCGTCAGTTTTTAGGCCGTTTAGACAAACCAAAGGTAGAATACATTAAAGGCATTGCACCTGCAATTGCTATTGAGCAAAAGGTTAACACAACCAACGCCCGTTCGACTGTAGGAACTTCTACAGAAATTTACGACTACATCAAACTTTTGTTTGCGAGAATTGGACGCACGTACTCTCCTATTTCTGGGCAGGAAGTCAAAAAAAATACCGTTACAGATGTTATTTCCGACGTTAAAAATCTTCCACTCGATAGCAGATGGTTACTTCTTGCTCCTATTCATCTTGAAGAAGGCAGACAATTAGAAGATAAACTAAAAGTGCTTTTACAGCAAGGTTTTGCCCGTATCTTGGTTGATAATGAAATGGTTCGTTTAGACGAGTTTTCTGCTTCAGATTTACATCAATTAGACAATAAAGATATTTTATTGATCATTGACCGTATTGTTGTAAAAGAGGAAGAAGAATTTTATAACCGTCTGGCTGATGCTGTACAAACTGCTTTTTTTGAAGGAAAAGGAATTTGTTATCTTCAAGAATTAAATGCCGAAAAGAGATTTTCTTATTCGAATAATTTTGAGCTTGATGGAATAACTTTTCTAGAGCCAAATGTGCATTTATTCAGTTTCAATAATCCGTATGGAGCTTGCCCTGTTTGTGAAGGTTATGGAAATATAATTGGCATTGATGCTGATCTGGTTGTTCCGAACACTTCATTATCCATTTATGAAAGCGCTATTTATCCATGGCGTGGCGAGAGCATGAGCTGGTACAAAGATGAATTGGTCAAACATGCTTATAAATTTGATTTCCCAATTCACAAACCCTATTTTCAATTAACAGACGAACAGAAAGATTTAATTTGGACTGGAAATCAGTATTTTCAAGGACTTAATGATTTCTTCAGAGAATTGGAAGAAAAAAATTATAAGATTCAAAATCGTGTAATGCTTTCGCGTTACCGCGGAAAAACAAAATGTCATGTTTGTAAAGGCAAACGTCTGCGCGAAGAAGCATCTTACGTAAAAATAAACGGAAAAACGGTTTCTGACTTGGTAGATTTACCAATTAAGCATTTGGTTACTTTCTTCAAAAACATTGAATTAAATCAGTACGAACAGCAGATTGCTAAACGTTTGATGGTTGAAATTAATAATCGTTTATCTTTTTTAACCGAAGTTGGATTGGATTATCTTACTTTAAATAGAAATTCTGCTACACTTTCTGGAGGAGAATCTCAGCGTATTAATCTAGCAACTTCGCTTGGAAGCAGTTTGGTTGGATCGATGTATATTTTGGATGAGCCAAGTATAGGTCTGCATCCCAAAGATTCTGAAAGACTAATTAAAGTATTGCTTTCTCTTCGTGATCTTGGCAACACCGTAATTGTGGTTGAGCATGACGAAGATATTATGAAAGCTGCCGATATGATTATTGATATTGGTCCCGAAGCTGGAACTTTTGGAGGAAAATTGGTTGCACAAGGAACTTATGATGAAATTTTGAAATCTGATTCTTTGACCGCAAAATATTTAAATGGCGATTTAGAAATTTCTGTTCCAAAGAAAAGAAGAAAATTCAAAAATCATATTGATATTATTGGCGCACGCGAAAACAACTTAAAGAATATTAATGTCACTTTTCCACTAGATGTTCTAACTGTTGTTACAGGAGTTTCTGGAAGTGGAAAAAGTACTTTGATTAAGAAGATTTTGTTTCCTGCGGTACAGAAAAAACTGGAAAGCGCCTCTGAAAAAGCAGGACAATTTACTGAAATTTCTGGATCTTTTTCGCAAATTAAGCATATTGAGTATGTAGATCAAAATCCGATTGGAAGAAGTTCAAGATCAAATCCAGTTACCTATATCAAAGCATATGATGATATTCGTGATTTGTATGCTAAAGAAAAATTATCAAAAATAAGAGGTTATCAGGCGAAACACTTCTCTTTTAATGTTGACGGAGGACGATGCGAAACTTGTAAAGGAGAAGGTTCTATCAATGTCGAAATGGTCTTTATGGCCGATGTTTCGCTACCTTGTGAAACTTGTGGTGGAAAGCGATTTAAAAAAGAAATTCTAGAGGTTACTTTTGACAATCAGAATATCAATGACATTCTTACCATGACAATTGACGATGCGATTGCCTTTTTCGAAAAAAACAAACAGGCTAAAATCACTCAAAAATTGCAGCCTCTTCAAGATGTAGGTTTAGGATATGTTCAGTTAGGGCAATCTTCTTCTACACTTTCTGGTGGAGAAGCACAGCGTATTAAATTGGCTTCCTTTTTAGTTAAAGGAGCAACAAAAGACAAAGCATTATTTGTTTTTGATGAGCCTACGACCGGACTTCATTTTCATGATATTAAAAAGCTTTTAGCTTCGTTTGATGCTTTAATTGAAAAAGGACACTCGATCATTGTAATCGAACATAACCTAGATTTAATAAAATGCGCCGATTGGATACTTGATTTAGGTCCAGAAGGTGGAGAAAATGGAGGTCATTTATTGGCATCTGGAACCCCAGAAGATATTGTAAAAGTAAAAGAATCGGTAACGGGAGTTTACTTAAAAGACAAACTATAAATCTTACCCGTTTTTAAATAACAAAGCCATAAATGCAATTGATTAATTTGCATTTATGGCTTTATTTATTTCTCGTTTTTTTAGCGTTCTTATGCTACCAAACATCTTTCCTCAAAAGGAAGACCATCTTCGTCAATAGCTACTAAAATCTTTTTTTGTTTTGAAGCTTCAAAGGTTAAGTACAGCCATGCAAATGACCATAAACCTAGAGTTAAACAAAAAATCAAAAAATTCAAACTGTGATTAACCACTTTACCACCTTTAGATAAAACTGCGAAAAGCAATTCATCATTTCTTTCTTCTAAAGTAAATCCATTATGAACTTTGGTTGATATCATATTAGAAAATACTTGCATGCTTTGTTCATGGCTGAGATGATTGTACTTCATAATTTCTAATCTACAATTAATTCTGGTTACACTTTATTCGTAATTTCCTTCAAAACTATTTAATTCCTAACAATAAATAAACACCTACATCTAGTCGTTTTATTAGAAAAAAAACTGAATTTTGAGCAAAGTACTGACAAACATTCATGATAAAGTTAATTTTTATTCAATTAATTACAAAGTATCCATGTGTTAAAGTTTTAAATTTAATTACTCGTTATCAATTATTTAACCTTTACTTTTAATATTAAAAACAGGAGATTCATAATCCTCTTTTAAATAATTAGGCGGAATTGTTGTTGTGTTTCCATCTCGTAAAGCACTGTAATGAGGCGACATAATCTCTATACCTGCAGCATTAAAAGAATCTTGAATATTTTGATGAAGTGAAGAATAAATCCTTGGTTGTTTGGTTGGTTCTTTGGTGTAAACATTTATTTGATACGAAACATAAAAATCATCTAAACTGGTTTGAAGCACAAATGGCTTAGGTTCTTTTTCTGTCATTTCCGTTTTTAAAGCGGCATCAATCAAGGCGGCATAAATGTCTTTCCAAGGAACATCATATCCAATTGTCACTGTGGTATGTATTAGCAATCCGTTTGTAGACTGATTTGTATTTGCCGAATAATTGGTTGAAGTACTTGACAAAACGGTAGCATTTGGAATTGTTATATCTTCAAATTTTGGTGTTCTGATTCTGGTGACCAAGGCCGTTTTTTCAATTACTTCTCCGCTTACATCACCAATTTTTATAAAATCCCCTATTTTAAACGGACGCATATAGGTAATAACCAAACCTGCAACCATATTAGCAATGGCATTAGAAGAACCAAGCGAGAATAAAACTCCGACAAATACAGAAACTCCCTTAAAAATAGGTGAATCTGAACCTGGCAAATACGGAAAAATAATCACCAGTATAAAAGCGTACATTAAAAGTCTGATCACGTTGAATGTCGGTAATGCCCAATCACTATAAAAGCCATCAATTTTAATGTTTTCTGATTTTATTTCATAAAAGAAAAACTTAATTACTTTAAGAGAGTATTTAAAAATAATGATGATTACAATTATGGTAAACAAGCTTGGCAAAAAGCTGATAAATCCCATAAAAGCCAATTTAGCTGGCGTTAAAATCCATTTGAGCAATGTTGTTGTATAGTCTTTTGTAGCAGGAAATATGCTGAACAAAACAGGAAGCGAAAGATATACGATTAAAATAAGCGTAATTATTTTTATAATCCCAAAAAATCGAAGGAACAAAAATAACTGTTTGTCTGGAGATAATATATTAATTGAATTGTAACTGACTCCTTTAAAATACCTAGCTCTATTTTTTACAATATATCTTTTTATGAAATTGAAAACTTTCGATATCAAAAATAAAACTAATCCAATTATAAGAGTTAATAATACTGTATAACCAATTCGTTTAGGAAGCTGCGAATAATTTTCATTCTGATAGATTATTGCACTTTTAATTTTAGCTAAATTGCGATTGGCAATCGCGCTTACTGTGCTATTTTCGGCTTTTGCATCGGCTTCTAAAACAGACATTATCACCAAATCGCTTTGATATACAATATCCATAGAAACATCTGAAGGAATAACTTTTATAGAATCTTTTTCAAAAAAAGACTCATTGTACAATCTCTTAATTTTATTAGTAATGTATTGAGCCCGTTCTTTTGCAGAAAAGGAGCCTACATTATGGTAAATAGAAAAAATTGTATCATTAAAAGGCTTAACAGGATAACCTTTTAGTTTTACTGTTGCAGATTCTTTTTCTTGGTTTTTCAGATTATTATTCTGGGCGATTACCGAAAAAGAAAACAAGACAAAAAACAAAGCTAATAACCTAAGTACTTTTATTTTCATATTCTATTAGAAATAAATTAGTTATCCTTTCTAACAAATATAAAAACAAAAAAGCTACGATTTTTAAATTACTTTCTTTTTTACAGAAAAATCAGATCAAATTTTAAAACCTAATTTTTTAAAAATTGAATCAATAACATTATTGATATCTGGTGAAATCTTAAATTTATAATTCAAATACAGATATAAAATAGTTACTAATATCGATTTTAAAGCAATACTGATTAATTGAAAAAACGGGAATTCCCAGAAATAGAACAATAAAAACAATGCAAAGGTTAAGAGCATCGAATGAATAGTCTGTTTTGTAAAAGGGTATAAATGAAGTTTTTTTACCACAAAAAGCAGTTTTGCAAAACTATATAAAGTAATAGACAAAAGTGTTGCAAAGGCAGAACCAAAAATCCCAAAAATCGGAATAAATATCATGTTTAGAATTACAGTCAGAACAACAAGCATTAATCCTAAATACAATACCATACGGTAATATTTGGTATTAAAAATAATAGCATTATTATTTCCTAAAATCAAGTCAAAATACTTAGAAAGACCAATCATAAATACAACTGAAATACCTCCGCTGTATTCTTTTGGAACCAATTCATACAATTGATGAATGTTCACAAAAATACACAGCATTACAAATCCACCGACAATCTGTAAGTTAATTGACGTTTTTTTGTATAGCTGATTCAATTCGTCGTGTTTGTTTTCATGCATTAACTTTGCCGTAATCGGATACACAATCTGATGCATGGCACGACTTGGTACCGAAATAACCAAAGCGATGTAAGTAGCAACTGAATAATAAGCAATATTTTCAATCTTCATGTATTGATTCAGCATCAGCTTATCTCCATCCAGAAGCAAATTGGCAACGCTTCCTGACAAGATAATATAAAAAGTATACTCCATTACACTTTTTACATTTTCTGGTATTGTAATCTGGAAATTCGGCTTTTTAATATAAAATGCATAAAACATTGTGATAATAAAAGCCAGAAAATAAATACCCGCAGTTACATAAACAAACTCAACTAAACTGATCCAATTGAAATACAATCCGATCAAGGCAAATGTAGAAAGCAGTCTTAAACCGACTTCTTTAATAAAGTTTCCGAAAACAGAATGCATGTGTACTCTCGCCCAAGCGTAAAATATTTCAAAATAGGCCATGCAGATTCCAATAAACGGAATAAGGAGCATGAACTCACGAACAACCGGGTTCTCTTTAGAAACAAAATCGGTTATATCGTCATAGAAGAAGATTCCGATAAGTCCTAACGGAATACACATTAAAATGGGAAACAGTGCGGTAAAAGACAAAAACTGCTCTCTTTCTTCTTCTGTTTCATATTGCGAATAAAACTTTACAAGCGTATTCTGCATTCCGATTGCAAACAAAGGCATAATTACGTTTGCTGCAGAAGTAACATAATTGGTTAATGCGTAATAAGTTGCCCCAAGAAAAACGGGATAAAGGTATAATGTATTAATGGCTCCGATACCAAAACCAATGTATGTAATTATAGTGTTTTTAAAAGACTGATTTAAGACAATACCCATTTCTTGAGTTTAGATTGTATTTTATTTTTAAATAATTATCCTCTAATCAGCTGTGCTAATTGTTTGGTCAGGTTTTTTCTCGAATATTGCTGTAAACCAATTCCATGCGATTGTAATTTCCCCTCCAAAAACTGATTAAAAAAGTCCAAAATTACACTTTTTAACTTCGCTTTCTCAGAATAATCAAAAAATACTCCTGTATTGGTCTGCGTAACGATATCGGCAAAGTCTGAACCTTGAGGCCCGATAGCGATTATCGGACGGTTTGAGACCATATATTCGAACAATTTTCCTGGAATAATGCTTTTAGTATCTTCAGAATTAATTTCTATTAAAAGTAAAACTTGAGATTTTCGTTGATGCGAAACGGCTTCTTTGTGAGAAACGTAACCCACCAAATTCAAATAATCATTTAATTGATGTTCTTGAATAGCATCTAGAACTTCTTGACTTACTGCTCCAATTAATTTTATTTCTAAATGCGTCTTAAATTCTGGAACTTCTTGCAATAATTCAACTAAAACTTCCCATAAAAATGGTGGATTTCTATCAGATAAGAATGAACCAATATGGGCTAAAGTGAATTTAGTGTCTAGCGTCTGTTTTTCGACAGTTTCAACATCGTAACCGTTTGTGATTACCGTAATTGGCTTATTGGTAATAGCCTCAAATTCAGCTTTTGTAGTTTTACTTGTTACAATGATTTCATCTGCAGAATTAAGCACTTTGTGTTCTAAGTTCTTATGTTTTTTTTCGGCATAAGAAGATAAACGAAGCGCTTTGTGATAGCCAATTGTTGTCCAAGGATCACGGAAATCGGCAAACCATTTTACTTTTAATTTCTGCTGTAATTCTAAACCAATTAAGTGCAAACTGTGTGGAGGTCCAGAAGTTACAATCGTATCAATATTATTTTCCTGAATGTATTTTTCTAAATAAGAAACTGATGGTTTTACCCAAAACACACGAGCATCTGGAATAAAAAGATTTCCACGAACCCAAAGAAAAGTTTTATCCAAAAAAGTTTGTTTTTTCTTTTGCGGAAAAATCCCAGAACTGATTTTCTTGGTTTTATTTTTTGAAAAAATAGAAGCCAATTGATATGGCTCCCAAATTTTATTCTTTAGAACAATTACTTTATCTGATATTTCACTTACCAAACCTTCATCAACAATTGGATAAGTTGGGTTCTCTGGAACATAAACTATTGGCTGAACATCAAATTCGGGCAGATATTTTACAAATTTCAGCCAACGCTGTACTCCAGGCCCTCCTGCAGGTGGAAAATAATAGGTAATTATTAAAAGTTTTTTTTGTTCCATTTAGGATTTATTCAGTTCCACAGAGATTCACAAAGTATTCACTAAGTGATGCAAAGATTTAAATTATTTTTGAGTATCTCCGTTATTACTTTTTGAATCTTTACGGTAGAATTTCTCAAAATAAATTCCTCCAACTAAAAGCAACAACATTCCGATTGAACTTATTAACGTAATGGTTCCTCCAGTTTGAATAATCTGAGGCTCGAATTTAAATTCAATAGTATGTTTTCCTGCAGGAATTTCCATTGCTCTCAAAACATAATCAACAGGGAAATGATCTGTTAATTTACCGTCAATATAAGCGTTCCAACCATTTTTATAATACATTTCAGAGAAAACGGCTAAACCATCTCCGTTATTTTCAGATTTGTATTTGATATAATTTGGTTTGTACTCTACTACTTTAATTGTTCCTGTTGTATCCCAAGGTTTCTTTAAACGAGCGTTCGGAAATTTACCTTCATGTTCGTGAACATTGAAAACTGCTACTTTTTTAGTATCTAAAGTATTCAATGCTTTCATTACATCGTCTGGTTTATTTACCAGTTTTACTGCACCCACAAACCAAGCATTTCCGTTAGCGTCTGGATTAACAGCAGGAATTTGGTTTCCATCTTTATCTACTTGAATTACATACTTAACATTCAACATATTAAGCACTTCAAGGTTATTTTTAGCAATTTGATAATCATACAATTGCTGCATTCTTCTAGGTCTTACAGCACTATAACCTCCAATTGTTTTATGGAAATAAGAAGATCTACCTTGCAATTGTCCCTGAAGGTCAAACACACGATAAACTGAAGTGTCTTTTAATATCTGAGAATCTGCCTGCGTTTCTTGAAAAGGAGCTGCAATCTGAACTGGGCTAACAAAATCTTTGGCAGAAACGTATTTTTTATCTACAAAGAATAAATCAAAAATCATTACCAATCCAACTACAACTAAAGTAGTTGTTTGAGAGAATTTATTCTTTACAAACATCCAAAGCACTACAAATGTCACTATAATTAAGAATCCAGATCTTAATAAATCCGCATAATACATCGTCATTCGGTCTTCTCTTAAGGCATCAACGAAACCTGGCCCGTAGCTTTCCAAATAAGCACTATCGTTCATTCCAGTAAAATGGAAGAAGCTTTTTGCTATTAGCAAAATAACAAGTACGCCTAAACCAAAAACTCCTGTTTGCACTAATGCTTTCTGCTGTAATTTTGGTTCATCTTTAGCTTTAAAGAATGATTGTAATCCCATAACTGCTAAAACAGGGAAACACAATTCTAAAATAACCTGAATTGAAGATACAGCTCTAAATTTATCGTAAAGAGGAACATATTCTATAAAAAAGTCTGTCAATAACGAAAAGTTTTTCCCCCAAGAAAGCACCAAAGTAAAAAGTGCTCCGGTAAGAAAAACATATTTAATTTTTCTTTCGTCTATAAATAAAGCTAAAACTGCTAAAAAGAAAACTACAGCTCCAATATAAGCTGGTGCAGAAACGATTGGCTGATCTCCCCAATACGTTGGCATTCCAGAAACAAAATCCTGAGCTTGAGATGCAGGAACTCCCTGCTCAAGCATAAATGCATACATACGGCTGTCTGTACCCACGTTTTCGTGGCTTGAACCTCCAAAAATTCTTGGAGCAATTAAATTTAAACTTTCTGCGATACCATAACTATATTCTGTAATATAGTCGGTTGTCATAGAAGCTGTGGTTTCATTTTTTGATCCGTCTGGATTAAAAGTCAACTCACTTTTATCTCTAATACTGTATTTAGCATATTCATTTGTTGCCATTAAATTTCCAGCATTAGCTCCTAAAGCAAAAATTCCGGCAACGAGTAGAACTCCCAAGGAAATTAAAAGTCCTTTAAAGTCCTTTTCTTTGATAAAATTAAAAGCAAAATAACCTGAAAGTATCAATAAGAATATCAATAAATAATAGGTCATTTGGAAGTGATTAGCACTAATTTCAAGTGCCACAGCAAACATGGTGAGCAAACCTCCCCAAATATATTTTTTCTGAAAGACGAGTATAAATCCTGCAATTACCAAAGGCATATAAGCAATAGCGTGCGCTTTGGCATTATGACCAACTCCTAAGATAATGATCATATAAGTTGAAAAACCAAATGCTATAGCTCCAATAAAAGCTTTCAACGGATCTGTTTTTAAGACCAATAACAAACCATAAAAACCAAGGAAATATAAAAATAAGTAATCTGCAGGACGCGGAAGAAAACGCAGTACATCATCAACTTTACCAATAAAATCGTTCGGATAATTTGCTCCAAGCTGATATGTTGGCATACCACCAAAAGCTGAATTTGTCCAATAAGGTTCAGCATTTTCCGTTGCTCTAAAATCGTTTTGCTCTTTTGCCATTCCGGTGTATTGAGCAATATCAGACTGGAAGATTTGTTTTCCTTGCAGAACTGGATAAAAATAAATTAACGAAACAAAAATAAAGCCCAAGATAACAAGGGCATGCGGATAGAACTTATTTACTATTTTCAATTTTGGCTAGTTTGGGTTAAAATGAATCCTAAATTTTCAGGACACAAATCTAATCTATTTCTTCGTAATCGACATACTCTCCCACTTTTTTGGTTTCGCGCGGGTTTTTAGCATTAGCGGTATTAATGATTATTTCATCATTATTACTTGTATGTTGATTGTTCTGATACGTATTGCCTTGATTATACTGCTGTTGCTGTCTTTGAAAATTTTCACTAGCATTTTCTACCGCCTTTTTAACCAATACTGGCAAAAAGATTCTAGCTAAAAATTTAAAAATGTAATAAAAAGCTATAACCCACATGATGGTCTTAAACAAACCTGAAAATGATGCTTCTTGCATAACTATATATTTTTTTCCAAAATTAATAAATCCATTCCTTAAAAATAAAATATGAATCTTAAATAAATAATAAAATATGTACATTTGAAATGCGTTATTATTTTTTAATCCAAAAAAAATTATATGTCCAAAATTAAAAACTTACTTGCCCCGGTACTTTTTTTTATTCCACAACTGTTTTTTGCACAATATACTGATGTTATTAATTCCAACCGCCCAGGAGAAACCATGTCAGCATATGCTGTCGGAAAATCTGTAATTCAAGCTGAACTTGGTGTTTATGGAATTAAAGAAAAGCACGATTTATTAGATTATGATGCCAGCGGATTTGGTACAGATTTAACCCTAAGATATGGAGCTTTTTTAGAACAACTAGAATTTATTGTTGATTTACAATACCAAACAGAAAACTTTGACACTCCCTATACTAGCTATAAAAAGAACAATTTCAGACAAACGGTTTTAGGAGCTAAATATCTTATTTATGACCCATACAAAAACTACAAGAGAGAAGTAAACATTTACAGCTATAGAGCCAATCGTAATTTTCAATGGCGCGAATTAATTCCAGCGGTTTCAGTTTTTGCTGGAGCTAATTTTGTTGGCGCAAATAATCCTTACTATTTTTCTCCAGATGGCGAAATTTCACCTAAAGTTTCATTGATCACGCAAAACTTGCTAGGAGGCGGATCTTGGGTGTTTGTAACTAATATTTTTGCAGATTATATCAGTACAGACTATCCAAGTTACGGATATATCTTAACTTTGACGCACGGATTTAATGATAGATGGTCTGGTTTTATTGAAAACCAAGGACATAAAAGTGATTTTTATAGTGATTCAATCCTTCGTGCAGGAGCTGCTTTTTTGCTGTCTTCGAATATGCAGGTTGATGCTTCTATAAGTACTAATTTCAAAAACACACCATCTATTGTATATGGAGGCGTTGGTGTATCATGGCGTTATGACGGATGGTACAAAGAAAAACAAATTGAAAATAAAGCGGCAGATAGAGCTAAAAAGAATCCTGACAACGAGAAAAAAGTTGATTATCAGGAAAAAGAAAGAAAACGTAAAGCAAAATACGAATAAAGCATAAATAACTAGATCCTTTTTTAAGGACTTTCAATACCACCTAATGATTACAATTAAAGAAGCCAAAAGCAAGAAAGAATTAACCGAATACATTAAATTTCCTTTCTCATTATACAAGGATAATCCGTATTGGGTGCCACCTATCATTTCAGACGAGTTGGAATCTTTTGATAAAACCAAAAATCCTGCGTTTGATAATGCTGAAGCTTATTTTTATCTAGCATACAGAGACAATAAAATTGTTGGACGTATTACTGCCATTATCAATTGGTCTGAAGTTAATAATCAGCACAAAAGAAAAGTTCGTTTTGGATGGTTTGATGTAATTGATGATATTGAAGTTACAAAAGCACTTCTAGAAAAAGTTTATGAATTAGGAAGAAAACACAACTTAGAGCATGCTGAAGGCCCAATGGGATTCTCAAATCTAGATAAAGTTGGTGTTCTTACCGAAGGTTATGATCAGGTTGGGACTATGATTACTTGGTATAATCATCCTTATTATGTAACTCATTTTGAACAATTAGGATTTCAGGTTGAAAAACAATATATCGAAAGTATCTTCCCTTTTTCAAACGTAAAACCAGAGTTCTTTCAGAAAGCTGTGGCTTTAATCAAAAAACGTTACGAAGTAAGATCTCTAACTTTTACCAAAACAAAAGACATTATGCCTCACGTAGACAAAATGTTTGATTTGTTTAATGAATCTTACGAAAAACTTGCTTCGTTTGTAGCGATTTCTGATATACAGAAAGAATATTTCAAAAAGAAATACATCAGTTTCATCAATCCAGAATATATTAAGTTTGTTGTTGATAAAGATGATAATTTAGTCGCTTTTAGCATTGTAATGCCAAGTTTTACAGAAGCATTGCAAAAAATAAAAGGAAAATTATTTCCGTTTGGTTTTCTACAATTATTAAAGGCTAAAAAACACAGTAAAGATGTTGTTTTTTATTTAATTGGTGTCCATCCAGATTATCAGAACAAAGGTGTAACGGCATTAATTTTTGATGAATATTACAAAACTTTTTCAGAAAAAGGAATTAGAAATTGCATTAGAACTCCAGAATTATTAGAAAATAATGCAATCCATTTGCTTTGGAAAAACTTTGATCCGACTATTCACTGCCAAAGAAAAACTTATTTGAAGAATCTTTAATTTTAGTTTTCAGTCACGGTCACAGTTTTCAGTTTTAGAAAATTAACTATAAAAAAAATCCATTCGCCCCCAAACGAATGGATTTTTCACTTTTATAAAACACATCATTATTCTACTTTGCAATCTACTTTTACCAAAGTATTTTTTGCATCAAATTTCAGTTTTGATTTATCTTTAAAAGAAACCTTATCATTTGCGGTTACCACATCGCCGTACCCTTCAATAAAAGTTCCGTCTTTTTGTAGAAAAGCAACCTCTCTTACAGATGAAACTCCTTCCGAATTAAATGTATAATCAGCAATTAAAGTATCGCCTTTCATGTTCCCTATTAAGGTTCCTTCATTTTTATCTTTTCCAACCAGATTATAGCTTAGCTTTCCATTTACTTCCTGATGGGAATTAACGTTAAAACTCATCTCTATAATACTTCCGTTAAGTCGCCAAGCATAACATTGATCTCCCGCAGGCTCTACAAGTTCAGCTTCTTTTGGCGGACTTGGTGTAATTTGTACCGGCTCTATCGTCGTTGTTTCTTTTTTACAAGAAGCAAAAACTGACAGGGAAAGTACAGCTATTAGTGTTAGTACTTTTTTCATAATTCTTTATTTTTATTTTGTGATTATGATATAAAGTTACCTCAAATAAAAAAAAATCCATTCGTAGAACGAATGGATTTTTTTACATAATTCCCACTTAAGGAAATCTATTTTTATGAGAATTTACGAAACGTCAACAGTTGTACGTTCAGCAATTTCTTTATAAGTTCCGTTAACCAATTTCTCACGGATCGCTTCAAATGCTGTTAAAGTCTCTTCGATATCAGCTAAAGTGTGAGAGGCAGTTGGAATCATTCTTAACAAAATAATTCCTTTTGGAATAACTGGATAAACCACAATAGAAAGGAAAATTCCGTAATTTTCTCTTAAATCGTTTACCATTACCATTGCTTCCGGAATACTTCCTTCTAAGTAAACTGGCGTAATACAAGTATTGGTATCTCCAATGTTAAATCCTTTTTCTTTAAGACCGCTTTGCAATGCATTTACGTTTTCCCAAAGTTTGTCTTTAATTGCAGAAGATTTACGCAATAACTCTAAACGTTTTAAAGAACCAATTGTTTGAATCATTGGTAAAGCTTTAGCAAACATTTGAGAACGTAAGTTATATTTCAAGTAATCGATAACTGTTTTATCAGCCGCTACGAAAGCACCGATGTTAGCCATAGATTTTGCAAAAGTAGAGAAGTAAACATCAATTTGATCTTGAACTCCTTGCTCCTCACCTGCTCCAGCACCAGTTTTACCTAAAGTACCAAAACCGTGAGCATCATCTACTAATAATCTGAAATTGTATTTTTTCTTTAATTCAGCAATTTCTTTTAATTTTCCTTGCTGTCCGCGCATTCCAAAAACACCTTCAGTAATAAATAAAATACCTCCGCCTGTTTCTTCTGCCATTTTAGTAGCACGCTGCAGGTTTTTCTCCATACTTTCCAAATCATTGTGTTTGTATGTGAAACGTTTACCCATATGCAAACGAACACCATCAATGATACAAGCATGTGAATCTACATCATAAACAATAATGTCATTTTTAGTAACCAAAGCATCAATAATAGACACCATTCCTTGGTAACCAAAATTTAATAAATAAGCAGATTCTTTCATTACGAATTCTGCTAATTCATTCTCTAATTGTTCGTGGTACGTAGTGTGTCCAGACATCATACGAGCTCCCATCGGATACGCTGCACCAAATTGAATCGCTGCATCAGTATCTGCCTGACGAACTTCTGGATGATTGGCTAAACCTAAATAATCATTTAAACTCCAGTTTAAAATATTTTTTCCGTGAAATTGCATTCTAGGACCCAACTCTCCTTCTAACTTTGGGAAAACATAATAACCTTCTGCTTGAGAAGCCCATTTTCCTAAAGGTCCTTTATTGTCCTGAATTCTTTCGAATAAATCTTTTACCATAATATATGTAGTAATTTTTTTTACTTAATCAGCGAGCAAAAATAATCATTATTAATTTAAAATGAAGAGCCTCAATTATTTTTATTAAAAAATATTCGGTCACAAAAGAAATATAAGATTTTACATCTATTTATTTAATCCCCAAAAAGTCCCTTAACTCTGTAATTGTGTAAAAACATGATTAATATCATAATAAAAGACAAAGAAGTCTTTTATTTTTGTTTAGAAATTTAACGCAAAACTAAATCTAAATATATCATGAAAAGAACTATCAAAATCTGGATTAAAACGAGCTTTCTTATCTGCACGTTATTTATGTTGCTCATTTTAGGAAGCTGCAAAAAAAATGAAGACAAGTCGTATGCAAATATTATGACTGAAGGAGAAATGGATGCCGAACTTACCGCTCCTCCTCATGTTCCTAAACCAGTCGGAAGCAGAACAGCGATGAAACTGAAACTAAACATGGAAATTAAAGAACAAGAAGGAACAATGACTGATGGAGTAAAATATACGTATTGGACATTTGGAGGTTCTGTTCCAGGAAGCTTTATTAGAACTCGTGTTGGCGATGAAGTTGAATTTCACTTAAAAAACCATCCTGATAACAAATTGCCTCACAATATCGATTTACACGCTGTAACTGGTCCAGGCGGTGGAGCAACCTCATCTCTTGTAGCTCCAGGACACGAAAAAGTATTCAGCTTTAAAGTTATAAATCCTGGATTATACGTTTATCATTGTGCTACTGCTCCTGTGGGAATGCATATTGCAAATGGTATGTACGGATTAATTTTGGTTGAACCAGAAGGCGGACTTCCTCCTGTTGATAAAGAATACTATGTAATGCAGGGTGATTTTTATACTCAAGGCGAATATGGTGCAAAAGGTCTTCAGCCGTTTGACATGAACAAAGCGGTAAAAGAAACTCCTGATTATGTTGTCTTTAATGGAAAAGTTGGTGCTTTAACAAATGGTGGTGAATTAACCGCAAAAGTAGGCGAAACTGTTCGTTTGTTTGTTGGAAATGGCGGACCTAATTTAGTTTCTTCTTTTCACGTTATTGGAGAAATATTTGACAATGTGCATGTTGAAGGAGGAAGTACAGTAAATAAAAATGTTCAGACTACTTTAATTCCTGCTGGTGGTGCGGCAATTGTAGATTTTAAAGTAGAAACTCCGGGAACTTTCATTTTAGTTGATCACTCTATTTTTAGAGCATTTAATAAAGGGGCTTTGGGAATGCTTAAAGTTGAAGGAAAAGAAAATAAAAACATTTACTCAGGAACCATTCAAGAGGGTATTTACTTGCCTGAGGGCGGAACAATACAAAAAATGCCAGGAACCTCAACTGCAAAAGTTGCAGTTCCGAAACGTACCGTTGAAGAGAAAGTTAAAATTGGTAAAGAAATCTTTGGAACAACATGTTTCGCTTGCCATCAATCTGAAGGACAAGGAATTCCAAGTACTTTTCCTCCTCTAGCAAAATCAGATTATTTAAATGCTGATTCTAAACGTGCAATTAAAACAATTCTTCATGGTTTAACTGGAGAAGTAACCGTTAACGGTAAAAAATACAACAACGTAATGCCTGCTCAGAATTTATCTGATGATGAAATCGCAAATGTATTGACTTACATTTATAATAGCTGGGGTAACAATAAAACAGAAGTCACACCAGAAATGGTTAAAGCTTTAAGATAACAGCAAAACTCCTAGAATGAAAAAATACATTTTCATACTTACAATTTTCTTTTTCTCTGCGGTTAGTGTCATGAAGGCTCAGGAAAAAGGGATGGCATTCATAAAAGAGGGATCTTATGTCCCTCTTTATGGAGCTGTTTCTCAAAAACCTGTTATAGTAAAACCTTTTTACATAGACATTTATCCTGTAACCAATAGTGAGTTTTTAGAATTCGTCAAAAAAAATCCTTCTTATCAAAAATCTAAGATTAAAGGAATTTTCGCTGATAAAAGCTATTTGTCTTATTGGACAAATGATTTTCATTTTGGAAATGCCAATCCTAAATCGCCAGTAACAAGTGTATCTTGGTTTGCAGCAAAAAAGTACTGTGAATGTCAAGGAAAACGATTAGCGACAATGGATGAATGGGAATATGTAGCAATGGCCGACACCAGAAAAATCGATGCACGGACCAAAAAAGAATTCAACGAATATATTTTGTCTTGGTATGAGAAATCGAGAACGTATGAAAATGAAATTGGAAAAACTTTTAAAAATTATTGGGGAGTTTACGATATGCACGGTTTAGTTTGGGAATGGACCTCTGATTTCAATAGTATCTTTTTATCGGGAGAATCAAGAAAAGATAAAAGCACCGATAAAAATCTTTTCTGCGGAAGCGCTTCTGTAAATGCATCCGATTTAATGGATTATGCCGCATTTATGCGCTATGCATTCAGAGGAAGCTTGAAAGCACAGTATTCTACGCGAAATCTTGGATTTAGATGTGCCAGCACGACAAAACCGAAAATCTAATTTAAAATTATTTTATAATGAAAAAAATAGCAGTTGCTTTTCTTCTCTTATTCTCGCTTTACAGTTGCAAAGAGTCTGATAAAAAAGAAGTAAAAGCAGAAACAAAAAAGGAAATCAGCGATTTATCAATTTACAATCTGCCTTCTAAATGGACAACACAAGATGGAAAAGATATTGAATTAAAATCACTTAGAGGAAATATTTTGGTAATGGTGATGATTTATACCAGTTGCAAATCGGCTTGCCCTAGATTAGTTGCCGATATGCGGGATATAGAATCAAAACTGGAGAAAAAGACGAAACAACATGTCAAATTGATTTTGGTTAGTATTGATCCGAATACAGATACACCCGAAAGATTAAAATCGTTTGCAAGTGAAAATAAAATGAATCAAGATCCTTGGATTTTCCTTCGTTCAACTGAAGAAAACACTCGTGAATTTGCAGCTGTCTTAGCAGTAAATTACAAAAAAATTTCTCCAATAGATTTTTCGCATTCAAATATTATAAGTGTCTTTAATCCAGAAGGAGAATTGGTATTTCAACAAGAAGGTTTAGGCGTAAATAATGAAAAAACAATTGAAGCAATAAATTTGGAAGCAGGAAAAATATAGACACTCAATTTTTAAACACATAGAAACATAGATTAAAAAAATACAAAAAAATGATTTAAAAAAATCTAGATTTTTAACACATAGCTATGTGTATTTATGCAAGTGAAACGCCTTTTTTTTTAGGTTTCAAAATCTATGTTTCTATGTGTTTAAATTAAAATTTCAATAGATAAATAGGTTAATTAGTAAGAAACAAGAGTACGATTTCTAAGCAGAAATTGCCTCTTGTTTTTTATTTAAAAAGCTAAGTTAAGCTTCGGAGAAGCGAAATATTTATAGAAAATCTAAATTACCTACATAGAAAGCTCCAGCGGAGCGACATATTTATACAATCATATTAGGATTATAATTTGTTAACCTGATAAATATTTCGCTCCGCTGGAGCTTTTTGTCTTAGCCAAACGTTTTCTATAAATATTTCGCTTCTCCGAAGCTTTAAAAATATGTTATAAATATATTATCCTTTCAGGGGGTTACTTACTGTGACAATATGAATATCGCTTAATTATTGAACTCATCATTAAAACCAATCCCACAACCAAAAGAATACTAAAAATCAAAATATTTTGAAAATATCCTGGAATGCTTCCTTCTCCAAAAAAGAAAAACAAGCCTTGAAGAAATAGTAACACTTCTGTCAAAATATATCCCAAAATAAAAACCTTCACTCCTATTTTTAATAGGACAAAATTGGAAGAAAGTATTTTATTCTGAAGCAGAATTCCAAACAAAAATCCAGTTATGATTCCCAAAGTTGTTAGATGAATAAACCCAATAACAAAATTTCTGATTTGATGTGAAACTTCAGCTAAGTTTGGAAAAATAGTCAGCATTTGAATTCCGACTTTCAAAAATAAAGAACACAAAGCCAAACTATAAACCATTTTAGTCGTTTTATCTAAAGTACTTTTGAAATGATTTATTTGTGGTTGCAGCATTTTATAGAAATAAATAAAAGCGCACAATTGAATTATAACTCCACAAACATTAATGTAACTCAAAATATCATTTTCTATAAACCAGCGAACTGGAAAACAAACTGTCAGTAGCGTAGAAAAAACCATTAGAAAGTAAAACTTCTTAAATTTTACCTCATCAATCTTTTCTTGAAATTGTTTTAAAAACAAAGCCAAAATTGCAAAAATAAACCAGCCATTAAATTGAAAATGAAGAAAAAACTGAATCGCAATTTGATAAAAAGCGCTTTGTTTTCCTAACGTGCTTACAGCTGGTCCGAGGCACCAAACTCCACAAGTTGACAAAATCATAAATAGAATCGAAACCAACAAAAGTCTTTGCGATGGAGATTTATCTCTTAAACTGTCTTTCCAAACCAAACGGCAGAAAATATAACTGAGTACAATATGCATTGTCGAAAATACAATCGAAAACAACGCGTAGCCCTGAATAGGAAAAGCGATCATCATTCCGATAACAGAAAATTCAGTCAGCCAAAATAACCGATTGTAAATAGGTTTCTGCCTTTTTTCTTTCGGAATAAAAAAATGAACAATCAAAACATAAACGATCAAATAAACCCAGCCTAACATAGCAACATGTGAATGTGCGTGAAGCAAAAAACTATAGTTTAAAAAATCTAAGGGAAAGAGATACATAAAGCGCATTAATAATCCGAAAACGCAGGCAATCAGAAAATTAAAAAAACAGCAAAGTATCCAGCTCTTTTGTGAATTCATAGTTTTTTATTTTTAAACACATAGAAACTTAGATTTTGCAAATGCTTAAAAGGCGTTTCACTTGCATAAATACACATAGCTATGTGTGAAAATCTAGATTTTCTAAAATCATCTTTTTTGAGTTTTATAAATCTATGCTTCTATGTGTTTAATTTGAATTAAAAATAACATTTCTCAAAATAAAAAACACCGATAACTATCATCTTTAGATATTCTATCGGTGCTTTTTCCACTATTAAAATTAACCTTTTATTCTACTTCAACAAAGTCTTTTTCTAAAGCCACAGCTTTTGGAAACAAAATATTATTTTCCAAATGAATGTGTTTATGCAAATCTGCTTCAAATTCTTTCAGCATTGCAAAAGTTACTCTGTAAGTTGTGCAAGCATCTGCTGGCGGAGTGTAATTATCTGTCAACGCAGCTATTTCTCTAAAACGCTCGCCTTCATTATCGTGTTCATGCATCATCATCGCAATCGGATTTGAAACTGTCCCGAAAGAGGGTTGAGATAAAATTCCGTCAGATTCTTTTGTTTTCACCATTCTTTTCACAAATGGAAATAAAACCAATTCTTCTTTTTTCATGTGTTGAGATAATTCTCCTGCACAGCCAATAAACAGTTCGTTTATTTTAAATAATTCTGGATGATTTGCACCGTGCACTTTGCATAATTTATCTAAAAACGGAAGTAAAACGTTTGTTTTTTCTTCTACATAACGGTGATGCGTTTTCTCAATATAATCTGCCAATAAATCTAAGGGCCATGAATTAAAATCAATTGTTCCGCTGTTTTCTGATTGTACAACTTGCAACACATTTTCCAATAAAGTATCGGCATCAATATTTTGTTTTTCGCATACTTCAGTAACTGTTCGGTTTCCTTTGCAGCAAAAATCTATTCTATATTTTGAAAATACTGCAGCCGTTCTAAAATCTTCAGCTACAAACGATCCTATTGTTTTGTTTTTTAAATTTTCCATGATAATCAATATTATATTTTGTGTATTTTATTTTTTGTTTTTTAATGTCAGTTCAAATACAAACCAAGCCATTGTAATAAATCCGATTCCGAAAATAGAATCTCCAATAGCGCGAAGCCATTTTAAAGTAATCATTGTTGGCTGTTGCATTAATTCTGATGAACGAGCGTACCACATTCCGTGATTGATGCTCTCAATTGCCTGCCAAACTCCAATTGGTAATAAACTTAGAATTGCCATTAGGAATAAACCAATATTTAGAGACCAGAAAGTAATTTTTAACAGCTTATTATTCCAGCTTACATTTCGATACAAACTTCTTAGTACAAATAGTACTAGACCTATTCCCAGCATTCCGTACACTCCAAACAATGCGGTATGTCCGTGTAAAGGCGTTGTATTTAAGCCTTGAACATAATACAATGCAATTGGCGGATTAATAATGAATCCGAAGATTCCGGCTCCAAGGAAATTCCAAAAGGCCACAGAAATCATGAAATAAATTGGCCATTTATAATCGGCAATCCATTGCGTTGATTTTGATATTTTATAGTTTTGATATGCTTCAAATCCGATTAAAGTCAACGGAACCACTTCTAAAGCACTGAATGTTGCCCCCAAAGCCATAATTGCTGTTGGTGTTCCAGAGAAATATAAGTGATGGAATGTTCCTAAAATACCACCAGACATGAAAATAATGGTTGCAAAAAGCACATTTAAAGTCGCCGTTTTCGTTTTTAATAATCCTAAACGAACAAACAAGAAGGCGATTACAACTGTTGCAAATACTTCAAAGAATCCTTCAACCCAAAGGTGCACTACCCACCATCTCCAATATTCTGCAATTGCTAGATTGGTTTGTCTTCCCCACATTAATCCTGCTCCGTAGAACATGGCAATTGCCGAACAAGAAACTAAGAACAAAATAATTAAGTTTTTTTCTTCTGTCTTTTTCTTTAAAACCGGAATCAAAGGACGAACCATTAAAGCCAGCCACAAGAACAATCCCACTAAAAGGAAAATCTGCCAGAAACGACCTAAATCAACATATTCGTAACCTTGATGTCCGAACCAGAAGTTTTGCACTAAATTTAGTTTTTGCATTACTCCAAACCATTGTCCAGCCATTGATCCTAAAACAATAATCAATAAAGCAATAAACAGAAAGTTGATACCAAAACACTGAAATTTAGGATCTTTACCCGAAACTGCTGGCGCAATATATAATCCTGTTGCCAACCAAGCCGTTGCAATCCAGAAAATGGCCAATTGTGTGTGCCATGTACGTGTTACAGCATAAGGCAGAATTTTGTCAATCGGAATTCCGTATAAACCATTTCCTTCCACTCCGTAATGCGCGGTAATAATTCCGAAAACCATTTGTAAAACCATCAGCAGACTCACAATCCAGAAATATTTGGTTACCAATCCCATAGATTTGGTTTTGCCCTGCTTGATAAGCGGATCTTCTTTTGGCAGCGGAAATTCTTCCTCTTCACCAGATTTTGCATGATAGAAAACTAAGATTCCAACACTTAAAATCAATAAAATAATACTTACTCCAGACCAAGCTAAAAGCTCTGTAGTGGCAGTATTTCCAACCAATTCATCTGACGGCCAGTTGTGTGTATACGAAATATCTCCATCAGGACGATTGGTAACTGTTGCCCAAGTTGCCCAGAAGAAAAAAGCATTCATTTTATGCATTCTTTCAACATCTTTAATAGAGTTTTTCGGAATCGCATATTCTTGTCTCAACTTATCAAATTGAGGATCATTTCTAAAAAGACCTTTATAATATTCGCTTAAATGTTCAATTGCCGCTAAACGGTTTTCAGAAATGGTAAGCACTCCTGTCTCAGCATTATATCTATTGGTTCTTAAATCTTTCTGAAGACGAACCTTTAGAGCCGATTGTTTTTCGGCATCCAATTCATCATATTTTTGATTAAAATCTTTCTTTGCATAGATATCCAATATAAAAACAGCCTCTCTATGAAGCCAATCTGCGGTCCAGTCTGGGGCCACATAGGCGCCGTGTCCCCAGATAGATCCCACTTCCTGGCCACCTATACTTTGCCAGATATTTTGTCCGTCTTTAATTTCGCTTTCGCTAAAGACAGCTTTACCAGAATCGGTTACAATCTTTTTCGGAACCGGCGGTGCCTGCTGATAAATCTCGTAACCATAATAACCTAGCACGGCGAATGATATACTCATTACCAATGCAAAAACTATCCATAATTTTTTTTCTCTTTTCATTTCTTTTGGGGGAAATTGATTAATAAAAGATAAAAATGTCTTTTATTTGTTTTTAAAAAAACTCCAAACCTATTTACAGCATTTGGAGTTTATGTTATTTACTCAACAATTAATACACCTTTCATCATGGCTACGTGACCAGGGAAAGAGCAAATAAATGGGTATGATCCTTTTTTATCAATTGTAAACTCGATTGTATCTTCTTCTCCACCACCAATTAATTTAGTGTGTGCAATGATCGAAGCTTTTTCAGATTCTGGAATATAATCAGTTGCTTTGGCATCATTAGCTTTTAAAGCAAAAGCAGCTTGATCTGTTCCTTCTTGTAAAATCACTAAATTGTGTCCCATTGCTTCTTTCGGAATTTTACCAACATGCTTTAAAGTCAATTTGATTGGTTTTCCAGCAACAGCTTTCAATTCACTTGTATTAAACTGCATTTGGTCATTTCCTTCAATAACTAAAACATTTTCCTCTGTCGGAGCAGCTGTTGGAGCTGGTTCACCTTCGGTAGATGTTTCGGTTGTTTCTGTTGATTCAGCTGGAGCTGTTTCTTTTTTACCACAAGAAGTAACTGCTAAAAATCCCATTAGGATTAATACTGAAATTTTGGTTTTTGTATTCATTTTTAAGATATTTAATAATATTAATTGTTCGCATTTGTCGCTTTGAGAAAGAAATCTCCCGATTTTACATCAGAAGCTAGCTGTTCTAAAGTTGTATTTTTAAGCATTTCTAACAGCAATCCTCGTATTTTCTTAAACTCGTGATGAACCGGGCAAGGATGTTCTTCTGAGCATTCTTTTAATCCAATTCCGCAGCCACTGTAAATTTTGTTTCCATCAATAGCATCTACAATCTGAATTAATTTAATCGATTTTGCTTCCTCTGGCGAAACTTCAAATCCGCCTCCTACTCCTTTTGTCGAATTAATTATGCCGTTTTTGGTTAAAATCTGCATAATCTTGGCTGTAAAGGGTTCTGGCGAATCAATCTCTTTCGCGACATCTTTTATCCCAACTCTAATCCCTTTTGAAGATTTGGTTGCAATAAATATTGAAGCCCTTATTCCATATTCACACGCTTTTGAAAACATACATCCTTAATTAATTCCTGACAAAGATAGAAAGGTTTTATATAAAAGACAAATTTATCTTTAATTAATTTCCTTCGTATTAAATATTATTTATAATGAAACTAATTAGTACTAATAATTACACATATTCATCATTGAATTCTTATAAAACCCAATTTTAATTTTAACTTTGAGAGTATTAAATTTTAAATATTTAACAAATGCCTTTAAGCAATTCAAAAGATTTAAAACTGGCTGTTCTTATTGATGCAGACAACGTGCCCTATAGCAATGTAAAAGGCATGATGGAAGAAATTGCAAAATTGGGAACACCCACTACGAAAAGGATTTATGCCGACTGGACAAAACCTAATGCAAATGGCTGGAAAGGTGTTTTATTAGAACATGCTATTACCCCTATTCAACAATATAGTTATACCGTTGGAAAAAATTCTTCAGATTCGGCTTTGATTATTGATGCAATGGATTTGCTTTATTCTGGAAAATTAGATGGTTTTTGCATTGTTTCTAGCGACAGCGATTTTACGCGTCTTGCTGTGAGACTTCGTGAATCGGGTATGAAAGTAATTGGTATAGGCGAAAAGAAAACACCGAGTTCGTTTATTGTTGCCTGCGACCGATTTATTTACATTGAGGTTTTGGATGGCGCAATTCAAAAGAAAAAACCTAAAACAGCTGCCGCCGATACCAAAAAACCAATTGAAAAACCGACTGAAAAAGCACTTCATAAAATTGACAAACAGACTATTGAACTGATTGAAGCCACCATTGAAGATATTGAAGATGATGATGGTTGGGCATTTTTAGGAGATGTCGGAAATCTGATTGTGAAGAAAAAACCGGAATTTGACCCTCGAAATTATGGCTTTTCTAAACTAACGCCAATGCTTAAATCATTAACTGATATTTTGGAAATCGACGAAAGAGAATCAGATAAAAAAGGAATCAAACACGTTTATGTACGTTTAAGATTCAACTAATTATCGCATTTATTACCTATTTAATTTTTTAAAAACATGAGAAAAAAATTCTTTATTTACGGATTCTTATTGTTTCTAATTGTTCTTGCAATTTATTATTACACTGGACGAGGTTACTTACTCGTATTTATTATTCCGCTTTTGCTAATTGTCGGAGCTTACAATGCCTCTCAGGAAAAGCACGCCATTTTAAGGAACTTTCCTGTTCTGGGTTATTTCAGATATTTATTTGAAATGATCGCACCTGAGATTCAGCAATATTTTATTGAAAGATCTACAGACGGAAAACCTTTTTCTAGAAACCAGCGCTCATTAGTTTACCAAAGAGCAAAAAATATTGATTCGAGTACTCCGTTCGGAACGCAATTAAACTTAAATACAGAAAGTTATGAAGGAATAAAACACTCTATTTTCCCTGCTAAAGTAAACGAAGAATTGCCTCGTGTTTTGGTTGGAGGAAAAGATTGTAAACAGCCTTATTCGGCTTCTTTATTTAATGTTTCCGCAATGAGTTTTGGTTCATTGAGCGAACATGCAGTTCGTGCCATCAATATTGGAGCAAAAAAAGGAAATTTCTACCAAAATACCGGAGAAGGCGGATTAACCGAATTTCATCTTGCAGGCGGCGGAGACATTACTTGGCAGATTGGAACAGGTTATTTTGGCTGTCGAGATGCAGAAGGGAATTTCAGTCCAGAAAACTTCTCAGAAAAAGCCAATCTTCCAAACGTAAAAATGATCGAGATTAAGCTTTCTCAAGGTGCAAAACCAGGTCACGGAGGTGTTCTTCCAGCAAAGAAAAACACAGAACAGATTGCTAAAATTAGAGGTGTTGTGCCGCACACCATGATTCTTTCTCCTCCTGGACATCATGCTTTTTCTGATGTTAGCGGATTAATTCAGTTTATCAAACAGTTACGTGAACTATCTAATGGCAAACCAATCGGATTTAAATTATGTATCGGAAACACAGCCGAATTTGAAGCTATATGTCAGGAAATGATCAATGAAGACACTTATCCTGATTTTATAACTGTTGACGGTGCAGAAGGCGGAACGGGCGCTGCTCCACTTGAGTTTGCAGATGGTGTTGGAATGCCTTTTGAACCTGCATTAATTTTTGTGAATAAAACCTTGGTGCGTTTAGGTATTCGCGATAAAATGCGAATTATTGGAAGCGGAAAAATTATTTCTGGATATTCTATTTTACACGCGATTGCTTTAGGTGCAGATATGTGTAACAGTGCAAGAGGATTTATGTTTTCTTTAGGCTGTATTCAGGCTTTACGCTGTCATAATAATGAATGTCCAACCGGAGTAGCAACTCAAAACAAAATGCTCATGAAAGGTTTGGTTGTTACAGATAAATCAGAAAGGGTATTTCACTTTCATAAAAATACACTTCATTCTGCAAATGAACTTTTAGCTGCTGCTGGAAAAACGTCATTTGCTGATGTTGATATCAACATTTTTATGCGTGGAGATGAGTTTACCAATTTATCGGAACTCTATTTCCCTGATAATTTAAAAAACGTTACTCAATTCTCATAAAAAAAATCCTCTTCAATTGAAGAGGATTTTTTTTCTATACTATTTGGATTATAATTTCGCCGTTTCTTTACCTGCACTGGTATTTCCTTCCAAAACCGCTAATTCTTCTTTATCTACTACTTCTTGGGCCAAAATAGCATTATTATAAGCTAAGAAATAGACGTCGAACTTTACTCCTTCAGCAATAAGAGAAGATGAAATTTGGTCATTCTTGATCATCTCTTTTAATAAATCTGGAAAAGATTCTTTGTAAGCTAATTTGTTTGCATCGTTTTCCTCCAAATTGGTTTCAATTCTAATTTCGATTTTATTGTCATTTAGAAAAGCTTTTGCAGATGTGCTCGTAATTCCACTTCCTTTTATAGAAGAAGAATTATTGTAATTACTTACATGCTCCTGGATTTTCTGCTTGGTATTTTTACAGCTAATTAAAAATAATGCAAAAGCAATTGCAAATGCGATTTGGGTAATTTTTTTCATAATTTTTTGGTTTAATAGTTATTTTTTAACTCAAACATAATTAATTCACAACATAAAAACAACATTCAACTACAAAAAGAATACACATAATTCTTTGAATACAAACCCATTATCTCCTCAAAAGAAAAATATTTGTAAGAATAGAAACTTTCCTTTTATACTTAACTTTTAGTATTAAACATAAAAAAGTCTCTTTAAATAAATTTTAAAGAGACTTTCAATATGTAAGAATTAGAATGAGTTGTATTTTCTACAAACGTAATTTATTATTTCAATAAATATTTTAGAGATTCTCCTGTCAGCACTTCCTTACCCAAAACGGTATTGTCATTTGCCAGAAAATAAACATCAAACTGAACACCTTCTTCGATTAATTGCCTTGGAATCTCATCTTTTTCAATCATCGATTTTAGCATTCTTGTAAATGCTATAGAAGTAGCAATTTTATTTTTTTCATTTTGTTCTAAATTGGTTTCAAATCGCAATTCAATTTTATCGTCATTAATGTATCCTCTTGCCGTAGTAAGCGTTACATTTTCGGCTCTAAAACTTGGTGCAATCGTTTTGTTGTACGTAACAACATATTCTTGAAGTTTCTGTTTGGTATTTTTACAGCTTACAAGTGTTAATACCATCATTATTGCAAAGGCAATCTGGCTTATTTTCTTTAGCATAATATTCTATTTTAATTTTTGAAGTCTTAATAATGCCTCAAGATAGTAATAATCTGCGTAATTTATAGAACAATCTATTTCGCTTCCTGCAGGTTTATGTCCGGTTGAATGCAGTAAAAATGCCGAATTGACATCGTGACTCTGATAATCGTTTGAAAGCGAAACAATCATCTTTTTAGCTTTTGTCAAATATTCAGCTTTTAAATTCTTGTCTTTGGTGTACGAACTTAATTCTAAAAGTGCAGACGAAACAATGGCAGCTGCCGAAGCATCACGAGGTTCGTTAGGAATATTTGGCGCATTAAAATCCCAATATGGAACTAAATCTTCGGTAGTTAATTTATCTAAATAAACACGCGCCAATTTATGGGCAAAATCTAAAAACTTAGCGTCTTTTGTTTCTCTATACGTCATCGTAAAACCATAAATAGCCCAAGCCTGACCACGTGCCCACATACTGTCATCGCTATATCCTTGTGCTGTTCTTCCTTTTATCTTTTTTCCAGTTTCGAAATCGTAAATTATAACATGATACGAAGTGTTATCTGGTCTAAAATGATTGTCCATTGTGGTTTCGGCATGTTTAACTGCTATATCGTATAATTTTTTACTTCCTCCATTTTTTGAAGCCCAAAACAAAAGCTCCAAATTCATCATATTATCAATAATAGTATTATGCCCTCCCATTTTGTTATGAGGCCAAGATTGAATGGTTCCCACTTTCGGATTAAAAAGCGTTGCCAATGTATCGGCAGTTCTTAAAATAATTTGTTTGTATTCTGGATTTTTAGCCAATCTATATCCGTTTCCAAAACTATTAAAAACCTGAAAACCTAAATCATGATCACCTGCTTTGCTCACAGATAATGGCGTTAAAAAACGACTGAATTTATCGGCTTCTTTTTCCCATTTTTTATCTTTAGTTGCTTCATACAAAAACCATAATTCTCCAGGCCAGAATCCGCTTGTCCAATCTTTATATCCAACAAATTTCCATTCTTTGCTTCCGTTTGGAACTGTTCGCGGAGAAGTCCCATCATCCGGAATCACTTTTAAAGTTTTTGAAGCTTGCTCTGCGCAATAATCTAACTGTTTTTTAATATTAAACGTTTTGTCTTTCTGAGAATAACCTTGATTTCCTAGAAGAAACAAAGCCGCAATCAGAGTAAAAAATTTTGCATTCATGTGGTTGATAGTTTGTTTAATCGATAAATTTATGAAATAAAGTCAATCTAATTGAGTTTTGTATTTTTGTTCGACCTAATATGTACAATTAATACCGTAATTTCTATTTTGAACAAAACCAGAATTACCTATTTCGCTGCTTTTCTAAGCATAATTTTCTTCGGAATCCTTTCTAGAAAAATCTCTTTTATCCCCTTATGGATTGGCGATTTTCTATATGCTGTCATGATTTATTTTCTGGTTCGGATATTTCTTCCTTTCAAAAATGCTTTCGCAATTGCGTGCCTTTCTCTATTGATTTGTTATGGAATTGAATTTCTACAATTATATCAAGCGGATTGGATTGTAGCACTTAGAAAAACACTTTTTGGAAGATATGTTTTAGGCCAGGGATTTCTTTGGGAAGATATTCTGGCTTATACTTTTGGAGTTCTTGTAGTTTTTGTTTTTGAAAAAATAACCTTGAATTATTTCAGTCAAAAGTCTGTGTAATTTTTTCGATGTTTAAACTGTTCGCCATTGCCATGAATATTTGATGATACGTTCCTTTATTATCATACAATTCGTCATGAGTTCCTTTTTCGACACATCTTCCCTTTTCTAAAACAATAATATTAGAAGCGTCGATAATCTGAGAAATACTATGTGATATTATAATTACGGTTCTATCTTTTTTGATAGCATCCAGAGACTTTTTAATCTGTTCTGTTGCAATGGCATCCAAACTTGCTGTTGGTTCATCAAGGAAAATGATTGGCGGATTTTTGAGAAACAATCTAGCGATCGCTATTCGCTGCTGTTGGCCGCCTGAAAGTAAATGCGCATCAGAATCATAACCTTTTGGCAATTGAATAACCTGCTCGTGAATATAAGCTTGCTTTGCTGCTTCGATAACTTCATCTTTTGAAGCTTCTGGTTTTCCATATAAAATATTCTCTAAAATTGTGCCTTTAAAAATGTGATTTTTCTGAAGCACCAAACCAATATTTTTACGCAGAAAATCGGTATTGTACTCAACCAAATCAACTCCATCCAAAAATATCTGACCAGTTGAAGGCAAGTAAAATTTATCCAATAAATTAATAATGGTACTTTTTCCAGCTCCGCTTAATCCGACCAAAGCAGTGGTTTCATTTGGTTTTACAGTGAAATTAATATCATAAAGCGCCTGAGTTCCGTTTGGATATACAAAATCTACATTTTTCACTTCTATTAATCCAACAATTTTTTCTGGGATGTAATTACCGCTAGTTTCTGTCTCATGCTCTGCTTCTAAAATATCAAAGAACCCTTCAGAATAAATTAATGCATCATTTACCTCGTCATAAATTCGGTGTAATTGTCTAATTGGCGATGAAACATTATTAAAGAGCATTATATGAAACATAATGGCACCAATTGTCATTTGATTATTCAAAACAAAATAAGCCGTTAGAATAATGATTATTACTACTCCTATCTGTTCAACAAAGCTTTTTATACTTTCAAAAATAAAACTGGTTTTTCGGGTTTGCAGCTGATTTTCGGTCATTTCAAATTGTATCTTTTCATGACGATCGGCTTCTGTCGATTCACGTACAAAAGACTTAATTACCGTTATGGATTCAATTAAACTAATGATTCCGTTGTTTTTAGTTTCGCGATACTTACGCATTCTTCGTCGGAATCCGCTCAATCTCGTTGCTTGCAATTGACTGATGTAAAAGTAAATCGGGATAATGCACAAACTTACCAAGCCTACATAAACATTGGCATAGAACATAATTACCAAAGCCACAAAAGCGTTGGCAAACAAAGGCAAAATATCAATAAAGAAATTTTGCACCAAACGCGTTAAACTGCTAATTCCGGCATCAATTCTAGTCTGAAGTTTCCCGCTTTCGTTTTCATCAGAAGTATAAAACTCCATTCTGTAACTTAGAATTTTTTCTACTATGGTTTGAGAAATATCACGCGTAATAAAAATACGGAGTTTTTCACCATAGAATTTCTGCCCAAATTGAACTACAGAATTCACCAATTCTTTAGTTAACAAAACAATACTAATTATGCCGAGTAAATGAAATCCTTTGGATAATGGTTCGTGAGCTACCATCAAATTATTTATAGTATCGACAGTATATTTTAAAATTACAGCATTTACCTGTGCTGCAAACGAACCTAAGAAAGTTAATAGTAAAGTTGCAATCACCATTTTTCGATACGGCTTTACAAAAGGCAGGATTTTTTTATAAAGTACTGATAATTGCATTTATTTGAATTTTGCTAACATATCAAATATAAGAATTCTAAATTTGTGTTGAAAATCATTTAAACACATAATGCTATGAAACTCGTTTTCGCTTCAAACAACAAAAATAAAATCGCAGAAATTCAAAGTATGCTTCCAGAAAGCATCAAAATATTAAGTTTAGAAGATATTGATTGTTTAGAAGATATTCCAGAAACTGCAGATACCATTGAAGGAAATGCGATTTTAAAAGCAGATTACGTAACACAGAAATATGGTTATGATTGTTTTGCAGATGATACAGGTCTAGAAGTAAATGCTTTAAATGGAGAACCTGGAGTATATTCTGCGCGATATGCAGGCGAGCAAAAAAATGCAGACGACAACATGAACAAGCTTTTAGATGCTTTAAAAAATGAAGAAAATCGCAACGCTCAGTTCAAAACTGTTATAACTTTAAACCTAAATGGAAAACAATATTTGTTTACTGGGATTGCAAAAGGAGAAATTACTTTAACCAAAACAGGTACAAATGGTTTTGGATACGACCCCATTTTTAAACCCGAAAATTTTAACGAGACCTTTGCAGAACTGCCTTTGGAAACCAAAAATACGATTGGTCACCGCGGAAAAGCGGTTAAGCAACTCATTGATTTTCTGAACACCACAAAATAATTGTTTAAAATACAACATTTTAGTAGCTAAATTTTACATTTTACGACGTGTTTTTTGGCATTTTTCTTCATTTGACGCAAAAATTTATTTCAACAAAAATGTAACTTTTTGATAATCAAATCTTAACAAATACATAATTCTTAAAATTGCATTAGTTTATCTGAATAATTAGCAGTAATTTTGCACCCTATTTTAAAACACATATGAATAAATTTGAACAATTAGGATTGAATGAATCGTTACTGAAGGCGATTTTAGATCTAGGATTTGAAAATCCGTCAGAGGTACAGGAAAAGGCGATTCCCCTATTATTGGAAAAAGACACGGATATGGTTGCGTTGGCTCAAACAGGGACAGGGAAAACGGCAGCTTTCGGTTTTCCGCTAATTCAAAAAATTGATGCCGACAACAGAAATACACAAGCATTAGTTTTATCGCCAACACGCGAGTTATGTTTACAGATTACTAACGAACTTAAAAACTACTCAAAATACGAAAAAGGTATTAATGTGGTAGCAGTTTACGGAGGAGCTAGTATAACAGAGCAAGCAAGAGAAATAAAGAGAGGTGCGCAAATTATTGTGGCAACTCCAGGAAGAATGCAAGACATGATTAACAGAGGTTTAGTAAACATTAAAAATATAGATTACTGTATTTTGGATGAGGCTGACGAAATGTTAAACATGGGATTCTATGAGGATATCGTATCTATTTTATCAGATACTCCAGATGAAAAAAGCACATGGTTGTTCTCTGCAACTATGCCGCAAGAGGTTGCTAGAATTGCAAAACAATTTATGAGCGAACCGGTTGAGATTACAGTTGGAGCTAAAAATTCAGGTTCATCTACAGTTTCTCACGAATTTTATTTAGTAAATGCTCGTGACCGTTACGAAGCTTTAAAACGTTTAGCTGATGCTAATCCAGACATTTTCTCTGTAGTTTTCTGTCGTACAAAAAGAGACACGCAAGCTATCGCTGAGAAATTAATTGAAGATGGATATAGCGCCGCTGCGTTACACGGAGATTTATCTCAAGCACAACGTGATGGTGTAATGAAATCGTTCCGTGGAAGACAAATTCAGATGCTTGTTGCTACTGACGTTGCTGCACGTGGTATTGACGTTGATAACGTAACACACGTTGTAAACTATCAACTACCTGACGAAATTGAAACATACAACCACCGTTCGGGCCGTACTGGTAGAGCTGGAAAATTAGGTACTTCTATTGTAATTGTTACAAAAAGCGAGTTACGTAAAATTTCTTCTATCGAGAGAATCATCAAACAAAAATTCGAAGAAAAAACGATTCCATCTGGAATTGAAATCTGCGAAATTCAGTTGTTACACTTAGCAAACAAAATTAAAGATACTGAAGTTGATCACGAAATTGACAACTATTTACCAGCAATTAACAATGTTCTTGAAGATTTATCTAAAGAAGAATTGATCAAAAAAATGGTATCAGTAGAATTTAACCGTTTCATCGCATACTACAAAAAGAACAGAGATATTTCTACTCAATCTTCAGACAGACGTGAAAGAGGTGATTCTGAACCAAGAGAATTCAGTAATAATGGAGCAGTTCGTTATTTCGTAAACATTGGTTCTAGAGACAACTTCGACTGGATGTCATTAAAAGATTACTTGAAAGAAACATTAGACTTAGGTCGTGATGATATCTTTAAAGTTGACGTAAAAGAAGGATTCTCATTCTTTAATACTGATCCTCAATTTACTGATAAAGTAATGGATGTTTTAAACAACGTTCAATTAGAAGGTCGTCGTATCAATGTTGAAATTTCTAAAAATGATGGTGGCGGAAGACGTGATCACAACAACCGTGGTGGCGGAAGACGCGATTCTAACAGAAGAGACGGAAACTTCGCTCCAAGACGTGAAGGCGGATTTAGAAGTGATAGAAATTCTTCTAGAGACGGAGGTTCACGCGAAGGCGGATCACGTGACGGAGGTTTTAGAGGCGACAGAAATTCTGCTCCAAGAAGAGAAGGTGGCTTTAGAAGCTCTGCTCCAAGAAGTGAAGGTGGTTCTGACAGAGCACCAAGACGTTCTGAAAACTTCGGCGACAGCTCAAGACCAAGAAGATCTAGAAGAGATTAATAATTTAATTTCTTAAAATACAAAATCCCAAATTCCAGACATACTTGGAAGTTGGGATTTTTTTATATCCATAATTTTATACTTTATAAATAGTTTTACAATCCAAAACAATAGGATGCAATCTTCTCTTTCCCATTTTATTTAACACAAAAAAAGCAATACTGTAGCCTTTGTTAATTTTCTTATAATTAAATTCCAAGACTGCGAGATATTTAATCCCGATTTACTACTTTTAGTGCTTTAAATCAGGATATGAAATATTTCGCAGTTTTCTTTTTTACACTTCTCGCCAACATTGGTTTTGCACAAGATACGCAAGATGCACAGCCAACAGTTCCACAAAGAGTTTCAGGTTACGTTATTAATGACGACAGCAAACAACCGCTGGCTGGCGTAAATATCATTAACACCAACAAAGTACGTGGTGCAAAATCTGACGAAAAAGGGTATTTTGAAATTGACGTGCAAGTAAACGATACACTTCATTTTTCTATTCTAGGATTTCAATCGCTAAGAATTAGAGTTACAAATGACTGGATTAAAAATAAAGTAACTAGAATTCAGCTTACAGAAAAAGCAATTGCTTTGGAAGAAGTTGTTATTGCTCCTTTCTCTTTGACAGGATATCTTGAAATTGATTCTAAATTAATTCCAACAAAAGAAAACTATCGTTACAGTATTTCGGGACTTACACAAGGTTATGAAGCTGGAGAATATGCTCCAAATGCTTTTGGAAAAGTCCTCGGTTCGATTTTTAACCCTGCCGATATGCTCTATAATTTCTTTGGCAAGAACGGAAAAGAACTCAAGAAACTAAAGGAAATGAAAAAAGATGATACGGTAAGAACGCTCTTAGAATCAAAATACGATCGTGAAACAGTTGCCGTATTATTAGGAGTCAGCAAAGATGAAATTCCTGAAATTATGCATCGCTGTAACTATTCCGATTCTTTCATCCAGACCGCAAATGATCTTCAGATTATGGACGCAATCAGCGCTTGTTATGAACAATATAAAGTATTAAAACGTAATTAATTCTTAATACAAAAAAAGAACATCTAAATCCTCAATTTTTAAAATTGGGGATTTTTTTTGGCATTTCAGATTTTAAAAGCCTTACATTTACTTACAAAACAGTAAAATCAATATTATGGCAAAAGGTCAGGACGCTAAAAAAACAGCAAAAAAAGAACCGTTAAAAACGGCTAAAGAAAAGAAAGAAGAAAAGAGAGAAAAGAAAAATACTCCTAAGAGAGATCAAAAAAAGTGATCAGTGATCAGTTTTTTTTAGTGTTCAGTCTTTAGACATCATATTTACTGATTACTAAAAACTGAACACTGAATACTTTTATTTAACTGGAATATTAGAAAGGATTTCTAACACAAATTTCCAATACTTTTGAGCAGAAGAAATACTTGCTCTTTCGTCTGGAGAGTGCGCTCCGTGAATTGTTGGACCGAAAGAAATCATGTCCATATCAGGGTAATTTGTTCCTAAAATTCCGCATTCTAAACCTGCATGGCAAGCCACAACTTTAGGCTGTTCTCCATTTTGTTTTTCGTAGATCTCTTTTAAGACTTCTAAAATTTCCGAATTTACATTTGGTGTCCATCCTGGATAAGAACCAGAAAGCTCCACTTCACACCCAACCAATTCAAAAGCAGAACGTAAAGAATTTGCCAAATCAAATTTCGAAGATTCAACAGAAGAACGTGTTAAACATCCTACCAAGATTTCTCCATCTTTAATAACTACACGAGCAATATTATTTGAAGTTTCAACCAAATCGGCCATATCAGCGCTCATTTTGTAAACTCCATTCTGAGCTGCATAAATCGCTCTGATAATTCCTTCCTGTACACCTAAATCCATCACTTTTTCAGGCAAATCACCTTTTACGATTTCAATAGTCAAATTAGGCTCGGTTGTTTTATATTCGGCTTTGATATCAGAAATAATTTCCTGCATATCGTAAACATAAGCTTCATCAAACATTTGAGAAATAACTACTTTAGCAACACTTTCTCTCGGAATTGCATTTCTAAGGCTCCCTCCGTTGATTTCTACAACCTGCAAACCAAAGTTTTCAAATGCGTCAAACAACAAACGGTTCATGATTTTATTAGCGTTTCCTAAACCTTTATGAATATCCATTCCTGAATGCCCGCCATTTAAACCTTTTACTGTAATTGTATAACCAACAGAACCTTCTGGAACTTCTTCTTCATGATAGGTTCTAGTTGCAGTTACATCAATTCCACCAGCACATCCAATATCAATTTCATCATCCTCTTCCGTATCCAAATTCAATAAAATTTGACCTTGAAGAATTCCGCCTTTTAGGTTTAAAGCACCAGTCATTCCTGTTTCTTCATCAATTGTAAATAAAGCTTCAATTGCAGGATGCGGAATGTCTTTGCTTTCAAGAATTGCCATAATAGTCGCCACCCCTAGCCCATTATCAGCTCCAAGTGTTGTGCCTCGCGCGCGAACCCAGTCACCATCCACATACATGTCGATTCCTTGTGTATCAAAATCAAAAACTGTATCAGCATTTTTTTGATGCACCATATCCAAATGCCCTTGCATTACGATTGGTTTACGATTTTCCATTCCTGGAGTAGCCGGTTTTCTGATGATTACATTTCTGATTTCATCTTCGAAAGTTTCTAAACCTAAGCTGTTTCCAAAGTTCTTCATAAACTCAATTACACGTTCTTCCTTTTTAGAAGGACGCGGAACAGCATTTAAATCTGCGAATTTATTCCAAAGTGCTTTTGGCTCCAGATTTCTAATTTCTTGACTCATTATATTTTGTTTGATGTTTAACAATTAAGAGTCCCAAAGTTACAAAGTTTCAACTTTTTTTGAGCACAAATTTGAGGAATTAGCACGAATCCAAATTCTTAAAATCAATTCCTACAAATACAATCCTTTTTTTTTAATAATAATATTGTGTTTATATTTACGTATCTAAAAACTATACTGTGAAATCAAAATACGTTTTACCTTTATTTCTCTTAGTTCAAATTATTTTTTATAAAATCCTGCCATTCTTTCCAGATTTTGTGGAGGGCTTTTATAGCAAAAATTTATTCGTTAGAATTTCTCATTTTTCAAGAACAATCTTAGGTAAAATTCCTTTTTCTGTCGGTGATATTATTTATGCTCTTTTAATGATTTCTATAATTAGTTGGTTTTGGAAAATTAGAAAAACTTGGAAAATAGATTGGAAGGATCATCTTCTTAAAATCTTAGGTAAGATCTCTGTTTTTTACTTTTTCTTTCACCTGCTTTGGGCTTTCAATTATTACCGTAAACCTCTTTTTGAAAAAATGGAAATCAAAAGAGAATATACCGATTCTGATCTTTTGGCTTTCACTAAAAGATTAATTGCAAAGACGAATGAAGTTCAGTTTCAAATTACAAAAAATGAAAGCTCTAAAATTGTTTTTCCATATTCACAGAAAGAGTCATTTAACATGATATTAAACGGTTATGATAATTTAGCAAAAGAACATCCTTATTTTAAATACAAAACATTAAGCGTAAAAAAATCACTGTTTAGCGTTCCTTTAACTTATATGGGATTTGGCGGTTATTTAAATCCATTTACAAACGAAGCGCAAATTAACGACTTATTGCCAATGTACACTTTTCCACTAACTACATCTCATGAAATGGCACATCAGATTGGTTTTGCAAGTGAAAGTGAATGTAATTTTATTGGCCTTTTAGCTTCTGTTAAAAATGACAATTTATATTATCAATATGCAGGATATAGTTTTGCATTACGCTATTGTCTAGGAATCTGGAAGTTTAAAAATGAGAAAATTTTTGAAATACTAAAGAAACAAGTAAATACTGGAATTTTAAAAAACTATCAAGAAGACCAAGATTTCTGGAAAAAATATGACACCTTTATAGATAAAGGTTTTCATTTTCTATGGGATAGTTTTTTAAAAACAAATAACCAAAAAGATGGAATGAAAAGCTATAGTAAGTTTATCGATTTGACGATTAATTACTATAAAACAAGAAAATTATAAGCCAACTGTAACAAAAATGATTTCATAACTACTAATACATTATGAGTGAAAATCTAGAACAGTCATTTGTTGCGCAGCTGCAGGCAAATCAGAATATAATCCACAAGATTTGTAGATTATATACTGCTGGCGAAGATGCTCATAAAGATTTGTTTCAAGAAATCACCATTCAGCTTTGGAAAGCTTATCCAAAATTTAGAGGCGACAGTAAATTTTCGACTTGGACCTATCGTGTTGCCTTAAACACAGCCATTACCTTATACCGAAAAACCAAAAGAACTATATCGACCGTAGATTATGAAAATCATCAGCATTTTGTAAAAGATGTTGACTACAATTATGAAGAAGAGGAACAGATAAAACTGATGTATAAGGCAGTTTATCAATTAAATGACATCGAAAAGGCATTAGTTTTTATGTATTTAGAAGACAAAGATTATCAAGAAATAGCTGAAACTTTAGGAATCAGCGAAGTGAATGCGCGCGTGAAAATGAACAGAATTAAAGGGAAACTTAAAAAAATACTAAATCCTTAAAAATTATTATGAAAGAACTGGATTTACTAAAAAAAGACTGGCAAAAGAACTCTGATTCTTTTCAACAAATTTCTGAAAATGAAATCTATAAGATGATTCATAGAAAATCATCTTCAATTGTAAAATGGATTTTAATCATCAGTATTTTGGAGATTTCGTTTTGGACTTTTTCCAACTTGTTTATCAATACAGATGATGTATTGCGAAAAATGAATCATCCTGAAATAGTAACAGCTTTAGAGTTTCTAACCTACTTTAATTATGTTGTTGTATTGATTTTTGTTTACATTTTCTACAAAAACTACAGAACAATTTCGACCACAATAGCAACAAAATCATTGATGAGCGCTATTTTAAAGACCCGAAAAACAGTACAGTATTATGTTTGGTATAATCTCGGAATGATTGTAATTACAGCAATTTTAAGCTTCTTTATTGCTTTTGTCTACAATCCAGATATGGAGTTTCTTAGAGAAAAATTAGCGATGAACGGAAAAGCCATGTTTGTTACTATAGGAATATTATTCCTTGTAATTTTAGGTTTTTTTGGATTATTCTGGTGTTTTTACCGAATTATTTACGGAACGCTTTTACGTAGATTATACGCTAATTATAAAGAGTTGAAGAAGATAGATTTTTGAAAAAGCTTCTAAGGTTCTGAGATGCTGAGGTTCTAAGTTTTTTGAATTAAAAACTCTGACGCTACAGAATAAATAAATTGTCTCCCTGAGCGAAGTCGAAGGGCACAAAGTTAGGCTTCGACTTCGCTCAGCCAGACAAAAACTTTAAACAAAAAAACTATTCTAATAATCCCAACGTCTTAATTTATTCAGTTCTTCTTGCGCTTTGATTTCTTCAGCAGGAATAACTTTTAAAAATGAAGGATGCTGTTCGATTGCGTATTCTACTTTTTCTACAATTTGTTCGATGGTATCGTTTTCATAATCAATATCAAGAGGCTCTTTTATAATGAAGGATTGTAGAATTCCTTTTTTCTTCATTCGAAGTCCTTTTTTGTCAAACGAACGACGGAAACCGTCAATTACAATAGGAATAACGATTGGTTTATGCTGTTTGATAATATGAGCTGTTCCTTTACGAACTGGTTTGAATGATTTTGTTGTTCCCTGAGGAAAAGTAATAACCCAGCCGTCTTCTAGAGCAATTCTGATGTTTTCTGTATCGTTTGGATTTACATCACGCTTTTCTGTAACATCAACACCTTTAGCACGCCAAGTTCTCTCAACGGTAATTGCGCCAACATAAGCTAAGATTCTTGGCAGTAATCCAGCCTGCATGGTTTCTTTGGCTGCTACGTAATAAATATTCATTTTGGGCTGCCACAAATAGCCAATATTCTTAATAGTGTCTTGACGCCCCGATAAACTGGCGTTAAAAACATGAAACATCGCCACAACATCTGCAAAATAAGTCTGGTGATTGGATATAAATAAAACATTAGTATCTGGGAGCGTTTTAATAATTTCAGATCCTTCAATCTGTAATTCATTAAAACCTCTATACCTCCTATGAGTCATGGCACCGAGAACTCGGATTAACCATTTCTTGATGAATAATATATGCCCAAAAGGATTTCGTTTAAACAATCCCATAACTAATTTATCTTATTTTTTTGTTAGGTCGCAAACATACAAAAATTATTCTTTTAGCAACACTTTAAAACAATTTCTCCAAATAACAGTTATCCAAATGAATATCAAATCATTAAATAAACTTTATCAAATTTCTTTTGCAATAGCGACACTCAAAACATCGCGCAATTCACTCAAAATCATTGCTGTGGCACCCCAAACAACGTGATTTTGAATATTAAAGGCAGGAACTAAAATATTTGCTCCGTAAGAAGTTGATAATCTGGCTTCAATAATTATATCATCATTTAAAAAAACAGACAAAGGCAGTTCGATAATTCCAGCCACTTCTCTTATATCGGGATAAAAAGAAAGTTCTTCTGTGGCAATTCCTAAAAAAGGATGCACCAAAAAATTACTTGGCGGAATATACATCGGAGAAAAATGTTTAATTATATTTATTTTATCTCTCGTTACTCCAACCTCTTCATGCGTTTCTCTAAGTGCAGTGGTTTCAAAATTAATATCTTCCTTTTCATATTTTCCTCCTGGAAATGCTATCTGAGCAGAATGAACGCCATCATAAGCATTTCTAACAATCAAAACCAAATGTGTTTTTTCCTGTTTTGGATAAAACAGCATCATTACTGCCGCCATTCTGGCGTTTAATGCATCAATATCAAGATTTTTTAATCCCTCTATACGCTCTTTTGGAGCCATTTTTAAGTGTGACGTCACTGCTGGTAATTCTAGCGGAATTATATTGGGAACATATTTCAAAAAGTCTTGAAAATTCATAATCAAAGCTTATTTTTGTATTTTCAAATAAAACATAAATATACTCCAGAAAACGCAGTACCGCAAGTTTTCTAATCTTAAAGCCAAAAAAAATGTACAGCAGAGAAGAATCGCAAAGAATAAAAAGAGAATTTTGGGTAGCTTTTGCCGAAAAATACCCTCGCAAATGGGTACTTTACGACACTAAAATCAAAGATTTTTCTTTTAAATTTTATGTAGATAATAAGAAAGCGCAGGTTTTAATTGATATCGAACACAGAAGCGATGAAAAACGTATTGCCTACTTTGAAAAACTTGAGGCTTTAAAAAATATCCTAGAGGAAGAATTTATCAAAGATTTGGTTTTTGAAAAAAATTATACTCTTGAAAGTGGTAAAAATATCAGCCGAATTTGGGTAGAAAAACTTGGCGTTGGTTTCAGCAATAAAAATACTTGGGATACTATTTTTGATTTCTTTAACGAAAACATGCATGCTCTAGAAATGTTCTATTTAGAATATGATGAGTTTATTAAGGATGTAGATTCTTTGTAGTTTCTAAGGTTCTGAGATACTAAGATTCTAAGACATTGAACTTTTTTATATAGCAAACCCGACAGTTTTTAAAAATCTGTCGGGTTTATTATTTTATTTAAATCCAAAAAAATTAGCGACTTAGAATCTTAGAAACTCAGACCGTAATAATATTATAAACAATAATATGATCGTCGTAATTGATATAAAGCTGTTTTCTATAATCTTGTTTTTTTCGTGTAATAATTGACAGCTTGCATTCTTTCCCATCATTATCTTTGCACATAAAAGAATATACAATATCTGTGTCGTTTTCTTCTCTTTCAATATAATCTAAAATACTGTAAAGCTGGATTTCTTGAGAATAAACTACAATTCTATGTTTATTGGTATCTAAAACAACCGAAAGATTTACTAAATCTAGATTGGACCACTCGCCCCATTTTCCTCTTTCATTTTTTTGTAGAACGCTAAATCCTGAAGTTTTAAAATGATATGATTGACTTTTAGCTTGTTGAAGGCCTAACACTAAAAAAAGTAATAGTATATATGTGCGTATAGAATTCATAGATTATTTCTTGCAGTCAATTAAAACTCAAATGTAGTCTTTTCTTTGGATGCGACTTCAAATTCGGCTATCATTTGTCGAATAATTTCTTCAACCGGCAAAATTTCATGAATCAGACCTGCAACCTGTCCAATCTCCAATTCTCCTTCATCCAAATCTCCTTCAAACATTCCTTTTTTGGCTCTTGCGCGTCCTAAAAGATGAACCAATTCTTCTTTAGAAGGACATTTTTGATACAAATCCTGAACATCATGATAGAACTTATTTTTTACTAATCTTACAGGAGCCAATTCTTTCAAAGTCAACTGAGTACCTCCTTCTATAGTATTAACTATCGTATCTTTAAAATTATTGTGTGCCGAAGATTCAAAAGATGCTGCAAAACGGCTTCCGACCTGAACACCATCTGCGCCTAAAACCATTGCTGCAAGCATTCCTCTTCCTGTCGCAATTCCGCCCGCTGCAATTAAAGGGATTTGTATTTTTTCTTTCACCATCGGAATCAAAGTCAACGTTGTGGTTTCTTCGCGTCCGTTATGTCCGCCTGCTTCAAAACCTTCTGCCACGACAGCATCAACACCAGCATCTTGCGCTTTTAAAGCAAAAACACTGCTGCTTACCACGTGAACAACTGTAATACCTCTTTCTTTCAAAAAAGAAGTCCAAGTTTTCGGGTTTCCTGCAGAAGTAAAAACAATTTTAACGCCTTCATCAACCACAATATTCATAATCTCTTCGATGTTAGGATATAACATCGGAATATTGACACCAAAAGGTTTGTCTGTGGCTTTTTTACATTTTTGAATGTGTTCTCTAAGAACTTCTGGATACATAGAACCTGCACCAATAAGTCCTAAACCTCCTGCATTACTTACCGCCGAGGCCAATTTGTAACCACTATTCCAGATCATTCCACCTTGAATGATTGGGTATTTTATATTAAAGAGTTGGGTAATTTTATTCATTAAAACTATTGCTTGATTATTTTTCCTGTTTTATGCAGATTATCACCATCAAAACTATAAATGTAAAGTCCGCTTTGAAGTGATTGCAAGGAAAGAACTGGATTTGAATTATTAATTTTTTCTTCGATTAATTTTTGCCCTAAAATAGAATAAATGGTTACCGATGCGGTATTGGTTTCATTTAAAAAAGAAAACCAAACTTCACTCTTTGCAGGATTCGGATAGACCAAAAAAGAGGCTTCAGCGATAAAATCATCCACACCTAATGCGGTACCAAAATTCGGAATTCCGTATCCATAGTTATTATCTGGATTCGCATATTTATCGGCAGAAGCCAAAATCATCTGTCTAATTTCTTGGTTTGTTTTTGATGGAAAAGCTTGCCACAACGAAGCCGCCATTCCTGCCATAATCGGACATGAAAATGAAGTTCCGCTTGCTGTACCAATAGTTCCATTTGCATCAGAAACCACAGCCGATGATCCTTGTGCCATTACATCAGGTTTTATACGCCCATCAGAACTTGGTCCGATCGAACTGAAACTAGATCGCACTTTGTTAGCTGTAACTGATCCAATGGCCAAAACAGACACTGCATCGGCTGGAGCACCAATGTGCTTTTCAGGTTGAGTTCCTTCATTTCCAGCAGAAGCTAAAACTAATATTCCTTTACTAAAAGCGATTTCGGCACCACGCGAAATAAAAGTGGTAATTCCGTTCATATCGCTGTATGTATGATTGTACCTAACTTCATCTCGATCAAGGAAATATCCAAGCGAAGTCGTAAGAATATCTACTCCCAAAGCGTCCGCTTTCTCCGCCGCTTCAACCCAAAGTGATTCTTCAAGAGGATTCTCATCAGCAACAATTTCAGTTATAAAAAGATAGTAGGAAGCGTTTGGAGCCGTACCTATTAAAGCATTTTCTTTGTAACCGCCCATTGTAGAAAGCACTTTCGTTCCATGATCTCCTCCAGTATAGAAATTAGCATTTCGAGTGGTAAAATCGTATCCTCCTAGAATTTTATTATTATTTCTAAGATTTTCAAATGGCTGAGCGGTATTGACACCTGGAAATCCAGCATCTAAAACAGCAATAATTTTACCTTCTCCTGTGTAGTTCTGTTGATGCAAAACCTGCCCATTCAACGTCTGAATTTGATTGGCAGAATTACCATAAGCATAATCAATAGCGGTTTGTATTTGTTTTTTCGTCTGATTGATTGCAGTTTCTGAAACTTTTTTTCCCGTAGTATTTAAAGTTCTATCTGCAAATTCTACTTTCTGAACAAAAGCTAACGCTTTTAAAGCATTGATATTAGCCTGAGTTCCCTGAATATGAAGTGCATTCAGCCATTTCGACTGTGCTTTTACCGTAATTCCTGTACTTGCGGAAATTTGATTAACATACGAGGTCTCTAACGGAGCATCAGTAATATCCAAAACGATATTTTGGTTCGTTCTTCGATCCAGAGCTCTTTGCGAAAGTACAGCTTGAGGATTGTCATAAAAAGCCTGTACATTAGGTTTTCCATTAAAATAAACCCATGCATCTTCTTGTGCAAATACTGTAAACGAAAGAAGTATTAAAAGAAAAGTAAAGTTACATCTCATTCATCTATACTTTTTAGGGATCTTCTCCCAAATAAAGTATAAAGCTAAGAAATTACTCCCGAACCAACTAATTCATTTTCTAAATACCAAGCAACAAACTGTCCTTCTGTAATAGCAGACTGTGGTTCTTCAAACTCTACGTACATTCCGTCTTCAAATTGATGTAAAACAGCTTTTTGAAGAGGCTGACGGTAACGAATTCTAGCCATCACTTCCATTTTCTCACCAGCTTTCAAAGTCATATCTTCTCTAATCCAATGAACTTCAGATTTTCCAACAAAAAGTGCTTTTTTAAATAATCCAGGATGTTGGCTTGATAAACCTGTATAGATAGTATTAGTTTCTACATCGGTTGCAATTACAAATAAAGGATCTGTTGTTCCTCCTACATTTAGACCTTTTCTTTGTCCAACTGTAAAATAATGAGCCCCTTGGTGTTTTCCAACCACTTTTCCCATTGTTGAAAGATAGTCTAGTTTTTGAGATTCTAACTTTAATCTTTCTTCCAAAGAAAGTTCAGCTGATTTTTCAGAAGTATAAATCGGATCATTTTTATCTACTTGAACAATTTTACCATCTTTTGGCTGTAATTTTTGCTGTAAAAATTCTGGAAGACGAACTTTTCCAATAAAACATAAACCTTGTGAATCTTTCTTTTCTGCTGTAACCAATTCCATTTCAGCAGCAATTTCGCGCACTTCTGGTTTTGTTAAAGCTCCAATAGGAAACAAAGCTTTAGACAATTGTTCTTGAGACAATTGGCATAAAAAATACGATTGATCTTTATTATTGTCAACTCCAGCAACTAGTTGGTAAACTGGTTTTCCGTCTACCTCAATTTCGCTTTTTTGACAATAATGTCCCGTTGCCACATAATCCGCTCCAAGACTTAAAGCGATTTTCATAAACACATCAAATTTGATTTCGCGGTTACAAAGCACGTCAGGATTTGGAGTTCTTCCTTTTTCGTATTCGTTGAACATATAATCAACAATTTTTTCTTTGTATTCCTCGCTTAAATCAACAGTTTGAAACGGTATGCCTAATTTTTCAGCCACAAGCAAAGCATCATTACTGTCTTCCAGCCAAGGACATTCGTTAGAAATAGTAACAGAGTCATCGTGCCAGTTTTTCATAAAAAGGCCAATAACTTCGTATCCCTGCTGTTGCAATAAATACGCTGCAACACTAGAATCTACTCCACCTGAAAGTCCAACAACTACTCGTTTCATTTTGAAAAGTTTAATTTTTTAAGGTTGCAAAGGTACGCCAAATAATAGAAAATTTCACCATGGTTTTCATTACTTTAAGCAATCCCGCAGTAGATAAAACTTATTACTTTTTTAAGTACATTTAATCATCCATTTTTATTCTATGAAAAAATACATTTATAGCTTGTTTTTCCTTTTCGTATTAACTTCGTTAAGTGCGCAGCGATTCAGCGCATCTTTGCCAAATTATGAAGCTTACAAAGCATTTAGAGGAAAACCTTTGTCTGATAAATTTTCGAATATTGAATCAGTAAAAGTCATTTACGATCTCAGAAAACAAAAAATGTATTATTTCAACAGCAGTATTATTTTGCTTCATTACGATTTTGTAGTTAATTATTTGGGATACAGCCATGATTTAGAAGTCTTCAATAATGAGAACTATAGCAACACTGAAAAGAATAGAGATTTTCTTCTCGGAAATTTAAATCACATTAAAGGAACAGACAAATGGATTTTTGAACTCGCTGCATCCGATCATATGCCTCTACCACTGATTGAACGTTTTTTTACTATGGTCAAAAATTCTACTTTTATTGGAGAAAAACTGAAATTTTATCTGAACAATCCAGAAATGATGAATTGGTTCCAACGTGAAGAATTCAAAATTCCATGCGTGAAATCTGATTATATTTTTGGAGAATTAAAATATCAGGAAGTTGTTCGCGGAAGTAGTATTGGGATTTTGCAGCAATACAAAATCAAAGATTTAGAAACTTTAAAACCTAGTTCTGACGAGATTATCATTTTGGATGGAACGCCTGATATTCTCCCAAATGTGCGAGGAATTATTGTAAATGAACTTCAAACTCCATTAAGCCATTTGGTTCTTTTAGGAAAAAACAGAAAGATTCCGATAATGGCATATACGGATATTGAAAAAGACAACAACATCAAAAGGCTGCTTTCTAAAAAAGTAGAAATAAAAATTGAAGTCGATACTTTTTTTATTAAAGAAACCACTAAAAAAATTCCAACAAAGTCTCCTGGAAAAAAGAAAAAGCTATTTATAGACAATAGCGTTACAGAATTGGTCAATTTATCTGAAATTCCAAAAAAGGGAATTAACTATATCGGTTCAAAAGCACAAAACATGGCCTATTTAATTGCCATTTCTAAAGAGATTTCCTTTAAAGTTCCCGAAAATGCACATGCTATTCCGTTTTACTATTATACAAAACATATTCAGACCCCTGCTATTTCTCCATTAATTGCAGAGCTTTTAGCTTTCCCACAAAAAGATTCTGCGATTTGGATAAATAAACAGCTTAAAAAAATTAGAGACGCTATCAAAAAAGAACCTATTGATCCTGAATTAATATCTAAATTGAATATTGCTTTTAAAGACGCCAAATTTAAAAACTTCAGATTTCGTTCGTCTACGAATGCAGAAGATTTAGATGATTTTAATGGCGCTGGATTGTACGATTCTAAAACCGGAATTTTAGGCGATTCAATCAAAACTTTCGAAAAAGCCATAAAACAAGTCTGGGCAAGTGTCTGGAATGAAGCCTCGTATAACGAACGAGAACTTTTTGGAATTGATCAGCAAAATATTGCAATGGGCGTTTTGGTGCATCGCTCTTTTCCTGATGAATTGGCAAATGGCGTAATTATTACCAAAAATATATTTAGAGAAAACTTTCCTGGAATTACGGTCAATGTTCAAAAGGGAGAAAATTCGGTTGTAAAACCCGAAAAAGGAGAAATCTGCGAACAGTTTGTAGCCTATCATTTCAATGACGGTAAAGATGAAACCGATTTTGATATTGATTATACTTCCAATTCTAATTTGAATGATAATGAACCGTTGATGACTCGAAAAGAAATGAGTAATCTATACGATGCCAGCAAAAAAATTGAAACCAAAATGTATCGCTATTGGCGCAAAAACCAATTTCATCCGGTAGATATTGAATTTAAAATTGTGGGCGAAAAAAGAGATTTGTACATCAAACAAGTCCGTCCATTCAACGATTAATAGAATACTAATAAATCTATTTCATTGCTTGCCGTATTGATTAGTACAATTCTAAAGTCGAAATCTTCAATCTTAATTTTCTGCTGAATTGATTTTCGTATTACTTCTGAGTTTAAAGAAAAATCATCGTCAAGCGGAATTTTCACATCTACAGAATTCAGATATTTTGAAGCTTTTTTATTGACAATAACCGAAGCGGCAATATAAAATCCGATAATAATAATTTGAAAAAACAGCAATAATTCAATCTTTTCAAACGGATACATAATGTCCAGAATTGACAATGTAATTGTGGCAAAAAGAAAGATGATAGCATTTACCGTGAAAGATTGTGTTCTAAATCGAAGTATCGAAAAAATAGCAAAAAGACCAAAACCAATTCCCACTCCAATTTCTATTTTGGTAAAAAGATAACAAAGGGAAAAAGTACAAAGTCCCACAATAACCATTAACGGATTTATAGTAGCATTATCTTTTCTGTTGGAGAAAAAATACAAAACCAAAATCGAAAAAAACAACAGTAAAAATCGTCCTAAAAGCTCTTGTAAATCCATTGGTTAGAATAAATTGGTTACTCAAAAGTAAACAATTTATTCTTTACCTATTTTATTTTTAAGGAATGAATTCTGAGCTTTTCAAACTATTATTTTTTTGGCGCTGGTCCTTTTTCAGAAGCTTTATTCGTGTTTTTAGGATCACTCATATTTACTTCTTTCACTAATTTTCCTTTTTGGTAAAACTGCCAGATTCCAGCTTTTTTACCATTTATAAACTTTCCTTTAGAAGCAACAGACTTATCTGAATCATAAAAAACAGCTGCACCATTGTATTCATTATTTACAAAGTTCGATTCTTCAAGAAGCGTTCCGTCCTGCCCTATTTTTTTATAGGGCCCTTCCTTTAAACCATTTTTATAAGTCATCTCTTCCGCAATTTGCGCATTAGGATAATAAACAGTTTTTAAACCTTCTAATCTTCCATTTTTATAATTCTCAACCGCCATTAAAACTTTAGAAGCTTTATGGTAATATTTCCATTCCCCTTCGCGAGCTTTTCCTATCTCTTTTCCTTCGCTTACTTTGTTTTTATTTTGATCAAAAAAGACAGTATACGAACTTCCATCATTGGCACTAAAATCTCTTGTTGCTAAGACATCACCTTTTTTAGTATCATCAAAAAATTTAAAAACACCAGTTTCCTTTCCATGATCAAAATTTCCTTCGTAGCGAGGTCGTTTAGATTCAGCATAAGTCCCTTTCCAAAGTCCGTCTTTTTTTCCAGCCGCGTCAACTTTATTGGTTTCTTGAGAAAAAGCTGCTGTAGTAATTAGAAATAAAATCCAAATTTTTTTCATAAACTGTTTTTCTTTATAACATTAAAAAGCGTGTTTTATTATTGCAAAAGTATAACCAATTTTACTTTTTTACCGATTTTTAAAGTCTTAAATACTATTTAAAATTTTGTTAAACAAAATTTAGACCTACGAATAATAAAACCAGAACTAAACCAACATAAACAACTAAAAATCAACACTATAAAAACAACAAATAACGCAAGTAAAACATGTAATGAATATAACTTTTGTTTAACATTATGTAAATAAAATTAAACAAAAGCTCATAATTTAGCCTAACAAACTAAAAACTATATTATGAAAACATTCAAAATTAAATTAATTGCTTTTTTAGCATTAATTGCTTTCGTCAGCATTTCATGTAATAATGATGACGATGACTCGCAACAGACCTCACAAACGATTCTATCTATTGCGAAAGCAAATCCTGATCTTAGCAGTTTAGTTGCTGCTTTAGAAAAAGCAGATCTAGCTGCTACATTGAACTCTTCTGGCTCTTATACAGTATTTGCGCCAAATAATAAAGCTTTTAGCGCTTTTCTCTCTGCAAACGGTTATGCTAATCTTAACGCAGTTCCTGTTGCTGCTTTAAAAGAAATACTACTCAACCACGTTTTAAGCACAAAAGTAAAATCTAGCGAGATTACTACCGGATATGTAAAAACTCTGGCCAAAGGAAATGCTTCGGCTTCAAACACTATAAGCATGTATCTTGAAAAAAACACAGGAGTTGATATTAATGGCGGAAAAGCAAACGGTGGTGCAACAGTAACAACTGCAGATATTGAAGCTTCAAATGGCGTTATTCATTTGGTTGATGGTGTAATAGGATTACCTACTATTGTTAACCATGCTGTGGCTAACAAAAATTTCACAACACTTGTAACAGCATTGAGCTACAACTCTGCATCTGGTTTTGTTGGAATATTATCTGGAACGGCAAGTTCTCCTTTTACTGTTTTTGCACCCACAAATGCTGCATTTGCAAGTTTCTTAACCGAGACTGGATTCTCTGGCCTTTCTGCTATTCCTGCTAATGTTTTAGAAACTACCCTGAAATATCATGTGGTTGCTGGTGCAAATGTGCAATCGACTTCTTTAACAAACGGACAGGCAGTTAATACTTTTGCTAGTCAAAGTTTCACCATTGGCCTTACTGGAGGCGCAAAAATTACTGACACCAATAATAGAGTAAGTAATATTATCGCAACAGATGTTCAATGTTCAAACGGTATAATCCATGTTATAGACAAGGTTTTATTACCTAAATTTTAAACGCAACTAATTGTAAATAAAAAACCGTCTCGTTAAAAAACGAGACGGTTTTTTTTGTTTTATTGATATAGAATTACTTCTTTTTCTTATTCTGAGCTTTTGCTGCTTCCTGTTGTTCCATTACTTCTTGAAGACGCTGTTGGAACTTACTTGGCTTCTTAGGCTCTCTTTGTTTGTTTTCTTGAATCTGAGCGTGAATTTTATCACTGTCTACAATATAATTCTTGATTACGAACATAATTCCGATTGTAATTAAGTTTGAAATAAAGTTGTACAAACTCAATCCAGCACCATAACTATTGAAGAAAATTAACATCATTAATGGCGAAACATAAATCATGATTTTCATCATTTTTGCCATATCTGGCATACCTTCTTGTTGAGGAGCTGCCATTTGCTGATCTCCAGAAGTCATTTTCATGTAGAAAAAAATCGCAATTGCAGCCAAGATTGGAAACAAACTAATGTGATCTCCGTACATCGGAATAGTAAATGGTAATTTTATAACAGAGTCAAAAGAAGATAAATCGTCTGCCCAAAGGAAACTTTTTTGTCTTAATTCAAATGCCGCAGGGAAAAACTGGAACGATGCGTACATAAATGGCAACTGAATCAATGCCGGAATACATCCCGCCATTGGGTTTACACCTGCTTTGTTGTAAAGCTTCATTGTTTCCTGTTGTTTCTTCATTGGGTCTTTTTTGAATTTCTCTCCCAACTCAGCAATATCAGGTCTTAAAACTTTCATTTTAGCCTGAGACAAAAATGACTTATAAGTAATTGGCGACATAGCCAATTTGATGATAATCGTAAAAATGATAATTGCAATTCCTAACGACAATCCTACTGTTGAACTTAGGAATCCAAATAATGGTATAAAGATTAATTTGTTAATCCATCCAAAAATCCCCCATCCTAATGGAATGATCTTATCGAAATTTTTATCGTAAGCTTTTAGTGTTTTGTAATCCACAGGACCCATGTACAAATTCATTTTGTAATCGATCTCTCCGTTTGAAAATGCTAAAGGTAAATTTGCTCTAAACTGTTTCGTGAAAACAGTATCGATTTTTTCGTCTTTAACTAAATCATCAGATTGTAATTTTGAAGTCTCAAAAGGTTTTTCTGTAGATAAAATCGTAGCAAAGAAATGTTGTTTGAAAGCTACATAACTTAATTTCTCAGGAGTTTCTTCTTTTCCTTGTCCATGATTATTTACATAACTGTATTTTGCATCTCCATATTTATAATTAACTTCAGCAAAACGGTTTTCATAAGAAACACTTTTTTCGTTTCTGTATGTTTTTAAATCCCACTGTAAATCAATTGGTTTTGCAGAATTTAAAACTCTGTTCAAACCTTGAGAACGGATATCAAAACCAACTAAATAATCGTTTGGTTTTAAAACATATTTGTACTCTAAAAATTCATTAGCTCCAGCTTTCAAACGCATAGATAAAACTTGGTCTGCACCAATTTTTTCTAATGTTGGTTCAAAATACAAATCTTTAGAATTTAATGTTCTATTGTCTGTAGTAAGAAGCTGTAAATTTAAATTTGAGTTGTTATTTTTGATTAACTCAACTAGCTCTCCAGAACCTTTTTTAAATCTTTCGAATTCTTTTAAAGTAGCTTCAACAATATACCCACCTTTATTAGCAATCTTTAATTTTAATTTTTCATTTTCGATTGTAGTAAAAGCTTCTTTTGCAGAAGGAAGTGTTGCAGAATAAGCAAATCCTCCTAAAGTTTTTTGCAATTGAGCCAATTGAACTGTATCTCCAGGAGTTACAGCTGCAGCTGGTAATGACGCAGTTTTAGCTTTATCTGCTTTTGATTGTGCTTCTTGTTTAGCAACTAATTCTTTCTTGGCTTTTTCAGCAGCGATTTCTTTTTCAGAAGGCTGATTTTGATACATTATCCAAATCAAAATTCCGAATATCAATACAAAACCAATGATTGAATTGAGGTCTAATTTTTTTTCTTCCATTATAATTTAAAAAAGTTATTCGTTGAAGTCTATTAGTACTGAGTTTATCCCAAAAGTTACAAACTTCTCAAAATATTAATTACTGTTTTTTATGTGCATTTACTGCAGCAGCCACAAAGTTTACAAAGATTGGGTGCGGATTTGCAACCGTACTTTTGTATTCTGGATGGTATTGAACACCGATAAAAAATGGGTGATTTTCAAGCTCAACGATTTCCACTAAACCTGTATCAGGATTAACTCCAGAAGCTTTTAAACCTGCTTTTTGCAATTCATCAGCATATTTATTATTGTACTCATAACGGTGGCGGTGACGCTCCGAAATAGTTTTTTCTCCGTAAATTCTGTGTGCTAAAGTGTTTGGTTTAATATCACATTTCCAAGCACCCAAACGCATTGTTCCTCCTTTATCGGTTACATTTTTCTGTTCTTCCATTAAATTCACAACTGGATGAGGCGTTTTATCGTTCATCTCTGTAGAATTCGCATCAGCATAACCTAAAATATTTCTAGAATATTCGATAACAGACATCTGCATTCCTAAACAAATTCCGAAGAAAGGAATGTTGTTTTCACGCACAAAACGAACTGCTTCGATTTTTCCTTCAATACCTCTTTCACCAAAACCTGGAGCAACTAAAACTCCGTCAAGAGAACCTAATTTTTCTTCCACATTATCTGCATTAATATGCTCTGAGTGAATAGAAATTACGTTTACTTTTGTTTCGTTTGCAGCTCCTGCATGAATGAACGCCTCTAAAATAGATTTGTAACAATCTTGCATTTCTACATATTTTCCAACTAAACCAATGTTTACAGTTTGTTTTGGATTTTTTAATCTTTTTAAGAAAGTATTCCAGTTTTTAAGATCTGGAGATGCTTTTTTAGGCAAATCTAATTTCTTTAAAGCCACAACATCTAATCCTTCTTCAAGCATTAAATTTGGAACTTCATATATAGTAGAAGCATCAATTGACTGAATAACCGCTTCTTTCTTAACATTACAGAATAAAGCTAATTTCTGGCGCAATTCCTGAGACAATTCGTGCTCCGTTCTACAAACCAAAATATCTGCTTTGATACCACTCTCCATTAAAGTTTTAACAGAGTGCTGAGTTGGTTTCGTTTTCAACTCACCAGCTGCAGCCAAATATGGAACTAATGTTAAATGAATTACGATTCCGTTATTTTCACCTAACTCCCAAACTAATTGACGAACAGATTCTATATAAGGTAAAGATTCGATATCACCAACAGTACCACCAATTTCAGTAATTACAATATCATAGTCGCCAGATTTACCTAGCAATTGCATTCTGTCTTTGATTTCGTTTGTGATATGAGGAACAACCTGAACCGTTTTTCCTAAAAACTCTCCTCTTCTTTCTTTTTCAATAACCGAAAGATAAACTCTTCCTGTAGTAACGTTATTAGCCTGAGAAGTAGGAACGTTCAAAAAACGCTCGTAGTGCCCTAAGTCTAAGTCTGTTTCAGCTCCATCATCTGTCACATAACATTCTCCGTGCTCATACGGGTTTAGTGTCCCCGGATCTACGTTAATATATGGATCAAATTTTTGAATAGTCGTGCGATATCCTCTTCCTTGTAACAATTTTGCCAAAGATGCCGCGATAATCCCTTTTCCTAATGAAGAGGTCACACCTCCTGTAACAAAAATATATTTTGTTTGATTCATTCTGTTGTTGTTTGTAAGTAGTTGTGTAAAAAACTTGGCAAAAGTACAAATTTAATTAGACAATTTATACAATAGACTTCTTAGATTTTTAGAATTTTAGAATGCTGATTTTTTAGCTTTTTCAAATCAAAAGAAAACCTTCCTATATATTAATTTTTATCTATTGTTTAAAAGATTTTCAGTCATTATAATGAAAATTTTATCTAATTATATAAAAATCCCATAATCACAAAAAGCATGTTATATCGGCTTCGGATATTGCTTCTTAATATTTCGAATTAATTCTTCTAAACCATTCAATTTCAATTCGTAAATAAGCTGCAATTGTTGACCAAGCTCTCCTTTTGGAAATCCTTTATTATGATACCAAACAACATAATACTCAGGTAAATCAATTAAATATTTTCCCTCGTATTTCCCGAAAGGCATTTTGGTGTGCGCTAATTTTATGAGTTGTTTTTTGTCTTGATCCATAGTTTTTTTGTTGTAGAAAAAAGAAGCAAGATGAAAGACCAATGCTTTCTTCTTGCTTCAATTAGTTGCAAAGCTATTATTTATTTACCACAGATTAAAAAATAGTTTTCAGTCGCAGTCGCAGTTTACAGTTAAAATAAAATCGAACATAAAAACTAAAACTTAGCAAGCTTATTATTTATTTGCCACAGATAAAAAAGGATTCTCACAGATTACCCAATCAAAGATTAGAAAACTTAGAACCTCAGAATCTTAAACCCTTAGCATCTTAAAAAAAACTTAGAACCTTAGTATCTCAGAACCTTAGCCTCTTTAAAAAAAAAGAAGCAAGAAAAAAGAACTTATTTGCGTTCCCTCTTCCTGCTTCAAAAATATCATTTAAGACTTATTACTAATTTCTAAAAAAGCTAAAAAAACTTAGCATCTTAGCATCTCAGAACCTTAGCATCTTAGTAGTGCCATCTCACGAAAGCTTCCATTGCAGCATACGTTGCTAAACCTAATTGGTGGTACAATTCTGCTGTTTCGCGGTTTCTGTCTTCTGCTCTCTGCCAGAACTCTCTTGCATCTGTTCCTTGGAAAACAACTCCATCTTTTTGAGATTGGTGCTTGAAGATTCCGTGACGTTTTTCCAAAACCTGATCTGGACTCATTGGAACAGCCATTTCAACTTCGTCAATTCCCCATTCTTGCCAAGCTCCACGGTATAACCATAACCAGCAATCGTTCATGAATTCTTTTGGTTTTAAAACTTTTACTGCCTCAAAAATTGCATCCAAACAAACTTTGTGCGTTCCGTGTGGATCTGCTAAATCTCCCGCTGCGTAAATCTGGTGCGGTTTAATTTTCTCAATTAAATCAACTGTCAACTGAACATCTTCTGGTCCGATTGGTTTTTTCTCGATTGTACCTGTTTCATAGAAAGGCAATTCCATAAAGTGAATCTGCTCGTCTGGAAGACCAACAAAATGACTTGTAGCTCTCGCCTCTCCTTTTCTGATTAAACCTTTAATGTAACGAACTTCTGGAATATCAATTTCGCTGTTCTTTTTGTTCTGCAAGAATGCTTCTGCCTTTTTGTAAATACTATCTGCCTCTGCACTTTTGATTCCGAATTTCTCGTTGTAATCAATCACAAATCTTGCAAAACGAAGCGCTTCATCATCAGCAACGGCAATGTTTCCAGATGTTTGATAAGCAACATGCACCTCATGTCCTTGCTCTTGCAAACGCATGAACGTTCCTCCCATACTAATAATATCATCATCTGGGTGCGGACTGAAGATCAATACACGTTTTTTAGCTGGCTCGGCTCTTTCTGGACGGTTTGAGTCGTCTGCATTTGGTTTTCCACCTGGCCAACCTGTAATTGTGTTTTGTAATTTATTAAATATTTTAATGTTAGTATCGTAAGCTGGACCAGAATCTGCCAACAAATCACTCATACCGTTTTCGATATAATCTGCATCAGTAAGCATTAAAATTGGTTTTTTAAGATCTAATGCCAATCCTAAAACTGCTTTACGAGTTAATTTATCTGTCCAAACGATTTTTTCTACCAGCCAAGGTTTATTAACTCTCGTTAATTTTGAAGAAGCTTCTTTGTCTAAGATAAAAACAGCATTATTATGCTCTTGCAAAAATGAAGCTGGAACTCGGTTTGTAACTTCGTCCTCAACAGATCTTTTTACAATGTTTGCTTTTCCCTCTCCCCAAGCCAATAAGATTACTCTTTTTGCTTCCATGATTTTTTTAACTCCAAGTGTAATTGCAGTTCTTGGCGTATTATTTAAACCAAAGAAATCTTTACTTGCCGCAACTCTTGTAATATGATCTAAAGCCACTAAACGAGTTTTAGAGTTTTGAAGCGAACCAGACTCATTAAATCCGATGTGTCCGTTTCCTCCAATTCCAAGAATCTGAAGATCGATTCCGCCTAAAGCTTCAATTTTAGCTTCATATTCGTGGCAATAATCTGCAATTTGTTCTTTTGTTAAAAGTCCGTCTGGAACATGAGCGTTTTCAGGTAAAATATCGACATGATCAAACAAAAGTTCCTTCATGAAACGAACATAACTGTTGATTGAATTGGGTTCCATTGGATAATATTCATCCAAGTTAAAACTGATTACGTTTTTAAAACTCAAACCTTCTTCTTTGTGCAGACGCACTAATTCGGCATATAATCCTTTTGGAGAAGAACCTGTTGCCAAACCAAGAATACATGGCTTTCCTTCTTTTTCTTTTTCTTTGATTAATGCTGCAATTTCTTGCGCTACTTCTTTTGAAGCATCTGTTGAGTTTTCAAAAACAACTGTATTAATGTTTTCGAATCGTTTTTCGAAACCTGTTGCTTTGTCGATTTTACTTTTTAACATGATATATTAATTTTTTATTTTTGTTCAACTATTCCATTTCCTGTACTTATGTCCTTTTACAGCATAAAACAAAATCATTGCATAAGATGGTAATAACATTAAATACGCCAACTGATTACCGCTTTTTGAAACGCCTTGCATATTTTTTGCAATATTTGCAGAATTGATGCTTTCAGTAATCATTCCGTAAAACAGTGGAAAAACTGCTCCACCGATAATTCCCATAATCAAAATAGCACTACCAATCTTTGTATAACCTCCTAAATCCTGCAAAGCCATTGGCCATATTGCTGGCCAGCACAATGCATTTGCCAATCCTAAAAGCGCTACTAAAAGTATTACCAATGGTATATTTGGAGTCCCAGGAACTGCAATCATTATTTTTGGCGAAATCAAAACAATTGCCAAAACCAGCACCAAGCCCAATATTCCTGACACTTTTAAAGCAGTGACCTGAGAAAGATATTTAGGGATCAATACTATTCCAAGAACGTATCCGATAACCATTGCCGACATGGTAAATGAGGTTAGTTTAAGATAGAAATTCCCTTCTTCACCATAAACTCCAAGCTGTTTTCCGAAAGCTCCAATAGAATCTCCCGCCAAAACTTCGGCAGACAAATACAACATTAAAGTAATTACTCCCAAAACAAGCTGTGGATATTTAAATGCATTTTTAATCTGTTGAAAAACACTTAAATTCGAAACATTTCCTTCTTCATCCAAATCAATTTCTGGAAGAGGAGAAAATTTCACCATCAAAGCTAAAATAGTAATAATCAACCCCATATAAAGATACGGTGTTTGTAATTGCAAAGCAAGAGAATTTAACGCAGTAGTTTTTGCAACTTCATCCATCGCCGCAATTTTGTCTGCGGTAAAGTCCTTCATATTAGACAAAACCAAAACCGTAAGAACGATTGGCGCTACGAATCCAGCTAGTTTATTTGCAATTCCTAAAACACTGATTCTTGCAGCTGCACTTTCTCTAGGCCCAATTACTACAACATATGGGTTTGATGCTGTCTGTAAAACCGCCAAACCAGTTCCCATTACAAATAAGGCCAATAAAAACAAAAGAAAAGTACGACTAGAAGCCGCTGGATAAAACATAAAAGCTCCTGCGGCGATAATTAGCAATCCTAAAGAAATTCCGTTTTTATATCCAACTTTTTCAATAATATAAGAAGAAGGAACTGCCATTACGAAGTAGGCAATATAAAATGCGAAAGTCACAAAATAAGCTTGCGAAGAAGTTAGTTCGCAGGCTAATTCAAAAAACGGAATTAATGGTCCGTTAAGCCAGGTTACGAATCCTAGAATAAAAAACAATAAGGTTAAAATTACCATCGGAACAATGGCACTTTTTTTCTCTACCTGTAATGTACTTTGAATGTTTGTCATAATTTTTGGTTGATTAGCTTATAGATTTATTTAATTCAAAATCTAAATTAGAATCAACTCTCACATTATTGATTGCGTAATTTATGCAAATATCTGCATTTTTTTTGCAAAACAAAAGTACTACATTAAATTTCCTTATTCTCTAATTTAGATATGAAAGTTTTGTTAATTTTTGCTATTCCAGTTTAAATCAGGGTAATATTTTGCCAAATATGTTTTTACATCGGCAATATCTTCTTTGGCTGTTAGGTCTGGAACATGCTCCGAAAACGGAATTCCGATCGTTGTATTCGGATTTTCCTTAACGGAGTTCAAAAGCACTGTTGGAAGCTCCTTTTCATCACGCCCTGGATGCACTGGACAATTTTTAAGATGTACATATAAGGTCTTTCCATTAAACTTAAAAGCATTCATACTCACACGGATCTTTCCTTCTGCATCTTTATATTGTTCCAAATCCTCTTCTGAAGGCTTTTCTAAAATATCCAAAAGCTGATTATTTGCATCTAATTTTGCAATTGCAAAACGAGAAATACGCTCCAGCGGAAAATCCATTGCATCGCGATCGTAACTAATAAAAGCATTCGGACTTTCAGTTTCTCTTAAAGCACGCAATGCTTCAGCCGAATACAAATTATCGCTATTACAAACCGAATAAAACTGCGAATTCAATTCTGGATATTGCTCTACTGCCTGAAACAAAGCGTCTGCAGTTCCAAAAGGCTTCACTCTTCCTTCAGGAATATATTGAATCGCAAATGAGATGTTCAATCCATGAAAATCATTATCCTTCATTTTACTTCCGTAAAACTCTTTAAACAATTCTCCCTGCTCACCTATTATAATATAAATGTTTTTATAGCCTGCTTTTTTTGCATTCCACAAAAGATAATCCAACAGCGGTCTTCCGCTTGCGCCAACCCCTATTAAACCTTTACTTCTTTCGTTGGCCTGCGCAATTTCTTCAGGAGAAAGATTATTGGTAACCGCTTCTTTTTTCATACGAGAAGATGCTCCACCAGCTAGAATCACTAAATTGTCGTGCATTTTATTTTAATTTTCAATATTATCAATAATTCGTACTCCCGGATCAACATTTACCGCATAAGCTTCTTGTGCTCCTGCGTGTAAAATCGCCTTAATAACCCCATCTTCATTTTTTGGATCAGCGATCACCACAATGCTTCCGCCACCGCCAGAACCCACAATTTTTGCTCCGTATGCACCTGCTTTTAAGGCCGCATTAATCATTGCATCAATTCTTGGAACGGTTATTTTCAGCAAATCGCGTAAAATTTCATGATGCCCATTCATTAAAGCACCTATTTTTTTAAGATCTAAAACTGGTTTTTCAAATTCCTTTAAAGCTTCTTTGGTAAAATAATAATTTCTAATGGCTGCTTCAAAAAACGGAATTAGACGATCTGGAAGACAATTTCTATATTTATCCAAATCCTCTATTTCAGATGAATTCAAGTCAAACTGCGGATAGTTTTGCTTCACAATATCAATTGCCATTAAAGCATTTCCTTTTAATTCGCCAAGCAATCCAATAGTTTCTTTTGGAACACCTGAAACTCCAGTAATTAAACCTTTTAACCCCGTTCCTATTACATTAAAAGAAAACGGTTTTCTGGTATTAATATAAACGATATTTCCAACGCCAATACTAAAATGATCCATCATTCCGCCAGGTTCTCCATGTTCTACAACTTCAGATTCGTAACCTAATTTAGAAAGAAATTCAGGCGTAACTTCTTGATCAATTCCGAAAGCTTCTATCAGGAAACGAATCCAAGCCATCAGCAAAGCCGACGAACTCGATGTTCCCGAATTAATCGGAATATCTCCAGTAATTGTAATATCGTAACCCGATTTAGGTTCACAGCCATATCTTCGCAATACTCGCAAAGCAGATGCAAAATAATCTCTCGGTTCTAATTTTTCGAAAGCCTCGTATATATCGACAACTCTAATTTCATTAATATCAACCATATTCAGAACAAAAGTTTTGGCCTGATTTTCTTTTGCAATTAATTTAATATTTCGATCTATCGCACAGGCTATAACAGGCAACCCTAAATAATCTTGATGATCTCCAAAAAGACAGGTTCGGCCGGGAGCTAATGAGGTAATTTTTTTCACTTAAACACTTTGTATTAAAATACTTTATTTCAATAAATTAAAGCATTATTTGGTTATAGATTTATTTTAGTTTTTCGGTTTTTATTTCACGAAACTAGAGATTATATTTTTATAAAACAAGAAAAAATATAAAAATGTGCTCGAACACACTATTTTTATGTTCTCGAGCACATTTATTAATTCTTACACAAAAAATGCGTTTATTAACTCAAAGTTTTTATATTTGTCTATATGGACAAAAAGTACACAATTAAGGATATAGCACAAATGGCTGGAGTTTCTAAAGGAACTGTAGACCGTGTGCTGCACAATAGAGGAAAAGTATCTCCTGCTGCACTCGAAAAAATCAATGAAGTTTTGAATGTTATTGATTACGAGCCCAACTTAATTGCACGAAATCTGAAAAGCACCAAAGTATACCGTATTTGCGTTTTACTTCCAGATCCTGTTTTTGACCCGTACTGGCTTCCTTGTGTTAACGGAATTCAGGATGCCATTACAGAATTTAAAGCCTACAATGTTGTTATAGAAATACATTACTTTAATCCAGAAAGCACCAAATCTTTTTTAAAGACAAATGAAACTATTATATCGCAATCGCCAGATGCTGTTTTATTGACTCCACTTTTTCATAAGGAAACCATCGAAATCATAAATCAATATGACGAATTAGGGATTATGGTTAACACTTTCAATAACCAGGTAGAATCCTCTTCTATTAAAAGTTTTGTGGGACAAGATTTATACAAAAGCGGCCGTGTTGCCGCTAGTTTAATGAATCTGATTCTTCCAAAAGGGCAAATTGCGATTATACATATTGATGAAAGTCTTAAAAATGCTGTTCACATGCAGGAAAAAGAACGCGGCTTTAGAAGTTATTTTGAAGAAAAAAACCTTTCTAATTTCTCTTTAACCACTTTAAAACTGAAATATTCCAACATTGAAACTAAGCTACCAGCTTTCATAAATGAAAATCCAGATTTAAGTGGCATTTTCATTACCACTTCAAAAGCTTACCAAATTGCCTCTACACTTTCAAACGTAACAGACAAAAAGATCGCTTTGATTGGCTATGATTTAATTGATAAAAATGTTAGTTTTTTAAATCAAGGATTGGTTCACTTCTTAATCCATCAAAATCAAAAAAGACAAGCTTATTTAGGTGTAAGCACTTTGGCAGATCACTTTATCTTTAGAAAAGACATTCCGGAAACTATTTTGCTTCCTATTGATATTATCAATGTAGAGAATGCTTCTTTTTACGTTAGCTAATGTGGTTTGCCACTAAGACGCTAAGGCACGAAGTTTTTTTTGAATCTCGCAAAGTCTTTTTTATACTTTCAATACTTTTGTCGTATCCTGACTCGGCTTAATACCATTAAGCCAAGGACTTGCTTTTTTTTAGTCTCTCGCAGATTTTGCAGATTTACGCAGAAAAAATGAGTAAAAAATCTGCTGAATCTGCTAAATCTGCGGGCTGTTTTTTTTCTTAATTTAATCATATTGAGATATAGTAGAGGCTTCAACCAAGATCGCAGATTTCTTAATTGTGTTCCTGTGGTTGAGACCACGGGCTATGTTTGAAAATAGATTCAAAAAAATCCTTTTAAAGCTTTAGCCAAACATAATAATTTAGGCTAGAGCCATTTCTTTACTCTATTCAAACTCCAGCTTTAGCTGGAGACAATTCAAATTAGATTTTCCCTTAAAAAAAACTTTGCGCCTCTGCGACTTTGCGAGATTCAAATAAAAAAGTAAAAAAACTTTGTGCCTTTGCACCTTTGCAGCAAACTTTACTTCAAGATAAACTTCCCAAAAGAAGAAGGAATATGAAAATTCGGTTCTGCGGTATTAGGATCTACCCACGTAATCCAAGTTGGTTCGTAATTTCCGCTTTCATCTTTAGAAAATTTAGCTCGGTAAACTCCAGCTTCGATAATATTATCATGAATTAAATCCAATTCTTTTAAAGACGCAATACTAATTGATCCCGCAACCGTAAACGATTTTTGTCCTTTTACCGACTGTATTTCCAACTGTTTTTCTGGCCATTTCCAATTGTAATCAAAATTCCAATTCGGATAAGCTTCAAAATCCAAAATACGCGCATCTACATCCATTTCCAAACAATAATACGGACTTAGTTTTTCATTTTTTCTAAAAAACAGCTCTACTCTATCCGAATTACAAATACTGTCTGTGGAATTGTCTTTTCTATCAATATAAATCTCTGAATCAAAAACTTGAAAATTAAAATATAAATAATCTAAATCCCAAAGCGCACGAAATTCAATCTTTAAGACAGGATGATTATTCCATGGCGAAGTAAAATCGGTTAAACAATTTGCTTTTTTCCAAAAAACAGGATCCATAATTTCGCTTGCGTTTTTTTGACTTTTATCGATTATTTCTACGTGGTATTCTTTCAAAATTCTTCTTCTTAAAATCTGTTAATTTTTCATTTTCAAAAAAGGTCAAAATGACCATTAATTCATTTCGCGATTTTGGCCTTTTTATCGTTGACCAATATAGTTCAAAAATCGAATTAAAAAACAAACCGAATTCATAATTAAAACTAAAAATCACTTCCTTTTCATCATAAGAAAAGACTGCTTAATTTTTACGTTTTTCGTTTAGTGGTTGCGAAATTCATAAGTTTTTAATAAATCCTTATTTATAATTCAAAAAACCGCCAATATCACACCTACTCTTTTTCTAAACTATTTTAAAAATATCACAGCAATTTAAGTCAAAAAAAACAATTCGCACAATTTTATGTGCTCGAGAACATAAATTTTGTGTGTTCGAGCACATTTTCTGTGTTTTTTCTTGTTTTATAAAAATATAATCTATAGTTTCGTCAGAGATTAATCTTAAAACTAAGTTAATTATGCAAAAATTAGGGTGATTTTTAACCTTTAAAAAAGAAGAAAATAGAACTAAACAAGCCGTGTTTAGCTCAAAAGCAAAACCTCTTATTTGTATAGAAAACAACTTAATCAACACATAACTAAAAAAAACAAAATGAATTCCACGATCAAAAAAGAAATCTAAAACCTACAAACAAGAAAAAAAACAATTAAACATTAACCAAAACCAATTTAAAGTATGAAATTATTAACCCAAAAAAAGCCAAGAGATTTTCGGATTAACAATTTATCCCGCAAAGAAATCGGAATAACGGTTCTTTCGTTATTAGTTTTTACATTTCAAGCTTCTGCAGCTTCTTCTATAAATACTTCAGATAATAACAAAACAGCGCTGTATTTTGAAAAAACAGTAAAAGGTACTGTAACAGATCAAAACGGTTTGCCTCTTCCGGGCGCCAATGTTGTGGTTAAAGGCACTACAAAAGGTGTTCAGACCGATGTTGACGGAACTTTTGCTATTACAGTTCCAGATAATGCAACAAAATTGGTGATTACTTTCATTGGTATGGAAGACCAAGAAGTAAGTATTGGAAGCGCGCCTCTAAAAATTGTCATGAAAGAAGCAGGACAGAAACTAGAAGAAGTAGTAATTGGATACGGAAAATCTAAGAAAAAAGACCTTACAGGTTCTGTGAGTTCGCTTAGCAAAGACAATTTAAACTTAGGCGGAACGGTTGCAAACGTTGGACAAGCGCTTCAAGGACGTGCTTCTGGAGTACAGGTGCAGCAAAATAGTTATGCGCCAGGAACAAATCCGCAAGTTGTAATTAGAGGTGGGAACTCAATTAATACTTCGAATGCTCCGCTATACGTAGTCGACGGATTCATTACCAGCACAGGAGGTTCTATTAGCCCAAACGACATTGAAAACATTCAAATTCTTAAAGATGCGGCTTCTACAGCAATTTACGGTGCTCGTGGAGGAAATGGGGTAATTTTGATTACTACTAAAAAAGGAAAAGCTGGAAAAATGAATATGGAAGCCGAGATTTCTGATGGTTTTCAAAATATCATAAAAGAACCATCTTTAATGACTGGACAGCAATATGCCAATTATCAGAATGCTCTTAATGCTGAAAACGGAAGACCTCCACTTTTCCCTTCTAGCTTTCCTGTTGCCAACACGAACTGGTTTGACGCTGCAACTCGTACTGGAGAAGTCCTTAACAGAACGCTTACTTTTAGCGGAAGCGACCAAACTTCAAAATTCTTTCTTTCTGGAAACTATTTAAAACAAACTGGAGCTATCGTAAACACTGATTTTGAAAGATACAGTGTGAGAATGGGTGCAGAAAAAAAATTCAACGATAAGCTAAACATGGGAATGAATGCTTATGGTGCTGTTGCTGAAGGAAATAATAGCGATTTTGGCGATAATATCTTATCTCCAATGTTCTCTATACAGACTGCTCCTCCAGCTATTCCAATTTACAATGCAGATGGTTCGTATTATAAATTTCAAGGAAAAGATAATGCTTTAGCACTTTTACTTGAGCCTACAGATCATACAATCAACAGATTGGTAAACGGAAACATGTTTTTAGATTATCAGATCATTAAAGGTTTAACGTATCACTTTGGTGCGGGTGCAGAATGGCAGGAAAACATTCAAGGAAAATATACTCCAAGTACTTTGGTAGCTGGAGCAGCTTTGAAAGGTTCTGGTTCTGAGGAAAACATAACATATTTCAGATGGAGTACAGAGCAATATTTGACTTATAAATTTGACATCAAAGAAAAACATGCTATAACAGCAATGATTGGTACTTCGAACCAAAAAGATACATTTGAGAGAGTAAGAGCAGCTGGCACAGGTTTCTCAAGTGACTTGTTGACTTATTACAATCTGCAAGGAGCTTCAGTGTATTTAAAACCTGAAACAGAAAAAACAGAAACGAAATTGACTTCTTATTTTGGAAGGTTAAATTATGCGTTCAACGATAAATACTTAGCCACTTTTACAATTAGAAAAGACGGTTCTTCTCGTTTTGGACCAAACAACAGATTTGGTATTTTCCCTTCTGGAGCTGTTGCTTGGAAAATCTCTAACGAATCTTTTATGCAAAACGTAAAAGCAATTTCTGAACTTAAATTGAGAGCAAGTTATGGTATTACAGGTAGTGACGGTATTGGAGACTACTCTTATATGAGCCGTTTATCTTCTTGGGGTGTAACTATTGCTCCAGATGAATTTGTTGCAGGAACAGAACCAGCGAACTTAGCGAACCCAAATCTAAAATGGGAACAAACTGCTCAAACGGATATCGGTTTAGATTTAGGGTTATTTAATGACAAACTTTCTATTACATTCGATTATTACAAAAAAAGAACGACAGATGCTCTTTTAAATGTTCCTGTTGGAGGATGGTGGGGATTTGGTACTCAGAGAGTTAACGCAGGGGTTATTGATAACCAAGGTGTTGAGTTGGGAATAAGCACAACAAACTTTAGAAATGATAAATTCACTTGGACAACTTCATTAAATCTAGCATACAACAAACAAGAAGTGGTATCTCTTGCAGATAATGTAAAAATCATCAGTTCAAACACTTCTAATCCAAGCGGAACGGTTTCTGGTCAAGAATTTACAAGATTGGAGCCAGGAAAAGAAATGGGAGTTTTGTATGGTTATATATATGCAGGGGTTATCAAAACTGGAGAAACTTATGCTCCTCAACCATTATCTGCTCCTGGAGATCCTAAATATGTAGACGTTGATGGTGACGGTCAAATTACAGCAAAAGATAGAACGTATCTAGGAAACTCTATTCCGCACTATGTAGCTGGTTTTAATAACGATTTTAGATATAGAAACTTTGACATGAATATCTTTTTCCAAGGCGCTTTTGACTATTCAGTTTACAATATGACTAAAATGGTTGGTGAGTCTTCTACAAGCACAGATGCACTAAACCGTTGGGTTGCCGGACAAAACGAAAACACAGATATTCCTAGAGATGGCTATTACAAAAGCACTTACGGAAGTTATGTGAATTCAAAATTTGTTGAAGAAGCTTCTTACTTGCGTCTGAAAAATGTTTCTATCGGATATACGATTCCTGAAAGTGCTCTAAAAACAGTGAAATTTATTGACAGCATCAGATTATATGCTATCGGACAAAATTTACTAACGATCACAAACTATTCTGGAAATGATCCTGAGGTAAATGGCCATACCACTAGTGCTACTGCACAAAATATTGGTGGTGGAATCGACTTTAACTCATTCCCAGCTTCAAGAACTTTTATACTTGGAATTAAAGTCGCAATTCACTAGTCTAAAATGCTTTATAGTAACATTAAATTGATTAAAATGAAAAAATATACAATCTTATTACTTTTACTTACCGCTGGGACACAGTTTTCGTGCAACCAAGATTTGGATCCTACGGTATATAGCAGTTTGACTAATACCAATGGGTATCAGACAAAATCGGATGCTATTGCGGCTATCAATTCCATTTATGGAAGGCTAAAAGGACCATCTGTAGGCGATAACTTCTCGTATTGGGCTACAAGACACTTTGCTCTAACAGATATTGCTACAGATTTAGGACATTGCCAATTTGGAGGAGATCCGGGACAATTATCATTAGGAACTTGGAATTCTGCAAACGGTCTTTTGAGAGAAGACTGGAACGCCATGTATAAATTGATTGCCAATGCCAATAATGCGATTTTCAACATTACACCAATGGGCGGTATTACAGCTGCTGAAAAAGCTCAATTTATTGCAGAAGCTAAATTCTTAAGATGTTCTGCTTACATGGATTTGACAGATTCTTGGGGACCAGTAATTTTGATTACTGAAGCTAATCTAGGAAACCCTGGATATTTAGATCAAACTCCGCCATCTTCTGTAGAAGAAATCGATGCTTTTATGATTAAAGAATTGACTGAAGCTGCTGATATTCTTCCTCTTAATTACAAAAACAATGACATTTATGGCACAAATGACGTAGGACGTGCTACAAAAGGTGCTGCTCTTACTTTATTAGCTAAATTATACTTAAGAAGCCACGACTGGCAAAAAGTAGCAACACTAACCAAACAAGTAATGGATTTAAATGAATATCAACTTTATCCTTCTTACTTAGGTTTATTTAAAGAAAGTAATAAATGGTGCAGCGAAAACATCTTCTCTTCTTTGAGTGACGCCAACACAAACGGAACGGAATTATTAAACCACTTTGGTCCAGTTGATCATCCTGTTGTTCAGAACAGATGGCAGTATTATACTGTAAACTGGGATTTCTACAATACTTTTGGAGATGAAGACGAAAGAAAACAATGCTTCTTCCCAGAATTTATGGGTACAGATGGTCTTCTTCATAAACAAGCACCTTCATTGGGAGCTCAACCACCAGCTGGGGAATTCTACATGCAAGACGTTTCTACAAAAAAATATGCAGATGACGAAACGACTACTTATTACGATGGTCATAGTGTAAATATTCTTCGTTATGCAGATGTTTTATTGAGCAGAGCTGAAGCATTAAACGAAATCAGCGGGCCAACCCAAGAAGCGATAGATCTTATCAACCAAGTAAAAGGAAGATCTCATGCAAAACTTCTAGTTTTATCAGATCATACGCAAACTAGTTTGAGAGATGCTATTTTACAAGAAAGAGGTTGGGAACTTTTCTACGAAGGAAAGCGTCGTTCAGATTTAATCAGAATGAACAAATATGATGTTTTAGTAAATGCATACCACCTTAGAGTTGGTGAGGCCGCTTTAATCAAAATGCCGCAAAACAAATATTACACGTATCCGCAAAGTCAGGTAGACCTTAATCCGAACTTAAGCAACGCCGACAGACAATAAAGAATATCCAAATCAAGAACAGGCAGTTAAATGTCTGTCTGTTCTTGAATTCTTATAACAATAAAAGTACTTTTCTGTTTCACAAAAGAAGCTTTTCAGATGATCAAAAAATTAATACAAAAAGGAAGTTTTATTTTAGTTCTGCTTGCATTGGCAAGTTGCTCTAACAACCAAATTATCTCCAATGTCAATATTGGCACTCATGGCAACAACGAATTGAAAATTCAGATCGATGTTACGACGAATGACCAAGCACAGATATACGCAGAATATTGGTCGGACAAAAAAGGAAATCAAAGTAAAATCACCTCTCCTATTTCAAAATCAGGTCTTAAACATTCACTGGTACTTTGCAACATAACTCCTGAAACCAATTATAGTTTTCAATTAATAACGGTTCAAAACGGTAATAAACAAACCAGTAAAGTTTATACTTTCAAATCTAGAAAACTTCCAGAATGGCTACAAAAACAATTTAAAGCCAATTGTCCGAAACCAGAATTGCTTCCTGAAAACTTCAAAAAAGGCTTTCTGCTTTTAGCGAAAAGAGAAACTCCTGGAACGGCTTATATTGTAGATTATAAAGGAAATTTAAGATGGTACCATACTCTTGAAGGAACTGGATTTAAAGTTACTCATTTCACAAAAGAGCAAACCATTCTTTCTATTTTAGGCACAAATGATGAACCAACAAGTTATGGAAGCGAAATTCTAGAAATTAATCTTCAAGGCGATACTTTAACCCACATCAAAAAAGGACAAGGTGATTTAAAACAGGTTCTTCATCACGAAATCATCAAAAAATCGGCTGACGAAATTGTCGCTTTGACTGTCGAGCAAAAAATAATCGATTTAACTTCTATTGGAGGAAAAAAACAAGATACGATCAACGGAGACGGAATTTTAATCTTAAATAAAAAAGGAAAGCAACTCTGGAAATGGAGCGTTTTTGATGATTTAGATCCGTTTAAAGATAAAGATTTACTAAAAACTAAAAAGGATTGGACACATGCCAACAGTTTGAGCTACGATACAGATGGAAACTTTTTAATTTCTTTCTACAACAATGGCCAGATCTGGAAAATCAATTCTAAAACAGGAAAAGTAATCTGGAAATTAGGAAAAGGAGGAACAATGAAAATGGCTCCCGACACCAATTTCTCTCAAGCGCATGCTGCACATATTGATCAAAACGGCAGTTTACTGTTTTTTGATAATGGTGTCGATATCAAACAATCTTCTGTTTTTGCCTTAAAAGTGGACGAAAAAAATAATGATGTAAAACTTGATTTTCATATCAAATTACCAAAAGATATATACAACGACAGAATGGGAAGTGCTTATATGATCAATAAAGACCTCTTTTTAGTTTGCTGTTCTAAAAGACATATTACCGTTTTAACCAATAAAAAAGGAGTTCTGTTATGGGCTTTAGAATCTGAAATTCCACCATACAGAACCATCTTTATTCCTGAAGAAAAACTGAAACCTTTTCTTCTAAATTAAAAAATAGTAACCATGAAAAAAACAATTCTTATCGGACTTTTTTCAGCATTGTCAATGGCTGTTTTCAATTCCTGTACCAAATCAAATTCTCAAACTTTGGCTTCAAAAGTAACCGAAGAAGAAGACGAAGGTTATATTACAATTGATACTTCTAAAATTCCTGATGATCAATTTGGAGAATCGGTTCGTTACGGAAGAGAATTAATGATGAAAACGGCTTATTACATTGGTCCAAACGGAAAAAACGGACAATATTTAGGCAATAAAATGACCTGCACCAATTGCCACCAAGATGCTGGTACAAAACCTCATGCATTCAATTTGATGTCTTCACATGATAATTATCCACAATATCGCGGGCGCGAAAACAAGGTGCTTACACTAGCAGAAAGAGTTAATAACTGCATTATGCGTCCGCATTCTGGAAAACCGCTTCCGTTGGACAGTAAAGAAATGGTGGCGTTTTTATCTTATTTCAAATGGATTAGCAAATTTGTACCAAAGGATGGTAATTTTAAAGGAGCTAAAAATTTGGAAATAGAATTTCCAGATGTTGCCGCAAGTCCAGAAAGAGGAAAAGTTTTATTTGCTGAAAACTGCGCAAGATGCCACGGAAACAATGGCGAGGGAGTTTATAATGCCGACAAATCGGGTTACACCTACCCTCCACTTTGGGGACAATACGGTTATCAGCCAGGTTCAAGCATGCACCGTGTAATCAAACAGGCACAATGGCTAAAAAGCAATATGCCTTATGATAAAGTACTCCTTGGAAAACCATATCTTACAGACAAGCAAGCACTTGACATTGCAGCTTATGTAAACGATGATAAAATTCATACCAGACCAAACCCTAAAACATTTGATTATCCGGATAAAATGGGCAAACCAATCGATTATGCGCACAATCCGTTTAACGATAATTTCTCTGAAGAACAGCATAAATATGGACCTTACAAACCTATTATAGCTTATTGGAAAAAACAAGGATGGAAAGCCGTTTACTAAACTCAAAATATACTATTTAACCTGATTATACAATGAAACTAAACCTAAACAACACAACGCTTTTAAGCAGAATATTGATAATGTGTTTTATCACGATCAGCATTCCTCTAACTGCACAAATTAAATATTCAGACGGAAATGACAGCTGGAATCCGAATCAATTAGGAAATCACCGCGCTGTTGTTGCTTTTTCCGGTTCAGGAAATGTTGCTAAAACAACCATCGAATGGCGAAGAAGAGACACAAATCCAGAACTTAAAAAAATTATCGTTCAGGATGCGTCTGGAAAAGAAATTCAGAACATAAAAACCGAAAATATCAATAGAGAAAACGGAGCTATTTTCTTTGAACCCATTTCTGGAAAAGGAACATACTACGTTTATTATATGCCTTATGTTGATGAAGGAACTGCTAATTATCCTAAAGGAATTTATCAGAAGCCAGAAAACAAAGCTGATGCAAAATGGCTGTCTAATGTAAAAGCAAACTTAAAAGACAATGCTACTGTAACAGAAATTCAGAGCGTAAATGCTTTCAATAGTTTTTACCCAATGGAAGTAATTGCTACAGCTTCTGAAACTTCTGTTCTTGTGGCAAAAAACAGCGGAAATTCTTTCTTGGTTTTCCCAGAAGACAGAGAACATTCTATCAAATTAAAATCAGATTTGCCACAAAGATGGATTCAGAAGGGCGTTCAAAACAGCTTTTCTAATACGGCAATGAAAGGCGAATATTTAGCTTTTCAATTAGGCGTTTACGCTCTTGAAGATTTAAAAAATGTAAAAGTATCTTTTACCAACTTAGTTAGTACAACTGGAGCAACTATAGAAGCTAAAGACATTAGTTGTATCAATACTGACGGAACAAAATATGACGGAAATCCTTTTACAAATACTGTTTCAGTTTCAAAAGGAAAAATTCAGGCAATGTGGTGCGGTATCGATGTTCCGCAAACTGCAGCTGCTGGAACGTACAACGGAAAAGCAACTGTAACTTCTGACGGAAAATCAAAAGAAATCAGCCTTCAAATTACGGTTTCTAATGAAGTTACAAAAAACGGAGGCATCGACAGTCCTGAAAAAATGACGCGTCTAAAATGGTTAAACTCAACTTTAGCGCAAGAAAATAAGGTTATTGCTCCTTATACTCCATTAACCGTAAACAACTCTGAAATTTCATTATTAGGAAGAAAACTAATTGTAGCTCCAAACGGATTCCCAGCACAAATTCAGACGTTCTTTACTCCAGAAATGACTTCTGTAACAACAAAAGCAAATGATATTTTAAGTTCTCCACTTGATTTTCATTTTGTTGATGCATCTGGAAAAGAAGCGCAATGGAAAAACAGCGGTGTAAAATTCACTAAAAAAGAAGCGGGAACAGTTTCTTGGGAAAGCACTTCGACTTCAAAATCGGTTCAAATGGATGTTAACGCTTCTGTTGAATTTGACGGTTTTGTACATTATATTGTAAAAGTTACGGCTCTTGAAGACGTTACCTTTAACGACATTAATTTCCAAATGCCAATGCAGCCAACATCTGCAAAATACATGATGGGATTAGGTCAAAAAGGTGGAGATCGCCCTGCAACTTTTGACTGGAAATGGGATGTAGCACATAAAAACCAAGACGGCGCTTGGATTGGTGCAGTAAACTCTGGATTGCAGTTTTCTTTAAGAGACGAAAAATACAGCCGTCCGTTAAACACGAATTTCTATTTGCAAAAACCTTTGCTATTGCCAACTTCTTGGGGTAACGAAAATAAAGGTGGAATTACGATTACACCAAACCAAAAATCGGTTCTAGTAAATGCGTACAGCGGAGCTAGAACAATGAAAAAAGGTGATGTTTTGTACTATAACTTCAACTTATTAATTACGCCATTCCACACCATCAATACCGATTTTCAATGGGATACGAAGTTTTACCACAAATACAGTCCGATCGATTCTATTGCTAAAACTGGCGCAACGGTAATCAATATTCACCACGCAAATGCAATCAATCCGTATATCAATTATCCTTTTATCGAATTTAAAAAGATGAAAACGTATATCGATGAAGCACATGAAAAAGGTTTAAAAGTAAAAATCTATAATACGATTAGAGAGGTTTCTAACAAAGCTTATGAGACTTTCGCTCTTAGAAGTTTAGGTCACGAAATCTATTCTCCAGGAAAAGGTGGCGGTTTCTCTTGGCTTCAAGAACACGTTGGCGATGATTATATCGCTGCTTGGTTTGTTCCTGAAATTAAAGATGCCGCAATTGTAAATAGCGGTATGAACCGTTGGCATAATTATTATGTGGAAGGAATGAATTGGCTGACTCAAAACGTGGGTATAGATGGAATTTATTTAGATGACGTTGCTTTCGACAGAATCACGATGAAACGTATCAAAAGAGTTTTAACCAAAGATGGCCACCCTGGAATTATCGATTTACATAGTGCAAATCAATACAATAAAAGCGACGGTTTCAACAATAGCGCTAATTTATACATGGAGCACTTTCCGTACATCAATAAATTATGGTTTGGAGAATATTTTGATTACGAGAAAAATCAGCCTGACTTTTTCTTGACTGAGGTAAGCGGAATTCCGTTTGGATTAATGGGAGAAATGCTTCAGGATGGTGGAAATCCGTGGAGAGGAATGGTTTACGGAATGACAAACAGATTGCCTTGGAGCGATGGTGCAGATCCGAGAAATATCTGGAAAGTTTGGGATTCTTTCGGAATTAAAGGTTCTGAAATGATTGGATATTGGAGCGAAAACTGTCCTGTAAAAACAAACAACGACAAAGTTCTAGCAACAGTTTACAAAAAGAACGGAACGGCTTTAATTTCAATCGCAAGCTGGGCAGATGCTGATGTAAATGTGAAACTAAATATTGACTGGAAAAAACTAGGAATCAATCCTGCAAAAGCAACTATTAGTGCTCCAGAAGTTACCAATTTCCAGCCTGCAAAAACGTTCACAACAAAAGACGAAATAACTGTTCCTAAAGGAAAAGGATGGTTATTGATTGTGAAGTAATCAACAATTACCTCGCACTGTTTGTCATTTCGACGAAGGAGAAATCACACAAGAAATTCCATACAGAAAATCGCCAATCTTTATCGATTTACGAGTGTGATTTCTCCTTCGTCGAAATGACAAAAAAGCTAAAAAATAAGCCACAGATTGCATAGATTACACAGATTATTTTGTACACACAGATAAAAAAAATCCCTGTAATCTGTGTAATCTGTGGCAAAAAAAATAACCACAAAAAAACTAGCTCTCCATCATGAAATTTAGACCATTACTATCCTTTTTACTCCTTGGAAGCCTCTTTGTCTCAGCACAAAACAAACCCACTATAAAAGAATACAAAAAAGTATTTACGACATATCCGTTCTCAGATCCCGATCCGATTCCGAAACCAGATAACAAGTTTTATCCGTATTTCCGTTTTGATGGTTTTACCGATAAACCCGTTCAGAAAGAATGGAAAGTAATCGAAATTGAAAACGATTATATTAAACTGATGATTTTGCCAGAGATTGGCGGAAAAGTCTGGTCGGCTATAGAAAAATCTACAGGAAAAGACATTGTTTACAATAATCACGTTGTAAAATTTAGAGACATTGCCATGCGCGGACCGTGGACAAGCGGCGGTGTTGAAGGCAATTACGGAATTATCGGCCACACGCCAAACTGCGCCACTCCTGTCGATTATAAAATCATAAACCGAGAAGACGGAAGCATTAGCTGTGTAATTGGAGTTTTAGATTTATTAACTAGAACTTCTTGGAAATTAGATATCAATCTACCGAAAGACAAAGCCTATTTTACCACAAATTCGTTTTGGTCTAACACAACCGAATTCGAACAGCCTTATTATACTTGGATGAATACGGGAATAAAAGCTGCCGAAAATCTGCAGTTTATTTATCCAGGACAGACTTACATTGGTCATAACGGAGATTACCATTCGTGGCCACTAGATAAGGAAAACGGTAAAGATTTATCTTTCTATAAAAACAATAATTTTGGCGGTTACAAATCGTATCACGTATTCGGGAAATACGATGATTTCTTTGGCGGATATTATCATGACGAAGATTTCGGAATGGGAAGATACGGCAATCACGACGATAAGCCGGGTAAAAAAATCTGGATTTGGGGATTGTCCCAGCAAGGAATGATTTGGGAAAAACTATTATCCGATACTGACGGACAATATGTAGAAATACAAAGCGGAAGATTGTTTAATCAGGCTAGCGAAGGCAGTAATCTTACTCCTTTCAAACAACGTTCATTCGCACCATATCAAACGGATACTTGGACTGAATATTGGTTTCCTGTTAAACAAACAAAAGGTTTTGTAAAAGCAAACAATTATGGTTCAGTTAATATTAAAAACGAAAACGGCTGGCTGAAAATCTATTTTTCTCCACTTCAAAAATTAAACGAAAAAATTGAAGTTTTTGAAGACGATAAAAAAGTATATTCTAAAGATATTGCTCTGAATACGATGCAAACTTTTAAAGATTCTATTCAGGTAAAAGTCGATTCTAATAAATTGAAATTTGTTTTAGGCGGCAATAAACTGGTTTGGAATTCTGCTCCAGAAGATGGAAACATCAATCGCCCTCTAGAAATACCAAAAGATTTTGATCATAATTCGGTTTACGGATTGTATCAGCAAGGAAAAAACTATATCAGTTTTAAAGATTATGTTCTAGCTGAAGATAAATTGAATGCTTGTTTAAAATTAGATCCAAACTTTGCTCCTGCTCTTTCTGCATTGGCTTCTCTGCAAATCAGAAAATTAGATTACAAAGCAGCTGTAAATTCGGCAAGCAAAGCTTTAGCAATAGATACTTACGATCCTGCTGGAAATTATTTTTATGCTTTGGCAAACTTTCATTTAGGAAATACTATTGATGCAAAAGATGGTTTTGATATTGCTGCGGCAAGTGTTGAATTTAGAAGTCCAGCTTATACTGCTTTAAGCAAAATTTATTTAGCCGAAAATGATCTGCCAAAAGCTATTGAATATGCTGAAAAAAGCTTAGTATACAATCAATACAATATAGAAGGTTTACAGGTTTTAGCGGTTTTATATCGTCTTCAAAATAATTCAGATAAAGCAAATTCAGTTTTAAAAACGATTACAAAATTGGATCCGCTGAATCATTTTGCTGATTTTGAAAAATACCTTTCGAACAATTCAAACGATTCAAAAAATGCTTTTACTGCTGCCATTCAAAACGAAATGCCAGAACAGACTTTTCTTGAATTAGGAATTTGGTATAACAACATAAGCCGAAAAGAAGAAGCTTTAAAAGTCTTTTCTATCGCTGAACCAAGTGCTGAAATTATCTATTGGAAAGCCTTTTTAGAAAACAAACCAGTTGACGTAAGCAAAATCAAACCAGGAACTAGTTTTCCTTTTAGAAATGAAACCGCTGAAATTTTAAAATCATTAATTAAAACAAATGATCAGTATCAATTAAAATATCATTTAGGTTTAATTGAATGGAATCGCAACAGCATTTCAGAAGCTAAAAGATTGTTTTCAGAATGCGGTTCAAAACCAAATGATCCTGCGTTTTATGGAGCGAAAGCTTCGTTATTTAAAGATGATGCTTCGATAGTATTGGCAAGTCTTCAGCAAGCTATAAAATTAGATCCGCAAGGCTGGAGATACCATAAAATGCTTGCAGAACATTATATCGCCCAAAAACAATTTGATAAAGCGCTTACAACGGCGGAATCTTTCTATAAAAAACATCAAGACAATTACTTGATTGGAATGCTTTACGCTAAAACTTTATTGCTAAATAAAAAATACCGTGAAGCCGATGCATTTTTAACCAAATTGCAAATCCTTCCTTTTGAAGGCGCAACCGCAGGAAGACAATTGTATCACGAAGCTAAATTGATGCAGGCTTTAGCAGAAATCAAAAACAAGCAGTACAAAAAAGCATTACAATTTATTGCCGATGCCAAACTGTTTCCAGAGAATTTAGGCGTAGGAAAACCGTATGACGAAAATATTGATGAAAGACTAGAAAATTGGTTGGATTATGAATGTTATACCAATTTAGGAAACAAAGAAATGGCTTCTAAATCTTTGGACAAAATTGTCGCTTTCCGTCCTGTGATTGATAATACGGTTATGAATTTCCTTCCGGCAAATCAATTGGTTTCGGCTTGGGCTATCGAAAAAACATCTTCTTCACAAGAGGCCGAAAAATGGATTAAAACTCAGGCCAATTTATATCCTACAAATAAAATAGTGCAGTGGACTTTATTGTCTTACACCAAAAAACCATCGAATATTTTAAGTGAAGATGAAAAAGACGGCGAAGTTAGAATTATCGAAAAACTGTAAAGAACTTTCTAAAACAATAAAAATGAAAAACCATTTTTTAATATATACTTTTTTTGGTCTTGTCCTTTTGATGGCACCAAAAATAGAGGCACAAAACAAAACAGAAAAGGCAGATGAATTATCCATTTATCGCGCTACTCCTTTAAAAACACATGATTTAATTCATACCAAACTAGAAGTTTCATTCGATTACGGAAAACGCTATTTGTACGGAAAAGAATGGATTACTTTAAAACCGCATTTTTACGAAACCGATTCGCTTAAATTGGATGCAAAAGGAATGGATTTTAAAGAAATCGCTATTATTGATGGTAAAAAAAGCATTCCGTTACAATACAAATACGATAACGAAGAACTTTCTATCGCTTTAAACAGAAAATACAAAAGAACCGAAAAGTATACGATTTTTATTAATTACACAGCAAAACCAGCAGAACTGAAAAGCAAAGCTGGCGAATCGATTACCAATTCAAACGGATTGTATTTCATTAATCCTGATGGAAAAGGTGACAAACCAACACAAATATGGACGCAAGGCGAGACGGAAGCTTCTTCTTGCTGGTTCCCGACAATTGACAAACCAAATCAGAAAACAACTTCTGAAATTGCAATGACAGTTGAGGCAAAATATACCACGCTTTCAAACGGCAAATTAGCTTCCCACAAAGTAAATAAAGATGGAACCAGAACTGATATCTGGAAAATGGAACAGCCAAATGCGCCTTATTTATTTATGATGGCCGTTGGTGATTTTAAAATCTATAAAGATTCTTATAACGGTAAAGAAGTCAGCTATTATTTAGAGCCAAAATATGCGCCATATGCCAAACAGATTTTTTACAAAACGCCAGATATGATGAATTTTTACAGCAAAATGCTTGGTGTAGAATATCCATGGGCAAAATATGCGCAAATTGTGGTGAAAGACTATTTTGGAGGTGCTATGGAAAATACTTCTGCGACAGTTCATGGTGAATATGTTCAGAAAACAGAACGAGAATTATTAGATGATAATCAAGAAAGTACCATTGCTCATGAGCTTTTTCACCAATGGTTTGGAGATTATGTAACGGCTGAATCTTGGTCAAATTTAACAATGAATGAATCGTTTGCTACTTTTGGAGAAGTTCTTTGGCACGGTCACGATGCTGGACAAGATGCTGAAGACAGATCTCGTTATGAAAAATTACAGAATTATTTACGCTCACAAAAAAATGGTGACAGCCCTATTTTAGCCCGTTTTCATTACAGAAACGCAGACGATATGTTTGATAATATCAGCTATTCGAAAGGTTCGATTATTTTGTATGCCATGAAAAACCAAATGGGTGACGAAGCTTTTTTTAAAGGACTAAATCATTATTTAACCACAAACGCTTATAAATCTGGAGAACCGCATCAGCTGCGTTTATCGATGGAAGAAGTGACTGGAAAAGACTGGCTGCCTTATTTTGATCAGTGGTATTATAATGCTGGAAGTCCGATTCTGGATGTGATTTACAAATATGCTAACGGAAAAATTACCATTACAATAAGTCAATCTCAGGATAGTGCTGTGCAAACCTTTACACTGCCTTTAAAAGTTGATTTTTACGTAAACGGAACTAAAATAAGAAAGGATATTTTAATTGATAAAAGAACGCAAAGTTTCAGTTTTGATCTTCCTTCAAAACCAGAATTTATAGATTTAGATCCGGATAAAATTCTAGTTGGTGAAGTTAATGTAGATAAAAAAACGGCTGCTGATTATCTTTTTCAATATAAAAATGCGCCATCGTATTACAACCGAATTGAAGCTATCAAATTTGCTTCAAAAGATAGAAGTCAGGAATCACAACTTATTTTACTGGAAGGTTTAAAAGATCCCCAAGAAGACTTAAGAGTGTTGAGTATAAAAACAATTGATTTAAATGAAAAACAAACCAAAGATCAGGTTTTAAAATCACTGCTTGACATTGCAAAAAACGACAAAAAGACCATTGCCAGAGCAAATGCTATTGTAAAATTGGCTTCTACTGGAGATACTTCTTATAAAACGTTAATGGAAGAAAGCATTAAAGAACAATCATACAACGTAATTGCTGCAGGATTAGCAGGATTAACAAAATATGCACCAGCCGAAGCAGATAAGGCATTGGCTTCATTAGATGACGATACCCAAAAACATGTAACGCCATTAATAAAAAGATTTAGTAGTCAAAAATAATTATAAAAGTCCTTGGATTGTTTTGTTTTTGAAAACCTCTCTAATTTGGTTCATTAGAGAGGTTACTTTTAGAATAAATTACCACTAAACTATCACTTATGAAAACTACCTTTTTTAAATCTACTATAGCTCTTTTTCTTTTGTTCGGATGGACAATTGCATCGGCACAAATGATTAAGACCAAAACTCCTGCGCGTGCAAAAGGACAGCAAGATGTATTGAGAATGGCTGCAGATCCAATTCCGACCGTTCGTGTTGCTTTTATCGGACTTGGAATGCGCGGTCCTGGCGCCGTTGAACGTATGACACATATTCCGGGTGTAGAAATTGTAGCGTTGTGCGATATGACTCAGGAAAATACAGCAAAATCAAATGAGATTTTAACGAAGGCAGGTTTCCCAAAAGCACAGGAATTCTATGGTGATGAAAATGCTTGGAGAAAAGTAACGGCTTTGCCAAACGTAGATTTAGTTTATGTAGCTACAGACTGGCTCCACCATGCTTCTATCGGAGTTCAAGCCATGAAAGACGGAAAACACGTTGCAATTGAAGTTCCAGGAGCTTTAACCATGAAAGAAATCTGGGAACTTATTGATACTTCAGAAAAAACGAGAAAGCATTGCATGCAATTGGAAAATTGTGTTTACGATTTCTTCGAACTGACTACTTTAAACATGGCTCAGCAAGGTCTTTTTGGAGAAATTCTTCATGCTGAAGGTTCTTATATTCACGGTTTACAGCCTTTTTGGGGAGAATACTGGAATAACTGGAGAATGGATTACAATATCAAACACCGCGGCGATGTTTATGCGACACACGGTATGGGGCCTGCGTGTCAGGCACTAAACATTCATCGCGGTGACAAAATGAATTTCTTGGTTTCTATGGATACAAAAGCCGTCGGAAATCCTGCTTACATTAAAGAAAAATCAGGAAAAGAAATTAAAGATTTTAGAAACGGTGATCATACCATGACGATGATTCGTACCGAAAATGGAAAAACAATTCAGATTCAGCACGATGTGACTTCTCCTCGCCCGTACAGCAGAATGTATCAATTGAGCGGGACAAAAGGATTTGCCAATAAATATCCGCTTGAAGGTTATGCATTGGACGGAAAAGAGTTAGGTGACGATGTAAAACCAAATCACGAAAAATTAAGTGCGCACTCTTTTGTTCCTGAAGAAGTGAAAAAAGCATTAATGGAAAAATACAAACATCCAATTGCTAAAGGAATCGAAGAACAAGCCAAAAAAGTAGGCGGTCACGGCGGAATGGATTTTATTATGGATTATCGTTTAATTCACTGTCTGCAAAAGGGACTTCCTCTGGATATGGACGTATACGATTTAGCCGAATGGTCTTGTCTTGGTCCATTAACAGAAATTTCATTAGACCATAATTCAGCACCCGTTGAAATTCCAGATTTTACGCGTGGAGGCTGGAATAAACTTAAAAAATTAGAGTTTTCAGAATAAATATATTGGTTAGTTAAAGAGGGACAAGAGGGCAAAGTAGATGTTGCTCTCTTGTCTGTTTTAGACCGTTCATAAATTTAGATTGTAAAAAATATGTCGCTCCTCTGGAGCTTTAAATTGTAAACATCTATTCTTTGCTATAAATATTTCGCTTCTCCGAAGCTTGTAAAAAGAGCTCTTCTTCTGAGATCTTTTTTAAATGGACGAACATTTATAAAAACATATTGCAAACCCCCCAGCGGGGTCAAATATTTATAGTATTTCAATCACGTTCATGAAAAAGCTCCGGAGGAGCGACATATCTTAAATTGTGAAAAGATATGTCGCTCCTCCGGAGCTTTACATTGTATATGTATATTCTTTGCTATAAATATTACGCTTCTCCGAAGCTTATCTCTGGAGCTCTTCATATTGTATACATTTATTTTTTTCTCTAAATAATTCGCTTCTTCGAAGCCTACAAAAAAAGGAGCTGTCTTTTTGAGACACCTCCTTTCTTAATTTTATTTGAATAAAAATTAATTCCAGTTGAAACTAATTCTTTTTTCGATTTCACTGCTTAAACTTAGAAATACTGGGCAAGTCATTGCAGCACGTTCCAAAATCGTTTTGCTTTTTTCGTCAGCATTACTTTTCATTTGAAATACAATTTCGATTGCTCCAATTCTTCTTGGTTCTGCATTCATAATTTTAGTTACTTCAGCTGTAGAACCAACAAAATCTACTTCCAAATCACGGGCTTTAATTCCCATAATGGTCATCATGCAGCTTGCTAATGCGTTTGCTACAGTATCTGTTGGAGAGAATGCCTCACCTTTTCCGTTATTATCTAATGGTGCGTCAGAAATGATTTCGCTTCCTGATTGCACGTGAATTGAACTTGTTCTTAAATCTCCTAAATAGGTTACTTTTGATGTCATTAATTTGCTACTTTTAAAGTTAAGTCACTATCATAATATAAGATGTAAACACCTTTATTAGCGTGTCCGCCATCTTCTTTTCTATAATATTGAAATTTATTGTCTACTTGCTGAGTCGTCATCAAATCAGCTGTTTCTTGAAATGTTTTTCCTTGAGATAAACGCATCATCGTGTCAAAAGTTACATCAAATCCTCTAGTTGCATAAGTTGTTGGATTTGCTTTGTTTTTCAAACGAAATTGTTTTTCATAAATTAAAACTGGCTGTTCGTCACTTTCGCGCGTTACAGAAGGATACATTAATTTCAATTTTATCAAATTATCAAAACTAATTTCATCTGTATCCAATGTGCTGTTTGGCTCTAAAATCACCAATTGAACCTGACATGTTTTCTGAGAATCAAGCAATGCTTTAATTGTAGCTTTAACCATTGCTGTATTACCGGTTTCCATCACAACATAATTCATTCGATTTGGCATCAACAAGCTTTTTAAATTAGCCACATCCAAACCACCAGTTTCTGTTAAAGTTGCAAATGCAACTCCTTTTTGGTTTTGTCTGATATAATTAATAACCGATTCCTTTTTCTTATCTACCACCGCTACAATATTCCCATTTTTAGAACGCATATAATCAAAAACCGAATTTCTAATCACGTCATTTGAAGGTATAGTCTGGTATAAATTGTCAATCGGATTTGCACTATCTTTTGATAAAGGAGAAATTACCGGAACGTCATACGAACGCAGCATGTTTGCTGTCGTTTCTGCGTTACTTTGGTAAAATGGCCCAATTACAGCATCTGCATCTTGAAGCTTCGGAGTTAAACCTACAACATTAGAAGTTGTTTTAGTTTCCTGAGAATCGTAAATAGCAACATCAATTGGAAGTTTTAATGTTTTTGCAGAATCGATCGCCATCATAGCTCCAGCATAAAAATCTAAAGTCATGTTTAAGAACTTGTCGTTTTTAATTCTGTTAGCTGTTCCAGAAGTATCGCTTTGTACTTTAGCCAAATTAAAAGGAAGCAATAAAACTATTTTTTTACGCTCGTTAAGTCCTTTCTTTTTAGTCAATTCAACAATTTCTACGTTTTCGTTTTCAGTCGATTTTACTTTATCGACAATTTTAATTCCATCGCCAGTATTTTCAACTGGTTTATACACTGAAGAATCAGCAGGTTTATCTGGCACTTGTGCAGCAACAATTGGTGCTGGAGCCACATATCCTGTTGGAACTTTCAGAACCATCCCTTCTTTTACACCTTCAGAAAGTGACGGATTCAATGCCACTAGTTCTTCTTGCGACAAATGGAAAACTCTTCCTAAACTATAAAAAGTTTCTTTTGGTTTAACCTGATATTCCATGTAAGTCACTGCTTTTTTAGAAGTTTCAGCAGGCTTTTTACTTTCTACAGCTTTTGCCGTTTCTACTGGAGCAGCTTCTGTTTTTGGAGCTGTTCCTTTTATCGTCAATCTGTAACCAACTGGCAAGCTGTTCACAATATCTGGATTGCGTTTTTCCAATTCGTCAACCGTAATATTATACTGTTTTGCAATACCAAATTTTGTTTCTTTTGGCTGAACATCATGATAAACATATTTTTCGGCACCTTTTTCTTTCGCAGGTTTTGCTGCTGCTGCTTTTGGAGCAGATCCTTTTGCTGGAATAACCAATTTTTGTCCGATTTGAACACCTGTTTTTTCCAAAAACGGATTTGCCGCTTTTAAAGCTTCATCTGAAATTCCGTACTTGTGCTCAATGCTGTAAAATGTTTCCTTTGGCTGCACTTCATGAATAATTTCTTTTCCTGAAACAGCTGCTTTAGTTTCAGAAACTTCTTTTTTTGCTTCTCCTGTTTTTGTCGGAATCAACAGCACAGAATTGGGCACCAATCCCGTTCTTGCATCTGGATTGAGCTGATAGATATCATAAGGCGTTACCTTAAATTTTTGTGCAATCTGATTAATCGTCTCACCGCTCGATACTTTGTACTTCACCACTTTTTCTTGCGAAAATGCGCTGGAAGTCATAAAAAATACGAGAGACAATACTGTTAAATAATATTTCATAATAAGGCTTAAAACAATTTAATTTCTAATTCTAAAATAAGTTACGATTTTACTAAAAGCAAAATTCGCGCCGTTTGCTTTATCGCTGTAAAAATTACCTTAAATCGATTTCTACTTTAGCAATAATGATTTCTTTATATAACTCATCTTCTTCTTTTTTCTTGCATTTATAAAGCACTTCTTCCATGTTTTCGAACTTATCGGCGTAAACATAATACGAAAGGCTGTTAATGTTGAAAAAGAAGCTAGCGTTAAATTCACCAGAATCAATGAGTTTCATAATGAGCTTATCTCGGTCAACTGCGTCTGTAAATATACCTAAAACTAAGTAATACCCGTTTGAAACTTCTTTAAGATTATCATAAACTTCAACTTTTACTGTTTTGTCAGGCCTTAACGGATTGTCTTTCAATTCTTGTTTCATTTCTTGTAATGAAATTGTTTTTGAATTTTCAGCTGCACCCTTTTTTTCCTGTTTCTTAACCGCTTCATCCTGATATTTTTTCAATTTGATCAAAGCCAATTTATCATCAAATTTTCGAGCTTCCATACTATAATAAGAAGCTTTACTGATGTGTCTTTTTACTTCAATTTTTTTCTGAGTGTCCAAAGAATCTATTTTAGCAATTAAAAGCTGATTTTTTTCATCTCCTCTTTCTTGCTCGATTTTATAACGTTTAATTTCTTCTAAAGACAAACGCTGCTGCAAAGGTTCTGTATTAGATTTTTTCTCGCTTTCGCGGATTTTCTTCTTGTATTCCTGATTTTCCTCAACTGCGATTTTCTCTACTTTATTCATCAAACCAGCGTAGGCTTTTCTGTTTTCCGCCAGTTCCTTTTTCAATTGAGATGATAATTCATTTGTTTTATTGATTCCTTCAGAAGATTGTTTTTCCAATCTTTTAGATTCTTCAACATTCAAAATATCCATTCTCTTCAATTCTTTCAAATCATTATTCATTGAAGTGACAAGCGAATCTAATTTTGCCATTAAAATATCCTGAACATTCTTATTAGCTTCTAAAACCAATCGGAGTTTTTCAACTGAGTTTTCTTTAGAACCATTCATATCGTTCAAATTCACTTTCAGATCATTAATTTTTATAATTTTCTGATTCATTTCTTTCTGAACCACAAGACGGTCTTTTAAATCTTCAATTTCGACTGTTTTCGCTTTTGTTTTTTCAACCACAACTTGTTTTTCAGCCAAAGCCAACATCAATTCTTCACTTTCGTTTGATGGTTTTATGGCTGCAGTATTGATGGCTAATTTGTTTCCAACAACTAATCCGTTTACGATTTCAGGATTTTGAGATTCTAATTGATCAATTGAAATTCCGTATTTCTTAGCAATCGAAAACTTGGTTTCTTTTGGCTCTACAATATGAAAAATGGTTTCTTGATTAATTACACGAACTCTCCCATCCAAAGTTTTTCTTTTGTTCGGAATTGAAATCGTTTGACCAATTTGCAATCCATTAATCAAAATGTCTTTATTTAAATTTTCTAAATCTTGAACCGAAACATTGTATTGTCTCGCGATACTGAATAGAGATTCTTTAGCCACAACCTGATGCGTAGTTTTTGAAGAAACACCAGCTTCTGATTTAGTTGCACTATCTAAATTTTGGGGAATTATTAATTCTTGACCAATTTGGAGTCCGCTGGCCAGAATTTCTGAATTGGCATTCTGAATGGCTTCAACCGAAACATGATATTGTTTAGACAAACCAAACAATGTTTCTTTGGGTGCAACAATATGGGTTTGCTGCTTTGAATTTGTATTTTCTAAGGAGTGATGAACTGGAATCTTTATAATTTGATTATCCTTGATTCCGTTTTGCGATTCGGGGTTGAGTTTGTAAATCTCGTCTACAGAAACCTTGTATTTTTGGGCAATGAAAAAAGCGGTTTCTCCTTTTTGAATTCTGTGTTCAATTATTGCATCTTGTGCAGTTATTTTGTTAAAAGACAAAACAAACACAAGAGAAATCGTTAAAAGTTCTCTCATAAATAGTAGGTTGTAAAAAATTAAGGCCTTACAAATGTAAGACCTTAATTTTAAATTATGCTACTATTCCCACTCAATTGTTGCAGGTGGTTTCGAACTAATATCGTAAACTACACGATTCACGCCTTTTACTTTATTGATAATGTCGTTTGACACTTTCATCAAGAAATCATAAGGTAAATGAACCCAGTCAGCAGTCATACCATCTGTTGATTCTACAGCTCTAAGCGCTACTACTTTTTCGTAAGTACGCTCATCGCCCATAACACCAACACTGTTTACAGGAAGCAAAATTGCTCCAGCCTGCCAAACTTTATCGTATAATCCCCAAGATTTTAATCCTTCGATAAATACAGAATCAACATCTTGCAAGATCTGTACTTTCTCTGGCGTAATATCTCCTAAAATTCTAATTGATAATCCAGGTCCTGGGAAAGGGTGTCTTCCTAATAATTCTGGATCTATTCCTAATGTAGCTCCTACTCTTCTTACTTCGTCTTTAAACAACATTCTAAGTGGTTCTACAATTTTTAATTTCATATAATCTGGCAATCCACCAACGTTGTGGTGCGATTTAATTGTCGCAGATGGTCCTTTTACCGAAACAGATTCAATAACGTCTGGATAAATAGTTCCTTGTGCTAACCATTTTACGTCTTCTAATAAATGCGATTCATCATCAAAAACTTCGATAAATACACGACCGATTGTTTTACGTTTCGTTTCAGGATCGCTGATTCCGGCCAATTCGCCAAGGAAACGATCTCCAGCATCTACTCCTTTTACATTTAATCCCATTCCTTTGTATTGATCTAATACGCTTTGGAATTCGTTTTTACGTAAAAGTCCGTTGTTAACGAAGATACAGTATAAATTTTGCCCGATTGCTTTGTTTAATAAAACTGCCGCTACAGTAGAATCTACTCCTCCAGATAAACCAAGAACCACTTTATCATTTCCTAATTTCTCTTTTAGTTCTGCTACCATTTCGTCAACGAAAGCATTTGGAGTAAAGTTTTGAGGAACTTCAGCAATTTTAACTAAAAAGTTCTCCAGCATTTTTTTACCATCTGTAGAGTGGTAAACTTCTGGGTGATATTGAATTGCATAAGTAGTTTCGCCTTCAATTTTGTAAGCTGCGTATTCTACGTCATGCGTGCTTGCTAATTTTACAGCATTTGTTGGAAGCACTTTGATACTATCGCTATGGCTCATCCAAACCTGGCTGTTTTCTGAAACTCCTTCAAAGAAAGTTTCACCTTCTTTAATATAAGACAAGTTTGCTCTACCGTATTCTCTTGTATTGGAAGCAGCTACTTCACCGCCGCTGAAATGAGCCAAATATTGAGCTCCGTAACAAACAGCAAGCAAAGGCATTTTACCTCTAATTTGTGATAAATCAGGATGTGGCGCATCTTCTCCTCTAACAGAGAAAGGGCTTCCTCCTAAAATTACGGCTTTATAACTTGATAAATCACTTGGAATGTGATTGTAAGGAAAAATTTCGCAGAATATATTTAATTCGCGAACTCTACGCGCAATAAGCTGAGTATATTGCGATCCGAAATCTAAAATAAGTACGTTGTGTTGCATGCGCAAAAATACTTTTTATATTCGAAATTGAAAAATCGGAGCAATGAAAAAAAATATTTTTTTTTCATTGTAGATTCTAAGATACTTAGTTACTAAGATTCTGAGCTTTTTTCTAGCTCAAAAACAAAAAACTTAGCATTTTAGAACCTTAGCAACTCAGTATCTTTGCAAATCCAAAAACCGAATTATTTCGTATCTAACGAAAAACCCAATTTAATTTAACCATGAAATCAAAAATTATTGCCCTGTCAGCTTTCTTATCGATCTTTTTTTGCTCTTGCAACACTGTTGATGATTTGCTGACTTTTACTATTTCGAACAATGCTTCGATTAAAATTCAAAGCACTTCTCCAATTAATCTGCCTTTAGAAATTATTACGCCAGAGGTTACGACCAATTCTTCTGCTGAATTTGAAAACAATAAGACAAAAGCAAATTTGGTAAAAGATGTAAAAATCAGATCGCTGAAATTATCAATTACAGATCCTTCGGATAAAACATTTACCTTTTTAAAATCTGTACATCTATATATTTCTACAGCTAACTCAGAAGAAATTGAATTAGCGTATGCTGACAATATCAATGTATCCAGCAATACGATCGATTTGATTTGTACTGATAAAAGATTAGATGAATATATAAAAGCAGACAGTTACAAAATCAGAACGAAAGTAACATTGAAAGAAACTTTAACAAAAGATGTGACCGTAAAAGCAGAAATGAAGTTTAAGGTTACTGCGGATCCATTTTAGTCTAAGATGCTAAGGTTCTGAGGTTCTAAGATTCTAAGATTCTGAGGTTTTAATCAGATTGTATAACAAAAAAGGAGATTCTATTTTAGAATCTCCTTTTTTGTTTGTGTTTAAGCTTCTGAAAAAAAAACTTAGTATCTTAGAACCTCAGAACCTTAGCATCTTAAAAAAATCACTCTTTCGTTACCACTATCGACGCTTTAAAACCTGCTGCTAGATTATCCCAGTAATCATTGGTTACTAGATTGCCTTTATCGTCGTAAACTTGTATTTCTGCTGTGTTTCCTCCAAGCGTTCCTATATTTAAAGCTTCAAAATCTAATTTATTAAAACCTTGTCCAAGATTGATTTTTACTTGCTGGAAATTGGAATCTAGCAAAATTCGGTCTCTTACCACAACTTCATTGCAAGATACTTTTACTAAATCGCCATCAATTGCTCCAAAATCTCGAAACTTCACTATAAAATATTCTGATTTCGTTTTAAAATCACCCAACGAAATATTCCTCTTTACCAACACGCCGCGTCCTTCTCGTAAACCAGCATCTTTCAAACTTTTATCTAAATCTTTTTCCATTTTTGCTACATATCGGTCACCGGGATTAGCAAAATCGGTTTCAGTAGACATGGTAAATTTGCTTTTTTCTTCTCCAATCTGAAATTTTGATTTTGGAGTTATAGTAGTATTTTCAAAAACATTTGGCGTTTTAATTGCCGGCATATCATTAAAATCTGCCTGCGGATCTTTGACTTCAGGAATCGGAGTCTTTTTGGGCTTCGCAGTAAACTTTCCCCCTGGAATTGCTTTGAATTTAGTATTAGACTCAATTTGAGCTGATACAGATATCGCAGTAAAAAATAATATGAAAAATAAAATGTGCTTCATTGAAAAAGTATTATCGAATCGCCTTTTATAATTAATACAAACCAAAAGTCTAGCATCACAAAAATAGTATAATTTAGTTAGGTGCTGCAACTTTAGGAGTTTTATAACATTAAATTAAGCTAATTTTTGGAATCAAAAAACCTGCCAAGATTTTTTATTTCATAAAAAATAAATTTCAATTTTACAATTTGCAAATTCCAAAGACTTACTTTTTAAAAGCATATAGCATTTTGATTATTAACAACTTATTCTTACCTTGAAGACTTTATTTACCATTTATAAATCACAGCAAAATGGATTATATAGATTACTACAAAATATTGGATGTTACAAAATCGGCTACCGAGGCAGACATCAAAAAGGCCTATAGAAAACTGGCTAGAAAATATCATCCCGATTTAAATCCGAATGATAAAGAAGCTGAGAAAAAATTCAAAGAAATAAATGAAGCAAACGAAGTTTTAAGCAATCCTGAAAATCGAAAAAAATACGATAAGTACGGTAAAGACTGGAAACATGCTGAAGAATTTGAAAAAGCAGGCTACGATCCGAACCAGCAGCAAAGCAGACAGCAAGGCGGTTATCAATATTCTGAAGGCGATTTCTCTGGTTTTGGAGATGGAGAATATTCTGGAAGCGATTTCTCCGATTTTTTCAATTCGATGTACGGCGGAGGAAGAAGCAGATCGCAATCTAAATATAGAGGCCAGGATTTTAATGCTGAACTGGTTTTAGATTTAGCAGAAGCCTACACAACACATAAACGAAACTTGTCTGTAAACGGCAAAAATATACGAATTACGATTCCGGCTGGTGTAGAAAACGGGCAAATTATCAAAATTCCGAATCATGGCGGGCCAGGTGTAAACGGCGGACCAAACGGCGATTTGTACATCACCTTTATAATTTCAAATAATTCAGATTTTAAACGTGAAGGAAATAATCTATATGCTGAGGCGCCAATTGACTTGTATACGGCTATTTTAGGAGGAGAAACTTATATCAATACTTTTGATGGAAAAGTAAAAATTAAAGTTCCAGCAGAAACACAACCGGGAACCAAAGTGAAACTGAAAGGAAAAGGATTTCCTGTTTATAAAAAAGAAAATCAATTTGGTGATTTATACATCACTTATACCATCAAAATTCCAACAAAACTTTCTGATAAGGAAAAAGAGTTATTTGAAGAATTAGCAAAACTTAGAAAGTCATGAAAAATAAAAACTTAATACAGATCAAACAGTTTTGTATCTATCACGAAATTGAAAACACCTTTATTACCGAACTTAATAATTATGGTCTCATTCATATTATTACAGAAGAAAATGACGAATTTCTAGAACCAGAACAGCTTCCTACAGTTGAAAAAATGATTCGAATGCATTACGATCTCAAAATTAATTTAGAAGGAATTGACGCCATTGCAAATCTTTTAAATAAAATTGAAGCCTTGCAGCAAAATTTAAATACGGTACAAAACAAGCTTCGCCTTTACGAAGAAAAAGAAACCGAATAACGATTTATATCACAAAAAAGCTTGAATTTCTGAATTGATTTCAAGCTTTTTTTTATTCCTTTCAGAACCATAATTCTTAAATTGCAGCATCTTTAATTAACCTGAATTTGCTTTTAAAATGTATAGACAAATTCGCAAAAAACTAAAAAAATGAAAAGAGAAAACATCTTAACCGGATCGCCGTGGGAAGACAAAATGGGATATTGCCGTGCCGTAAGAATTGGCAATATTGTTGAAGTTTCTGGAACTGTAGCCATTGTTGACGGTGAAAAAGTAAAAGCTGATGACGCTTATGCTCAAACCTATAACATTCTGGAGCGAGTTGAAAAAGTTTTAGAAGATTTAAATGTGGGGATGAAAGATGTGATTAGAACTAGAATTTTTACTACCAATGTTTCTACTTTTGAAGAAGTGGCAAGAGCACACTCTGCTTTCTTTAAAGATATAAAACCAACAACAGGATTTTATGAAATCAGTAAACTGGTTGCTCCAGAATATTTGGTTGAAATAGAATTTACTGCTGTTGTTCAGTAATTTTTTATAGCCACGAATTCACGAATTTTCATTATTTTTTTTCTTTTGCCAGAGATTAATGGATTTAAAATATTTTTTTATCTTTTAATTCGTGAAAATTCGTGAAATTCGTGGCAAACTTTTAGAATTCATTAATGACTTCCTTAAATCCAAAACATTTTCTGCTTTCTCTTCCAAAATGGATTCTTATCTGTGTCTTAATAGGCATACTTTCAGGTTCTGCATCTGCTTTCTTTTTAGTTTCTTTAGAATGGGTGACACAATTTAGAATTCAGCATAACTGGATTATATGGCTTTTGCCTTTCGGCGGATTTCTGGTGGGATTGAGTTATTATTATTGGGGAGAATCAGTTGCAAAAGGAAACAATCTTTTATTGGAAGAATACGAAAATCCTAAAAAAGTTATTCCGTTTAAAATGGCTCCTTTAGTACTTTTAGGAACATTATTAACACATTTATTTGGAGGATCTGCAGGACGAGAAGGAACTGCGGTACAAATGGGAGGCGCAATTGCCGATCAGTTTACAAAATTCTTCAAACTTGATAATTCAGAACGAAAAATTCTGATTATTCTCGGAATCAGTGCAGGTTTCGCTTCTGTTTTTGGAACTCCTCTTGCGGGAGCTATTTTTGCTTTAGAAGTTTTATACTTCAGTAAAATTAATTTTAAAAGCATTTTACTTTCTTTTTTAGTGGCTTATGCGGCCTATTTTACTGTAGAATTCTGGGAAATAAAACATACACATTACAGTATCCCTGTTGTTGCAGAACTTAGTTTAAACAATATTATTTTCACTTTAATTGTTGGAGTTTTATCAGGATTTGCAGCATTATTATTTTCTAAAAGCACACATTTTTGGGGTTCACTTTTTTCGAAAAACATTAAATATCCTCCGCTTCGTCCTGTAATTGGTGGAGTCGTTTTGGCTATTGCCATTGCTGGTTTCGGATTTACAAAATTCTCTGGATTAGGAGTTCCTGTAATTGTCGATTCTTTTTCGAATCCAAACCAATGGTATGATTTTCTGCTAAAAATTTTATTTACCGGATTCACATTAGGAGCTGGTTTTAAAGGAGGCGAAGTAACGCCGCTATTTTTTGTCGGTGCGACTTTAGGAAGTACTTTATCGACCGTAATTCCAATGCCGATTGCGCTTTTAGCAGGAATCGGATTTGTTGCTGTTTTCTCGGGTGCAACCCACACTCCTATTGCCTGTACGATTATGGGAATGGAATTATTCGGAATTGCTCCTGGAATTTTCATCGCAATTGCCTGTACAATTGCTTATTTTTCTTCTGGTTCTGTCGGAATTTACAAATCACAGATTGTAAAAGGGGCTAAATATAAATTATACCAAAGGTTAAATTCCAATTTTTAAAATCTCAAATTCCAAACTGTGATGAAAACTGAGAACTGCAACTGAACACTAAAAACTGACCACTGACTACTGTAACTGGTCACTAAAATTATTTTCAGCATTACATTAAAAAAATGTAAATTCGCACACTATGAAAATACAAGATATTCAAGCGATTCAATTATTACTCGCCACCCCAAAGAAAATTGTCATCATTCCGCACAGAGGACCAGATGGCGATGCAATGGGATCAACGTTAGGTTTATACCATTTTTTAATTAAAAACAATCATCAGGCAACAGTAATTGCTCCGAATGATTTTCCTAATTTTTTAGCTTGGCTTCCAGGATCTGAAACCGTAAAAATATTCGAAAAAGAAACCGAAATCTGTACACAGATTTTAGAAGAAGCTGAAATCATTTTCACACTTGATTTTAATGCTTTTCACCGTACAGGCGAAATGGAGCATACTTTAGCAAAGCTAAAAGCGACTTTCATTATGATCGATCATCATCAAAAACCTGATGATTATGCTACCTATACCTATTCAGACACTTCATACGGATCTACTTGCGAGATGGTCTATAACTTTATCACTTTCTTAAATAAAAAAGAAGATATTGACAAAACCATTGCAACTTGCATTTACACAGGTATTTTAACCGATTCTGGTTCTTTCCGTTTTCCTGGCACAACAGGAAATACACATAGAATTATAGCTGAATTAATTGATTTAGGAGTTGAAAACACTCAGATTCCTGTATTACTTTTTGACAATAGCTCTTTCAGCAGATTACAATTATTAGGACGTGCTTTGCAGAACATGAAGATCCTTGAAAATCATAAAACTTCATATACGACGTTAACACAAGAAGAGTTAGATTCTTTTAATTATGTTAAAGGTGATACCGAAGGAATTGTTAATTATGGCTTAAGTATAAAAGATATTGTTTTTACTGCTATTTTTATCGAAAATAAAGACGAAGGGATTATCAAGATTTCATTCCGTTCGCAGGGAGGCTTTGATGTAAATCAGTTTGCTCGAGATCATTTCAACGGTGGCGGACATAGTAATGCAGCTGGCGGAAGATCTGAAGTTTCGATGCAAGAAACAGTTAATAAATTTGAAGATTTAGTAAAAAAACTAAAATTATAGTCCAAATCATGAACTACCTAAAACTTAGCATTTACACTTTGCTTTTTACAGTTTTGTTAAGCAGCTGTAAGCATCATGAAGAAGCCAGAAGACCCATTTCTAGTGCTTCGGGAACATTCATGAAAAAATCGGCTGACCGAAACAAAAAATTAGTGGCAAACGAAGAAGATGTCATTAAGAAAATAATCAAAAGCAATCCGAAAGTAAAATATTATGCTACTCCAAAAGGCTATTGGTTTTATTATGACGAAAGAAATACAAATGAAACTGCAGCTCCAAGAAAAGGAGATATTGCTTACTTTAATATGGAAGTAAAAGATATAAAAGGCAATGTCATTTATTCTGAATCAGATCTTGGTCCTCAAACTTACTATGTAGACAAACAAGACATTATGATGGGGCTTCGCGACGGAATAAAAAGAATGCATAAAAACGAAACTGTTACGTTTTTATTTCCATCGCATATGGCTTATGGGTATCACGGAGATAATAAAAAAATTGGCACAAACGAATCTCTAATCGTTACAGTAACGCTTAGAAATTTTGTTCCAGATCCTACGGCACAAACAGCAAAACCAGCTGCTCAGCCATCAGCCGTAACGCCAAAACCTGCAGTTGCAAAACCTGTAGCGCCAGCTAAAAAAGATACATTACATTAACTCAATAAAAACAACATCTTAAAATGAAAAAGAGTATTTTATTATTACTAATAGCCGTAGGCTCATTTTATTCTTGTAAAGATGACCACAGTAATCTTCCTGATGGTTTATATGCCGATATCGAAACAAACAAAGGTCACATCATTGTAGAGCTTGATTACAAAAAAGCACCTATTACAGTGGCTAACTTTGTGACTTTAGCTGAAGGTAAAAACGAGTTTGTAACGCACGAACAATTAAAAAAGAAACCTTTTTTTGACGGTTTAAAATTCCACCGAGTAATTGAAAGTTTCATGATTCAAAGTGGTGATCCATTAGGAACTGGTTCTGGAGATACTGGATATAAATTTAAAGATGAATTTTCAGATTTAAAATTTGACAAAGCTGGAGTTTTAGCAATGGCAAATAACGGACCTGGAACAAACAGCAGCCAGTTTTTTATCACTCACGTAGAAACTCCTTGGTTAGACAACCTACATACTATTTTCGGTCATGTGGTAAGCGCAAAAGATCAAGAAGTAGTAAACAAAGTTGTTCAAGGAGACAATATCGTTGCTGTAACTATTATTAGAAATGGTGAAGCAGCGAAAAAATTTGATGCTGCAAAAGTATTCCACGACTATTTTGCTGACATTGCAAAAGAACAACAAAAATATGCTGGAGCTCAAAAAGAAAAAGTAGATTATTACGCTTCTCTAAAACCAAAAGCAACTAAAACTACAAGCGGTTTAGAATATGTAATTACAGAAAAAGGAGGTGGCAAGAAACCTGCTATTGGAAGTCAAATTTACATTCACTACGCTGGTTTCCTTGAAAACGGAACTTTATTTGACACTAGCATTGAAGAAGTGGCAAAACCATTCGGGAAATTTGATCCTGCAAGAGCAGCGCAAAACGGCTACCAACCAATTCAATTTCAAGCTGGTAAAAAAGATGGTTTAATTCCTGGTTTTATTGAAGGAGTTGAGCAATTGTCTTATGGAGACAAAGCAGTTCTTTTTATTCCATCGCACTTAGCTTATGGAGCAACTGGTGCTGGAGGTGTAATTCCGCCAAACGCTAATATTATTTTCGAAATCCAGATTTCAGACAAACAGTAATTGAATTAAAGACTTAAAATTTTAAAAGCAATGAAATTTAAATTTCTATTTTTATTTTGCTTAGCAATAGTAAATATACAAGCTCAAACTAAAAAGCCTGCTACAAAACCAGCAGCGAAACCTACAACTACAGCAGCTGCTGCGGCAAATCCTGGCGACGGGATTTTCGCTACAATTTCTACTACAAAAGGAGACATTGTTCTTTCTTTAGAGTATGTAAAAGCACCTGTTACAGTAGCAAACTTTATTACTTTGGCAGAAGGTACAAATCCTAACGTTAAAGCATCTCTTAAAGGAAAACCATTTTACAACGGATTAAAATTCCATAGAGTAATTAACGATTTCATGATTCAGGGTGGTGATCCAGAAGGAAATGGTTCTGGAGGTCCAGGATATTCTTTTAAAGATGAATTTGTAGACGATTTAAAATTCGAAAAAGGCGGGGTTCTTGCTATGGCAAATTCTGGTCCGGCAACAAACGGAAGCCAGTTTTTCATTACACACAAAGATACTCCTTGGTTAAACGGAAAACACACTATTTTTGGCCACGTAGTGTCTGGAATGGATAATGTAAATAAAATAGTTCAAGACGATGTAATGACAAAAATTGTTATTACACGCAAAGGTGCTGCTGCAAAGAAATTTGATGCTCTAAAAGTTTTAAGCGATGATGTAAAAAAAGAAGCGGCTAAAAAAGAAGAAGCAAAAAAAGTAATAACTGCAAAAGCAGCTTATTTTAAAGACTTAAAAGCAAAAGCAACTGCAACAGCTTCTGGTTTAAAATATGTAATCACTCAAAAAGGTACTGGCGTTAAAGGTGCTGAAGGTTCTAACATCTATTTTCACTACGCTGGGTATTTTGAAGACGGAAACTTATTTGACAGCAGCATGGCTCCAGTAGCAAAAGCATATGGAAAATATGATGCCAATAGAGATGCGCAAGGCGGATACAAAACGTTTCCTTTTACAGTTGGTAAAAAAGAGGGAATGATTCCTGGTTTTCTTGAAGCTCTTGATATGATGACAGACGGAGAAAAAGCGACTTTCTTTTTACCTTCAAATTTAGCGTATGGCGAAAAAGGTGCTGGCGGAGTGATTCCTCCAAATGCTACTTTGATTTTTGAAATTGAAACGTATCAAAACCAGCCTAAGTAATTAGAAAAGAGAAGATTTATTCTTTATAGATATAAAAAGCCATCAGAATTATTCTTGATGGCTTTTCTATTTTTCACTCTTTAACTTTTTAAAGAATTCTTATTTTAAGCCTTTAAAAATCAATTCTGTTACAATTAAATCATTATTTTCAACATAGTACAAGAGAATCCTAAACAAAATAGCTTACCTTTGCCGGCTTAATTTTTTTAAAACAGATAATTTATGACGTCGCAAAATAGTGTATTAAAGGGTGTTTTTCTTGTTGCTTTGGGAGCAACTACTTACGGAATGTTGGCTACTTTTGTAAAAATGGCCTATTCTGAAGGATACACAACTGCAGAAGTAACGACCTCACAGTTTATATACGGAATTCTAGGTATTCTTGCAATCAATCTTTTTCAGCGTATTAAAAACAAAAACAAACCTGCCGTAAAAGCATCTCGTAAAAATGTTTTCAATTTAATGTTAGCTGGAACTTCTTTAGGAATGACAAGCTTATTTTATTATTTGGCGGTAAAATATATTCCTGTGTCTATCGGAATCGTTTTGTTGATGCAAACGGTCTGGATGGGTGTTTTGCTTGAAATGATTTTAGAAAAAAAACTGCCTTCAAAACAAAAGGTCATTGCGGTATTAATAGTGCTTTTTGGAACTGTTTTAGCCACCAATATTATCAATAACGATATCGAATTAGACTGGAGAGGTTTAGTTTGGGGAATGCTTGCTGCTGCTTCTTTTACTACAACTATGTTTACTGCCAATAGTGTAGCAACCGAAATTTCATCTGCTCAAAGAAGTCTTTATATGCTTTTAGGAGGTGCTGTTATTGTATTTTCGTTTGCTTTTGCAACACAGGTTACGGCGTTTAATATGGAAATCTTCCTTAAATGGGGAATTGTATTATCCTTATTTGGTACCATAATTCCGCCACTTTTAATGACTGCAGGTTTTCCGTTAACTGGAATTGGACTAGGAAGTATTGTTTCTGCCCTAGAACTGCCAGTTTCTGTAATGATGGCGTATGTTTTATTAAACGAAAAAGTAATCTTTTCTCAATGGGTCGGCATTGTATTGATTATTCTGGCCATAATTATTATGAATGTAAATTTCAAGTCAAAAAAATAGCCCAAAATACATACTTTCAAAAAAAGAAGTCTTGTAATGCAATAATTGTTAATTTTTTTATAAATTCGTGATAAACAATTAAATATCATGATTTTACCTTGGCATTTATATTTAATGGCTTTCCTTTATATTCTTGCTGGTCTAAATCATTTTAGAAAACCTGGAATGTACATAAAAATCATTCCGCCCGCATTTAAAAACCCCAAATTAATAAATATTTTAAGTGGTGCTTCTGAGATTATTCTAGGCATCTTTCTAATCCTGCCTTTTACAACACAAATTGCCGCCTGGGGAATTATAATGCTATTAATTGCTATTTTTCCTGCCAATTTGTATATGTTTCAAAATAAAAAAGCAGGATTTGGTTTACCATTATGGATTTTATTTGTACGTTTGCCCTTACAAATTGTTTTAATTTATTGGGCTTACCAATATACATTCTAACATTAACCATTTAAATTATTTTATTATGAAAAAATTATTTGCAGAGTTCTTTGGAACTTATTGGCTTGTTTTTGGTGGATGCGGAAGCGCAATTTTTGCAGCGGGAATTCCAAATTTAGGAATCGGATTTGCTGGTGTTGCGCTTGCTTTTGGTTTAACGGTACTTACAATGGCCTATGCTGTTGGCCATATTTCTGGTGGTCATTTTAATCCCGCTGTTTCTTTTGGTTTGTGGGCTGGCGAAAGATTCTCAGCAAAAGATCTTATTCCGTACATCATTGCACAATGTGTTGGAGCTGTTGCAGCAGCAGGCACTTTATACACAATAGCTTCTGGAAAAGCTGGTTTTGCAATTGACAGTACAAAAGCTGGAGCCTTTGCATCTAATGGTTTTGGAGCTTTTTCTCCTGATGGCTATTCCTTACAGTCTGCTTTCATTGCAGAATTTGTACTTACATTATTCTTTTTATTAGTGATTTTAGGAGCAACTGATAAATTTGCAAATGGCAGATTTGCAGGAATCGCAATCGGTTTGGCGTTAACTTTAATACACTTAATCAGTATTCCGATTACGAATACTTCTGTAAATCCAGCGAGATCTTTATCTCAAGCCATTTTTGTTGGCGGAGAGCCATTATCACAGGTTTGGCTGTTTTGGGTTGCCCCTATTCTTGGTGCATTAGCCGCAGGTTTTCTTTATAAAACACTGCTTCAAAATCACGCAGAAGCATAATAACTGAAAAAAGAAATCAAAACATCATCAAAAAAATAAAAATATGGAATTTTTATATTTCTTACTTATAGGTGCCATTTCTGGATGGCTAGCGGGTCAAATCTGGAAAGGTGCCGGATTTGGTTTAATTGGCAATATTATTGTCGGAATCATAGGCGGATTTATCGGAGGATGGATTGCTGGAAAACTTGGCATTGGAGGCGGCGGCCTTCTGTGGCAGATTCTGATTGCTGTAGCAGGTGCGTGGGTTTTATTATTTATAATCAGCCTCATCAAAAAATAATATCCTAAATAATAATTTCTAAAGAGAAAATCAGATATATTTATATTTGGTTTTCTCTTTTTTATTGGAATAAAACCGAAAGAAATCTTTAATTAATTCAAATATTTATGCATCATGAATGACATTATTAATTATTTTTCTACGATTCCTTCTTCGCACAGAAGTTTGATTTTGGTTGGCGGTATTACTATTTTCTGGCTAATTGAAAACAGTTTTCCTTTGTTTAAAATGCAATATAAAAAATGGCCTCATGCAGGTATCAATTTCTTTTTTACCTTCACTACAATTGTTGTCAATTTTATTCTTGCATTTATTTTAATACGGACTGCCGCTTGGACAATCGAACATAATTTTGGAATTCTGCAATGGCTTCCAAAAATGCCTATCTGGCTATATACTATAATTGGCTTACTGCTTCTGGACTTAATAGGAGCTTATTTAGCTCATTTGGTAGAACACAAAGTAAAAATTCTTTGGCAGTTTCATCTGGTGCACCATACCGACACTTGGATCGATACCACAACTGCCAATAGACATCATCCTGGAGAAAGTGTAGTCCGTTTTATTTTTACCACTTTAGGCGTTTTAATTATCGGGACTCCCATGTGGATGGTTTTTCTTTATCAATCATTATCAGTTGTTGCTTCACAATTTAACCACGCCAATATTTCGCTGCCAGAAAAATTGGATCTATTCTTAAGTTATTTTATTGTTTCGCCTAATATGCATAAAGTGCATCATCATTATGTGCTGCCTTATACAGACAGCAATTATGGCAATATTTTTTCTGTTTGGGACAGGCTTTTTAAAACCTTTACCTACTTACCTAAAGATCAACTTATATATGGTGTAGACACTCATATGCAGTCTGAAGAAAACAATGAATTGAAGAATCTGTTAAAAATTCCATTTCAAAAATCACGATCCTTCAAAAACAGTTAAAATCATTAAAAAAATTGAACTTTACTGAACCAACTTATTATTTTTTTTTTTAATATTGATACAGAAATTGAAAATCAATCTATTAATAATTAACACCCTATTTTGAATTAATTTTCACGAGATGAAAAAGAGTAGCCGCAAAGAATTAACTCCGGAACAAATCGAAAGACTTGTTTCGTTAGCTTTAGAAGAAAGAAATCCATTTGAAATTATAAAGAAAGAATTTGGATTGGCAGAAAAAGAAGTCCTGGACATCATGAAAAAGAAAATGCCTCTTGAAAAATTTGAGATGTGGAAAAAGAAGGCAATTGCAAATAAACCAAAACCAAAACCCGTTAAAATAGATGATTTTGATGAAGATTTGGACGGAAAATATTATATCAAGAATAAATTAGACTAAAATAAAGCTCCTGTTTTTCAGGAGTTTTTTTTTATCTGTAAATATAATGTGATTTTTTAGTAACTTTTCGGTACTTTTTGTGTCAAATACTATAACTAAACATATAAAAATGAAAAAAATACTTTACACCTTAGCTCTAGCGGTAACTTTTTGGAGCTGTAAAACAGGTAGCACTGGAGCCGCGAAAAGCAATATAGTTGAAGTTAATATCAATTTAACCGATGTTAAAGACGATAAGGTCTTGGTAACCGTTACGCCACCAGCCATTAAGACTGATGAAATTACCTACAGTATTCCTAAAACCGTTCCTGGTACTTATTCAACAGATAATTATGGAAAATATTCAGAAGATTTTAAAGCTTTTGATGCTAAAGGAAATGCTCTTACTGTAAAAAGATTAGGTGATAATTCTTGGTCTATCTCAAACGCAAAGACACTAAAAAGAATTACTTATCTGGTAAACGATACTTTCGATACAGAAAAAGGAACTGGATTTGGAAATGACGATGTTTTTTCTCCAGCAGGAACAAACATCGATGCAGGAAAAAATTTCATGGTTAACACTCATGGTTTTGTAGGGTATTTTCAAGATAAATTAGACGTTCCGTACAAAGTTACGATCACACATCCTGAAACACTTTGGGGAGCTACTTCTATGACAGATCAAGATGCAAGCAATACTTCTGATGTGTTTACCACTTCTCGTTATGCTATTTTGGTAGAAAACCCAATTATGTATTCTAAACCTGATTACACTACTTTTAATGTAAACGGAATGGACATCTTAATTGCTGTGTACTCTCCTACCGGAAAATATACTGCCGAGAGCATTACTCCAGAGATGAAAACTATGATGACCGCACAGAAAAACTTTTTAGGAAAAGTAAATTCTACTAAAAAATATACTGTTTTGGTATACCTTTCAAGCATGGCTAAAGACGATGCTCACGGTTTTGGAGCTTTAGAACACCCAACCGCTACAACTGTAGTTTTACCAGAATCAATGCCAAAAGAAAAATTGGTAGAAACACTAAAAGATGTAGTTTCTCACGAATTCTTCCACATTGTGACGCCATTAACTATTCACTCAAAAGAAATTCAGTATTTTGATTACAATGCACCAAAAATGTCTGAACATTTATGGATGTACGAAGGTGTAACAGAATATTTTGCTAATTTATTCCAAATTAATCAAGGTTTAATTGACGAAGCTGAATTCTATACGCGTATTGCAGACAAGATTGCACAATCTAAACAGTTAGATGATACAATGTCGTTTACTGTAATGAGTAAAAATGTATTGGATCAGCCTTATAAAGATCAATATTTAAATGTATACCAAAAAGGTGCTTTAATTGGTATGTGTATCGACATTATCATTAGAGAAAAAAGCAATGGAGAAAGAGGAATTTTGGATTTAATGCATAAATTATCTGATGAATATGGTGTTGAAAAACCTTTTAATGACGATGAATTATTCGCAAAAATCACTTCTTTGACTTATCCTGAAGTTGGTGACTTTTTAAATAAATACGTTGCTGGAACTACTCCAATTCCTTACGATTTTTATCTAGCAAAAGTTGGTGTTACAAAAGCAAACGAGAAAAAAGCTGGAAATCCGTTCATTAAAAGACAAACTCCTTACATTACTATTGATAAAGCAACAAAAGAAATCGCGGTTCGTCCGGAATCAGAGTCAACTGCATTCTTTAAAAACCTAAACTTAAAAGGTGGCGATAAAATTTTAGCTGTAAACAATAAATCATACAACCTAGATAACATTTATGATTTAATTACAGAAAGTGAAAACTGGAAAGAAAATGATCCTATTACACTTAAAGTAAAACGTGGAACTAAAGAAGAAACCATAAAAGGAACTGTAAAACTACCATTTGAAGAAACAGAAACTTTTAAAGCTACAGATGCTTCAAAAGAGAAACTTAAAAATGCATGGTTAAAAGGATAATTTCTTTTTAAAGACATAAAAAAAAACCGACAAGTGATTGTCGGTTTTTTTTGTTTGTCATCCTGAGGAACGAAGGATCACACTCGTAAATCGCCAAAGATTGTCCGACATACTTTGCGGAGTTTCTTGTGTGATCCTTCGTTCCTCAGGATGACAAAAAAATACGTTATTTTTTCACTGGAAATTTCCAATCAAACTCATCTTTACTATTGATGATTGCTCCAATTTCAAACTTTACAACCTCATCAAATTCTGTTTGAAGGATAAACCAGTTGTCTTCGTTGAAGTAATTTTCAAAAGTATCAAATGTTTCTTGATTGAATTTTGTGATTCCTTTTGCAGCAAAATCTTTCTTTACGTCAGCAATTTTTCTTCCGATTAATTTGAATCCGAAAACTTCTAAATCATTGCTTGATGCTACTAAATAACCTAATTTCAAATCTTCTTCCTGATAAAATGTCAATCTGATTTTGTGTGCATTATAAACAAAAATCACATTGTCGTCTTCGTCTTTATAGTTTTTATCAGGTTTTCCTAAAGCTGCTGTTACATCATTCTGCTTCATTCCGAAAAGCAGTTTCTCTATTCCTGATTTTAAATTGATCTTCATATCGATTGTCTTTATTTGAAGTGCAAATTTCGTGAAGTTTTTTGTTGTTTTGCCACGAATTGCACAAATTTTCACTAATTAAAAATATTACCGTTGTCAGGCTGAGCGTAGTCGAAGCCCTATCTGAGCTAGAAAGCCCTTCGACTTCGCTCTGGGTGACAAATGCAAAACTAATTTTGATACTGCTTCTTATTCGGCTTACTGCTCATATAAAACGTAATCTTTCCGCCATTGATAACATCGGCATGTTTTAAAAATGGTTTTTCCAATTGTTTTCCGTTAAGGAGAACTTTACTCACAAATACATTCTTATCAGATTGGTTTACGGTTTCCACTTCAAAAGTTTTTCCATTTTCTAAATTTACAATAGCATTTTTCATCAACGGACTTCCTAGTGCATACTCGTCAGAACCTGGAGCAACTGGATAAAATCCTAAACTGCTAAAAATATACCACGCACTCATTTGTCCAAAATCGTCATTTCCTCCTAAACCGTCAGCGCCATTTCGGTACATTTTTTTCAAGATCATTCTAATTTTATCTTGCGATTTCCATGGAGAATCTGTCCAATTGTATAAATAAACTACGTGATGAGAAGGCTCGTTTCCGTGAACATAATTCCCGATTATTCCATCTCTTGTAATATCTTCGGTATTTTCAAAATATTTGTCTGGAAGATGCATATTGAACAGAGAATCTAAACGAACTTTAAATTTCTCGTTTCCACCCATCAATTTAATCATATCAGCAGGATCTTGCGGAACGTATAAGCTGTAATTCCAAGAATTTCCTTCAATAAAACCTTGCCCATGCGTATCTAGCGGATCAAACTCTTTTTTGAATGTTCCGTCATTCAATTTCGGACGCATGAAACCCGTTTTCTCATCGTAGACATTTTTATAGTTTTTCGATCTAGTAATGAATTCATTATAAATATCTGTTTTTCCTAATTTCTTAGCTGCTTGTGCAATTGCCCAATCGTCATAAGCATATTCTAAAGTTTTAGAAACCGAAGCACCGTTTTTATCTTCTGGAACATACCCTTTATTCATGTAAAATTCCAAACCATCGTAATACGGCACTTTTGCGGTATTTACACAAGCTTGAAGCGCTTTTTCGGCATCAAAACTAATATTTCCTTTTACAATTGCATCTGCCACAACCGAAACCGAATGATATCCAATCATACACCAGTTTTCATTGGCATAATGCGACCAAATTGGAAGCATTTTATGAACACTTTGATCTGAATGTGCCAACATAGAACTTACCATATCGGCATTTCTTTTGGGCTGCACAATATTGAATAACGGATGCAAAGCACGATACGTATCCCAAAGTGAATAACTGGTATAATTGGTAAAATTCTCCGCTTTATGCACATTCATATCTAGACCTTTATAATTTTTATCTAAATCCATGTATTCTGTTGGTCCCAAAAATGCATGATACATTGCGGTATAAAAATTAACCAAATCTTCTTTTTGAATGGTTTCTACTTGAACTTTATTCAATTCGTTATTCCAAACCTCCTGACTTTGTTTTTTTACTTTTTCGAAATCCCAATCTGGAACTTCTTTTTTCATATTTTCTAATGCACCAGCAGAACTTACAGGAGAAAGTGCCATTTTGATTTTGATTTTCTCGCCTTCATTCGTATCAAAATCAAAAAATAATTTTAGGTTCTGACCTGCCATTTCTGGAAAGTTTTTCGTTTGATCGAATCTTCCCCAAAAACCTCTATAAACGCTTTTTTCCTGAGCAGCTTGTCCGTAACTTTTAATTGGTTTATTGAAAGACATTGCAAAATAAACCGTTCTAGTTCTCGCCCATCCGTTTGTTTGGCGATATCCGGTTATTAAAGTATCGTTTTCTACACGAACAAATGTCCAAACATTCTTTTTATCGTAGTTGTAAATTCCTGAAGTCAGATCTAAAATGATATGTGCTTCATTAGATTTTGGAAAAGTATATTGATGCATTCCCACGCGCGTTGTCGCTGTCAATTCTGCTTTTATTTTATGATCTTCGAGAAAAACGCTGTAATAAGCAGGTTCTGCTTTTTCTGTCGAATGTGAAAATGCAGATCTATAACCAGACAACGGTTTTGATGCTACACCAGGATTCAATTGCAGTTTGCCAGTTGTTGGCATAATTAAGAAATCACCTAAATCGGAATGTCCAGTTCCGCTGAAATGGGTGTGACTGAAACCTACAATCGTTTTATCTTCATACTGATAACCAGCACAGTATTTATAAACTTCTCCGTTGTATTTTCCATTTAAACTGTAAGCAATGGTATCTGTTTCTGGGCTTAATTGCACGCTCCCAAAAGGAACTGTTGCGCCTGGATAGGTATGTCCCATTTTTGCTGTTCCAATCATTGGATCAACATATTGAATTAAATTTCGTTTTTCTCCTGCCTTCTTCTGTCCTATCATATTATTAGTAGAAAGTACCAAAACCAATACTCCCAGAAGAAAATTACTGCAATTTGTTTTAATCATTTTTATTGTTTTTCTTAGAAATCCTCTTTGTTTTTTTAGTATTGAAAAGTACAACAAAATCTATTTTTAAAAAACATAAATTTAGCAGGACTCAAAAGGTTTAAATATCTTTGATGTACTAAAAATATACAGTAAACATGAAAAAATATATTGTATTTCTACTTTCCTTTTATTCGACATTTGTTTTTTCTCAAAAAGTAGAAAGCTATAAATTGACCAAACAAGAAATCTCAGAAAGAGAGCTTGAAAACGTTACTGCTTTTCCTATTTATAAAGCATTTGAATTTAGTGATAAAGGAGGTGTTTACGAATTGGTTTTGGGCGAAAATCAGAAAACAGTTTCTAAAAAAGACACTTTAAATACCAAAATACAAGCCATTTGCGTAGTCAATGATCACGGCGGATTTCTAGAAAAATGGCGAATTAATGATTTGCTTGAAAATACTATTCCGAAAGAAACAAACATTTGGTTCTGGACAAAATATTGCAGTACAAAAGATATTGATGGCGACGGTTATATTGAACCTATTATTGTTTATGGAACTCGCAATGAAGATGGCTATATAAGACGCGTAAAAATTATTACGGTTTATAAAAACAAAAAATATGTGATCCGCGCGGTTGAATGTGATTTAGATGATTGCAGAAGTTTTGAAAAAGATCAAAATTGGAATACGCTTCCGCAGAAAATAAAAACGTATATCAATCAGTTGACTGAAAAAATGAGAAAAGAACAGGATTTGCTTTTGAAAAATGGATAGCTTTAATGGTGAATTGTAAATTGTTAATGATTGATGTTGATTCTTAATTAATAATTAATAATTAACAATTCACCACTAACAATTATCTACTCGTTCATTTCATCGTAACGTTCCGGAACTTGTGGGTCGTAAAGCGGACATTTGAATTCTTCCATAATATCTACTAGTTTATTCATGGTTTTTCCTTCTGTTCCGTAGCAGTCAATTTTTATGCTTTGGGGTGTAGTAACAACTTGAAATGCACCTTTTCCTTTTGAGTTTTTCCAGCTGTTTTCATCCACTCTTTCCCATTCAGAAAAGACTGAATTTATTCTGTTTACGATTACTTCCACTTGAAGTTCAGCCAGACCTTCCACTTCTTGTTTTTCAACAAGAGCTTCATAAACTTCCTGATTGTTCAGGTAGATTTCATCTAGATATTTCCAAAAAAGTAATTCGTACATAGTTAAATATTTTTAAACCATATAAGTGATATAAGAAAGTATAAACTTTTCTGAGTGAAATTGAAAACTGTCAAATCAAAATAAGGCTTCGACTTCGCTCAGCCTGACAATCAAATCTGTCAGTTTAAAATGAACTTATATCACTTATACGGTTAATTTATTTTAATAATTGAATGTTCCGTATTCGCTTGTGATTGTAAGCTTTTTAGAATCAGATGCTTCTACTCTACCTACAATTTGCGCATCAACATTGAATGATTTCGAAATTTCGATAATATCTTGTGCAATACTTTCTGGAACGTAAAGCTCCATTCTGTGACCGCAGTTAAAAACCTGATACATTTCTTTCCAATCTGTTTTTGATTGTTCTTGAATTAATTTGAACAATGGTGGCACTGGAAATAAATTGTCTTTTATAACGTGTAAATCTTTTACAAAATGTAAAATTTTAGTTTGCGCTCCTCCACTGCAATGCACCATTCCGTGAATATCATTTGGAGTATATTTATCTAAAATTTTCTTGATAATTGGCGCGTAGGTTCTAGTTGGAGAAAGCACTAACTGCCCAGCATTGATTGGGCTGTTTTCAACTTCATCTGTTAAATTAACCTGTCCAGAATAAATTAATTCTTCTGGAACTGCTGCATCGTAGCTTTCTGGATATTTTTTAGCCAAATATTTTCCAAAAACGTCATGACGTGCAGAAGTTAATCCGTTACTTCCCATTCCGCCATTATAGCTTTTCTCATAAGTAGCTTGTCCGAAAGAAGCCAAACCAACAATTACGTCTCCTGCTTTAATATTTGCGTTGTCTACAACATCGCTGCGTTTCATACGAGCTGTTACGGTAGAGTCTACAATAATAGTACGAACTACATCTCCAACATCGGCAGTTTCTCCTCCTGTTGAATGAATGGTAACTCCGAAAGATTTTAATTCGTTGATTAATTCTTCTGTTCCGTTAATGATTGCAGAAATTACTTCAGCTGGAATCAGGTTTTTATTTCTTCCAATAGTTGAAGAAAGCAAAATATTATCTGTTGCACCAACACACAATAAATCGTCAATATTCATGATTAGGGCATCTTGAGCGATTCCTTTCCAAACCGAAAGATCTCCAGTTTCTTTCCAGTACATGTATGCCAAAGACGACTTTGTACCTGCTCCGTCAGCATGCATAATAAGGCAATGCTCATTGTCCTGAGTTAAATAATCAGGAACAATTTTACAGAATGCTTGCGGAAATAAACCTTTGTCAATATTTTTTATAGCGTTATGTACGTCTTCTTTTGATGCCGAAACACCTCTTTGTGCATATCTTTTGCTAGAATCTGAACTCATGAAAATTAGTTTGTGTTGATGTGCAGCAAAGATAATCCCTTTTTTTAATTCTTTGCCTTATTCGATTATTTGATTGATAAAAAAATCGGCAGAATTATATATTCTGCCGATCTCCTGAAATAAAATTGGTTATTAAAGGTTGGTTTATTATTTCTTATTCCCAATCTGGCATTGAGGTTCCTGTGAACAATAATGTCCTTACATTATCAGTGGTATTTTTAACTAATGCTTTATAAATCTTTTTTTCTGATATACCATCATTAGAGGTATTTACAAAAATAACTTCGGCTTCATTTGGAGAATATCGAACATCATAATCATTTGTTCCTACAATTTTATCGAGTAAAATTGGTGTAGAAGTTCCTGTGGTAAAACTATATTCATAAATTCTTAAATCAAGCTGACGATAATTTGCATTTTCGTATCCTGAAACATCCCAAGAATATACTATTTTTTGTCCTGTAATCGAAAAATTCAAGCCGTTAAAAGCTCCAGCTTGCCCAGAAATAACATTTGCTATTACAGTGCCTGACATATTAATAACATAAATCTCAACATTATATCCATTTGCATCATTTACTTTCAACACAATTTTTGATTCATCAGCACTCCAATCGCATTCAGAAATAAATTTACCGTTTGGCGTTTGAAATATTTTGGTCAAACCACTTCCATCATTATTAATTTTATACAGCTTATCAAAATTTGGATAAATTAATGCACTTCCTGAAGCATTCCATGAATATCCAACATAATCTGAATTAAATCCAGCTATAGATACTGAACTAGTGATTTTTTTTGCTCCTGTACCATCAAAATTCATGGTGTAAATATCGTTTCTTGAGCCATTTGTGGCTATATAAGCAATTTTTTTAACTTGATTATTTCTTCGAGGGCGCCACGAATTTTTATCTGAGCCAGTTAATTGATATTGTTTTCCAGTATCATCAGCTGTAAAAATCACATTATTATCATTAATCCCTTTTACGAATAGTTGCCTTGTTGCTGGAAAATTAAGAGTTGAGAAAGCGCTAATTGCGCTCAATATAGGAGTATTAACTCCATCGGTGACTTCAACTTGCCAATAGTATTTTATACCATATACAAGATCCGTCAGTGAAAGTTTTTTCTCCTTTATGGCTTCAAAAGTTTTTACTTCTGCATTACTGTCATTTCTAAGAGTGACCTTAAAGGTAAGTGCGTCATTATCTGGATCGGTAGCCGTCCAGGTTAAGTCTAAAGAAACAGCCTGACCTGTACTGTTATCTACTGGACTAACCAAAACAGGAACTGTTGGAGGCTTATTGTTTGCTGTTGCTTTTTTGAGTTCAAAAACAACTTCTGAGGTCGTATTTTTAGTTACGGTAACAGCTTCAAATTTTGCGACATATCCATCTTTTTGAGCTTGAACTGAATATTCTCCTACTTTCACATTAGAAAGTGTAAACTTCCCCTCTGCATCTGTAAACACGGTACTCGTGGCTGGACTAGAAAGTATTTTCACATTTTCCATTGGCTCAAAAGTATCACCAGAAACAACTTTCCCTGTGATTGTACCATAATCATTAAGTTGTTCCCCTATTTTTTCTTCACTGCATGAAACCAAAAACAATAAAAAAAGTACACTGGCAATTTGGTATAAATACTTCATTTTTGATTTGTTTTTAAATTTAACTTCAACGTTATAATTTCTGATAATTAACTATTCAAATTATTTTTTCTTTTTTCCAAAGTAAAAAGTTAGCCCTAGACCAAATTTGTAATAGTAATCATCTCGGGTTCCTGCAACAATATAATCGACATTATCACTGAAATTAATATTTTGTTCAGCAAATAATTTTATACCTATCTGATCTGATGCCATATATTCTAAGCCTGCACCATATTGAAATTTACCGTAGGTATTTTCAAATTTCCGATTCATTCCATATCCTCCTCCTCCATATAAAAATGGCGTAAGGCGATCTTTAGGAAGAATGATCCATTCCATATTAAGATCGTAGGTAATATACCCGACATCTAGTAAATTTTTGTTGGCGAGGTTTACAACATTGGTAGAAGCGCTTACTGTAAAACTTGGAGAAATCATCCATTTTAAAGCTCCGCGCCCGAAGGGTCTTAAAAGAGGATCGCGATAATCTCCATCCATTAAAGTAGCACCGCCAGAAAGTTCTATGGCAAATTTGCTTCTTCTGTTTTCAAGCACTCTATCATATAAACCCGTTACATCGGCAGTTTTGGTTTCTTCGGCGTAAGCTTTCAGTAAATTATCAACTTCCCATTTTGGAGCATCAGCTTCCCAGACATTATCTTTTATTCCTTCCAAAACCAAAGATTCAACAGCCTTTTCTATAGCTTCTGTAACAGCCATATGTACTGGTTCATTAGTAGTGTATCCCGTTTCTACTTCGAGAAGTCTTTTAAAATTGACATATCTAAAAAGGCTCTCATCAATTGCTTGCGACAAAATCGTTTTTGATATATAAACTGATTTTAGAATTTTTCCGTTTGAAGTCGAAATCATTCTCAAATAAATTGTTACACGGTCTTGACGGTATTTTACAGATGCTCCGGCACCAAAATATCTTGCACCAAATCCGCCCGTGATAATATTAGAATCATACGAAACAATACCTCCTTCCAACAGCACTCCAGCATATAATAGAGGTGTTAATTGCGGTTCATTCGGATTTGCATCTTTTATATATTCCTGACGAGTTGCACGAATTAGATTTCGTTCTTGCAATAAGTTTCCAATATTTTCACGCTCAATTGGTATAAACCATTTAGAATCTTCCAGCGCTTTTATCAATATAGAAGTGGCTCCCTGTGTCACAGCAGTACTAAAACTGCTTCCGTTTTCCTGAGGTTTGTATTGTCCAGTCTGGTCTCTAAATTTATAGACACCAACGACGACTTGTTCTTTGGGTTTTGGCAGATCTTTTAATAATGACGTAGCGGGCGTACCTTCTCCCAAAACAGCTTTTTGAACTCCAGTGGGTTGGTTATAATAAGCGCCGCAGCCAGTAAGAAGTAACCCAAATACAATAAATAGGTAGTAATGGATTCGCATGTTATTGATTTGGGATGATTACTTGTGTTTGTTCTCCTGTATTGGTATCTAAAATATTTAGAGTAAGACCATCTGATGACGGAAATACATCGACCGAATAACTCCCAAAAGTATAAGAGCCTTCTTTGATGCCATCTGTACCAAATTGCTGTTTATAAAGTTGACTGGAAATCTGATTTAATAATTGAGCATTTAAATTGGCTTTAAACTTCTCTAAATCAGTTTGTGTAGGAGTGACAGCTGTTTTATCTTTCTGCTTGTTTTGAGCTTCAGCACTGCTTAAAAGCCATTGATAGTTAAACGTATCGCCACCAAATGCAGGGTTTACAGGTTTGTAAACAAAAGCCTGAGCATTTACAGATGGAGATAAAAGCAGACACAATATTAAGGTTGCTATAAGTTTCATGTCTTTGATAAATAAATTAATACTGAGTGAAATATTTGCGTTCTTTTTCTTTTTCTTTCAAATAAGTAAAGGTTGTGTTTACAGCTTCTTCTGCAGCCGCTTCTAAATATTCGTCGTCTGGCCTAACCAAAAAATCATAAATGACCTCATTATCTATAGTGATAGATATCGCTGTATTTCTGGCAAAACTATATTCTTCACCTATGGTTACTATTTTCTTAGCATTTATTCCAATCGCATTATATTTATAGTAATATTTGTCATAGAAATCTTTACCCATTTTCGTTTTGGTGTCGTCAGTAATAATGCCACGTAATTCAAAACCTTCATCAGGGATTATTACAACTGGCTCATCTTTTTTTTTTCTTCACCCAAAACCACACGATCTTTTGCTATTATTTGTTTATCTTCATCATAAAACAAAAGCATAATAATTACCTCATCAGTATCAAGCAGATTTATCTGCGATGTAGATAATTTTTGTTTTTCGTTTGGCTGTAAGGTAAAAACACCAACCTGTTCATTCTTAGACTGATTACTATTACTATCATTATTTTTTATCACAGACAATCTATAGGCGGCACTCCTGATTACATCTGTCATGTTTTCAGCTGTACCGGTTATTTTTACATTGCCCTCTATTTTTTCAATTTCTATTTTTGCTTTTATCTTATCTTGAGGAACTTGTCCATAAAAAATTATAGAAAAAAATAAAAATAGAATCGTGATATGTCTGTTAAAAAAATACATGTTGCTATTTATAATTTATTTATAAGAATTATTGAAGCTCCATTTCCTGTTTGTGTAATTTTCATATTCTTTGACAAGGAATTGGTTCCAATATTTTGAATATTTTGATTGTCGCCTTTTTGAACAATCTGCATATTTATATCGTAATTTGTTTTGAATGTATAATCAAAAAGTCGGTTATTATCTCCTTGCTGAATAACACTTTGCGTAATAGAGTTTGCACTTTTATCTAACTGCACATCATTTCTATCTCCATTTTGCTTAACAGAAACTTTTAAGTCATTAGATTTCAAAGCTGCATTCACTTTGTTTAAATCGCCAATCTGCTGTATCTGTATTCCAGATTGGAGGTTTTGATTTAAATCCTTTTGAGCTTTTTTATCCAAGCCAGAAACTATACTCATTGCCATTTCTTTAGAATTAAAAACGGATGAACTATAGTTTTTAAACTCAGAATTATCTTCTTTCTGCTGGGCATAAAGCCCTGAGGAGATAAGGAGTAAAACAATATTTAAAATGAAAATTTTCATTTTTATTTTTTTTTAGATTTATTTTTTAAAATCGAAATTAAATGAGATAGCCTAGTTAATAGATAAAGGCTATCTCATTTTATTATATTCTTCTTCTCAAGAGAATTATAAATTTATAGTCCTGTTTGAGTCACAGTAATATGGTTTGAATTACCAAAAGAGAATCCTACTTGTTGGTTTCCAGCACCAGCAGCATTAGTTTGTTTTACATCAGAAGTATTCAAGTTTCCAATTTGTAATGTATTCTCAATGTTTCTAATTCCATTTTGAACAGTTTTTGACTCATTTCCATCTCCATATTGAAAATGTCTAGAAATATTTTTAGCTGGGTCTGTAGTTCCTGCTGGAGAAGTTTGAGTTTGCCAAGATTTGTTTCCTGTACCACCTTGACTTGCATAAGCCAAATTGTAATCTCCAGTTTGAGTTTGAGTAGCCTCATTGCCTCCATTAGGAGCAAATGGAATTGATACAGAACCTAAAGCAGTCAATTGGCTAGCAGTGAAAACACCTCCAGGAGCTGGATATTCATTTCCTGTTGTACCTTGGTCAACTGTAGCTTTATTTTTATTTCCTGTTTGAGTTTGCCATGCTTTGTCTCCTCCGTTAAGCGCAGAAGCTGGTCCAGCAATTTGATCTTGCCAGATTGTAGCATCGTTTTCATTTCCTTTTTGAGTTTGGTAAGCTTGGTTGTTTTTATTGCTTTGAGAAACAAATGCAACGTTTTTCTTTCCGTTTTGATCTACTTCAGCTTTATTACTTACTGCAGCATATAAACCTGGTTGAATACCTTGATACACTTCTGATTTGTTTCCGTCAGAAGCTGGAGCCGCTCCACCTGGGCTTACTTGTGTAATTTTTGAACTGTTTAAAGTTCCGTTTTGGCCAACAATACCGTTGTTACCATTTCCTATCTGACCTACATTAGATGTGTTCTGCGCTACAGCAGCAAATCCTACAAACAGCATCGCTGAGATGCTTAAAATTACTTTTTTCATAATAAATATATTTAATTGGTTATTAATACAAATTATTATGTAGGTTCTTCTGTAGGTTTATAATCCCGGGGAGGAAAAGTGGGGGGCTTATTCTATCATTTTGAAAACAAATTTTAAATCTATTTTCTTTTCTTCACGACCAAAATTAGAAAACTTTACCCAAAAGCAGCTCACGTATAAATACCTATTTTACAAGATATTAACCTCTTTTCGATGAACTGTAATACTATCTCGATGAACTGCCCAAATGCGCAAAAATTTTCATAGGAAAAAAGATACTTATTACAATTTCTTTACATTTAAGGGGCTATAAGTAGCAAAAAAGTTCTTCACAAACCTTTTTTTTAGTATAATCTCAAAAAAAAGCCTGTCTTTTTGAGACAGGCTTTAACAAATTGTTATTATATAATTACTTGGTAAACAATAATTCTCTATATTTGGTCAATGTCCAGCTTTCGTCATCTACTAATAATTCTAATTTATCGCAGTGATTACGAATTTCATCAAAATAAGGTTTTACATTATTGCAATATGCTTCTGCCATTTTTTGAGCATCGGTCAATTGATTTGCTTTTTTTCTTTCATTAGTCATCGCCAATACTTTAGAATTGATTCCTTCAATATGACCTGAAATTTCTTTAATTAAAACAATCTGTTCTTTGGCTAAAGCCTCAAACTCTTTTGCAAAAATTTCTTTCAACCCTTTTACATTATCAATTAAAGTGTTTTGGTAACGAATTGCTGTTGGAATTACATGGTTTCTAGCAATATCTCCTAAAACTCTTCCTTCAATTTGGATTTTTTTAGTGTATTCTTCCAATTCGATTTCGTAACGAGCTTCTGCTTCTACATGATTAAAGATTCCTAATTGTTCAAATAATTCTAAAGCTTGTTTAGAAACCTTAGCTTTAATAGCTTCTGGAGTAGTTTTAAAGTTGCTCAAACCTCTTTTAGCCGCTTCTTTTTCCCAAGCATCACTATAACCGTCTCCTTCAAAAAGAATTTTTTTAGATTGTTTGATGTATTCTCTTAAGACATTAAAGATTGCATCGTCTTTTTTCATGTCTTTATTTTCAATCAAGTTCTCTACTTCATTTTTAAAATCAATTAACTGTTTTGCTACAATCGCATTCAAAGTGGTCATTGCATTCGAACAGTTTGAATTGGATCCAACAGCTCTAAACTCAAATTTATTTCCAGTGAAAGCAAAAGGTGAAGTTCTATTTCTGTCTGTATTGTCTAATAATACGTCTGGAATTTTACCAACAACGTTCAATTTCAAATCTGTTTTTTCTTCTGGCGAAAGTTTTCCTGTTGTTACGCTTTCCAATTCAGATAAAACCTTAGTTAATTGCGCTCCAATAAATACAGACATAATTGCTGGCGGGGCTTCATTTGCTCCTAACCTATGGTCGTTACTTGCTGTTGCGATAGAGGCTCTTAATAAAGTTTCGTTGTCGTTAACCGCTTTGATTGTATTAATAAAGAAAGTCAAGAATTGTAAATTGCTCATTGGCGTTTTGCTCGGACTCAACAAGTTAACTCCTGTATCTGTAGCCAGCGACCAGTTATTGTGTTTTCCAGAACCGTTTACTCCTTTAAATGGTTTTTCGTGAAATAATACTTTAAAGTCATGACGTTCCGCAACTTTCTGCATCACATCCATTAATAAAGAGTTGTGGTCAACCGCTAAATTCGTTTCTTCAAAAATCGGAGCTAATTCAAACTGATTCGGTGCTACCTCATTATGACGTGTTTTTACCGGAATACCCAATAGCATACATTCTTGCTCTAAATCTCTCATATAAGTAAGAGCGCGAGTTGGGATAGATCCGAAATAATGATCGTCTAACTGCTGGCCTTTTGCAGACGTATGACCTAACAAAGTTCTTCCCGTCATCATTAAGTCTGGGCGAGAATTTGCCAGTGCTTTATCAATCAAAAAATATTCCTGCTCCCATCCTAATGTTGCAGTTACCTTTTTTACGTTTTTGTCAAAATATTTACAAACCTCTGTTGCAGCTTCGTCAATTGCAGACAATGCTCTTAATAAAGGTATTTTATTATCTAAAGCTTCACCTGTGTAAGCAATAAATACGGTTGGAATACATAAAGTTGTACCATATATAAAAGCTGGAGAAGTCGGATCCCAAGCAGTATATCCTCTGGCTTCAAAAGTATTTCTGATTCCTCCATTCGGAAAACTAGATGCATCTGGCTCTTGCTGCACTAATTGTGCTCCTCCAAATTTTTCTACAGACTCGCTTCCGTCATAAGAAGTTTCAAAAAAAGCATCATGTTTTTCTGCCGTTGTTCCTGTTAATGGTTGAAACCAATGTGTATAATGAGTCACTCCTTTAGAAAGAGCCCACTCTTTCATTCCCATAGCAATATAATCGGCAAGCTTTCTGTCTATTTTTGTACCATGCTGAATAGCATCTCTTACTCCTTTAAATGCATCTGAAGTTAAATATTGCTTCATTGCTTTTTCATTAAACACATTTGCACCAAAAAGATTTGATTTTCGGCCAATTTCTTCAAAATGCACCGGCTTTCTGTTAGAAGCTTGCTGTAAAGCTTGAAAACGTAATGTTGACATGGTTATATATATTTTAAATTCGTACTAATTTTCATTAAAAAAGAAGCAACAAATATAAACAATAAATAAGCCTGTTTAGAATATAAATTATAGATTTTTAGTCAATGATTTTTCAACATAAAACGGTTTTTTCGAAGAATAATGAATTCAAATCATAGAAATATAACAAAACTGTACGGTATTATTGATTAAATAAACATTTTTTCATAATTTCTTAACTCATAAATTCAAAAATGAGCCGTAATTATTACGAATTTATTTTTTTAAGCTTACTTAAATTGCTTTTTTTAAAATATACCCCTCACAAAATTGCGCTTATCCAAAAAATTATACTTCGCAAAACAAAATAGCCCCCTAATTTTTGGGACTAAAAAAATAAATCTATATTTGACCCAACGAAAAAAAACAAAAAAATTAATTTATATTATTATGGCTAAAATTAAGTTAGAGTACATTTGGTTAGATGGATATGAACCAACTCAAAATCTTAGAAGTAAAACTAAAGTTGAAGAACATGAAAACTTCAAAGGAACATTAGAAGAACTTGGAAACTGGTCATTTGATGGTTCGTCAACTAAACAAGCTGAAGGTGGTTCTTCTGACTGTCTTTTAGTTCCTGTTGCAATTTATCCAGATCCAACTCGTATCAATGGATGGTTAGTTATGTCTGAAGTTATGTACGCAGACGGAACTCCACACCCTTCTAACGGTAGAGCTACAATTGATGATGATAATGATGATTTTTGGTTTGGTTTCGAACAAGAGTATTTCATTATGGATACTAAAACCCAACTTCCACTTGGTTTCCCAGTTGGAGGATACCCTGCTCCACAAGGGATGTACTACTGTTCAGTAGGTGGAAAAAACACACACGGAAGAAAATTAGTTGAAGAGCATGCTGATTTATGTATCGCTGCTGGAATCAACTTTGAAGGAATCAACCAAGAGGTTGCTTGCGGACAATGGGAATTCCAATTATTTGCTAAAGGTGCTAAAAAAGCTGGAGATGAAATCTGGGTTGCTCGTTACCTATTAGACCGTTTAACTGAGAAATATGGTTACTATATTGAATATCACCCAAAACCTCTAGGAGATACAGACTGGAATGGTTCTGGAATGCACGCTAACTTCTCTAACGAAGTTTTAAGAACATGTGGAGACCAAGCAACTTACGAAAGAATCTGCGAAGCTTTCCGTCCTGTTACTGCTGAGCACATCGCAGTTTACGGAGCTTACAACGACCAACGTTTAACTGGTAAACACGAAACAGCTTCTATTCACGATTTCTCTTATGGAGTTTCAGACAGAGGATGTTCTATCAGAATTCCTTTAATGACTGTTCAAAAAGGATGGAAAGGATGGTTGGAAGACAGAAGACCAGCTTCAAACGGAGACCCTTACAAAATTGCTGCTAGAATTATCAAAACTGTTAAATCAGCGCTATAATTTTAAGCTTACAATATATTCTACAAATGCCAGCATTATTTGCTGGCATTTTTTTTCCATAAACCCGACACAACGAGCCACACTATTTGTCATTCCGATTTCTATGATAAAACCAAATCTTTTTCATAAAAGGTTTGGTTTTTTATTACTGCAAAAACTCTATGGATTATTTTGTTTCTCACAGCATTTAAAACACTCATTTTGTTTTTTCCTTCATCAACTTTTCTAATGTAATATCTTCTCAGATCATTATCGAATCTAATTGCACTCATTGCTGCCAAATGCAGAATGGTTTTTAGGTTTTTATCTGCAAGCATTGATACTCCGGGTCTTCTTTTTAATGATGTTCCAGATTGAAAATCAAAAGGCACGACTCCGCTGTAGCATGCCATTTTTCTTGGATCAGTTATAACTGTAAAACCTTCTGTTTTTGATAATAATGTCCATGATAGAACTTGGCCCACTCCAGGAACAGATCTTATCAGTTTCTGTTGCTGGCTTAAACTTTGGTCATTATGTATTACTTTTCAATATCATTTTCAATAATCTTAATCTGTGCATCAATGCTTTTAATAAGTTTGATGTTTAAGCTTTTCAATTCTTTATCCATTGCAATGCCTTTCATTAATTTGTAGTCATGCTGCTGAACCATAAGCTGTTTTTTGATTTTTATTCTTAAAGCTCTTTCGGTTAATAATATTTTTATCTTTTTAATGGAGCAGGAACTTGGTTTCCATTCCCTATTTTCCTGATAATTTTTTTCAATAAAACTACAAATTCGCAACGCATCAATTTTATCATTTTTGCCTCTGACAAGACCTATGCTTTTCTTGATATGCAAAGCAGATATTACATAAACCTTAAAGTTGAATTTTTCAAGTGCTTCAAACAGATTCCAATTGTATCTGCCAGTATTTTCCATAGCGATCATTACATTTTCACCTGAATATTTTTTGAAAAAATGCTTTATTGCCTGAATCTTATTCTCAATAGAAAAATAATTTACTGATTCCTCTTTAACACAAATATCCAAAGTCTTGCTGCTGATATCAATGCCGATAATAATGTTTTTCATAACTTTGCTTTTACGATTCAACAAATGATTTGAGAAATTCATCATAAGCTCAACTCCTTAATAACAGGTCACTAGCCCAAATTTCTATCTGAGTCTTTGATGAAAAGGAAGCTAAAGTCTTAATCGAAATATGAGTCACAAGCTCGGAGGAACGAACAGTTTACTTTTGCTTCCTTTCTCAATCATAAATCTACTTAAAATTTCAAAAAACAAATCTAAAGGAGGAACGAGGAATCACACTAGAAACTCCGCAAAGAATGTTATCAATCTTTGTCGAATCCCGAGTGTGATTCCTCGTTCCTCGGAATGACAAAACCAAGAGCACAATTCAACAAACTAAAAAAAACAAAACAACCTAAGCTTCAAAAAACCCCATAACTTTATAATACTTAACACTTTATAAATAACAAATATTACTTAATTTTAGGATTAATTTAATTTTTAAATTAATTAAGTTAAACATCAAAACTTATCTTTGTAAATCATTAAAAAAAATTATTATGATAGTCTGGTCACTCTTTTTACTTGCTGTAGTTTTTATTCTTGCTTTAGATTTAGGTGTCTTTAACAAAACACCCCATATTATTAGCACAAAAGAAGCCAGCAAATGGACCTTGGTTTGGGTTACTTTATCTTTCCTATTTTCGGGAGTAATTTATTGGCTATACACCACAGACTATATTGATAATCCGGATAATTTGAAGCCAGCCGTTGCTTCAATGAAGTTTATTACTGGTTATTTAATCGAGCTTTCTTTGAGTGTTGACAATATCTTTGTTATTGCTATTATTTTTGCTTCTTTTAAAATTCCGCAAAAATATCAGCACCGTGTTTTATTCTGGGGAATCTTAGGCGCTATTGTTTTCCGCGGATTAATGATTTTCTTCGGAGTAATGCTGATCAATAAATTTGCTTGGACAACGTATGTCTTTGGAGTTTTCTTACTATTTACCGCAATAAAAATGCTTTTTTCTGGAGAAGAAGAAGATTTTCATCCAAAAGATTCTTTTATTTATAAAGCTTTAGGCAAAGTGATGCCGATTACAGCTGAAACAGATGGCGAGAAGTTTTTCATTTCGACCAAAACTGCAAAAAAAGCAGCCACTCCACTATTTGTAGCTTTAATTGTTATTGAAGTAATGGACGTTTTATTTGCTGTAGACAGTGTCCCTGCAATTCTGGCTATTACGAAAGATCCTTTTTTAGTATTCAGTTCGAACATTTTTGCTATTCTTGGATTACGTTCTATGTACTTCTTCTTAGCAAATATGTTAGCAAAATTCAGTTATTTAGAATACAGCTTAGTAGCAATTTTGGCTTTTGTTGGATTAAAAATGCTTTTACACGATTTCTTCCACGTTCCAGAATGGGCTTCTTTAGGATTTATTGCCTTATCTCTTCTAGTAGGAATTTTAGTTTCTCTTAAATTCGGACCAGAAAAGGTTTTAAATGATTCATCAAGCGAAGAATAATTAGTTTTAAACATATATATTCATAAAAAAAGGAAATCTTAGGATTTCCTTTTTTTATGAATAATAAGAGATAAATTATTTAAGCTTGATTTCTTTTACTTTACTGTCATCAATACCGTACTTTTCAATTACCGCCTTATAATCTGAATAATCAGGTTTATTAACTGACTTTGCTGTACCTGATAAATATCCAGGAATAATTACAATTCTAAATGTTTGATTTAATCTAAAAGAATCTAAGACACCTCCTAAATCTCCTCCATCCATATAAATACTAACATCTCTCAATGTAAAATTATAATTAAACCCAAAATCAAAGGTTCCATCATTAAAATAATAAAGTTCAGGCGCTAATTTCCACACATCCGCACCATTATCTACTCCAGCCTTTCTATATACAAGCACCATGTCAGATGCGAAAATATTTGGATCCAAAGGAATTATAGGATTATAATCATTAGATGAAGTAAAATTCACGCCTTTAACTTGAAAAACTTCAGCTTCTGGCCCTGGAATCCCTTCTGGCCCCGGAGGCCCTTCTGGTCCTTCACAGCTAGAAAATGCAATTAAACCGATAACTGCAAATAAGGTAAGTATCTTTTTCATAATTATTTTTTTTAAGGATTATACTATAAAGGTATTCCAAAAATTAAACCAAAAAAAGTGATTTGCCTTATTTTGCAATAAAAATGTCCTTATTTTTTCACAGTCACCTGATTTCTAGCTAGTATTTTATTAAAAAATAATACGTGATACGGAAGTGAGTTTTCCCAATAATCCCAAGTATGAGCTCCTGGACGTTCTGTATAATCGTGGTCAACTTTATTATAAACCAATCTTCTGTGCAGTTCTCTATTTGGCTCGATTAAAAAATCGTCTACACCACAATCTATTATTAAAGGAAGCTTATTTGATTTTAATTTATCAGCCATTCTTAAAACAGAATTTTGTTCGTACAATTCTGTATTACCGCTTTTATCCCCAAATACGGGCTGCATTAGTTTTACAACCTGAGCCGAAGAATCTCTGTTCAGCATCGTACTCATATCTACTGCTCCGCTCATGCTTCCTGCTGCGCAAAATAAATCTGGGTGTCTGGCTGACAAATACAATGCACCATGTCCGCCCATAGATAGACCTGTAATAACTCTACCATTTTTGTTGGCAATTGTTTTATAAGTTTTATCTACTTTCTGAATTACTTCCTGTGTAATAAAAGTCTCAAACTGACTTTCTTTATTGACAGGACTATCAATATAAAAACTAAACGTCTCCCCTTCTGGCATTACAATAATCATATTGTATTGATCTGCTAGATTATGAACCAATTTTTTGTTTGGAGTATTTTTAAGCCAGTCGCTAAAATGTCCGTAAGCACCATGCAAAAGGTACATTACAGGAAAAGCCGTTTTACTTTTTGCATAAGAATTTGGTAAAACTACCGCCGCTTTATAGGTTTTTCCCATTGCTGTACTGGCAACTTGAAGTGTGTCTACTTTTGCAGCATATGTCATGGTGGTAAGACAAAGCAAAAATGCAGACAATAGCATTTTAAATTTCTTCATTTTGATATTTTTTTCTGATTAGGGTTTGTAAATATAACTTTTTTAAGAATAAAATATATGAAAAATCCGACTGGTTTTTGATGCCACGAATTACACGAATTTCCACTAATTAATTTAAATAACTCTCTTATAAAAAATCAATAACTAAATAGAAAAGACTAAAAAAATCCGACCAGCTTTTGACTAATCGAATTGAGTTTCTATCTAATAAATTTTAAAATTTAATTCGTGCAAATTCGTGTAATTCGTGGCAAATAAACCATTTTAACCTGTGCAATCTGTGGCATAAAACATTAACTAATAATAATCTTATGTTCATGACGGTATTGCGAAGCGCTTTTACCGGTGTATTGTTTAAACGATTTACTAAAGTGGCTGAAGTTATTAAAACCACTTTCATAACAAACTTCATTTATACTCATTGGCTGTTCTGCCAAAAGTTTTGAAGCATGCACGAGACGATATTCATTCACAAACTCAGTAAATGTTTTATTGGATATCTTCTTGAAATAACGGCAGAAAGAAGGCGTAGTCATACTTACCAGACTCGAAACCTCATCTATAGAGATAGATTCCTGAAAATGATCTTTTACAAAATTGAAAACCACATTCATACGGTCATTATCTTGAGTTTGCAATTCCATCGAAAATCCATCGGCGTTTAAAATGGTATATTCCTCAGCCGATTCCAGTTCGTCTAAAACACTCAAAAGTGTTATAAGTCTTTGAAATGGCGGTTCATTCTCCATCATTTCAATTTTCTTACCGATACGTTTTTTCGTTTCACCTCCAAAAGCGATTCCGCCTTTAGCTTGTTTCAAAATATTCTGCACCTTTTTCATTTCGGGCGCAACAAAAAAGTCGCTTCCTAAAAATTCAGGTTTAATATGGATAACGGTTTCCGTTGTATTTCCTGTTTGCTCATTTGTAAAACCGCAATGCGGCAAATTAGCTCCTATTAAAAGTAAACTACCATTGGTATAATAAGAAACATGGCTTCCTATTTGTCTTTTTCCTGCCCCACCATTTATATAGACCAACTCAATTTCTGGATGATAGTGCCATAAATGAGCTTTGCTATTGGTCTTTTCGGCGTGTTTAGCGTAGGTAAAAGAACTTCCGTATGAGTTAGTTATCACTTCAAGAGCTGGGGCAATAGTCTTCATGATAATTTCTTTAAAAAATAATAGCAAATTTAACAAAATCACCTAAAATAATTTAAATTTTAACCTATAACGGTTTCGTAAATGCGAATTTTACATTAAAATAACGTTCTTAACGCTGAAGAATTTATATCAAATTCGGCTTTTTTTTAGGGTCTTATTTTTTTTCTTCACTTTTTTTCTATTTATCTTATTTAAAACTCGATTTTATACCAATATGTTAAAATTTGTAAGAAAAATAGAAATTTTAAGAAGTATTCAGTTTTTTAAAAACTTTGAATAAAAACAATCAAATTAACAAAAACACAACATTAAAGTCAAATTTTAACATATAACGGTTTCGTAAATGAGAATATAGCATATAAATTGGAAAATATAGATGTTAAAATACCACACATGCTGCTATAACTTTGCATCAGATAAATGAACGAAAAAAATTTAATACTATAGAATATGAAAAAGGTTATGAAATTAAGTTTAGTATTTGCAGTACTTCTAACAGGAATGAGTACATATGCAATTGATGGAAATGAAGCATTAAATCTTCATGTATTAAAAGGAAATGGCAAGGTAATTGCTTTTGGAATTAATCAATTACAAAAAGCAGTTATTAGTATATCTGATACAAATGGTAATGTAATCTATACTGAGAATGCTTCTGGTAAAGACGGAATATTAAGAACTTTCAGTTTAGAAGAATTTCCTCAAGGAAAATATATTTTAGAGGTTGCCGACAGCTTCAAAAAAGTAAAATACGATATCACTGTTGACGCTAATAGTTCTGTTTTATCTTCAAAAGGTACAGTTTCTGTTAACTAAGAAAATATTAAGGTTAAGTGCAATTCTTCACGGCACTTAAAACTTTATACTCTAATACAGTATAAAAAGTGAGGTTAGATAGTTAGTAAGTTAAAAACTTTCAAAAGTTTTAAAAACAGCTCTTTGTGGTTACTGAGCTGTTTTTTTTTGCTCTATACTTTTGTTTAGATTCTGAGATACTAAGATGCTAAGGTTCTAAGTTTTTTTCCTTAAGCATTTAAATATTGACACCTAAATATAATTGCGACAAAAAAAAAGAAACGCACTGCAGTGCTCCTCTACAATCAAAACAAAAAAAGAAAAAGCTTAGAATCTCAAAATCTTTCAAAAACTTAGAACCTTAGCACCTTAGTATCTTAGCCTCTTTTCAAAATTCCTACATTTTTTAAAGAAATAGTTATCTCAATGTAAATTAAAAATCACTAAAAACGTTGAAAAATAATAACCGAATTAACAAATACGATAAATATAATTCAAATTTTAACCTATAACGGTTTCGTAAATGAGAATATAGCATATAAATTGGAGAATATAGTATTGATTTTTTACTTACAACTGAAGTAATTTAGCATCAGAGAATTAGAACTATTAATTTAAAAACTAAATACCATGAAAAAGATTGTTAGATTGAGTTTAGTAGCAGCATTGCTTTTCACAGGAATAAGCACATATGCAATTGATGGAACAGCAGATTTTAACCTGCATGTAATTAAAGCTAATGGTAAACAAATCACTTTTGGTCTTAACCAAACGCAAAAAGCCAACTTAGCAATTTACGATAAAGATGGATCTTTAATTTATTCTGAAAGTGCTTCAGGTAAAGATGGGATTTTAAGAACTTTCAGCCTAGAAGAGTTTCCAGAAGGAACTTACTTCCTGGAAGTAGAAGACAATACAAAAAAAGCAAAATACGAAATCACTATAACTGATGAAGTTTCTGTTTTATCTAAAAACGCAGTTTCTTCTGTTTATAAAGCAGGTTTTGCTAAAAATACAAGCGTGGCAGCACGCTAAAAAGTTTATGCTTTCATAAAGTATAAAAGTGAGGTTAGATAGTTAGTAAGTTTAAAAACTTTCAAAAGTTTTAAAAACAGCTCTTTGTGGTTATAGAGCTGTTTTTTTTTTACCACAAAGTTTTTTACCGCAAAGATTTACGCAAAGTTCGCAAAGTTTTTTCCACAAAGCTTTGCGAACTTTTTCGTTTTATAAACCTCTTGTATAATAATTCTTAGCGTACTTTGAGGTTAAAAACTCACTTCGTTTTTGTAAAGAAATCCTTAATCCATTGTAAACTTAAAATCAAGCAAAACATTAAAAAATAATAACTGAATTAACAAAAACATTAAAAATAATTCATGTTTTAACCTATAACGGTTTCGTAAATGAGAATATAGCATAGAAATAGGAAAACACAGTTGCGCTTTTTCAGGTATTACATAAGTAATTTAGCATCAGAGAATTAGAACTATTAATTTAAAACTAAGTACCATGAAAAAGATTGCAAAATTGAGTTTAGTAGCAGCGTTGCTTTTCACAGGAATAAGCACTTACGCAATTGATGGAAATGGAGATTTTAATCTTCATGTATTAAAAGCTAATGGAAAACTGATCACTTTCGCACTTAACAAAGTACAGAAAGCCAATTTAGCTATTTATGACAAGGACGGAACTTTAATCTACTCTGAAAGCGCATCTGGAAAAGATGGAATTTTAAGAACTTTCAGTCTAGAAGAATTTCCTGAGGGAACTTACTATTTAGAAGTAGAAGACAGTGTAAAAAGAGTAAAATATGAAATTACAATAGGAGATAATGCATCTTTATCGAGAAATGCAGTTTCTTCTGTTTACAAATCTGGTTTTGCTAAAAACACAAGTGTTGCTACACGCTAAAATTTTATACTTCAAAAAGGTATAAATTAAGGTTAGAAAATTTTAAAATTGCGCTTATAAGAAACAGCTCGTGGTGGTTACAGAGCTGTTTTTTTTTGTTTAAGAATTAAAACAGATGATGAAACAGAAAATTTCTGAAAATTATTCTTATTAATTCAACTCTTTGATTTTTAAGTGTTAAAAAATGTTTTCTAAAAATAAATCCAAAAGCCCAGTATTTACGTACATAGTTCAAACAAAATACCGAAATAATTACAATTCAATAACTTAAGCGTTTAAAAATGCTAATTTATTGCTAAAAATTAAATTTGTATTTGTAGTTTTACGCGTTCCACATTTAGTAATTAACAATTTAAAAAAAACATGACAAAATTTACCAAAGCTGGTTTAGTTGCTGCCTTTTTTTTAGCGACTGTGTTTACCTACGCCATTGATGGAAAAGGTGATTACATTTTAAATATCAAAACAGGAAATGGAAAAGTAGTTAGCTTTACTTTAGACACTGTAGAAAATGCATCTTTCTCTATCTACGACGAAAATCACAATTTACTTTATGCGGGAGAATCTGCAGCACACAAATTAGAAGTTTCTAAAACAATTAGTTTAGAAAGTTTTCCTGCTGGAACGTATGTTCTAGAAGTGAAAGCAAACGACAAAGTTGCGAAACACGAAATTAAAGTCGCTGCTAAAAAAGTAAAGACTGTAAAGTTAGACCAATCTGTTAACCAGAGTCCATCTTTCCGTCGTTAATTTTTTGCCCCCAAAAGAATTAGAAAAGCAGCTCGTACCAGGAGCTGCTTTTTTTATATCTTCTTTGTTATTCTTTTAAATTATCTGGAAGAGAATCAAAAGATAATTGAAAGGCAAAATCTCCTATTATGATTCCTTGAGCCAACAATAAATGTCCATTAGGGCTAGTAAACTTAAAATCATCTACAGCAATGTTATTAATCATTCCAGAATAATCTATCAATGAAATGCTGTTAATAACAACAGCATTCCCTTTTGCATCTACAAGCTCCTGTCCCGTTCTTAATTTTGAACCTCTAGCGTATTTGCCATTCCTAAGTAAAAAGGGCTGGTCTAAGGTGCAGATAATTTCTTTATACTCTCCAAAATTGATATAAAGCGCTTTATTTTGCCCTTGCCCACCCTCGCTAAATATAACTTTTGCTTCTGATGAGGAGAATTCAAGTTTGCCTGATTCTAATTTTACAGAAAATGCCAGAACTGAGTCTCCTTTATACAAATCACCGATAGCTTTTTCTCCTGAAGAAGTAGCAATTCTAGTGCCTCCTGCCGTACATTTAAGGGTTAAATCGTTTAATAATTGATCAGAATCTGATTCCATAGTTTTATGTTTTTAAGTGCTAACCAAAAATACACTGTAAAAAAATCACTAGTTAAAGTATAAATACCTGTTTTTAAGCAACAAGTAATTATTTTAAGGTTATTTATTTAAAGCCCTAGCTGATTGTTCTTTCTCTTAAACTTGAACCTATTTTTGCCAATTTCCAAAAAAGATCAGTTTCTGATGTGATTATTATTTTTTGAGATTCTTTAAAAGCAGTAGAATGTCCAAAAGCATAAATATAATCCAGCATATTTATTAATTTGAAACTCTGTTTATATTCTGATCTTACCTCATCACTATTAGCAAAACATACATTTCCAGATTCTTGTTCTTCTAAAAACAACAAACCTAAATGATTTGAAAACCTTTTTAATATATCCTTATTTATGATCGTCTTTTTAGAATTTGACTTTTGAAATATTTCAGTAAGAGTAAAAGACAGTTCTGTCGTTTTGTTTTTTATTTTTTGAATGCATAGCTCCACATCAGCATTATCAGAAAATGTAGTCTTGTTTTTTTCGCTTTGTAAAACCTCTATTTTATCTAAATATCCCTGTATTGTCATCTTGAAAACCTTAACTGTTATAAAGTTAAATGATATTTTTTTCTGTAAATGAAAAACTATGTTTTAAAAATCGTTTTTCATTCAAAAAAAATATATAAATCATATAAAATCAATTATTTACAAAAATGGAATATAATCGACAAAACTGAATAAACATCGTTAAAATGCAGTTCATATCCTTGATTTCCATATATTTGTACATCAAAAAGCACATTAAATATATAATAAATACAGAATTTTAAAGTTTATAATTGCTTAAAGCTGTTTTTTTGCGGCGAAAAAAGATTTTCAAAAACAATTAAGAATACGATTAAATACCACAACCAAAACTAAACCTATGCAAAAACAACTAGCTATTTTAGTATTGTTTATCGTATTTTCATTTCGTGCTTCTGCGCAAAACGAAACTTATTATAAAACCGATAAAGTCGGCGAAAAGTATGCCTATGTCGATGTTATAAGAACCTATGAAAAGGTTGCAGCAAAAGGTTACAAGTCGGTAGATTTATTTCAAAAATTAGGGAATTCATCGTATTCAAATTGCGAACTAGAAAAAGCAGCCGAGTGGTACAGCGAATTATTTGCCTTAACAACCGATCTAGATCCCGTTTATTATTACCGTTATGCAGAATCGTTACGTTCTATTTCTGAAAACGCAAAAGCCGATGCCCTTATCGAAAAATTAAAACGTAAACCTAAAACTTCGATAAAAAGTAAAGTTTAATAAAATTTGAATTGATATAAAAAAACCTCTCAGAAATGAGAGGTTTTTTGTTTAATCCACAATCTTATCATTTCAATTAATCCGATATTTTATAATCGGTAAACTTATAAGTATTGTCCTTTTTTCCCATTAATTCAATAGATTGAAAATTAACACCTTGATCTGTAACTTGATAATCATAAACATCTATTACGCCATCATAGTTATGTAGTTCATAATACTTTCCGTTTTCAACCCACCATTTACCATTTTCAGTAATTTGATCGACTTTACCGTTTTCGTACATCGCAACAAAAAGTAAAACACTTGTTCCGTTTTCAAAACGACATGACACCCAATATTTATTTACTCCTTCTTGCTGTTGTCCCATTTCAGAGCCTTTCCAGCATCCAAAAAGTTTCGGGTCATAAGTTTTGTTTTCCGTTTTATTAGTTGCTTTTATATCTTGCTTAACCTTTGCCTGGCTAAAACTCAAGCTTGTAATAAATAGCAATCCTAAAATAAAAATGCTTTTTTTCATTTAAAATTAATTTTTGAGGTTATATATAGTTTTTGGTTTTTAGAATTGATTTGCCTATCCGAAAAAGCCTTTCATCTCTATTTTCTGATTGCTAATATATACAAACAAATATCTTCTAAATTGAGGAAAGACGTAAAACGATATTTTTTTTGTAAAAGAAAAAACCTCTCATTTCTGAGAGGTTTCTATATTCTTAAAAGCTTACTATTTATCTTTTAGCAATTTCTCTAAATACTCAATCTTATCTTTTTCTGCTTGAAGCAAACGCTCGTAAAGTTTTTTATTTTCTTCTACCGTTTCCATTAATTTATCTAATGGATTGAAAGTGCAATTATTAAGTCCGAAATAATTATTAGGACTTTCATTAAAAGTATTGAAATAATTAATTGCCGCTTCGTCCGAAAAATTCTTGATAGCTTCAACCGATACACCAAGCGCTTTTGCCACCTCAACAAGTTTTTCGTCATCAATAGTTTCGCTATTTTCCATAGCCGAAATCGCCTGCTGATTTGTTCCTAAAGCCTGCGCCAAAGCTTCCTGCTTCATATCACGAAGTTCACGAATACGGCTTATTTTTCGCCCTATATGATTTGGTTTTGTTAGTGTGCTCATAATTCAAAGATAATAATAAAGTGTCAAAATCGGTAAAATGTAAAAAACAGATTTTATGCCGTGCGATACAGTAAAAAATGATTTCGTACAGCAAAATCTATTTCTTACTTCGCCGAATCAAACAAAAGTACAATTTTTCTTATAATAAATTTATAAAAGTCAAATTGTAAACCATTTAAAAATATACGCCTTATGGAAACGAACGAAACAGAAAAGCTACAAAAACTGCAAAAATTAACCGCTCAGTATTTTACATCACTAAAACCAACCAATGAAGCCAATTCTTATACCGCACAATTTAAAGTAGTAAATTATTTAGAACTCGGCTGCCTCATTACCGATTTACTAAAATTATGCATTCTAGCGCTTGATAATGACATGCATAATTTTTCTAAAAAAGATAAAAGTGCAACTATTAATGTGAGTCTGATTTTGGAAACGATTCTGCATTTGTTTCCTATGGATGAAATGGAATTTTTGGGGTTTATTGGGGAGATTGTTGTTGAATGATTTCTATTTGCAGATACGAAGAAGAAAGTTCTAATGCTAAAAAATCTTGCAATCCCGATAGTTATCGGGAGCTAAGTCGCAAAGTTTTTAAATATTTGTTTATCTGATATTTGAAATGAGCAAAAAAAACTGTATGTTTATAATTAAAAATAAAATTAAACATTTTTTTATGTCTGACAAAGAAACACCAAGACCTCAACCAACCCAAAAACCACCTGAAAGACCAACTACTTCACCAGATAGAGGCTTAGAACAAAAAGGAATTCCGAGACCTCCTAAAAGGTAATTAGAAAAAATATAAATGTACAAATCAAACCTATAAACATAAGAAACATACTAATGTTGTTATATAATGTTGTTAGGTTTGAGAACATTTCTGATTTCATATCATAATTATTTCGGCAATCGACCAACTTTTCTAATTCAATTATTAAATCTTCCGTTTCAGGCAACAATTTCTTTTCATCAATTTCAATTTCACAGTCATACATCAAATAACTTTGAAGATTTGCTTTATATCCACACTGTTGAGACACAAAGTTAAGAATTATCCCTCCTAAAAAAGAACCTGCTGACGTTTTTATATATAGTGTTTCAGCACATAGATTATGAGTTGTAGCAATATACTTAATTGTTTCTAAGCAAACATAAATCCCAGCGCCACATATTGAAATTATTAACAAATCAATTCTCTGAATACTATAAAACATACCATCCCAAGATTGTTTTTTCCCTTCCAATAAATTTGCCATATTTCAATAATTTAAAATTAGTCTATAATTTTTCGATTTCAACTAGAAATATCTTTTTACTTTTTAATCAAATGCCACTAATTGCAAAAATATCATATTTTAAAATGATCTGTATTTTTGTATAACAAACACACCAAAATAAGTAATTAAGACTAAAATTATTACCCCTTCTAGCGCGAGCATCCCCTCATTACTGTCGCGAGCGTCTCGCTTTTCTTAATAACGTGAATACTTTAGGTTCACGAGCGGGAGTTAAACCTTTTATTACAGGTTTTGGTTTAAAATTATTAATTAATGAATTTCAACTTCTCAAATAATCCATAATAAGAATCTTTTTGTTTTTTTTCTTTAACCACAAATGGTAAAATAGATGAATCGCATAAATAATATTTCATTCCATTTTCCCAAGATAACCAAACCGATTCATCAATTCTTCCTTTTGAGTACCAAAGATATTCTTCAGCACAAAAATTCAAATAATCTCTTACTAATTTTATTTCATTTGGCGTTAATTGGTATTCGTTATTATCTATATTCTTAGCAACAATTTCATTCAGTAAATTATTAAATTTTTCATCATACTTTTGATTAAATGATATAAATAATTCTTTAAAAATTTTATCGTTTTCAATCATACTTTGTCTAATTCCAAAAGATATCGAAATTCCAGTTGCTATTATCGCAATAGGAATTTCTGGCTTTTCATTAAGAAGATAATAAAGTAGCATCGCAACAATAATAGCGATTGAATTAATTAAAAGTATATCTGTATATTTTTTCATTATAGAAAAAGCTGATTATTTAAATTATTCATTACTTCCTAAAAAATAAATTGGATGTAAAGGCAATAGATTTTTTTGTTCATCATTCATTTTAGAATAATATTCTTGCCATAAAGAAGTAAATCTATTAAAGTCAATTAATTCAATGTGTTCCCTTGAATCTCTTGCTTCTTTTATTGCAGGTTTAGAGAATGTTCCTGACGTAACAAATATTCCCACATCTGTATTACGCTTTAATGTTCCTGCTAATTTCTGCACTTCATCAGAAGAAATATTATCATTTGGTTTGTGCTTTACTTGTACAATAATACGTGGTTGTTTTGTTCCTAAAGCATCTGTAAATGCTATAATATCAATTCCTCCGTCTGGACCTCTTTGTGCTATTTCAGAAATAAAATAGCCCATCGCCTTTAATAATCCTGCAACTAAATCTTGAAACTCATAGGGGTTTTTACTAATTACAAAGTTTCTAATACCGTTATAGGCTTGCTCTTCATATTGGCTTATTATAGCCTCTTGCGCTTGATGTGTATTTTCTTCGGTAATATCTTTTTCTGCAACGCCCTCCTTAGTTATTTGTTTTTTTCGGTTTCCATCCCATTCACGATAAAGTTCTGTTGCTGTTTTTAATAAATTTTCTTGACCAAGTTTTATAGCAGTCTCTCCCTCATCAGTCAATATCCAAATTCCTTTATTTTTGCGTAGATAGCCAGCTTTCATGCAGTCTATCGTAAAAAACCTCAAAACTGATTCCCACCGAATATTCCCTGTTTTTTCTAACCTATCATTTTCGTATTCATCAAAAGTTACAGTTTCTCTAATTTTTTCAATAACGTCTTTTCCAAGCATTTCACCTCCAGCTTCTTTTAAAATATTAAAGGCTGCAAAAATGGTTTTTTCTGCTATTTTCTGTGATTTTGATTTTGCCATCTTTTTGTAATTTACTTTAATTCTTGATTTGCTAATATATATAAACATTTAAGAATAAAAATATGGATAACCGTAATCCTTATAATTTTATCAAACAAAAAACCTCTCAACTATCTGAGAGGTTCTTCTATATCAATAAAAAAATAAAAATAATTACATATTCCTTCTATACTGCCCGCCAACTTCAAACAACGCCGAAGTAATCTGGCCTAAAGAACAAACCTTTGCCGCTTCCATTAAATGATCGAATAAGTTTTCGTTTTTAATAGCCGCTTGCTGTAAATTATTTAAATGTTCGTTTACTTTTTCTTCGTGGAATTTATGCAGATTATCCAGCATCGTAATTTGATATTGTTTTTCTTCTTCGGTAGCACGAATAACCTCAGCCGGAATTACCGTTGGCGAACCTTTTGAGCTCAGGAATGTATTTACACCAACAATTGGGAAATCTCCGTTGTGTTTTAAAGTTTCGTAATACAAACTCTCTTCCTGAATTTTAGATCTTTGGTACATCGTTTCCATTGCACCTAGAACGCCGCCTCTTTCTGTGATTCTGTCGAATTCTTGTAAAACCGCAGCTTCAACTAAATCAGTTAATTCTTCGATGATGAACGAACCTTGAATTGGGTTTTCATTTTTGGCTAAACCTAATTCTTTATTAATAATCAGCTGAATTGCCATGGCACGGCGTACAGATTCTTCCGTTGGCGTTGTAATTGCTTCGTCGTATGCGTTTGTGTGCAATGAATTACAGTTATCATAAATGGCATATAAAGCCTGTAAAGTTGTTCTAATATCATTAAAATCAATTTCCTGCGCGTGTAACGAACGTCCAGATGTCTGAATATGATATTTCAGCATTTGTGCTCTTTCGTTGGCTCCGTATTTGTTCTTCATGGCTTTTGCCCAAATTTTACGCGCCACACGACCAATTACTGAATATTCAGGATCAACTCCGTTGGAGAAAAAGAACGATAAGTTTGGTCCAAAATCGTTAATGCTCATACCACGGCTCAAATAATATTCCACGTAAGTGAAACCATTTGAAAGCGTAAAAGCCAGCTGCGTAATTGGGTTTGCTCCCGCCTCGGCAATATGATATCCTGAAATCGAAACCGAATAGAAATTACGAACGTTTTTGGTAATAAAATATTCCTGAACATCACCCATTAATCGCAAAGCAAATTCAGTTGAGAAAATACAAGTATTCTGCGCCTGATCTTCTTTTAAAATATCAGCCTGAACCGTTCCACGAACTTGAGCTAACGTTTTTACTTTTATTTCGTTATAAACCTCCAAAGGTAAAACTTGATCGCCCGTAACGCCCAAAAGCATTAATCCTAAACCGTTGTTTCCAGCAGGAAGTTCGCCTTGGTATTTAGGTCTTTCGATTCCTTTATCCTTATATAATTTGTTGATTTTTGCTTCAACTTCTTTTTCTAAATCATTTGCTTTGATGTAAATCTCACATTGCTGATCGATTGCGGCATTCATAAAGAAACCTAACAACATTGGCGCAGGACCGTTAATCGTCATACTTACCGAAGTCAATGCATGAACCAAATCGAAACCTGAATACAGTTTTTTGGCATCGTCTAGACAGCAGATTGAAACTCCTGCATTTCCGATTTTTCCGTAAATATCTGGACGCAAATCTGGATCGTTTCCGTATAAAGTTACGCTGTCAAAAGCCGTAGAAAGACGTTTTGCAGGCATTCCCGCACTTACGTAGTGAAAACGTTTATTGGTCCTTTCTGGTCCGCCCTCGCCCGCAAACATTCTTGACGGATCTTCGCCTTCACGCTTAAACGGATACAATCCCGAAGCAAAAGGAAATTCTCCAGGAACATTTTCCTGTAAATTCCAACGCAAGATATCGCCCCAACCTTCATATTTGGGCAAAGCAATTTTCGGAATTTGTAAATGCGATAAACTTTCAGAATGCGTTGCAATCTTGATTTCTTTATCACGAACTTTAAACGAGTAAACTGGATTTTTGTATTTGGCTACTTTTTCATCCCAATTCAGGATAATTTCCCAGTTGTACGGATCTAAATCCATTTTTACTTTATCAAACTGATTAAGCAAAAGATTTAAAAAGATTCTGTTTTCATCGTGTTCAGCAATTCCGCTTGGTAAAACTGTAGAATCGTCAATTCCTGCTTTATTAATTTGAGGAACTTTTCCAGAAACCGATTCGATGGTTTTGAAAATTCCGTATAGTTTCTGCGCTACTTTTTGCTGAGAAAGGGCGATTTCATCATAAGATCTGTTATTCTCTGCAATTTCAGATAAATAACGCGTTCTGTGTGGCGGAATCACGAAGATTTTCTCGCTCATTTCTTTTGTGATTTCAAAAGTCGATTTCAAATCAGAATCGGTTTTTTCAACCACTTTATCCATAATCGCTTTGTAAAGCGTGTTCATTCCTGGATCGTTAAACTGCGAAGCAATCGTTCCGAAAACGGGCATTTCGTCTGGACTTTTCTCCCAAAGATTATGGTTTCTTTGATATTGTTTTTTAACATCGCGCAAGGCATCAAGCGCGCCGCGTTTATCAAATTTATTTAAAGCTACTAAATCGGCAAAATCAAGCATGTCGATTTTTTCCAATTGTGTTGCCGCTCCAAACTCTGGTGTCATTACATATAAGGATACATCAGAATGATCCATAATTTCGGTATCAGACTGACCAATTCCTGAAGTTTCCAAAATAATCAAATCGTATTTTGCGACTTTTAGAACCTGAATTGCTTCGGCTACATATTTAGACAAAGCCAAATTCGACTGACGAGTTGCCAGCGAACGCATATAAACACGAGGATTATTTATGGCATTCATACGGATTCTATCTCCTAAAAGTGCTCCTCCTGTTTTTCTCTTAGAAGGATCGACAGAAATTAATCCGATTGTTTTTTCTGGAAAATCAATCAAAAATCGACGAACCAATTCGTCAACCAAAGAAGATTTTCCTGCACCACCCGTTCCTGTAATTCCTAAAACTGGAATTTTAGAAGTAGCATTGCTTTCGTGAATTTTATCAAAAACAGGTTTTGCTATTTCTGGGAAATTTTCTGCTGCAGAAATTAAACGCGCAATTGCGGTTGGAATTTTATTTTCGATATGATCGATTTCTCCGTTTAGTTTATCTCCAATAGGAAAATCAGCACGCTGTACCAAATCATTAATCATTCCTTGAAGTCCTAAAGAACGGCCATCATCTGGAGAATAAATTCTAGTAATACCATATTCATGCAATTCTGATATCTCACTTGGAAGGATTACTCCACCTCCGCCTCCGAAGATTTTAATATGCCCCGCTCCTTTTTCGCGAAGCAAATCATACATATATTTAAAGTATTCATTATGTCCGCCTTGATACGAAGTCATTGCAATGGCGTTGGCATCTTCTTGAATAGCGGTATTTACCACTTCTTCAACGCTTCTGTCATGACCAAGGTGAATTACTTCGACCCCAGTTGACTGAATAATACGGCGCATAATATTGATGGCGGCATCATGTCCGTCAAAAAGTGAAGCAGCGGTAACAATTCTTACTTTATTTTTAGGAATATATGGTATTTGTTGTTCCATTTTATGAATATGATAATTTTAAGCGACCAATGTACAAATTATTTTAATATTTGATTAGCCAAATAGCATTATGTTAATAAAAAAGAAAATATTTTTTCTTCAATATAAAGGTAACAATTCTTGATACTAATTGATCTAAGTTAAGGAAAGCTTAAAGACATGGCAATTTCGCAACATTTAAATAAAATCTGGAAACACGTTTTGAGTACTCCCATAGTAATTTAGCATTGTAGAAAAGCCCCAAATTTTTACCAACGACTTACGTAGAAAAGTAATAACGTAAAAATTAAAAAAATGAAAACATTTTATTCATTCACCGTAATTTTAAGTTTGAGTTTTTTTGTATTTTCTTTTAACAGAATTGAAAACAACAGTTTTAAATATAAAAAAGCTTCAAATAATTTAACCGTTTACCACAATCAAAATGATGTAAACGAAATTTCGAACGATTTCTTCAAAAGATATTCAGATTTGAAAAGATATAAATCTGATGTCATGTCATTATACAAAACTAGAACTCTTGGCACAATCTGGTTTGACGAAAACGAAATCAACGAATTTGGCTCTGCTTTGTATGAAAAAGCAAAAAAAACAAATGATTTAATTATTCCTTATCAAAAAGAAATAGACCAATTGTTTAGTTCTTCATCAGATAAAAGCACACTTTCTCAAACTGATGCTGATATGCTTTTGAGCTCATTATATATAGTGTACGCCAAAAAAAGTAATGCCGACAAGAAAAAACTAGCTTATGATACTATGCTAAAAGATTTCTTAAACTACAGCACTTTAGAAGAGGAAGAAAAAACAGCAGTTGCATCAAATGAAAAAGTAGAATTTGAGCAGTATTACAAATTGCAAGATGTTCTGAAAAAATACAAAAGATTAGAAAAATCTAGCAAATACAAACCTATTGTTCCGGCAGAGTCTCCTTATAAAGAGTTGCGTCCAGATGCTGTTTCCAGCACTATTTCGCAAGTTAGAACTCGTTTGTACTTATTAGGAGATTTGAAAACAGATTCTAAAAGCGATATTTACGATCGTGAATTGATGGATGCTGTGATGAAATACAAAGTTCGTAACGGATTTAAACCCAATTACATTTTGGCAGAAGAGCATATTAACGAAATGAATATTCCGCTTGAAGATAAAGTGGCAACTTTAAAACTTAACATGGAAAGATGCCGTGAGATTTCGGCTCAAATTGCTGCCACCGATGAGTATGTTTTGGTTAATGTTCCTTCTTATGAATTGTTTTATGTTAAGAACGGAAAAGTAGTATTGAAATCGAGTGTTTTTGTTGGAGCTCCTCTTACCAAAACAACCATTTTTAATGGAGAAATTGACCGAATTGTATTTAGCCCTTACTGGACAGTACCACAAAGTATTGTACAAAACGAGTTGAGATCTAAAATTGCTGCAGATCCAAATTATCTCGCAGAGAAAAACATGGAAATGGTTAATGGTCAAGTACGACAAAAACCAGGTCCAGATAACTCTTTAGGATTGGTAAAATTTATGTTCCCAAATCCTGATGATATTTATATGCACGATACGCCATCTAAAACTCTGTTCGATTTTGAAAAAAGAACTTTCAGCCACGGATGTATTAATGTAAAAATGGCAAAAGAATTGGCTGTTGCCATGCTGAAAGATTATCCAGAATGGAATCAGGCAAAAATTGACAAAGCGATGGCGGGTAAAGTAGAAAACAGTTTTAAACTATCTAAAAAAGTACCAATTTTCATTACTTATTTTACTTCATTGGTAAATGAAAACGGAGAAATTGGTTTCTTTCAAGATGTTTACGAAAAAGATGCAGAATTGAATAATCAATTGTCTCTTACTGTAAATTAATACAAAACGACATACATAAAATAATAATCGGGAATTCATTCAGTTGAGTTTCCGATTTTTTTATTTAAAAAATGTCTTAAGTTATTAGTTTTAAAACTTTTAAAGCCTTTTATATTTTTATTTCTGTCGCAACTTTGCATCGTAATACTACCACTAGCATTAAATTAAAAACAATAGATCATGAAAACAGAAAATATTGAAGGTTTATCATTGTTTGAAATAAATTTATTGATACAACAAGGCGGAAGATTTGTAATGTTTCCAAATCTGATGACAAAACTTAAAGGTTACACTATTTATTTTATTCGTCCTGACGAAAAAACAATTAAATACGCATTAAAACATTTCTTTAAAAATATAACGCTTGGCTGGCGCGCACTTCTGTTAAGGCCATCTTACATTTCAAAATCCTTATTCTATTTGACATTTGGCGGTAAAGATTGCACTCAGTATATTTTAGCCAATTTAAAACAGATTAATCCAATCAATAACCCCAATTTATACTGTTTACAGTACGTTTAAATACCTTTTTTGTCCCATAAATTTTTAATTGTACAATTTGAAAATAAAAAAGCATCAAAGTAACGGGAAAACCTACATCCTGAAAACAAATACTTGTAATGCTTATTAGTACAAAATTTAAAATCATCTTAATATTTTATAAGGTGATTTTTTTTTGTCTTATTCTATTATTTTTAAAACCTTTTGAGACTGGTTTGATTATGTGTTAGAGAGAGATTTGCAAATCTTTTTTAATAGAAAATCAACAATGAAAAAATACATATTAATTTCTAGTCTTATTGTCTCAATCCTCCTTACTTCATGTAATAATTTCAAATCAGAAAGCTCAATTACTTCCGACGGTATTAGCAAACCTAAACCGCCAAAGGCCGTAGGTCCTCCACGTATATTATTTATTGGAAATAGTCATATGGAATATTTTGTAAGCAGTCCCACTCTATTTCAGGAATTATGTAATGCCAATAATCAAAATATAAATATTCAGCAGCTGATAACAATAGGTGTTCCGCTCAATAAAGTTTATTTCACTAATAAAACAGAGGCCGACCAAAATTTTTCCAATATAGATAAGGATGGAAACTATTATGATTATGTTATAATTCAGGAATCGACACCAATTGCACTAACAAATCTTTCTAAGTATAGAGACAACTTGAAATTATTTGCAGAAAAAATACATAAGAACAGCCCAGATGCCGCAATTTATGTTTATCAAAATATGTCTCCCTTATCTTTTGCAAACTCAGAATACAATAATTATTATACAGAACTACGTAAAAATACCATTCTAGCTGCCGCTTTTATTAAAAATGCAGGTGTATTAAGAGTAGGTGACGCTGTTAAAGATGCATATGAAGGCCAAAGCGGTTATAAGTATCTAACAGGTAATAAAGACAATCTCCGTGACGGCAAAAGCACTCTTCATTTTATAAACGATGGCGGTTTTTTACAGGCCGTTTTAATATATTCTACAATATTTGATAAAACACCAATTATCCCTAAAAAACTTCTTTTAAGTACGGGAACTGGTGATAATGACAATATGAGAAAGCAAGAAGTAGCAAAAGCAGTGACCAATCCTAAGGCTCTGGAGGAAATTGCTTTTAGTAATAGATAAATTAGCTTAAATCTGCTTATTGGATTTCATATCAAATTCTCAATGCACAATTTAATGTCCTAAACTAACACTTTTAAAACTTATCAAGGTCCTAATTGTTGTCGATTAAAAAGAGATTTGCCAAAAATTTTTTTATCTAAAAAAATAGTGAACCTTTTTAATTAAAATTACAATGAAAAAACACTTTTTAGTATTTGGTATTGTTGCAATCCTTTTTTCAGCTTGCAATAACAAAACGACTTCTACTGAAAATTCGACAGCAACTTCAGAGAAAATGGCACATCCTAAAGCTCCAAAAGCAGAAGGAAGTCCAAGAATATTATTTATCGGAAACAGCCATACTGAATTTTTTGTAAGTGCTCCTGTATTGTTTGGTGAAATTTGTAAAGCGAACAATCAGCCAATGATCATTGATCAATTGGTTACTATGGGCGTTTCTGTTGAAAAAATTTATGCAGATCATAAAAAACAAGCCGATGAAAACTTTGCCAAAACAGATAAAGATGGAAATTATTATGATTATGTAGTTATTCAGGAATCTACTCCCGTTGCGGGTGGAGAACCAAATAAATATAAATCGAATGTCGATATGATTGTGGAAAAAATACGCAAAAATAGTCCCGATGTAGCCATTTATATTTACGAAGGAATGTCTCCAACTCCATTTACTGATGCTGATTACAATGAATTATATGACGTAATGCGTGAAAATGCTATTTCTGTCGTAGAATCTACCAAAAATTCAGGTTTGCTAAGAGTTGGCGATGCTATTAACGATGCCTATAATGGCAAAAATGGTTATAAATATTTAGTAGCCAACAAAGATAACCTTCGTTATGGAGAAAACACATTACATCTTTTAAATGATGGCGGTTATTTGCAAGGAGCATTGCTTTTTGCAACAATATTCGATAAGAAACCGATAATGCCAAAAGAACTTACTTTATGTACTGGAACTGGAGATAATGACGATATGAAAAAACAAGATGTCAGCAAAGCAATTAGTAATCCTAAAGCTTTAGAAGAAATTGCTTTTAGTAACAGATAAGTTTTTAAATAATAGTAATTTAAAAAAATCACCTTGTAAAATTTATAAGGTGATTTTTTATTTAATATAAAACACTGAATATCAATTAAATTTATTCTTATTTTAGCTTTATCAATTTCACCTAAAACTAAATTTATGGAAGATTCAAACGAGTTAGTACAAAGACAGAGCTGGCTAAACAGAAACTGGAAATGGTTTATTCCCAGCGGATGTTTGACGCTTTTAGTATTAGCGGCTTTATTTATTGGAGGAATTTTCTATGAAGTAACTTCGGTTCTTAAAGATTCGGAAGCCTATAAAGAATCTATGATAGCTGTAGAGAATAATAAACTCGTAGTGGAAAAACTCGGTTCGCCTGTCGAAACAGACGGAATGGTTTCTGGAACCGTCACTTCACATAATGAGGTACGAACTTGCGATGTACAGGTTCCGTTGAAAGGTCCGAAAGGCAAGGGAACTTTATTTATTGTAGGCGAAAAAAGAGGTACGTGGAAATACTCTGAAATGTCGGTTTATATTAAAAATACAGATGAGAAAATAGATTTATTGAAAAAATAAAAATAGATTTGACCAAGTAAAATTTATTAAATGAAATCTTTTTTTAGTCTATTCATATTCTTTTTAGTTTGTATCTCTTCTTTTGCACAATCTGCCAAAAATTACCAAGTGTACGCCAATCAAATCAAACAATTCTCAAAACCTTCGAGAATATTGAATAAGAATATTGACGCACATGGAGATGGATATGTTGAATTTACAAATGCTAAAAACCAAATACTTCGTTTCCGATTGCATAATAATAAACTTCAACAAGGATCTTGCAGTATCACTTTTGAAATATATTATTATGAAAACAATTTTCTAAAAAGAATTGAATCGTTTGACAAAAATGGAAATCTAATTGGATGTCTTTTAAAACTGAACGGTGAAGCCATCACAGAATATACAATTGAAAAACCAGATTTGTATCTAAAAAAGAAAAAACTCATTGATGATGCCGAAGGAAACATTAGCATGAAAGATGACTCTAGCGAAAAAATTATTCGTGTTCGTTACTTTAATGCCAATAATGCACCAATAGAACAGCCTAAACCAATTTACATTTCGAGTAAAACCTATTGGGAGTTTAATATTCGAATGTCTTGGCCGTAATTTTGAGACCTAATTTCGCTTATGTTAAGTTTACAACAAAATGTTACTTTGCTTTAAATAAAATTGTGGCGTTGTTTTTGAATAAGTAGTATTTTTGAAACTTAAACAAAAACCCTAAATGAAAAAGATTTTACTATTAGCCGTTACATTTTCGCTTACTTCTTGTGCACAGGTACAACAGACCCTAAATCAACTGCCTCAAATTGCATCTCAGATTCCAAGTTCAGGAACTGTTGATATTGCTTCAGGTTTAAAAGAAGCGCTAAATAAAGGAATTACACAACAAGTGAGTAAATTAACCGCAGTAGATGGTTTTTATAAAAATGAAGCTGTAAAAATTTTAATGCCAGAAGAATTACAAAAAGTAGATGCAACCCTGCGTAAAGTAGGTTTAAGCTCTCTTGCAGATGAAGGAATCAAAATGCTGAACCGCGCTGCAGAAGATGCCGTAAAGGAAGCTACCCCAATTTTTGTTACAGCAGTAAAAAACATGAGTTTTACAGATGCTAAAAACATTCTTTTAGGAAGCGACAACGCAGCAACAAATTATTTACAAGGAAGCACAACAACTTCATTATATGCCAAATTTAATCCTGTAATTAAAAGCTCTTTCGAAAAAGTAGGAGCCGATGCTGTCTGGACAAAAATTATAAACAAATACAACACAATTCCATTAGTAAAAAAAGTAAATCCAGATTTGACTGATTACACAACCAATCAAGCTCTTACTGGTGTTTTTAAAATGATTGCTGTTGAAGAAAAAGAAATTAGAAACAATATTTCTGCAAGAACAACACCTTTATTACAAAAGGTTTTTGCTCTGCAAGATGGAAAATAGTTTTATTCTGTTTAAATGTTTAATCGTTTATTCGTGTAATCGAACAAACGGTTAAACAAATTATCGATTAACCGATTAACCAAAAAACGAAATGCAAAAAATTACCATACTCATTCATTGCAAAGATCAGAAGAATATTATTGCTTCAGTTACTACTTTTATTGCTAAGGTCGGAGGAAATATTACTTATATCGACCAGCATGTGGACGTAGAACAAAATGTGTTTTTTATGCGTCTGGAATGTGAATTCGAAAATTCGACTATCACAGTTGAAAGTTTTAAAGAAGACTTTAACAAAACTCTTGCTGTCAAATTTGACATGTCTTGGGATTTGTACAATCAGGAGCAAAAACCTAAAATGGCTTTATTTGTTTCTAAATACGATCATTGCTTGTTTGACATTTTGGGTCGTTATAGTGCTGATGAATTAGGGGTCGAAATCCCTATGATTATTAGCAATCATAACGATTTACGTTCAATTGCAGAGCGTTTTGATATTCCTTTTCACTATGTTCCTTTCACAAAAGACAACAAAGAAGAAGGAGAAGCAAGACAAATAGAACTTTTGAAAAGATATCAAATCAATTTTATTGTTTTGGCGCGTTACATGCAGATCGTGACTCCAAAATTGATTTCGCTTTACGAAAATAAAATCATCAATATTCACCATTCGTTTTTACCTGCTTTTCCAGGTGCGAAACCGTATCATTCGGCTTTTAAACGTGGGGTAAAAATTATTGGTGCAACAAGCCATTACGTAACAGAAGAATTAGACGAAGGTCCGATCATTGAACAAGATATTGCAAGGGTTTCTCATATTCACTCTGTAGAAGATTTTATCATGAAAGGACGTGATTTGGAACGCATCGTTTTAGCAAGAGCAATTAAACTGCATGCTGAAAGAAAAACAATGGTTTACAGTAATAAGACGGTGGTTTTTTCTTAGATTCTAAGATGCTAAGCTACTAAGGTTCTAAGGTTCTAAGTTTATAATCTTTGTGTGAAATAACAAACCCGACAGGTTTAAAACCTGTCGGGTTTTCTTTTACTTTATAATAGGCTCAAAGATTGGCAACTTAGAAGCTTAGCATCTTAGAAGCTTAGAACCTAAAAAAAAAACTTATCTTGCTTTAATCGCCAATCTAGGATCATCAAAAGCATTTACTTCATCCATTGTCATTCCTAGAGCGTTTGCTACACCTGCACCATAAGCTGGATCGGCTTGGTAACAATTTCTAATATGGCGCACTTGAATAAATTTCTGCGCTCCTCCTACTTGACCCGCTGTATTTTTAAACAAAAGCTGTTTTTTCTCTTCTGTAAGCAAGTTGAATAAAAGTCCTGGCTGAGTAAAATAATCGTTATCGTCTTCTCTAAAATTATGTGCATAAGCATCACCATAAATTGCCAATGGCGGTTCTTTTACTTCTGGCTGATCCTGCCATTCGCCAAAACTATTTGGCTCGTAATGCTTTCTTCCGCCATAATTTCCATCAACACGCATTGCTCCATCTCTGTGGAAACTGTTATACGGACATCTAGAAGCGTTTACCGGAATCTGGTAATTGTTTACTCCTAGACGGTAACGGTGCGCATCTCCGTAAGAGAATAAACGTCCTTGAAGCATTTTGTCTGGAGAAAAACCAATTCCTGGAACTACGTGAGCTGGATTAAATGCTGCCTGTTCTACTTCTGCAAAATAATTTTCTGGATTTTTATTCAATTCGAATTCTCCGACTGGAATTAACGGAAAATCTCCTTTTAACCAAACTTTAGTCAAATCGAATGGATGAAAACGATATGTTCTCGCCTGTTCTTCTGACATAATCTGAACAAACATTTTCCATTTCGGGAAATTACCTTCTTCAATTGCATTAAACAAATCCCTTTGATGGCTTTCTCTGTCTCCACCCACCAATTTAGCAGCTTCTTCATCAGAGAGATTTTCGATTCCCTGTTGCGAAACTAAATGGAATTTTACCCAATGTCTCTCGTTTTGCGCATTGATGAAACTAAAAGTATGGCTTCCAAAACCGTGCATTTCTCTATACGATCTCGGAATTCCACGGTCACTCATTACTATCGTAACTTGGTGGAGAGCCTCTGGCAGTAAAGTCCAAAAATCCCAATTGTTATCAGCACTTCTTAAATTGGTTTTTGGATCACGTTTTACAGCATGGTTCAAGTCAGGAAATTTCATTGGATCACGAAAAAAGAAAACTGGCGTATTATTTCCTACCAAATCCCAATTTCCTTCGTTAGTGTAAAATTTCATGGCAAAACCACGAATGTCTCTTTCGGCGTCAGCAGCGCCTCTTTCTCCTGCAACAGTTGAAAACCGCACAAACATTTCTGTCTTTTTACCAATTTCAGAAAACAAGTCTGCTTTGGAGTATTGAGTAATATCGTGCGTAACAGTAAAAGTTCCGTAAGCCCCAGATCCTTTGGCATGCATTCTTCTTTCGGGAATTACTTCTCGATCAAAATGAGCCATTTTTTCTAAGAACCAAAAATCTTGTAATAAAACGGGGCCGCGAGGACCAGCTGTTTGAATGTTTTGATTGTCTGGAACGGGTGTTCCTGTTGCAGTAGTTAATTTTTTGCTTGATTCCATATTGCTGATTTTTAATGTTTTATCAAATATACAAACTTATCTTGACCATATTCATAAGCAAAATTGATTGTTATTATATTTTAATAACCAAATGTTATTTAACAGTGCAGAAAGCTCAAAACAGTGGTTTGACAAATCTTAACGTATGGTCAACAAAGTAATAACAAAACCTTAACAGCATAAGATTGATATATGTCGGACATTTGTAATGTAATAAACTGGTTATTTATTATTTTGGTTTTGGTTAGTTAAATGATGCCGGCGTCTTCGAGATGCCGGCATTCTTTTTTTATATAAGTTTTGTTTCAGGTTTCATGTTTTCTTTGTTTCAGGTTGCTTTACTTTGAGCATAATTTTAACGCAAAGTGCGCAAAGTTTTTTTACTCAAGAGGTTTTGTGTAAACGCAAAGTTCGCAAAGCTTTGCCTTAAAAACTTTGCGAACTTTGCGAACTTTGCGTAATTCTTTGCGCGCTTTGCGGTTAAACTCTCAACAATATGAACATTAACTTATATCCAACAAAGTAATAACAAGATCTTAACAGCATAAAATTGATTTATGTCGGACATTTGTAATGTAATAAACTGGTTATTTATTATTTTGGTTTTGGTTAGTTAAATAATGCCGGCGTCTTCGAGATGTCGGCATTCTTTTTTTTATATAAGTTTAGTTTCAGGTTTCATGTTTTCTTTTGTTTCAGGTTGCTTTACTTTGAGCATATTTTAACGCAAAGAGCGCTAAGCTTTTTTACTCAAGAGGTTTAGTATAAAACGCAAAGTTCGCAAAGCTTTGCCTTAAAAACTTTGCGAACTTTGCGTAATTCTTTGTGTGCTTTGCGGTAAAAAACACAATCTTTTAAACATTGGCTCATTTTGGATACAACTACACGAGATTTAGATACTTTATAAAAGCAATACTGACGGATCTTTGCTAAATCAATTTTGATTTAAAATTAAAACAGTAATTATGAGTACTATCAAAAAAGTTAATTTAGGAAATCAGGGACTTGTTATTCCTAATATTGGTTTAGGTTGCATGGGAATGAGTCAGATTGCAGGAAATGATATTTATGGTAAAGCAGACGAAACTGAATCTATAAAAACAATACATCGTTCACTTGAATTAGGCGGTAATTTTTTAGATACGGCCGATTTATATGGTCCATTGGCAAATGAAAGATTGATTTCAAAAGCTATAAAAGGAAATCGTGACGCTTACATCATTGCTACAAAATTTGGTTTTGAGATTAATGACAACGAAGAACTTACCTGGCAGTTTAATGGCAAAAAAGAATATGTAAAAAAGGCAGTAGAACGTTCTCTTAAAAATCTTGGAACAGATTATATCGATTTATATTACCTGCACCGCGTTGATCCTAATACTCCAATAGAGGAAACAGTTCAGGCAATGTCTGATTTGGTAAAAGAAGGAAAGGTTGGCTATATTGGCCTTTCTGAAGCTTCTTCTGAAACCATAAGAAAAGCACACAACATTCACCCCCTAACGGCAGTTCAAAGTGAATATTCCCTTTTTGAAAGAAGCATTGAAGAAGACGGAATTATAAAAACATTAGAAGAACTTCAAATTGGTGTAGTAGCTTATTCACCTCTAGGAAGAGGTTTTATTTCGGGAGAAATACAACATCCGCAAGACTTAGCCGAAAATGATTTTAGAAGATCAATTCCTCGTTTTCAAGGAGAACAATTTTATAAAAACATTGAACTTTTAAATGAAATAAAACTTATCGCCGACGAAAGAAAAATTACTGCTTCGCAATTGGCTTTGGCATGGATTGCATCTAAAGGATTTTTAGCCATTCCGGGTACAAAGCGAGTAAAATATGTAGAGCAAAATATTGAGGCTTCTCAGCTTATCCTGACTACTGAAGAATTGAACAGATTAGAAAACATTATTCCTCTTGGAACAATTACCGGAAATCGTTATGATGAATCTGGAATGAAATCTGTTAATCTATAAGAAATCAGAAAAAAAATCTACAGGAAAAGTTATCTTTATGACAGCTTTTCCTGTATTAAACCTAAAGCCATGAAGAAAGAAGATCATACTCCGTATAACATTACCTCTATTTCAGAATTACATCAATTATTACGAATTCCAAAGCCAGATCATCCTTTGGTAAGCTTTGTAAATCTGAGAGATATAAGTTGTCATTTTGATAATAATCTAAAGAGTGTCATTTATAACTTCTATACAATTTCAATTAAAAGAGGATTTAAGGGAAAAATGAGATACGGTCAAAATTATTATGATTTTGATGAAGGTGTCATGACATTTATGGGGCCGGGCCAGATTATTTCTACAGAAGTTCCAATGGATTCTTCTGTATATGGCTCAATGTTAGTCATTCATCCTGATTTTATTCAGAGTTATGCTTTGGCAAAAAAAATAAAAGAGTATGGTTATTTCTCTTATGCTGTTAATGAAGCATTGCATCTTTCAGAAAAAGAAGAAACGATGATTACAGGAATTATGAAGAACATCGAACAAGAATATCTGTCTTCTATTGATGCTTTCAGCCAAGATGTAATGATTTCGCATATTGAACTGCTTCTTAATTATTGCAATCGTTTTTATAACCGACAGTTTATTACCCGAAAAAATGCAAACAATACTCTTTTAACTAAACTGGAACTTCTTCTCTCTGAATATTTTGAAAGTGACAAAGTGCAGCAATTAGGATTACCAACTGTCGCGTATATTTCAGAACAATTAAATGTTACGCCAAATTATCTCAGCGATATGCTGCGCTCTTTGACAGGACAAAGCACACAACATCATATTCATAATAAAATTATTGAAAAGTCCAAAGAACTTCTTACCACAACTACCTTGAGTGTAAGTGAAACTGCTTATAAATTAGGTTTCGAACATCCTCAATCTTTTAATAAGCTTTTCAAAAGTAAAACCACGGTTTCTCCTTTAGAGTTTAGAAATTCATTTAACTAATTCTTCAATCTTTCGTGCAGTAATTTAAAATAAGGGAAAGCCTTCAACAATCTGCTGCCGTGCCAAGAGAACATTTCGCCGTCAACGAAAATGGTTTTAGCGTGATGTGTAAACCTTCCTATTTCGAAAGCATCTTCTTCTTTAAAAGGATATGGCTCTGAAGAAAGAAAAACAATATCAGGATCGCCTTCTAAACGCATTTTCTTTAATTCGATTTCGGGATAACGGCCTTTGTCTTCGTAGATATTTTTAAAATGATTTAGTTTTAGTAACTCATTTATATAGGTATCTTTTCCTGCAACCATGTATGGATTTTTCCAAATAAAATAGGACGCTTTTTTTTCTTTTATATCCTGAATATAATTTTTAAAATCGCTTAAAGCGAAAGTCAATTTGTCATTCCATTTCTGCGCTTCGGTTCTGCAATTGAATAACTGCCCGAAATCTGAAATCATCTGGAAATTATCTTCGACAGTAACAATATTGGTAACCCACACAGGACAAATTACACTTAACTGTTCTACAATCTCCAGTGTGTTTTCTTCTTTATTGCAGATAATAATATCCGGCTCTAAAAGCTTTATTTTTTCAAAGTGAATTTTCTTGGTTCCTCCAACAATCTTTTTAATCGACTTAAAATGAAACGGATGAACACAAAACTTCGTTATTCCGATAATTTTCTCTTCTAAACCTAAATCATACAATAATTCGGTTTGCGATGGAACTAGCGAAATGATACGCTTTGGAGCAGTTTCAAAAGTATGAACGTTTCCTATTTGATCTTTTAACTGTTTCATTTTTTATTTGTTTCAGGTTTTACGTTTAAAGTTGTTGTTGTGTATTTAACCGCAAAGTTCGCTAAGATTTACGCCATGAACGCAAAGAAAATAACTTTGCGTTCATGGCGTAAATCTTAGCGAACTTTGCGGTTAAATTATGTTCAAAGTAAACTTGAAACTTTAAACCTGAAACTTTAAACCAATAATCTCAGCCATTTCCTGCTGTACTTTCAAAGCCTCTTCTCTAGCCTTTTCAGCAAAATCGGTTCCTTTTGAAGCGTAGATAATAGCTCTTGCAGAGTTTACCAAAAGACCAACTTTATCATTCATTCCATATTTGCATACTTCAGATAAGCTTCCGCCTTGAGCGCCAATTCCTGGAACTAGTAGGAAACTGTCTGGAACAATTTTTCTGATTTCAGTAAAATATTCTGCTTTTGTTGCACCGACAACATACATCAGGTTCTCGCTGTTTTTCCAAGTTTTAGAAGTCTCTAGAACTTGTTTGTACAATTCTTTTCCATTAGTATTTAAAGTCTGGAAATCGAAAGCACCTTCATTAGAAGTTAAAGCCAACATAATAGTATGTTTATTTTCGAATGCTAGAAAAGGCTCTACAGAATCTTTTCCCATATATGGAGCAACGGTTACACTATCAAAATTCAGATCTTCAAAAAAAGCTTTCGCATACATGCTAGAAGTGTTTCCGATATCTCCACGCTTTGCATCTGCAATTGTAAAAATATCAGGATAATTTTCGTTGATATAATTGATTGTTTTCTGCAAAGACATCCATCCTTTTATTCCGTATGCTTCAAAAAAAGCGGTGTTTGGTTTGTATCCAACCGTCAGATCGTGCGTTGCATCGATTATCGCTTTATTAAATTCGAAAATAGGATCTTCGGTTTCTAATAAATGCTGCGGAATTTTAGCCAGATCAGGATCTAAACCAACGCATAAAAATGATTTTTTTTGAAGAATTTGTTCGTGTAGTTGTTGTGTTGTCATATTGTATTTTTAGTTCTTCTATTTCAAAGAATTAATTCTTTTTTAAAAGTATGCAAAAATAAAAAAAGCCACTCAATTAAGAATGGCTTTTTACTTTTATCTTCAGAAGCGTTTACAAATTGCCTAAATAAACAATTTCAGTTCTTCTATTTTCTGCTCTTCCTGCAGCTGTTTTATTTGATTTTACAGGTTTTGTCGAACCGTAACCTTTAGAAGTTAAATTCTCTGGATTTACACCTTTTTCGATTAAAAGATCCATCACTACTTTTGCTCTAGCTTCAGATAATTTTTGATTTGCTTTTGCATTTCCAACATTATCTGTATGTCCGTTAATAGCAAATTTTGCATTTGGATAATTTCTTAAGATTTCTTTTATCGCATCTAATCTTCCAGAAGTTTCTCCTTTTTTAGCATCGTTTAAAGTCGCTTTTCCAGTTGTAAAGAAAATAGATCTTGCTTCTACTTTTAGCTGCGCTAAAGTTTCTTTAGTCACTTTTGGACAACCTTTATTATCTGCTGGACCAGCAACTGTTGGACAAGCATCATCCTTATCCAAAACGCCATCCTTATCTGCGTCTAATTCTGGACATCCTTTATTTTCTGCTGCACCTGCTTCGTTCGGGCAAGCATCATCTTTATCCAAAACCCCATCTCCATCAGTATCTGGCCATGGACATCCTTTATTTTCTATAGGTCCAGCAATTGTAGGACATGCATCTACATTATCCAATAAAGTATCTCCGTCACTATCTTTCCAAGGACAACCTTTATTTTCTTTTGGTCCAGCTACATCTATACAAGCATCATCTTTATCAAAAACACCATCTTTATCTGTGTCTGGCCAAGGGCAACCACCATTTTCAGCTGGACCCGCAACTTTTCTACAAGCATCTTCTTTATCAATTACACCGTCTCCGTCTGTATCTTTAAATTGTTTTTCGTAAACTGGAATCTTCATTCCTAAGTGAAAATCAGCTCCTTTAGAGTTGCTAGAAGCTAAATTACTCAAAATAGAACCAGAACCAATAAAGAAAACTCCTGCGCGTAAACCTGCTCCAGCCTGCATACCGCTATATTCCATATAAGTCATTGGCAAATAAAAACTAAACCATCTGCTTTCGTAACGTGGTGTCAGTGTAACTCGATCTGCAATTCCGTAACCGTTCAATTTACTGCCAGAAACCAGGTTAATATCTCCGTTAAGATTCAAATAGAATTTATTGTACATATTCCAATCTGCATCTGCTCGAATAGCAGTTGGCAAATTTGTTTTTACTCCTTTTGAAGTTGAAGTTTTGGTATAATGTTCATTTAAGAAATCATACAAATCTTCTGCGTCATCAATCATTTGTTGCGTCACTACTCCGTTTACATTATAAGTGTCAACTTTTGAGTTTTTATAATTGATAGATCCGATATCTGTTACCGATAAACCGAAACGCAATTTGTATTTATTTAAATCCCTAAAATTATTATCTGCTGGTTTTGCTTTTTTAAGATCATATTGATCATAGTCAGGTCTCCATTCGTAAACCAATCCAAAATCAAAACCAAATCCGCGTGATTTTGAATCAAATTTGTAATCATCATTTGCTTCCCAATCTTGACTTCCTCCAACCGTAACTTCACCATTTGAAATTAAAGAACCTTCTTTTGGATCTGCTGAGTTTTCAATATAAGCCACATTCACATTTTTTCCGTGAACATATGCATTTACACCACCTTGAAGATATTTAGCCGTTAAACCTCCTTTTAAAAAGTGCTGGTCTTTTTGAAACAAAACTGCGGCATATGAAATTCCAAGTTCACCCCAAGAATGAGATGCTGCATTTGGACTTCCTAAATTATAATTGAAGCTATCAGACTGATCTAATCCGTCTTTTACCTGATCTATAAGATACCCGTTAATTTTTCTGATGTTAGAAACAGATCTTGCTCTTGTAAAAACAGCCAGAGAATGTTTTGGCGCAATATTAAACATAAAAGAGGGCCCCATAATATCAAAATTTGCCAATCCGTTGTTAGCATTTTTTGCAGAAACTTTTGACTGGCTTTCAAAATCGTACCCGTCTTTGTAAACATCAAATAGTTTAACACCATATAAGTCATTTTCTACAGCACCACTAATTGAGAACAAATTAATGTCTGTTTTAAAACGTGAATCTACAATAGAAGCTGGATTGAACAAAACACTTTGAACTCCCGCATAGTTGTCATGAAAATAGCCTAAGTAGGATTGTGATTTTGCGGTAAAAGAAATAATTAAAAAAAGTAAAATTGGTAAATGTTTTCTCATTAAATTTAGTTTTAGATGGGCGCAAAACTACAATAATTAAAACCTAAAAGGGTTAAAAAAACATTGAATTCATGTAATTTCTCTGATAAATTATATAAGAAAAAATGGGGTTGTAAAAGTATCTTTGAGAATAACCTAATATACAGATAATTATGAGCCCAAATATTGGAATTACACCAAAAAATTTAAAAAAGAGTGCGTCTATTTTAGCAACAATTTTATCTAACGAAATGACATTATATGTAAAAACAAGAAAATTTCACTGGAATATTTCTGGAAATAGCTTCATGGAATTGCATAAATTGTTTGAAGAACAATATAGAATTCTGGAAGCCAATATTGATGAAGTTGCAGAACGCATTAATCAGTTGGGCGAAAAAACAATCGGGACAATGAAAGAGTTTATAGATAATTCTACTTTAAAAGAATCTCCAAAAGAATATGCTTCACAAAAAACTATGTTGTCTGAACTTTTAGAAAACCATGAACAGCTGGTAACCGAATTTAGAGATTATATTCCGGTTTTTGAAAACGAAACCAATGATGTAGGTTCTGCCGATTTTGTAACAGGACTGTTGCAACAACACGAAAAAATGGCTTGGATTCTGAGAAGATATCAGGAGTAACAAAGACAAAAAAATGAAAATTATGCAACAGTCAGAAAAATAAATGTAACATAAAGCCGATTGATAATTTGCAATTTTACAATACAATAATATATAAAAAGAGATATCATGAATACTACCGAAATAAAAGGAAACTGGAATGAGCTGAAAGGTAAACTGAAACAAAAGTTTGCAACTCTAACAGATGATGATTTGATGTTCGCTGAAGGAAAAGAAGACGAAATGTACGGAAGACTTCAGCAAAAACTGGGAAAAACAAAAGAAGAATTTCATCAGATCCTGTCAGAATTGTAAATCCTTGCAACTCAATCAGGGAAATACCGTCTAGTAAGAAAATATTAGACGGTATTTTTTTGAAAAATTTATTTTAAAATCACATTTCCGTGTAATTCTATACCATTTAAAAGCAAAAACACCAAAAAAAATAAGTATCTTTAACCAAATTTCTATAAAATGAAACTATTTATAAAGTTCGACATCAATACTATTTGCTCTCTTTATTTAAAACAAAATCTGGAACAAAACAACATAAATTTTACAACTCTGGGTTTTGGTGAAATTGAGATTGAAGACAATCTTGATGCTGAAGCATTGGATAATTTAAAAACTAAATTGGCTCCGTGTGGTTTTGAAGTAGTTGAAAATCAAAAAAGTGTATTAGTCCAAAAAATAAAAGATGCAATCATCGAACTTGTTTTCATGGATGACAACAATAATTATAAAAGTTCTGTATTTTTGGCAGAAAAATTAAACCACAGTTACGGTTATTTATCTAATGTTTTCTCAGAAGTAACGTATTCTTCTATTGAAAACTTTATTATTTTACAGAAAATTGAAAGAGCAAAACAGTTGATTATTATCAACGAAATGAGTTTGACCGAAATTGCTTTTTTACTAAACTATTCGAGTGTCGCGCATTTGAGTACGCAGTTTAAAAACACAACCGGAATTACTCCGTCTGCTTTTCAGAGAATTATTAAGAAACGAAGAGAAAATTTAAAATAAAAACCCAAATACCACATTAAAATGCAAAAAAACGCATTACACATTTTATTGGCCGATGATGATGAAGATGACCGTCTTTTCTTTAAAGATGCATTTGAAGAAATAAAGATACAAACGAATGTAAATTTTGTTCATGATGGGATGCAGCTTATGGATCATTTAATGAATAAAGACAATAAACTTCCTGATATTTTGTTTCTAGATTTAAACATGCCTAAGAAAACAGGTAAAGAATGTTTGATTGAAATCAAAAAAACGGACCATTTAAAAGATATAATCATTGCGATTTATTCTACTTCTTCTTCAGAAGAAGATATTGAAGATACCTTTATTCAAGGCGCCAATATTTACATCAAAAAGCCAAGCGATTTCAATACGCTGAAAAAAATAATTAATGAAGTCGTGACCGTAAACTGGCATTATCATACTTCTGGTTTAAACCGTGATAATTTCTTGCTGCGACTAAAATAAAAGCATTCCAATAATGAAGTGGATACCAAATTTTAATTCTTCAAACTCTTTGAGAGTTATTTTTGTAATCGCAGTTTTCATTCTGTTATTTCTTTCTTCAATTGCTTACAAACATAATCAGGACTTGAATGAATCAAGCAAACTGGTTATGCATACTTACGAAATCAACATTCAGCTCGAACGATTAATGTCGGCTATAAAAGATGCAGAAACGGGCCAGCGAGGGTACATCATCACTCGCAATGCCCGTTTTCTGACTCCGTACATTTATTCCCGAGATAAGGTCAATACTTCTTTTATTACCTTAAAAAAACTCACTGCCGATAATCCGAGACAGCAGGAAAATCTTCAGAAACTTTTCAAACTCATTACCCAGCGTTTTGTTTCTTTTGAAAATTGTCTAAAATATAGCGATCCAAAAACATACGATAAAAGAAAATTGGACAATCATATGTTTGGCGGCCGTATTTTAATGGAAAATATCCGTTTTAAGGTGGACGAAATGAACGACATTGAGAAGGATTTTTTAAAGAAAAGACTAAAGATTTACGATTCGGAAATTTCTTTAAGTCCGCTGTTTTCTATTTCTTTATTTCTAGTCGCTTTGAGCTTTATTTTACTGGCTTATCGTCAAATTAGCCGTGATTTTGAACGACTGAAAGTATTCAATAAAAAACTTCTTATTTCGACAGGTTTAATTTCTGAATCTGAAAATATTGGTAAATTCAGCACTTGGCAATGGGATCTGGATTCTGATAAAATAGATTTTTCAGACAACCAGTTCCGATTATTAGGGCTTGAGCCAAAATCTTTTGCTCCTAACAAAGCAACACTTTTAAAATATGTTCATCCAGATGATAAGGAAGCAGTAGCAAAAGCTATTGACGGAATTATAGAGAAGAAACATCTTCCGTTTGTATATTACAAAATTATACGTCCAGATTTTGAAGTGCGTTACTTTAAAACAACAGGTAAATTAGTAACCGATCAGCAAGGCAGTAAAATCTTGCTCGGAATTAACTTTGACATTACAGACGAGCATCTTCTTAATATCGAATTGCAGGAACGAAATAAAGAATTGGAAAAAAGCAATAAAGAACTGGCCTCTTTCAACCATGTTGCTAGTCACGATTTGCAAGAACCACTTCGAAAAATACAAACCTTTATTTCTAGAGTTTCAAGTGCCGACAAAGAAGTTATGTCTGAAAGCGGTAAAAATTACATTACCAAAATAGAAAGTTCGGCAAAAAGAATGCGTGTTTTAATAGACGATCTTCTTTTATTCTCTAGAACCAATACAACCAAAAAGGAATTCATTAAAATGAATCTGAATGAACTTTTGGACAATGCCGAATCTGAACTGGCTGAAACTATTGAAGAAAAGAAAGCCGTTATTCAGCGCATTGGTAAACTTCCGAAGCTTGCGGTAATTCCGTATCAGATCGAACAGCTGTTTATCAATTTAATTGGAAATTCATTAAAATACAGTCAGCCCGATGTTGAACCTGAAATATCTATTTCTAGCGAAAAAGTAAGCTCTTCAGAGTATCCAGAAATATTAGAACAGTCGGTAAAGAAATTTCACAAAATTACTTTTACAGACAACGGAATGGGATTTGACCCGCAGTTTAAAGAAACTATTTTTATTCTCTTTCAACGTCTCCATTCTAAAACAGATTATCCAGGAACCGGAATCGGATTAGCAATCTGCAAGAAGATTGTCGAGAACCATAAAGGACATATTGTAGCCGACAGCACTTTGGGCAAAGGCTCTATCTTTACGGTCTTTCTACCAGATTAAAATTTTATTTTTATTTGTAAGAAAAAAAATCTCCTACATTATATCGAAAAACAGAAAAAGAAATTATAGAAAAACCTATAATTTCTTTTTTTTTATACCAAACCCAAACTTCACAAACCATTGATTTTAAAAGGATAAACCCTTGAAAAAAATCTATTATGGGAATTATATAACGATTCATTTTTATGCTGTAAAGCAAAATCTTTCATTCGTTAGCATCTTTGTAATGTAATACTTTAAGAAGTAATAATGAAAGTAATTTCCCCCATGAAGGCGACATATTTTAAAGTCTTTTTCTTAATCTTATTGGTACTATGCATCACATCTTGCAGAAAAATTAATCCGATTGAAAATACTTTGAAGAATCAAGCTTTTGCAAAAAATGAAAGAGAAGAAACAGAAGTCTACTTTTTTATTTCTACGGCGAATATTAGCAAATCTATTATTTCAAAAAGTCAAATTGCACAACAAAAAAGTTCAGATGTTATTGTTCAGGAATTAAGTAAAAGAATTGAACTCCAAGAGAATCAATTGTTGGATCAAATAGCCAAATTGGCCACATCAAAGCTCATTGTTATTACTGAAATAAACGCCACGCACAAACGAGACCTGTACAACCTCATAGACGCAAGCAATAATGATTTTAACAATATCTATTTAAACGCCATGACAGAAGCCATATGCGACCAGATTGAGTTATTTGAGACTATTTCTAGAGAAACAAATGATAAACAAATTTTGGAACTCGTTCTTAGATTTTTGCCAGAACAATATAAACTCTTACGAGAGACTGAAAGAATAAAAAAACAAAATGAATAAACGCCTATTATCTATTAACTAATTATTTTTTACTATGAAATTACAAGCCAATTTTTTATGCGCCTTAACACTTTTTTTATCAGCATCATTTGGAATGCTGCACGCTCAGGACAATAATGTAAATACCGAATTCGGTGTAAAAGGAGGATTCAACATGTCTAACTTATATGGAAGCGGAGACGATGTAGATGATAATAATATCTTATACGGATTTAATGCCGGTGTTTATGCTACACTTCCTATTTCAGACTTTGTAGCGATTCAGCCAGAGATTTTGTTTACAACAAAAGGTTCAGAATTAGAATACAACAATGCTTTTGCATCTGGAAATGCAAAATTTAGATTGAACTACATAGAAGTGCCACTTTTGGTTAGAGTAAATGTTACTAAAAATTTCAACATTCATGCCGGTGGTTACGCTTCTTATTTAGTAAGCTCTAAAGTTAGCGGAGACGGAAGTTTTGATTTTGACCAAGACATTGACACAGATGATCTAGCCAAATTTGATGCAGGTCTTTCTGCTGGTGTCGGGGTAGATTTTAACCCAATCAGCGTTGGATTACGTTACAATTACGGTTTAACTACTGTAGGTAAAGAAAGAACGGTTGCAGGAACTACATACACGTTTCCTGATGCAAAAAACAGCAACTTGACTTTATATCTTTCTTATAAGTTAAACTAAAAGAAAAACTGATTATTAACCACTAAAATAAAAAACCATGTCAAACTTATTATATACACTCGCAGTGATTCTGGTGATACTTTGGGCTCTTGGGTTCTTTGTTTACAGTTTCGGAAGCATAATCCACATTCTGTTAGTAATTGCCATTATCGCAGTATTGCTTCGACTAATTAAAGGTCGAGAAATTTAAAAATCACAATTTATTAAATCAACAAATTATTAAATATTAATCCATTAAATTATTTATTATGAAAACTAGTAGCACAATTTTAGGAATTTTAGGAGCCGCAGCGGCGGGAGCATTCATAGGTGTTTTATTTGCACCAGACAAAGGATCAAACACAAGAAAAAAAATCAAAGATAAATCAAAAGATTATGGTGATAATCTAAAAACAAAATTTGATGGCATTGTAAGCACAATTACTTCAAACGGTAAAGAAATTATCGAAGAAGGAAAATCTAAACTTAACCAAGTTAAAGAAGATTACAACACGCTAAAAGACGATGTTAAAACAGTAAAATCAAACTATTAATAAGTAGAATTAATTAGTGAAATTTTCAAACCATAAAACCCTATATCATGGAACCAAATGCAACAACAAACGAGAATTTAAATCTTTATGAAAAAGCAGAAAACTATGCTAAAACAAGTTTAGAATTACTTAAACTAAAAACAGTATGTTCTGTTGCTGATGGTGCTTCATCATTGGCTTCAAAGATAGCGATTGGTATTGTTGTTGCATTTTTTACTTTGTTCCTAAATATCGGGATTAGTTTATGGATTGGTAAAGAACTTGGAGAGTATTACTATGGCTTTTTTATCATGGCGCTATTTTATCTAATTTTGGTAATTGTGGTTGTAAAATCACATCATAAACTGATAAAAACTCCTATTGGAAATACTATCATTTCAAGTATTCTAAAAGAAACAAAAAACTGATTTAATTAACCTAAAAAACCGAAAAAACTATGGAGGCTATTTACACTATTGATCAGTTAAATCAAAAAATTGAGGAACTAGAAATTCGCCAGGACACAGAATGGTGTGCTATAAAAGACGAGATTAATGAAATTAAAGACAATTTAAAGCCCATTAACCTTATTCGAAACACGGTGGAAGAAATCAACGAAACGGTTGGTTTTAAAAGCCACATCGCTCAATCTGCCATCAGTATCGGAATTGGTTATTTAGCCAAAAGATTTATTGTCGGTAAAGGCGACTCAATGTTTAAAGGTGTTTTAGGCTCGATTGTTCAGCTTATTGTAACCAATCTGGTTTCTAAACCTCATCATGATTCTTCTGAAGAAGAAGAAGAATCATCACAATACGAATCATCTAGAGAGTAATTTGTTTAACTTAATTTAAATTATTATGGAAAAGTTTAGCGAAATAATGATAAAAAATGGCGTTTACGTTTACTCTAATCTATATAAATGTTTAGAATATACGAGAGTATTTTTAGGCGTCTAGCTCCATCATACGTGTTTGGGGAAACGGTTGATGGGGTGAAGACCTTCAATATATTTTTTTAAGATACTAAGTTGCTAAGATTCTAAGGTTCTAAGGTTTATATTTTCGATTTTTTAATCTTGCTTACTAATCTTAAAAAAAAAACAGCATCTACTTTGTAGATGCTGTTTTTTTATGTCTTCAAATTTAAGTTAGAATCTTAGAATCTCAGCATCTCAGAACCTTAGAATCTTAGCACCTCAGAACCTCTACCTATAATCCTGATAAATAGGCAATTTTAAACCAGCATAAATATTACAGCCTTTTGAGTTGTTTGAAAACATATTGGAGAAAAGAGTTCCAGAACCAATAAATATTGGACCTGCTCTAAAACCCGCTCCTATTTGAGTTCCGCTGTATTGCATATAGGTCACCGGAACATAGAAACTAAACTGTCTGGTTTCATATCTCGGCGTAAAAGTAACCGAATTGGCTATTGCGGTTCCGTTTACTTTTTTGGCATCTACTAGATTGAAATCACCGCTTAAATTCACATAAAATCTTTGGTCGATGTTCCAGTCCAAATTGGTGTGCAAAGCCGTTGGAAGATTTGCTTTTACCCCTTTTCTCGAAGATACTTTAGTATAGTTAGAATCAAAAAACTCAAAAATATCGTCTGCATCTTCAATATCTTGCTGCGTTACCCTTCCTGTAATATTATAAGTATTCTCGACAATGTTATTATAGTTTAGTTTTCCAATATCGGTTATAGAAGCAGCAGCTTTAAACTTATAACGATTTCCTGCGCAAGAATGGCAGTTTGTACGATATTCGTAGGTAAAACCTAAATCTACTCCTACTCCAGCCGAAGCGGCATCAAACTTAGGATCATCTCCGTTAGCATAATCATAACTTGCCGCTGTTCTTATGGTTCCTGTCGAATAATATTCGCTTAACAAAGGATTGGCTTCGTTTTTATTAAAAGCCACACTTAAATCATTTCCGTTAACGTAGCCGTTTACTCCCGCCATTAAATACTTTAGAGTAATACCACCTTTTACAAAATGATCATCACGATCAAACAGGACAGTAGCATAACTCGCTCCTATCTCGGCCCAAGAATTCGAAACAGCATTCGGATTACCGCCCGTAATTAAAAAACTATTGGAAACATCTACATCTTTATTTACCTCATCAATAAGTTGTCCGTTTATGCCAACAAGGCTCGTCACACTTCGCACACGCGTAAAAAGCGCTACACTATGTACAGGCGTGATATTGAGCATTACAGAAGGCCCCATGATATCTACATTGAAATTCCCTCTATTGTTCGATTTGAAATTTTTGCTTGCATCGGTTTCCAGATTGTAACCGCCATCTAATACATCCATCATATTAACTCCGTACAAATCATTTTGTCCAGTTCCGTTGCCAGATCCAAACGTAACGTCGGCTTTGTATTTTGAATCTACAATATTGGACGGATTAAACAATGCAGACTGAATTCCGGCATAATTATCATCCCTGAATCCGAAATACGATTGCGATCGCGCATAAAAAAAGCTCCCAAAGAAGCAAAATAAAAGTAAAGTTCTCTTCATAAATTAATGTTAGTTGGTTGGTTAATAGGGCAAATATGAGGTAAAAAAAAGTTATAAAAAAACAAGTTTCCATTAAAGCTGTAAGACTCTAAAGCTCTAAGAGACTAAGCTTTACCAACTATATTATAAATCTTACTTCACAAAATTGCGCTATAGTATTTATCTTAATTTAGAAAGCTTTTTTTGAAATTACAGGCCTTAATTATCCACATTAAATTATCATTAGAAATTAAGATGCGAAGTTGCTGAGATATTAAAATGCAAAGTTTTCATTCTCTCTTTAAGTTTTAGGCATAAAAAAAGCCGAACAAATGTTCGGCTTAAATTATTAAAAAGTCCTAAGAGAAAACTTAGAACCTTAGTACCTTAGAATCTTAGCAACTCAAAAAATATGTTCAAAAAGAAAAAAACTTAGAACCTTAGAATCTCAGTAACTTAGCAACTCAAAAAAATTATGTTCAAAGAAAAAAACTTAGAACATTAGAACCTCAGAATCTTAACAACTTTAACCAATTCTTTGCGTTCCAGCGGTTGAAACCGCTGGCTATATTCTTTTTAGGCGCTAAGATGCTAAGATTCTAAGGTCTTCCCAATCTTTGGTATTTTTTCCACAAAAAAAGCCGAACAAAGTTCGGCTTAAATTATTAAAAAGTCCTAAGAGAAAACTTAGAACCTTAGTATCTTAGAATCTTAGCATCTCAGAAATTTAGTATACCTCCGAAGCTTCCTTCAATTTCTCCATATTGTTAACTAACTGAAGCTCAGAAACAATTTTCTGAATATCACCATTCATGATGTTTCCTAAATCGTAAAGCGTTAAACCAATACGGTGATCAGTTACACGACCTTGCGCATAGTTATACGTACGGATTTTTGCCGAACGGTCTCCAGAACTTACCTGAGAGCTACGTTTTTTAGCATCCTCTTCCTGCTTTTTAGCCAATTCCATTTCGTACAAACGAGAACGTAATACCATCAAAGCTTTATCTTTATTCTTGTGTTGCGATTTCTCATCCTGACATTGCGCCACCAATCCTGTTGGAATGTGCGTTAAACGTACAGCCGATTTCGTAGTATTTACCGATTGTCCTCCAGGTCCAGACGAACAGAAGAAATCGACACGAACATCGTTCATATCTACCTGAACATCAAACTCCTCAGCTTCTGGTAAAACCATAACCGTTGCAGCCGATGTATGCACACGTCCTTGAGTTTCAGTCTGCGGAACACGCTGTACACGGTGAACACCCGCTTCAAACTTCAAAGTTCCGTATACATCCTCTCCAGTAACCTCAAAAATAACCTCTTTAAAACCTCCAGAAGTACCCTCGTTCATATCTACAACAGATGATCTCCATCCCATAGATTCACAATATTTCGTGTACATTCTAAACAAGTCACCAGCAAAAATACTCGCTTCGTCCCCACCCGTTCCGGCGCGGATCTCCACCATAACGTTTTTCGCATCTTCAGGATCTTTAGGAATAAGCATAAATTTGATTTCCTCCTCCAATTCTGGCAGACGTTCTTTTGCTTCATCCAATTGCATTTTGGCCATTTCCACCATTTCAGCATCACTTCCGTCAGCAATAATTTCGTTTGCTTCGTCAATATTTGCCAAAATTACAATGTACTCTTCTCTCTTTTCAACAAGCGCTTTAATCCCTTTATATTCTTGATTAAGCTGCTTATAACGTTTTTGATCAGAAATAACATCCGGCTGAATAATCAAATCCGAAATCTCATCGAAACGCTGCTTTACATATTGAAGTCTATCTAACATTTTCTAATTCCTTTTATTGGACGGCAAAATTACAAAATTTTTATCGAAAATTCTAGTGTTCCTTTTTTGCGGAATTTAACTTGAATGTTTAGTGGAATTATAATGATTTTTAGGAGCTGTTTCCTGCTATCCGCTATATCTTTTTAGGCAGAAAGTTTATGGTTTAATAAGTCCTTCTTCGTTTGCCTAAAAAGGATGCCGCTTCTATCAGGGCTAGGGCTTTGGTTTTCATAATTACGTTTACGGTTTTCCGTAATGTAATTGAATATAATGCAATTACTTTTACCAAAATGAAAAATCAGGTGTTTTTACTTGTTGATTAATTTGAATTTAATACGATGTTTGCTTTTAATCAACTATTTTCAATTTCTCACATAATAATAACCTATTAAACAATTTATGAGTAACAATAAAATTATTTTAGAAGGATGCATCAAAATATTTAAGGAAACAAATGAACTTGAATTGAATGACAGCGAAGTTTTTGAGATTTTTTCATTAACGCAAATTCATAAAGATAGAAATATAACATATGAAAATATTTTAAGCTCAATAGTTGATGGAGGAAACGATGGAGGAATTGATTCTCTAATGGTTTTCATAGATGAAGAATTCGTAGAAAATATAGATGACCTTGAAAATTTTAACTTTTCAAATAGAACTAATTCTCGTTTTATTATTACTCAATGCAAAAAGGAAAATTCTTTTAAAGAAGGACCAATTGATAAATTAATAACTACAATTCCTGTTCTACTAGATCTTGAAAAGACTGAAACAGCATTGTTAAGCAGATTCAATTCTGATTTAGTAGAGCAAACTCTTTTATTAATTGAAGTTTGGAAAAAAACAGTTATTAGTGGTGGTTCAATTAGTTTAGATTATATCTATGCAACAAATGCAAGCGAGGTTGTTGTTAACAAAATATTTGAACAGAAAGTCGATCAATTGATGGACTTATCTAGTAGCTGTTTATCTACTTCTGATATTAGATTTTTAAAATTTAGCAGCAAAGAACTTTTAGAATTGTACCAAAAACAAAAATCAAATAGATTATCAATAGAATTTAAAGATAGGCCTTTATCTACTGAATTTGATGATAATGGAATAGGTTATATTGGAACTGTCAAATTAGCTAATTATAAACAATTTTTAAAAGCTGAAAATGGGGATATTAGAGATGATCTATTTGAAAGCAATATCAGACATTTTCAAGGCTTAGTGGATGTAAATAAAAAAATAAAAAACACTATTGAGAACAAGTCCGATGTTGATTTTTGGTGGTTAAACAATGGAATTACGATTATCGCAGAAGAGCCGAAAGAAGTTGGAAAAAAGTTGTCCATTGAGAACATCCAAATTGTTAATGGTCTGCAGACTTCCTATTCAATTTTTAATAATCACAATGAAGATCCAACTGACAATAGATCAGTTTTGGTAAAAGTAATTATTAACAATAATAAAGAAACAACTGACAATATAATTGCTTCTACAAATAGTCAGAATCCCGTTTCACCAACTCTTCTAAGGGCCACTGAACCAATCCAGAGAAATTTAGAACTCTTCTTTCTAAATGAAGGATACTATTACGATCGAAGAAAAAATTATTATAAAAATTTAGGAAAACCATCAACAAAAATATTTAGTATCCAACTTACTGCTCAAGCAATTGAAGCAATTGTCTTTGATGATGCCCATACTTCAAGATCTAGACCAACTTCTCTGCTAAAAACTGAGAATACCTACAACAAAATATTTGATCCTAATAAAAATTTCAGAGGATATTTAAATTGTTGCTTAATAAATCAAAAAACTCATAACTTTTGGTCAAAGCATGAAGACCCAATTACAAAAACTAAAACTTCTAATTTTAAATTACATTTAAGCTGTATTATAGTAAAAGAATTATATAAAAAGAGGCATGTATCTTTTGAAGAAATTTCAAATATTAATTTAGATGAAATTAATATAGACTTATTCAAACAATCTATAGAACTTCTTGGCGCCAATATAGATCATTATCTTAGTTTAAATAAGGCAAGTAATCTAATTAACATAGCAAAATCAAAAGATTTTACAGATTACCTTTTTGAACAGCTTACGTTAAAGTATAATATTCCATCCCAGATATTGAATTAAAAAATACTGAAAAATGATAATAATAAAACTTGAAGAAAACATATTAAACTTTTACAAGGACAGTATTGAATCACCAATTTATTCTATAAGAAAGGCTGAATTACCAATTGTAATTAATGAAAATGGGTATTCAATATCTGAATGGATTAATCATCTTATGACAAAAACATGGATTGAAGAAAACATATTGTACGAACTTGCCTCATTAATTCAAAAAGAATTTCCAAATAATAAAATTGATTGGACTGAAACTTTTTTTCCAGTCGAAAAGAGGCTCTATCTAAGACATGTAAAGTCAACTAACAATTTACTATCTAATGATAAGAGCAAGAAATTAACTTTTAAAAATTTGATGGAAAGCGTACAAATTGGAATCGAAGAGCAAAACGACTTTGTAAATAATGAAGTGCTTAAAATAGTTGATATAAATTTAAAAAAAGTAGGATTAAAATAAATTTTATTTTAACCAAACAAGTACTCATTAAAACCTAAGTATTAAATAAAATCGATCAGAAAAAAACACCTTATGAATACAAAAATTGAATGGTTACCAATAGACGATTGGAAAGTTTTAAAGGTAATAAAAATAGAAGATGCTTCTAATTGGAATTATTTTTCAGGATATGTTTACTATTTAAGAACAATTACTCCCGAATACAATGAGAAAGCTCCTGATTTTGTCGATCAATTAATCTTAAATGCAATTTTAGAAGTTTTCCCTAATTCGAGGACAGAATTTAATCGAAATATTTTATTTAAAAATCAATTAAAAGATACTTTATATAGATTTACTGGAAACGAAGATTTAGATTTTAAAATAACATTTGTACCTTACATACCATATGACCAAATGGAGCTAATTAGTAAAAAGGAGGTTTACACCTACACATTTGATCTATTTTTCTTTAGAACTTCTTTAAATGATAAGGATAAAATTAAATATATAAATACCCATGTACAAGCAGAAATTCCATTTGATAAAATTTCTGTTTTTAATGATATAATAAAAAATGTAGAATTTAAAAAATAATAAAAATCCCTACTATACAAAGAGTCTATATTTAAAAAACTGCGCGAACGTCTCCTGAACTTTGTGCCTAGCTATCCGAAATGTTCAACTGAAACACTACGCAAATGTCTCTGACTTTGCGTTTTTTGTTTCTTATAAATCCGAAAACCCCTCAAAAGTCTCCCGACTTTTTACGAATCGTTCAAAAATGATTATTTTTATAAGCACGGGTAATTTAAAGTCAGAGACTTTGAGACGTTTCTGTTTTCAAATTAACGATAGCAAAAATGGCGCAAAGTCAGAGACATTTGCGCAGCGTCGAAAAAAACAAATCAAAATTCTAAACCCAGTACTGTGGATTTGTAATCTGTGCCTGCAACAGTATGAAACAAACAATTATTAAATACAAAAGCTACAAGAAATCATGTAGCTTTTTTTTTATATTTACAAAAAAATAAGCCAATTTTTAGAGGCACAGTTTCTAATCTGATATTCATAATTCAATAAAATTAAATGAAACTACTTTCCTTTTTTTTTTTTATTTTTCTTTTCAACTTTTCGTATTCGCAAACCATTGACTTTACAACTGAAAAAGAAATTATTAAACAAACCCTTAGTCAATATTTAGACACAAACCCAAACTCCATCGCAAGTTTTTTTAAAGGGCGAAAAGGTTATAAGCTTGCTACTTTTGGGCTCGAAATGGGAATTGCAATGGAAGAAGATTCGCTAAAAAGAGAAGATCTTAAAAAAGATCTAAATCATTTAAATTACTATTCTGATTCTATTTCAAATGCTTTAAAAACAAAAAAAATAAAAGTGTTTATTAGCGATACTTTATTCGCTTACAAATATATTCCCACTGCTAACAATCTAAAGAATGAAACCGATTGGAAACAAAACTACCAATATTTACTTTCTGATTTTAAATACAATGAGTTGGCACGAATGGATACAATCATTGGTGAAGAATATATCGATTTGATTAAAAAACAAGTGTACTATAAAGGTGAAGACAAAACATTTTTAAGATCCGAGCTAGATCATTCTTATTATAAATATGAAAAAGAAAATCTTACCTCTAAAGATGAATTCAATATACGAGCTTCCAAAATATATCGATTGGTTTTAAACAACAATAAAACTAAAGGGTGCTATTTATTTTCTTTTTACTGCAGTCAAAATAAGATTTGTAGAAGTTTTATTTTCATTAAAAAAGAAAATAATAAATGGGTGTATGTAGATGAATATCCATCTTGGATTGTAGATGAATCTTAGCGTTTCTCAAATATTCTAAATTGAAAATTTGCTCTCGCTCGTGCACAAAATCAAAAATTAATTCGTAATAATTTCTAAAAATGAACGAGACTAAACCAAAAAAGAAAAATTGGCTCAAAATTTTCATAGATAACTTACTAGATTTTATTCTAAAATAAAAAATATGCGCAAAAGTCTAAAAAACTTATTGCGCTTTTTTTATATCAAAAAATCACAACTGAGCCTTACACAAATCATCCAACAACTCCATTTCATCTTCTGGCAATAACTGCAAGGCAATTTCAAGTAAAGTCATTACATTGACATTATTGTCTTTTGTAAAACTCGACAAACCGTTTGCATCAGGATTAAGCAAAATAATACTTGCTTTTAGCAAATCTGAAACCATTAGATTTACTTCGTTATAAGAAGATACTTTTAGCGGTATTGTATACGAGTTGGTTTCTTTTGGCACTGGTTTTAGTTTGCTGAAATATCTTCCTTTATTTATTAATTCTAACAATTCTTCGGCTCTTTCTTTATTTTGCGTTTCCATGTTTTTCTGTTTTTTATTTCAAAACGAAATTAGAAATAACAGATTATTTTTAAGTGATTGTAAACAATCGAGTGTATACAACCGAATTTTAAACTTACACTAAATATCTTATATTTGAAAAAACTAAACCTATCCAAAATGAATAAGCTAATCAAACTAAATCTTGTTGGAGTGATTTTATTTCTTACTTCTTGTACTTCAATGTCTCCACTTCAAGTACATAACACACTTCCGACTTTAACCAAATCAAAATATGTTACACAATCAGAAATAGAAACAAGTAATTGCAAACCTTTAACCAAAAATAGAAGCTACGTCGCTCCTATTGGAATGACACCAAAAAACGATTTGACAAATGCCGCTAAAGGAATAGATGAATGGGTTCAAATTGATGGAGGAAACGCGTACATTTTAAAAAGTTTTAATTGGGTTAATGTTGACCAAGAAACAACTCAACTTCATGTTGATTTTGATACTTTACTATGTGAATAAATTTTAGAATTAGTAATATGGAAGAGAGATTTTGTTGGCGCTGTAATGTAAATGTTGTAATGCTAAATGAAGAGGAGTTTTCATTATGTCAAGAAGCATTTATCCATGGGAAAAAAATCGTTGAAAAAGAACTCGAAAGAAGAAAAACTAAAGATTTTGTTTGGTTGGACAAAATTGAAACTTTTGAGAAATATCGCTATCTACTTGAAATGTATCGTATATTAACTGGAGAATATGAATCAAATCCATTAGCTATTTTACATCACCAAAGTAGTCGATTTGGAAAAGATTGTCCAAATTGCAAAAAACCTTTTAGAACATCGCGAGCAATATATTGTGCTAGTTGTGGTTACGGTTCGGAAAATTTGACAAAAATATAAAACAGGTATACGTTAATCTATAAAAAGAAATTAATGAAAATCTCTAAAATTCTATTAGGAACCATTATTCCGATAGCAATTACAACACTAATTGTTATGGGATTCTTTTTCATTAATCAAACTTTTTTTACCGAACCAAATATAGCATGCGAAACTTATCAGCTTAGTAATACAACTTATTTAACATACGCCTTAATACTAATCACTTTTTCTAGTTTTTATCAAATTGTTGTTGGCAATTTTATTCTTAAGCAAGATAAAAATAGTTTCGTTCTAGCTTTATTAAATAGCCTTACTTATGCTCTATTTTTTATTGGAGTTTTAATCGTAATAAATTTATTCCAAAGAAAAATCGAATGGGATTTCTTTATTATATTCTTCTTACTATTTTTTATTTTGGGTTTATTATTTACCACATCAATTAATAAGTGGCGAAAAATTATATCGTAAAAGGACATGAATATTAAGCTAAATCCTGATGAATATATCGATTTCTCGATAGAGAAAAATAAATACCTTCCTTTTAAAGTTGAAGATTTATTAAAATTAATAATTATCGTAATGTTTTCTTTTTTTGTTAGTCAAATCTTTTATGATATAAAAAGGTTTAATAAACAATTCTCAATAACTGATTTAATTCCTTTAGTAATGATGTCGAGTGTTCTTATTATTTTAATAGTTAATTTTTACAAAAGGTTTTTAGTTGCTTATAAATGGGAATATATCGTTACAAATCAAAGATTAATTATTAAAAACCATAAAAATTTAATCGAACATTCTTTTTATTTTAATTGTTTTCCTACTTTAAATTTTGAAGAAAATGCATATGGAAATGGTTACTTAGTAATTGGAGAAAAAGAACCTGTATTTTTAGGATCATCACGTTTAAATCTTAGTGAAAATGACATTGTATTATATAACATCTTAAAGGTTAAAGAAGTATATTCTATTTTGAAATCAAAAATTACAAATTCCCCAAACTAGCGCGAGCATGCATACAACCTACGTAAGAAATCTATTTTTTCATTCTCTTTCCTTCTACTTTTGTCATTTCGACGTAAGGAGAAATCACACTAGAAACTCTGTAAAGTATATTTGTCAATCTTTGTAGATAAACGAGTGTGATTTCTCGTTCCTCGAAATGACAAACTCCATGGATTTGAAAAAATTAAACATCACATTTAAACATGAATAACAATAAAATAATTGCAAATCCAAGTTTTCTTCAAATTGGATTCAGCATATTTGGAATGCTATTTTTTTTATCATTGGCTTATTTAGCATATAATCCTGAAGTCGAATCTTATCAGAAAGCAGATTATCGAGCAATGTGGGTTATAGTTTCACTCTTTTGCTTCTTCGCGTTCGGTTGCTTATATATGTTATTATGCTCAAAAAAAGTAGAACTGACAAATGAATTTTTATCGATTGAATATCCTTTACTTTTTAAAACTAAAAAAGTTTCACTAGACGATATAAAAAAGGTTTCTGAAGGCAATCACCAAATAAATTCTTCACATGATTCTAGTAGAATTGAAGTTTATAATGGCCGACAAATTACGGTTGAATTTTTTGAACTAAAGAAAATAACAATTACTTCTTTTGAAGTATCGAATTACGAAATACTAGCACAAAATTTAAAAACCGTCACGAAGTCCTATTTTAAATTACATACAGGAAATAAAAGTATAAAAAGCTATCAAGGATATGGATGGCTTATCTTTATCATTATTTTGACTGTTGGATTAATCTTTTCATTGATTCAGAAAAATCTAGGGCACTAAACTTAAAAACCCTTGCTAGCGCGAGCGTTTCTCTCGTGAACGCAATTTACTCAGTAAATCTATTTTCTCATTCTATTTCCTTCTAGTTTTGTCCTTTCGAGGAACGAGAAATCACACTAGAAACTTCGCAAAGTATATTTGCCAATCTTTGTAGATAAACTAGTGTGATTTCTCCTAACGTCGAAATGACAAAACTGTGCGGATAAACAAAAAACAACCCTCATTAAATCAGTATTTTATCAAGAAATTTATAAATTAGAAAATACCAAAAACAAATTTACTAACTCGCTGCAGAATTCTCTTATATTTCGAAAAATATAACTACTTTACAAGTTCAAAAATAACCTTTGTACAATCTTAAAAAATAAAACTAATCTCAAAAAAACCAATGAAAGTAACCACCAGTATTTTTACGCTATTACTTATTTCCCAAATTACTTTTGGACAAACAGCTGCAAAAAAAATTGATTCGATTTTTCGTTCGATTGCCACTTATAATCCAGAAATAGCGATGAGCGTAGGATTTGTCGAAAATGGTAATACTACTTTTTTCAACTACGGAAAAATCAGCAAAGAAAGTACACAGGCCGTAAACGAGAATACTATTTATGAGATTGGCTCGATTACCAAACTTCTTACAGGAAATTTAATAGCGCAAGCCCACAACGAAGGCAAACTTAAAATTGATGATTTTATAGATGATTATCTGCCAAAAGAATATGTCTTATCAAACGAAATAAAAGGCAAGATTAAAATCTCAGATTTGGCTTCGCACCAATCTGGTCTGCCTAATTTTGATTTTAGAAAACTAATGGAAATAAATCCAAAACAGCCATTAGATATAACTAAAGAGAGTGTTCATGCTCTAATAAACGAAAATACAAAACTAATAGATTACGGAAGTTATCGTTATTCTAATATCAGTTATACGTTAATGGGAATGATATTGGAGAAAGTCTACGCAAAGAGTTTTGAAGATATATTGAAAGAAAAAATGCTTCTACCTCTTAAAATGGAAAATACGCTGACTAGTAATTTTAATGTAAAAAATAAAGTTACGGGTTATGAATTTAATGGAATTCCGCAGGATTTTTTTAACTGGAATTATTTAATCGCTCCCGCAGGTCTTGTAAAATCGAATACTTCAGATTTGACAAAATTGCTAAAAACTATTTTGTCCAATAATGGTGAAATCTCAAAAGCAACAGCAATTGCCGAAACCACGTTTTTTAAAAATACAGAAAGAGAAGTAGGTTTTGGGCAGCAGATGGAACGAGTTGCCGACGATGTTTATTTTTATAAAACAGGAAATACAATGGGATGTGCTACCATATTTGCCTACGATAAAAAATCAAACTGGGGAATGGTAATTCTGCTTAACCACAACAGTCCTCAATTAATTGGAGAGTTAATGGATGCCAATTACGAGCAGGTCTTTAAGAAAAAGGCTGTTTCGAATAACACTAAAAAAATGCAGCTTTGAGCATTTAATTAATAAAAAACAAATCATGGAAAACTTCGACTGAACCGCTTAAAATGGATTTTGAACAAATAATAGTAGGACGAATTATTCTGGAGTTTTTGGGCGCTTCAGCGAGATTTCTTGGTTATAATTTATGGACTCTTTCCAACGACAATGATTTTAGAACATTTTCAAGTTTCTGGTCGCCAAGCGGAAGTAACCAGAAAAAAGATGATAATAGTAATCGAAATCATATGATTGGGGTTCTTTTTTTGGGAGGTTTCATAATGCTGCTCATTATCTTTACTACGTAATTCAAAAACCATTCAATTAAAATGGGATATCATTTTTATAATGCTGAAACAGAGATTTTATACCTCAATAATTCTAGCGAATACGATACTTTGTCAGTTTTTAAATTCTGCGTAAATAATCTTTACAGAATAAACGAAAGGATTAAAAACGGAGAAACAATCAAAATCATTGAAAATATTGGCAAAGAATATACTAAAACGTATGTAATTGAAAATACGGCAGATTTTAAAAAATGGGTCGAAAAAATATACAACGGAGGTTTTGAAGATTATCTCGAAACTGGAATGAAATAGATTATTCTAAAATAGTATCCATAAAAAAAATCCCAAAAGAAAAACTCTTTTGGGATTTTACTAAACTTAAAACGAAAACGAAACGATAGTAAACCTACTCCTCTACTTTTAAAATCTCTAATTTGAGATTTCCTTTTTTAGCAGGCCATTCAACAATATCGCCTTCTTTGTAACCCACCATTGCAATTCCTTCGTCTGAAAGAACCGAAATTTTGTTTTTACTTGCTTTCGCTTTATCTGGACCAACTATAAGAATTGTTTTTTCTTCGTTATTGATGTGGTCTTTGTAAGTAACTTTTCGATCTATCGAAACTACATCTTCAGGTAGATTTTTTCGCAATACTTGCGTAGCATGTTTTAGCTGGCCTAATAAAAGCTCTTCTTCTTGTACGGTTACTTTTTTTCTTCTTACGTGATCTTTAATTAAATCGTATGTTCCTGTTGTTAAAATTATATTTTGTGACATGACTTTCTCGTTGGTTTCATTTTCTCTAAAATAGGACACAACTCTTCAGTGAATAGCACGCAACACGAACTATTCAGTGATATCCTATCCTGAAAAAATGAGATTAAATACTAAAAATTAAATACTAAAATATCCCCTGCCTAGAGTTGTGACAGGGCTAAAGAAATAAACTCTTTTGAGTTTTTTAAGAAAGTATCGTCATGCAAATACAATAACGTGCACATTAAGCACATCAAAGAACTGTTTATTAAATAAAAATTTGCAGTGACCATTATAATATCAAATTATTTTGGCAATATACGCCTTTTTTATCTTACAAAAAAATGAAGCGTCAAGAGAACTTGCTTTAATTTCCTAGTGTAATCCAAATAAAGTAGCAAAATAATTTAACTCCATTTATATTGCAAACTTTTTCCTATTTTTGAGTTGATAAAAAACAGATTATCAATACCATTACAATATATTCCCAGAGTAGTTTTATAATTCATCAATCACCAAAAACAAACCAAACATGATTAAAAAATCCATTTTATCCATTTTAGTTCTTTTGGCAATCACTTTAAATTCCTGCAAACAGGAACCAAAAGAAACACCTGCCCCATTAATTGATGTAAAGACCTTCTTCAAGAATGGAGAAAAAAGCTCTTTCAAGATTTCGCCCGACGGAAATTACTTTAGCTATCGTGCCGATTATAAAGGAAAAACCAACGTTTTTGTTCAGAAAGTAAACGATACTAAAGCAGTTCGTGTAACAAACGACACTTTGCGAAGCATTTTCAATTATTTCTGGAAAGGTGACCGAATTATATATGCGCAAGACGTAGGCGGAGACGAGAATTTCCAACTCTTTTCGGTAAAAACAGATGGAACCGATTTAAAAGCATTAACGCCTTTTCCGGGTGTTAGAAGTGACATTATAGACGCTCTAATTGACGTTCCAGGCAAAGAGAAAGAACTAATTGTACAAATCAACAAAAGGGTAAAAGAATATTTTGATCCTTATCTTTTAAATGTCGAAACTGGAACTCTGACACTGCTTTACAACAACAAGGAAAATTTTGACGGATGGGTTACAGACAATAATGGCGTTATTCGTCTTGCTTCAAAAACGGACGGGGTAAACATTACTTGGAATTATCGAAATTCTGACAAAGAACCTTTTAGGCCCCTTATTACCACAACTTTCAAAGATTTCTTTTCTCCTGCTTCTTTTGACAAAGACAATAAAAACATTTATGCTTTGAGTAATATTGGCAAGGATAAAGTGGTTTTGGTTGAATATGACCCAATTGGCAAAAAAAATGTAAAAGAATTGTTTGCTGACCCTAAATATGATTTAGATGCGGTTAATTACGATCGAAAAAAACAAGCCTTGACTTCTGTAACTTGGGAAGCAGAAAAACAGGAAGAACATTTTTTTGATAAAGAATGGGAAGCAATCAAAAACAATTTGAAAAAACAGATTGAAGGTTACGAAACTGAAATTGTAAACTACGACGATGCCAGAACCAAAGCTATTGTTTGGGCTGGAAATGATAGAACTCCAGGAAAATACTATATCTACGATTTCAAAACTACAAAAGTTAAAGAAGTTGCAAACCCGTTTCCTTGGATCGAAGAGAAACACATGAGCCATATTAAACCTATTACGTATAAATCGAGAGATGGTCTTGAAATTCACGGCTATTTAACGCTTCCGTTGGGAGTTGAACCTAAAAATCTGCCTGTCATTATTAACCCTCATGGCGGTCCTTGGGCAAGAGATGGTTGGTATTATAATCCAGAAGTTCAGTTCTTGGCAAATCGCGGTTATGCTGTCTTACAGATGAACTACAGAGGAAGCACCGGTTATGGAAAGGAATTTTGGCAATCTAGTTTTAAACAATGGGGTAAAAAAATGCAAGACGACATTACCGATGGTGTTGAATGGCTGAAAAAAGAAGGCATTGCAGACCCAAATAGAATTGCTATTTATGGCGGTAGTTACGGTGGTTATGCAACACTTGCCGGAATCACTTTTACGCCCGATTTGTATGCGGCGGCAGTAGATTATGTGGGCGTGAGCAATTTGTTTACTTTCATGAATACGATTCCGCCTTATTGGACACCTTATCTGGATCAGTTTCATGAAATGGTGGGCGATCCTAAAAAAGATAGTTTGTTGCTGGCCTCTGCATCGCCTGCATTACACGCAGACAAAATAAAAACGCCTTTGTTTATTGCACAAGGAGCAAATGATCCAAGAGTAAATAAAGCCGAAAGCGACCAAATGGTTGAAGCGCTGAAAAAACGTGGTGTAGTTGTAGAATACATGGTTAAAGATGACGAGGGACACGGTTTTAGAAATCAAGACAATCGTTTTGATTTTTATGGTGCCATGGAAAAATTTCTAGACAAACATTTGAAACAAAAGAAATAAATAATATCAAGCGTAAACTTAAAAGCTGCAGAGAAACATTTTCTGCAGCTTTTTTTCTGAAATAAAAGCTAGAGGAAATATCTTATATTTGCTCGAAACAAAATCGCTTATCTTGCAAAAATAAAGCTATAATTAAAACCAAAATATGTCAATAGTAACCACCATTATACTAGGTCTGTGCATTACTTTTATAATTATATACATTACAATTAATATAGACAAATTTAAACCCAAAAAGAGATCTGAGCATCAAGATCTTATTGATAGTATTCATGCAAAAATTGCTAAAGCAAATGGGGCTTCAATGAAACAATATTCTCTTGAAAATTTGTCCATTGAAAATACAAAAAAACAAGATTTTTATGCCAAAGTCGAATTTGTAAATAAAAATTGTACAAATCTGGAAGACTTTATTATAAATGATGAAATTAACGAATTTGATTTGTTGAAGCTTGCTGATTTAAATGGGATTGACTTACAGATTCGATCAGGATGGTTTCCATTAGTTATTGAACTTATTAAAAAATTAAATGCCTACGGTTGGAATAAAAAAGTGACTTGCATAAAAGAAAAATATGCAGGTCTTAGATTTCATGCCGAATGTGTTTATGGTGATACTATTTCAAATATTGTTGAAAAGTACGAAAACAAATCTCAAAATGTTTGCGAAACTTGTGGCGAACCGGGAGAAATTAGGTCTAATTCAGGTTGGGATTATGTAGCGTGCAGAAAACACTACTTAGAGAATCGTGGAAAAATAACGATATTAGAACGTGGTTTTAATTTGAATGACAATTTCTTTCCTTGGAAAGATATTAAAAATGCAAATTTTGAAGATTTAATGGGAAGAGATAAATATAATTTTTTGAATATCCAATTCAACAATCAAATAGTTAGACATGCTGGTTGGGAAGATAGAAAATTATACATTTCAAAATATGTCATGGGATTTGGCAATTTCTTAAATCATTTACCAAAATCTATTAACAACCTAGATTATAGTTATATAGAAAATTTTAAAAATCTAGAATATTGTAAAATATGTGGATATCAGGCAGTTTATTTTGATGAATGTGAATGCTGTGAAAATGAAACCTGGAACAGCTACATAAAGACTTGGCGAGTAAAGAACGAAGAAATGGAAGAAAAAAAGCTTTCTCACCACCATTACAAGCAACTGAAATGGGCTATGCATAAAGATGATGTCTTTGAAAGCACACAAAATAATTATCCGAAAAATCCAAATCATAAAATACTTTATACGGAAAAAGAACTAAAGGAACATCTTGAATCTTTTGAATCTTTTGAATCTTAAAATTTGAACTTAATTTCTAAATATTTAGTACAAAAGAGAATTAAAAACAGTTTACTATGAAAAACTTCGATTGGACTTCTTTCACCAAAAAAATAGCCGTTAAAGCTCAACTTTCAGACATTTACGATGCGTGGACAAAAGCGAATGAGTTAGAAAAATGGTTTCTTGAAAAAGTATCTTTTTTTGGAGCTAATCAGGAATCTATAAGCAAAGACAAAAACGCAGAAAAAGATAATACGTACGAATGGCTTTGGTATTTGTACGATGATGCTATGTCAGGAAAAATCGTTTCTGCCAATGGAATAGATCAACTGCAATTTACTTTTGAAGGAAACTGCCTTGTAGATATAAATCTAAGCCAGAAAGACGATTATACGATTGTGGAACTTCGTCATTATAATATTCCAACAGATGATCATTCGAAACAATACATTAGATTGGGCTGTTCCAACGGTTGGCATTTTTATCTCACAAATCTAAAATCGGTTTACGAAGGTGGATTAGATTTGAGAAATAAGGATCGTGATTTGGACCCGATGATTAACAATTGAAAGAATGCATAACAACCAATAAAACCAAACCAATGAAATCACTAATCACCTCTTTTCTTTTAATTCTCTCCTTAACTTTATCCGCACAATCCAATCAATTTGTTGGCGAATATTCTCGTTCACTTTCTGAAAAAGAAAAACACACAATCGAATATAAACTGACTTTAAACCCAGACGGAACTTTTCTGTTTCATTCGTATTCGAAAATCCGAGGCGGAAATTCAGTACAAGACAATAAATACGGAAAAGGAAAATGGAGTGCAAAAGACAATCTGATTACTTTTTCAGCAAACAAAAAAGAAGATTTCGACTCAAAATATACTTTAGATTTCAATAATTCAACCGCTAGATTTATTGCTAAAAATCCGAGAGATAAAAGCGATAAGGTTGTTAAGACCAAACTTCAATTTTTAGAATCGGAAATTTTCTGGATGAAGAGTATAGATGTTTTTAAATTATAAATGAAAAATGAAAAAAGTATTTCTTTTAACTTGTCTGATTTTATCAATCGTAGCGTTTTCACAAAACAAAAAAGAGTATCCAATCGACGTTTTAGAATCAAAATGTATAAATCAAAAAGACATCTCTGATGCAGACAAGTGCAATTGTATCATACAAGCCCGCGAATCTTGGGACAAAGAATTGAACAAAAGTTACAATTTACTAAAAACAAAACTCCCAAAAGAAAATTTTGAAACTTTAAAAGAATCTCAAAGACAATGGCTTCTTTTTCGCGATAAAGAATATGAGTTTAGCTCGAAATACTTTTCCGAAATAAAGCAAGGAACTTTGTGGTATGCCGTTTCCGAAAGCTTAAAAAGAGACTTAGTAAAAAGAAGAGCGATTGAATTGGAGGCATATTACAAAATGTTTGATTATTAAACTTTCTTTTAGAAAGCTTTGCCCATTTGGACCTAATAATCTTTGCCCCTTTCCCATAAAATCCTTACTTTCGCATGTCCAACTAGAAAAGAAAAAATGAAGGTCTGTATTGCTGAGAAACCAAGTGTAGCGCGTGAAATTGCATCTGTTTTGGGTGCCAATACCAAACACGATGGCTATTACGAAGGAAACGGTTATGCAGTAACTTACACTTTCGGGCATTTATGCACCTTAAAAGAACCCAACGATTATAAACCGCATTGGAAAAGCTGGGATTTGAATAATCTCCCTATGCTTCCTGAAAAATTTGAAACCAAAGTGGTTCAGAACTCAGGAATTCAAAAGCAGTTTAAAATCATTAAAAGTCTTTTTGACAAAGCCGAAGTCGTTATAAACTGCGGGGATGCTGGACAAGAAGGAGAATTGATTCAGCGCTGGGTGATGAATGAAGCGCATTACAAAGGCGAAATTCAGCGATTATGGATTTCATCTCTTACCACAGAAGCTATTAAAGAAGGTTTTGAAAACTTAAAACCCTCTGCCAACTACGATAATTTATTCTACGCCGGATTTTCTAGAGCTATCGGAGATTGGCTTTTAGGAATGAATGCCACACGTTTGTACACTGTAAAACATGGAGGCTACAAACAAGTTTTGTCTATCGGTCGTGTACAAACGCCAACATTGGCGATGGTTGTAGAGCGTTTTAGAGAAATCGAAAACTTTAAACCACAGCCGTATTGGGAATTGCAGACTTTATACAGAGAAACGCTTTTTAGTTATGAAGAAGGTCGTTTTCTAAACCAAGAAGACGGACAAGTTATCGCAGCCAAAGTCAAAGAAAGTGATTTCGAAATCGTTTCTATTGATAAGAAGAACGGAAATGAATATGCCCCAAAACTTTTCGACTTAACTGGTTTGCAGGTGTATTGCAATCAAAAATTTGGATTTTCTGCCGAAGAAACATTGAAGATTGCACAGACTTTGTACGAACAGAAAGTTATTACCTATCCCAGAGTTGATACGACTTTTTTACCCGGTGATATTTATCCGAAAGTGCCTGGAATTCTGCAGAAATTAACCAATTATGCCGAATTGACTCAGCCTCTTTTAGGAAAAAAAATCAAAAAATCGCCAAAGGTTTTCAATGATAAAAAAGTAACCGATCACCATGCGATTATTCCAACGGGAGTTCAAAATAATCTGCCTCATAATCAGCAGCAGGTTTATGATATTATTACCAGACGTTTTATTGCTGTTTTTTATGATGATTGTTTGGTTGCAAATACCACAGTTATTGGAAAAGCTGCCGATGTGACTTTTAAAGCGACCGGAAAAGAAATCTTGAAGAAAGGTTTCCGTGTTGTTTTTGAAGATCCGAATGCGAAGGAAAAAGAACCCGATTTACTGCCGAGTTTTACCGTGGGCGAAAAAGGTCCACACGAACCTTCATTTCTTCAAAAAGAAACCAAACCGCCTAATCAGTTTACAGAGGCGACTTTATTGCGTGCCATGGAAACCGCAGGAAAACAGGTTGATGACGAAGATTTACGCGAATTGATGAAAGAAAACGGAATCGGTCGTCCGTCAACACGTGCAAATATTATCGAAACGCTTTTCAAACGCCAATATATTGTTCGAAACAAAAAACAAGTTTTACCCACTTTGACTGGAATTCAGTTGATTGATACGATTCAGAACGAATTGGTAAAATCGGCCGAACTTACAGGAACTTGGGAAAAACAATTGAAAGATATAGAAAAAGGAACTTTCACCGCAGCGGCCTTCATCAGAAACATGAAACGTATGGTTGAAGCTTTGGTTTATGAAGTTCGAAGCGAAACCAAGCACGCCAATATTTCGCATGCGGCAACGATTCAGAAACCAGTTGTAAAAGCGGAAAAAGAGAAAAAGAAAGCCTCTGGAATTTCGGCAGAAACTTGTCCGAAATGCCAAAAAGGAAAGATACTGAAAGGAAAATCGGCCTTTGGCTGCAGCGAGTACAAATCGGGCTGTGATTTTGTATTGCCTTTTGTTTTTCATGATAAAAAAATAACCGAAAGTCAGTATTTACGATTGGTTCAGAAAGGTTCTACAGTAAACATAAAAGGCTTTAAAACCGATTCTGGAACTGTTGAAGGCTTAATTCGTTTTGAAGAAAATTACAAACTGAAATTGGAACCAAAGAAAACCGATAAAAAAGCCGAACCCAAAGAAAGTTCAGATGCATTGGTTTGTCCGAAATGTAAAAAAGGAACAATTCTAAAAGGCAAAACGGCTTATGGTTGCGCAGAATATAAATCGGGCTGTGATTTTAAAGTGACTTTTGACGAAGTTCGCGAAAAACTAAAAGATCAAAAACCAACTAAGGAATTGGTTTACTCGATTTTGAGTGCAAGTGTTTAGTTTTTTTAGCCACGACTCGACCGAAGGGACAGGCGAAGCAATTCACGAATTTCCACGATTTTTTTTTGAAAATTACTGTATCTATATTATTTGCCACAGATTAAAATGATTAGTACAGATTATTTTTTTTGCCACGACTCGACCGAAGGGACTGACGTAGTAATTATGCAAATTTACACTAATTTATTTCACGCAGATTTTGCAGATTTGTGCAGATTAATTAGATTTTTATTTATCTAAATCTGCGTGGATCAGCTTAAATCTTTTTTAAATCTGCGTGAAATAAAAAAAAGAGAACTTGTGCAAAACACACAGTAAAAAAAATCATTTTAATCCTTTTAATCTGTGGCAGATATAAAAAAAAATCGCGAAAATTTGTGAAATTTGTGGCAAACATTTTTTTCATACATTAGTGCTATCAAAAACCTCATAAATATGTTTCAGAAAATTACTCTTTTAGCTCTTGTATTAGCCGCAGTTTCATGTCAGAAAAAAGAAACCGTAGAAAAAGATAAAATCAAAAAAGCCGACTGGTTAATTGGAAACTGGGAAAACAAAACTCCTGAAGGCATTTTATCTGAAAATTGGCAAAAACTAAACGACAGTACTTTCAGTGCTTCTTCTTATTTTATAAAAGGGAAAGACACTTTGCATTTTGAAACTATTGTTTTGGCTCAGCTAGGCGAAACCCTTACTTACAAAGCAACAGTAAAAGGGCAAAACGAAGACAAACCGGTCTTCTTCCCTTCTACTTCAGAAACAGAGCAACAATTGATTTTTGAAAATCCGAAACACGATTATCCTCAAAAAATCACGTATACAAAAGGTGTAAATAATACTTTGACAGCTGAAATTTCTGGGAATTTGAATGGAAAACCAAGTTCTGAGAAGTTTGTTATGACGAAGAAATAATTTTTTTACTTAATTTATGATTTTCTTTGATAAATTAATTGACTTTGTTTTTGATGAGAGAAAAAAAATCTCTTCGAAGGCAGCCATCATTACACTCTCCCTTTTGGGAATTTTACTTGTAGATAACTTAGTTGGATTTTCGTATAATTACAAAATCAGTAATAAAATAGAACAAATTCAGAAATTGAATTTAATAATTTCGGATACTAAAGCCGATGATGCCACAAAAGGTAGTATGCTAAAGTTAAGAGATGAAGTTGTTAATCGTAAAAACATCATAGAGATCTTCTCAGAATATATCTCAAGTTTTTCTTCAAATAAAACCATTATAAATAAATCTAGAAATGATAACGTTAAAGTAAATGTAATTGAATCTAGAAATTCAGCATTCCATTTAACCTCATCAATCTTATTTTATTTTTTAGCTATTATAATGATTCCTATGATGTTCTTTTTAGATAGAACCTCTTCTTTTTCACAGAGAATCGCAATGGGGCTTATCTTAAGTTTGATGTTTGCTGGTATTGGAATATTTTTGTTTTGGCTATGCAGTTTAATTCCAAAAATTTGGGATGGTTCTTGGATTATAAATTATATAATAAACATTCTAATTCAAGGCTCTTTTATATATTTACTCTTTAAATTTGCTCCAAAAGCAACAAACCATTAAATATAATCTTTAAATCTTCTCACAACTAAAAACAAAAACTACTCATTCTCGCCGATCTTATTCACCATAAAAATCATCAGAATACCAAGAAGCGCCATAACAAGAAACGCCCATTTCATACTTAAATACTCGGAGATAAAACCAACCATTGGCGGAACCAATAAAAATCCGAGGTAACCAATTGTTGATATCGAAGTTAAAGCAGAACCACTGCTTAATTTTGAAGATCTTCCGGCAATACTAAATACTAACGGAACCACGCAAGAAACCCCAAATCCGATTAAAACATAACCGAAAATTGTTGGGTAGGCATACGGCAAAATAAAACAAACACCGAAACCAGCTGTGATTAAAATTCCGCTATAAAGCAAGATTTTTTTAGTTCCAAATTTCATTACGCCATAATCTCCAAATATACGTCCTAACGTTACTGCCGAAGCAAAAAACACGAATGCTGCACTGGTTAATTTTGGAGAAGCTTTCAATATATTTTCGAAATAAATTCCGCTCCAGTCGTACATGGTATTTTCACAAGCCATTGAAACGAAACAAATTAGAGAGAATTTTACCAGATTTTTTTCCGGCATCGAGAAGAACTTCTTTTTAACTGGAACAGGTTCATTATGAATACTCATCGGATAAAAACAAGCCGTTAGCGCCAGCATAAAAATACTTACTCCCAATAAATGATGCGATGGTGCAATTTTCTGCGTTACCATTACATAACCTAATCCCGCACCCGAGAAAACGGCAATACTCCAAACGGCATGAAAACGCGTAATAATAGATTTCGGATATAGTTTCTGCACTTCTAGAGACTGTGCATTTATAGATAAATTGAAAATATTACGAGAAGCCCCAAAGAATAAAAGTATAATAACCAACTGCCAAACAAATGCCGCCAAACCAGGCAAAGACAGTGCAATATTGAACATAACCGCACCAAGAAGCATGATATAACGGCTGCTGTATTTATTTAATAGTTTTCCTGTAAAAGGCATTGTTAGCATTAAACCTATCGGAAAAGCAAATAAAACTGCACCAAATTCGGCCTCAGACAATTTTAATTGGGCTTGTATATGTGGAATTCTTGAAACCCACGAAGAATATCCAAAACCAGAAAGGAAGAAAAAAACAGTATTGGCAATACGATATCCTCTAGGCGTATTTTGAATCTTTTTAAAGAATGGTAAAATCATGAAGTCATTTTTCAGACTGCAAAATTAAGGCTTTAAAACTTTATCTCGCTAAAACATCAACTAAGAATTTCATTTAATTATCTCAATAATCAACATTTAACAATTTCAAAACTAAATGACAAAAAAAATAAAATTGTTAAAGTTATTTTAATTTTTACATTTGCATTGTTTTTATTTATTCTAAATAAATATTATTTATAAACCAATTAATAAATAGCAATGAATTACCTCAGTTTGAAAACTTCACGTTTTCTATTTTCTATCAGTTTTTTATTTTCGTTTTTATCTTCCTTTGCACAAAACCACGGAAAAATTAAAGGAACCATAACTACCTCAGACGGCGATGCTGCTGCAGGTGTAAATATTATTCTTAAAAACTCTAAATATGGTACTGTTTCTAATGACGATGGTGCTTTTGATTTTAATAAAGTAAGAGCCAATTCTTATACACTTCAAGTATCTTTGGCAGGTTACGAAACCGCAGAAACTGAAGTTACAGTTACAGAAAATGAAACCTCAACAATTAATTTACAGCTTAAGGTTTCTAATAAGGAATTGAATGAAGTTATCGTAAATGGCAAGAAAAGCAACTTATCAAAAAAGACCGATTATGTAGCCAGAATGCCACTAAAGAATCTGGAAAATCCTCAGGTTTATAATGTTATTCACAAAGAACTATTACAAGAGCAAATTGCGGTAGACATAAGAAGCGCGGTTCAAAATGCTACGGGCGCAATCTCAAAAATATATCCTTCTGGCGGACTTGAAATTAGTTTTAGAGGATTCAGCACGGGTGTAAATGCACGAAACGGCATGGAGACTCTTTCTGGACGAAGCTCTATCTCAATTGATAATGCCGAACGAATTGAGGTGCTAAAAGGGCCTTCTGGAACTTTGTTTGGTTCTTCTGTTTCTTCATTTGGAGGAGTTGTAAACTTGGTTACCAAAAAGCCTTTTGAAACTAGCAAAACAGAGATATCTTATACAGGAGGAAGCTTTGGACTACAGCGTGTTGCGGTTGATTTTAATATGCCTTTGACTCAGGACAAAAAAGTTTTGTTTAGAATGAACGCTTCGGCAAATACAGAAAACAGCTTCTTAAATTATGGTTTTAATAAAACGGTCTTATTTGCACCGAGCATTATTTATAAAGCAACCGATAGGTTAACGCTGAGTCTAGACACCGAGATTTTCAATACCAACAACACACGTCCTACTTACGGACGTTCGTATGCGGCAGGACTTACCAACCCAACAGACCTAAAAGTAGATTATAGAACGAGCTTATTTGCAGATGATCTTGATGCTAAAACAAGTTCTCCTAAAATATTTGCTCAGGCAGAATATAAACTTTCTGACAACTGGAAATCTACAACACTATTCTCATTGGTAGACGAACGTCTCGATCATAGTTATCAGTACTACACTGCATGGAAATCGCCTACAGAAGTTCAAAGAATGGTATCCCGTTTTGGGCCAATTCATAATAATTTTACCAATTTTCAAGAAAATATTAATGGTGAATTTTCTACAGGAAGCATCAAACATAAACTCTTAACAGGTATTAATTACAGATTTACAAAAGGAACATTTAAATATGCTACCACACAAGTATTAGATGAAATTGATGTAACAACAGATTTCGAACCAATTCGAAAAAGCGATGTAGACCCAAAATTGAAAGAAATGCAATTTGGCGTTCCAAATGAACAGACTTTTAGCGTTTATGCTTCAGATGTAGTTAGTTTTACAGATCGCTTATCTGTAATGCTTAGTCTTCGTTTGGATAACTTTGTTCAGAAAAAAATCGAAGATACAGAGGGCTACAACCAAACTGCTTTGTCTCCAAAATTAGGTTTGGTTTATGAAGTAGTTAAAAATCAGGTTTCTTTATTTGGAAATTACATGAATGGTTTTCAAAATTCAGGTCCAGTAAATCAGCCAGATGGATCAATATTAATCTTAAAACCAGTTTATGCTAATCAATATGAAGGCGGTGTAAAAGTAGAAGCTTTCAATAAAAAATTAAGCACAACACTGAGCTATTATAACATTACAATTGATAATGCTACAAGAACAAAACCAGACGGATACAATGTTCAGGATGGAAAACAAGTAAGTAAAGGAATTGATTTTGAATTTATTGCCAATCCAATAAACGGTTTAAACGTGACGGCTGGTTATGCTTATAATGACAATCGTATCGTTAAATCGTCTGACCCTCTAATTGAAGGCAACAAAGCTAGCGGAGCACCAGAAAATGTGGTTAATTTTTGGGTTTCGTACAAACTTCAAAACACACTAAAAAATTTAGGCTTTGGTTTTGGAGGAAATTATGTAGACAAACAGTATAAATTTGAAGACGAAAGCTTTTATGCTCCTTCTTATTCTATTTATAGTGCAACAGTATTTTACGACAGACCCGTTTGGAGACTTGGAGTTAAATTCAACAACCTGACCAACACAAAGTATTGGGATTCTTATGGAATGGCTCAAACTCCAGCAAACTTCTTAGTAAACCTAACCGTAAGACTTTAGTTTTCTTACTCAAATATTTTCCACAACCTCGAAATACGTTCCATATGAAATGAATTTCGAGGTTTTTTAGTGTTTTATTTTTAATTATTCTAAATAAGACTTATGTTTGTAAAAAATATCATTCTAATAATTTAAACTTGATCTTATGAAATCAAATACTTTAAAAACACTAAGCTTTTTATTTCTAATGCTTTTTGCTGCACCTCAGCTTTTTGCCCATGCTTTATGGATTGACACCAATGCAACAGGAACAAAAGGAAAAGCTCAGGAAATTTCTGTTTATTTTGGAGAATTCTCTGATAATGATATTACAAAAGCTGATAAATGGTTTTCTGATTTAAAGGATTTCTCTTTAGTTGTAATTTCTCCTTCAAAAAAAGAAACTAAACTAACTTCTAAAGCTCTAGATAATAAATACCAAGCTTTCTTTACACCAGATGAAGACGGAGTTTATACAATCGTAATGCATCATACCGTTGGAGATGTTTACGGAACAATGAAATTAGACTACAATTCAAGCGCAACCGTTGTTGTTGGAAACAAATCGGCTGGAAATGTAGCTGCTGCTAACAATAATAAAATTAGCGTTTTTTCTGAAAATGCCGATATCGCGAAAAAAAATACTGTAATTAATGTTTCTGCTTTATACGAAGGTGGTATTGCAAAATCTCAAAAAATTAAAGTAATCGCTCCAAACGGATGGGAAAAAGAATTGTGGACAAATGATAAAGGAGAAATCTCTTTTACTCCTATCTGGTCTGGAAATTATATGGTTGAGTTTGCTTATACAGAGAAATCTGCAGGTGAACATAACGGAAAAAAATACGATGAAATCTGGAAAATGGCAACTTACCAAATTGCTGTAAAATAACTTCAGGAAATCTCATTCTTAGGTTTTAATTTCAATTGAAACAGGGCTGACTCAAAAATGAGCCAGCCCTGTTTTTTTATAAAATACCTTCCTAGAATATCCTATGAGACATTTTAATCTGTTTTAAATACAAAATTAAAATAACATTAGAAAATCCTTAAGCAAATCTTAAGAAAAGACTAAGAAAGGTTTAAGTAAGAAATCCACTTCATAATTTCCTGTTAAAGAATATGTCTATTTATATTTGCACTCGATAATTTTTATTGAATCTAAATAAATACCATGAAATATAATTTACTATTTGTATTAGGATTATTGAGTTTTGCCTCTTATGCGCAAGATTATTCAAGCGCCGAATCTACTTCTTCAGTAAACGATACCGTTAAGAATAAAAAAGGGGAAATTTTAAATGAAGTAGTTGTTACTAAAACCAAAGAACCAAAACCCGTAACAGCGGTTCGCTCTGGATTAAAACCAATGGATAATCCACAAAGCATACAAGTTATTGGTTCTGAAATTATCGAACAACAGCAAGCAATTAGATTAAGCGAAGTTCTTAAAAACGCTAACGGTGTTTACGTTGGTTCTGCTCGTGGTGGTGCGCAGGAATCTTTCTTCTCTAGAGGTTATGACATGTCTGCAAACAATATGTTTAAAAACGGATTCCGCTATAATGCAGGATCAATTCCAGATGTTTCTGGCTTAGATAAAGTAGAATTCTTAAAAGGTGGTTCAGCATTACTATTTGGAAACGTAGCGCCAGGAGGAATTCTTAATTTAGTAACCAAAACACCTCAATTTAAAAGTGGCGGAGAAGTTTCAATGCAAATTGGAAGCTACTCTTATTATAAGCCAGCATTTGATTTATACGGAGGTCTTACTAAATCAATCGCCTTTAGAATTAACGGTTCTTACGAGAATTCAGAAAGCTTTAGAGATGTTGTAAAAAACAAACGTGTATATGTAAATCCATCGTTGCTTTTTATCATTAATCCTAAAACTCAAATTACAGTACAAGGAGATTATTTAAGTGCAGATTGGACGCCTGATTTTGGAACTGGAATCATTGGCACGCAAATTCTTGATTTGCCTAGAAATACTTTTTATGGAGCACTTTGGTCTAATGGTAACACAAAATCGGCTAGTGCATCTGTACTCTTAAATCACGATTTCAATAAAAACTGGAAATTAAACTTTAATTCTTCTTTCCAGAATTATGATAGAGCTTCGAAATCTACAGCACAATTATCTTCTGTAAAAGACAATGGAGACTGGACAAGACCTTTGGTTCAAAATGACAACTCAGAACAAATTTTAGGAGATCAATTAAGTCTTCAAGGAAACTTTAATACAGGATCTGTAAAACATCAAATTTTTACAGGTGCAGACTGGGAAAACTCGTTTGCAACAGCCTATACTTTTGCATTTAATCCTGCAAATTATGATACCATCAATCTTTTCAACTTTGATCCGTCAACACAAAGAAATGATATTCCAGATGCTAGAGCAACTCAAATTGCAAAAACAGAAACCAACCGTTTTGGTGTCTATTTTCAGGATTTAATTTCGATTACAGAGAAGTTTAAAGTATTAGCAGGTGTACGTTGGTCTTGGCAAGAAGCCGAAGTTACAACTTACAAAGAAACTTTTGCTGGAGGAAAACAAACTGTTACGCCTGAAAATGCAGTTCCTACAGTAGGCGCTAAAAAATTAGACAATGCATTTTCTCCAAAATTTGGATTAATTTATCAGCCTAGAAAAGAGGTTTCTATCTTTGGTAGCTACTCTACTTCGTTTACTCCAAACACAGGAACTACAGCAGATTTAAAACCAATTGAGCCTTCTATTATTGATCAATATGAAGCTGGTATCAAAACTGACTTTTTACAAGGATTATTAAGTACAAATGTTACGGTTTATCAAATTACAAACAGCAACTTGGCTCAAACTGCAGAATTTAAAGCTGATGGAAGCTTAAACACTGACACAAACGTAAAAGTTTTAAGCGGCGAAACTAAAAGTAAAGGTATTGAAGTGGATGTTACTGCAAGACCAATTGACGGACTTAGCATTATTGCAGGTTACAGCTACAACGATATGCGTTATACTAAAACATCTGGTTTAAACGGAAGTTTTATAGAAGGCGATCGTCTTGTTAGAACTCCAGCAAACACAGCCAACTTAAGTTTCTTTTATACGGTACAAGAAGGCTTATTTAAAAATTTATCTGTTGGAGCTGTTGGAAACTACATCGGTGATCGTTTAGGAGGCTGGAATGACCAATACAGTACAGATCTTACTAAATATCCTGATGGAATCTACCATAGAGAAATTCCGCTAGAAGGTTATGTTACAATTGATGCATCTGTTGGATATACTTGGAGAAAATTCTCGATCCTTTGTAAATTATCAAACATTACAAACGAATTAAATTACACCGTTCACGAAAATTATAGTGTGAACCCAATCGCGCCTCGTCAAGTTATGACAAGCTTGCGTTACAAGTTTTAAAATATTGAATTAGAGTTTTGATTTTATCCCAAGATTTTCAGTTTCACTCGAAAATCTTGGGATTTTTATTTTAAGCTCAAAACTAATTCAATTAACACTATTTTTGCTTGAAATTATAATCCTTAAAACCCAATTCAAGAATGTCGGATTCTACAAAAAACCAATTACAAAAAAGTTTAGGACTTAGTTTCAATATTGCCGTTTTAATTGGCGGAACAATTGGTGTTGGAATTTTAAGAACGCCAGGAACTATTGCAGAAATGTTGAATAATTACTGGCTTATTCTTGCTTCTTGGCTCTTTGGAGGTTTGTATGTTTTATTAGGAGCAAATTCCTATTCAGAATTGGCGACAATGTTGCCAAAAGCCGGTGGATCGTACAATTATATTAAAAGAGCTTTGGGCGAGTATGCCGGTTTTCTTTCTGGCTGGTACGATTATATTGTAAACGCTATTCCGCCCGCGTTTTATTGCATCGTAATTAGCGAATACACGATTATTTTATTTCCGCAATTAGCCAATTATTCGACAGTATTGTCTATTTCTTTATTGGTTGCATTTGTTTTGCTGCACTTAAGCGGCGTAAAAAACGGAAGTGTAATTCAGCAGATTACCAGTTTACTAAAAGTCATTTGCTTTGTGGCTTTGGTTGTGGCTTGTTTTATGTATTCTGGAGTTGAAGTTCCAGCGATAAAAACGGATAGTTCTATTTTTCAAATCGGGCTTATTTTTGGATTTTTTAAATCATTACAACTCATTATTGGAACTTATAATGGTTGGAATGCCGTTTGCTTTTTTGCAGAAGAAAATGATAATCCAAGTAAAAATATTCCGAAATCTTTATACAGTGGTGTTTTACTAGTTGTGGCCATTTATATTTTGGTAAACGCAGCATTTTTTCATGTTTTGCCAATCGAAACTTTAGCCAAATCTAATCTCGCCGCTGCCGATGTTGCCAAAATTCTTTTTGGAGAAAGTGGTGCAAAAATTGTAACCGTAATTTCGATCTTCTCTTTAATTAGTATTTTGAATGCCTTTATGATGATTCCGCCAAGAATCCTTTACGGATTAAGCCGTGACGGTTTCTTTATCGAAAAAGGAACAACAGTAAACAAAGGTGGAACTCCAATTGTTGCGCTATTGGTTTCCTCTCTTTTCAGTTTGTTTTTAATTTGCATTGGCTCTTTTGAAGTATTATTTTCTTTCGCTGCCTTTATCTCTATAATCGTTTGGGGATTGGCTTATTATTCCCTTTTAAAATTAAGAACTTCTGAACCTGATTTGCCAAGACCTTACCGTTCTTTCTGGTATCCTTGGACAACTATAATTGCGATTATATTTTCTATTGCATTACTTGGAGGATTTATTTACAGTGACCCTAAAAGTTTTATTATTATTGTTGCGATTACGATAGTTTCTTATCCTTTGTTTTTGTTTTTGAAGAAGAAAAGATAGCCACGAATTCACGAATTTTATTTTACAATCGTTGGGCAAAACAATAATTTAGAAATTATTTCACGAATAGATTTTAAAAATAAAATTCGTGAATTCGTGGCGAAAAAAAATAAAAACCCGACAGATTTTGGAAACCTGTCGGGTTTAGTTTTATAAACTAATTTGATTTCTTACTTCAAACCAGCCAAACTCTGCTCAATTGTAGCTATTTTTGCTAGAGCATCAGCTTGTTTTTGTTTTTCTAAATTAAGGACTTTCTCTGGAGCTCCGTTTACGAATTTCTCGTTTGAAAGTTTTGCTTCAACAGATTTCAAGAATCCTTTAGTATAATTTAATTCTTCTGTCAGTTTTGCAATTTCAGCCTCAACATCAATGTTTCCAGTAATCGGAATGAAATATTCATTTGATTTTACACGGAAAGACAATGCTCCGTCTACTTTTTCTGAAACATATTCGAAAGCAGAAACGTTTCCTAATTTCGTTATGATTGAATCAAAATAAGTAGAAACATTTTCGCTGTTGATTCCTTTTAATTCGATGGCATCTTTAAACGGAATATTTTTGTCTTTACGAATTGTTCTTATTCCAGAAATTACTTCAATTGAGTTTTCAAAATCAGCAATTAATTTTGCGTCAAACGGTTTTACTTCTGGCCAAGTCGAAACAATTAAAGCTTCTTCTGGAGTTCTTTCTGCAATTAACTGCCAAATTTCCTCTGTCAAGAAAGGCATAAACGGATGCAATAACTTCAAGTTGTTTTCTAACATTTCGATCGCTTTCGCGAAAGTTACGCTGTCAATTGGCTGTTGGTATGCCGGTTTAATCATTTCTAAGAACCAAGAACAGAAATCATCCCAAACCAATTTGTAAATTGCCATAAGAGAATCTGAAATTCTGTATTTCTCGAAATTATCTTCAATATCAACTAAAGTCTGTTGCAATTTCGCTTCGTACCATTCAATAGCCACTTTTGACGATTCTGGCTGTGCGATAGTTTCTGAAACTTCCCATCCTTTAATCAATTTGAAAGCATTCCAAATCTTGTTTGAAAACGCTTTTCCTTGACTGCACAATTCCTCATCAAACATAATATCGTTTCCAGCAGAAGCACTTAAAAGCAATCCTACACGAACTCCGTCTGCACTAAATTTATCGATCAAATCTAAAGGATCAGGAGAATTTCCTAATGATTTAGACATTTTACGACGTTGTTTATCACGAACTAGACCTGTTAAATATACGTTTGTAAATGGTTTTTCTCCAGCATATTCATAACCTGCAATAATCATTCTCGCAACCCAGAAAAATAAAATATCCGGACCTGTAACCAAGTCGTTTGTTGGATAATAATATTTAAAGTCTGCACTTTCTGGATCCATAATTCCACCAAAAACTGACATTGGCCATAACCAAGATGAAAACCATGTATCTAAAGCGTCAACGTCTTGTTTTAAGTCAGATGTTGTAAGTGAGTTGTTAGATGTTTTTTCTTTTGCTAAAGCTAAAGCATCTTCGATATTTTCTGCAACTACGAAATCTTCTTTTCCATCTCCGTAATAATAAGCAGGAATTTGTTGTCCCCACCATAATTGACGAGAAATATTCCAATCGCGAATGTTGTTTAACCAATGCGCATACGTGTTTTCGAAACGTTTTGGATGTAATTTAATTTCTCCTGTTTCTAAAACCGACTTAATTGCTGGTTTTACTAATTCTTCCATTTTCAAGAACCATTGGTCAGATAATCTTGGTTCGATTACCGCTTTTGTTCTTTCAGAAGTTCCTACTTTATTTAAGTGTGTTTCTGTTTTTGCTAAAGCCTCAATTTCTTCTAGTTCTTTTGCAATTTCAGTACGAACCACAAAACGGTCTTTTCCTTGATAATGTAATCCGAAGCTGTTTAATGTCGCATCTTCATTAAAAATATCAACAATCTCAAGGTTATGTTTTTCACCAAGAGTTTTATCGTTCATATCGTGTGCAGGCGTTACTTTCAAACATCCTGTTCCGAATTCAACATCAACATATTCGTCTTCAATAATTGGAATTACTCTTCCGCAAATTGGAACAATCGCTTTTTTACCTTTTAAATGTGTAAAACGCTCATCGTTTGGATTGATACAGATGGCAGTATCTCCAAAGATAGTCTCAGGACGTGTCGTTGCAATCGTCAAGAAATCTTCTGAACCTTCAATTTTATATTTTAAGAAAAATAATTTTCCTTGCTGTTCTTCATAGATTACCTCTTCGTCAGAAAGAGTCGTTTTTGCTTCTGGATCCCAGTTAACCATACGGTATCCTCTGTAGATCAAACCTTTGTTGTATAAATCTACAAACGATTTAATTACAGATGCAGACATATCTGGATCCATCGTAAATTTAGTACGTTCCCAATCGCAAGAAGCTCCTAATTTCTTAAGTTGTTCTAAGATTGTTCCACCATATTTATCGGTCCATTCCCAAGCATGTTTTAGGAATTCTTCGCGGGTCAAATCGTTTTTATTGATTCCTTCTGCTTTTAATTTCGCTACCACTTTTGCTTCAGTTGCAATAGAGGCGTGATCTGTACCTGGAACCCAACAAGCGTTGAATCCTTTAAGACGTGCACGACGAATTAAAACATCCTGAATCGTATTATTCAACATATGTCCCATGTGAAGGACTCCAGTGACGTTTGGCGGCGGAATTACAATGGTGTACGGTGTTCTATGATCTGGTTCTGAATGAAAATAATTGTTTTTCATCCAGTAATCATACCATTTACTCTCAATCGTCTTAGCGTCAAATTGTGCTGGAATTGTCATTTACTAGGGTTGTTTAATCGTTAATTTGTTTAACCGTTTAATCGGTTTTGATCATCGAATTTCAAATTGATTTGTTTTCTTATTTTCTGTTTTAAAAAATCATTTATAAATCAATCTCAACGATTAGACAAAGAAACGATTAAACAGTTAAACAAAAAACTGGTTCAATTTTTGTATTTATAACTGACAGCAAAAGTAAATAATTAAGTAGACTATAAAAAGAGAAATAATAATTTGTGTGTTAATTAAAAGAATGTATATTTACTTACAATTAAAAAAAAGATTTCATATGAAAAATGCAGCCTCTTTTATTGCAGTCTTATTGTTTAGCGCAGTAAGTTATGCACAAAACGGCCCGAAAATTGAATTTGCAGCCCCAGACAATACAATTGATTATGGAAAAATTTCTAAAGGTGACAATGGACTTCGTTCGTTTGAATTTATAAACACTGGTGATGCTCCTTTATTAATTACAGGCGCAGAATCTACGCTAAGTTCAATCGTTGTTACCAAACCTACAGCAGCAATTATGCCGGGCAAAAAAGGGAAAATCGATGTAAAATATAACATGGTAGCAGGACCTATTCGTAAAACAATTACTGTTGAAACCAACGCAGTAAACTATCCTGACGGAAGAGTAGCTCTTAAAATTAAGGGTGAAGTTCAATAAGAATTTAAAAATCTTTAAATAACAAAAGCCGTTTCTAAATCTAGAAACGGCTTTTTATCTTTATAAAGAAACTCTTGCTTCTCACATCTTTATTCTTTATTCTTTATTCTTTATTCTTTATTCTTTATTCTTTATTCTTTATTCTTTATTCTTTATTTACTTCGCAGCGCATTCAACAGAATCAAATTTATATTTTACGCTTTCAAAATCAATTGGCTTATCTTTTACCAAATAAGTAACACCCATTGTAGTTTGCATAACACCATTTCCTAAAATAAGCTGGTTGTTACGCTTTAAAAGTGCCATCGGGTTCTTGAATGTTTTTTCTCCATTTACATTGTCTTTAAAAGTGTAGTCCACAAATAAAGTATCGCCATGAAACTCACCTGCAACTTCTCCTGTTCTAACAGTTGAAGGCGCAACTCTCATAATCATATCTCCTGCTAGTTTTCCGTTTTTTAAAGTATTCAATTTTAAATCTATTGTGTCCTTTTCATAAATCGCTTTATAGCATGCAGTGCTTACCACCGCTTCACCTTCTGCTTTTGCAGCTTCAGTAGCTTTTTGTTTTTCTTCATTTTTACAGCTTTGCAATCCAATAAAGGATAAAAGCAAACAAGACAAGGTTAGATTTCTCATATTTTTTTCTATTTCGTTGATATCACTATAAAATTAAAGAAAAAAGATTTCCGCAAAAAGGTTTTGGCAAAGTTTTTCTGTAAAAATGAAACCCGCCAGTTTTTTAAAATCTGTCGGGTTTACTATGTTTCAAAAAAATTACAAACTTTTGATTACAAATTCAGATCGTCTGTTCAATTCATGTTCTTCCTCTGAGCAAGATTCGTCTGTTTTACATTTTATAATTGGCACCGATTCTCCGTAGCCTTTTGCTGTAACTCGTTTTGCATCAATTCCAGACTGAATTATAAATTCTCTTGTCGAATTGGCTCTTTTTTGAGACAAATCTTCATTAAATTTAGCATTTCCTCTAGAATCGGTATGCGAACCAATTTCGATTTTCATATCTGGATATTTCCTCATTAGCTCTACTACCCTGCCTAAAACTACTTTTGATTCTTTTCGGATATACCACATATTGTAATCAAAGTAAATTGGATCTGTTTTAATGATTAAACGATCTTTATCTTTAACAACATCTTTTTCCTTTGCTAATATCTCTTTTACTTTTTCCTGCTTTTTAACTTCAGCTGCAACGATTGCTGCTTCTTTGGCTTTTTTCTCTTTTTCTTTTAATGCAATTGCCACCAAAGCTTCTTTTTTCTTGTTTTCTTCTTCAATGATAATCTCCTGTTTTCTCTTATTTTCAGCAATTAATTTTTCTTCCTGTTTAATAACTTCCAATGATTTTAAAGCCAAAGAACCGTCATTAACTTTATCTCTTGTTTTGTCTAAAGTCAGTATTTTTGAAGCATTTGTATAGTTTTCTTTGGAAGCTGAAATTTTATAAGAAGCCTCACAAGCAACCGTAAAACTGAATTTTCCATCAGCAGAAGTTGTAATGGTATTTAAAGTCTTATTTTCTGAATCTTGTAATAATACCGTTGCATTTTCGAGAGCCAATTGCGTATCAATATCTGTAATTGTTCCTGCGATTAATTGCTTGCAATCTTCAACAATCAAATCTTTTATTTCTTTGAATTGATAAATATCATCGCTCCCTTTTCCTCCTTCTCTATTAGAAGCAAAAAATCCTTCTTTGGTATTAGAATCAATGTTAAAAGCGAAATCATCTAAATTAGAGTTTAACGGAAGTCCTACATTAATAGGTTTTGAATACTCATTTCCGTTAATATCAGAAACAAAAACGTCTAAAGATCCGTAGCCCAAATGTCCGTCAGATGAAAAATAAAGCTTATTATCTGCAGAGGCAAAAGGAAATTGCTCTCTTTTATCTGTATTAATTTCTGGACCCAAATTTTTCGGAGTATCAAATGCTCCTTTATTAATATTAACGGAATAAATATCGAAAGAACCTAGAGATCCTGGCATATCTGAAGCAAAATACAATACTTTTTCATCTGCACTCAAAGCAGGATGCTCCACAGAATAATTCGGACTGTTGAACGGAAGCGACGTAATATTTGTCCATTTTCCTTCAACCCATTCTGCTTTAAAAATCTGAAGATTGGAAATTTTCTTGTCGTCTTTTTTCTTCTTTCCGTTTTTAGAATTGTTTCGGGTAAAATACATCGTTTTGCCATCTTTTGTAAAAATAGCATTCGATTCGTGCATTCCGGTTTTTAATTCTTTAGCAAAATAATGAACTATAGAATCTCCTGAATTAATATTTTTTAAAGGAATTGAAACCAAATTCAAATACGTTTCGTTATCCCATTTAAACTTTTTATCAAATAAACCAGGCTTCAATTTCACCCCAGCAAAAACTAAATCCTCTTTATATTTTACAGCTCCAAATTCAGAATTTGGTGTATTTATCGCAAGGTTTTTAATCTCAAAACGTTTGCCAATTGCCGTAACATTTTCTAATGTTTTAATGTCTTTTTCAAAATTGGCAAGATCGTCTGCATTGGCAGATTTAGCATAATATTCTTTTAAATTGGCATTTGCATCGTCATAACTATTTGTTGCTTTAAGAGTCTGTGCGTATCTAAAATAATATTCTCGGTCTAAATTATTGCTGTAATTTGAAATCAAAAGACGATAATAACGCTGTGCTTTTACTAAATTGTTAGTATAGAAATAAGAATCGGCTAGATTTTTAATGACTTCTTGAGACGGTTTTTCGTCTGCCAATTTTTGGTATAAAATAATAGCTTCGCTGTAATATGTTTTATCAAAAAAACGTTTTGCTCTAGCTAGTTCTAGATCCTGTGCATTTATAAACTGTATTGAAAATACGAATATAATAACGAGTAATTTTTTCATATTTTTCATTTTAGAAGAATCTTGGAGATTTATCAAATCCTTTTCCTAACAAGTCCAGATCGAACAACAGCATAATTTCATGTGTTCCAGAATTAAATTGTCCGAAGTTCGTAAGCGTATAATCGTAAGCGTACCCCACTCTTAATGTCGGTGTAACATTAATATTGAAAAGCGCACTTACAGAATCATCTATTCTATACGAAGCTCCAAATTCGAACTTTTCGTTGTAAAGAACATTGGCTGAAACATCTAAAGTTATTGGCGCACCTTTTACAAATTTTGACATAAATGCGGGTTTCAATTTCAATGCGTTGTTGAGCTGAAAAACATAACCAGCAGTCAAAAAAGTATGAATCTCTTCGGAACCAAAAGCATTCATTCCTGACTTTTCTTCAATATATTTTGACTTCAATAAGTTTGGGGCAGACAATCCCACATAAAGATTATCTCTAAAATAATACGCTCCAACTCCAATATTAGGTTTTGTTGCATTTATATTTTCCGAAAAAGCAATATCTGTTTGAGGGTCTGTAAAACGAAAACCATTAAAATTGCTTTGCATAGACGAAAATCCAGCTTTTAAACCCAGAGACAATTTATTTTTTCCGCCTAGTTTTAAAACATAGGCAAAATCGGCATAAACATTATTCTCTTTTTTAGCTCCATCTCCTATATCATCTGAAACGAATGAGATACCAGCTTCTATTTTATCATTAATAGCTGTGTGCCCAAAAAAGGTAAATGTTTTTGGAGCGCCATAAGCACCAACCCATTGCGTTCTGTACAATCCGCCAAAATTCATCATGGCAGGAACTCCAGTCGCATAAGCAGGATTAACCACACTCATATTATACATATAGTGTGTGTATTCTGGATCTTGCTGAGCAGAAACGGATAAATAGAAAAGGAAATTTATAAGAAGTATTATTTTTTTCATTTGAAAATTATATTAAAATGTAAAAAGGATTTATCGATTTAAATAAAGACGGCCTTGCTGTGGCGGTTTATTGTCTTTATTGAAATGCAACACATAAAAATAAACTCCGTTGGGTGCAATACCTCCAGCGATACCGCTTTTTTCGTAGTTTTTGCCATCCCAAGCAGGTTTATTATTATCTCCTTTATACATTCCGTTTCCGTATCTATTATAAATTTCAAGTGTATAATTTGGATATAAAAATTCAATATCTTTTATCACAAACGAATCGTTTACACCGTCTCCGTTTGGCGAGAATCCATCTGGAATAAAGAACTCGTACTGTGCGACCTCGCAGTCCTGCAGTGAGACTTTTACTTCTTTATAGCTTTCTGACAAACAGTGGGTTGTTTCATTTAAATCATATCCAAAATAAATCGCATTATGAACTAATAATGTGGTCGATGCCAGTAAATTTCCATCCACCGCATCATACCAAGCCACCGTTGCTGGAACATTTGTTTTATTAGAAAGATCACTTATTTTTGGATTGGCCAGTCCGCAAAAATCTGCCGTTTCATTCATTTCTGGTGCAGCTGTATCATTTATAAGTACCGAAACTTTTGCAGGTTCTGAAACGCAGCCTGTAGCAGCAGTTTCTCTAATGAAGTAATCTTCTGTTTTTAAAACATAATCGACTGCAAGTGGCGTTGTTGCTGTCGCAGAATTGTACCATTTGTATTGAGTTCCCTTTGGCTCTAAATTGGCTACTACAGCTTCATCAACTTTACAAAATTGCTGGTCTAAAACAGATGGCGCTGGAGGAATTGGATTTATTACAAAATCATCTGTAACGTTGATTAAATCTACATCACAATTTGTAACTGTATTCGTTAGATTCAATAATGTAATTTTTGTCTCGCCTGAATTTAAAAGCAATTCGGCAGGAATAACAAAATCTAATTTACCATTTACTACTGCTTTAGTAACCGTTTGTACCGCAGAAATATTAGCTTCTGACAATACATAAGAAATACTGACATTGGTTAAAGTTTCTAATCCTGAAACGGCAACGGTAACAGGCGCATTCAAACAATAATCTTTTACTGCTGCTTTTACAGTCAATGCATTTGGCAACGGATTTATATACAGATTTCCTGCAACATTTGCCGTATTGGCACACTGTGGTGAAGGATTGGTAATATTTGTTATGCTATAAATCGTAATTACCGATAATCCGCTTCTTGTACTCAGGTTTCCTGGAATTGTAAATGATGCTTTTCCGCCAACAGACCTCATTTCTGCGGTTTCGCCCAGAGCTAAATTATCTCCATTAATATTGTATGAAATACGGTAAAGTCCATCAAGTAATTGGGGTGCAGCAATTTCAATTGTTGCCATATCATTTTGACAAATTGGAAGCGCTGTTAATGTAGCATTGTTTAAACGTGGCAACGGATAAATATTTAAAACAGTTGAAAACGGATTAAATATGTTTATACATGTCCCTTTGCTTGTTGTAGACGCTATACCTGTAACAGTAATGGTATACTCCCCTACTTGTTTGAAAGAAGACGATCGTATTGGGAAATTAAATTCACCATTTACAAAATTTCCTCTTACATTTTCAGATGAGGATACTCCTGGACCGACAACACTAAAGTTAACATCGTATGTTCCGTTAGGGATATTATCTGGCCCTTGCGTAATTTTTGCCGAGTAAGTGGCGGTCGAAATCTCAGATTCGCAAATATCTTTGCTAGCTTCTATTTTAGATCCTGTAAAATCAAGTCTTTTTTCGAGAGTTATATTTACTTTAACGTCTTTATTTTTACATATATTATTACCAGGAACTGCTAAAACAGTATAGGTATAAGAATAGACGCCAGGTCCATTCGCGTCAAACAATTCTTGAAGATTAATATTATGATCTGTGGCAGATGTTAAGCCTGTACCTGTCCAGCTACCTCCTCTGTCTCCTCCAATTAGCTGGTCAAATAAATCTAAATTGGTATATCCTGCCAAATCTGTAGTGCCGCATAATTCCAAATCTACAGGTCTTCCTATTTTTGGAGCTATATAAATAGTTACTTGTACATTGGTAGACTTTGAGTTAGGAGAACATGCAAGTACCGGTGGCACGGTATAAATGAAGTCAAGTGTCGTTTTGGTTGTATATTGTCCAATCTCTATTGTAGATTCTACAGGCTGACCTGCAGTAGTAGTAAATCTTCCGTTTACATGCGGCCCCATTACCTTACTGTCAAAGGCCGTAAACAGATTAAAAAAGTTGTTTTCATTACAAACTGTTGCTTGAGATCCGACTCCAACATATGCACCAATAGTAATCGTGACTACCGCTTTATTATCGGTACAGCCCGAAGTGGCTGGAGCTGTGTAGGTATAGTGGTATTCTCCTCCGCTAAGGATAAATTGAGCATTTAAAATACCAGTAGAAGGATTTAGCCCTTTTGAATTATTATCATCTGTCCATGTTCCGCCTGGAACTGGAGAACCGCCTAACAAAGAAAATAAATCTACGGATTGATATATTGGATTAGTAACATCGCAAATTAATTCATTTACGTTATCATTACCAGCACATTGAGCAGTTAGTTTTGAAGGAAGTACAGTGAAAAAAATAAAAAACAATACAAAATGTAGGTAGCTAATGTAGTTTTTTGCCATAGATTAATTTTTTGTTAAACATAAGAAAATATTTAACTAAAAAACTAATTTTTAACAAACTTATTTTCACAAAAAACAGTCATTCCTTCAATATAGCAACATGAAACGCGGTTTTACAAATAATCGACCAAAAACTAGAATTCAATATTGTTACAATTCATCTTCTAGTTTAAATCTAAATTTTAGCACCAAACTATTTCGTTCGACTTCAAGATTAATCCATACATCATCTTCTGATTTTAAAAGATTATTTATTTGCTGAAGAGTATATTTGTAGGGTTGCGTTTTGTTGATGCTGACAACAATATCTCCTTTACGCAATCCGCATTTTTCGGCAGCAGAATTTTTGCGCACATTCACTATTTCATAAACGGGCTTAAGAGCAAATTTATATTTAAAATTATTGTCGTTTTTGTCCTTTTCCTGCAATTCTCCCATTGAAGATGCAACTCGCACGGTTTCTAAATGTACTGTTTCCTGTACCCACTGAAGTCCGTTGTGCTGCACCGTGATTCCGCTTTTATTATATGTAAATGGTTCCCCAAATCTCCCATTTTTTTTCAAGTATAGTTTTTTTCCCTGATAGTCCAAAACAAGTGTAAATCGTTTCAAAACTTCACCCCCAACAGACCCTATACGTCCTGGAACCATCTTAACGTTACGAATTGAAGCAGAATCTGGAAAAGAGACAATTGGTTTTTTAAAATCAAATTCGTCAATAGAAAATTTATCAATTTTAGCACGATGTCCTTCAATGTCTCCGCTAAATCCTTTTCCTAAAAAGTCTGGAAAATTTTTATTTGGGAGTTTGATTTTATCATTTTCAAAAATCCAGAAAGCATCACTATTTCCAATATCAATTAAAAGCTTTGCTGGAACTTGCTCATTATTAACTGTAGCGGTTGTCATGATATATGGTTTCGCCTTTTCTACAGTTATCGGAACCATTTTAAACTTTTTATCTAGTTTTTCTTGATACCTAGCAGTCTTTGCGTGAACTATTATTTTCTTTTTCTGATAATTAACTTCAACAAAATTATCTCTAAAGAATTTATGTCCGATAATTCCGTTGACAGGAATTCCGATATGAGAAGACAAATTAAAACTTTGATCTAGGATAATAAAAACCATATGATCGTTCGATTTTAGACCATGAGTTTCTAGAATATTTTTTGTCGATTTTAGGCCTTCTATTTCCTCTTCGCTTCCTAAACCACGAAGTTTAATTTTTACAACATTGTTAAAACTAACTTCTTGCTGTTCTTCCATACTAAAGAGAATTGTTTCTTCTACGCCAGAATCCAATAGAAAATTTAATTCTACTCCATTTACTTTTATAGGAATAAAAATAAGATTATTAATCAGTTTAAAAGGTATTGTAGCCTTAGTTGCATTGTTTTCCAATATGAAATCGCCTTGTCCAAAAAGCAAAAAAGGTAAGAATAACCCAAAAAACAATACTATATATTTTTTCATTGACAATATTTTATTATAAAATTAGTAAATATATTTATTATTGTTACATTTTTAGAAGTACCCTTATTATTTACGTTAAATACGAAAAAAATATGCAAATTTGCACTTCAATAATTTATACTCATGCCGACAATTTCACTCAAGGGAAGAAACATGCCCGAATCTCCGATACGCAAGCTGGCTCCTTTTGCTGATTTAGCAAAGAAAAAAGGACACAAAGTGTATCACTTAAACATTGGTCAACCGGATATCAAGACACCGGAAGTGGCCATCGAGGCGGTAAAAAATATTGATTTAACTCTTATAGAATACAGTCCGTCTGCCGGATATGAAAGCTATAGAAAAAAATTAGCAGAATTTTACCAGCGCCAAAATGTAAACGTTAACACAGAAGACATCATTGTAACTACTGGTGGCTCTGAAGCCTTACTTTTTGCACTGGCCACAATTACAGATCCTGGAGATGAAATTATTATCCCAGAACCTTTTTATGCTAATTATCACGCTTTTGCATCTTCAACAAGCGCAACTGTAGTCCCATTGATTTCTACTATCGAAACTGCTTTTGCATTACCAAGTATTGAAGAAGTCGAAAAATTAATTACACCAAAAACAAAAGCCATTCTGATTTGCAACCCTGGAAATCCGACTGGATATTTATATTCTGAAGCAGAAATTAAACAATTGGCTAGTTTAATTAAAAAACACGATTTATACTTAATCGCTGACGAGGTGTACCGTGAGTTTTTATATGACGGCGACGATGTGCACTTTTCTGTAATGAATTTAGAAGATGTACAGCAAAATGTAATCATGGTTGATTCTGTTTCTAAACGATACAGTATGTGTGGAGCAAGAATTGGCTGTTTGGTTACTAAAAATAAAGATGTTTTAGCAACCGTAATGAAATTTGCTCAAGCCCGTTTGAGTCCGCCAACTATTGAGCAGATTGCTTGCGAAGCTGCAATTGACACACCTCAAAGTTATTTTGACGAAGTAATTGCTGAATATAAAGAACGCCGCAACACGCTGATTGCCGAATTAAACAAAATTGACGGTGTTATTGTAACAAAACCAAAAGGTGCTTTTTATTGCATTGCAGAACTTCCAATAAAAGATTCAGACGATTTTGCACAATGGTTGCTTGAAAGTTACAATTTAAATGGCGAAACGGTAATGATTGCTCCTGCCAAAGGTTTCTACTCGACACCTGGAATGGGATTAAATCAGGTTCGTATTGCTTATGTTTTAAATAAAAAAGATTTGATTACAGCTGTAAACATTTTAAAGGAAGCTTTATTGGTTTACAATAACAGATAATCAATTCATTATAATAGATTTAAAAAGACAATAACGTTTTTCGTTCTTGTCTTTTTTGTTTCTAATAACAGTATTTCTCTTCAAAATTTAAATTATATCCAAAAAGGAGTAATTAAATCCTAAAAACCATAGAAAAGGTTTCCTATTTATTAATTATCTTTACCGCCTTAAAAAGGAATACATATACTAATAGTAGTTTTTAATGATAAACAACGAAGAATTTTTAGACGAAATAGGAGACAATCACTTTAGCAGTAATGCAAAAAATCCTCTAAGAGAAGATGCTTTTGATATAACTGACGAAGAAAAAATAGAAAAAATTAAAAAAGATGTTGAAAGCATTCTGCAGACTCTTGGAATGGATTTGACAGATGACAGCATCAAAGGAACTCCAAACCGAGTTGCAAAAATGTTTGTAAAGGAAATTTTTGGTGGTCTTAACCCAGCAAAACAGCCAAAAGCTTCTACTTTTGACAACAATTATAAATATGGCGAAATGCTTGTAGAAAAAAACATTACGGTTTATTCTACTTGCGAACACCATTTACTGCCAATTATCGGGCGTGCTCACGTGGCTTATATCTCAAGCGGACGTGTGATTGGTTTATCAAAAATGAATCGTATCGTTGAGTATTATGCAAAAAGGCCTCAAGTACAGGAGCGTCTTACAATGCAAATTGTTCAAGAATTACAAAAAGCTTTAGGAACAGAAGATGTTGCTTGCGTTATCGATGCAAAACACCTTTGTGTAAACTCTCGCGGTATTAAAGATATCGAAAGCAGTACAGTAACTTCTGAGTTCGGCGGAAAATTCAAAGATCCTCAAACGAAAAGAGAATTCTTAGACTATATTAAACTAGACACTCAGTTCTAAATATTGGGGTTAATCGTTTATTTGTTTAATCGTTTAATCGTTAAACTTAATTTTCGGTTAAACGATTAAACAAACTAAACAATTAAACAAAAAAAATGTACATTTTTTCTTTTGAGAAGCTTGAAGTGTGGCAAAATGCAAGAATGTTAATTTTGGATATTTATAAATTAACTAGTAAATTTCCGTCAAATGAATTATTCGGAATAACATCTCAAGTAAAAAGAAGTGCATCTTCGATTGCAACAAATATTACTGAAGGAACTTCAAGAAATACAAGCAAGGACAAAGCTCATTTTTTGACGATATCGTATTCATCTGCAATGGAAACTTTAAATCATTTAATTATCTCTAAAGATTTAAATTATGTTTCAGAGTTAGAATATACGACATCAAGGGAAAAAATTTGCAATCAAATAAATAATCTAAAAAAATATTATCTTTCACAAGACTAATCCGTTCAGTACGATTAAACAAATAAACGATTAAACGGTTAAACATAAATTTTATGCCATTATATACAACGCAACCAATCAAAATATACAATTCACTTTCGGGTGAAAAAGAAGATTTCAAACCCATCCATGATGGAAATATTGGAATGTATGTTTGTGGACCTACCGTATATAGTAATGTCCATTTAGGAAACGTGAGAACTTTTATGTCTTTTGACGTAATCTTCAGGTATTTTCTGCATTTGGATTATAAAGTTCGCTATGTTCGAAATATTACCGATGTTGGGCATATCGTAGATGATGTGGATGAAGGTGAAGATAAAATTGCTAAAAAAGCACGTTTAGAGCAATTAGAACCAATGGAAGTTGTACAGCGCTATACTGTAGATTTTCATAACATTCTAAAAGCTTTCAACTTTTTACCGCCAAGCATTGAACCTACAGCTACAGGCCATATTATTGAGCAAATCGAAATTATTAAAAAAATCATAGATAAAGGCATTGCTTATGTTGCCAATGGATCGGTATATTTTGATGTTGTAAAATATAACGAAACCAATAATTACGGTATCTTAAGCGGTAGAAATATCGACGATATGCTGGCAAATACGCGTGATCTTGACGGACAATCTGACAAGAGAAATCCTCAAGATTTTGCATTGTGGAAAAAAGCCGAGCCAGAACATATCATGAGATGGCCTTCACCTTGGAGCGATGGTTTCCCAGGATGGCATTTGGAATGTACTGCAATGAGTACCAAATATCTTGGCAATCATTTTGACATTCACGGAGGTGGAATGGATTTAAAATTCCCACACCACGAATGTGAAATCGCTCAAAACGAAGCTTGCACAGGTCAGTCTCCAGTAAATTATTGGATGCATGCCAACATGCTTACTTTAAACGCAAAGAAAATGGCAAAATCGACTGGAAATAATATTCTTCCAGGCGAAATTCTTAGCGGAGACAACAACATCTTAAGCAAGCCATTTTCTGCTTCAGTGACGCGTTTTTTCATGCTTCAAGCACACTACAGAAGTATTTTAGATTTCTCTGATGATGCAATTGTGGCTGCCGAAAAAGGATACAAAAGATTAATGGAAGCACTTGATGCTTTACCAAACATTACTGCAGGAAGTTCTAGTTCAATAGATTTCGGCGCATGGAAACAACTTTGCTACGATGCAATGAATGATGATTTCAATACGCCAATTTTAATTGCGCAATTGTTTGAAGCTGTTCGTTATATCAATCTATTAAAAGATGGCAAAGAAACGATTTCTAGCGAAGATTTAGCTGATTTCAAAACAGCGGTAAATGCTTTCGTGTATGACGTTTTAGGCCTTAACGATGACAAAGCCGCTGATGCTGATAGCGATAAATTGGAAGGTGTAGTAAATATGCTTATTGGCATGAGAAATCAAGCTAGAGCAGATAAAAACTTTGCGCTTTCTGACCAGATTCGCGATCAATTAATTGCTTTAGGGATTCAGCTTAAAGACGGAAAAGAAGGAACTACTTTTAGTATACAATAAAAAAAGTGGTCAGTGTTCAGTATTTTAGTATTCAGATTCAAACTTTGAACTGACTGTACACTAAAATACTGAACACTGACCACTACAAACTAACTTATACAAAAAAAATATGTTTTCAAAAATTCTAATATATCCATTTGTATTGTTAGTCCGTTTTTATCAGACTGCCATTTCACCATTTACACCTGCATCCTGCAGATTTGAGCCAACTTGTTCGACTTATATGATTCAGGCACTACAAATTCACGGACTATTTTATGGCGGATATTTAGGCATTAAACGCATCTTGAGTTGTCATCCTTGGGGAAGAACCGGTTACGATCCTGTACCAGAAAAGAAATGTAACCACAAACATTAACTTTTTAGAAAGCGGTACTTTACATTAAATATTTATTTTTACAGCTATATAAAAACATTTATACATGACACACGCCTTAAATTTAGTTTGGAATCCTTCTGAGGGAATCAACTTAGGATTTTTTATGATTCGCTATTACAGCTTAATGTTTGTAATTGCCTTTGGATTAGGATGGTTCTTAATGAAAAAGATTTTCGAAAGAGAAAATGAATCAATTGAAAAACTAGATTCTTTGTTTGTTTGGACTGTTCTAGCAACCTTGATTGGAGCACGTTTAGGTCATGTTTTCTTTTACGATTGGGAATATTTTAGAAATCATTTACTTGAAATTTTCCTGCCATTTAAATTCGAACCTGAGTTTCAATTTACAGGTTTCCAAGGATTAGCAAGTCACGGAGCTGCAATTGCAATTATTATTGCAATGTACTACTACAGCAAAAAAATACTAAAACGCTCTTTATTATGGATATTAGACCGTGTAGTAATTCCTGTTGCAAGCGGTGCTATTTTTGTGCGTTTAGGAAACTTCTTCAACTCTGAAATTATTGGTCATGAAACTAATTCTGCATTCGGAATTCGATTTCTTCACGATACATTCAGCAAAGCCGAAGCAGTACAAAAAACGGGAATTGCAGACCCAAAAGAAGCTTATACTGCAATTGCAACCGATCCAAAATTTGCAACATTATTAGCAGAAGTCCCTTCAAGACACCCAACTCAATTATATGAAGCTTTCTGTTATGTATTTGTATTCGCTATTTTATTCTTTTTATACTGGAGAACAAATGCAAGACTTAAATCTGGTCTTTTATTCGGATTGTTTTTAGTGTTATTATTTGCTGTTCGTTTCGTTGTAGAATTTGTAAAAGAAAGCCAAGGAGGTTTTGAAAGCGAATTAGGCTTATTTTCAACAGGTCAATGGTTAAGCATACCATTTATCATTATTGGACTTTTCTTTATCATAAGAGCTCAGAGAAATCCTTTAGCTGAAGCATAAAATCAATTACCCTAAATAAAGAAGCCCAATATCGTACGTATTGGGCTTTTTCTTTTTATAATTGATAAGATACACCAAATTCAATATTCTTTGTGTTATAGCCAACAATAAAACCAAGTGCAAAAACATCGGCAAAAGCAAAACCCTCAATCTCCAAAAAGATTGAGGGTTTTAATTTTTTCAAAAGAATAAACCTTACTCCAAATCCAGATAAGGATTTAAAATCTCGGCTAATTCATTGAGCCAATAGAAGCTGTCTCCAAGTTTAGAGGCATTAGAAGAAATATTTTGCTCTTCGTTCATAACGCCTAATGCTAGAGTTAAATTTACCTGTCTTATGGCTTTTGCCATATCGATTGGGTCAATTCTGTTGTTGAAGAAGTTCATCAGCCTGATTTCGGCTTCTTTTGAAAGGATTTTGGTACTCATAACTTTACTTTAAGGAAATATAAAACCCATGTAGCTAAAGGTGTCCTACGCTGTAAAGTGAGCGTTGCGGTTGTTTCCAATACCACCACCATACCACATGGGCAAACTTTTTTTCTGAAATCATAACTTTACTTTAAGGACTGCAAATATATTAAAAATGGAAGGCATTATTAAGTAAGAAAAATAATGTTTTTTACTCCTCTTTTATCTTAGTTTTATAAACATAACCTTTTTTACCTTCCTTAGTTTGTACCAACCACCAGTCTCCTGAATTATCCAATACTTGAACTTCAGAACCAGTATTTATTTTTTGAAGAATTTCAGAAGATGTATTTTTCTCTTTTCTTAAATTAGTATATCCATCTGGATCTGTTATTTTTGCTGTCTGTCTTAGATATTGAGTGTAATTTTGATAGTTAAAGTTTTTTAAGGCAATTTTGTTTTTAGGGATAATAGTATTCTTATAGAAGTTATTAGATGTTAAATCTGAATTGACAGTATTGACTTCATTTAATATAAAATCAATATTATTATTCAAAAAAGCATATCTTATTTTTATAAGATTTGAATCAATAATTTTAAGTTGAGTAAAACTTAAAATATTATTCTTGAAACTTAAATCACTATAAGATTCTTCTCCTCCAGTTCCTCCAGTACATTTTAAACAAGGAATTACATTAGGGCTTTTAAATTTTAAAGAATAATTATTATTACCGATGTTGAAAAGAATCATAAATAAGCGTGATTCGTTATTTTTAAATTCCTCTTTATGTGACAATACTATTATTTTATCTAAAAGATTATCTTGATTAATATTAACAGATAGACTATCAAGTACTAAATAATTTTTTGGGATAAAATCATTTAAAATTTTTAATTTATTTGTTTTGCTTTCATCTACAACTTCTGAAACAAGATTTTCTTTTTGAATTATTTTTAACTGCTTTTCGAGTGAAATAAAAACATTCCCGCATTCATTTTTTAAAGACTGTAAGTAATCAGGAACAGAAGTTAAAGGCTGGGGAGAGTCCAAATAGAAATACCAAAAACTATCTATATCATCAGGTCTACGATTCTTTAAAAGATTGCAGACAAGGCTAGGATTTTTCGTGAATAGTTTTTCAATATTAAACTTAAAATAATTCACTCCATCAGCTTGATATTTGCCATCTATGCCGATATCAATAATTGATGTAAGAGATTTATTGGTTTTGTCTTTAGATAATATTGCAAAAAATCGGTCTATATAATCTGTACTTTCATTGTATAGAGTATATGAGGTATCTAAATTATCATTCCAACCAAAATCTTTTACAAACTGGTCATAGTCTTTTGGGAAATTTTGGAAAAAGGCTTTATCATCATTTTTCTTAAAGGCTGTTTTTAAGTTGTTTATTCTTATCTCTTTGCTTTGTGATTTTGATGAGCAAGAAACTAAAAATGATAATATTATTGTAATGATAAATTTATTCATATTCTTCAGTTATAATGATTTTGGCATTCTCAATTCCAATTGAGTTTATATAGTTGTTAATTTGCCCTTGCTTGCGCGAGTGTTTCTCTCGTGAGTAGTTTAGAAACTGAAAAGCAATAAGCTTATCTTTTACATAGGCAAACCGATACCACCATTTTTAGTATCCTCGAATAATTTTTTAAAATCAGGAATATTGTAGTAGTTATTTCTTTTGAATTCTTCTTCAAATTTCTCATCATTCAATTTTGGAAAAAAGGTATAAACATAACCTTGATCAATACTTTGAGTAAATTTTGTTGCATAATAACAATAGAGCGCATAGATTCTTGCCTTATCACTGAAATTTGCATCCTCAACTTTTGGAAGTTCTGTTTTTCCTCTCAAAAACATAATGTATTTCTCTTTGGTTCTTTCATCTGCTTCAGTCATTACTTCAAAAATCTCTTTATGAAAAATGTATTTATTTTCGCAGGTTTTGGTGAATATTAATTTATCAAACTCATCATCGTTTAGATTTCTGTCTAAAACCCATTTTAATAAATCTTTATCTTGAACGTAACCAAAAACTTTTACAAGTGATTCTAAAAAATATTGGTCATTGAATTTTAGCCATACCAAACTTGCTTTGTTATCATTGAAAAGATATTTGTTGCGTGAAATAATCAATAATTTATTAAAATTTCGGGCCTTTGATAAGTTATAATCATCTTTTCTTGCTTCAAATTCCATCCATTTTTCAATTCCTACTTTCATCTTAAGTTCATCATTATACCATTCAGAAGGATATTTCTTTTCTAACTGAGCAATATTTGGAAATTTTTCTTGATAATTAATTAGTTCTGGTAAGTAGAAAAAATCGGTGATAAAATTTTTATTTTTTATTATATAAGTCCCATTAAAATTAACACCGTCATTTGATTGATTACAGAATTCTTTGTCACACTTATTATAATAATTAATATATAAATACTTATTTAAGGAATTAGGATTGATTAATCTTCCGAAAATTTTATTTATTTTATTATTAAAGTCAATATCACTTGGTGCTTTATAACCATTAGATTTTAATATTTCTGATATGACTACTGTACATGTATTTAATTCATCTATACTAAAAGAATGTTTCAAAGTTTCACTAACACTATTTCCATCATCATCTAAAGCATATTGTAATGCCCCTTCTTTAAGTTGTTTTTCTAAAATGTCATTCATTGTTTTTAATTTTTTTTCTTGTAATGGATAATTTTCTTTACTTTGAATTTCTTGCTTATTTTCTTTATTACACGATTGAAATAAAAAAAATACAAATAGAACAATCACTACTTTCATATATAGTTTTTTATCTTGTAGATTTAAAATCATTTTCTGTTTCGACATCATATTTGGGAAGTTTCTTTTCTCTTTCTGAGATTTCATAATCTTTAGGTTTTGTAATAGCTTTAATTTGATTGCTTGTTTTTATTATTGAAGAAAAAGAAATAACCTGAGTCCCTGATTTATCTCCTTCCCAACCAGTTTGATTTCCTCCAAGATATACATATTTTGTACCGTCCATATTTTCTCCAATTATAATAGCAACATGAGACCAAGAAAATACAATGATCGCACCTATAAATGGTTCGCAACTTTCACCTTTAGACCAATTTGAAGAAGTCCAACCAAATGCGGCTGCACTTTTTTTAGATTTATCTTTTTTATAATCTGTTTTTTCAAAAGACCAAGCAACAAATGCACCACACCAAGGGTCTGAAAATTGAAGTTTTAATCCTTTTCCAGAAGATGCTTCAAAATATTCATGTATTTTTTCTTTTAGAGGGCTATCGATTTCCCTTAAGCCTTTATATTTTTCAAATTCGGTAAAGGCAACGTCTACCCAAGGTGCTCTTTTTCCGTCAGTATTTTTAGAGTTTTCTTCGTCTAAATTCTCACATAAGCCACTAAATAGAAAGTTTGCCCCAGGATTAAAATGTGTTTCCTCTAATTCTAACATAACATCAGCAACTGTGGTTTTTCCGTTTATAAATCCCCAGCGGTCTTCAAAACGCTGTCTGGTATAAACCCATTTCTTTCTTTGGGTATGTTCCTCGCCTTTCATAAATGAAGGATTTGAGGAATAGCCATATTTCGTTACCCAAGGTTCTTTTCCAATATTTATTTTTCGCTGTTCAAAACTTGTTTGGCTTCCATCTCCATCTGGTACCGAGATACTTTCGTCAAAAAGAACATAATCAGGATTATTTCCATTTCCTACAGCATTCGGTTTTAAAACATGTAAATACAAGTCTACCATATTTGAAATTTCTTTCTTTGAAGCAAAATAGTCATGAACATAATCCATTTGCTTTATAAAAGTCATCTTCTTTAGTTCAGCTCTTGTAATTCCTAATTTTTTAGCCGAAGTGTCGCTAAATTGTATTAAACCAGAATAGTCAGCTCCATTGTCAGCATAAGGTTTGAACATGTTTTTTTCACCAGTTTCCAAATGCATAATTGCCATTAATTCACTAGCCTTGTCTTTCTTTTTATCTTCTCCCCAAAGTTTTGCGCATACTTCTAGTACTTTTTTTCGTTCGTCGCAGGTTAATTTGTTGCTCCAGTAAAAATTATTTTCTTTGCATGCACAAGTATTTTTTTTCTGATTCCAAATAGAATCCCCAACATTAACCATCATGAGACTATTTATAAATTCCTGTTGCGGATTGTAAATAACAATAGGTTTTATATCAATTTTCTGCTCATGATAATCATGCGCTTTTCTATCAGCTTTTGCTATCCCTCTAGTTTCTTTTTTAGAAGGGCCTTTTTGTTCTCTTGGAGATGTTTTTTTGGTTTCTGTTTCAGATGGTTTAGAAGCAGAAGTTTTTGAAAGTATATCTATTTTATAATCTGGGTTAATGACATTAATGTCTTGCGTAGGTTTCGAAACTTTTTTGTAAAACTCAGCGGTTACATAATATTCATGGAACGCGCCTTCGTTAGATTCATTCGGTGCCGTTTTTGCATTGGCAAGCCAAACCTTGCTAGGGTCAAAAGTAAATTTGACATCGGCTATTCCATTTAATACATTGGCTTCTTTTGTTTCAATACTAATATCAGAAAGGTCTTTTTTCCCTCCGTCATTTTCCCATAAAGTAACGTTTATGCGAAATTTTTCCATGTTAAGACAATGTACGCGAGCTGTAATAGTTTCGCCATAACTAAATAGTTTTGTGGGCTTTCTTCCGCTGTTGTCCAGAATTTCTACATATAGAATCTTGCTTTCTGCATTTTCATTATTTATACAATTTTGAGGAAACTAAAATATTTTTTTTTCTTTTAAAACTTCATTTTTTAATCCTCTTTTATCTTAGTTTTATAAACATAACCTTTTTTACCTTCCTTAGTTTGTATCAACCACCAGTCTCCGGAATTATCAAATACCTGAACCTCAGAACCAGTATTTATTTTTTGAAGAATTTCAGAAGATGTATTTTTCTCTTTTCTTAAATTTGTATAGCCGTCAGGATCGTTTATTTTATATTTAGATTTATCACTGAAAGAATTTGAATATTCATCTTCAAGATAATTTTTTAGCCTTGCAAAACCATAATAATTATTATCCTTTAAAACTTTTATATAATTTGGATTTTCATCCAAATCCTCATCAACAATTCCTGTTATACCTGACAAAATAATTTCATTTAATAAGAAAGCAATTTGATAATCACTTTTTTGAAATTCATTTGTTTTTTTTCTGATTTCTTGAATTAAGTCTGAAAAAGTAGAATAAACATCACCTCCAACAACGACACCATAGTCTGTTGAAATTTCATTATTAAATTTTATTTCCCTTAATTTCTTAACCATCTTTTCACGTAATTTCAATTTACTTTCATGGTTTTGAAACAGAAGTTCGATAAGTACTGATTTACTTTCAAAATTACTACGGCTAAAAACAAATTTTAATATATCATTATTTTCAGTAAATCCATATACAAATACCAAATCATCTAATAGATATGGATGTCTTAATTTTAACCAAGTTAAAGATGGCTTGTCATCATAAAATATAAATTTATTATAGTAACTAATTAATTGACCATCTATTTCTTTCCCATCAGCATTTTCAATATAAATTAAATTATAATCCTTAATAACAACAACAGGAAACATATCATTTTCTAAAACAATAACATTTGTATAATCTTTGATATCCCAATTATAATAGAATTTAATCTTATCGTAGAATGTTGTTGTAGCTGGTACTTTATAACCATACTTATTTACTTCAGATCTTATTCTTTCCTTATTGTCAATAATAAATTTTTCAAAATTTATATTCATACCTCCATCATTAAAAATATTGAATGATGAAATTTTTTCCTTTATTTGCCTATTCATTTTTTGATTTTTTTCATGTTGTCCATTGCAAGAAGCAGATAAAATAATTAGTGAAATACTAATATATTTCATTTTGTTTTTTATAATATTCCAGTCCATTTCGTATCTCCTATTTCTGTATTATCCCATTTTTCTTCTTTTACAGACCTCTGTTCTAAAATAATCCTTACAGGTCGGTCATCATTTAGTGGTAAGTCTTCTAATTTCGAAAGCAATTCTTCTACTAATTTTGTATCTTGACCAGTTACTGTCGTCAAACAGCCAATAGAATATTTTGGACTATATTGATGAATAGCAATACCTGCTCTTATTCCATGTGGTCCATTAATGGATGCAGATTTACCATCATCACTCAGATATATTTTGTATTTTTGACCATCAGATTTAGGGATTAAATAATATTCTCCAGGTGGAGTTTCATTATTTTTTCCGTATCTCTTATTAGAATGCTTCCCATATTTGGTTTTATCACCATGTGCATCTCTTGATAGAAAAATAGAATAATCTTCAACAGGTAATTTATTTTCAGTTTTTTGTTTTTTGTATGTATCTAGCGACATATTAAGATAAATATTAGTTTTATAAACAACCCAATCTTGGATTTTTTTTGAACCCTCACCAGAAACAACTACAACAGTTCCTATATCTAGATTTGACAAAGTACCTGCTTTACAATCACTTAACTTTAATATATCATTAGCTTTTTTAAAAAATCTTTGCCTCTCTTTCAACCCATCAGCGATCGCATTAATTTTTAAAGAAACTTTTTCAACAGCTTTTGCATTATTTTCATTTGAAAGAGAATTTATATTATTCTTGCCCCAATAAGCCAGTGCGCTAGTTATAGCATCTTTTGGATTATTTTTCAATTTGTAAGGGTTGTCTCCATCTGTCCAATCTACATCAGGTTCATTATCAACCTTCATATGAGTATTCAAATATTTTTCTAGATTTTGATAATTCTCCTTCCACGTAATCTGTTTAAAGCCTTTCCCACTATACAACCATCCATCGCCTGTATTTACGTGTAATCTGCCTAGCGTGTGTGTGTGTCCATATATTGCATTAGCCAATTTAATTTGTTGATTTAAAGTTAGCCCAGGCGTAGGTGATCCATTAATTCTTCCTAACCTTTTCGCCTCGGTTTCTTTTTCAAGGCGTGTCCTAAATTGATTAAAATATGATGAGAACTTGCCTATAAGCTTCTCCCAATACCAATTAAGATTTTCTTGCAAACTATAAAATTTACTTTCTTGAGAAATTTGAGCTAAAAAATGAGCCTTTCGTATGCAAGTATTTATACCAACTTTTTTACGATATATATTTAAATAAGGAAGAGCGGCTCTTATCATGGTTTCATCCTCAACTAGGCAATTGTTTCTTTTGTCTACACAAATCTTTTTAATTTCATCAAGTGTAATATCTTTATCACAATTTGGGCAAGCACCTTTTTTCTGATGCCACATAGGATGCCCAACATTAACCATCATCAGACTATTAATAAACTCTTGTTGAGCATCGTAAGTAACTGTAGGTTTTACATCAACTTTCTGTTCGTGATAATCATGAGCTTTTGTTTCAGTTTTCGCTATTCCTCTGGTTTCTTTTTTAGAAGGACCTTTTTGTTCTGCGGGAGATGTTTTTTTGTTTCTGTTTCAGTTGGTTTAGAAGCGGAGACTTGAACAACATATCCCCACACGAAAGGATTCGTGCAGGAACGGGGGCTTTAATATTTTTCTTTTGAAATTACAAAACCAAGTTTTGTTGATTTGGTAATAATGTCTTTATCAATCCATTTGGTCGTAACAAAATAGCTTTTTTTATCTTCTGTCAGAATAAATTCGGGACTCATTTTTTCACCCAGAGTATAGCCCGAGATATTTTTATAATGGTTTAATATTAATTTGTCACCATCTTCTTTGGCTGTCAAAACATCTGAAAAACTAATTTGATAGCCATCTCCAGTAGCTTTAATTGTATCATTTGAAATTTCTATTCTTAAATTCCATCCAGCATTTTCGCCTCCAATTAGCCCGTAACTAAAGTATGCGTTATAAGTGCCAATCCATTTCGCCGATAGTTTTGAAGAGGGATTAATGTTTTGTTTGTTTGAAAGACTCAAAAAATCTTCAAGAATCTTTTGTTTCCAGTCATTAAATTTTATTTTATCATCATCTGTTTTAAGTTGATATTCTCTTGTCTTTTTCCATTTACTTGTTCCAGCTTTCAAGTAATAAAGTTCAACCAACCCAGGTATTTTATTTCCTAAACTTTGGTCTTCTAATTCTATTAGATATTTCTTATTTGTATAGAAAACCCAAATATCAAAATCTTGTGCAATTTCATTTGGTGAGGAATGATTTAGTTTTTCTATTGTAATTTCATACTTATTTTTTGCATTTAAATTATCAAACCATTGTTTAGCACCATTTTTAGAGATGAGATAAATTTCAAAACTGCCTTTTTTTAAATCGGTGTTACCCGTTTGCAATAGTCCATTATCTCCATATATTGTAGTGAATTCTTTAAAAAACTGGTCTTTAATTGATTTTTCAAGTGGCTCGCTTTTGGCAGCTATTTTTGTACTTTTTTGGCAGCTGCTAAGTTGAATGCATAGAATAATACATGTAATGAAAAGTATAATTTTATTAAAATCCATTTTGATCTAGCTTAAAGTTTAATGTATAGTTATGTAAGATAAAATAATGTTTTTTACTCCGTTTTTATCTTAGTTTTATAAACATAACCTTTTTTACCTTCTTTTGTTTTTACAAGCCACCAATTATCGGATTTATCTAGAACTTCAACTTGTGAGCCCGTAATTATTTTTTGCAGGATTTCGGAAGAAGCATTTTTTTCTTTTCTTAAATTTGTATATCCATCGCTATCCTGTATGCAAAAGACAACAATGCCCATTTGTTCACCAGAAACCAAAGTAACTTTCTCATTATCAGCAAAATCATTTTGTACAAACATTTTAGAAATTTTTGATAAGACATGAATTTTATAAAAATTTCTTTCGGCGAGATTAAATTTACTTAGTAGTTGCTCCCCAAAAAAATGATGTATTTCTGTAAATTGAATAGTTTGATTTTCCCAATCTGAATAAAATGATGGTGAAAATATAACCTCAATTTTAGAACTTGATTTTAGCCGTTCGATTAGCTGCTTATTACTAAATTCTTTTTGTATTTTGGCATCTAATATTAACATACCTTTTTTATATTTTGCATATCCAAAATTTTCCAGAAAAAATTCTTCACTAACAATAAAACCTTTCAGTAAATCCAAAGCATAATTAATTATTTCAAAATCATTATACTTAGTTCCTTGCTGTACAAAAAAGTAAGGATTTTGAAGAAATAATTCAACTAAATAACTATCTATTAATTCAATACCATTAGAAGATATGGCCTCGTTTTTAAATGTTTCAGATAACAGTCTATAAGAATCACTATCACTTAATTGCTGGATTCTTATAAATAATAATTTTGTAAATAAAGTAGCTTTAAAATCATCTTCATCTTCCCTTTTACCCAAATAAGAAAAAAAATCTTTTCTAAAATCTTTATCTATTAAATCTTTAATTTTTATATTTTCAATTAAAACATTTTTATATCTATAATGATTTAATTCTATTTCTTTTGTACTAAACATCGATTCTCGAATATCTATTCCATCTATCAATTTCTCATTCATTTGATTAGTTTTTTCTTTACTACTATTTTTGTTGCTATTATTTTGGCAACCAGCCAAAATAGGTAATGTGAAAAGTGTATATAATATTAAAAGCTTCATTATTATTTTTGAATTTTAAGTTTTCCTGGTTTAATATTAGGATATTCGTTATGATATTCAATCCACCAATCATATAATCTTTTTGCATCGGCATCCCATACCCTAATACAGCCATGTGTCCTTAAAAGATCTGGGGTTGTTCTTGGTTGAAATAGTCTTGTTTCTTGTCTGCCTCCGTGTATTCTTATTAGTGATCGTCCGCTTCTATCCGCTTCATCTCCACTTCCGTTTATGGGTTCAAAAAATAATCGCGGGTTTGGACCATAAGCAGTCCGTTTTTCGCCAGATGCCGATCCTTGAATGAAAGGTTCCGAATTAATTCTATATACTCCAAAAGGAGCATCTCCATCAGTAATTAATCGATTTTCTCCGGAAGTTCCTTCTAATAAACAGTCTGAAATTGATAATACCACATTTTTATTATGATCATATACTTCTATTTTCCCTCTTCTACAATTTCTTCGAATTGCTGTCCTTTCAACATGAGTGCATCTTTGACCTGTATAATACTCTGTAATTATTACGTTCCAAGTTTCTGAATCCATAAAAGGAGTTTTGCTAATTTCTTCTGTTTTTTGACAAGAAAACGTTTTTACTTCATGTAGCTTACCTTTCTCATACCAAACTTTTATATTTTGGGCGATCTCCCATATGTATGTTTTTCCTATTTCTCTATCCCCTTCCTTATGAAATGAGGGATTTGCACTATACCCCACATGCCTCCAGTAATTTAAATTTTTAATTGGTTTTCCGACTGAATCATATGTTATAATTAGAGTATTATCAAAAACAACAGTATTGGGTTGGCTACCTTTGCCACAATCTACAGGAAATAATATGGCTAAATAAAAATCAGTTAGCGTATTTAGTTTACCCTTGACAAGTGGACGTGTTAAATATTTTTCCATCCAATTTAATTGTTCTTCAGGATTTAATTTCAATAATTCCGTCCTAGTAATTCCAATATCTTTCGCAGCATCTTTCCCAATTTGTAATAGTCCTACATATCCTTCCTTATCTTCATCTTTATGTCTCTTAAATGTACCACAAGTCGGATCAAATGTACCGCCAGTTTCATGAGCCATAGCAGCCATAAAATTATTAGGATCTATATTTTGACGTTCACTTATTTCAATAACTTTCTTTCGAAACTCGCAACTTACTTTACTTCCCCAAATAAGATCATAATTTTTACAATCACATTTTTTTTGATTCCACATAGAATCCCCAACATTAACCATCATCAGGCTATTAATAAATTCCTGTTGCGGATTGTAAGTAATAGTAGGCTGTACATCAACTTTCTGCTCTTGGTAATAATGAGCTTTTTCATCTTTTTTTGCTATTCCTCTGGTTTCTTTTTTAGAAGGGCCTTTTTGTTCTACGGGAGATGTTTTTTGGGTTTCTGTTTCAGATGGTTTAGAAGCGGAGACTTGAACAACATATCCCCACACGAAAGGATTCGTGCGGGAACGGGGGTAACAGGAGCTAATATATTCATTTTTAAACGTTTTCTGGACTGATAAATCTTCATTTAAAATAACAATGTATATAGAAAATATTTTCTCTTTACTATTCCAAAAAGCATAAATTTCATCTTCAATGCTATCCTGATTAAGATCATATTTTTTTTTAGATTCAAATCTATACCATTTGGATTTGCAATCCGTGCCCGAAAATATTGATTTGGAATTTTTATTTTTAATGGTTTCTTATCGTACGCTTTATAGATTAGTGTTCATCTATTTTAATCTCTCATAAACTCTATTCGGAATTTTTTTTAAATCTTTACCTTGGCTTTTCATTAACTCAAGATATTTTGAATACACTTTTTTGGATTCTTTCCGTTTATTAATTTCCCAATATACATCACCCAAATTTAACCATGCAACTACTCTTTCAGGTCTCTTTAAAATTATTTTTTCCAAAATATAGGCTGATGTTTTAAACTGCTTATTTTTTTCTAAAATATAGGCTTTATCATTAATTAATTCTATGTTGTCATCAAAAATTGTTTGATTGTCGTTTAAATATTCTTTTATCCTAATAAGTGATTCATTGTCGTTTTTAATTTTATACAAAACAATAAATTTTGCTTCTTCACATTCAAATTGATATTTTTGATTTTCAATTACTATGTTTGAATCTTCAAAAGAAAAGGTAATAATTACATTATTGCTTTCTTTGAAATCAAAAAAAAAATTTAGAATATCTATTTTCACAAATAATACCTTTCTTCGTTTTTCCATTTATACTTAAGATACTATTTTTTCTATTCAAAATTGTTAATTGAATATTACATGAACTAGAAAATGAAAAATATGTTGAGTCAGAGATATTTAAACTTTTGTAATCATAATCGTTTTGTTTTTCTTTTGAATAGCAGCATATTGCCATTATAAATAAAAACGAATTTAAAAGTATTTTCATTTTTTATAAATTTTTTAAAACTTGTAATCTTTGTTTTGCAGCATCAAGTACTTTTACATATTTTTTCCTACTAACTGTATAAGTTAAGTTATTAAAACTTGGGATATTATTTATATTGTACCAGTTTGTTTCTCCATAGCCCTCCCCCGCTAACTCAATAAACCTTGAATAGCCTTCTATTGCTTTTTCCTTATTTTTTGTACAGCTACTCTTATTCAAATATGGATCATGCCACAAACCCCAGGCAAATGATCCCCTTTTTTCATTATATGATTTACTCTTGTCGAAGATGTAGTCAAGATTTTTGTCTGTATCATTTTTACAATTAAAATAAAGAATTTTAAACGATTTTTCCAGTAGACTATGGAAAATATGTTTTTATCAATTTTCCCATATCATAGACTTCCGTTTTACTAAATGGGTCTCCTTCATCATAAATCCATTCTCCATTTCTTAAACCATTTATATATTCACCATGAAGCCAAACAGATTTGTCGTATTGCAGAATATATTTCTTCTCATCCCAAACACCATGCTTAAGGTGATTTTTTATTTTTCCTTCCAATATATACTGATATTCATATGTAGAATCTTGTCCGTCTTTTGTGTAAACAATTTCTTCTCGACCCCACTTAGGAATATCAATTTGTGAATTGTCAAAATATTCTAAAAAATTGTTCTGTTCTATAATATACTTTTCGATTGTTTTTTTTGAATTACCAACTTTATTAATAGTTATTATATTTTTCGTGATTTTAGAATAGCAATTATAATTTACTTCTGATTTTAAATTTTCATAAACTACCAAACAATTGTTGGGATAATTTTCTTTATTCATTATCAAAAGTATTGATACATATTGAGCATCTTCAAAGCGTATTTTAACCACATAAGAATTAATTTTTACACTGTTTAAGACAAATACTTTATATTGATAAATTTTAAATAATGAATCAATATCTGACATAAATGAATCTGCCATTTCAGGTCTTTCAACTTCTCTATTTATAGCATAATAATACTTATCTATCAAGCTCTTTTTTTCTCTTCCTATTATCTCTTTTCCTATGTTTTTTGAATCAATATTTTTTATTAAAGTATCTGTAAAAGATTGACTTTTTATTTCTTTGACAATTTCATTTTTTTTATTATTGTTTCTTTTACAGTAAATTGTAAGACATCCTAAAAAACAGATTATTGTAATTTTTAAAAATCTCATTTTATTTTTTTTAAATTAGGTTCAAAAGATTGTACATGTAAATGATGATGGTGATCTTCATAATGTATCGAATGATGCAATAGCTTTCTATTATATTTCCATGAAAGCATTTTTTTCCATCCATATTTAAATAATGCATCATTAAATTCATTTTGTCGTTTTTCATCCAATCCTTTCCATCAATACCAATTATCTTTCACAGTGATTACTTCGATTTCATCATCAAATTGTATATTTTTCAAACTAACCGATTTTCCATTAATTTTATCAAACAATGGATTTAAGTTTTTATTTTTACTTTCCACACTTGTAACTTGGTTTTTTAAAAACTCATTCCAACTATAAAATATAAATTTATCTGACGGTTTTATATATGCATATTTTCCCATAGAGGTTACAATTTTGTAGGATTTGCTATTTTTTTCTATGCATACAAAAAATAGTATACTATAATCTATTTTATTTAGTAATGGAATAATATCTTTTCCAATTTTAGCATCTTTAGATTTGAGTTTTTTGCAGTCAATGTCACTATATAAAATAATTTTTTCGCTAGCATTAATTTGTTGAATCAGTCCTATTCCTATTTCATTTATTAGGTTATCATTTTGATATTCCAAATTTATTTTGCTCTGTGAAAAACAATTTATTACTAGAAATAAAAACAAAATAAGATATTGTGATTTTATTTTCATGATTTAAAATGCAAGAGTTTTTTATCTAAGAAAAATATTTTTTTATTCTTTAAACCTTCATTTTTTACTCCTCTTTTATCTTAGTTTTATAAACATAACCTTTTTTACCTTCCTTAGTTTGTATCAACCACCAGTCTCCAGAATTATCAAATACTTGAACCTCAGAACCAGTGTTTATTTTTTGAAGAATTTCAGAAGATGTATTTTTCTCTTTTCTTAAATTTGTATAGCCGTCAGGATCGTTTATTTTATAAATTGAATTATCATTGAAACCATTTTGATCTTGTCCCCATAAATTTTCAACATAATTTTTTAATCTATCAAAACCATAATAATTATTT